>CAZHKS010000039.1:0-1512 GCA_964533095.1 uncultured Thiobacillus sp. | reverse complement strand
ACCCGAAACTTACAACACCCTACGCCTTGCCCTTGAGCAGCAGGCCCTGCAGCCGGTCCAGCGCCCGCGCAATCGCCAGCACTTCCTCGCTGGGCATTTGGCGGATCACTTCCTGGGTGGCTGCGTCAACCACCTTGACGACTGTCTTGCCGGTCGCGTCATCGACCGAGAATTGCAAGCTTCGTGCCACCGGCGCAACGACTTGCCGCAGCTGTTGCACCGCCTCCTGAACCTGTTCCGGCCGGGGCTGGCCGGGAACGGGCACCGCGACCTGCGCCGCCGGCTCGGCCGGTTTCGCGGGTCGCGCTGCGGACGTCGGCGCGCTGCCGCCGGTATTCTGTATCGGTGCGATGGCCATGTTTCTGCCCCTTGAAACTGGCTGGGAAGCGGCCGGGCCGGAGCCCGGCCGCTAATCCGTCATGCCACGGGTTTAGCCGCGGACCAGGGCCAGCACGTTCTGCGGCAGGGCGTTCGCCTGCGCCAGCATCGCCACGCCGGCCTGCTGCAGGATCTGGCTGCGCGTGAGGCTGGCTGTTTCGGCCGCAAAGTCCGTGTCCTGGATACGGCTGCGAGAGGCAGTCAGACTCTCGGCAATCGTCTGCAGGCTGGAGACGACGGCCTCGAAGCGGTTCTGGTAGGCACCCAGGTTGGCGCGGGCGGTATTGACCGCAGTCAGCGCCGCATCCATCGTGGTCATCGCCGTGTCGGCACCGGCAACGCTGGAGATGTCGAGCGCGGCAAAACCCGTCGTAGTCGTCGGAGTTGTGGTGGCGGCAGTCAGTCCAGTGGTCGCAGTCGTTGCAGAACCGCCGGCAAAAGCAATCACGATGTTTGGCGTCGCAGGCACGGAACCGGAATTGGTCAGCACGACCTGGGTCGGCGCCGAAGACAGGATCGTTGCATATACGCCGGTCTGCGATGAGTAGGAGTTGACGGCGTTCATGATGCTCGATGCGCGATTTGCGGCGTTGGAGTCTGCGGCGATGGCGCCGACGCTTACGCCGTTGATGGTCAGGTCGCCGGCGGTGATTGCGGTGAATGCACTGGCTGCCGCGCCCGTCACCTGGGCAATGCTGGAGCTGCCGAGTTGGGCGGTCTGGGCATTCGCGATGCTGGCGATGCTGATCGTCTCGCCCACGTTGGCACCAACCTGGAAGGCTTGGGCCGAGAACGAGCCGTCGAGCAGTTTCACGTTGTTGAATGATGTTTGCGTGGCAACCCGATCGATTTCAGCCTTGAGCTGCTGCGCTTCGGTGTTCAGCGCAGCTCGGTCGGAGGCGCTGTTGGTTGCGTTGCGCGATTGCACCGCCAGTTCACGAATCCGCTGCAGGTTGGCGCCGATGGTGCCCAAGGCGCCTTCCGCCGTCTGCGCCAGCGAAATCGCATCGTTGGCATTGCGGGCGGCCTGGTTGAGGCCGCGGATCTGCGTGGTGAAGCGCTCGGAAATCGCCAAGCCGGCGGCGTCGTCCTTGGCGCTGTTGATGCGCAGGCCGGAGGAGAGGCGCTGGAGGG
>CAZHKS010000038.1:0-2027 GCA_964533095.1 uncultured Thiobacillus sp. | reverse complement strand
GAGATGAGCGGCCAGGCCGAGCAGCTGCAGCAGACCATGAGCTTCTTCAAGCTGGAGGGCGGCGCTGGCGGCTTGGTATCAAGCACGAAAAAGGCGAGTACCCAGAAGCACACCCAGATGGCGCAACTCAAGTCGGGAGGCGGACACGCTGCATTGAAGGCCACGGCAGGTGCCAGCGACGAACTCGAATTCGTCAGGTTTTAAGGGGGAGGCGACATGGGCGCTCTAGTAAAAACGGACGATCAGGCCGGAACGGCAGCCTTGCAGGACCAGCAACAGTACCTGACCTTCATGCTGGGGGGCGAGGTGTTCGCGATCGGCATTCTTGCCATCAAGGAAATCATCGAGTACGGCAATCTCACCGAGGTACCCATGATGCCGGACTACATCCGCGGCGTGATCAATCTGCGTGGCAGCGTGGTGCCGGTGGTGGATCTCTCTGCACGTTTCGGCCGAAAGGGTACGGAGCTTACCCGCCGTACCTGCATCGTCATCATCGAGGTGGCCTCGGAACAGGAAAAGCAGGTGATCGGCGTGGTGGTGGATGCGGTGAACGAAGTGCTGGAAATTCCGGCAGATCAGATCGAGCCGCCGCCGGCTTTCGGCGCGAAGATCCGCACCGATTTCATACGCGGAATGGGCAAGGTCGGGGGCAAGTTCGTGATCATCATGAACGTGGACAACGTGCTGTCAATTGATGATCTCGGGCTGCTGGAGCGCGCGGCGGAGCAGCAGGTTTCGCGGCTGGCGGAGCAGGAATCGTGATGGCTGACGCACTGATCCCCGTTGCAGGTATTTTTGGAAGCAGGAGTTGAGATGAACACTTTTCTAAACAGATTCGCCCTTGGCGAGAAATTTGCCTTACTCGGCCTGCTGGTCCTGGCGCTGTTCGGCATGCCGACGTATCTGTTCGTCTCCGGGCTGAACGAAAGCACCAGCTTCGCCGCCCGCGAGAGCATGGGCGTGACATATTTCAAGCCGGTCATGTCCCTGCTGCAATACACACAGCAGCATCGCGGGCTGTCCGGTCTGGTGCTGAATGGCGCCGCTGAGATGCGTCCTAAATGGGAGTCCAGGCGTCAGGACGTCGACAGAACCGTGGCGGAGGTCGATGAGATGGAAAAACGATACCCTGAGCTTAACCTGGGCAAGCAGTGGGAAGAGATCAAGTCGGGCTGGCAGGGCGTGAAAAACGACGTCGCAGGACTGAGCCCGCAGGAGAGCTTCAAGCGTCACAGTGCGCTGGTGGACAAGGAGATCAGGTTGATCACGGCGATTGCCGACCAGTCCAATATCACCTACGACCCAACCGTGGACGGCTATCAGCTCGGCGCGCTCGCTACCGGGCGCATGCCCATGATCACCGAATACATGGGCCGGGTGCGCGCCCTGGGCGGCGGCATGCTGACCCGCCACAAGGCGACCGCGGACGAGCGCAGCGAAGTGGCGGCCTACATGGGGCTGGTGAAGCGCGAACTGGACGGTATCCGCGATGCGCTGGACAAGGCTTATGTCGCCGACGCGGAGCTGAAGGGTGCGCTGGAAAGCCTGTATCTCAAGGCGGAGGGCCAGACGAATGCTGCGATCGCCCTGGTGCAGGGCGAAATCGTCCAGCCCGAAACGCTGGGATTTTCTCCCCAGGAATATTCCGCAAAAATGACGGAAACCATCGACGCCCTGTTCGCGCTGTCCGACGCGGCCAATGCACAGCTTGCCGCCGCACTGCAGGCCCAGACCCAGCGCCTGCTCAAGAAGAAATATACCCTGCTCTCCACGGTGATTGCCCTGTTTGCCTTCAGCATCCTGCTGGGCGTGCTAACCGTGCGCAATGTCACCCGTTCGGCGCGCGTGGTAAGCGGCAGTCTGGAAAAGCTGTCCGGCGGTGACCTCGACCTTGATATTCCGGAAACCCCGGGACGTGACGAACTGGCGTCTATGCAGCGCGATTTACGTGGAACCATTGCGCGACTAACCCAGATCATCACCGAGGTTCGTTCTGCGGCGGACAACCTGTCGTCGGCGTCGGA
>CAZHKS010000037.1:0-2041 GCA_964533095.1 uncultured Thiobacillus sp. | reverse complement strand
GGCAGTGTGCTCCCGCCCCGGCCGGCCGCCAAGCAGGACAAAGCCGATTCGTGCGGCAGCGCCCGTTTTCCCGGCCCTGGAAAGCCATCGCAGGCACGCAAGTGATTGATCCGGCTAGCCGGTTCCAGTGGCGGCCGAGCCACGGGGCGCGTAAACTGTGCGGTTCGGCGGCCTCCCCGCCGCCTTCTGAACTACGGTAACCAAGCCCATGACCGGCAAGCTTTTCATCAAGACCCACGGCTGCCAGATGAACGAGTACGACTCGGCCAAGATGGCGGACGTACTCAAGGCCTCGCACGGTCTGGAACTGACCCAGGACGAGTCCGAGGCGGACGTCATCCTGATCAACACCTGCTCCATCCGCGAAAAGGCCCAGGAAAAGGTCTTCAGTCAGCTCGGCCGCTGGAAGGAGCACAAGCAGGGCGGCAAGCCGGTACTGATCGGCGTGGGCGGCTGCGTGGCCTCGCAGGAAGGCCAGGACATCATCAAGCGCGCGCCGTACGTGGACCTGGTGTTCGGGCCGCAGACGCTGCACCGCCTGCCGGAGCTGATTGAGGCGCAGCGCGCCTCCGGCAAGCCGCAGGTCGACATCAGCTTCCCGGAGATCGAGAAGTTCGACCGCCTGCCCGAACCGCGCGCCGAAGGCCCGACGGCCTTCGTGTCGATCATGGAAGGCTGCTCCAAGTACTGCTCGTACTGCGTGGTGCCCTACACCCGCGGCGAGGAGATCAGCCGTCCGTTCGACGACGTGATTGTGGAGATCGCCCAGCTCGCCGAACAGGGCGTGCGCGAAGTCACCCTGCTCGGCCAGAATGTCAACGCCTATCGCGGCCCGACGCACGATGGCGGCATCGCCGACCTGGCCGTGCTGATCCATGCCATCGCGCAGATCGAAAGCATCGGCCGCATCCGTTTCACCACCTCGCACCCGCTGGAGTTCTCCGACTCGCTGATCGAGGCGTACGCGAACGTGCCGCAGCTGTGCAACTTCCTGCACCTGCCGGTGCAGGCCGGCTCCGACCGCATCCTCACTGCCATGAAACGCGGCTACACGGCGCTGGAGTTCAAGCAGAAGATCCGCAAACTGCGCGCGGTGCGCCCGGATATCTGCCTGTCCTCCGACTTCATCGTCGGTTTCCCGGGCGAAACGGATGAGGACTTCGAGAAGACGATGAAGCTGATCGAGGACGTGGGCTTCGACCAGAGCTTCTCCTTCATTTTCTCCGCCCGTCCCGGCACGCCGGCCGCCAACCTCGCTGACGACACCTCGTCCGAAGTGAAGCACGCACGCCTCTCGCGCCTGCAGGCCAAGCTCAACGACAACGCCCGCCAGATCAACGAGGCGATGGTCGGCACGGTGCAGCGCGTGCTGGTGGAAAAGGTCAGCAAGAAGAACGCGAGCGAGCTCACCGGTCGTACCGAGAACATGCGCTTCGTGAACTTCCCGGGCCACACGCGCATGATCGGCCAGTTCGTCGACGTGGTGATCACCGAGGCGATGAGCAATTCGCTGCGCGGCCGCCTGAAGCTGGCTGACGACGACGTCGCACTGGCCTCGTGACGGCAGCCCTGTCGATCCGCGAAATCGGGGCCGACGAGTTCAACCTCGTCTGGCCGCTGTTCCACAGCGTGGTCGCTGCGGGCGACACCTACAGTTATCCGCCCGACCTGAGCTTCGAGCAGGCGCGCGACTGGTGGACTTCGCCGCCGACACGCTGCTTCATCGCCCAGCGCCAGAAGCTGGTGCTCGGCTGCTACATGCTGCGGCCCAATCAGCCCGGCCTGGGTGACCATGTCGCCAACGCCGGCTACATGGTCTCGCCCGCCGCGCGCGGGCAAGGCGTGGCGTCCGCCATGTGCGAGCATTCGATGGCACAGGATCGCGACGCAGGCTTCACCGCCATGCAGTTCAACTTCGTCGTCTCGACCAATACCACCGCGGTGCGCCTATGGCAGCGCCACGGTTTCCGCATCGTCGGGCAGGTACCGGGCGCATTCCGCCACGCGGCACACGGCCCCATTGATGTCTATGTGATGCACC
>CAZHKS010000036.1:0-2136 GCA_964533095.1 uncultured Thiobacillus sp. | reverse complement strand
TGTCCAGGTCCGCGATGCGCGCGCTTTGCCAGGCGGCCGACACAAAGTTCCCGGCGTAGTGCGCGCCAACCATTTCGATCCAGTTGGCGTAGCGCAAAAACTGCAGCCACCACACGTAGCCCCGGGTCAGCCAGCGGGTCAGGGTGCCGGCCTTCATGCGGCCGCCGGCTCGTCCCACAGGCGCACGGGCCGCGCCTGCTTGATGGCGGCGCCGATCCGATACCACCCAGGCAGGCGGCGCGGCAGCCAGGCCAGCCGATGCCCGTCTGTGTAGAGCTTGCAGGACGGATCACGCGCGGCGCGGCTGGCTTCGAGCATGGCCGGGCGCAACTGGTCGGCGGGCGGGAGGATGACGGCGGCGGGGGTCATGCGAACACCATCCGCTTGTGGCATTGCCGGACTGCTTCCACATCGGCCATGCAGTAGGCGGCGACTTCCTGATGCCTGCCTGCCTGCCAGTATTCGGCCACCTTGGAGCCGTCCAGGTCGCCTTTGCTCGACGGCACGCCCAGGGCACGGCAGAGCTTGTCCAAGCTGATGCTGCGCTCCCGCGCCGGGTTCCATGCCGTCATCGTGTCGAACACCTTGCCATCCCACGGCTTGGCGTTGAAGGGGATGATCGCGGGTGGCCGAATGCCATTGACGACGCATCGCTGCCAGAGGAAGCGCAAGTCGAACGACAGGACATTGTGTCCAACGAAAATGGCGGACTGGCGGTCGGTGTAGTCGCTGATCCTCGCAGCCCCATTCAGCCATCGGAAGAAGTTCCGCAGTACATCCTCCTCGTTTCCGAAAGAGCATTCCACCGGCTCATCATCGACGGCAAAGCCGATGCAGCAGATCCGGCCATAGGTGCCATCCAGGCCAGTCTTCCTGACCGCTTCCAGCACGGCAGCGGGTTTCTCGTCGCGCTCCCATGCCTCGATGGTCTCGGCCTTCTTGAGATTGCCGGGCGGCTTGATGCCGGCGGCGATGTCGGCAATGATGCCGGAGTCGTCGGAGGGCAGCGTTTCGATATCGAATGTGATAGTCGACATTAGATTACCCGCCACGCTGCGCCGAAACCATGCCGCATGAACGGAATATCGTCGGCCATGTCGGCGAAGCTTCCACCCGGTGCCGACTTCTGGTGTTCCGGCTTGGTCAATTCCATGTATTCAGGTGAAACCCGGATCATTTTCTTGATGCCATCGGAAAGCGCCTCAAAGACTTCCGGTTTGAATTCGCTCGGTTCCAGTGAAAAGTAAATTGTCGGATTGACCTGATCCGGCACCGCCGTACCCTTCGGCAATGCCATGACGCCGGTCACGCGGGCCTTCTGTTTGTCGTTCAGGGTGATTGCCAGCATGCAGGGCTTCCCAAGGATGTTTTTCGCGTCGAACCCGGCGAGTTCTTCATCCGTGAAATCCCGCCCGCGCCAGTTCTTGAGATCGGCGCGCAGGTTGGCTTTATCGCCCAGGCTGGCCGTGTAGAACTTGGAAACCGTGAATGGCTTGCCGGCGAAGTCGCCTTCCGTCATGAGTTCGTTCGGCAGCTCCCATCCAATGATGACCTGTCGGCGGAACGTGGCCTTGCCCTGGTACTCTCCTTGTTGAGTGCCTATGTCGATCATCTTGATGCTGCGCGCAACGTGGGTGCCGATGGGGGGCTGCTCGAAGTCTGTCCCGCCGTTATCCTTCCATTTCATGCTGGTGTTCCTCCTGTTTGCGTTGGTCAAGAAATTCCTGGTATTCGGCCTGCGCTGCCGAGTCTTTCAGCCATTCCTCGCGCTCCTGCATCAGCAGCGCGTATTCGTGCGCAGCCTGACCATCATCGCGCCAATCGTTCATGCCTTCACCACTTCCGGCATGAAGTCGGAACGCCCGATCAGGCCGGCATCGACCTTGCGGCTGTATTCGTCGTCCGAGCGGGCTGCAGCCGGCGCGTCGAGGTCTTCTTCCAGCCGCAGGGCTTCCCGGTCTGCTGCGGCCTGCATTTCCGCTGCGGCATGCTCAACATGGAACCCGGCATCTTCCAGTTCCGGGCGAACGCGCAGATATACGTGCAGTTCGCTCAACAGGATGGCGAGGTCTTCCGCCGACGGCCCGGCGACCTGGCCGGTGAAGACGGCGATCAGGGCTTTCGGATCGCGCCCGA
>CAZHKS010000035.1:0-2149 GCA_964533095.1 uncultured Thiobacillus sp. | reverse complement strand
TCCATGGTTGTCTTTGCTGTGGCCATTCTTGCCGTTTACGGCGTGACGATTGCCAATGTCGGCACGCTGTACAGGATCCGTTATCCCTATTTGTTCATGTTGATACTGGTAGGCTTAGCCGGCTGGCTAGATTTTTTCCAAAGGCGCGGCTGGTTGCCGAAGGAGAGCGGCGATTCTGCCATGCGAGGCCTAGCCGGCAGTCCAGAAAAGGAGCTGCGTCAGGCCCGCTCGGCGCTAGTCGGTTCCGGGATTACAGTCGCGGCCGTGACGGCGGTCACGTTTCTCGGGCTGTTCCTCCGCGACATCGTCATGGCGCGGTTGTTCGGCCTGGGCGTGGAACTCGACGCCTTCGTGGCTGCCTCCGTCGTGCCGATGTTTCTTGTTGCGGTGCTGAGCGTGCCGATTGGTACCGCCATCGTGCCGGTGTTTCTGGAGGTGCGCGAGCGCCATTCGGCCGCTGCTGCTCAAGCACTGGCGCGGCAGATCGGCTTGCTGTTTTTCGCTGTCGCATTGGCGCTTGCTGCATTGCTGGTTGCGGCAGGACCGCGCCTGCTGGATGCCGCGGGTTGGGCATTCATGCCGGACAAGGCTGCCCTGACGCAGACAATAACGATTTGGATGTTGGCAATCTTCGTGGTGAGTGGCCTTGTCACGCTCGCCAACGGCTTGTTGAATGCGCTTGGTCAGTACGTCGTGCCGGCCGCAGCCCAAGCGATTGTACCGATCGTTGCCATCGTTGCGCTGTTGTTGTTCGGCAACTCGAAGGGTGCAATTGTAGTGGTCGTGGCGATGCTGGCAGGCCAGTTGCTGAACCTCGTCTTCGTGCAGCGGGCGCTTATGCGGCGTGGCGTGAGGATTTTTCAGGCGGGCCAGATCGGGGCCGCGGGAACGGGACAATTCGTTTCGCAGTACCTTCCGCTGGTAGCGGCGGCCGTGTTCATGCAACTGGCGCTGCCAGTGAGCACGGCGATGGCCTCGGTGCTTCCGGAAGGGAGCGTCGCGGCGCTTGGCCTGGGCAGCAAGGCCGTGCTTTTCATCACCGGACTGGTCGGTGCCGCGATCGCTTCGGTGGTGCTGCCCTATTTTTCGCGCCACATGGCACAGAACCGCCTGCTCGATGCGCGGCGCGAACTGTCCTTCCTGCTGCTTGCGGGAACCGTAATCTCAATTCCGGTCACAGTGGCGTTGCACTTGCTCGCCGAACCATTCGTGCGGCTGGTCTTCGAGGGCGGTGCGCTCGGGTCTGCGGAGGCGGGTCTCGTGTCGCGGGTGATGGCTTACGGTATCCTGCAGCTGCCGTTCTTCGTGATCAACGTGCTGTTGCTGAAATTTGCCATCGCCAGCCGGCACTCCGGAAGAGTGATGATAGCCGCCTGTGCGGGACTGGTGGTCGTCGTCCTGCTCAACTGGGCGCTGATGAACCGGATCGGCGTACCGGGTATCGCGTTGTCGATGACGCTCGCGGCAGCGGTGACGGCGGGATTGATGCTGCTGCTGTTCTGCCGGCTGGGCGATGTGGCGTGGGTGGACATGACGTTCATCATGGCGAACTGGATCCTTTATCTGGCACTGGCGGTGTGCCTGCATTACGAAAGTTACCCGGGGGCGATCGCCGCCGGCGTAGCCTTCGCCTTCCTGGTGCTGGGGGAATGGGCGCTTGCGGTCAGACCGCACGCGCACGGTGAGGCGGCGCCTTGAAGCAGGCCAGGGTGTGCTTCATCGTCGCCAGCCCGATGACCGCACGTGCGTTCCTGAGCGGGCATATCGCGGCGCTCAGCGGCCGATACGCAATCGATCTTGCTGTCGATGTGGGCGACGAGACCGAACTCGGCAGCATTCCGGCCCGCGCGCGCATCGTTCCGTTGCCGATTCGCAGGAAGGTGGCCCTTCTGGCGGATCTGACAGCCATGTTCAGGCTCTTCCTGCTGTTTCGGCGCGAGCGCTATGCGGCCGTCAGTTCGGTGACGCCCAAGGCCGGCATGCTGGCGCTGCTGGCCGCCACGCTGGCCCGGGTGCCGCTGCGGATACACATTTTCACCGGGCAGGTGTGGGCCACACGCTTGGGCTGGAAGCGGTGGTTGCTGAAGACGGTCGATCGTTTCATGGCGCGGCTGGCGACGCATGTTCTGGCGGACAGTCCGTCCCAGCG
>CAZHKS010000034.1:0-3130 GCA_964533095.1 uncultured Thiobacillus sp. | reverse complement strand
TCTGCCTGAAGTACCTCAACGTCTACAGCGGCTGCGCCCCGGCGGCGCGCGCCGAACTGACGCGGGTGGCGTAAAAGTCAGTCCCTGCGGGACGGCGATATATCTCGGGATCAGTTCGCCGCTCCCTTGGCAACTATAGGCTCAGGAGTGGTCTGCAGGGCTGTCTGTGAAGCCTGTGCACGCTGCGGAAGACGACCATTGAGTACCGCGTAGGCCACCAGGCCGATCACCAGGCCCCAGAATGCGCCGCCAATGCCGAACAGCGTGATGTTGGCGGCGGCAGCCACAAAGGTAATCAGCGAGGCTTCGCGGGTTTTCGCATCGGCCAAGGCGCTGGCGAGGCTGCCGCCGATGGTACCCAGCAGCGCCAGACCCGCCAGCGTGGTGATGAAGGTCGCCGGGAAGGCCATGAAGATGGCGGCCAGTGTCACGCCGAACACGCCGACGAGGATGTAGAAGACGCCTGCGGCCATGCCGGCGATCCAGCGCTTGGAGGGGTCTTCGTGCGCTTCCCGGCCGGTGCAGATTGCCGCCGTGATCGCGGCAATGTTGAAGGCATGCGAGCCGAACGGCGCCATCAGCAACGAACCCAGCCCGGTGACGGTCACGATGGGATTGGCGCTGGTTCTGAAACCGTCATTGCGCAGCACCAGCATGCCGGGCATGTACTGCCCGGTCAGCGTGATCAGGAACAGCGGCAGGGCGACGCTCAGCAAGGCGTTGAGCGAGAACGCCGGCTGGGTGAAGACGGGTGCCGCGAGTCTCAGTTCCAGTCCCGACAGATCGACGCGCCCCTGGACCAGCAGGAAGGCCAGCCCCAGCACCAGGATGCCCACCACGGCATAGCGCGCGGTGAAGCGCTTGAGTGCCACATAGGTAACGATCAGCAATCCCGCCAGCAGCGGGTCTATGTTCATGCCGCCGAAGGCACCGATACCGAATTGCAGCAGGATGCCGGCCAGCAGCCCGGCGGCCACGCCTGGCGGGATCAGTCGGATGACTCTCTCGAACCAGCCCAACAGCCCCAGCACCACGAAGGCCGCCGCCGAAATCAGGTACGCACCGACCGCTTCCGCATAGGGTACGGTTGCCAGTGCCGTGATGAGAAACGCGGCTGCCGGCGTGGACCAGGCGGTGATGATCGGTTCGCGGGCGATCCAACTGAGGATCAGCCCCGTCACCCCGACGCCGATCGAAATCGACCACACCCACGAGGCCGTCAACTCCGTGCTGAGGCCGGCCACCTTGGCAGCCTGGAACACCAGGATGAAGGTACCGCCATAGTTGACGATGACCGAGATCAGGCCGGCCACGACAGGATGGGCAAGGTCGCTCAGACGAATGGACGAAGGTGTGGTGGATGACGACATGGTCTGTTTGCAACTCCCGCAAGGTGGGTTCTTGACCCGGATTGGATGCTGCTTTATAAGTTGAAAATGGCTTGTTGTGCCCAGCCACTTTCCTGAAGACAGGCAGACCAATTGTTCAAGCGCGCCCAACTCGAATCCGTCAAAACCTGGCTGGGCGACCCGGCGCATGGCGCCTTGCCGCGGCATGCGCGCATCCAGCGTGCCATCCGGCAGTTGATCCTCGATGGTGCGCTCGACGTCGGCAAACCCCTACCCGCGTCGCGCGCGCTGGCGAAATCCCTGGGCGTCTCACGCGATACCGTCGAGTCGGCGTACAGCCAGTTGCATGCCGAGGGGTTCATCGAGCGCCGCGTGGGCAGCGGCAGCTTCGTGTCGAAACGGGCGCAGCGCTCGTCAAGGCGCGGCGCAACGCAACACCTCAGCTTGCGGCATGAGTCGCCGCGCCTGAGTCGGCGCGGCGCTGCCGCGTTCCAGGGAGGTGGCGTGCGCGAGTCTCTGGCGCCCCGTCCATTCGCCCCGGGCGTGCCGGAAACACGCGGTTTCCCTCTGCAGATATGGGAGCGCCTGGAGCGGCAGGTGTTGAAGGAATACGGGGCCAGGGCTCTGGCGCACAGCCCTCCACAGGGGATGGAGACGCTGCGGCGTGCCATTGCGGATCACGTCAATCTCGAACGCGGGGGGCACGCCACGCCTGAGCGCGTACTGGTGCTGACCAGTTCGCAGCAGGCCCTGGCGCTTTGCGCCACCGTGCTGCTCGATGACGGCGGCCGGATCTTCATCGAAGATCCCGTGTACCACGGGGCACGGAAGGCTTTCGATGCCGCCGGGCTGGCGTGCGTGCCGGTCCCGCTGGATGCCCAGGGTATGCAAGTGGCCCGTCTGGTCGACATGGCGCAGCCGGGCAAAGCGGTCTATCTGACCCCATCGCATCAATTCCCGACCGGGACGACGCTGGCGCTGGACCGGCGGCTTGCAGTCATCGAGTGGGCGCGACAGCATCGCGCCTGGATCATCGAGGACGACTACGACAGCGAGTTCCACTATGCCGGCAGGCCCACCGCCTGCGTGCAGGGCCTTGATGCGCACGACAGGACGATCTACATCGGCACCTTCACCAAATCGCTATTCCCCGGCCTGCGCATCGCCTACATGGTGCTGCCGCCCCAGCTCGTGGCTCCCATGACGGTTGCGCGCACCCTGATGGACGGGCATAGCGCATCGATCCCGCAACTGACGCTGGCACGCTTCATGGAGGGTGGGCACTTCGGGGCGCACGTGCGCGCCATGCGCGGTGTCTATGCCGATCGGCTCGACGCGCTGGTGCGCCTCGTGCGCAAGCACCTGGCCGATTTCGTCGAACCGAAAGTGCCGGTCGGCGGTATGCAGATGCCCTGCATCTTGATCCGCAATATTCCGGAGCGCGAGGCCATCGATGCCGCGCGCCGGGCCGGAATCGATCTATTGGGGCTGGCGGCGCTGCATGCGTCGAGCAAGCACAAGGCCGGTTTTCTCATGGGGTTCGCGGCTTACACCCCGGATGAGATGGAAGCGGCGGTCAGAAAACTGGCCGGTTTGCTCCGGCCACTGGAGCGCCGGTAGACGCATTTGAGGCTGCCTGCTTGCGTGGGGACGACCGGGCCACGCAATACGACAAAAGTCAGCCCCCCGCAGGACGGCGCTTATTGGCCTTCCGCCGCCTTGCGCGCCAGGTTCAGCGCCAGCAGGCGCCTGAGGATTTCCTCGTCGGGCATGGCGGGCGT
>CAZHKS010000033.1:0-5752 GCA_964533095.1 uncultured Thiobacillus sp. | reverse complement strand
ACGTCGAGGTCGTTCGACGGTTCGTCGAGCAGCAGCACGTTGCCGCCGGCGATCAGCGTCTTCGCCAGATGCAGGCGCCCGCGCTCGCCGCCGGAGAGGTTGCCGACGAGCTTCTGCTGGTCCGCCCCCTTGAAGTTGAAGCGGCCCAGATAGGCGCGCGACGGCGTCTCGTAGCGCCCGACGGTGAGGATGTCCCTGCCCTCGGCGATCTCGTCGAACACGGTCTTGTCGGCGGCGAGCGCATCGCGGCTCTGGTCGACGTAGGCAAGCTTCACCGTCTGGCCGATCTCGACTTCGCCCGAATCGGGCTTTTCCTGGCCGGTGATCATCTTGAAGAAGGTCGACTTGCCGGCGCCGTTGGGACCGATGATGCCGACGATGGCGCCGGGCGGCACGGAAAAGCTCAGGTTGTCGATCAGCAGGCGGTCGCCGAACGATTTCGACACGTTGTGGAAGTCGATGACCTTGTCGCCCAGCCGCTCGCCGACAGGGATGAAGATTTCCTGGGTCTCGTTGCGCTTCTGGTATTCGGCCGAGTTCAGTTCCTCGAAGCGCGCCAGGCGCGCCTTCGACTTGGCCTGGCGCGCCTTGGGATTCTGCCGCACCCATTCGAGTTCGTGCTTCATGGTCTTGATGCGCGCGGCCTCCTGCTTGGCTTCCGTCTCCAGCCGCGCCTCCTTCTGCTCGAGCCAGCTGGTGTAGTTGCCCTTCCACGGGATGCCGTGGCCACGGTCGAGTTCGAGGATCCACTCGGCGGCGTTGTCGAGGAAATAGCGGTCGTGCGTCACCGCCACCACGGTGCCGGGATAGCGCACCAGGAACTGCTCGAGCCAGTCGACCGACTCGGCGTCGAGGTGGTTGGTCGGCTCGTCGAGCAGCAGCATGTCGGGGTTGGACAGCAGCAGCTGGCACAGCGCCACGCGGCGCTTCTCGCCGCCCGACAGGTTGCCGATCACCGCGTCCCAAGGCGGCAGACGCAAGGCATCGGCGGCGATCTCCATCTGCGTGTCGAGGTCGGCGCCGGCGGTGGCGAGGATCGCCTCGCACTTGGCCTGCTCCTCGGCCAGCTGGTCGAAATCGGCGTCGGGCTCGGCGTAGGCGGCGTAGATTTCATCCAGCCGTGTTTTCGCCGCGACGATCTCGCCCAGGCCTGCCTCGACCGCCTGGCGCACCGTGTGCGCCGGGTCGAGCTGCGGCTCCTGCGGCAGGTAGCCGATGCGGATGCCCGGCATCGGGATCGCCTCGCCCTCGATGTCCTTGTCCACGCCCGCCATGATGCGGATCAGCGAAGACTTGCCGGAGCCGTTCAGGCCGAGCAGGCCGATCTTGGCGCCGGGAAAGAAGCTGAGGGAGATGTCCTTGAGGATCTGCCGCTTGGGCGGAACGATCTTGCCAACGCGATTGAGGGAATAAACGTATTGCGCCATGAAAGAAGAAATCCAGAAAATTTATTGAGGGGTGTTGCCAGGGCAGGTGTCGAACTCGCATTCGTTGGCCGGATTGCGGATGACGGAGCGGCCGTCCGGGCAAAGCCTGACGTCGGTCGGGCAGACGAGGGGGGTGTCGGGCATCGGCGGCGGCGGCGGGCCTGCCGGGACGGGCTTGCCGTTTGCCTGGGCGTGGGGCGGGACGGGAACCGTGCCGCACGCGGCCAGCATCAGCAGCAAGGTGGCAGCGGCAAGCGTCCTGATCACGTCAATTCCTTGTCGAGCAGGGCTTTCAGCCTGGCGAAGTCGAGATCGCCCAGCTTCTGTTCGAGGATGCGGCCGTTCTTGTCGATGATGAAGCTGGTGGGCGTGAGCTGCACGTCGCCGAAGGCGTGCGCGTGCGCGCCGTTGACGTCGAGCGCCACCGGGAACGGCAACTGACGGGTCTTCGCAAAATTGGCCACATAGTTCGGCGGATCGTAGCTCATCGCCACCGCAACGATTTCGAAGCCGCGGTCCTTGTACTGATTGTAGGTTTCGATGAGGTCAGGCATTTCCTTGACGCAGCCGGGACAGGACGTCGCCCAGAAATTGACCAGCACGATCTTGCCGCGCAGTTGGTTGAGGGCAATAGTCTTGCCCTCCAGCGTGGTGAAGGTGGACGCAGGGGCAGCAGGCTTTTCCATCAGGGCATACACCAGCGCGCCCGCCATGGCGAGCACGGCCACGGCAATGAGGAGGGGTTTGGCGAGTTTCATACGGATTCCAAGGGGTTAAACGTTCTGGTACGACCGCGCCAGCGCCACATAGTGCTGCGCGGAATAGCTGAAATAGGCAATTTCCTCGTCAGTGAGCCGGCGCACCAGCTTGGCGGGCCGGCCCAGGTACAGATGGCCGGATTCGAGTACCTTGCCTTCCGGCACCAGCGAGCCTGCGCCCAGCAGCACGTGCGTCTGGATCACCGCGCGGTCGAGGATGATCGAGCCCATGCCGATCAGGCATTCGTCCTCGATGGTGCAGGCATGCAGGATCACGGTGTGGCCAACGGTCACGCGCGCGCCGACGACCAGCGGCCCGCCCGCCGGGTTGGCCGGCGTCTTGTGCGACACGTGCAGCACGCTGCCGTCCTGGATGTTGCTCGCCTCTCCGATGGCGATGCTGTTGACGTCGCCGCGGATCACCGCGCCCGGCCACACCGACGCATCCCGGCCGAGGCTGACCTCGCCGATGACCGTGGCATGCGGGTGGACCCAGGCGCCGGCGGCCAGTTCAGGGGCGACGCCGTGATGCGGCGCCAATCTGTCAGCGTAAACCTTGTCTGCCATGAGGGTATGAATCCGGCCTTGAAATTGATGTGTCCAGCCCGAAAGTATAATTCCCTGTCACCCATTCCGAATGCCACCATGAATCCCCTGCTCGATTTCTCAGGCCTGCCCCGTTTCGCCGAATTCAAGCCCGACTACGTCACGCCCGCCATCGACCAGCTGCTGGCCTCCGCCCGCGCGGCCGTGGCGCGCGCGGAGGCGGCCGACACCCCCGCTGAGTGGGACGCCTTCGTCGCCCCGCTCGACGACGCCAACGAAAAGCTGGGCCGCGCCTGGGGCCAGGTCTCGCACCTGCATTCGGTGATGGACTCGCCCGAACTACGCGAGGTCTACAACGCCAACCTGCAGAAAATCACTGTCTATTACGCCGAACTGGGACAGAACGAGGCGCTGTTCGCCAAATTCAAGGCGCTCAAGGCCAGCCCGTCTTACGCCGCCCTGTCCGCACCGCGCAAGAAGATCGTCGAGAACGAACTGCGCGATTTCCGCCTCGGCGGTGCCGAACTCCCCGCTGACAAGAAGGCGCGCTTCATGCAGGTCCAGGAGGAACTGGCGCAGCTGTCGGCCAAGTTCGAGGAAAACCTGCTCGACGCCACCAACGCGTTTGCGCTGTATATCGACGACGCGAAACGGCTGGCCGGCATTCCGGACGACGTGCAGGCGATGATGAAGGCGGCGGCCGAGTCCGACGGCAAGGCCGGCTTCAAGCTCACCCTTCACATGCCGTCCTATCTGCCGGTGATGCAGTATGCCGACAATCGCGCCCTGCGCGAGCAGATCTACCGCGCCTACGTCACCCGCGCCTCCGAGTTCGGCAAACCCGAGCTCGACAACACCCCGCTGATCGCCAGCATCCTCAGGCTGCGGCGCGAGGCGGCCGAACTGCTCGGCTTTGCCAGCTACGCGCAGGTGTCGCTGGCCGCCAAGATGGCCGACACCCCTGCCGACGTGCTGAAATTCCTCGACGAACTCGCCGCACGCGCCCGCCCCTATGCCGAGAAAGACTACGCCGAACTCAAGGCCTTCGCCCGCGACGAGTTGGGGCTGGCCGACCTGCAGGCCTGGGATACCACCTACGCGTCGGAGAAACTGAGCGTCGCGCGCTACAGTTTTTCCGACCAGGAAGTGAAGCAGTATTTCCCCGAGCCGCGCGTCCTGGCCGGACTGTTCAAGCTGGTCGAAACGCTCTACGGCCTGCACATCCGCGAGGACAGCGCGCCGGTGTGGCACCCGGACGTGAAGTTCTACACGCTCACCGACCATGCCGGCCAGCGCGTCGGCCAGTTCTACCTCGACCTCTACGCACGCGCGTCCAAGCGCGGCGGCGCCTGGATGGACGACGTCATCACCCGCCGCAAAACAGCCGACGGCATCCAGACCCCGGTGGCCTACCTCAACTGCAATTTCTCCGGGCCGGTGGGCGGCAAGCCCGCGCTGTTCACCCACGACGAGGTGATCACCCTGTTCCACGAAACCGGCCACGGCCTGCACCACCTGCTGACGCAGATCGAGGAGCTCGGCGTCTCCGGCATCAACGGCGTCGAGTGGGATGCGGTCGAGTTGCCGAGCCAGTTCATGGAAAATTTCTGCTGGGAATGGGACGTGCTGAAGCACATGACCGCCCACGTCGATACCGGGGAACCCCTGCCGCGCGCGCTGTTCGACAGGATGCTGGCCGCGAAGAACTTCCAGTCCGGCCTGCAGACGCTGCGCCAGATCGAGTTCGCCAGCTTCGACATGCACCTGCACGACGACTTCGACCCCAACGGCGACCGCACCGCGCTCGACCTGATCAACGACATCCGCCAGCAGGTCGCGGTGCTGATCCCGCCGGCCTACAACCGCTTCCCCAACAACTTCTCGCACATCTTCGCAGGCGGCTACGCAGCAGGCTACTACAGCTACAAATGGGCGGAAGTGCTGTCGGCCGACGCCTACGCGCTGTTCGAGGACGAGGCCGAAGGCTACGGCGGCGTGCTCAATCCCGAAGTCGGCCACCGCTTCTGGAGCGAGATCCTCGCCCAGGGCGGCGCCCGTCCGGCACTCGAATCGTTCAAGGCCTTCCGCGGCCGCGAGCCCACCATCGACGCCCTGCTGCGGCACAACGGCATGGCCTGAACGGGAGCGAAAGCCGCCGAAACAGCCTGCGCTTTCTCGGATCGCCCTTGATTCCCTTCCGGATGCAAGGGTAAAGCTCGGCGGCGTAGTGTCCGTTATGTCAGTTGATCACGTCTCACAGGAGCACGGCATGAAAGCAGGACCCATCTTGATGGCGATTTGTCTGGCGGCGGCAACTGCGGCGGCGGGCGCCTCCCAGCTGTACCAATGGAAAGACGCGCAGGGCCGCACGGTGTACAGCGACCAGCCGCCCCCGCCCAGCGTCAAGAGCGTCCAGCAAAAAGCCTTCAAGGGCAGCGTCATCGAAGTCGGCGAATCCTACGCCGCCAAGACCGCGCGCGAAAAATACCCGGTCACCCTGTATGCCAGCGCCTGCGGCATTCCCTGCGACCAGGCGCGCCAACTGCTCACCCAGCGCGGAATCCCGTTCAGCGGCAAGGACCCGCAAGCCAGCCCCGAGGCCCAGGCCGAACTGCAAAAACTCACCGGGCGCCTGAGCGTGCCGGTACTCGTCGTCGGAAGCGACCGGGTCGACGGCTTCGAGGCGGGACAGTGGCAGGCCGCACTCGATCGTGCGGGCTACCCGAAATCCCCCGCCCCTGGCAGCAAACCGGAGACGGCAGCGGCCTCCCCGGCGCCGGCACCTGCGCCCTCTGCGCCCGCGCCCGCAACGTCCCATCCCTAGATGACGCAAAGGGCAGGCCCGGTCCCGCGTGCCTTACCGTGATTGCCGCTACTTGAATGCAAATTAATTAAGCGGACTTGCCATTTTTGCTGCGTCTGGAGCCCCACGCCATATATTGACACCACACGCAGCCGCCATGGTTGGCGATCTAGTGCTTCATGCCATCCTTGCCCATATTGTCCTTGGACATGGACTCT
>CAZHKS010000032.1:0-6924 GCA_964533095.1 uncultured Thiobacillus sp. | reverse complement strand
GCATGAAGGACGCGTTTTCCACCGGATCCCAGAACCACCAGCCGCCCCAGCCCAGTTCGTAATAGGCCCAGGCGCTGCCGAGCGCGATGCCCACGGTGAGGAATACCCAGGCCACCAGGGTCCACGGCCGCGACCAGCGTGCCCAGGCCGCATCCAGATTGCCGCCCAGCAGCGCCGCAATGGCGAAGGCGAAGGCCACGGAGAAGCCCACATAGCCCATGTAGAGCATGGGCGGATGAAAGATCATGCCGGGATCCTGCAGCAGCGGATTGAGATCGCGTCCATCCGGCGCGGCAGGCAGCAGGCGCTCGAAGGGATTGGACGTCAGCAGGATGAACAGCAGGAACCCGACGCAGATGAAACCCATCACGCCCAGAATGCGCGCCACCATTTCGCGCGGCAGATGGCGGCTGAACAGCGAGACCGCGACCATCCAGAAGGTCAGCATGAACACCCACAGCAGCACCGATCCTTCGTGGCCGCCCCACACCGCGGCCAGCCGGTAGTGCAGCGGCAGCATGGAGTTGGAGTTGCTGGCGACATACAACACGGAAAAATCGTTGACCGCGAAGGAATACGCCAGGCAGGTCATGGCCAACGTGATGAACACGAACAACCCCTGCGCGGCGGGTCGTGCCATGGCCATCCAGGACGCGATGCCGCGTTGCGCGCCGGCGATGGGGAACACCGTCAGCGCAACGGCGATGAGGAGGGCGACGATGAGGGCGAAGTGGCCGATTTCAGGAATCATTTGGCTTGTCTTTCCGTATCCATGACCAGCGTCTTGCCGGTACTCTCGCCCGAAGCCTGGGCTTGCTTGAGCGCTTCGGCCGCCTCGGGAGGCATGTAGTTCTCGTCGTGCTTGGCCAGCACCTCGCTGGCCTGGAATACGCCATTGGCCGCCATTTCACCCTGGGCCACCACGCCTTTTCCTTCCTTGAACAGATCGGGCAGGATGCCGGTATAGGTAACAGGGATCGAATGCGCGGTATCCGTCACGATGAAGTGAACCGTCACCCCATCCCGCCGGACGCTGCCGGTTTCCACCAGACCGCCAATCCGCAGGCCGCGGCCGGTAGGTGCCTCGTGCGCGGCGATCTGGGTCGGCGTGAAGAAGAATGCCATGTTGCTGCGCAAGGCATTCAGCACCAGGGTGGCCGCGATGCCCACCGCAGCCAGCCCGGCGGCAATCAGGGCCATGCGTTTATGGCGTGGTTTCATGTGTCACCTGTTCGGATAGCAAGGCCTGCATACGACGGGTCTTTTCGACGGCACGCCGACGCATGCGAAGCATGAGAATTTCGGCCGTGATGAGGACGGCCGTGACGAGGTAGGCGCCCCATACATACAAGCCATATCCCCCCATGGCGATGAAGTCGTCCAGACTCTTCCAGTTCATGCTGGCTCCTTGGTCAATTTTGCGAGCCACTCGGCCTGCTGCTCGCGTTCGAGGATGATGCAACGCACGCGTGCGAGCGCCGCGGCGATGCTGTACATCCAGCATGCCAGTGCCATGACCAGCATGCCCAGCAGCATGGTGGCCGCCATCTTGGGGGCCATGGTCATGCTGACCGACGCACCCTGGTGCAGGGTGTTCCACCACTTGACCGAGAAATAGATGATGGGGACGTTGACCACGCCGACCAGCGCCAGCAACGCACTGGCGCGATCGGCGCGACGCGTGTCGTCGATCGCGGCATGCAGGGCCAGGAATCCCAGATACAGGAACAGCAGGATCAGTTCGGACGTCAGCCGCGCATCCCACACCCACCAGGCACCCCAGGTGGGCTTGCCCCAGAACGCACCGGTCCATAACGCAATGAACGTGAACAAGGCGCCGGTTGGCGCGAGCGCGCTTGCCATCATCGACGACAGGCGCGTGTTGAAGACTAGTCCGGCTGCGGCCCAGCCCGCCATCACGATGTAGATGAACATCGACATCCAGGCCGCGGGGACATGAATGAAAATGATGCGGTACGACTCACCCTGCTGGAAGTCCGAAGGCGCAACAAAGAAGCTGAGATACAGACCGGCGAGGGCAAGCCCTGCCGCGGCCAGCGCGAACCAGGGAATCAGCTTTCCTGCCAGTGGATAGAACGTCGCGGGAGCGGCGTATTTGAACCAGTTGAGTTTCATTCCGGAAATCGTTCCATGCAGGTCATAGGGAAAAACATCTCGATCATTCCAGCGAGATCCGCAAAGCCGCCGCGGTAGCCCAAGGGGCCAGAACCATGCCCAGCAGCAGCAGTGCACCAAGGATGGAAAGGTGGCCACCGGCATCCATGCCGGTGGCACTGGCATCCACGGCGCCTGCACCAAAGATCAGCACCGGCACATACAGGGGCAGCACCAGCAGCGACACCAGCACCCCGCCGCCACGCACGCCCACCGTCAGGGCCGCGCCGATGGCACCGATCAGGCTCAGCAGCGGGGTACCGAGCAGCAAGGCCAGCGACAGCGTGCCGATGGAACCGGCCGGCAGGTCGAATTGCAGCGCGATCACCGGCGCGACCAGGACCAGCGGCAAGCCTGAAACCAGCCAGTGCGCCACGATCTTGCCGATCACCACCAGGGTAAGCGGTTCGGGCGCCAGCACCAGCTGTTCGAGGCTGCCATCCGCGTAATCCGCGTCGAACAGCCGTCCCAGCGACAGCATGGAGGCCAGCAAGGCCGCCACCCACAGAATGCCGGGCGCCATGGCCCGCAGCAGCTTGGGCTCCGGGCCCACCCCGAGCGGAAACAGGCTGGCGACGATGACAAAGAAAAACAGCGTGATCGCCACGTCGGCGCGCCGGCGCAGGGCGAGCAACACGTCGCGGGAGACGATATAAGCCAGGGTCCGCATCATGTCCGCACCCTCTCAGGCATCGAGCCGCAGCGCCTGGATGTCGGCTGTCTGGACGCCGACTTCCTGATGGGATGTCAGGGCAATCATGCCGCCCCGGGCCAGATGGTCTTCCATGATTTGCCGCACGCCTGCGACTGCATGGATATCCAGTGCATTGAAAGGTTCGTCCAGCAACCAGAGCGGTCGCGGCTGGGCAAGCTTCAAACGGGCCAGGGCAGCGCGGCGGCGCTGGCCCTGGGACAGGAACTTGACCGGCAGGTGCTCGCGTCCGGCAAGCCCCATGCCTTGCAGGGCGCCGTCAACCTCGATGCGACTGGCAGGCTGACTGGCAAGGCGCGCGGCGACAAGGAGATTTTCCTGTGCGCTGAGTTCTTCCTTCAGGCCATTGGCATGACCGATATAAGCCAGTTCCCGGCGATAATCCTCACCCCACGCCTGGACCGCCTTGCCGCGCCAGCGTACCTCGCCGGCCATGGCCTGGGTCAGCCCGCACAGTGTGCGCAGCAACGTGGTCTTGCCGCTGCCGTTGCCGCCCTGAATCCAGATCAGTCCGCCCGGTTTGAGTGCGAACGACACGTTGGCAAACAGGCAACGCTCGCCGCGCAGGCATCCGAGTCCGATTATTTCCAGCATATGAGGCCTTTGTGGCGTCTGTCGCTCAGATGTCCCAACGGTAACCTACGTAGAAGAAGTGCTGCTGACTGATTTCATTGTTGCCGGGGCTGGTTGTCGTCGAATACTCATAGATGTAATCGGCCTCCAGAGACAAGTTGCCCTTCCACAGATAGGTCACGTGAATCTCGGGTGTCCAGCGGGACAGTCTGGTATCGGGATCGCTTTTCTGCTGGTAATACTTCAACGAAGGTTCCAGCGTCCAGCGCTCCATCCGGGTGACGTTGTTATAGGCCAGGAGCTGGCCGTCAAAGGTATTGCCCTTGTTCAGGGACAGGGTAAACACATTGACATCGTTGGCCATCAAAAGCCCGGAACCGATGGCCCGCAGGGAATAGGCATAAATGTTTCCGGTGGCCGGCGTAGGCGGCAGGACGGTTCCATCGCTCAAGGTCGATCCAGGCAAAGCCCCGGTATTGGTCAGATTGAAATCCCCCCCAGCCTGCCAGGTTTTACTCAGCGGCGTGATGAAGCCCACCTGGAACAGTTTGGATACCGCACTGCTGTTCTCGGCCCAAGTGCGGATCTGGTCTTCTGTACTGGTCGTGAGCAATTGCTTGATGCTGGTCGGGATAGGTGACATCCCCGTCACCGCAGCGTTATACAGGGCAACCGACGTGGTGAGCAAGGGAGAATGGCGATAATCCAGCAGAAAACTGAACATGCTCCCCTTTTCCGTCTGCCAGTTGCCCTGCACGGTGCCGATATTCAGCGAACTGTAGTCCACGTCATAATCCAGCAGGCTGCTGACGGAACCGCGCATGTCGTAAAACCCCAGCTCCAGACCCACTGCGCGCCGGTCCTGGATACCGTCTGTCGACTGCTCGATATAGTAGGTCTTGCCGCGCAGGCGTTCGGTCAGCTCGTCGGCATCCAGGCTAACCCCCCAGAATTTTCGATCGGAACCGAGAGCGGGAAACTCGACCGGCATCCCGGCAACCACATTGGCGCGCCATTTGGGAGCGAAATAATAGCCAAGCTGCGCACCGTCGAAGCGGCCAAGCACGCCACCGGACGTCCCGATCTGGCGGCCCAGCGTGGCATTGAATCCGTTCCCAAGGCCCTTGTAGCTATAGTAGGCCGCCAGGACGTGATTCAGGCTCGGACGCGAATCGATGAAACTGACAATGTTGTCATTCCGGAAAACCAGCTTCTGATCCGCATCGGAATTCCGGTAGCGTCCCTGCAAATCGAGATGGGTTCGCAGCGAAGACTGGCTGACCGCTGAAAGCGTCGATGTTCCGACGGTGGTAGGCGTATTGAAGGCGGTCTGCGTCTGGGTGTTGCCGCCGAAATAGTATTGCGAAAGACTGCCGGACACGCTCTTGATGACCGGCTCGTCACGTCTGGCTTTTGCCCGGACCGCCCCCGTGGACGTACTCTTCGACTGGAGTTCCGCCAGGTGCTGACGCACGCGTTCGGCGCCCGCCCCTTCGGGAAACAGTTTCAGATAAAGCGTGTACTCGGCCTTCGCCTTGGCCAGTTCTCCGCTGCGCTCCCGCGCCACGCCGATCAATTCCTGCGCGTCCTGCGAATACTGGTTGGGCGGCAACAACAGGATGTGATTGAGGTGATCGATGGCCAGCTCGTAATTCCCGGCATTCATGGCCTCCTGCGCTTTCGGCATGTAAATGGCAGCCTGTTTTTCCACGTCTGGGAGCGGTGCCGGGGTCTGGCCTGGTCCCAAAGCCGCTTCCGATTGCGCACTCGCGGAGGCCGCCTTGAGCATGGCTTTCCTGCGCTTGCGCAGATCGCTGACCGTGGCTTGCGGAAACTTTTCCAGCAGACCCGCACGGACCTGTTCGGCCTGCTCGGGGGTCGCGAAATAACCCAGATTCAATTCATAGAAAGTCTGGCCGTCACGCATCTGCTGTGAGGTAAAAACATCATAGTCCTGCAGATCGCGGGGAATGACCTTGCCATCCACCTCATCCCTGGACGTCGAGCTCAGCAGTGTCAGGGCGTAGCGTTTGTTGTCCGGGGTCAGCTGGTATTTCTTCGCCGCATCGCCAAAAATGATATCCACACTGCGTCCGTCCGTGCCGGCAAGAACCCTTCCATCCGCAGCCTGATTGTCCTTTCCTATCAGCAGCGTCAGTTTCTTTATCTGGGCAGTCTGTGGGGAGAGCGTAGCCTCCACCCCGGGGAGCCGGTCAAACGGTTTTGACCTGAGCGTTTCAACCAATTTTATTTCCGTCAGATCCTCACCTTGAAGAATCCGGAAATACACCACGATGGTATTGGTCTTGCCCACAGGGACAGCCCGCAGGAACTGGATTCGTGCGTTGAATTGCAACCGAATGACATTTTCGAAATTGTCTGGTTGAACCTGGATTTCTTCCAGAATCTGTGCCGCCGCCATGTGCGGGCTGATTGCCAGAATGCTGCAGCCGATCAACGCTGCAACCAGCTTGTTCCGAGTGGTAAAAAACATTGACTGTCCCGTCATGATTCCTGAAAGCGCCCCCGAGCAAGCCGATCGGTGGCGCACTCCGGCTGTCCGATTTAAACGCTGCTGACTCAATCCCATTTGAAGTAAGCCACACCCTTGTTGCCCAGGGGCCGATGACAGCCGGACTGGGAACAATCGGTGGCCGTTTTCGACTGATGGGTCACGCTCTTCTTCTCCATGCTTCCCAGATAACTGGTGCCGCTCGCATGACAGGTCTTGCAACCGGTCATAATGTTGTTGTGATCCATCTTCATGCTCGACCAGCTGGCAGTACTGGTATGGCAGGCCTTGCAGTCCTTGCCGCCCACCAGGGCCGTCGGAATGTGATTGATCGGCTTGGCCTGCGCCCCGGAAGACGTATACGCCCCGTTATGACACGACTCGCAGGTAGCGCTGATCACCGCGCTGTGATTCATGGTCGCGGTAGTAAACGGGGCCGTCGTCCTGTGGCATGAATCGCACGAAGCCGTGGTCGGGATATGTGCCGCGGATTTTCCCGTGGCCGTGGTGCCGTTGTGGCAGGTCGCACAGGTCCCCGGCGCAATGCCGGTATGGCTGAAGGTCGCGGGCGTCCAGGCGCTGGTCCGATGGCAGGTATCGCACGACTGGGTCGTGGGGATGTGCGTCGTCGGCTTGCCGGTCGCCGTGGTGCCGTTGTGGCAGGTCGAGCAGGTGCCAGGTGCAATGCCGGTATGGCTGAAGGTCGCAGGCGTCCAGGCGCTGGTGCGATGGCAGGTATCGCACGACGCCGTGGTTGGAATGTGCGTGTTCGGCTTGCCGGTCGCCGTGGTGCCGTTGTGACAGGTTGCGCAGGTGCCGGGCGCGATGCCTGTGTGGCTGAAGGTGGCGGGCGTCCAGGCGGATGTCTTGTGACAGGTGTCGCACGACGCCGTGGTCGGAATGTGGGTCGTGGGCTTCCCTGTGGCCGTCGTGCCGTTGTGGCAGGTCGAAC
>CAZHKS010000031.1:0-10737 GCA_964533095.1 uncultured Thiobacillus sp. | reverse complement strand
ATTTCGCAGGGTGACGAGATCTACATCATCGATCCCAACAAGTGCACCGAATGCGTCGGCCATTTCGATACGCCGCAGTGCGTCGAGGTGTGTCCGGTCGATTGCATCCCACTCAATCCGGATTACCCGGAGACCAAGGAGCAGTTGCAGGAGAAATTCCTGCGCCTGACAGCAAGCAAGTAATTGCTCAGGCCGTTCTGGCCAGGGCCGGTTTGTTCAGCTCATCCGCCAGCGCGTCGGCGATGCGCAGGTTGATGCGGGCCAGGCTGTCCAGCTGATCGCTGACGGTCCCGATCGACGTTTCCAGTTCGGCAATGCGTTCGTCCAGCGTCTCGGTCGCGGCGTGGATGCGGCTGACGCTTTCCAGCCGGCGTTTCAGTTGTAGCTTGTGTTCGCGCACCTGGGTCTCCATCGGCGCGATCAGCGCCTTCAGCCAGGACTCGGTTTCGCTGTTGGCCAGCTCGAACACCTGGACCACCTTGCTCGCCAGCGTCTCGAAAAAGCGCGCGGTCAGCTGGCTCTGACCGACCGTCAGCATCTTGAACATGGTGTTGAAGCGTTCGTCGAAAATGCGCTCCAGGCGGGCCATTTCCTTGTGATATTTGTGCAGGCTGTGGTCCGGCGGATTGACCGCCGCCAGTCCGTGCTCGTCGCTGAATTTCTGGTACATCGCCGTCATCATGGCGCGGATTTCCTTGATGGTCGCAGCCGACGCATCCAGGTTGTCGTCCACCTGGCGGAAGAAGCGGCCCATCGCCTCGCGCAGGCCCGCGCTGAAATGGCTTTTTTCCATCGCCTGCCGGGTCAGTTGAACCTCCTGGCGTAGCGCCTGCATGCCCAGCCGCTGCCGCAGCGTCTCGACCTGGGATGCGAACACGTTGCGCAAGGCATTGAACTGCTCCAGGCCGCGTTCGAACTGTTGCTTGTCCTCGTTGGCCTTGACCATCATGTGCTGGATGACGTCGCGGTTCTTGCCGCGCAGGCCCTGCAATTCGTCGACCTGGTCCTGGATCGTGGCGAGCCGGGTTTCCAGCAGTTCGGTGGTCTTGATCACCACGTCTTCCACCGAAGCCTGGGCCGATTCGCTGACCAGCGCCTGCTTGCAGGGGATGAGTTCCTGCGTCAGCGCCGCTTCCAGTTCGGGCAGGCGGCTTTTCGTCAGCAGCGCGTCGTCATTCTTCACCTTGGCGACCAGCGCCTTCTGCGCCGACACGGGATAGACCTGGCTCGGCGGCAGGTCGAGCAGCGCGGCGCAGCTGGCGACCTGCCTGGCAATCTCGGCGTCGATTTGTGCCTGCGTCTTGAGTTCGTCCCACAGGCCGTCGATCTTGTTCATCACGACCAGCCGCGCGCGGCTGGCACCCTGCACCGGCGCAATGTACTGGCGCCAGACTTCGATGTCCGACTTGGTGACGCCGGTGTCGGCGGCCAGCAGGAACAGCACCGCATGGGCGCTGGGCAGCATGTTGAGCGTCAGCTCGGGCTCGGTGCCGATTGCATTCAGGCCTGGCGTGTCGAGGATGACCAGCCCCTGCTTCAGCAGCGGGTGGGGGAAGTTGATCAGCGCATGGCGCCAGCGCGGGATCGCGATGCTGCCGTCGCGTTCCAGGCTGCGTGCGGTTTCCTCGTCGCTCGGGTTGATCAGGCCGAATGCTTCGGCGGTGGCGGCGTCGACCTCGAGCGTGTCGGCCAGCCGCATCAGTGTCGTGCTCATCTCCTCGGCGGAATCGAGGTTGAGCGGGAATTCGGTCCAGGCGTCCGCATCGCGCTTGAAGTCGGCAATGCTGCCTGGGCGGGTCTTGGTGTCGATCGGCAACAGGCGCAGCGAGGGGCGGTGGAGCGGATCGAAAAACAGCTCGGTCGGGCACATGGTGGTGCGCCCCGCGGATGACGGCAGCACGCGCTGGCGGTAGTCCGAGAAGAAGATCGCGTTGATGAGTTCGGACTTGCCGCGTGAGAATTCGGCGACGAAGGCCACGTTCAGCTTGTCTTCCTGCAGGCGGCCCAGCAGCTGGTTCAGCCGCATCTCGGATTCGGCGTCGCCCAGTTCCTGCGCATCGAGCCAGTCGCGCAGCGCTTCGACGCGCACGTACACGGCCTCGCGCCAGGTGCTGTAGTGCTCGAATTCGTCAACCAGGGTGGTGGGTTTCATGGGGGGCCGACCAAGGATAAGGCACAGTCATTTAACGACATGTTAACGACAAACTTGATTCTGTACAGGCCCGCTCAGCGCTGGCAGACCGGGCAGTAGAAACTCGCGCGCTGGCCCTGCACGATGCGGCGGATCGGGGTGGCGCACGTCTTGCAAGGCAGGCCTTCGCGATCGTATACCCGTGTCTGCAGCTGGAAATAGCCCAGTTCGCCGTCGCTCGCGACGTAATCGCGCAGCGAACTGCCGCCTGCGGCGATGGCGGCGGCCAGCACCTGCTTGATCGCGGCGGCCAGGCGGGCGCAGGCCGGGCGGCTGAGGCGGCGCGCGGCGGTTGCCGGGCGGATGCCGGCATGGAATAGCGATTCGGAGGCGTAGATGTTGCCGACGCCGACCACGACCTGGGCATCCATGATGACCTGCTTGATCGCTGCGTTGCGGCGCCGGCACTGCGCGTGCAGGTAGGCGGCATCGAAGTCCGGCGTCAGCGGTTCCGGCCCCAGGTGGGCCAGCAGCGGGTGCTGGCCCACGTCGTCGGTCCACAGCACGGCGCCAAAGCGACGTGGATCACGCAGCCGGAGAACGGTGCCATTGTCGAACAGCCAGTCGACATGATCGTGCAGCGCGGCAGGTTCGTCCGGCACGGTCAGGCGCAGGCTGCCCGACATGCCCAGGTGGACGATCTGCGCAGCTTCGCCAAAGTCGAACAGCAGGTACTTGCCGCGCCGGTCGAGTCCCCTGAGCGTCAGCCCGCCCAGCCGGGCGCCCAGGTCGGCCGGAACCGGCCAGCGCAGGTGCGGGTTGCGCACCACGATGCGCGTGAGGGTGCGATCCTGCAGGCGCGGCAGCAAACCCAGGCGGGTGGTTTCGACTTCGGGCAATTCTGGCATGGCGTGGGGCAGTGGACGGTGCGAAGGTGGTGGGAAAGGGAGCGCCAGAACATTGCACGACGCCTTGCGATGTTTGTCTCCGCTCAAGCGGACTGAACCAACACACTGCCATTCTATATAACGCGCTTTTGTCCCTGAAGCATTCCTTCATTACGCTACCAAGCTGTCGCAGCGCCTGGCAACTGGGCCTGGACGCACAATCTGCTGTACGACTTCGGCGGGGCGCGGCCCGGTGCAATGCCGCCGGACTCGATCCCATCGACGCCCTGCGTTCGCAATGAGGGGCAAAGTTGAACCTTGCATACAGGCAGGCCTCGAACGCTTAGAATCGTGACAAGCAACCTATCAACAAGGCACAACATGGCATTCCTCAAGACCCTTCCCCTCTACGCAGCACTGGCACTCGCGACCGCATGCAGCCAGCCTGTCGTCAAGGCGTCGCAGCCTGTGGCCGCAGAATCCCGGGCGCAGTCGCCTGCCGCAGCGGAAGTCGGACCTGCCGTCGATCCGGTGGCCGAGGCTGTGGCCAAGGCACAGGCCGCATTGCCCAAACAGCCGCTTACGCCGGGCATCCTGTTCAAGTTTCTGGTGGCCGAGGTGGCCGGGCAGCGCGGCCAGATCGACATCGCCCAGTCGACTTATCTTGACCTTGCACGGGAGACGCACGACCCTCGCATAGCCCGCCGCGCCGCCGAGGTTTCGATGTACGCGCGCAATCCGGCAGGCGCGCTGGAAGCCACGCGGTTGTGGCTGGCGGCTGAACCGGATTCAGGCCCTGCGCAGCAGACGCTGGTGGTGCTGCTGCTGAACGAGGGCAAGTTCGAGGAGGCCGAGCCCATTCTGCGAACCCTGCTGAAGCAGGATCCAGCCAACGGCTTTCTGCACCTGACGACCGTGATGGGAAAGTCGCGCGGCTCGCAGCCCGGGCTGGAACTGACCGAACGGCTGGCCGCCGATTACCCGGCCCTGCCTGAAGCGCGTTTTGCGGTGGCCCAGGCCGCGGCCAGTGCCGGGCACCGGGAAGCGGCGGTTGCGGCGTTGCAGCAGGCCGACGATCTGCGTCCCGGCTGGGAACCCGCCGCCTTGATGCGTGCGCAGATACTCGACCAGTCGTCGCATGCCGAGTCGCTCGCTTTCATGCAGACGTTTCTGAAGGCGCACGCCGATGCCCGCGAGGTGCGATTGGCCTATGCGCGCGTTCTGGTCAGCGCCAATCGCTTCGATGAGGCGCGCGCCGAGTTCACCCGGCTGACCCGGGACTTCCCGCGCAATGCCGAAGTGAGTTTCGCGGCGGGCCTGCTGTCCCTGCAAATGGGCGATGCCGGCACCGCGCGCGATTTTCTGACGAAGACCCTGGAATACGACCCGCGTGACCCGGATGCCGTGCGGTACTACCTCGGCCAGGCGGCCGAGCAGATGAAGCAGCCCGAAGCGGCCGCGGCCTATTACGACGAGGTCAAGGCTGGCAATTACCTCGTGCCGGCGCGCGCGCGTCAGGCTGCGCTGCTGGCGCGGGCCGGCAGACTGGATGAGGCGAGCGCCCTGCTGAAGGAGGCCCGCGGCGAGAACGAGGCGCAGAATGTCCGGCTGATTCAGGCCCGGGCCGAATTGTTGCGCGACGGCAAGCAATACGCGGCGGTCTACGATGTGTTGTCGGAAGGGCTCAAGCGCTATCCCGATTCGGCGGATTTGCTGTACGACCACGCCATGGCGGCCGAGAAACTCGACAAGCTCGATGTGCTGGAGGCGGATCTGCGTCGCGTCATCGTGCTGCGGCCCAAGGATGCACAGGCCTACAATGCGCTTGGCTACACGCTGGCCGATCGCACCAAGCGTCTCCCCGAAGCAATTGCCCTGCTCGACAAGGCATTGGAGCTGTCGCCGGAGGATCCCTTCATCCTCGACAGCGTGGGTTGGGCGCAATACCGATCGGGCAATCTGGCGCGCGCGCAGGAATATCTCGAACGCGCCTACAAGGCGCGCCCCGACCCCGAAATCGCCGCTCATCTGGGTGAAGTGCTATGGGCGCGCGGTCAGCGCGACGAGGCGGGCAAGCTGTGGCAAAGCAGCTTGCAAAGCCATCCGCAGAACGAAGTGCTGATGGAAACGCTGCGCCGTCTCAAGCCTTGATGCGCGCCGGGACTGCAACAGCGCTGCTGGCGCTGCTACTGGGCGGGTGCGCAACGGTTTCCTCCGTCCCTCCGGTCGTGGAAGTCCCCGTCCGGTCCGCCGGCTGGACCCTGCAGGGCCGCATTGGCGTGCAGAACGACGAGCAGAAACTGTCGGGCCAGATCCGCTGGCAGCATAGTGAAGGCCGGGATGAACTGCTGATGACCTCGCCGCTGGGGCAGGGCGTGGCACGCATCGTGCGCGACAGCGAGGGCGTGACACTCGAGGTGCCCAACCAGTCCACACGCCACGCCCGCGATGCGGACACCCTGACGCGCGAGGCGCTCGGCTATGTGCTGCCGGTCACGGGGCTGACCTGGTGGATACAGGCGCGTCCCGCCCCCGGCAGCGCCTTCGAGGCCTCGCGCGACGCATCGGGCCGCCTGACGCAACTCAGGCAGGATGGCTGGGTGATCGACTACCTCCAGTATGCGGCCGATGCGCCCGCGCGCCCGCGCAAGCTGGTGGTCGCGCGCGAGGGACTGGAAATCCGCCTGGTGACCGACAGCTGGCAAAGCGAATGAGGCACGCCTATCCCGCTCCGGCCAAACTCAACCTGTTCCTGCATGTCGTCGGCCGCCGCGCCGACGGCTATCACCTGCTGCAGAGCGTATTTCGCCTGATCGATCGGGCCGACACCGTGCATCTGGAATTGCGTGACGATGGCCGGGTGGTGCGCGAAGGCGATCTTCCGGGGGTTCCCGAGGACCGCGACCTCACTGTGCGTGCCGCTCGGCTGCTGCAGGCGCATGCGCCCGCCGGGGCGGGCGTGAGCATCCGGCTGGAGAAAACCCTGCCAATGGGCGGCGGCCTCGGGGGCGGCAGTTCGGATGCGGCCACTGTGATGCTGGCGCTCAATCGCCTGTGGCAGGCCAACCTGTCGCGCGAATCCTTGCAGAATCTGGCTTTGCAGCTGGGGGCCGACGTGCCCGTGTTCATCTTCGGCCAGACGGCGTTTGCCGAAGGCGTGGGCGAAATCCTGCACCCGGTGAGCGCGCCGCCGGCCTGGTATGTGGTACTGATGCCACCGGTCCAGGTGCCGACCGCCGCAATTTTTGCTGCGCCGGAATTGACACGCAACACGCCACCCCTCAAAATAGCGCCCTTTTCCGCAGGCATGGGTCACAACGACCTGCAGTCCGTGGTTGTCAATCGATACCCCGAAGTCGCGCGCCATCTCGAGTGGCTGTCGCAATTCGGCGATGCGCGGATGACCGGTTCGGGCGCCTGTGTGTTTGCATCATTCGGGGCTGAAGAGGCGGCGCGCGGCGTGTTGCGCCAGCTTCCCGAAACGATGCGGGGTTTTGTGGCGCAGGGATTGGACAGGCATCCGCTGGTCGATTTTTGCGCCTGAGCAGTGCCCTTTATTGGGGAGTCGCCAAGTGGTAAGGCATCGGATTTTGATTCCGACATTCGTAGGTTCGATCCCTACCTCCCCAGCCAGTTAAGCGAACAGCCGCCGGTGGCGGCTGTTTTTGTTGTGGTGTCGGACCAGACAATCGCCGGAGACTCGTGTGTCCATAGACAACCTGATGGTGTTCAGCGGAAATGCCAACCCGCGCCTTGCCAGCGATGTGGTGCGCCATCTGAATATTCATCTCGGCCGTGCCACGGTGTCGCGCTTCTCCGACGGCGAGGTGATGGTCGAAATCCTGGAAAACGTGCGCGGCAAGGATGTATTCGTGCTGCAATCGACCTGCCAGCCGACCAACGATACCCTGATGGAAGTGATGGTGATGATCGATGCGCTGAAGCGCGCTTCAGCCGGGCGCATTACCGCAGCGATCCCGTATTACGGCTATGCGCGCCAGGACCGGCGCACCCGTTCGGCACGGGTGGCGATCACCGCCAAGGTGGTGGCCAACATGCTGCAGGGCGTGGGGATCGATCGCCTGCTGACGATGGATCTTCATTCGGACCAGATCCAGGGTTTTTTCGACATACCGGTCGACAATATCTATTCCAGTCCGATCCTGCTGGGCGATATCTGGAAGCGCAACCATCCGAATCTGATGGTGGTGTCGCCCGATGTGGGCGGCGTGGTGCGGGCGCGAGCGATCGCCAAGCGGCTGGAGTGCGACCTGGCGATCATCGACAAGCGCCGCCCCAAGCCCAATGTAGCGAAGGTGATGCACATCATCGGCGACGTCAAGGACCGTACCTGCATCATCATGGACGACATGGTCGACACGGCCAACACGCTGTGCGAGGCGGCCAATGCGCTGAAGGAGCACGGCGCCAGAAAGGTGATGGCGTATTGCACGCATGCCGTGCTGTCGGGCAGCGCTGCCGAGCGCGTGACGAATTCCGCGATCGACGAGCTGGTGGTGACCGACACCATCCCGTTGCGCGACGATGCGCGCGCATGCAAGAAAATCCGGCAGTTGTCGGTGGCTGAGCTGCTGGCGGAAACCATCCGTCGCATCAGCAACGAGGATTCCGTCAGCTCGCTCTTCATCGAATAGCGGGTTGGGGATGCCCCTGGTCGCGGGGGCCTTTAGGCATGCATTGACCATTTTCGGCAATGCATCATTGAGTGGTTATTTTGGAGAAATACTATGGAAATCGAAGTCATTGCCGCCAGGCGTGAATTGCAAGGTACGGGTGCGAGCCGCCGTCTGCGTCACGCGGGCAAGGTCCCCGGCATCGTTTACGGCGGCACGGCCGCTCCGATGCAGATCGAACTGGATCACAATGCGCTGTACCACGCGCTGCGCAAGGAAGCCTTCCACGCTTCCGTGCTGACGCTGAATGTCGGCGGCGCGAAGGAATCCGTGCTGCTGCGTGATACCCAATGGCATCCCTACAAGCAGCAGGTGCTGCATGTCGACTTTCAGCGCGTCGACAAGGACCACAAGATCCACGTCAAGGTGCCGCTGCACTTCCTCAATGCCGACATCGCCCCTGGCGTCAAGACCGGTGGCGGCAAGCCGCACCACATCGTGAACGAACTTGATGTGCAGTGCCTGCCCGGCAGCCTGCCCGAGTTCATCGAGGTCGACATGGGGCAGCTCGAAGTCGGTCATTCGATTCATGCGAACGATCTGAAGCTGCCGAAGGGCGTCGAACTGGTCGCCCACGTCAAGCAGGAAAATCCTGCGGTGGCGTCGATCAATGCGCCCAAGGGCGGTGCTGCAGAAGAAGCGCCTGCTGCTGCGCCAGAGGCCTAATCAGGCTGCGCAATCCCCGGTGATTTCGACCGGGGATTGCGTGTCGAAAACGGCATGGCAGCGCCAGATCCAGTCACACCGCGCCTGATTGTCGGCCTCGGCAACCCGGGGCGTGACTACGAAGAAACCCGGCATTGTGCCGGGTTTTGGTTTTGCGCGCGCCTTGCGCAAGCCTGGGGTGCGGTGCTGGCGCCCGAGTCGCGCTTTCACGGGATTGTCGGGCGCGGCCCAGGAAACGTCTGGATGTTGCTGCCGCAGACCTTCATGAACCGTTCCGGTCAGGCGGTAGGCGCACTTGCCCGCTTTCATCGCATCGCGCCTGCGGAAATTCTGGTAGTGCATGACGAACTTGACATTCCGCCCGGCCAGTTGCGTCTCAAGTTCGGCGGCGGCATGGGGGGGCACAATGGCCTCAAGGACATCACCTCGCATCTGGGTACGCAGGACTACTGGCGGCTGCGTATCGGCATCGGTCATCCGGGCGATCGCAACGAAGTCGTGAATTACGTCCTGAAGCCGCCACGGCGCGAGGAACAGCTCGAAATCGACGCGGCCATCGAGCGTGCGCTCGATCTTATGCCGCTGATCGCAAAAGGCGAGTGGAATGCGGCGACCCAGCGTGCCAATACGAACCCGTCCGCCAATACCGCCTCCGTTAAATCTAAACTGGAAAACCCATGAGTCTCAAATGCGGCATCGTTGGCTTGCCCAACGTCGGAAAATCCACCTTGTTCAATGCGCTGACCCAGGCGGGCATCGCGGCGGAAAACTATCCCTTCTGCACCATCGAGCCGAATACCGGCGTGGTCGAGGTGCCCGACCCGCGTCTGGCGCAGTTGGCCGAGATCATCCAGCCGCAACGGATCGTGCCGGCGATCGTCGAGTTCGTCGACATTGCCGGACTGGTGGCGGGGGCATCCAAGGGTGAGGGTCTGGGCAATCAGTTTCTCGCCAACATCCGCGAAACTGACGCGATCTGCCACGTTGTGCGCTGTTTTCATGACGAAAACGTGATCCACGTCGCCGGCAAGGTCGATCCGCTGTCGGACGTGGAAACCATCGCGACAGAGTTGGCGCTGGCCGACCTTGCGAGTGCCGAGAAGGCGTTGGCCCGTTCTGAAAAGACGGCACGTGCGGGCGACAAGGAGGCGCAGAAATTGGTTGCCGCGCTGAAGCCTGTGGTCGCCACCCTCAACGAGGGTCGCCCGGCGCGCGCTGCCGGGCTGGATGCGGAGGGCCTGGAGGCGATCAAGCCGCTTTGCCTGATGACGGTGAAGCCCACGTTATATGTAGCGAACGTCGACGAAGACGGGTTTCATGACAATCCGCTGCTGGACGCGCTGCGGGAGTTTGCAGCCAGGGAGCGGGCCCCGGTCGTCCCGGTTTGTGCCGCGCTCGAGGCCGAGCTTCAGGAATTGTCGCCGGAAGAGCGCATGGAGTATCTGAAGGAGCTCGGCTGGGATGAGCCAGGCCTCAATCGCCTGATTCGCGCAGCCTATGATCTGCTTGGCCTGCAGACATATTTCACGGCCGGGGTCAAGGAAGTGCGCGCCTGGACCATACACAAGGGCGATACCGCCCCGCAGGCGGCGGGCGTGATCCACACCGATTTCGAGCGCGGCTTCATCCGGGCGCAGACCATCGCGTTCGACGATTTCATCGCCTGCAAGGGCGAGCAGGGCGCCAAGGAGGCCGGCAAGATGCGTGCGGAAGGCAAGGAATATGTCGTCAAGGATGGCGATGTCATGAATTTCCTGTTCAATGTGTGAGTTGGACAGGTTTTTGCTATGAAGATGTTTGACAGTGTCTCGGGAACCCCCCTATAATCTCGCGCTTCGTTTGGGTGGGGTTCCCGAGCGGTCAAAGGGATCAGACTGTAAATCTGACGGCTCTGCCTTCGAAGGTTCGAATCCTTCCCCCACCACCAGATTTTGCAGTAGGAGCAGGGCGAAGAGGGAGGAGCGTGGTTGTTGGCGCTTTGGCGGCTTTACAACCACGGCCCACCCCGTGCGGGTGTAGCTCAATGGTAGAGCTGAAGCCTTCCAAGCTTAAGACGAGGGTTCGATTCCCTTCACCCGCTCCAGTTTGTGTGGGCTTATTTGGTAGTAAGTCCGAAGCCCATGTAGCTCAGTGGCAGAGCACTCCCTTGGTAAGGGAGAGGTCGGCAGTTCAATCCTGCCCATGGGCACCAGTTAAGGGTGACCGTAGTTTTGCGCGGCGCACCAGTTTTTTGTAATAAAGCGGTAGTCGGTGTGTTGGTTTAGATGAGCCGCATCGTTCTTGTGCAAATTTGAGGGGTACTTGAAATGGCTAAGGAAAAGTTCGAGCGGACCAAACCGCACGTAAACGTAGGCACGAT
>CAZHKS010000030.1:0-13447 GCA_964533095.1 uncultured Thiobacillus sp. | reverse complement strand
CAGCCCTCTCGCGCAGCGAGATCGACGGCTACACCGAGTTCGTCAAGATCTACGGTGCCAAGGGGCTGGCCTACATCAAGGTCAACGATGTCAGCCAGCTCAACGAAGCCGGCCTGCAGTCGCCCATCGTCAAGAACCTCTCCGAGGCGGCGTTGCGCGTGGTGATGGAGCGTACCGGTGCGGCGAACGGTGACCTGATTTTCTTCGGTGCGGACAAGGCCAAAGTCGTCAACGACGCGCTTGGTGCGCTGCGCCTGAAGATCGGCCACGAGAAAGGCCACGTCGACGGTCGTGCCTGGGCGCCGCTGTGGGTGGTCGATTTCCCCATGTTCGAATACAACGAGGACGAGAACCGCTGGGATGCATTGCACCACCCCTTCACCGCGCCGAAGGACGGCCACGAAGACTGGCTCGCCACCGATCCCGGCAAGTGCCTGTCCAAGGCCTACGACATGGTGCTGAACGGCTGGGAAGTCGGCGGCGGCTCGGTGCGTATCCATAAAGAGGATGTGCAGGAGAAGGTGTTCGCCGCCCTGAACATCGGCGAGGAAGAGCGCCGCGAGAAATTCGGCTTCCTGCTCGACGCGCTGCAGTACGGTGCACCGCCGCATGGCGGCCTGGCATTCGGGCTCGACCGTCTGGTGACGCTGATGACCGGCGCCGAGTCGATCCGCGACGTCATCGCCTTCCCCAAGACCCAGCGCGCTTCCTGCCTGATGACCAACGCGCCCAACGTGGTCGATGAAAAGCAGTTGCGTGAACTGCACATCCGCCTGCGCAACATTGTCTCGCCAGCCGAGAAGCAGGCATGAGCTTCGCCGATGCGCTGAAGACCCTGCCCGAGTTCGCGGGCGAGAAACTGGTGCTCTCCGACCCGGCCGGCGTCGAGGTCGCAACGATCGCCAACGCGCCCGGCACCGCAGGATCGTTCCGCGTCTACGCCTATCTCGCGCAGCAGTATGGCGCGATCAACGCAGAGGCCGCCGCCGAAGGCCTGGCGATTTTCGGGGAACACACCGAGGACGCCAGCACGCACCCCGGCAAGCATCCCAATATCGATCGCCTGATCGCCATCCTGACGACCGGCAGCCCGCTCAACGCCCGCATTGTCTGATCGTGCATAAAATCCCCGTCTCGGTGCTGGTCGTCATCTACACGGAAGACGGCCAGGTGCTGCTGATGGAGCGTGCCGACGCGCCGGGTTTCTGGCAATCGGTGACCGGTTCGCAGGACGAGGGCGAAACGCTGATTGAGACCGCGATCCGCGAAGTGCGCGAGGAAACCGGGCTGGACGCCCGCAAGTTCGACCTGACCTCCTGGGACATCGAGACCCGCTACGAGATCTACGAGCGCTGGCGCCACCGCTATGCGCCGGGCGTGACGCACAATACCGAGCACGTGTTCGGTCTCGGACTGCCCGCGCCGCAGCCGGTGGTGCTGGCGCCGCGCGAGCACCTGCGTTATGTGTGGCTGCCATGGGAAAAGGCGGCCGAACGCTGTTTCTCGGCCAGCAACGCGGCGGCGATTCGCCTGCTGTCCGCGCGCCTATAATGGAATCATGATTCCCCCGCTGCACATTGCCAGTTACAACATCCACAAGGGCCTGTCGCAATTCAACCGGCGTCTCACGGTGCATGAACTGCGCGACCGCCTCGGCACGCTGGGGTCGGATATCGTCTTCCTGCAGGAGGTGCAGGGCAGCCACGGCTTGCGGGCGAGCCGCTTCCAGCACTGGCCCAGCCGGCCGCAGCACGAATTTCTGGCGGGACACGTCTATACCGACTTCGCCTACGGCAAGAACTGCATCTACGATACCGGCCACCACGGCAATGCCATCCTGTCGCGCTACAAGATTCTCTCCTGGGAAAACGAGGATATCTCGGCCCACGCCTTCGAAAGCCGCGGCATGCTGCACTGCGAGATCGATGTGCCCGGCATGGCCGCGCCGGTGCACTGCATCAACGTGCATCTCGGCCTCACCGAAGGGGGGCGCAAGCGTCAACTGGCGATGATCGCCGCGCGCGTGCGGGCCATGGTGCCGGACAACGCGCCGCTGATCCTTGCAGGCGATTTCAACGACTGGCAGATGCACGCCTGCCACTATTTCAGGGATGAGCTGGGGCTGGCCGAAGTATTCGGGACCCACCACGGCAAGCCTGCGCGCAGCTATCCGTCCATTCTCCCCATGTTCCAGCTCGACCGGATCTACGTGCGGCGCTTCACCATCGAGTCGGCCGAGGTCCACACCGGCAACGCCTGGCATCGCATTTCAGACCACGCCGCGCTCAGCGCCCGGCTCAGCCCGGCCTGATGGCTGCGCGAAACCGTTCCAGCCAGTCCTTTTTTTACGGCATCGAGCCGGTTCCCGGCAACCAGTTGCGCCTGCTGCAAAGCGGCGCCGAGTTTTTCCCGGCACTGATCGCGGCAATCGAGGGCGCACGCGACGAAATCCACCTCGAAACCTATATCTTCAATGCCGATGACCGTGCCGGCGCGGTGCGCGACGCCCTCATCGGCGCGGCCCGGCGCGGCGTGCAGGTGCGGGTCATGGTCGACGGCGTGGGCTCGCGCGACCTGCCGGCTGCGTGGCGGGAGGCGCTGGAGGCCGCGGGCGTCAGCGTGCTGGTCTATCGCCCGCTGGTGAACCACTGGCGCTCCAACCCCCATAGCCTGCGGCGGCTGCACCGCAAGCTGGCCGTGATCGACGCGCGCATCGCGTTTGTCGGCGGCATGAATCTCATCGGCGATTTCGAGCCGGTTCGCCACGTCTTGCCGCGGCTCGATTTCAGCGTGGAAGTGCGCGGCCCGTTGCTTGTGCCCATCCATCACAGCGTCCGTCGTCTGTGGCGGCTGGTGGCGCTGACGCAGTTGCAGGGGCGCGGGCAGCGGCGCCAGACAGCGGTCGAGCCCACCTGGCCGACCGATGGCCGTATGCGTGCCGCCTTCGTGGTGCGCGACAATTTCGCCCACCGCCGCGACATCGAGCGCGTCTACCTGGCCGCGCTGGCACTGGCGCGCGACGAAATCGTCATCGCCAACGCCTACTTCCTGCCCGGGCGCAGGTTCAGGAAGCTGCTCAGGAACGCCGTCGCGCGCGGCGTTCCGGTGCACCTGCTGGTGCAGGGGCACACCGATCATCCTTTTTTCCAGTCGGCCGCGCGCGCGCTCTACCGCGACCTGCTCGCGGCCGGCGTGAACATCTACGAATACCCGGCCAGCGAGCTGCACGCCAAGGTGGCCGTGGTCGACCGCCACTGGGCCACGGTGGGCTCCAGCAATATCGATCCGTTCAGCCTGTTGCTGGCGCGCGAGGCGAATATCGTCGTCGACGATGCGAAGTTTGCGCGCGACCTGCGGCAGCGCCTGCAGCAGGCCATCGGCCAGTCCGTCGCGCTCGACCCCGCCGACTGGCAGCGCCGTCCCTGGCCGCAGCGCATGATGTCCTGGCTGGCGTATGGCGGTGTGCGGCTGATGGTCGGGCTCGCCGGCGCCGGGCGGCTTACCTAAGGTCTGTTTACACTAGATCCGCGTTAACAGGCCCTGGCTGCGTTGCCGCGCCAGAAACCGGTCGAGTTGCCGCGCAAACGCCTGCCGGTCTGCCTGCGACAGCGCAGCTGGGCCGCCGATCTCCGCCCCGGCGCCGCGCAGGCCTTCCATGAAATCGCGCAGGCCCAGTCGTTCGCGGATGTTCTCGGCGCTGTAGAACTCGCCGCGCGGCGACAGCACGAACGCGCCCTGCTCGATCAGCGCGGCCGCCAGCGGAATATCCGCAGTGATCACCAGATCGCCGGCCGCGACCTCATCCATGATGTGCTGGTCGGCCACGTCGAAACCCATCGGCACCTGCCGTGCGCAGATATAAGGCGAAGGCGGCACCCGCAGCAGGCGGTTGGCCACCAGCGTCAGCGACAGGCGCATCCGCTCGGCCGCGCGGAACAGGATGTCCTTGATCACGCCGGGGCAGGCGTCGGCGTCAACCCAGATGTGCATGGCGTGTCGCCCCTGCATCAAGGACATGCCGGTCTTCGATGTGCGTGCTGCGGCGTCCGTTTTCCCGGCGCATGAAGGTTCCTGTGGGGTGGAAGGGCTGGCTTGATTGTAGCCGGGGGGCGCCATCGCCCGGGCGACTGCCCGTGGGGCATCCGCCAGGCCATCCGTTGCGCTGGTGCAACAAAACAACACTTTTCGGTCTGTTTGATGGAAAAAACAACAACATTTCTTGCCGGCCGGGGCGGAGTCTGGATAATCGACTGCGTCCACCAAGCACACGTCCGTGCAGGACAGCTCTGCAGAGCTTTCAAAAATTCTGTACTAAGGAGATTTGCAATGCAAAAGAAACTGATTGCACTGGCTCTGGCTTCCGCCTTTGCCGCCCCGGCTTTCGCCGCCACCAGCAACGTCGACATCTACGGCGTGCTGAACGCGTCCATCGACCGTGTTGATGCCAACGTGTCCGGCAAGGACAAGAGCACCAGCGTGAACTCCAACGCCAGCCGCCTCGGCTTCAAGGGGTCCGAGGATCTGGGTGGCGGTCTGAAAGCCATCTGGCAGGTCGAGTCCGGCTTCAATGCTGATACCGGTGGTGGCACTCTCGGCAGCCGCAACACCTTCGTCGGCCTGTCCGGCGGCTTCGGTACCGTTCTGGCCGGCCGTCACGACACCCCGATGAAGCTGCTGGGCCGCAAGGTCGACAACTTCGGCGACGGCATGGCCGACTCGCGCAACATCCTCGGTTCCACCGCAAACGACGGCAAGAATGCATTCGACGGCCGTCCCAACAACGTCATCGCCTACATCTCGCCCAATTTCAGCGGCCTGACCGTGGTTGGTGCGTACGTGGCTGACCATGGCGGCAAGACCGGTGTTACCCCGAACGGCTGCCTGACTGCTCTCGATTGCAACACAAACGACGCCTACAGCGTGACCGCTGACTACACCAATGGTCCCTTCATGCTGGGCGCTGGCTACGAGAAGCACAACATTGGCGTTACCACGACGACCACCGACTCGCGCAAACTGTGGCGTCTGGTCGGCGGCTACACCTTCGGCGATGCCAAGCTGGGCGCACTGTACGAGAATGGTTCGGCTGACACCTCGCTGGCTCCTGCAGACCGCAAGGCCTGGGGCCTGTTCGGCAACTACGCCATCGGCGCCATCACCCTCAAGGCCAACTACCTGAAGGCTGACGACTACAAGGGCGTGGCCAACAGCGGCGCCAAGCAGTACACCCTGGGTGCTGATTACGCACTGTCCAAGCGTTCGACCGCCTATGTCTACTACGCCAAGGTCAAGAACGACACCAACGCGGGCTACGGTCTGGGCGCAGGTGGTGGCGACAGCAACCAGGTTATTGGTAACCTCGGTGCCGATCCTTCGGTCATCGGTCTGGGCATGAAGCACACCTTCTAATTCAGCGCCGGGCTTGCCCGGTTTGAATGACGAAGTTGAAACGGGCTCCTTCGGGAGCCCGTTTTGCGTCCTGGCGATCAGTCTTCCACGACCTCGAAATCGTGCGTGATCTCGGCGACCTTGCCGAGCATGATGCTCGCCGAGCAGTATTTCTCCGCGGAGAGTTTCACCGCCTGCTCGACCCGCTTGGGGTCCAGTCCCTTGCCTGTGACGGTGAAGTGGACGTGGATTCGGGTGAAGACCCTGGGGTCGGTGTCGGCGCGCGTGGCGTCGAGGTCGGCGACGCAGTCGGTGACCGGCTGGCGGGCCTTGTGCAGGATGTGGACGACGTCGAAGGCGGAGCAGCCGCCCAGTCCCAGCAGCAGCATTTCCATCGGGCGCACGCCGAGGTTCCTGCCGCCGGAATCGGGCGGGCCATCCATGACGACGCTGTGGCCGGATTCGCTCTGGCCGACGAAACTGACGCCTTCGATGAGTTTGACGCGGGCTTTCATGGGGTTCCTTCTGGCTATTAGGCGCTTCGACGGGCCTGTCCTGAGCCTGTCGAAGGACTCAGGGTGAACGGATTAAAAAAATGAGCGGAGTTTGTACCACAAAATGCCCAGCCATTCGTGCAGGGCGAAGGTGCTGTCGCGCAGGCCGGCGGGGGTGGGGATGACGTCGAGGACGGAGTCGATCCGGGTGCCGGAGAACTGGATGCCGGCGGGGATGACGCTGAGTCCCTGGGCTTCGAACAGGGGCACGGCGCGGCGCAGGTGCCAGGCGTGGGTGACCAGGATGATGCGCCGGATGCCCTGTTGCTGGAGCAGGGGTGCGGAGAGTCGCGCATTGTCCCAGGTGGTGAGCGCGGCGTCTTCGATCCAGCGGGGCGCGATGCCGTACTCGGCTTGCAGAACATGCTGCATGATGCGTCCCTCGGGGAGCGTGCCGCCGCCGGGCTTGCCGCCGGTGACCAGGATGGGCAGGCCGCTGGCGCGATGCAGAAAGGCAGCGTAGCGCAGACGTTCCAGGCTGAGGCCGTTGAGGGTGTCGCTGCCGTACTCGGCGGCATTGATGCGCCGTCCGCCGCCGAGGACAACGATGGCGTCTGCCGTCTTGAGCTGCGCCGGGGTGATCGGGGCGCTGATTTCCAGGCTTTTCTGCAGCAGGCCGCCGACCCAGGGCGTGGACAGGGCATACAGCGCGGCGGTGGACAGCAGGATCAGCGACATGGCCAGGCGTGGACGGCGGTGGTGGAGGATGAGCCCGGCGGCCAACAGGATCACCAGTGACAGCGGGGGCAGCAGGGCGAGGGCGATCAGGTTGGTGGCAAGCCAGGCGGTCATGGGGCGATTGTATGCCAGCCGGGCGATTGTTCTTCGCAGACAGTGTTTGACTTTGTTCCGGGTGGGCGGTTAAAATGCCCGGCTTTCCGAGATTGTCCTCTGTGCAGAGGTTGGGTCATGAAAACCTTTTCCGCTAAAACGCATGAAGTCAAACGCGACTGGTTCGTGGTTGATGCCGATAACAAAGTGCTGGGTCGCCTGGCTTCCGAGATTGCCCGCCGTCTGCGCGGCAAGCACAAGCCCGAGTTCACGCCCCACGTCGACACGGGCGACTACATCGTGGTCGTCAATGCCAGCAAGATGGTCGTGACCGGCAACAAGGGCCTCGACAAGAAATACTATCGCCACTCCGGCTATCCCGGCGGCATCTACGAAACGAACTTCGACAAGATGCAGGAGCGTTTCCCCGGCCGTGCGCTGGAGAAGGCGGTCAAGGGCATGCTGCCCAAGGGTCCGCTCGGCTACGCCATGATCAAGAAAATGAAAATCTATGCGGGCGCGGAACATCCGCACGAGGCCCAACAGCCCCAGCCCCTCGACCTCAACGTTAAGGCAGCATCATGATCGGTAACTACAATTACGGTACGGGACGTCGCAAATCGTCGGTTGCCCGTGTGTTCATCAAGGCCGGCAGCGGCAAGATCGTCGTCAACGAGAAGCCGGTCGACGAGTACTTCTCCCGTGAAACCGGCCGCATGATCGTGCGCCAGCCTTTGGTGCTGACGGACAACCTGAACCGCTTCGACATCATGGTCAACGTGGCAGGCGGCGGCGAATCGGGCCAGGCCGGTGCAGTGCGCCATGGCATTACCCGCGCGCTGATCGATCTGGACGCTGAAATGAAGCCGGTGCTGAAAGCCGCAGGTCTGGTGACCCGCGATGCCCGCGAAGTCGAGCGCAAGAAGGTCGGCTTCCACAAGGCGCGTCGCCGCAAGCAGTTCTCCAAGCGTTAAGCGCTGGCCTGCACAGGAAAGCCGTCCGTTTCAGGGCGGCTTTTTTTATGTCTGCGCCGTCGGCGTGTCTTACAATTGAACCATTCGTCGCCACATTAAATGTGGCCCATCATTCGCAAGGATCCACACCATGATCAAAGTCGGTATTGTCGGTGGCACAGGCTACACCGGGGTCGAATTGCTGCGCCTGCTGGCGCGCCATCCGCAGGTGGAACTGAAGGCCATCACCTCGCGCAAGGAAGCCGGCATGCCGGTGGCGGACATGTTCCCCAACCTGCGCGGACACGTGAAGCTGGCGTTTTCCACGCCGGAAGAGGCCGGGCTGGAGCACTGCGACGTGGTGTTCTTCGCCACCCCCAATGGCGTGGCGATGCAGCAGACGCGTGCGCTGCTCGATGCGGGCGTCAAGGTGATCGATCTGGCGGCCGACTTCCGCATCAAGGACATCGCAGTATGGGAGAAGTGGTACAAGATGGAACACGCCTGCCCTGACCTGGTGGCCGAGGCGGTGTACGGCCTGCCCGAGATCAATCGCGACAAGATCAAGGGCGCGCGGCTGATCGCCAACCCGGGCTGCTATCCCACCGCAGTACAACTGGGCTTCCTGCCGCTGCTGGAAGCCGGCGCGGTCGATGCCGGCTTTCTGGTGGCGGATGCCAAGTCGGGCGTGTCCGGCGCCGGACGCAAGCCGGAAATCCCCGCCCTGTTTGCCGAAGCCGCCGACAACTTCAAGGCTTACGCAGTCGGGGGGCACCGCCACTGGCCGGAAATCAAGCAGGGCCTGGAAGTCTTTGCCGGCAAGCCGGTGGGCTTCACCTTCGTGCCGCACCTGACGCCGCTGATCCGCGGCATCCACGCGACCCTGTACGCCCGTATCAGCGACGACATCGATCTGCAGGCCCTGTACGAGAAGCGCTATGCGGGCGAGGTGTTCGTCGACGTGATGCCGGTCGGCGCACACCCGGAAACCCGCTCGGTGCGCGGCGCCAACATCTGCCGCATCGCGGTGCACCGCCCACAGGGCGGCGACACCGTGGTGGTGCTGTCGGTGATCGACAATCTGGTCAAGGGCGCGGCGGGACAGGCGGTGCAGAACATGAACATCCTGTTCGGCCTGCCCGAGGACATGGCGCTGGCCGATGTGGGCATGTTGCCCTGAGTGTTGGGACCCTCCTCGGAACTCCGTGGCCCGAACAGGGTCTTTGCTTGACGCAGGGCGGGTGATGCGGATAATCACCCTACACGTTTTCAAGGAGCATCACCATGAATGCAGTAACCGAAATGGAATCCCCGCTGATCTTTACCGATAGCGCCGCCAGCAAGGTCAAAAGCCTGATCGACGAGGAAGGCAACCCCGATCTGAAACTGCGCGTGTTCGTGTCGGGCGGCGGCTGTTCCGGCTTCCAGTATGGCTTTACCTTCGACGAAGCGCAGAATGCCGACGACACCGTGATGGTGAAGAACGGCGTCACCCTGCTGGTCGATTCGATGAGCTTCCAGTATCTGGTCGGCGCCGAGATCGATTATTCCGAAGGCCTGGAAGGCGCGCAGTTCGTGATCAAGAACCCGAACGCCACCACCACCTGCGGCTGCGGCTCCTCGTTCTCGGCGTAAGCACCGACTGCGGAACAAAAAAGCGGCCTCGGCCGCTTTTTTCTTTTTCATTGGATATCGCGGCCACGTGGCCGCTTTTTATTTTCCTTGTCCGGCCGGGGGGTCAAGCCGGGTAAATCGCACCCAGGATACGCTTGCCCTGTGCACCGGTAACGGCCGGCAGGTTGCCCGGCGCATGGTGCAGCGTTTGCCGTGCCAGCCAGGCAAAGGCGAGTGCTTCCATCCAATCCGGGTCGATGCCCAGCGCAGCGGTGGTCGCCACCTGGACGCCCGGCAGAAGGGCGCGGATGCGCAGCGTGAGTGCGCCGTTGTGCGCGCCGCCACCGCAGAGGTAGAGCGCCTGTGCGCCCGCGCATTCATGCTTGACGGCGTTGGCGAGACTCGTGGCGGTGAATTCGAGCAGCGTGGCCTGCACGTCAGTCGGCGCGATCGCCTGATCCAGGCTGCTCAACATGGCGTCCAGCGTATCCAGATTGAACTGCTCGCGCCCCGCGCTCTTGGGAGGGGGGCGTTGCAGGAAGGCGTGCTTCATCAATGCTGCCAGGAGGTCCGGGTGGACGGTTCCGCTCGCAGCCCAGGCGCCATCGCGGTCGTAGTGGGCGCCGCGATGGCGCTTGATCCAAGCATCCAGCAGCATGTTGCCCGGCCCGGTGTCCCAGCCGCGCACCGGACCGTCTGAGGGTAAATCGGTGATGTTGGCGATGCCACCAATGTTGGCAATGACGCGGTGGGCGCTTGGGTGCCGCAGAACCTGGGCATGGAAGGCGGGAACCAGTGGGGCCCCCTGGCCGCCTGCCGCAATGTCGCGGCTGCGGAAATCGGCGATGACCGTGATTCCGGTGAGTTCGGCCAGCAGGGCGGCATTGCCGATCTGCAGCGTGTAGCCCTCTGCCGGGCGATGACGCAGGGTCTGGCCGTGGCTGCCGATCGCCCGTACCGTGCCGGGGAAGCCGTCGAGGAGGGCCTTGACCGCCTCTGCGTAAAGACGGGCCAGGTCATTGGCGACGCATGCGGCGAGATGGATTTCGTCGGGCTGCGGCGCATGCAGCGCCAGCAGCTGCGCACGCAGCGTGTCCGGGTAGGGCAGGTAGTGGGTGTGGAGGAGTTGGACCTGGCCTGTGGGGCCTATCTCGGCAAGAACGGCATCGACACCATCCAGGCTGGTGCCCGACATGAGACCGACATAGCGTTCGGTCTCATGCGCGTGTGCTGCACTCAATCGAGTGCGGCAAGGTTGGTGCCGCGCAACAGGCCCAGTTTCTCGGACCAGCTTGCGGTCTGCTGCAGAAAACGTCCGCGTTGCGCGGCGGCCAGCGGAGGCGATCCGGGCAGTTTGACGGACAGGGGATTGTAGGGCTTGCCCGCAATCCGGACTTCATAATGCAGGTGCGGGCCGGTGGCGACGCCGGTGGCGCCGACATAGGCAATGACCTCGCCCTGGCTGACGGCACGGCCGGGGCGGATCCCTCGGGCAAAGGCGCTCAGGTGGCCATAATAGGTTTCGTAGCCGCCCTGGTGGCGCAGGATGACGAGATTGCCGTAGCCGCCCCTGCGGCCGGCGAATTCAACGGTGGCGTCGCCGGTGGCCTTGACGCGGGTGCCGGTCGGTGCGCCGAAGTCGACGCCGGTATGGGCGCGTGCATAACCCAGTACGGGGTGCATGCGCGAACGGCTGAAGTTGGAGGTGACGCGGGAGAACTCGAGCGGCGAACGCAGGAAGCCCTTCTTCAGCGATTCACCTTCAGGCGTGTAATAGCTTTCATGTCCGGAGGCGTCGCTGAACAGCACGGCACGGTGGACTTTGCCGGCGTTTACGAATTCCGCTGCCAGCAGTTTGCCCGTGGAAACAGGCTCGCCGTTGCGATAGTTGACCGTGTAGATGACCGCGAATGTATCGCCGCGGCGCAGGTCTTCACGGAAGTCCAGGCTGGTCGAGAAGGTTTCGGCCATTTTGTCGGCAATCTTGTCGGGGATGCCGGCGCTGTCGGTCGCGCCGTAGAGCGACGACACGATGCGGCCGGAGCGCATCACCACGCGGGTTTCGATCTGGTTGCTGCTGTCCTGCGCGACATAATTGTCGCCCTGGCGGAGGACGGTCAGGGCGGGGCCGTCGCGGCGTTCAAACCGGATGCTCAGCAACTGGCCATCGGGTGTGGTGGTTGCCTGGATGTGCTTGCCCGCCCGGATGCCGGTTGTCAGTTGGCGTACCGCATCGGTGGCCAGCAAGCGCTGGATTTCCAGGTCGTCGATTTTCAGCCGGCTGAGTGCGCTGGCGACCGTGTCCCCCGATTGAATCACGGTTTCACGTTCAAACGTTCCGGTGTTGGCCGCGTCGGCCAGCGTCGGCAGGGCGATGGCTTCGGTAATGGTTTCCGGGGTGATGTCGGTGGTGCTGGTGTCGGGGGCCAGACCAAAGGCGGCAACAACGCCAAAAAGCGGCAGGCTGGAGAGAGCAACCAGGGTGCGCAGGCTGAAGCGGCGTTCCGCTCCGGTCATGCGATAGGTTAAGATTCTCAGTTTGGTGAGCGGCATTGACCGTTTCCCTTCCGTAATCGAGCCGAGAGTCTACCACAAATGACCCTGGTGGAACTTTGTTCAATCCAAACAGCAGCTTGCGTGCGCTGGGTGAAATGGCACTCATGTTTAACGGACGGGGCTGAGCAAACTTGACCCGTACTAGAAAGGTATTTGATGCAGGACGCTTTGCAGGAAATCAAGCGCGGGGCCGACGAGCTGCTGGTTGAGGCCGAGCTGGTCGAGAAGTTGAAGACGGGCCGGCCGTTGCGGGTCAAGGCTGGGTTTGACCCGACCGCGCCGGATTTGCACCTTGGGCACACGGTGTTGTTGAACAAGCTGCGCCAGTTTCAGATGCTGGGGCACAAAATCATTTTCCTGATCGGGGATTTCACCGGCATGATCGGCGATCCGACCGGCAAGAACACCACGCGGCCTCCCCTGACCCGCGAGGCTGTGGCTGAAAACGCCATGACCTATCAGGAGCAGGTGTTCAAGATCCTTGATCCGTCCCTGACCGAGGTGCGTTTCAATTCGGAATGGATGGAACGGCTGGGCTCGGTCGGCATGATCCGGCTGGCGGCGACCCATACCGTGGCGCGCATGCTGGAGCGTGACGATTTCCACAAGCGCTACAGCAGCCAGCAGCCGATCGCGATCCATGAGTTTCTGTATCCCCTGATCCAGGGCTATGACTCGGTTGAACTGAAAGCGGACGTCGAGTTGGGAGGGACCGACCAGAAATTCAATTTGCTGATGGGGCGTGAGCTGCAAAAGCATCATGGACAAGCTCCGCAGTGCATCCTGACCATGCCGCTGCTGGAAGGCACGGATGGCGTCAACAAGATGTCGAAGTCGCTCGGCAATTACATCGGCATCAACGAGCCGCCGCAGGAGATCTTCGGCAAGCTGATGTCGATTTCAGACGACCTGATGTGGCGCTATATCCGGTTGCTTTCGTTCGAGTCGCTGGCGACCATCGAGGACTGGGGGCGGCAGGTGGCCGAGGGTGTTAATCCGAGGAACATCAAGGTCGGGTTCGCGCAGGAGATCGTTGCACGATTCCATGGCCGGGCGGCGGCCGAACAGGCGCTGGCCGATTTCGAGGCGCGCTTCCAGAAGGGAGCCTTGCCGGATGAAATGCCGGAAATCAGCCTGCCCGGGATAGAAGGCGTCTTGCTGGTGCCGCAGTTGTTGAAGCAGGCCGGCCTGGTGTCCAGCACGTCGGATGCCATCCGTCAGATTGCCGGCGGCGGCGTGCGACTGGACGGCGAACGCGTGGCTGACAAAGCCGTGAGCGTTCCGGTGGGCGCGACCGTGGTGGCGCAGGTCGGCAAGCGGAAGTTTGCCCGCGTCACAATTATTTAAAAAATAGTTCCTCGAAAGTATTGACGAGGCGCCTTTGCTCTGTAGAATGCGCACCTCTTTGAAGCGCAACGCAAGATGCGAATCAAGAAGCAGTAAAGAAAACTTGAGTGAAACGAAGGTTGAGCGAAAAGTTTTGAAAGAAAACGGTTGACGCAAAATTGAAGTTCTGTAGAATGCGCACCTCTCGAAACGGCGACGCGATGAAGCGAAGTTGATAAGAGATTGATCTTTAACAATTTACAGCCGATAGGTGTGGGTGTTGTT
>CAZHKS010000029.1:18823-20016 GCA_964533095.1 uncultured Thiobacillus sp. | reverse complement strand
CTGGCCGAGCTGTATATCAGCGAGAACGAGCACGGCATCATCGACACCGTGCATCGGAAGTTCGAATACACGGCCCGGCAGGCGGCCGGCGCCTTCGGCCTGGAGAACCTGCCCGAGAAGATCAAGGGCGCGCTGGAGAAGAAGGACGAAGCCAGCAAGTTCGAGTTCATCCACGCCGTCGAGCCGAATCGGGAACGCAAGCGCGGCCGCATGGACTGGGAGGGCATGCGCTTCAAGTCCTGCTACGTTTCCATCGAGGGCCGGCAACTGATCGAGGAGGGCGGCTACCGGACATTCCCCTACGCAATCAGCCGCTACAGCACCAACCCGAAGGAAGTCTATGGCCGTGGCCCGGCCATGATGGTGCTGCCCGACATCAAGATGCTGAACGAGATGGAGAAGACGACGCTCCGCGCCGGGCACATGGCCGTCGATCCGCCGCTGCTGCTGCTCGAGGACGGCGCGCTGCAGGGCTTCCAGATGCGCCCGCGCGCCCTCAACTTCGGCGGCGTGGATTCGGAAGGCCGGCAGATGGTGCAGCCGTTGAAGACAGGCGCGAACCTGCCCTGGCAGATCGAAATGAACGACGGCAAGCGCAAGCTCATCAACGAGGCATTCCTGGTGACGCTGTTCCAGATCCTCGTCGAGACGCCGCAGATCACCGCCACTGAGGCCCTATTGCGCGCCCAGGAGAAGGGCCAACTCCTTGCCCCGACCATGGGGCGGCAGCAGTCCGAATTCCTCGGCCCGATCATCGAGCGCGAGCTGGACATCCTTGCCATGGCTGGCGCGCTGCCGGAGCCTTCGCCGGAAGTGGCCGAACTCATGCAGGACGGCATGATCGAGATCGAATACACCAGCCCGCTGTCGCGCCTGGTGCGATCCGAGGATGCCGTCTCCATCCTGCGTACCTTCGAGCAGCTCTCCCCGATGGCCCAACTTGACCCCGGCGTGTTCGACGTGTTCGATACCGATGCCCTGCCGCGCGAACTGGCCGAGATCAACGGCGTGCCGGCCAAGGTGCTGCGGTCGAAAGAGGCCGTCGCACAGATCAAGGAACAGAAGCGCCAGGCGGCTGAAATGCAGTCCATGCTGGCCGCCGCGCCGGTTGCTGCCGATGCCGCCAACAACCTTGCGAATGCCGCCGCCACGGCCGCGAGCATTCCGCAGACCATTCCGGGGATGGGCTGATG
>CAZHKS010000029.1:0-18723 GCA_964533095.1 uncultured Thiobacillus sp. | reverse complement strand
ATGCCGCCGCCACGGCCGCGAGCATTCCGCAGACCATTCCGGGGATGGGCTGATGTCTGGCGAATACTCATCCTTCTGGGATGTGTATAAGGCTGCTGGCCTTGATGCCGCAGATGAATGGGAACGCAAGAATAACGCCAAGAAGATAGAAGAATTTAAAAATTGTTATGGGCGAATGTCATTGCGGAAGGCTGCTTCTCTAGATCATGCCGGACTATTAGAAAATCCTGTACTAACTGAACATGGTTGGTATGTCCCAACCAAGCCATCAGAAAGAGAATTTGCTGCAAACAAATCCATTGAGGTTTTTGTTAAACGGAAAAATTACAGTGGTGATCGAAATCCGACCACTAAACCACCGAAATGGAACCGTGAAGGATCTTTCGGGTTCGATGATTTTCCTCTTAATTTAGATATTTCGCGCGAAGAATGGAGCCAAGTTTTGTTATACAACGAAGCCGATACAGAGGGGATGGGCTGATGGAAGACTCATGGAAGCATGACGACGAAGCCTGGGCGCGGCTTGTTCGGGAAGCCGCCCGCACCTTCTACGGCATGGCGCTCATTCCGGCCATCGTCGCTTTGACGCTGTTCCTTTGGCTGAGGTCATGAGCAAGGCCATCGCCGTCTTCCTCTTCGGGGTTGCCCCGATCCTAGTCTGGATATGGTTTGCCATCCGGGAGGTTGCCAGGTGGGGGTGAAGGACTACGTTCGCCGCTTGTTCCAACTGCGGACAGCCTTCCGTGCCTGCTTCCTTGGCGCCGACGGCCGGCCGACAGCGCAGGGAGAGATCGTTCTGGCCGAGCTGCGCCGCTTCTGCCACGGCAACCGGCCGACCATCAAGAGCGGCCTTCACGGCATCGATTCGCACGCTTCCATCGCCGCCGCAGCGCGGCAGGAAGTGTTTTTCCGCATCACCGCCATGCTGAAGCTGGACGATTCCGACATCAACCGGATGCAGGAACTGGCGGCACATCAAGAAGGAGAAGACATCTATGGCTGAAGCAGCAATGGTGAATGAAGACGGAAGCGCGGCCGGTGCTGGCACTGGTGAAGGCGCTCCCGCCGCCCAGACCTGGGCAACTGGCTTCGATGAGGAAACTCGTGGCTGGCTGGGCGGCATGGGGGTGGACAAGCTCCCGCCCGACCAGGCGCTGGCCAAGGTCATCCCCATGTACCGGGGAGCCGAGAAGAAGCTCGGCGTGCCGGCTGACCGCCTCATTGCCCTGCCCAAGGACGACAACGACGCCGACGGCTTCCGTGCCGCCATGCTCAAGCTCGGACTGCCGGAGACGGCCGACGGCTATGACCTGAAAGCACCGGAAGGCGATCCCGGCACTTTCATCAAGGAAGCCACCGGATGGATGCACGAGCTTGGCATCCCGAAGCGCCAGGCGCACGGCCTTGCCGAGAAGTGGAACGGCTATGTGCAGGCCCAGCAGCAGGCGCGGGAAGCTGAACTGAACGCCAAGGCGACCAAGGACATCGACGGCCTGAAACTGGAACTTGGCGACCAGTACGACGCCAGCGTGGAGCTCGCCCGCCGCGTTCGCCGCGCCGCCGGCCTGTCCGATCAGGAAGCGCAGCAGATCGAGGACACCATCGGCGTGGGGCGTGCCCTGAAGATGTTTGCCGAGCTTGGCCGCAGCATGGGCGAACACCGCTTCAAGGGCGGCGATGGTGGCGGTACGACCTTCGGCATGTCGCCGGAAGGCGCTCGAGCCAGAATCGTCGAACTGAAGAAGGACACGGGCTTCCAGTCCAAGCTGTTCGCCAACGATCTGGCAGCAAAGGAAGAATGGACGCGCCTTCACAAGACGGCGTATCCGGATCAGTAATATACGAAATATCGCACCACGGCGCGGATTCTAGGGTATAGGATTCGCGCAGTAGCACTTGCCGGGTAGCGGCTCTGCCGTCCGGTGACACCCTGAAAGCAAGGGCGTCGGCCCGTAGCGAGATTGCGGGAAGAAGCGGTTCCGGGCAGCCGGGGAGGCCCTTCGAAAAGTGAATTCTTAACTTTTTGGAGGACTCTCAAATGAGCACCCAAATCACCGTAGCAATGGTCGAGCAGTACAAGTCCAACGTCCTGATGTTGGCACAGCAGAAAGGCAGCAAGCTGCGCGGCACCGTCCGAAGTGAAGAGGTCACCGGCAAGAATGCGTACTTCGAGCGCATTGGCGCCGTCGACATGGTCGATGCCACCAGCCGGCACGATGACACCCCGCAGATCGACACCCCGCACAGCCGTCGCCGCGTGTCGCTCACCACGTCCCGCTTTGCCGACCTGATCGACAACGCCGACAAGGTGCGCACACTCATCGACCCGACCTCGCCCTATGCCATGAATGCGGCATGGGCGGCCGGTCGCAAGATGGATGCGGTGATCGTCGCGGCCCTGGCAGGCAATGCCTATTCCGGCGTGGCTGGTGCGACTACCGTCGCCCTGCCGTCCGCGCAGAAGGTGGCGGCTGCTTCGGCTGGCCTGACCATCGCCAAACTGCGCAGCGCCCGCGAAATCCTGCTGGCTGCCGATGTCGATCTCGAGATGGGCGCGACCTGCATCATCAACCCGGCCGGCCTCACCGACCTGTTGAGCGCGACGGAGATCACCTCGTCCGACTACAACACGGTCAAGGCGCTGGTTCAGGGTCAGGTCGATACCTTCCTCGGCTTCAAGTTCGTCGTCTCCACCCAGGTGACCGCGCTCAAGGCGTATTGCTACGCCAAGAACGCCGCCGTCCTGGCTGTCGGTTCCGAGCCGGTCGTCCGCATCAGCGAGCGCGCCGACAAGAACTACTCAACTCAGGTTTTCGTCGAGATGGACATCGGCGCAACGCGGGTCGAGGACGAAGGCGTCGTCGAGATTTCGTACATCTAACCCCCACGGAAAGGAGAATAGACCATGGGAACCGCAAACACTCTGACCAACAACGTCACCAACCTCGACGCCATGCCGCCCGTTGCTCTCGACAAGCGCCTGTTCAACGGCATCTTGAAGGAGCAGGTTGGCACCGTCGAAATCGCCGCGGCCGATGACAACGGCAGCGTCTATCGCCTCGGCCGGGTGCATTCATCCTGGCGCATCAGCGAAATGACGCTGTTCAACGATGCCATCACGTCCGGCGCCGTGTTCGACGTGGGCCTCTACCGCACTGCTGCCGATGGCGGCGCCGTGGTCGATGCCAACGCCTTCGCAGACAACATCAGCTTGACCAGTGCATCACTGACTGGCGTCGCGCTGATGTACAAAGGCGGCTCGGTCGTCGGCGTGGAGGACGTCGAGCAGATGGTGTATCAGGTTGCTGGGGAAACCACCGATCCCGGCTACTGGTACGACGTTTGCGCGACCGGCGATACCGTCGGCTCCGGCGCCGGCACCGTGACGCTGCGCATCCGCTACGTCACTGGTGACTGACCTGCTGCAACTGTGGCAAGCCCTGGGCGGCCGGGGGGAAATCCCCAGCCGCGCAGGGCGTTTTTCTGGCCCGCTGCTTGTCCTGGGCGGTGGTCGTACCGTGTGGGACGACTACGCCAAGGTCAGGCCGTGGAAGGGCGAAATCATGGCCGTGAATGACATCGGCGCCCATCTCCATGACCGCATCCGCCATTGGGTGACTCTGCACCCTGAATACCTGCCTGGATGGCGTACCTATCGCGAGAAGCACAACTATGGCGACCGCGTGCCGCCAATGTGCCATTCCCACAAGGCCAAGGAGGGCGTGGACTTGTGCTGGAACCTCGGCGCCGTCGGAGGAACGTCCGGCCTGTTCGCCTGCTATGTCGGCCTGCTGCTTGGCTACGATGAGATTGTCTTGGCCGGTGTGCCGATGACGGGCGACGGACACTATTTCGACCCGCCCTGGTATCGCACCGAGTTTGCCGATCGCGCCAACGAAATGGAGTGGAAGCACGCCATCCGCAACAACTTCAAGGGGCGCGTCAGTTCGCTGTCCGGGAAAACGCTGGACTGGATCGGAAGCAGTCGTCTTGAACTGGTGAATTGTCAGCCGTAAGGAGAAAAAAGCATGGCACGCATGTACGACAGACCAACCCTTGGCCCGGATGGCTGGATTATTGATGAGACGCCGACGCCTAATCCGGTTTATGTGGAAGCGCAAACCGATCCCGTCACCGGGGGGATTGATTTCACTGCTGGCAATCAGACTGTGCTGCAAACAGCGGCCAGTGCCGGTCAAGTAACCGATCAGACGTGGTTTGACTTTCAGGCTTCTGGCACAAACGTATCCGGCGGAACGGTATCGTCTGACTACGACAATGTGAAATTTGCAGGTGGGGCAACGCCTGTTGGTCAAAAAGTGGTCATTTCCTCGACCTACGGGGAAATGCGCTACAACAACCTGAACCTGTCGCTGCCACAGACAGGCCGGTTCCTGCTGTGTTTTCACGTCAGAAACTATAAGGAGCTTCCAACAGCAAACGGAACGCTCGGGTGCGGCGTTTTCTTGTCGAACAACGCAACGGCGGTCACTGATCGGATTGAACTAGGACTCACGAATGCTGCCGCAAGAAACGGCTGGATGTTCGTCCCCTTCAATTTATCTGCGCTCGCATCATTCAACGCTACGGGGTCAGATGCGTTTTCTAGCGATCTGTACGGGGTAGGAGCTTTTGTGAAAGCGGGGGCCGGGTTCGATAACACGCAGCCTGTCCGCTCAATCCGCGTGTTTTGGTCAGTCAATGCTGCGGCAATTGCAGCAGGTCTTGAAATAACGTTCGATGCGATCCTTTACAACCCGACACCGCCGAAAGCTATTTTCTCTGTCGGATACGACAACTACGTTCAGAAAGATTCGACCGCGTTTCGCTGCCTCAACGACAATGGATTCCGTGGCTATCTTGCACTGAACATTCCGGCTGTCAGCGATGCGTTTCTGTCGAAATGGGCCGAGCTTTACCACTACTACAAGTGGGAGGTAATGAACCACACGACTGATCATACGGTTCTGACCACGCTTGCTACGGAGAACGATATTCTGCTGAAAGTCACGCCGTTCAAAGAGTGGTCGCGACAATACGGGATGCGACGCGGCGAAAATACTTTCGCGTACCCGCAAGGGGCAAACAATACCCTGACGCGCAACACGCTGCTCAAGAGCTTCGACCTTGTTCGAGGCGGGTCTGGTGGTCCGTTGAACCCGATCACGAAGCGCGGCATTGCGGACAAGTACAACCTCGGTGGCTACGACCTTGGAAACAAACCGTGGACGAAGATCAAGCGGCTGATCGATTACGCCGAGGCAACAGGCTCCTATGTTCAGTTCTTTGCTCACGGCGTCAATGATTCTGTAGCTGACGAAGAAGCGAACACCGGCAACGCGCTTCTCGCAAACGGCAAGGCGCTGACGAAGCTAGGGGCGTACTTGAGGGAACGAGTCAATGCCGGAACGTCCCGCTACATGCTGCCGTCTGAAGTGTCGGAAGCATTGATCTAATCCCCTCTGCACGATGATCAAGCTCCTTGAACTCGCCCTCTTGTTAGTCCTGCTCATCGTCGTTTTGGCGGTGATGCTGTGGGATATGGTGACAGGGAAGAAACTGGAGTGCAGATAGACATGAGCACCGTTTGCCGCGTCTGCCAGGGCACCACGCTAAAAGAGGTCATGGACTTCGGCGAGGTCGCCCTGGCTGGCGGTTTTCTCAAGCCGGAAATGTTTCACATGGAACAGCGCCACCGCCTGCGGCTCGGCATGTGCGTTGATTGCGCCACCGTCCAAGTGGTCGATGCCGTCCCGGCTTCAACCCTGTTCGACCACTACTTTTACCGGACATCGACCAGCCGCACCTTGCGGGACCACTTCGCCGCCTACGCTGCCGACATCGCGGCCCGGTACGCCCCGCGCCATGTGGTCGAGATCGGCTGCAACGATGGGGCCATGCTGCGCCCGCTGGCAGCACTTGGCATCGAAGTGACGGGCGTCGATCCGTCCGATGCAGCCATGGAGCACGCAGCCGGCGACGCCATCGTGCTGAAGGAATACCTTGGGCCGCATACGGTCAATGCCTGCGGCCAGGCCGACGTGGTGGTGGCGAACAATGTCTTTGCCCACGTCGAGGACATCCACGGTTTCACCTCGGCGGTGCGCAGCCTGATGGGCGAGTCCGGCGTGTTCGTCTTCGAGGTGCATTACCTCGGCGCCATGGTCGAGACAGGCCAGTACGATGCCATCTATCACGAGCATGTCTTCTACTGGTCGCTGCTGGCGGTCGAGGCGCTGCTGGAAAAGCACGACATGATGGTGTTCGACGTGCAGCAGATCAAGACCCATGGCGGGTCGATGCGCTTCCATGCCTGCCGCAAGGGGGTGCGTCACGCCCTGCCGCAAGTCATCCGGCTGCGCAATGCCGAGCGCCTGCGCTGCCTGGACTGGCCAGGGCGTATCGACACCTTTGCCATCGAGGCCAAGGAACACCGGCAGCAGATGATGGGCTTGCTGCTTCGCCTCAAGCGCGAAGGCATGAAAGTTGCCGCCTATGGCGCCAGCGGCCGGGCCAACACCATGCTGCAGTGGTGCGGGATCGGGCCGGATCTGATCGAGTATGTCGTCGATGACTGCCCCGGCAAGCAAGGGCATTTCACGCCAGGCACGCATATCCCCATCGTGTCGCCGGACGAGTTGGCCAAGAATCCGCCCGACTGGCTGCTGGTGACGGCCTGGACGTTCATGGAGGAGATCGTCGACCGCATCGCCGGATACCGCGGCGGGCTGATCGTGCCGTTCCCGCAGGTGCAGGCATTCGCCCCCAAGACCATGGAGGTAGCTTGATAAGCCTGATATTGCCCTATTGGAAGCGCCAGGCCGCCGCCGACAAGGCGCTGGCCATGCTGGGCGCGCTCTATGCCGACCATGGAATTGAGGTCATCGTCGTGGATGACGGCGACCCCGAGCCGTTCATCGAGCCGCGCACGAACCTGGACTTGAAGGTGCTGCGCCTGCCAAGGAAGGATGCACCGAAATCTCCGGTCACTTGCTGGAACGAGGGCGTCAAGGTGGCCAGCGGCGATGTGATTGCGCTGTCCTGCATTGAAGTGCTGCATCGCGGCAGGGTGCTGCCGGCCATGGAAGAGGCGCTGGAGGAAGTCGGCACCGACGGCTACATTCTGGCTGCCGCCTGGTGCCCGGAACAGCGCGCATGGCACACTCACAGCAGCCTGATCGTTCCGCAATGCCCGCCCGGGACCGGCCTGGCCTTCCTCGGGATGATGTACCGCAGCCTGTTCGAGAGGGCGGGCGGGTTCGACGAAGCCTACCGCGACGGCGCCGGCTACGAAGACCGCGACTTCATCCATCGGCTGCACCGTGCCGGGGCGCAATTCACCATCCGCGACGATCTGGTGGTCGATCACCCGAAGACCGGCGCGACGATCAAGTGGCCGGCTGAAGCCTTCTCGCGCAACAAGATGCTGTTCGAAGAAAAATGGATCAACTGAGCGTCGTCGTCGTGCAGACCAACGATTACTTGGGGCGTGGCGCCGAGTACGTGAAGAAGCTGCGCCGGCAAGTGCGAAAGCATCTGACCCTGCCGCACGAGTTTTTCGTCGTGACCGACGACCCGGCCAGCTTCTACCCCCGCATGAAAGTGAAGCCTGCCGCCCTGCCTGGCTGGTGGGAGAAGCTTCGCCTGTTCAAGCCCGGCATGTTCCCGGATGGGCGCGTGCTGTTTCTCGATCTGGATACCTTCATCGTCGGCAACATCGACGACATTGCCAGCTACGATGGCCCGTTCGCCACGCTACGTGACTTCTGGCGCAAGGATGGCCTGGGGCCGGCCGTCATGATCTGGCGCACCGATACTGGCCTCGGCATCTGGGAAGAGTTCGTCGCCGAGGGTATGAAGATGACGCACCCGCAGGGCGACCAGGGCTTCCTGGAGAACCTTGACCAGGGGCATTTCCGCCGCCGCATCGACATCCTGCAGGACAGGTTCCCCGGTCGGTTTGTTTCCTACAAAACGCATTGCGCCACCTGCATTCCGGAGGGGGCGAGCGTCGTCTGTTTCCACGGCAAGCCGCGCCCGCACGAGGCGACCGGCTGGGCAAAGGAGTATTGGGATGGCCAGTAACGTCGAGATTGCCAATTCCGCCCTGACCAAGGTCGGCTCAACGCGCATCACCTCGCTGACCGACAACGTGAAGGCGGCGCGGGAGATCAATGCCATCTTCGAATTGCGGCGCGACTACCTGCTGCGCACCCACAACTGGTCGTTCGCCATGACGCGCACCAGTCTGCCGGCGCTCGATGAAACGCCGGCATGGGGTTACACCACTCTCTACCAGTTGCCGACCGACTGCCTGCGCGTGGTGCAGGTCAACGACACATGGGTCGTGCCGGGTCTGTCCGATTACACCTCCGGGCCGGATTCCGAACCGTACAAGATCACCGGCCGGCGCATCGAGACAGACATCGGTGCACCGCTCAAGTTGCGCTACATAAAGCGCGTGACCGATCCGGCGCAGTTCGATGCGGCCTTCGTGGAAGTCTTCGCCAGCGACCTGGCAGACCAGGTGTGCGAGGCGCTGACGCAATCGAACACCAAGCGCGAGGCCACCCGCGCCGTTCTGCGCCAGTCGCTGCTGGAAGCAGTCCGGTCGAACGCCATCGAGCTGCCGCCGGAAGCCATCCCGGACGATTCCTGGATTCTGTCGAGGCTGTAATGCCCAAGGCCAATCCCTTCCTCCTCTCCTTCAGTTCCGGCGAACTGTCGCCGCTGTTCGACGGGCGCGTCGATCTGGATGAATACCAGTCCGGCTGCCGCGTACTGGAAAACATGGTGACGCTGATCGAGGGGCCGGCGGAGCGCCGTGGCGGGACCCGGTTCGTGCGCGAGGTGAAGGATTCGACAGACCGCTGCGTCTGGCTGCGCTTCGAGTTCAATACCGAGCAAGCCTATGTCCTGGAAGTAGGCGACCAGTACATGCGCTTCTACACCGATCACGGCATCGTCATGAATGGCACCGTGCCGCTGGAGGTGGCCACGCCCTGGGTGGCGGCCGATCTGGTGGATGCGGACGGCAATTCCAAGCTGCGCTCTGTGCAGTCCGGCGATATCCTCTACATCACCCACACGGATGGCGACTACCAGCCGCAGAAGCTCACCCGCTCCGGTGCGCTGTCCTGGGCGATTGCCGACTTCTCTCCGGACGGCGGGCCATTCGAGGACATCGACCCGGACGAGACGATCACCGTCTATGCCAGCGCCGCAACCGGAAGCGTGACACTGACGGCATCGTCGGCCATCTTCAACGCCAACCATGTGGGCGGGCTGTTCCTGCTGGAGCAGAAGAAGAACGACACGACCTTGACGTGGGAGGCGGGCAAAGTGGTCAATGCGAACGACCTGCGCCGCTACGACTTCCGCAACTACAAGGCAGTCAATTCCGCCACGACCGGCGGCATCATCCCGACGCATACCTTGGGCGCAGTCTATGACGGGTCTGCCGGCGTGCAATGGACGTTCGAGAATGCCGGTTACGGCTGGGGCATCATCACGGCCGTTGGCGGCGGCGGCACCACGGCCACCATGACGGTGCAGTCGCAGATCCCGAACGGGGCGGTGGGCAGCGGCCAGGCATCGACCCGCTGGGCCTTCGCAGCCTGGTCTGACGACCTCGGCTGGCCGACGCATGTGACCTTCTTCCGGGAACGCCTGTGCTTCGCCAAGGCCACCACGCGGCAAGTGTGGGGCAGCGTGTCGGGCGACTTCGAGAACTTCCGCAACCGGGATGCCGGCGGCGAGACGGCGGCGGACTCGGCCTTCTCCATCGAGATCGCCAGCGACCAGGCCAACCGGATCGAGTGGATGTTGTCTTCCAAGCAACTGATCGTCGGCACGGCCGGCGGCGAGTTTGCCGTCGGCGAGATCACCAGCGCGGAAGCCTTCGGGCCTGGCAACATCAAGTCTGAGCCGGTATCGAACTACGGCTCCAAGCCGGTGCATCCGGTGCGCGTCGGCGACTCCCTGCTGTTCGTGCAACGCTCCGGCCGCAAGATGCGGGACATCTTCTACACGCTGGAAACCGAAGGCTACCGCTCGACGAACCTTTCCGTGCTCTCGCGCCATCTGGTGCCGGCCGGGAAGTCGATTGTTGGCCTGTGCTACCAGCAGGAGCCGAACAGCGTCATCTGGGCACTGCGCTCGGATGGCAAGCTCCTCGGCACCACCCTGAACGCCAACCAGAAACGCTTCGGCTGGCACCGGCACCCCATCGGCGGCAGCGGCATAGTCGAGGCCGTCGAGACCATCCCCAGCCCGGACGGCGATTCGGATGAGCTTTGGATGATCGTGCGCCGCACCATCAACGGGGCAACCGTGCGCTACGTCGAGTACATGATGCCGCCGCTGGATGCCGAGGCAGACATCATCGAGGCGTTCTATGTGGATTCCGGCCTAACCTATGACGGGTCTAAGGCGCAGACCCTGACGCCAGGGGTTGGCGCCACCGTGGCCGGTACGGAAGGCGTCACCTTCACGGCAGGAGGCAGCGTGTTCGTGTCCGGCGACATCGGCAAGGAGATCCGCTACCGCTACCAGGACGACGACGAGGTCTACCACACGGCGCGGGCGGAGATCACGGCCGTCAATTCCGACACCGGGATAGAGGCAACCATCATCGCGGCCTTTCCGTCGACATCCGCCATTGCCGCAAGCGCCTGGGCCATCACCGTGACGACCATCAGCGGCCTTGACCACCTGGAAGGGGAAACCATCGACGTGCTGACGGATGGCTCGCCACACCCTCAAGTGACCGTCGCCTCCGGTGCCATCACCCTGGTTTCTCCGGCCTGGTACGTCCATGCCGGCCTGCCGTGCATTGCCAAGGTCAAGCCGATGCGGCTGGAAGCTGGAGCGGCTGACGGCACGGCGCAGGGCAAGACCAAGCGCATCCATTACAACACCATCCGCCTGGTGAATACCGTCGGCGGCAAGGTTGGGCCGGATGAGGACAACCTGGACGAAATCCTGTTCCGCAGCCCTGACGATCTGATGGACGAACCCATCGAGCCATTTACCGGAGACATGGAAATGCCCTGGCCGGATGGCTACACGACCGATGGCTTCCTGATGTACGTCAACGATCAACCCCTGCCAGCCACCGTGGCAGGATTCATGCCAAGCGTGCATACTCAAAGCCGATGAACATCATCCCATACAAGGCCGAGCACCTCGAGGCCCTGCTGCTGCAGCCGGCGCAGGAGAACGTGCGCAGGTATTTCGGCAATCCAGAATACGGCAAGGCGCTGGAACTACCTGGCCTTGCCTTCACGGCAGAAGAGGGCGGGCGCGTGCTGGCGATGGCAGGCGTCATGCCGAGGTGGGAAGGGCGAGCCGAAGCCTGGGCGCTCCTGTCCGGCGACCTCAAGCGGCATTTCGTGCGCATCCATCGCGCCGTGCTGCGGTTTCTGGAAACGACCGACATCCGCCGCATCGAGACGGCGGTGGATGCGAATTTCCCGGAAGGCATCGTCTGGGCCGACATGCTCGGCTTCAAGAACGAGGGCCTGATGCGCGGCTACACGCCGGAAGGCCGCGATTGTTACCGCTTCGCGCGGGTGAAGGGGGCATAGATGGCCGCATTACCGCTTACCACGATTTTCAGCGCAGTCAGTACCGCGTTTTCCGTCATCGGTGCCATCAGCGATGCCAACAGCAAGTCGGATGCCTACGAGTCGCAGGCGGCGTGGAACCAGTACAACGCCACCATTGATCGACAGAATGCCGACACCGCCCTGCAGCAGTCCGCATCCGAACAGGCGCGGCAGAACCGCCGGGCGCGGCAGGTCATGGGTGAGCAGCGCGCCGCAACGGCGCAGTCAGGGACTGGATTTGGTGGCAGCAATGCCGACCTGCTCGACCAGTCCGCCACCCTGGCCGAACTGGACATGCTGAACATTGCCTACGAAGGCCAGATGCGGGCACGCGGCCATGAGATTCAGGCGCAGGGCGAGGACTACAGCGCCGGGGTCAACAAGGGCAACGCCAAGCGCGCCAAGCGTGCCGGCATCTTCAACGCCGGGCGTTCCCTGCTCACCGGGTTTTCATCCGGCTACGGTGGTAGTTCTTCTGTCTCGTCCAGTGTCGGCCATTATGATGACTGGAACTACGGGGGAACCTTCTGATGCCCGCAGTCAGAATCCCACGCTACCAGCAGCAGGTCGGCGCCCCGAGCATTTCCACGCCGACGGTGCGCGGCGTTGCCACGCCGGAAGATCCGACCGGGGCGGCGATGATGCAGCTCGGGGCGACCGGGATGCAGATCAGCGACCGCATGCGCCGCGAGCAGGAAATCGAGGACGAAAAACGGAAGCGCCTCAAGGAAAAGCAGGAACTCGAAGACGCCAAGCTGGAGGCGCACAGCGTCCTGTCGGATGCCCGCCTCACCTGGACTGAGCAGATGCTGGCCGCCAAGGAAAAGGCCGCGCCGGGTGCCGCCGGCTTCACGCCGGAAGTGCTGAAGCAGTTCGACGATTATTCCACCAAGGCCATCGGCGACAGGCCGAACGCTATCACCAAGCGACTGCTGCAAGAGGGCTTCCAGAATCTGCGCACCAGCCTCGGGCAGGATGCGCTGGTATTCGAGGCGCAGGCCAGGGTGGACAATCGCGTCAATTCCGTCGAGGCAGGGCTGAACAAGGCCGCCCAGGCGGTGCTGACCGACCCGCGCCAGCGCGCCATCGCCCTGAACGAGCAGCTTGCCTACATCAACTCCATCGACATCCCGCCCAAAGCCAAGGAGGCGCTGAAGGAACGCGCGCTGCAGTCGCTTGACAGCGCAGCCCTGAATGGCGAAATCAACCGCAGTCGCAACAACATCCGGGCCATGGATGGGCTGCTCGACCGCATGGGCAAGGGCGAGTTTGCCGGTGTGCCGGCGCAGCAACTGGCCGCCGCAGAAACGCGCATCGGCAATTTCAAGAACAGCCTGATTGTCAGGTCGGAAGCCGCCGAGCGCCGCCGCTTGACCGGGCTGGAGCAGCAGGCCAAGCGCCTGTCCTGGTACGTCGAGAACGGCCGCGACATCCCTCCCAACGAGATCGATACCTTCACGCGCAATGCCAAAGGCACGGCCTACGAGGGCGCGTTGATGCCGATTCTGGATGAACAAAAGGCCGTTTCCGAGATTGCGAAGCTCGCCCCGGATCAGCAGGTCGCCAAGGTGAAGGAGATGCAGGCCAGCTACGGCGAGACGCCGAGCAAGGAACAACTGACCAAGCTGACCAAGATTCAGCGATACGTGAACAACAACCTGAAGTTGCTCAACGAATCTCCGCTAGACTATGCGGCGCAGCGCGAGGGCGCGCAGGTGACGCCGCTCGACCTGCAGAAGCCGGATACATGGGCCAGCACGCTGGGCGCGCGCACGGCTATCCTGACCGATCAGGCCCGCCGCAACGGCGTGGCGCCCAAGGGTCTGCTGCCGCAGGAAGCGCAGCAGATCAGTCACGCCCTGAAAACTGCCCGCCCGGAACAGGCCCGTGAAATGCTGACCAAGCTCTATACCGGCTTCGGCGACGACAAGGTGTATCGCGCCACCATGCAGCAACTTGCCCCGGACAATCCCGTCATGGCCGTGGCAGGCATTGCTGCGGCGCGGGGGCTGGAATCCTCGACTGATCGTTCGGTGGCCGACTACATCCTGCGCGGCCAGCAGCTGCTGCGCCAGGACACCAAGGAGGACGGCAAGCCGTCCGGCGGCAAGCTGATCCCCATGCCGAAGGAGGCCGATTTGTCCGTGGCATTTGCCAACCTGGAAGGCAATGCCTTCGCCGGACGCGAGCAGGCGCGAAATGCCTACTACCAGGCCGCCAAGTCGATCTATGCCGCCAAGTCCGCCGAGGAAGGCGACTATTCCGGCGAGATCAACAGCAAGCGCTGGGACACCGCCATGAACCTGGCCACGGGCGGCATTGATACCTACAAGGGGCGCTCCATCGTTCTGCCCTATGGCGTCAAGGTCGGCGAATTCAAGGACGGGCTGAAGCAGCGCATCCCCGCCCTGATTGCCGCCGGCCGTCTGACCGATGGCTGGACGCCGGAGAAGCTGCGCGATCTGCCGCTTGAGAATGCCGGGGATGGCCGTTACTTCTTCCGGGTGGGCGATGGCGTGCTGGTGGGCAAGGACGGCCGCCCGGTGGTGCTGGATTGGGCGCAGCGATGAGCCTCGACCTGTTCGAAGAAACCGACAACGTCCTGGCCAACCTGCGCCCGGTGGCCGAACCCGAGCCCGGCGTGTGGGACAACTTCACCGCCGGGGCGGGCAAGGTGGCCATGCAGACCTTCGCCAAGGCCGGCAGGGCCGCCAGCATGGCCGCAGCACCGCTGGCCATGGCCTTCGAGAAGGAACCTGGTTCGACCGAGGTGCAGGACAAGTTCTTCAAGGCGCACGACGAAATCTTCGGCCGCGCCGTGGATTACTGGACACCGAAGGCGGGCGAGATCGGCGAGGCCGGCCAGGTCGTCGGGCAACTGCTCGGCACGCTGCCCATGGTGTTCGCCTCCCCGGCGCTGACTGTGGCGCAGACGCAGCTTTCCGTCGCCGAGGACATGGCCCGCAAAGGGGTTGGTGCCGGCACGGCGCAGGCCATCGGCGCCGCCCAGGCGGCCGGGCTTGGCCTTGGCATCTGGGTGCCCATCCTCGGCAAGACGCTGGCGCAGCGGGTTCTGGTGGGCGGGGCTGGCTTCAACGTGGTGCAAGGTGGTGCAACCCGCGCCATTTCCGCACAGTTGGCCGAGGGCACTGCGGCGGAAGGCGACTTCAAGACCTTCGACCCGACCGCCCTGACGCTCGATGTCCTGCTCGGCGCGGCCTTCGGCGGCATCGCCCATATCAATCCGCGGATGCGCGCCGAAGGCGAGGCATGGCAGAAACGCTTGACGGAATGGGGTGCCAAGCTGAAGCCGTCCGAAGTCGATGCGCTGGCTACCCTGCGTCAGGCGCAGCACCTGAACGCCGATTCCATGCCGGGCAAGCCGGTGGACGTTGCCGACACCAATGCCCACGTCGACCGGATGCGGCAGGCGATTGACGACCTTGCCAACGACCGGCCGGTGAATGTCGAGGACATGCCGGCGCCGAGGTTCGAGGCGGATGCGGCAAGGGCGGCGGAAGCCGAGATGGCCGTCAAGGCGATGCAGGACGAGGCCCGGGCGAATGGGATGGTGCTGGAAGAAAACGTCCTGCCGAAAGTCAGCCCGCAGGAGACGGCGAGAATTGATTTTGATAGCTTCGCAAAAAAATATGTAGAAGACCAGCCAGTAGATAAGTTCGAATACGAGCGCCTTCTGAGAGAAGCGGAAGCAGACATCAGAGATGACTACATGCTCGGGAACAAGGATTCCGGCGAAATCTTCAATCAGATACGCAAAGAGGGCGCGGGAAAATATTTTGATGAAGATGGCGACCTGACAGACGCAGGGAATCGACGTTATACGGAACTACAAGATCAGGCCGTAGAGAAAGAGGCAGCCGCGCAAATCGGCGAGCCGCAACGTCGCGCCGTAGATTTTGCTGACCCAGCGGACGCGGCGAATGTCTTGCGGGAGTATCTTGATGCTGCCGGCCTTGAACCGAATGTTGTAGGCGGGAGCGGAAAGTCGCGCAGCAAGTATTTCAGCATCGAGAACGGAAAGCGCACGATCAGAATCAGTGATCATGAATTGCCTGATCGGTACGTCAACGATTCAGACGTGGAAATCATCTTACCGCATGAAAACGATGCAGCACTTGCGAAGATCAAGGAGGTTGCTGCTTCGATAGTTGAAAGCGCCGCCCCCGCGAACAGCCGCGAACTCGGTTCGCAAGCCCCTGGAAAGGCAGGGATGCAGGATCGGTCAGCGGTGAGAGCCGATGAATCCGGGTCGCTGAAGGAACCTGCACAGTCTGATGGTGCGGGCGGCGGCAAAGGGGAGAATACCACATCTTCGCTTGAAGTTGCCGCTGCCCGCTTCGCCGCCGAAAACCCCGACCTACCCATGTTCGTCGGCAAGAACGCCGACGGCTCCGACATCACCACCACGCCGCGCCAATGGCTCGAGGACGCGGACGCCGCCCTGCGCCAAGCCAATGACGACGTGAAGCTATTCGAGATTGCCGCCGGATGCCTGCTCGGGGGTGGCCGATGAGCTACCGCGACTGCATCGCCAGAATCGCCCAAGCCGCCGGCCGCAAGCTGTCGGACGACGAAATCCGCAGCATCTATGAGCGGGTGCATCAGGCCGCGCTCGACATCAAGGCCGGCCGTGGCGATGTCAAGACCGGCGACCTGTTCCCGGACATCGTGAGCCAGGCGGCGCAGAAGGCTGCGGCCGACCTCATGGCCGAGGCCGCGCAGCAGAAGCGGCAGGCAGAAATGCAGATCGTGAAGATGTCGGCCAGGATGGGCGAGGTTCAGCGCATCAGGGAACTTGGCGTCGACAAGCACCAGATGGACGCCCTCGACCGCACGCATTTCCGCAATTACGACGGCAAGGTCGATGTTCAAAGCTACGAGGCGCGATTCACCGGCATCCGGGACATGTACAGTTCCAAGCTGCTGGACACCTGGCACGCGCTCGGGAATGACTTCCTCGGTTTCTGGCAGGACAAGGGCAAGCTGCGCGACCTGCTGCGCGAAATCCTCGGCGAGGACACCGGCAACGCTCTTGCCCGTCAAGGGGCGAAGGCATGGTCGGAAACCGTCGAGGCCATGCGCAAGCACTTCAACAGCGAAGGCGGCGCCATCGGCAAGCTCGACGAGGGCTATCTGCCGCAGGGCTGGTGGGATCAGGAGCGGGTCGCCCGCATGGGTGAGCAGAAGTTCGTCGATGCCCTGCTGCCGGCGCTGAAGAAGGAAGCCGCCAGCGGCCGGCACTACAACGACGGCGGGATTCCTTGGAACGAGGCGCGGCTGCGCGAATTCCTGTCGAAATCCTACGACACCATTTCGACCGGCGGACACATCAACACCGAGCCGGGCAAGTTCCAGGGTGCCGGCAAGACGGCCAACCGCCACGCCGAGCACAGGCAAATCCATTTCCCGGACGCCGATTCGACCCTGGCCGCGTGGAAAATGTTCGGCGGCAAGACGGCGCTGGAGATCATGACCGGTCACGTCGAGGTCATGGCGCGTGACATCGCGCTGCTGGAGCACTACGGCCCGAACCCGCAGATGACCATCCGCACCCTGCTTGCGGACGCCCTCAAGAATGACGTGGTGGCAGACCGGCCGAACAAGCAGAAGCTGGAGGCGCGAGCGGCGCGGCTGGAGGACTACATCAACTACAGCATCGGCAAGACCGAGCCGATAGCGCACCCGCGCCTAAGCCGCTTCATCAGCACCATGATCCCGCTCAACGTGGCCAGCAAGCTAGGCGGCGCGGTGTGGGCCTCGGCCTTCGGCGACAAGCCGATGATGGAGGCGGTAGCGCACCTGAACAATCTTCCGGAACTGCGCCGCTGGAGCAATGAGCTGTCCCTGTTCAACCCGGCCAACGCAGAGGGGCGCCGGGCGCTGCAACGGCAGGGGCTGATGCTGGAGACTGCCCGCAATGGCCTGTTGCGCTTTGGCGACGATCTGGGCAATGCGCCCCTCGCCAACAAACTGGCCAGCGCCGTGATGCGGATCACCGGCATGAATGCCATCAACGGGCTGCGCAAGGGGTCGCACGGTGCCATGCTGATGGACGCCATCGGCTTCGAACTCAAGCGCGGCGTGGACTTCAACGGCCTGCATGACACCGACCGGCGCATCCTGAAATCCTACGGCATCACCGCGCAGGATTGGGCGATCTGGAAGAAGGCAGACCTCGACGACATGGGCAAAGGCTACACCATGCTCACGCCGGAAGCGATTAGCAGAGTCGAAGGCGTCGATCCGAAAGCCCGCCGCGATGCCATCGTGAAGCTGCTCGGCGCCGTCAATACCGAGGCCGACTTCGCCATCGTCACGCCGGGCATGAAGGAACGGGCGCAGTTTCACAGCATCGGCAACAAGGCCGGCATCGGCGGCGAGATCGGCCGCGCCGTGCTGCAGTTCAAGTCATTCCCCTGGGCGATGTTCCGCCGCCAGATGGATGCCTTCAACAACATGGGTGGTCCTGTACCGAAGGCGGCGATGGCCGGCTACCTGGTCATTTCCACGACACTGGCCGGCGCAATGATAATGCAGGTGCGGGACATGCTGTCCGGCAAAGACCCACGCGACATGACGAAGCCGGAATTCTGGGGCGCGGCCTTCCTGCAGGGCGGTGCGCTCGGCATCTATGGCGACTTCATCTACGGGGCAGGGCATACCCGCTACGGCTCCGGCATCCTTGAAGCGGCCTCCGGGCCGACGGTCGGGCCGCTGCTGGAAATGGGGCTGGTGCAGCCGATCCAGGCCATTGCCAAGGCCAAGGAGGGCAAGGATACCAAGATCGTCGCGCAGACCGTGCAGGACGCCAAGGGCTTCGTGCCGGGGAACAACGTCTGGTACACCAAGGCTGCGCTCGATCACCTGATCTGGCAGCAAACCATGGATGCCCTTTCCCCCGGCTATCTGTCGAGCATCCGCAGCCGAACGCGGAAGGAATTCGGACAGGACTGGTGGTGGGGGCCGGGGGAGACGACACCGGCGCGTGCACCGAATCTTGGCGCAGCCATAGGGGAATAGGAATCAAAGGAGAGCAACGACATGACCATCGAAACCACCACGAACAGAATCAGCTACACCGGATCAGGCACGA
>CAZHKS010000028.1:0-21165 GCA_964533095.1 uncultured Thiobacillus sp. | reverse complement strand
CACCTGCAGCTGCGCGGCGGCGTGGTGCTCGACGCCGGCGCGGTGCGCGCCTTGCGCGAGGACGGCAAGAGCCTGCTGCCGGTCGGCGTGAAAGGCGTCACCGGCGAATTCGAACGCGGCGAAGTGGTGGCGATCGTCGACATGGAGGGCCGTGAAATCGCGCGCGGACTGACCAACTACAGCGCCAGCGAGGCGCGCCGCATCGCCGGCAAGCCGAGCAGCGCGATCGAGGCCGAGCTCGGCTACATGGACGAGCCGGAGATGATCCATCGCGACAACCTGGTGCTGCTGGCGTGACCACCACGCTTGACCTGCTGCGCCACGGCGAGCCCGTGGGCGGGCGCAGGTATCGCGGCCAGATCGACGACCCGCTGTCGGAAAAAGGCTGGACCCAGATGCATGCGGCGGTTGGCGTATCGATGCCATGGACGCAGATCGTTTCGTCGCCGCTGGTGCGCTGCCGCGCGTTCGCCGAAACGCTGGCCGATCGCCACGGCCTGCCGCTGGCGCTGGACGAGCGGCTGGCGGAGGTCGGATTCGGTGAGTGGGAAGGCAAGTCGGCCGCCGAGATCGAGCAGGGCGCGCCCGGCGCGCTGGTCCGCTTCAGGCAGGATCCCGTGAATGCACGCCCGGAAGGTGCGGAACCTCTGGCCGATTTCCATGCACGGGTGGCGGCAGCCCTGGATGCCGTTCTGGCCCGATATCCGGAGCAGCACGTGTTGCTGATCGGGCACGCCGGAGTGATCCGCATGGCGTTTGCCTGGGCCCTGCACGTTCCGCTCGAGCACGCCTACCGCATCGAGGTGGCGAATGCCGGACTGACCCGCCTGCGCTTTGACGACGATCGCGCGAGCCTGGTCTTTCACGGCGGCAGTCTCGCCCCACGGTGATCCGCCGCTGCCTGCTCTGTCTGTGCCTGTTGCTGGGCGCACCCGCGCAGGCCGCGACGATACGTCTGCACGACGCCGCCGGCCAGGCGCTTGAATTCAGCCGGCCGCCGCAGCGCATCATTGCACTGGCGCCGCATCTGACCGAACTGCTGTTTGCGGTCGGCGCCGGGTCGCAGATGGCGGGCGTGGATGGCGCCAGCGATTACCCGCCAGCGGCGCAGGCGCTTCCGCGTGTCGGCGACTTCAGCCGCATCAACTTCGAGCGCATCCTGGCGCTGCAACCCGATCTGGTCATTGTCTGGGTGGGCGGCAACCGGGCGGCGGACATCCATCGGCTGAAACAAATGGGCGTGCCCGTGCTGCAGACCGAGGCCACCCGGCTAGACGATGTCGCGCGCCTGCTGCGCCTGTTCGGCCGGGTGAGCGGTCACGCGGGGGAAGCGGAGGCGGCGGCACGGGACTATTCCGCGCAGCTGGCCGCGCTGCGGCTGCGCTTTGCGCGGAAGGCGCCGGTGAGCGTGTTCTACCAGGTCTGGGACCGTCCGCTGATGACAGTGGGCGGCACGCACTGGATCAGCGACGCGCTGGCGCTCTGCGGCGCCCGCAACGTGTTTGCCGACCTGCGTGCACTGTCTCCGGTGGTGTCGCGCGAAGCGGTTCTGCGGCGGGCGCCGGCGCTGATCGTGAGCGGCAGCGATGCGCCCGACATGCGTCGCGCGTGGCAGCGTTTTCCCTTTCTCCCTGCAGTGAAAAATCAGGCGTTCGTGCGCGTGGATGCGGACCGCCTGCATCGCCTCACGCCTCGTCTGATCGGAGGGGTGGCGGATTTGTGCAAGGCGATCGAGCCTTACGACCGGTGACGCGTTTCACCCGTCTTGCGATTGGGGCAGTCGTCCTTGATGCAATCGGCGTAGATCTGCAGCGAGTGGTCGTGGATGGCGAATCCGCGTTCCTTGGCGATGCGGTTCTGGCGTTTTTCGATTTCACTGTCATAAAACTCCTCGACCCTGCCGCATTGCAGGCAGACAAGATGGTCGTGGTGGTCGCCCTGGTTGAGCTCGAACACGGCCTTGTCGCTGTCGAAGTGGTGACGCATCAGAAGGCCGGCCTGCTCGAACTGTGTCAGCACACGGTAGACGGTGGCGAGGCCGATATCCAGGCCTTCGTCGGAAAGCAGCCGGTACACTTCCTCGGCCGTCATGTGGCGCTTGTCGCTCTGCTCGAACAAATCGAGGATCTTCAGGCGTGGCAGTGTGGCTTTGAGACCAATGCTCTTGAGATCGGAAGGATTGCTCAACGGGGTCTCCAGAACAGGAACGTGAATACGTTATGATACGTTTTTTTCCAACCGCCCAAACCTTTCCGGTTTCCTGGCCATGCGTCATTTCCTGATTTCTGCCTTGCTTTTGAGTCTGCTCGCGGGATGTTCCAGCGTCAGCATCGGTCCCCATCATATCGATGTGCAGCAAGGCAATGCGCTCGACCAGGAAAACGTCGCCCGACTGAAGACGGGCCTGAATCGCTCGCAGGTTCGCTTCCTGCTCGGAACGCCGCTGGTCGTCGACCCGTTCCGTACCGATCGCTGGGATTACGTGTACCTGTTCTACAAGGCGGGCAAGCTGACCGAGCAAAAACACATCACCTTGTTCTTCGAGGGCGATACGCTGGCACGTATCGAAGGCGATCTGCCGCCGCCCGTGTCACAGCAGGCGGCACCCGCCGCGGAGCCCGCAAAACCCGAGCCGCAGGCCGCTCCCGCGGCGATGTCCGCAACTGCCGCAACATCGCTCGCTACGGAACCTGCAACACAGCCCGCCTCTGTCGCACCCGTCGCACCCGTCGCACCCGTCGCACCCGTCGCGTCCAAGCCGGCGCCTGCCGTTCCCGCCTGGGTGGCGGCACCTGTCGTGGTCCCAAGCGCGCAGACGAAAGCGCCTGGAACCGAGCCGGCTTCCCGGTCTTCGGCAGCCGAAACCAGCATCGTGCCGCCGCTGCCGAGCCCGAAGGATGCACCGGCCTATGTGGACCCTCACCCCGTTCCCGAACTGAGCCTGAAGCCCGAAACCGATGTGACACAAATCAGGCCGGATGCCATTCCGCCTTTTCCAGAGCCGCATGCGGCAGCGGCCACAAGCGACGACCCCGTGTTGAAATCGCTGAATGCCTGGGCGGACGCCTGGGCGCGCCACGACGACAGGGCCTATTTCGCGGCTTACGATGCCGGATTTGTTCCGGACGGGGGCGGCAGCCGTTCAGAGTGGGAGGCACGCAAGCGTCAGGTGCTTGGCTCCGCCAGACGCATCGAGGTGAACATCGATTCCCCGTCGGTGGAACGGACCGGGGACGGTGCTGCCACGGTGACGTTCAAGCAGTTTTACCGCTCCGGCAGCTATCGCGATGCAGTCGTCAAACAGGTGCGCATGGTCGAACACGAGGGCCGCTGGCTGATCGTGGAAGAAAAGGTACTGTCTACCCTGAAGGATGGCCGGCCGTGAGCGTAGGAATCGCGATTGCCGGTGTGTCGGGCAGGATGGGACGCGCCCTGCTCGAAGCCGTGGAGGCTGATGCCGGCTGCACGCTCAGCGCGGCGATCGACCGTCCCGGCAGTCCGCTGGTGGGGCAGGAAGCCGGTGTCGCCTGGGGGGGCGCCAGCGGGGTGCGCGTAACGGATCAGCCGGCCACCGCCCTGCAGGGTGCGCACGCATTGATCGACTTCACTCGCCCCGAAGCCACTTTCGGTTATCTCGATGCCTGTGTCGCGGCGGGCGTCCCGCTGGTCATCGGGACGACGGGCTTCGATGAGGCTGGCAAGGCGCGCATCGCCGCGGCGGCGCAGCATGTTCCCATCGTGTTCGCCCCCAACATGAGCGTGGGCGTGAACCTCCTGATGAAGCTGGCGGAACTCGCCGCCCAGGTGCTTTCCGACGGTTACGACATCGAAATCATCGAGGCGCATCACCGCCACAAGGTCGATGCGCCGTCCGGTACCGCGCTGGGCCTGGGGCAGGCGGTAGCGCGCGCGACCGACCGCGATCTGGCCCGCTGCGCCGTCTACGGACGAGAGGGCGTCACCGGCGAACGCGACCCCAAGACCATCGGCTTCGCCACCGTGCGTGGCGGCGATATCGTTGGCGACCACACGCTGCTGTTCGCCGGCATCGGTGAGCGCGTGGAACTGACGCACAAGGCCAGCAGTCGCGCCACCTTCGCGCAGGGCGCCCTGCGCGCAGCCAAGTGGCTGCAGGGCCGTGCGCCGGGGCAGTACGACATGCGCGACGTATTGGGTCTGAAATAGCCAAGTCCGAATAACTGTTTTTACAGGAACACACCATGAACGCCGTCAAGGTCTACAGCACCGGCACCTGCCCCATCTGCGTCAAGGCCAAGGCCTTTCTTGACAAACGCGGGATCGGATACGATGAAGTCCGCATCGATCTCGACCGCGAGGCGATGAAGGAATTCGCCGTCGTCACCAATGGCGCGCGCACCGTGCCGCAGATCGTCGTCGACGGTACCTGCATCGGCGGGTTTACCGAATTGACCGAACTCGACATGGACGGGGGGCTGGATCACCTGCAGCCTTGACCGGGCCTGCAAGCGCCCGGAAAAGCGTGCTCCAACATTGAAGCCGGGCCCCGAATCGGCTACAATTGCACAATTCAAGTTCAGGCGGGTTCGCGCAAGCGGCTCGCCTGAATTTTGTCACCTGCACCACGCTCATTTGTCTTGCGGAGTCCTCCTTGTCACGTGCCCAGCCCGCCATCCTTGTTCTAGCTGACGGTTCGGTATTTCGCGGCCTGTCCATCGGCGCCGACGGCATCACAACCGGTGAGGTGGTATTCAATACCGCGCTGACCGGCTATCAGGAAATTCTCACCGATCCCTCGTATTCGCGCCAGATCGTGACGCTGACCTATCCGCATATCGGCAATACCGGCGTCAATGCCGAAGACGTCGAGGCGGACCGCATCCACGCGGCAGGCCTGGTGGTGCGCGACCTGCCGCGCCTGCATTCGAATTTCCGTGCAGCCCAGTCGCTCCCTGATTACCTCAAGAGCCAGAACATCGTGGCGATCGCCGATATCGACACGCGCCGGCTGACCCGTGTCCTGCGCGAAAAGGGCGCGCAAAGCGGCTGCATCATGGCCGGTGGCGTGGACGAGGCCAAAGCGCTTGAGGCTGCACGTGCCTTCCCGGGCCTGGCGGGCATGGATCTGGCCAAGGTGGTGACGGCGCCGGCGGCGTACGAATGGAGCGAAACCGAATGGCGGCTCGGACGCGGCTACGGCCAGCAGACCGAGCCGCGGTTCCATGTGGTGGCCTTCGATTACGGCGTCAAGCGCAATATCCTGCGGATGCTGGCCGAGCGCGGCTGCCGCCTGACCGTGCTGCCGGCCACCGCCACGGCCGCGGAAGCGCTGGCGCTCAAGCCGGACGGCATTTTCCTTTCCAACGGCCCCGGCGATCCGGAACCGTGCGATTACGCGATCAAGGCGATCGCCGAGCTGGTGGCGGCGAAGATCCCCACTTTCGGCATCTGTCTGGGGCACCAGCTGCTTGCGCTCGCCTCCGGTGCCAGGACCGTCAAGATGAAGTTCGGCCACCATGGCGCCAACCATCCGGTCAAGGATCTCGACAGCGGCCGGGTGGCGATCACCAGCCAGAACCACGGCTTTGCGGTGGACGCGACGACCCTGCCACCCAACCTGCGCAGTACCCACGTCTCCCTGTTCGACGGTTCGCTGCAGGGGATGGCCCGCACCGATGCCCCCGTGTTCAGTTTCCAGGGGCATCCCGAAGCCAGCCCCGGCCCGCACGACATGGGTTATTTGTTTGACCGTTTTATTCAGCTGATGGCCGATCATGCCCAAGCGCAGTGATTTAAAAAGCATTCTCATCATCGGCGCCGGCCCCATCGTCATCGGGCAGGCGTGCGAGTTCGACTATTCCGGCGCACAGGCGTGCAAGGCGCTGCGCGAGGAGGGCTACAAGGTCATCCTCGTCAACAGCAACCCGGCGACGATCATGACCGATCCGGACATGGCCGATGTCACCTACATCGAGCCGATTTCCTGGCAGGTGGTCGAGAAAATCATCGAGCAGGAGCGTCCCGACGCGCTGTTGCCCACCATGGGCGGACAGACCGCGCTCAATTGCGCACTCGACCTGGCCAAGCACGGTGTGCTGGAGAAATACGGCGTCGAGATGATCGGCGCTTCAAAAGAGGCCATCGACAAGGCGGAAGACCGCGAGAAATTCAAGGCCGCGATGACCAAGCTCGGCCTCGGCTCGGCGCGCTCGTCGATCGCCCACAGCATGGAAGAGGCGCTGCAGGTGCAGGCTGCGCTCGGTTTTCCGACCATCATCCGGCCGTCGTTCACCATGGGTGGTTCGGGCGGCGGCATCGCCTACAACAAGGAAGAGTTCGTCGCCATCTGCGAGCGCGGACTGGAGGCCTCGCCCACGCACGAGCTGCTGATCGAGGAATCGCTGCTCGGCTGGAAAGAGTACGAGATGGAGGTGGTGCGCGACAGCAAGGACAACTGCATCATCGTCTGCTCGATCGAGAACTTCGACCCGATGGGCGTCCACACGGGCGACTCGATTACTGTCGCGCCGGCGCAGACGCTGACCGACAAGGAATACCAGATCATGCGCAATGCCAGTCTCGCGGTGCTGCGCGAGATCGGGGTGGACACCGGTGGCTCCAACGTGCAGTTCTCCATCAATCCGGCTGACGGCCGCATGGTGGTGATCGAGATGAATCCGCGGGTGTCGCGTTCGTCCGCGCTGGCCTCGAAGGCGACCGGCTTCCCCATCGCCAAGGTGGCGGCCAAGCTGGCGGTCGGCTACACGCTCGACGAGCTGCAGAACGACATCACCGGCGGTGCGACCCCGGCGTCGTTCGAGCCTTCCATCGATTACGTGGTCACCAAGGTGCCCCGTTTTGCGTTCGAGAAATTCCCGCAGGCCGACGATCGCCTGACCACGCAGATGAAATCGGTGGGCGAGGTGATGGCGATGGGCCGCAGCTTCCAGGAGTCCCTGCAGAAAGCCCTGCGCGGACTGGAAGTGGGCGCCGACGGGTTCGACCCCAAGACCTCCGACCGCGACGAGATCGAAGCCGAACTGATGTCGCCCGGTCCCGAGCGCATCTGGTACGTGGGCGATGCGTTCCGTGTCGGCATGAGCCTGGATGAAATCCACGCGGTTTCGAAAATCGACCCCTGGTTCCTCGACCAGATTCAGGAGTTGATCGAACTGGAAACTTCGCTGTCCGGACGGGGGCTGGCCGATCTTGGGCGCGACGAGCTGCGCGTATTGAAGCGTGCCGGCTTCTCCGACCGTCGGCTGGCCAAGCTCTTGAATACCGACCAGCATGCGGTGCGCGCACGCCGCCACGAACTCGCGCTGCATCCGGTCTACAAGCGGGTGGATACCTGCGCGGCCGAGTTCGCCACGCAGACCGCCTACATGTACTCGACCTACGAGGAAGAGTGCGAGGCGCATCCGACCGACGCGAAGAAGATCATGGTGCTGGGCGGCGGGCCGAACCGCATCGGCCAGGGCATCGAGTTCGACTACTGCTGCGTGCATGCGGCGCTGGCGCTGCGCGAAAACGGCTTCGAGACCATCATGGTCAACTGCAACCCGGAAACCGTGTCGACCGACTACGACACGTCCGACCGCCTGTATTTCGAGCCGCTGACGCTGGAAGACGTGCTCGAAATCGTGCACATCGAGAAGCCCTTCGGCGTGATCGTGCAGTATGGCGGGCAGACGCCGCTGAAGCTGGCGCGCGACCTGGAGCGCAACGGCGTGCCCATCATCGGCACCAGCCCAGACATGATCGATGCGGCCGAAGACCGGGAGCGTTTCCAGCAGATGCTGCACGACCTGGGCCTGAAACAGCCGCCGAACCGCACCGCGCGCAACCCCGACAGCGCCATCCGCATGGCCGAGGAAATCGGCTATCCGCTGGTGGTGCGGCCGAGCTACGTGCTGGGCGGCCGCGCCATGGAAATCGTGCGCGAGGAGGCCGATCTGCGGCGCTACATGACCGAAGCGGTCAAGGTGTCGAACAAGTCGCCTGTGCTGCTGGACCGCTTCCTCAACGACGCCATCGAGGTCGATGTGGACGCGCTGTCTGACGGCGAGCAGGTCGTGATCGGCGGCATCATGCAGCATATCGAGCAGGCCGGCGTGCACTCGGGCGATTCGGCATGTTCGTTGCCGCCGTACAGCCTGTCGCAGGATGTTCAGGACGAGTTGCGCCGGCAGACGGTGGCGATGGCGAAGGCGCTGAAAGTGGTCGGCCTGATGAACGTACAGTTCGCGATCCAGGGCGATACTGTATATGTGCTGGAAGTGAATCCGCGTGCGTCGCGCACCGTGCCCTATGTGTCGAAGGCCATCGGCGCGCCGCTGGCGAAGATCGCCGCACGCGCGATGGCGGGTATTTCACTGAAATCGCAGGCATTCGAAAAAGAGATCATCCCGCCGTACTTCTCGGTAAAGGAAGCGGTCTTCCCGTTCCGCAAGTTCCCGGGCGTCGACACCATCCTCGGCCCGGAAATGAAATCGACCGGCGAAGTCATGGGCGTGGGCGACAACTTTGGCGAAGCCTTCGTCAAGTCGCAGCTGGCATCGAGTTCCGAGCTGCCCAAGCCGGGCGGACGGGCCTTTGTCAGCGTACGATCGGGAGATCGCGGGGCCGTGATCGAGCTGGCGCAGATGCTGCACGAACTCGGCTTCAGCGTGGTCGCAACCCGCGGGACAGCGCAGGCGATCGAGTCGGCCGGCATCCCGGTGGCGATCGTCAACAAGGTCAAGGAAGGCCGGCCGCACATCGTCGACATGATCAAGAACGGCGATATCGATTTCATCGTCAACGTGGTCGAGGACAAGAAGGCCGTGAAAGATTCCTACGCCATCCGCGCCGAAGCGCTGGCACGCCGGGTCGTGTACTTCACCACGCTGGCCGGTGCGCGCGCCGCCTGCATGGGCATGCAGCACGGCAACGAACTGAAAGTGTATTCCCTGCAGTCTCTGCATCAGAGACTGCACTGATCTGAAGAGGCAAGCTTGTGAACAAATTTCCACTCACCGTCGTCGGTGCCGAAAAGTTGCGTGTTGAGCTGCAGCATCTGAAGAGCGTGGAGCGCCCCGCGGTGATCCAGGCGATTGCTGAGGCGCGCGCTCAGGGCGACCTGTCGGAAAACGCCGAGTACGATGCTGCCAAGGAAAAGCAGGGGTTCATCGAAGGCCGCATCGCCGATCTCGAAGGCAAGCTGGCCAATGCGCAGATCATTGATCCGACCACGCTGGACGCGGATGGCCGCATCGTGTTCGGTGCCACGGTCGAACTGGAAGACGTCGAATCGGGCGATACGGTGATCTATCAGATCGTCGGCGACGACGAGGCCGACATCAAGCAGGGCAAGATTTCAGTGTCGTCGCCCATCGCACGCGCGCTGATCGGAAAATATGCGGGCGACAGCGTGGACGTGCAGGCGCCCGCTGGTGTGCGCCAGTACGAAGTGCTCGACGTGCTGTACAAATAGCATGCGACGTTTCTGGGACGGCCTTGCCGGCGGTTTGCTGGTGCTGTGGATCGGCGGCATGTGGGCGATCGGCTACGTTGCCGCGCCGGTTCTGTTTGCCAACCTGGGCGACAAGCAACTGGCCGGCATGCTGGCAGGCAGGCTGTTCGAGGTGATGGCGTGGATCGGCATTGCCGCCGCTGCCTACCTGCTGATCTACCGGTTTGCCCGTGACGGCGCCGCTGCACTGAAAACCTTGTTTTTCTGGGCGGTGGCGCTGATGCTGGCGCTTACGCTGGCGGGCCATTTCGGCATCCAGCCCATCATGCAGGGCCTGAAGGATCAGGCCATGCCGCACGCCGTGATGCAAAGCGTGTTTGCCAACCGCTTTGCCCGCTGGCATGGGGTGTCGAGCATTCTTTATCTGATTCAGAGCGTGCTGGGGCTGTTGCTTGTCTGGCGCTCGGGGCTGGCGCGATAAACGCGGTCAGGCAAACTTCAAGCCGGCAGGACGATTACAGGCTTGGCGGCAGCGCGAAAAATCACCAGTATCTTGCCGATCTGCTGCACCGGTGCCGCGCCGGTGGCCGAGCAGATTTCCTCCAGCCAGGCACGACGCGTCTCGGGTTCGTCGCTGGCAGCCTTGATCTTGATCAACTCGTGCGCATCGAGTCCACGTTCGATCTCCTTCAGCACGGCGGCAGTCAAGCCCTGGTTGCCGATCATGACCACCGGCTGGCGGCTGTGGGCAAGCCCCTTGAGAAATTGCCGCTGTGCGGGCGTGAGTGGTTTCATTGCGTCTTCCTTAAACTGAGCGCGGATTGTAGCCGATAGAGATGGTGCAGAAAGCAAAGCGAACCAAATCGGGCAGTGCCTGGATGCACGAGCACGTGACGGATCCCTATGTCAAAAAGGCGCAGCAGGACAGCTATCGTTCGCGTGCTGCCTATAAATTGCTGGAAATCGACAAACGCGACCATCTGCTGCGCCCTGGCATGACGGTCGTGGACCTGGGTGCCGCTCCAGGCAGCTGGTGCCAGGTGGCGGTGCAGAAGATGAAAAGGCAGGGCAGGGTGCTGGCGATCGATCTGCTGCCGGTATCGCCGATGCCTGGAGTGGACAGCCTGGAAGGCGATTTCACCGAGCCGGAGGCGCTGGCCTGGCTGGAAGAAAGGTTGCAAAACGGGCGGGTTGACCTTGTATTGAGCGATATGGCCCCCAATATCAGCGGGGTCATGCTGCGCGATCAGGCGCGACATTACGAATTGTGCGAGTTGGCACTCGATTTTGCGCTGAAATGGCTGAAACCGGACGGGGTTTTTCTCGTCAAAGTGTTTCAGGGCGTCGGATTCGAGGATTTTCGGGCACGGATGCGGCAGGCATTCGAGCAGGTGCTGATCCGCAAGCCCGGCGCATCGCGTGATCGCAGTACCGAAGTCTATTTGCTGGGACGTCGCCCTGTTGCAGCGCGGGAAGGCGGGTCGTAATGCTGCCGTGACAACCCTTATGGTAGGGTTTAGAATGAGTCTAAACGTGCTGGATTCAGCACCAAGGAGTAAACGTGAACAATTTGTCCAAGAACATCGCCATCTGGCTGATCATCGCTGTCATCCTGATGACGGTGTTCAACCAGTTCGGGGCCCAGCGCACCACGCAGTCGCAGATGCCTTACTCGCAGTTCATCGAGGAGGTGCGACAGCAGCAGATTTCCAAGGTGGTGATTGAAGGCAATGTGCTGAAGGGCGAACGCAGCGACGGGCAGCGCTTCACCAGCTATGCGCCGAGCGATCCGTGGATGGTGTCCGACCTGCTGAAAAACGGCGTCTCGGTCGAGGCCAAGCCGGAAGAACAGCCTTCCTTCCTGATGAGCCTGTTCATTTCGTGGTTTCCCATGCTGCTGCTGATCGGCGTCTGGATCTTCTTCATGCGCCAGATGCAAGGCGGCGGCCGTGGCGGTGCCTTCTCGTTCGGCAAGAGCCGAGCGCGCCTGCTTGATGAAAATGCCAACCCGGTGACCTTTGCAGATGTCGCAGGCTGTGACGAGGCGAAGGAAGACGTCGCCGAGCTGGTGGATTTCCTGAAAGATCCGTCCAAGTTCCAGAAACTGGGCGGACGCATCCCGCGCGGCGTGCTGATGGTGGGGCCGCCGGGTACCGGTAAAACGCTGCTGGCGCGCTCGATTGCGGGCGAGGCCAAGGTCCCGTTCTTCAGCATTTCGGGTTCCGACTTCGTCGAGATGTTCGTCGGCGTCGGTGCCGCGCGCGTGCGCGACATGTTCGAGCAGGCGAAGAAAAACTCGCCCTGCATCATCTTCATCGACGAAATCGATGCGGTCGGCCGCCAGCGCGGTGCCGGCCTGGGCGGCGGCAACGACGAACGCGAACAGACGCTCAACCAGTTGCTGGTCGAAATGGACGGCTTCGAGGCGAGTGTGGGCGTGATCGTGATCGCGGCGACCAACCGCCCCGACGTGCTCGACCCGGCACTGTTGCGCCCGGGCCGTTTCGACCGCCAGGTCGTCGTCGGCCTGCCCGACATCCGCGGCCGCGAGCAGATCCTGCTGGTGCACATGCGCAAGGTGCCGGTGGCACCTGACGTTCGGGCCGACATTCTGGCGCGCGGCACCCCCGGCATGTCAGGCGCCGACCTCGCCAACCTGGTCAACGAGGCTGCCCTGTTTGCAGCGCGCCGCAGCAAGCGTCTGGTCGACATGGACGATTTCGAGCAGGCCAAGGACAAGATCTTCATGGGCGCCGAGCGCAAATCCATGGTGATCACGCCCGAGGACAAGAAGAAGACGGCCTATCACGAGTCAGGCCATGCCGTGATCGGCATGACGCTGCCGGGATGTGATCCGGTGCACAAGGTCACGGTGATCCCGCGCGGTCGCGCGTTGGGTGTGACCATGTCCCTGCCTGAACTGGACCGTTACAGCCTGTACCAGGACCAGATGCTGTCGCAAATCTGCATGCTGTACGGCGGACGCGTAGCCGAAGAAATCTTCGTCGGCAGCATTTCGACCGGCGCATCGAACGACTTCGAACGCGCGACCAGCATTGCCCGCGACATGGTAACGCGCTACGGCATGTCGGATGCGCTGGGCCCGATGGTGTACGGTGAAAACGAAGGCGAAGTATTCCTCGGGCGCTCTGTGACCACGCACAAGAACATGAGCGAAGCCACCATGCAGAAGGTCGATACCGAAATTCGCCGCATTCTGGACGAGCAATATGCCCGGGCCCAGAAAATCCTGACCGAAGGGCGTGACAAGGTCGAGGCGATGACCGCTGCCCTGATGGAATGGGAAACCATCGATGCCGAGCAGATTGGCGACATCATGGCCGGCCGCCCGGTGCGCCCGCCCAAGCCTTCGGCCACGCCCCAGCCGCCCGCCAGCGGAGGCGACAAGCCGAGTGCTCCGGCACCGACCGCGCAGCCGGCCCAGGAAGCCTGAGCGGCGGCGCACCTTTACCCACTACAATGGAGGGGCCTTGGCCCCTCTTTTTCATGTCCGTTCTCCACGCAGGCACTTACCGCCTTCCGCTTTCCCGCCCCCGCATCATGGGCATCGTCAATGTCACGCCCGATTCGTTTTCGGACGGCGGGCGGCTGCACGACACGCAGGTTGCGATTGCCCATGCGCTCAAGCTGCGTGAGCAAGGCGCCGATATCCTTGACGTCGGCGGGGAGTCCACCCGCCCCGGTGCTGAGGCCGTGCCTGCAGACGAGGAGATGCGGCGTGTGTTGCCGGTGATCGAAGCACTCGCGCGAGCAGATTGCCTGGTATCAATCGACACGAAAAAACCGGAAGTGATACGGGCGGCGATTGATGCGGGTGCGGCGATGGTGAACGATGTAGCGGCCTTGCAGGCCCCGGGCGCGCTGGAGGCAGTGGCGGCCTCGGGCGCAGCGGTATGCTTGATGCATATGCAGGGTGATCCCCGGAGCATGCAGCAGGCGCCCCGTTATGCCGATGTGGTCGGCGAGGTGGAACAGTTTCTGCAGGCACGGGTGGCGGTCTGCATGGCATCGGGGATCGCGCGACAACGACTGGTGATCGATCCAGGTTTCGGTTTCGGCAAAACGCTGCAACACAACCTGACGCTGCTGAAGCATCTGGACCGTCTGGCCGGACTGAATCTGCCGGTACTGGCCGGGTTGTCGCGAAAGTCGATGCTGGGCACATTGACGGGGCGTGCTGTGGATGAACGCGAATTCGCCGGCGTGGCGGCGCACCTGATCGCCGTGGCGCACGGTGCGCGCCTGGTCCGGGTACACAATGTCATGGCCATGCGCGATGCGCTGGCCGTCTGGGATGCAGTGGAGGAATACAGGGATGGGACGTAAATATTTCGGTACTGATGGCGTGCGGGGCAGGGTGGGCGAGTCGCCCATCACCCCCGAGTTCGTGATGCGCCTGGGCTATGCCGCCGGACAGGTTCTGGTGGCGGACCGTGGCAGCCTGCCGCCGAACCAGCACCCGACCGTGCTGATCGGCAAGGACACCCGCATTTCGGGTTACATGCTGGAAGCCGCGCTGGAAGCCGGCTTCACCGCTGCCGGGGTGAACGTGCTGATGACCGGGCCGATGCCGACGCCGGCCGTGGCTTACCTGACACGGGCACTGCGTCTGCAGGCCGGGGTCGTGATCTCGGCCTCGCACAATCCGTTCGAGGACAACGGCATCAAGTTCTTTTCTGCCAGTGGCCAGAAATTGCCTGATAGCGTGGAGGAAGCAATCGAGGCACAGCTGGATCATCCGATCATGACGGTCGAGGCGCGCCAGCTGGGGCGCGCCCGCCGCATCGAGGATGCTGCAGCGCGCTACATCGAGTTTTGCAAGAGTACTTTTCCCAATAATCTCGATCTGCGCGGGATGCGCATCGTGGTGGACTGCGCTAACGGTGCGACCTATCACATAGCGCCCCACGTCCTGCACGAACTGGGGGCCGAGGTGGTCGCCATCGGCAACGAACCGAACGGCTTCAATATCAACGACGAATGCGGTGCCACGCATACCCGGGCATTGTCCGAGGCGGTGCGTGCGCAACGCGCGGATCTGGGCATTGCGCTGGATGGTGATGGCGATCGCCTGATGATGGCGGATGCCCAGGGACGGATCTATGACGGCGACCAGCTGGTCTACGTCATCGCCCGCCACCGTATCCAGACGGGCTACATGAAGGGCGGCGTGGTGGGAACGCTGATGACCAATCTCGGCACAGAGCATGCACTGGCGCGCATCCAGATTCCGTTCGAGCGTGCCAGGGTGGGCGACCGCTATGTGCTCGAACGCCTGCATGCCAATGGATGGACGCTTGGCGGCGAAACTTCGGGGCACATTCTTTGCCTGGACAAACACACTACAGGTGACGGAATTGTTTCAGCCTTGCAGGTCTTGCGCGCACTGCGCGAGACCGGCGAGACGCTGGACGCATTCACCGCGGATCTGGAAACCTATCCCCAGGTGATGATCAATGTGCCGGTAGCAAGAGGCTTCAAGCTGGATGCGGCGCCTGCGGTCAAAATGTCGGTGGCCGATGCTGAGGCGGCCCTGAACGGGTGTGGCCGCATCGTCCTGCGTGCGTCCGGTACCGAGCCGCTGATTCGCGTGATGGTGGAGGGGCGCGATGCCGATCTGGTGCAGAATACGGCTGAAACCATCGCCGCCGCGGTAAGAACTGCCGCCATGGGCGGGTGATTTCCCGTCCTGAAATATATCTGTAATATTCGGCCGTTAGTATGACAGCGTCGCCTATGCGGCAAAGTCCACTACTACCGGAGATATAACACATGCGTACACTCAATAAACTGGCCCAGGGGACGCTGGCTGCGGCCATGGGTCTGGCGTTCTCGATCAGCGCGATGGCTACTGATATTACCGGCGCAGGCGCAACCTTCCCCTACGCCGTTTACACCAAGTGGGCCGAGGCGTATCAGACTGCCACGGGCAACAAGGTCAACTACCAGGGTATCGGTTCGTCGGGTGGCGTCAAGCAGATCAAGGCCAAGACCGTCGATTTTGCCGGTAGCGACGCCCCGGTTCCGGAAGCTGATCTGGATGCGAACCACCTGGTTCAGGTTCCGACCGTGATGGGCGGCGTGACCATCGTCATGAATGTTCCCGGTTTTGAATCCGGCAAGCTGAAACTGGACGGCGTCACTGCGGCCGACATTTTCCGTGGCGCCATCACCAAGTGGAACGACCCTGCCATCGCCAGACTGAACCCCGGCGTCACGCTGCCTGATCTGGCCATCACCGTTGCGCATCGTTCGGACGGCTCCGGTACGACCTATGCATTCTCCAACTACCTGGCCAAGCAATCGGTGGCGTTCAAGCGCGATGTCGGTGCCGGCAACACGGTGAACTGGCCTGCCAATGGCGTGGGCGGCAAGGGCAACCCTGGCGTTGCGGCCAACGTGCAGAAGATCAAGGGTTCGATCGGCTACGTCGATATCGCCGACGCGATGAAGAACAACATGAACTTCGTGGCATTGAAGAACCGTGCCGGCAACTACATCGTGCCGAACCAGCAGTCGGTTGCCGACGCAGCGGCTGGCGCAAACTTCCACGTCAAGGGCATGGCGCCTGACCTGCTGGACCAGACTGCCAAGAACGCCTGGCCCATCACCACGGCCACTTTCATGCTGGCCTATGAAAAGGGCGACGCCGCCAAGCAGAAGGGCGTGGTCGACTTCTACACCTGGTCTTTGAACAATGGTCAGAAGATGGCTTCCGAGCTGGGCTTTGTGCCGTTGCCGCCGAATGTCGTGAAGATGGTCGAAGCGGAAATGAAGAACATCAAATAAGTCATTTTATTCGACGTGATTTGAATTGCCGGGGGCGGCATGCCGCCCCCGGCTTTCTGCGAAAGCAGCCTCTCAGGCGGCTGCTTTCGCAGACAAAAATCGAATCGATAGGCACCCCACAGTGAGCGAGCCCAGCGCATCCGCCGGAGTCGATCTGCATGCCCAGCAGGTCCGAAAGTTCTGGTTGCAGGACAAGTTTTTCCATTATTCCACGCAGCTTTTCGCCTTTGTCGTTCTGGCGACACTGGTGGGCATTCTGGCATCGCTTTCCATCGAGGCATGGCCCAGCATCAAGACGTTCGGGCCAGCCTTCTTGTGGACCGACATCTGGAGCGTGCCGGACGACAAATTCGGCGCGCTGGCGGCCATCTACGGTACCGTGACGACATCCGTGCTGGCGCTGTTGATCGCAGTGCCAGTCAGCTTCGGGATCGCCTTGTTCCTGACCGAGACCTGCCCGCTGTGGCTGCGCCGCCCTCTGGGTACCGCAATTGAACTGCTTGCGGGTGTCCCCTCCATCGTGTTCGGCATCTGGGGGCTTTTCATTTTTGCGCCACTGTTTGCCGATCACATTCAGCCCCCTTTGCAGGCGCTGCTGGGCGATGTGCCGATCATAGGCGGCTGGTTTTCCGGGCCTCCCATCGGGGTCGGCATACTCACCGCCAGTATCGTGCTGTCCCTGATGGTCATCCCCTTTATTGCCTCGGTGATGCGTGACGTTTTCGAAACGGTGCCGCATGTGCTGAAGGAGTCTGCCTACGGGATCGGATGTACCAACTGGGAGGTGGTGCGCAACGTCGTGCTTCCCTATACCCGCGTCGGCGTCATCGGGGGCATCATGCTCGGCTTGGGCCGGGCACTGGGCGAGACGATGGCGGTCACGTTCGTGATCGGCAATGCCAACCGCATCAACGGTAGCCTGTTTGCCCCGGGGACCTCGATCGCGTCCACGCTGGCGAATGAGTTCGGCGAAGCCTCCCCGGGCCTGCACATCGCATCCCTGTTCGCACTGGGTCTGGTGCTATTCATCATCACCTTTATCGTGCTGGCCATTTCGCGCTGGCTGATCAGCCGCAGCATGGGCTCCGAAGGTCTATGAGGCGCACATGATGAATCTGTATACCCGTCGCATCTGGATCAACCGCATCGGCATTACGCTTTCCATGTTGGCGATGAGCCTGGGCCTGATCGCGTTGCTGTGGATTCTTTGGACGTTGTTCTCAAGAGGCTTCGCCGCGCTGAGCTGGGATCTGCTCACCCAGGACACGCCCGCTCCGGGCACCGAGGGCGGCGGCCTGCGCAATGCCATCGTGGGCAGCGGTCTGATCCTGTTGTTCTCCATGCTGATCTCGACGCCGATCGGCATTCTGGCCGGGATTTATCTTGCCGAATTCGGACGCGTGTCCAGATTCGCGTCGTTGACCCGCTTCATGACCGATATCATGCTGTCGGCACCGTCCATCGTCATCGGCTTGTTCGTGTACGCGCTGTTTGTGACAACCACCGGGGGATTTTCAGGCTGGGCAGGATCGCTTGCCCTGGCGTTGATCGCGATTCCGGTGGTGGTGCGCACGACTGAAAACATGCTGAAACTGGTGCCAACCAGCCTGCGCGAAGCGGCCTTCGCCGTGGGCGCGCCGCGTTGGCAGGTGTCGCTCAAAGTGACCTTGCGCGCCGTCAAGTCCGGGGTGGTGACCGGTGTCCTGCTTGCGATGGCGCGTATCACGGGCGAGACTGCACCATTACTGTTTACCGCGCTCAACAACCAGTTCTTCAGCACCGACATGGCGAAACCCATGGGCAATCTGCCCGTGGTGATCTATCAATTCGCGCTGAGTCCGTACGACAACTGGATCAATCTGGCCTGGGGCGGTGCGCTGCTGATCGCCTTTCTGGTGCTGGCGGTCAATATCGGCGTACGCGTGGTTTTCCGCAACAAAGACAAACGTTAATTTCCCCGGAGCAATCTGATGCCCGTCCAAGCCATGCCTGCCGGCGAAAATGCTGCTTTGCAAGTCCGCAATCTGGACTTCTTCTATGGTGATTTCAAAGGCCTCAGCAACGTCAATCTGGACATTGCCCACAAGAAGGTGACGGCCTTCATCGGGCCGTCCGGCTGCGGCAAGTCAACGCTGTTGCGTACCTTCAATCGGATGTATGACCTCTACCCGGGGCAACGTGCAGAAGGACAGATCCTGTTCCACGGCAAGAACCTGCTGGACAAGAGCCAGGATGTGAACCTGGTGCGTGCCCGGATCGGCATGGTTTTCCAGAAGCCGACCCCGTTTCCCATGACGATCTACGAAAATATTGCCTTCGGCGTACGGCTGTACGAGCGCATGTCGAAAAGCGCCATGGACGATCGCGTCGAATGGGCGCTCAACAAGGCAGCGCTTTGGGGCGAGGTGAAGGACAAGCTGCAGCAAAGCGGCCTGTCGCTGTCCGGCGGCCAGCAGCAGCGGCTGTGCATCGCGCGCGCGGTGGCTGTGAAGCCGGAAATCGTGCTGCTGGACGAGCCGACTTCGGCACTGGACCCGATTTCCACTGCCAAGATCGAGGAACTCATCAACGAACTGAAAAGCGATTACACCATCGCCATCGTCACCCACAACATGCAGCAGGCCGCGCGGATTTCGGACTACACGGCGTTCATGTATCTTGGCGAGCTGATCGAGTTCAACGAAACCGGCACCATCTTCATGCGGCCGGGCAAGAAGCAGACGGAAGACTACATTACTGGTCGGTTTGGTTAACCGCCAGTAATGTGGCGGCGGAGGCTAACGTGAGCGAAGCGAACGCTAAGGGTGGTGCCGGCCGGAGCCACTACATCACCGGCCGGTTTGGCTGATCACGCCACGCCGGGCGGTTGACCGCCGGGCGTGTAGCGCTTACCATCGCGCACTTTTGTTTGGCAGATTCCCATGCGCAAAAAGCTCGTAGCCGGTAACTGGAAAATGCACGGCAGCCTGGCTGAGAACGCCGCGCTGCTGGCCGCAATCAAACCCGCTTTGACTGGAATCGAGGCTGCCGTATGCGTGCCTTTCCCTTATCTGGCGCAGGTTCAGGCCGCGCTCGCCGGGTCATCGATCGCCCTGGGCGCACAGAATGTGTCCGAGCAGGCCAAGGGCGCGTTCACCGGCGAAGTGTCGGTTTCCATGCTGCTCGATTTCGGCTGCAGATACGTGATCGTCGGACATTCCGAGCGGCGTAGCCTGTATGGCGAATCCGATGGACTGGTTGCAAGCAAATACATGGCGGCCCAGGCGGCCGGCCTGACGCCCATCCTGTGCGTGGGCGAATCGCTGGACGAGCGCGAGTCAGGTGTGACCGAGGCAGTTGTGGCACGCCAGCTCGATGCCGTGATCAAGGCCGCCGGCGTCGCGTCGCTGGCCAAAGCAGTGGTGGCCTACGAACCCGTGTGGGCGATCGGCACCGGCAAGACGGCGACGCCCGAGCAGGCGCAGGCCGTGCATGCCTTCATTCGCGGCAAGATCGCCGCACTCGACGCAGGTGTGGCGGACCGGCTGGTCATCCAGTACGGGGGTAGCGTAAAAGCCGCGAATGCGGCAGAATTGATGGCTCAGCCGGATATCGATGGCGGACTCATTGGCGGTGCTTCCCTGATTGCCGACGAGTTCATCGCGATTTGCCGCGCCGCCGCCAAGTAAGAGTAAAACGAATGGAAACACTGGTCTGGGTCGTTCACGTTATTGTTGCCATTGCACTGATTGCGCTGGTGCTCTTGCAGCATGGCAAGGGCGCGGACATGGGGGCGGCATTCGGCAGTGGCTCGTCTGGCAGCCTGTTCGGCGCCAGCGGGTCGGCCAACTTCCTGAGCCGCAGCACAGCTGTTCTGGCAAGCCTGTTCTTCCTGACCAGCCTGGGCCTTGCGTATTTCGGGCTGCAGCAGCACAAGCCGGCGGCTAGCGTGCTGCAACGTGTGGTTGTTCCTGCGCCGACGCAGGCCCAGCCCCAGCCCGCAACACCTACTCAGGCGCCGGGCAAGGATGCCGGCTCGAAAGTGGGGGACATCCCGCAGTAACAAGCAGTACCTGTCCGGGCGCATGCCCTTGGCCGACGTGGTGGAATTGGTAGACACGCTATCTTGAGGGGGTAGTGACCTAGGTCGTGCGAGTTCGAGTCTCGCCGTCGGCACCATCAAATTCGCTGATTCGCACATTAGCATTCGCTATCGAATAAGCTTCTGATTTTTAAGATAAAAATACCATTTTTTCGGCTTGACAGCCGGCGCCCTGCACTAATACACTCGGACCATAATTACTCAACAGCCTGATGCAGGCGTAGTCGGAGGAACCCGGTGCTGGAGAATTACCTCCCCGTTTTGTTGTTCATTCTGGTCGGCCTGGCTTTCGGAATCGGCCCGATCATCGCCGGAGCCCTGCTGGCTCCCCACCGTCCCGACAGCGAAAAACTCTCTCCCTACGAATGCGGCTTCGAGGCATTTGAAGACGCGCGCATGAAATTCGATGTACGTTATTACCTGGTCGCCATCCTGTTTATTCTGTTCGATCTGGAAATCGCCTTTCTTTTTCCCTGGGCAATTGTGCTGAATGAGATCGGGCTGGCGGGCTTCATTGCCATGATGGTGTTCCTCGGCATCCTGGTTGTGGGTTTCATCTACGAGTGGATGAAGGGTGCCCTGGAGTGGGAATGATCTGAATTATGGGCATTGAAGGCGTTCTCGAGCAGGGCTTTGTCACCACCAAGGCCGATCAGCTCATCAATTACATGCGAACCGGATCGATGTGGCCGATGACCTTCGGCCTGGCCTGTTGCGCCGTGGAAATGATGCAGGCGGGCGCTTCGCGCTACGACCTCGACCGTTTCGGTATCGTGTTCCGCCCGAGCCCGCGCCAGTCCGACGTGATGATCGTCGCCGGCACGCTGTGCAACAAGATGGC
>CAZHKS010000027.1:0-27535 GCA_964533095.1 uncultured Thiobacillus sp. | reverse complement strand
TGTAGCTCAGTTGGTAGAGTCCAGGATTGTGATTCCTGTTGTCGTGGGTTCGAGTCCCATCATCCACCCCACCGTTTGACGAGAAGCAGAACAAGGCCCGCGCAAGCGGGCCTTGTTCGTTTCATTCCCGGACCTCGCCGTCGACGTACAGCCAGCGTCCGTCCACCCGCTCGAACCGGCTGGTTTCGTGCAGCCTGAACGCACGGCCGTTGAGCTTGTAGCGCGCGACGAACTCGACCGTCGCATGGGTCGCGTCCAGCGGCGTGTGCGATTTCACCGCCAGCCCCAGCCACTGCGGCCGCGGCACGGCATCGAGGCCCAGCGCAGCGGGACAGGTCGCGGGATGCCAGGTCGCCCGCAGATAATCCTCCCGCCCCAGCACATAGGCGCTGTAGCGCGAGCGCATCAGGGTTTCGGCGTCCGGCGCAGGCGCGCCCGCGTGAAACCGCCCGCAGCAGTCTGCAAGCGGTCGCCCCGATCCGCACGGACAGGCCGCGGCGCTCATGGCTTGTTCGCCGGGCAACGCAATGCCGGCTTGATGTGCGACCACACGGCGTCGAGCATCCTGCGCTGGGCCTTTTCATTCGGATGGATGCCGTCGGCCTGCATCATGCCCGGCACGACCGCAACCTTGCAGACAAAACACGGCACGCGGACGATCTTTTCTCCGCGCGCCACATCGACATACAGCTTCGCCACCGCATCGGCATAGGGCTTGCCGTAATTGGGCAGCACCGGCGCCTCCAGCAGGACCACCCAGGCGCCTGTCGCCTTCGCCTGGCGGATCATCGTGACCAGATTCTGCCGGATCACCGCGAGCGGCGTGCCGCGCATGGCATCGTTGCCGCCGAGTTCGATCAGCACGCCTTGCGGATGATGCCGATCAAGCGCAGGCTGGAGACGTTGCAGGCCGTTCTGCGTGGTGTCGCCGCTCACGCTGGCGTTGATAACGCGCCAGTCCGGCGCCGTCTTCTTCAGGCGCGCGTCCAGCCTGTCCACCCAGCTCGAGCCGGTCGCGAGGCCATAGCCGGAACTCAGGCTGTCGCCGACGATCAACAGGGAACAGGGAGCCGCGGCCGCCCAGCCCGGAATCCACAGCACCCACAACAGCCACGCGCGATAATTCATTCACTCACCTTGATCCGGCACACTACCAATGACGCCACCCGACAGCGCCCAGTTCCCCGCTACCGTCGTCCTGGCACGCGGCCTCTCCCAACGCGTGCCGACCGCAGACGGCGCGCTCGACATCCTCAGCGAAGTCGGGCTCGCCGTCAAAGCGGGCGAGACGCTCGCCATCACGGGCGCATCCGGTTCCGGCAAATCGACCCTGCTGGGCCTGCTGGCGGGACTCGATCAAGCCTCATCGGGCGAGATCGAACTGCTCGGCCAGCGTCTCAGCGATCTCGACGAGGATGCCCGCGCCCGCCTGCGCGCCGGCCGCATCGGCTTCGTGTTCCAGTCGTTCCAGCTGCTGCCCGCGCTCAGCGCGCTGGAGAACATCCTGCTGCCGCTGGAACTGGCCGGGCGGGCCGACGCGCGCGAGCGTGCAGCCCACTGGCTCGACCGTGTCGGCCTCGCCACCCGTGCCGCGCACACGCCGCGCCAGCTGTCCGGTGGTGAACAGCAGCGCGTCGCCATTGCCCGCGCCTTTGCCACCGACCCGGAAATCGTGTTCGCCGACGAGCCCACCGGCAACCTCGACGCCGACACCGGCGCGCGCATCATCGAACTGCTGTTTGAACTCAACGCCTCTGCCCGCACCACGCTGATCCTGGTCACCCACGACGACGCGCTGGCGGCGCGCTGCCAGCGCCGGCTGCACCTGGTCGCCGGCCACGCAGGCGAAGAGGCCATTGCATGAATTTCGCCCGGCTCGGCCTGTGGCTGCTGCAACGCGAACGCGCGAGCGGCGAATGGCGCGTGCTGCTGCTGGCGCTGATCATCGGCGTCGGCAGCGTCAGCACCACCGGCTTTCTCGGCGACCGCCTGAAGCGCGCCATGAGCGAACAGGGCGCCAGCTTCCTCGGCGCCGACCTGCTGGTCACCAGCCCGCGTCCGATCGAGGACTGGCCCGGCCTCTACGCCTCGAAAAACGCAGGTACGGCCAGCCCGCTGGCACGCAGCCAGGCGCTCGAGTTTCCCAGCATGCTCGCCAGGGGCGATGCCTTCCAGCTCGCCACCCTGCGCGCCGTCGATGCGGCCTATCCGCTGCGCGGCAGCGTGCGCATCGCCGACCGTCCCTTCGCCACCGGCACGTCGCGTCCGGCACAGCCGCCGTCCGGCGCGATCTATGTCGCACCCGACCTGCTGCCGCTGCTGTCGGCCAAGGTAGGCGACAGTGTGCAAATCGGCGAAGCGTCCTTCGCCATCGCCGGGGTAGTAGCCGAGGAGCCGGGCCAGCTCGGTGGCGTGTTCGGCCTTGCGCCGCGCGTGTTCATGCGCGCCGACGAGGTCGCAAAAACCCGCGTGCTGCAGCCCGGCAGCCGCGTGACCTATCTCTATCAGTTTGCCGGCGACCCTGCCCAGATCGCGGCGTTCAGCGCGGCGCTCAAGCCAGAACTCGACAGCACCCAGCGCCTGACCGGCTCGCGCGAGGGCGTCGAAACCCTGCGCGGCGCCTTCGCCAACGCCGACCGCTACATCCAGCTCACTGCGCTCATCAGCCTGCTGCTGTCGGTCGCCGCCATCGCCATCGCCGCCCACCGCCACGCGCTGCGGCATTACGACCAGGCGGCGCTGCTGCGCTGCTTCGGCGCCACCACGGCGCAGCTGCGCCTGCTGTATGCCGTCCAGTTGCTGACGCTGGGGCTGCTGGGCAGCCTGCTTGGCGTGGCGGTCGGCGCACTGATGCAGCAGGCGCTGGCAGGCCTGGTCCTGCCCGACGCCGCCACCCGTCTGCCGTCACTCGGTCTGGCACCGGTAGGCGCGGCCGTCTTCAGCGGCCTGCTGGCGCTGGCAGGCGCCACCCTGCCCGCACTCATGCGCCTGATCCGCGTGCCTCCGCTGCGGGTCCTGCGGCGCGACCTGCCGCCGCTGCCGGTTGCCGCATGGCTCAGTGCGGCGCTCAGCGGATCGGCAATGCTGCTGCTGATCGCCTGGTATGCAGGCGACGCCAGGCTCGTTGGCATTTTTGTCGGCGCGCTGGCCGGACTGATCCTGGTGCTGACCTTGCTGGCCCGCCTCGCGCTGGTGGCCGGACGCGGGGTCCAGAAAATGAGCCACGGCCCGGTTCGCTTCGGCCTCGCGCAATTGCTGCGCCACCGTTTCGACAGCACGCTGCAACTCGGCGCCTTCACCCTCGCCCTGTTCCTGGTGGCCCTGCTGGCGCTGGTGCGCAGCGATCTCGTCGACGGCTGGCGCCAGCAGCTGCCGCCGGAGGCGCCCAACTATTTTCTGGTCAACATCGCGCCCTTTCAGCAGCAGGCCGTGGCCGCCTACCTGTCGCAGCACCACCTCAAGGCTTCCGCACTCTACCCCATGGTGCGCGGCCGTCTCGTCACCCGGAACGGTGCGCCCATCGCCTCCACCCTGCCGCCGGAGGCGCGCGACAGCAACAGCTTGCGGCGCGAGCTCAACCTCACCTGGACCGCCACCCTGCCGGCCAACAATGCGGTACTGTCCGGACACTGGCACGGCAACCACAACGTGCCTGAAATCTCGGTCGAGTCCGGCATGGCCGAGCGCCTGCATCTGGTGCTGGGCGACCAGCTCGGCTTTCGCGTCGGCGACCAGACGATCGCCGCGCGCATCACCAGCATCCGCAGCGTGAAGTGGGATTCGATGCAGCCGAACTTCTTCGTCATCTTCGCCCCCGGACAGCTCGACGCGCTGCCCGCGAGTTCCATCGCCAGCGTCTACGTGCCGCCCGCCGCCGCCGGTGTGCTGCCGGGCTTCGTCAAGACCTTCCCCGGCATCACCGTGATCGCGCTCGACAAGCTCATCGCCAACATCGAAGCGTTGTTCGCGCAGATCATCGGCGCCATCCAGCTGCTGCTGGGCTTCCTGCTCGCCGCCGGGATGGCCGTCGTCATCGCCACGCTGCTGGCCAGCCTCGACGCCCGCCAGCAGGAAGCCGTCCTGCTGCGCACCCTGGGCGCGCAGCGTGCCTATCTGGCCAAAGGCCTGTGGAGTGAATTCCTAGCATTGGGATTGCTGGCCGGCCTGCTCGCCAGCGCCTGCGCCGAGATCGCCATGGCGCTGATCGCCCAGCGCCTGTTTGATCTGCCGCTGCGCCTGCATCCGTGGCTGTGGCTTGCGCTGCCGCTGGCCGGCGCGTTGCTGGTCGGCACGAGCGGCTGGCTCACCACGCGACACATCACCCGCGTGCCGCCGATGCAGTCGCTGCGCGAACTGGGGTGATTGCGAGCGTCCTGTTACTCTACCCGCCATTCCCGGGCGTAGCGGCATCCGTTTTGTCATGCGGCGCCCAGTAGAGATGCCGCGTCGTCAGGCGGCTGCCGACCCGGACATGCTGGGCCAGGCTTTGCCCCATGGCCTCGGCGGTGATCTTGTAGCGGCCGGGCATCAGCTTGACCAGAAACCACGGGCCGTTCGACACGGACTCGAGGATTGTCCGGCCCTTCGCATTCGCGATTGCAAGCTTGACATCCGCCATGTAGGCCCCGGAACCTTTCTCGGCAAACACCAGTTTCAGGTTGTAATCGCGGGCGACGCCGTCCAGCGCCTGCCGTTCGTCCATGCCGATCCCGCCGCTGACAAAGGTGATGTCGCCCTGGGTAACGGGCTGTACTAGCGGCGCGCCTGCATCAGTCGCGCCGGCAAGAAGCGGGCTCGCCAGGCCCAGAACCATAATCCAGCGTGACAGTTTTTTGAGCTTCATCATTAGCCTCCTTTAGTGAAAGCCGCTGCACGAACTTTTCGCCGGTCCTGCCAGAGGGCCGTTCTCACGGTTTCCCATCCGCAACAACGCTGCCCAAGCCGGGAATGCTGCAGCGTGGCGCATCGTTTCCGGCAACCGATCGAGAACATAATGCTTCCAGCCTGTCGAACCCCATCCAGTCATCTTTATAGAATATGCCCGGGCCACGCTAGTTCCCGGCACGCCCAGCGCGCGCGCAACCGGTTGCGCGGCATTTTCGCGCTAAACGCCAGATGCCTCGCCACAGGTGTTAAATATCGTATGGCAGACAACCGTCGGGCATTGCCGCCATGGGGGCAAGACGACAACGACTGGATCGCCCTGACCCGGGCTGAAGTCGATTGACAGTACATGAGCCTCATAGACGACCAATCCATTTTCACTGCGATGAAGCAGAACGGCCCGTTTGCCTTCACCACAGGCTTTACGCCCGGGCCGTCCTTTGCAAGGCAGACGCGGGCCTGGGCCAGGCTGTTCGGTGATGACCGGCTGCTGGCCACCAAGTAGGCTCGGGCCCATATCTTCGACCTGCTTCAGATCGAGATATTCCTGGAGGTTTCCGGATTGCTCGCGGACCCGGTCGCGCGCAGCGAAGCGAACGGGGCTGCCTGCTGCTCGGCAACCTCTTCGGCATTGCCGGCAGCACCCCCGAAGTCCGCAGCAAGTTCAAGGAGTATGCGCAAACCACCGACGCCGTGATCGACCTGATGCGGAACAGGCTGCCGGCGCCGTATGCCTCGCATATCGAAACCAGCAACGAGATCGCGCACGATCGGCCAATCTCCTGCTGGGGTGTTCGACGCCTCTTTTCACATGAAGACCCGCTTCGAGGCCAAGCGCAAGCTCGTGCTGATGGGCCTGGCCGATTCCATCGACCAGCACGAGCGCGAAACGGATATCGAGAACAAGTTGTACGCGTTTCTCGAGTTCCTCAACCGCCACGCCTGGCGCCAGAAATTCAAGATAGGCCAGCCGGAAGACGCCACCTGCTGAGCCGGCATGGCCCGGGTTATTTCCGCTGCCTGGGCATCGGGGTGCTCGATACCGCAAGCCGCGCACGCCTGAACGAACTCGATGAAAACGAAACACTGACGCTCCTGAAACGGCGCGTCTTCCGCGAGGAAGCCGCGACATTCCGGCCTATGTCAGTGTGCGCAAGAATGAAAAAAACCCGGCCGTGGCGGTGGATAACGAACTGGGGCTGATGGCCGTGCTGGGCAGCATCAGCGACGTCAAACGCTTCGCGCGGCACATGGCCTGGCCATCAAGAGCGTCTCCCTGATGACCCTGGAGGACATATCCGACACGCTGACGGGCGGCGTTTACCATTCGAGTTCCGTCGGCAGCAGCAGCCAGAGACAGATGCTCAGGTTCTTCGCCCGAATGGGCGGCATGCGGGTGGAACTGATCATCCACGCCAACAGTCCTACCTGATGTATCGCTTCCAGCGGGACATCGCCCGCGACGAACACGAAGTGGAGCGCATCTTCGATTCGGGCGTCGCCGAGTTTCTCTTTCCGATCGGCATCTACAACCTGGACATGGAGCAGATTCGCCAGACCTTGCTGGACAAGTTCCGCAGGAACACCGATGGCTACCGGGCGTCGGCACGGGAACATGGCCTGAGGGGCCGCCTTGCGAACGGCACAGCCTGCGGGCACGGACGTTCGGACGATGCTCAGACCCGCAGCCGACCCGTTCGATGAAGGCGAAGATGTCCGCCAGACCCTGCCCGGTCCTGAGGTTGGGAAAAAACGAACGGACGTTCGCCGCGCATGCGTTGGGCATCCTGATCCAACATCTCCAGCGAGGCACCGATCATGGGCGCGACGTTGATGACGTAGATCGAGCGATCGGGCAATTCGGGACCGAAGGTGGCGGCGAGGTCGTCGCCACCGCACCAAACGGGGCAGGACCGGACGGTCAGCGGTGCAGGCGTCCCGCCGCCGGCTGCAGGTCCGCGCTCAGCGTCTCGCGCCCGTCGAACACGAAACAGTCGCCGCGATAATGCGCCCCGCCGACCTCCTCGAAATACTTGAGGATGCCGCCTTCGAGCTGGTACACCCGCTCGATGCCGATTTGCTTCATGTGGATGGCGGCCTTTTCGCAGCGGATGCCGCCGGTGCAGAACGACACCACGGTCTTGCCGGCGTAGTCGGCCAGATGTTCGGCCAGCCGCGGGGGAAATTCGCTGAAGATGCCGATGTCGTAATCGATCGCGTTTTCGAAGGTGCCCGCCGCGACTTCGTAGTCGTTACGGGTATCCAGCATCACCACCGGGCGACCTTCGTCGTCCGCGCCGCGATCCAGCCACTGTTTGAGCGTGGCCGCCGGCACCGAGGGTGCGCGCCCCGCTTCCGGGCGGATCAGCGGATGCTTCATGGTGATGATTTCCTTCTTCAGCCGCACCCGCATGCGCTTGAACGGTGGTTCTGCAGACAGGCTTTCCTTGGGCGCGAGATCAACGAAGCGAGGATCTGCGCGCAGATGGGCGACGATGGCATCGATCGCCGCGCGCGGGCCGGCCAGGAACACATTGATGCCTTCCGGCGCGAGCAGGATGGTGCCCTTGAGATTCAGTGCCTCGCAGCGTGCGGAAAGATCGTTTTTCAGCGCCTCGCGATCATTGAGGGAGACGAATTTGTAGCAGGAGATATTGACGACAGACACGGTTAAGACCCTTTCAGCAAGTCGGCATTATACGAAGCCCCTCCGCCCGGCCACCGGTTTTTGATACCCTTCGGGCTTCCCCTGCCATTTCCGACCATGGACGAACAACTGCAAACGCTGGGACACGCCCAGCAAACCGCGATCGACCTCGCCATCCGGTTCGGTCCCAAGCTGGTGGTTGCGCTGCTGATTCTCGCCGCGGGCTACTTCGTCGGGCGCTGGGTGGGCAGACTTGCCGACGCGATGCTGGCGAAGCTCGGGCTCGACGAACCCTTGCGACCGTTGATGGTGCGCATCGTGCACATCCTGGTGCTGGGCCTGTTCCTCATCATGGCGCTGCAGAATCTGGGGGTGGAGTTGCTGCCGCTGCTGGCGGGGCTGGGGGTGGCAGGTGCCGGAATCGCTCTGGCGATGCAGGGCGTGCTGGGCAACCTGGCGGCGGGACTGACGATCATCTTCACCCGCCCCTTCCAGGTGGGCGAATACATTTCCATCGCCGACGAGGAAGGCCTGGTCCAGGACATCAAGCTCTTCAACACCGTGCTGAGCCATCCCGACCGCTCGCGCATCGTCATCCCGAACCGCAAGATCGTCGGCGAGATCCTGCACAACTTCGGCACCCTGCGGCAGCTCGACGTGGTCGTCGGCGTGGCCTACGACACCGACATCCCGCACGCGCTCGGCGTCGTCCAGGAGCTGTTGCGCGCGCACCCCCGAATCCTGCAGGAACCCGAACCGGTGATCCGCGTGCTGGCGCTGGCCGATTCCAGCGTCAACATCGCCATCCGTCCGTGGACCGCCGTGGCAGATTTCAACGCGGCATCGAGCGACATTACCCAGGCGGTGCTGGAAACCTTCCGCGCGCGCGGCATCACCATCCCCTTCCCGCAGCGCGAAGTGCGCCTGCTCGGCCAGACATGAAACAAGCCAAACCCCGCGCCGCCGCGCCCAGGACTACTTACACCAATCCGCTGGCCGAGGTATTGCGCCCCGGCCAGTCGGTCGAACTGCTGAAGGAACTGCACATCCTGACGCGCGACGGCAAGCTCAACCAGGACAGCCGCCGCAAGCTGAAGCAGGTCTACCACCTGTGCAACTTCATCGAACCGCTGCTGGACGACGTGCTGGGCCGGCAGGACACGCTGACGCTGGCCGACCACGGCGCCGGCAAGTCGTATCTCGGCTTCATCCTCTACGACCTGTTCCTGAAGGAACGCCCCGGCGCCCACATCTTCGGCATCGAAACGCGCGACGAGCTGGTGGAGAAGTCGCGCGAGCTGGCGACCCGTCTGGGCTTCGATCGCATGACCTTCCTCAACGCGACCGTGGCGGAATCGATCACCACCGGGTCGCTGCCGCCGCGCATCGACATCGTGACGGCGCTGCACGCCTGCAACACCGCGACCGACGACGCCATCCGCTTCGCGCTCGCCAAGCAGGCCCGCCACATCGTGCTGGTGCCATGCTGCCAGGCCGAAGTCGCGGCCGTGCTGCGCAAGCACAAGAACGCATCCTTCGGCAAAACCCCGCTGTCGGAAATCTGGCGCCACCCGATCCACACCCGCGAATTCGGCAGCCAGCTCACCAACGTGCTGCGCTGTCTGCAGCTGGAATCGCATGGCTACCAGGTCACCGTCACCGAACTGGTGGGCTGGGAACACTCGCTGAAGAACGAGCTCATCATCGCCACCCGCAGCGGCGCGCCGCGCAGGAATGCGCGCGAGCGCCTGCAGCGGATCCTGCAGGAACTCAACCTGCAGGAACTCGAAGCGCGTTTCCTGGGAACCCCATAAACCGCAAACAATCCTATGCTTCATAGGTATCGTTCCTTGCGAGTCGATTCATGCGCCTGTTCACCCTGCCCTTCCACATCGCCGCATTGGCGCTGTTCGCCGTCCTGGAGGGCTGCGCCACGCCGCAGTACCAGACGACCGTCCGGCTGATCCCGCCGGCCGACGCGCAGGGCCGCGCCTGCGTGCAGAACTGCGAAGCGAGCAAGACGACATGCCAGAACGACTGCCAGGCCCGCTACCAGGCCTGTGCGAAGGCGCTCGCCCCCCAGGTCGAAGCGCGCTATCTCGACGCGCTGAAGCGGTACGAGCTCGATTTGAAGCAGTATGCTTCGGCATTGCGGCTCTATGACATGCAGATGCGCTTCGACTGGATGAACCGCTACCCCTTCCAGCCCTACTGGTGGGATCCTTGGCCGGGGCCCTATTACTCGCCGCCGCCCTATCGGGAGCCCGTCATGCCGACGCGCGAAGGCGTGCGGGCGCAACTGGAAAAATCGGAGTGCCAGGCCGACTGCGGCTGCCTGCCCGCCTACGACACCTGCTTCGTCGGCTGCGGCGGCCAGCGCGTGACCGAGACGGTATGCATCAGGAACTGTCCGCCCGCGAAATAGGCTGCACGCTCAGGCCGGCGATTGCAGGGGAAGCAGCTTCACCGGCACGCTGGCCGTGTCGGTGTTGATCCAGATCTCGCCGTCCTGCACCATGCATTGCAGGCGCATGCTGCGCGCCGCCAGGGCCGCCAGCGCCTGGCTGGTCTCGGCAGGCAACTGCAGTACGGTCAGATTGGAAAAGCGTGTGAGCTTGCCGGCGATCTGCTTCCACCACACGTCGCAACTGCTGCTGTAGCACAGCACCACGACCTGGCCGGCGCGGCTGCAGGCACGGCGGATGCGCGCGTCGTCGGGCTGGCCGAGGTCGATCCACAGGGTGATCTCGCCGGCCAGGCTCCTCACCCACACTTCCGGCTCGTCGACGTCGAACAGCCCCTTGGTGAAGGCGATGCCGTCCTGTGCGTTCAGCGCATAGGCCAGAACCCGCACCATCATGCGTTCGTCGGTTTCGGAGGGGTGGCGGGCGATCGTCAGCGCATGGTCGCCGTAGACGTGGCGATCCATGTCGGCAATCTGCAGATCGGCCTTGTAGATGGTGGCTTTGAGCGCCATGGTGAACTCCACACATTCCCGAGAGCATAAAAAAACCCCGGCGAACCGGGGTTTTTCACATCAGGTCGGAAGGATTACGACACGACCTGGATGTTCGAGGCTTGCTTGCCCTTGGGGCCAGTCGTCACTTCGAAGCTGACTTTCTGGTTTTCCTGCAGCGACTTGAAGCCGCTGGAGTTGATTGCGGAGAAGTGTGCAAAGAGGTCTTCGCCGCCGTTATCCGGGGTGATGAAACCAAAACCTTTTGCATCGTTGAACCACTTAACAGTACCCGTTTCCATCTTGTTTCCTATCTATCAAAAAAAAATTGAGCGACATGCTCCATCGATCGAATTTCAAGGAAAACGCTTACCAGAGGTACCGCAATTTAAAGCTTGAATCCAACAGATGCCGTATTGATAACACAGAACATTCAGTTGTCAAAGACTTTTTCCATCACGTCCCGAGCGCACGCAGCCTCAGCGTGTCGCCGCGCTGGGTAAACTCCAGATGCCTGAGCACGCTCATGCCCAGCAATATCCTGTCGTCCGCCATGCCAGGGTTGATGCTGGCGGGCACATTGCGCAGCACGAATGGCCCGAACGCCAGCGTGCCGACCCGCGTGGTGCGGGTGACAACCGTTCCGTTGGCGGTGATCGACTGCTGGTATGCGCCGGCCTCCAGGCCGAGTTCGCCCGCCAGATGCGCCGGAACCGACACCAGCGTGGCGCCGGTGTCGAGCAGGAAGCTGACCGGCCGGCCGTTGATCGTGCCCGGGAACACATAGTGCCCGTCGCCGCTGCGCTTCAGGACCAGTTCGGCCCCCGGGGCGATCTGCAGGTCGCGGTTGGGATTGTTGCGCGCCTGCAGGCTGTTCTCGAAGTAGAGATAGAACATCCCCAGCACCAGCAGGCTGGCGACGAAGGCCATGCCGCGCCCGAGCGGACGGTAAGGGTTCGGTGCGGGATCGGGATCTCTTGAGTTCACGGCGTATGGGACAGTCCGGATGCGTCATCGTTCAGCGCAGACTGCGCCACCCGGTGAGCAGCCTGATTCAAATCGCCCGCACGAGGGAAGCGGCGCCGATGCCCCGGCGCCTCACCGGAACGCACGTCAGGCGACGTGCTGCATGCGCGGCTGGCTGAAGTGGCAATGCGGCGCGTCGCCGAAGATGTCGCGCAGGTAGCGGGTTTCGATGTGCAGCAGGCGCTCGTGGTCGCCGCCTTCCAGGTAGATGTCCGGCTGCGCCATCAGATCGTCGTCCCACACCATTTCCACGCCCCAGGCATTCGGCAGGCCCGGCACCACGCCGGGCTCGCATTCGCCGAACAGGCGGCTCACGCTGGCTTCGTCGGCCAGGCTGAATTCCACGCCATGATCCAGGCCCAACTTGCCGAGATGGACTTCCTGGTCGGCGGGAATCATCGCCACCATCTGGCATCCGATGCCGTCAAGCAAAACCCCCTTGGCCAGCCGGTTGCACGGCACGCCTGCCGCGCGCGCCGTTTCGGCGCTGGTCTGCGTGTGCGGGTGCGCGACGATGTCGAACGGGATCATGTGTTCATCGAGAAAACGTTCCATACGGTGCAGTGCATTCATGATCGTCTCCTGACAAAACAAACGGACAACTTTCACTATAGTCCATGCCCCGCCCGGCCGCAGGCCGGCTAACGCCGTTGCGGACGCTCGCCCGCCCGAAAATGCCGGCGCGGCGCCCGCACATGCTCCAGTTGCTGGCAGGCGCGCCGGAACGCCAGCAACGTGTCCTGCGCATCCCCCAGCACGCTGTCGGGAGGATAGTGCCCCGCCGTGTTCGGTTCGCCCGCTGTCACCCCGGTCAGCAGTTCGATGCCTGCGGTCACCTGTTCGACTACATGAACATGGAAGCGACCGCTGGCGACCGCCTCGACCACGCGCGGCGCCAGCATCAGGTGGCGCCGGTTGCGCGCAGGAATCAGCACGCCCTGGCTGCCGTCCAGGCCGCCCGCCTCGCAGACGCTGAACCAGCCTTCGATCTTTTCGTTGATGCCGCCCACCGGCAGCACCTCGCCGTGCTGGTTGACCGCGCCGGTGACGGCGATGCCCTGCCTGAGCGGCAGGCCCGACAGCGCCGACAGCAGCGCATAGAGTTCGGCGCACGACGCGGAATCGCCCTCGACGCCGTGGTATTGCTGCTCGAAGACGATCGAGGCATTGAGGGAAAGCGGCGCCAGATGCGCGAACAGCGCCGCCAGGTAATTCTGGAGGATGAACACGCCCTTGTCGTGGATCGGCCCGGAGAGTTCCACCTCGCGCTCGATGTTGAGCAGGCCCTCCTCGCCCGCATAGGCGCGCGCCGACAGCCTCACCGGCATGCCGAAGCGGTAATCGCCCAGATCGATCTGCGTCAGGCCGTTGAGCTGGCCCACCCGTGTGCCGTGCAGGTCGATCAGCACGTCGCCCTCGGCGATCTCCTCGCGCAGGCGCTGTTCGGGGTAATCGTGGCGCGCGATATGCGCGGCGAGCGCCGTCTCGACGTCTTCCGCCGCCACCAGGCCCGGCCCGCGCGCGCGGCAGATCGCGGCGCTTTCCATCACCAGCGCCTCGGTGCGGGCGAAGATCGCGCTTTCGCGCGCCTGGTCGTTTGCCTCGCGATGCGACTCCTCGAGCAGGCGCGCCACCGCCGCCGCCGAGAAATGCGGCAGGCCGTGCTCGCGGCAGACATGGGCGACGAAAATCGCCGAGGCGCGGCGGGTGCCGGCGCTGGCGAGGAAGCTGTCGGCGAAATCCACCTTGGCGCGGAAATGGCGGACGAACTCCGGCGCGGCCTCCTGCAGTTCGTAATACTGGTCGCGCGAGCCGATCAGCACGAGCCTGACCTCGACGTCGACCGCCTCCGGGGCCAGCGAAACCGCGGCGATCGGCGAAAACGACACGCCCGGCTCCTCGATCTGCAGCCGCCCGCTGCGCAGGAAGCGCCGCAGCTTCTCCCACACCAGCGGATCGGCCAGCACGTCGCGCAGGTGCAGCATCAGGAAGCCGCCGTGCGCACGCAACAGGCTGCCGGCGCGGATGCGCGTAAAGTCGGTTATCAGCACGTCGTTGTCCGACTGGTATTCGATGCTGCCGAACAGCGTGCGGAACAGCGGGTTGTCCTCGACGATCACGGGCGCGCCGGTCAGCCCGCCATTGTCGACCACCAGGTTGACCCGGTAGCGCGCCAGCACGGCATTTAGTTCCCCCTGGCGGTCCTCTTCCTCCTCGCCACCGTTGAACAGTTCCAGGTTGTCGAACAGGTCGCGTTCCAGTGCATCGAGCCAGGCGTTGAGCTTGGCGGCATCCTTGATCTGCTTCCTCAGCCCGTCGCGGATCGCCTGCAGTTCGCGTTCGACCAGCGGCTTCACCACCTGCCGCCGCAGCGCCGCCAGCGCCTCGTTCATCGCGCGTTCCAGCGGCTGGGTTTTCTCGATGTAGCGGGCAATCTCGGCACGCAGCTCCTGCTCGTCCTGTTCCACCGCCACGCGGCGCGCCTTGGGCAGCGCCAGCACCTCGTCCTCGGTGAGCGCCTGCCCCTTCTTGCCGACGAGCGTGAACACCATGCGCCCGGCCTCGCGGTGCAGCGAAAAGCTGCGCGCCTCGGCAAACGCCGACAGCTCGGCATAGTGGCGCGCCACGTCGTCCTTCCAGGCCTTCTCGATGCGTTCGCTCTCGGTCTTGTAGTCCTGCCCGCTCAGTTGCGGCGGAATCTCGGCCTGCAGGTTCTTCACCGTCTGCGTCAGCAGCTGGCGCAGCAGGCGCCCTTCGCCGGCCGGCAGGCGCAATGCCAGGGGACGCTCGGGCGTGTCGAAGTTGTGCAGATAGCACAGGTCCGGCGGCACCCGCCGGTTCGCCGCGGCTTCGACCATCGCCTGCTTGAGCAGCGAGGAGCGGCCGCTGCCGACTTCGCCCAGCACGAACAGGTTGTAGTTGGGCTGGTCCATGCCGAGCCCGAAGCGGGCGGCCGCCTCGGCACGCGCCTGGCCAATCCAGGGCAGGGCCTCATCCGCCAGTTCGGAGGTGTCGACGAAGCCGAGCGTGGCGGGATCGATGGTCAGGCGCAGGTCGGCAGGCGGCAGTGGGACAGTCGGCATGGTGTGGAGGCAGTTTTCTTATGGGGTTTCCGGATTATTACGCAAGCGCGGCGAGCCAGCCCGATCCGGGTTCAACATGCCCGCCCACTGCGCCTGGCTCTGCCGGTAGCGTTCGCGCAAGTGCACTGCGTTGTCCCGCAGCACGTCGGCGGGCACGGCCAGCGCCTGCATCACCGCGCGTTCCGTGTCGTCGACCGTCACGCTGCGGGGAACCGTGTCCGGCTCCCATGTCTCGGCGAAGGCGACCGTCTTCACCGGGCGGGCGCCCTGCTGCGGCGGAATCAGGCTGACCCGCGGCAGGCCGTAGGCCAGCGCGACGACCCGCCCATGCAGGCTGCTGCCGATCGCACCCCTGCTGGCGGCGATCAGCGCGCAGATGTCCCACACGTGCAGCGACGGGAACAGGCGCACCGTGCCGGGCGGCAGCCGCTGCTGCAATGTTGCGTAGAGCTTCGCATCGTCGTGCCAGGGCGCCGCGCCGGCACGATAGAACGCCAGTCCCAGGCCGGTCACGGCAACCACCCGGGACAACGCCCGCGCCAGCGCATCCAGCGTGGCGTCGTCACCGAAGTCGGCGCTGAACTGGCATGCCAGATAGCCCTGAGGAAAGGCATCCCGCATGGCCTGCACCTCGCCCTGCCGCTGGTGCAGCGCGATCGACCCGCCGAAACGGTCCGCCACCATCACGGCCGGGTCGGGACACAGCGGGATATCGAGGCCCTCGGCAAGCAGCGCAGCCTGCGTCCGATGGTCCCGCACGCTGACCCAGTCCGCCTGCCCAAGGGCTGTCGTGACCGCTTCGCGGTGCGCCACCGGCAGATCCATCCAGTCGACGCCGCCCACGGCGTTGAAGATCAAGGTCCCGCCCGGCGCCAACGTCTCGCGTCCCGCCACATAGGGCGCGGGCCGTGACGTGCCCACTTGCCACGCTGCCCAACCGGCAGCCGCAACCGGGTCGGTGTCGTAGCGCGCAATCGCGGCAGCCGCGTCGACCGGGTCGAGCAGCATGACCGCGGCCTGCCAGGCCGTGCAGGTCAGCAGTTCGCCACCGACGTGGATCAACTGCATGGCCCGCGTGTCCCCCAGCGCTTGCACCCGGTATCCGCCGACCGTCCGCAGGTCGCGCTCGACCAGCCCGGCGAACGCGAATGCCCGCCCCGGCAGCAGGGCCGTCATCAGGTGGGGAAACAGCAGGTCGCCGAAGTTGTGGCGGTCGAAGGCGCCAAACAGGACCGGCGGAGTGCTGACGCTGGGTTCCGGATTCTTCACGCGTCCTCGGGATTCACACGCCATGGAATTTCACATTACATTCTAGGCAGCCGTCATCTTTTACAGCCGCCCGATGAAATCCGCCCACCCCTCCTTCTTCGTCCTGATCGCCCTCATCGGCGGGCTGGCGATCCTGAGCTCCACGCTGTCGAAAACGCCGGTCCTGCCGCTGTTCGCCCATTCGCTCAACGCCACGCCAGCGGAAATCGGCTGGATCGTCATGGCGTCGACGATCCCCGGCATCCTCATCAGCTATCCCGCCGGCGCGCTGTCCGACAACCTCGGTTCGCGGCGATTGCTGCTGGCATCGCTGGTCGTGTTCGCCACCGCGCCCTTCCTGTATCTGCTGGTCAGCACGGCCCCGCAGCTGATGGCGGTGCGTTTCTATCACGGCTTCGCCACAGCGATCTTCGGCACCGTGGCGAACGCGGCGATCGCCGCGCGCTACACCGACGAACGCGCGGCGCGGCTCTCCACGTTTTCCTCGGTCACCATCGTCGGGCGCTCGATTGCGCCCTTTCTCGGCGGCACGCTGATCTCGCTCGCCAGCTTCCACGCGGTCTATCTCGCCTGCGCGATCAGCGGCGTGCTGGCGCTGGCCGCCGGCCTGCTGCTGCGCGACGAAACCCCACGGCCGACGAAGAAACTGGAACTGCCGCGTTTCTGGGCAAGCCTGACGACCGTGCTGCGCGACCGCAGCATCATGCTGGTGAGCCTGGTCGAGGCGGCGCAGTACCTGGTGTTCGGCGCGGTCGAGGCCTTCCTCGCGCTGTACGCATCCTCGCTCGGCATCCCCGCGTGGCAGATCGGCGTCATCCTCGGCGTGCAGCTCGTCAGCATCGTGTTCGCCAAGCCGCTGATGGGCAAGGTGTCGGACCGCGTGGGACGTCGCCGCGTCATCCTGCCCGGCCTCCTGATCGGCGCGGCGAGCGTCGTGCTGCTGCCGTTTGCGCCCGGCTTCATCGGCCTGTCGGTGCTGAGCCTCACGTTCGGCATCGGCTTCGCCACCGTCACCTCATCCACCTCCGCGCTCGTTGCCGACCTCACCCGCAACGGCCGCTACGGCTCGTCGATGGGCGTGCTGCGCACGGTCATGGACGTCGGCCAGTCGATCGGCCCGGTGCTCACCGGCTGGATGGTCGGCGTCGCCGGCTACGGCAGCGCCTTCACCCTGCTGGCGGCGATCCTGGTGGGGGCCGCCATCCTGCTCGGACTGCTGCTGCGCGACGGGTAAGCTAATGCCCGATCGGCTATAGTGAGTCAGCCCCCCTTCCTGAGGAGACCATCATGCACATCCGACCCCTGCTCGCCCTAGTGGCTTTCGCTCCCGTCTTCTTCGCCCTGCCGGCCGCCGCCGATTCGAGTGCCAGCGCCCTGCTCGCCGCCGCCCGGCACGACGCTGCGGCAACCCAGGCCTGCCTCGCCAACGCCAAGGGCGTACATGTCGCCCAACTCAATTGCTGCAAGGACCACAAAGGTCTCTGCGGCTGCCGCGCCGGCAAGATCGTCTGCTGCGACGGCACGATCAGCACCGAGCCGGGGTGTACGTGTCATGGGGATGAGGGGGTTGCCGAGTAACACGCCACAGACGGAAACCTTGACACCCGTATCCCATGGGATACACTTCGGTCATGCGTGTATCGATGACCGAGGTCTACCGTGACTGGATCAACGATCTGAAGGATCGAGCCGGACGCGCCCGCATCCAGGTGCGCGTGGATCGGCTGGCCCACGGCAATCCGGGGCAGCATCGCAATCTCACCCATGGCATATCGGAACTGAAGATCGACGCCGGCCCCGGCTACCGGGTGTATTACACCGAGCGAAACGGTGAGCTGATCATCCTGTTGGCCGGCGGCGACAAGTCGACGCAGCCGCAGGACATCAAGACCGCCACCGCGCTCGCCAGAAATTTGCAGGAGTAAGCCCAATGCCCAAAACCACCAAACTGACCGCCAAGACGAAGACCGTGCTCTACGACGTGGCCGAGCAGCTACGCACCCCCGAGGAAATGGCCGCCTACCTCGACGCCTGGCTGGACGAGGCTCCGGACGATGCCGCGGGCATCGCCCGCGCGCTGGGCGACATCGCCCGTGCGAAAGGCATGTCGCAGGTCGCGCGCGATGCGGGGCTCAGCCGGGAGAGTCTCTACAAGGCGCTCAGCGAGAACGGCAACCCGAGCTTTGCGACGGTGCTCAAGGTGGCGCGGGCGTTGGGGGTAAGGCTGCATGCGGAAGCGGCTTGAGGCCTTCCACATCGCCCACGAGAATCAAAAAAATTAATCTAATTAAGTTTTGAAGAGGAGCCAGACTTGCCGATCCCAGATTATGAATCCGCAATGCTCCCATTGCTCCAACTTGCAGCAGACGGCGTTGAGCACCGTTCTCGAGATGCTGTGGAAGAACTGGCCGCTCGTTTTGACCTAAACGATGAAGAACGGGCAGAAATGCTCCCAAGTGGAACCGCTCCCTTGTTCGACAATAGAGTTGGCTGGGCTCGCACCTATCTGAAGCAGGCAGGACTACTCGAATCCCCTAAGCGGGGCTTATTCAAAATTACAGCGCGCGGGATCGACGTACTCGCTAGCAATCCGCCTCGGATCACCGCTAGCTTTCTCGATCAATTCGAAGAGTTCAGAGCGTTCCGTACACGCAGACGGGAAAACACATCGGAATCAGTGCAACAAATAAATGAGGCGGCAAAAACCTGTGAACGGCAGAACCAAGATCTTTTAAGCGACCAAACGCCCGAAGATATGCTCGCATCTGCATATCAACATCTCCGTCGAAATTTGGAGAGTGAACTTATAGAGCAAATCAAAGCTGCTTCTCCAGCTTTCTTTGAGCGATTGGTGATCGACCTGCTGGTGCAAATGGGGTATGGAGGTTCAAGGCTAGACGCGGGCCGCGCGATCGGAAAAAGCGGTGACGGAGGTATTGACGGAATTATTAAAGAAGACAAACTCGGACTAGACGTAATTTATGTTCAAGCCAAACGCTGGGAGGGAACAGTAGGACGGCCTGAAATTCAAAAATTTGCTGGTGCCTTGCAGGGGCAGCGAGCGAGCAAAGGCGTTTTCATTACGACATCTGCCTATAGTAGGGATGCCATTGATTATGTTGGCATGATCAACTCCAAAATCATTCTTATCGACGGTGAACAGTTGGCGGGTCTAATGGTCGATCACGACGTAGGAGTTTCAACTGTCGGAATGTATGAGCTCAAAAGGCTCGATAACGACTACTTTGAAGGTGAATGACAAACAGTACAAAAGAACAATTACCTCACTTACTCACCGCCACCCAGACCCCATCCCACCCCGCCTCCGGCGATACCTGTCGGAACGCTGCAATCCGCTCCAGCATGACCTGGCTGGGCCGATCGCCTGGCGCCTTGGCGAGACATTCGCGGAACGCCGCTTCGGCTGCCTCCCAGTCCTGCGCGCGATAGCGTTCCAGCCCGGTCTCGTAGGCCTGTATCCGCTGCGTGTCGATTTCGCCCAGTTCGGCTGAATAGCCCAGCAGTTCGTACACCCGCACCGGTTCCAGCTTGCCGACGACGCGCAGGCTGTCGATCTCGCGGAAGGCCAGCGTGTCGCCCGCCAGATCGCGCGTGCCCTCGCTGACCAGGATGCGCGTGCCGTAGAACTTGTTGGCCTGTTCCAGCCGCGAGGCGAGATTCACGATGTCGCCGATGACGGTGTAGCCGCGCGAGGTTTCGGAGCCGATGTTGCCGACGGTCACCTCGCCGCTGGCGATGCCCATGCGCACGTTGACCTCGGGCAAACCGTGGCGGGTGCCGAACATCTCGGGCAGCCAGGCGCGAAAGCTTTCCATCTGGGCCAGTTGCTCCAGCGCGGCGATGCAGCCGAGTCGCGCGTGGTCGGCGGGATCGGTGAAGGGCGGCCCCCAGAAGGCCATGACGGAGTCGCCGATATACTTGTCGACGATGCCCTGCTGTGTGCGGATCACCTCGGACATCAGCGAAAAATAGTGGTTGAGGAAGCGCACCGCGGCGTCCGGCGTGAGCCCCTCGCACAGGCGGGTGAAATCCTGCAGGTCGGAGAAGAACACCGTCATCACCTGGCGCTCGCCTCGATCCGTCGGGATGCGGCTTTCCAGGAGGCTCTTGACGATGCGCGGATCGACATACTGGCCGAAGGTTGCGCGGATGCGCTCCTTCTCGCGCAGCCCGACCACCATGTGGTTGAAGGAGGTGGCGAGCGTGGCCAGCTCGTCGTGGGTGCGCACCAGGATTTCCACGTCGAGGTCGCCCGCCTCGACCGCGCGCGTGCCGCCCAGCAGGCGCTTGACCGGGTCGACCAGCGAACGCGTGACGAAGGCGGCAAAGATCAGCCCGAGCGCGGTGGCGATGCCGGTGACGATCCAGTTGAGCGTGGTGGCGCGCGCCTCCTCCGCCTTGGCCTGCCTGGCGGTGTCCTGGGTCAGCTTGTTGAGCAGGTCGGTGGCCTTCTGGATTTCGACGTCGATGGCATCCTTCTCGCGCAGCAGGGCGTCGCGCACGATTCTTTCGGAGCGCGGCGTGCCTTCCTGCGCCTCGATCTGGAACTGGCGGAAGGTCGCGTGGAAATGCTGGCGCGCGGTCTGGATGGACGGCAGCTCCTTGCCCAATACGGCGAGCGTGACGCGGTCGAGTTTGATGCCCTTCTCCGCTTCGGCTTCGCTCAGCATGCGCAGCGAGGAGTCGACGATCTGGTCGGCGTAGATCCCGCGCATGTCGAAGGCGTTCGACTCCTTCGCGAGGTATTCGGGATCGGGCTTCGCCGCCTCCATGCCCGCCATTACCCGCTCCATGCGCACCATCTGGTCGCGAATGAGGATTTCCACGCTGGCTACCTGCTGCTGCAGCGGCAGGTAGTAGTCGGAGAGCGCGCGCACCTGGTTGTTGAGCTGGCGGAAGTTGAGCACCGACAGCCAGGTGACGACGACCATCAACGCCAGCAGGGCGGTGGTGATGCTGAAGATTTTCAGGCTGATGGGCAGTCGCATGAATCACACACCGGTTGCATGGGAATTTAAACCTAGCGCACGCCGCCGATCCGTCAAACCCCAATCGCCGTATGGAGCGGCAGCACCACGACTGCAGACGGGATTAACGGTCAGCCGTTGGCGGGGATCACCGGCGTGCCGCTGGCGACGTCGCCGCACTGCGCGCGGTGGCGCAGCGCGTGGTCCATCAGCACGATCGCCATCAGCGCCTCGGCGATGGGCGTGGCGCGGATGCCGACGCAGGGGTCGTGGCGGCCGTGGGTGACGACCTCGATCGGCTGGCCGTGCAGGTCGATGGAACGGCCCGGCAGGCGCATCGACGAGGTGGGCTTGATCGCGATGTGGGCGACGACGGCCTGGCCGCTCGAGATGCCGCCCAGCACGCCGCCGGCGTGGTTGGAGAGGAATCCGTCCGGCGTGATCTCGTCGCGGTGCTCGGTGCCGAGTTGCCGGGCGGCGTCCATGCCGTCGCCGATTTCCACGCCCTTGACGGCGTTGAGCCCCATCAGCGCGTGGGCGAGGTCGGCGTCGAGCTTGTCGTAGAGCGGATCGCCCCAGCCGGGCGGCACGTTCTCGGCCATCACGCTGATCCTGGCGCCGACCGAATCGCCCGACTTCCTGAGCGCATCCATGTATTCCTCGAGCTGCGGCACGATGGCGGCGTTGGGCGCGAAGAAGGCGTTGTTGCCGATTTCGTCCCACGACTCGAAGGGCACGTCGATCGGGCCGAGCGCGCTCATGTAGCCGCGGATGACGATGCCGTATTTTTCGTTGAGCCATTTCTTGGCGATGGCGCCGGCGCCGACGATGGGCGCGGTCAGCCGCGCCGAGGAACGGCCGCCGCCGCGCGGGTCGCGAAAGCCGTATTTCTGCGTGTAGGTGTAGTCGGCGTGGCCGGGTCGGAAGGTCTCGGCGATGTTGCCGTAGTCCTTGCTGCGCTGGTCCTCGTTGCGGATCAGGAGCGCAATCGGCGTGCCGGTGGTCTTGCCCTCATAGAGGCCAGACAGGATTTCCACCGTGTCGGATTCGCGGCGCTGGGTGACATGTCGCGAGGTGCCGGGCTTGCGGCGGTCGAGGTCGTGCTGGATGTCGGCCTCGGCGAGTACCATGCCGGGTGGACAGCCGTCGACCACGCAACCGATGGCGGGACCGTGCGATTCGCCGAACACGGTGACACAGAACAGTTTGCCGAGTGTGCTGCCAGACATGGAAATAAGCCGGAAAAGAGCCGAAAGAATGCGCCGAAGTCTAGCACAGGCGCGGCTTCGGGCGCCGGCCGCCTGACCGGGTGAACTTGTCGTCATGCACATGTTCTATCCTGAACATCTTTCCAGCACGAGGACAGTCCATGAACACTACGCAGCATGTCGCCACGCTTGGTCAAAGCCTGTGGCTCGACAACCTGTCGCGCAGCCTGCTCCACGACGGCACGCTGGCGCGGCTGATCGCCGAGGACGGCGTTTCGGGCGTGACCTCGAATCCGTCGATCTTCCAGAACGCGCTGGCCACCAGCCCGTATTACGCCGACGACCTGGCACGACTGAAAGCCGGCGAGCCGGATGCGGAACGGCGCTACGAGGCGCTGGTCATTCCCGACATCCAGGCCGCCTGCGATCTGCTGCTGCCCGTCCACGCGGCCAGCGGCGGCAACGATGGCTACGTCAGCCTGGAAGTCGCCCCGCGCTGGGCGTATGACACGGCGCACACGGTGGCGGAGGCGCAACGCCTGTTGGCTGCGGTGAACCGCCGCAACCTGCTGATCAAGGTGCCGGGCACGCCCGAAGGCGTCATCGCATTCGAGACGCTGACCACGCTCGGCATCAATGTCAACGTGACGCTGCTGTTCTCGGTGGCCCAGACCGAAGCGGTTTTCCATGCCTATATCCGCGGTCTCGCCGCACGCGTGCAGGCCGGCTCCGACGTGCGCCGCAGCAAGGCGGTGGCGAGTCTGTTCCTGTCGCGCGTCGATACCCTGGTCGATACGCAACTGGCCGCCATCGGCACCCAAACCGCGCTGTCGCTGCGCGGCAAGGCGGCGGTGGCGATGGCCCGGCTCGCCTATCAGCGCTACCTCGGGATCTTTCATGGCGAGGCTTTCGCCGCGCTGGCGCAGCAGGGCGCCACGCCGCAATATCTTCTGTGGGCGAGCACCGGCGTGAAGAACCCGGACTACCGCGACCTGCTGTATGTCGAGCCGCTGATCGGAACCGAAACCATCAACACCCTGCCCGACAAGACGCTCGCCGCGCTGCGCGATCACGGCGATCCGGCGCTGCGCGTGGAGGAAGGCGTCGCCGAAGCCGAGACGCAACTGGCTGAACTGGCACGGCTCGGCATCGACATGGATGCGATCGGCAATACGCTGCAGGACGACGGCGTCAAACTGTTCGAAGCCGCATTCCAGAAGCTGCTGCTACAGACCGGCTAGGCCCGCTGCAATACGCCCCGCCTCGCGCCGAATCAAGCAAGAACAATTTATGTCGGATTAAAAAATCTTGAATGGACAGGCGGCACGCCGAGGAACACGATGAATGTTCCCGGCCCGGCACGCAAAGCGTGCGCGCATGGAATTCATATAACGATGCAAGGAGACATGACCATGACCTATACCCGCCTGCCCGCCCGCAATCTCGACAAGGCCGCCGGCCTGCTGCGCCCTGCCTGCATCCTGCCCGAGCGGGTTGAACTGGAGAATCCGGCGCTCGACGTCATGACCGATTTCCGCCGCCTGACCGCCTTCATCGCCACGCCCGGCGACACCATCAAGCAGGCGGAGGAGCGCATGATCCGCCGCAAGGTGCGCCTTCTGTTCGTCATGGACGGCCAGGACCGCGTGGCCGGCCTGGTGACCAGCACCGACATCCACGGCGAGAAGCCGATGCAGGTCGTGCAAAGCCGCGGCATCCGCCGCGACGAAGTGCTGGTGGCCGATATCATGACGCCGGTGGAGCGTCTGGAAGCGGTCGACTACGACGACATCGCCCACGCCCGCGTCGGCCATGTGCTGGAAACGCTCAAGGCGCGCGGCCGCCAGCACGCTCTGGTGATCGAACAAAGCGAAGGCCGGCAGATGGTACGCGGCCTGCTGTCGCTGTCGCAACTGAGCAAGCAGCTGGGCGTCAGCGTCGAGACCACCGAAGTGGCCAATACCTTCATCGAAATCGAGCAGCACCTGGTACACGCCTGAACCGGCAGGCCGGCACGCTCCCGCTTCTTCAGACGGGACGTGGCGGCCCGCCGGCCACGCGATAGGTGCCCTGCACGAATCCGTTTTCATAGCTCCGGGTATGGACGTGCTCGAACCGGACATCCTGCGGCAGCGGCCCGAACAGGGGAATGCCTGAACCGAGCAGCACGGGTATCCGCGTAAGCGTGATCTCCGCGATCAAGCCGGCCCGAAGAAACCCCTGGATGAGCTGGCCGCCGTCCACATATACCGAGCGCGCGCCGGAACGTTCAAGATGCTCCGCCAGTTCGGCCATCGAGCCGGAAAACAGCTCGACGACGTCGGCAAGCGCTGCGGGAAGCGCCTGCCGGACCAGCGTCCGGCTGAACACGACCACCCTGCGTCCGGGATAGGGCCATTCCCCGAATGTCAGCACTTTTTCAAAGGTATTGCGTCCCATCACCAGCGCATCGATGCCTGCCATGAAATCGGCATAGCCATGGTCCTCGGTCGGATCGGTGGCGCCGGTCAGCCAGTCGAGACTGCCGTCCGGCCTCGCGATAAATCCATCCAGGCTGGTGGCGATGAATACGGAAAACCGGATGCCCACGACTGTTTCTCCCCATGTATCGACGCGCAGCGACAGGCGCGCAGGGCCGCAGCATACTTCAGCCGTTTGCCGCTGCACGGCAAAAAACCTCATGGGCAGGGCGGTTTTGCGGCGGCGCCAAGGTTTTCCCGCACGGCATCTTGTGCTCAAATCCGGTACGTCCGATGCGCCAGCGCGCAGCGGAGGAGCGAGACCGCCCAACCCATAACAAGCACATGAACATTTCCGTCAGCGAACTGATCGTCCGGTATCTGGAACGCCTGGGCATCGACCATATCTTCGGCATGCCGGGCGCGCACGTACTGCCCATCTACGACCAGCTGCACGACTCCAGCGTGAAAACCGTTCTGGTCAAGCACGAGCAGGGCGCGGCCTTCATGGCGGGCGGTTATGCGCGTGTGTCGCTGCAGCCGTCGGCCTGCATCGCCACCTCGGGACCGGGCGCGACCAACCTGCTGACCGGCATCGCCAACGCCTACGCCGAACGCCTGCCGGTGCTGGCGATCACCGGCGAAACCTCCACCTATATTTTCGGCCGCGGCGGCCTGCAGGAAAGCTCGGGCGAAGGCGGCGCCATCGACCAGGGCGCGCTGTTCGCCAGCGTCACCCGCTATCACAAGCTGATCGAGCGCACCGACTACCTGGGCCAGGTGCTGAACCAGGCCACGCAGGCGCTGCTCGGACGCGATCCGGGGCCGGTGCTGCTGTCGATTCCGTACAACGTGCAGAAGGAGCTGGTCGACGAAGACGTGCTCGAGCAGGTTCATGTGCCGCGCCCGACGGCGGCGCTTCACCCCGCCCCCGTCACCGAACTGGCCGACCTGCTGCGCGCCGCGCGCAATCCGGTAATCGTCGCCGGCTATGGCTGCATCCAGGCCGGTGCGCGCGACGTGGTGGCGGCGTTTGCCGAACGCTTCAACATCCCGGTCACCACCAGCCTCAAGGCCAAGGGCGTGGTGGCCGAAGGCACCGCGTTGTCGCTGGGCTGCCTGGGCGTCACCTCCAATGGCGAGGCATACCGCTATCTGGCCGACCACGCAGACCTGCTGATTTTTCTGGGCGCCAGCTTCAACGAACGCACCAGCTATCTGTGGGACGCCAAGCTGCTGGCCGGCAAGAAAATCGCCCAGGTCGACCGCAATGCCGTGCAGCTCGGCCGCGTGTTCCATCCCGACGTGGCGATATGCGGCGATATCCTCGCAGTGATGGAAGACCTGTCCGCCACGCTGGACGCCGAGACCATGCCGCCCAAAAGTCTGGCGCGGCTCCATGACCATCAGGCTGCGCTGGCACAGCCGACAGCCCATGATCGTGTCGCGGAAACCGAACCGTTCCGCCTGATCCAGCTGTTCTTCAAGGAACTGGCGCAGCGCTTTCCGCACAACGCGCTGGTGTTCGACGACAACATCGTGTTTGCGCAAAGCTACTTCGACGTATCTGACCGCAACCACTACTTTCCGAACACCGGCATTTCGTCGCTGGGCCATGCCCTGCCCGCCGCCCTCGGCGCGCGCTGCTTTTCGGCCGACAGTCCCACCTTCGCCATCCTGGGCGACGGCGGCTTCCAGATGTGCTGCATGGAAATGATGACGGCGGTGAACTACGGTATTCCGCTCAATGTGGTGGTGATCAACAACGGCACGCTCTCGCTGATCCGCAAGAACCAGTTCCAGCTCTACGGCGAACGCTACATCGACTGCGATTTCGTGAACCCCGACTTCGGCCTGCTGGCACAGTCGTTCGGCGTCAAGCATTACCGCATCGAAACCGAGGCCGAGCTCGAACGGCTGTTTGCAAAAGCCGATCTCGGCGGCACCCTCAACCTCATCGAGATCCTGCTCGACAAGCAGGCATTCCCCCGCTATTTGTCGGCGCGCTAGCCTGGTCGAACTGATCGCGACACGGCCGCTGTCATCAACCGGTGCGGCGGCGGGTTGACGATGTCCGATCGCTCTGACACAGTCGAAGACCCACCGGACAAACAAGGCAAGCTGAAATGGACACCGCCAAGCTGTACGCACAACTCATCCAGAGCGCAGGCGAGGACATCTCGCGCGACGGATTGCTGAAAACTCCCGACCGCGCGGCCGCCGCCTTCAAATTCCTGACGCAGGGCTATACGCAGTCGCTGGACGACGTACTCAACGAGGCCGTGTTCGATTCGGACAACAATGAAATGGTCATCGTCAAGGACATCGAACTGTATTCGATGTGCGAGCACCACCTGCTGCCGTTCGTCGGCAAGGCCCACGTGGCCTACCTGCCGCAAGGCAAGGTGATAGGCCTGTCGAAGATCGCGCGCATCACCGACATGTTCGCGCGCCGTCTGCAGATCCAGGAACAGCTCACCACCCAGATCGCCGACGCCATCCAGACCGCCACCGGCGCTGCCGGCGTCGGCGTCGTCATCGAAGCCCAGCACTTCTGCATGATGATGCGCGGCGTACAGAAGCAGAACTCGTGGACCATCACCTCGATGATGCTGGGCGCCTTCCGCGACAACGACCGCACCCGGCAGGAATTTCTGCAGCTGGTCGCAAAGTCGCACTAGGCGCGCGACAGCGGGAGATGGCCGGCCCGTGTCACCCCTTCGTTTGACTGGCACGATCGCCGGATCGAACGGGCAGCATCTTGCTGCCAGGCGCCTGCTTCAGAACGCTTGCCACGCTTGGTCACCGCCAGCCGCCACCCCGTGTTTCTTCGGCAGATCGACCAGTGCCAGCCTGGGCCCGGCTTTCATGTTCCGCTGGGCAGTGAGGGCCGCCCGGACGTTCGGCGCTGCGGGCCGCGCGTCTCGCGCCAACTGAAGAACCGCAGGCTGACCGTAGCGTCCCCCTTCCAGCTTGAACACGCTCACCGCCTCGGCCAGCCTGCCCGACTGGTCC
>CAZHKS010000026.1:0-27922 GCA_964533095.1 uncultured Thiobacillus sp. | reverse complement strand
AACAACACCCACACCTATCGGCTGTAAATTGTTAAAGATCAATCTCTTATCAACTCCGCTTCATCGCGTCGCCGTTTCGAGAGGTGCGCATTCTACGTAGTTCACATAAAACGTCAACACTTATTTCGAAATGGTTGCGGGGGCAGGATTTGAACCTACGACCTTCGGGTTATGAGCCCGACGAGCTGCCAGACTGCTCCACCCCGCGCCTGTCGCAAATGAAACTGCGTCAATCGAGAAGCGGAACTATAGCAAAGCGTCCGCAGCCCCGTCAACACTTCCCGGCCTTTCCAGGAAGCCGGGAAGCCTCGCGTGCAACATTTCCAATGTTTTCAATCGACTGGATGGTCTCTGCCACTCCAGGCCAGGACGAGCATCACTACGGCCTGCACGAAGTGGCCGGAAACCATGCACATTTATTGTGCAGACAACACATCGGCAAACTCGCTACCATTCGACGTCGTCGTCGACCGAAAGCTTACTGTGCACATATCCGCTTTTTCCCTGTCGCGCCTGCCTCATGTCGAGTTTGGCCCGGGTGTGCTCACCAGATTGCCGGCTATCGCCCGGGCATATGGCACGCATGCCCTGCTCGTCACCGGAGCGGGGGCGCTGAAAAACTCGCCATTCTGGGAAACCGTGACGGGCGGGCTGAAGGCACAGGGCATCTCATGGTTGCATCTGACCGTACCGGGCGAACCGTCCCCGCAGATGGTGGACGAGGCCGTACGTGCCCTGCGTCCGGAGCCCATCGACGTGGTGATCGGTCTCGGCGGCGGCAGCGCGCTGGATGCCGCCAAGGCAATTGCCGGCCTGCTCAAGCCCGGCAACTCGGTGATGGATCACCTGGAGGGCGTGGGCCCTGAGCTCGCGTACACCGGCCCGGCCACGCCGTTCATTGCCGTACCCACCACCGCGGGCACCGGTTCGGAAGCGACCAAGAATGCCGTGTTGAGCGTGCAGGGCACGGATGGCTTCAAGAAATCCTTCCGTGACGAAAGACTGGTTGCCGAACATGCCCTGGTCGACCCTGATCTTCTGGCCACCTGCCCGCCGGCGGTCATCGCAGCAAATGGCATGGATGCCCTCACCCAGTTGCTGGAATCCTATGTCTCCAGCCGCGCGGCGCCGCTGACCGATTCGCTCGCCTGGGGCGGCATGAAGGCCGTGCGCGATGGGCTGCTGGCCCTATACGCCGACGCTGGCGACGCGGAGGCACGCAGCCGCATGGCCTATGCAGCACTGGTCTCGGGCATCACGCTGGCGCAGGTCGGGCTCGGCTCGGTGCATGGTCTGGCAGCACCGCTGGGGGCATTCTTTCCGATTCCACACGGCGTCGCGTGTGGCACCCTGGTGGCGGCGGCCACGCGCGTCAATATCGAAGCACTGCAGGCGCGTGAAGCGGATCACCCTGCGCTGGAAAAATACGCACAGGTTGGACGCCTGCTCGGCAGGCAGGGCCAGTTGACCCAGGCCGCATCGCACGCCGTCCTGATCGACACGCTGGAGGCGTGGACACGCGAACTCCAACTGCCCTCCCTGGCGCATTACGGCGTGACGCACGCCGATATTCCGCGCATCGTGGCCAACAGCCGCGGCAGCAGCATGAAAACCAACCCGGTCGTGCTCGACGATTCCGAAATCGCAGCCATACTCGCCGCGCGGCTCTGACACCGCCGCACTCAAGTTCAGCCGCCGCCGTCCGCTATTTCTGCGACTTCATTTCGCGGAACGCACTCATGTCCGGTCTTCTGGTTTTTTTTATCGTGCTCGCCATCCCGGCTGTCTACGGCGTTTTCATCTTCAACCAGCTGGTCTCGCTGAAGCACAGCGTCGGCAAGGCCTGGTCGAATATCGACATCCTGCTCAAACAGCGCCATGACGAATTGCCGAAGCTGGTCGAAACCTGCAAACAATACATGCAGTTCGAACAGGAAACACTGGAAAAGGTGATGCAGGCGCGCAGCCAGGTCGCCTCCGCGCGGGAATCGCAGAACATCCCCGCGCTGGGCCAGGCCGAAGGTGCATTGCGACTTGGACTCGGCAATCTGTTCGCGGTGGCCGAGGCGTATCCCGACCTCAAGACCAACGAAACCTTCCAGCATCTGCAGGCCCGCATCACCGGACTGGAAAACGCGATCGCCGACCGCCGCGAGTTCTACAACGATTCGGTCAACGTCAACAACGTACGCGTGGAACAGTTCCCCGACACCCTCGTGGCGCGCCTGTTCGCCTTCCGCCAGTTTCCGCTGCTGCGGTTCACAGCCGAAGAAAAGAAGGACGTTGACCTGAAGCAGCTCTTCGACCACTGATGCTCCCGGGACGCTGGGCGGCCGAATGGCGGCACGACTACGTCAATCTCGCGCTGGGCGGCGGCAATCTGGCCATTCTGATGCTCGGTTTCCAGCTGCATTCGCAGCTGGGCTGGCAGATCAGCATTGCGCTGGTCGGCCTCACCAGTTTCTGGGCGTGGCTTGCCAACCTCAAGCGCTACCGCACCATAGCGGACACGCCGACCTCGCGCATCGCCTCGGCCCCGCAAGGCTATATCGAGCTCGTCGGGCGCGGCCGGCAGCCGCCTGGCGATACACTGTCCAGCCCGGTCAACGGCCTGCCCTGCCTGTGGTACCGCTACCGCGTCGAGCGCCGCAGCAATGACCGCTGGGAATACGTCGAGTCCGGGATGTCGCATGACACCTTCGGCCTGGACGATGGCAGCGGCAGCGTGCTGGTCGATCCCGAAGGCGCGGAAATCCTCACCTCGCACAAGCAGGTTTCGACGTCGGGAGGCTATCGCAAGACCGAATGGACGCTGATCGAGGGCGATCCCCTCTATGTCATCGGCGACCACGTGACCCTGGGCGGTCCCAACGCCGTGCTCGACAAGAAGGCCGATCTCTCCACCCTGCTGGCCGAATGGAAGGCCGACAAGACCGCCCTGCTGGCGCGCTTCGACACCGACCGCGACGGCGAAATCAGTCTCGACGAATGGGAACGCGCACGCCAGGCCGCATCCGACGAAGTCGACCGTGCCCACCTCGACATACGCCTGAAGGACGGCATCCATCTTGTGCGCAAGCCGGCGCATGGCCGTCCGTTCCTGATCGCCAATCGCGAAGTCACCGCGCTGGTGCGGCATTTTCGCCTGTGGAGCTGGACGCACCTGGCGCTGATGATGGCCGCCCTGTTCGGCCTGACGCTGCTCGGACGCACGGTTTGAGCAGCGCTTGCCCTGCGCGGCTTCCCGCCCTATAGTCAGGATATGGAGGATGCGCCATGAAATCTGCCATACCCGAAACCCCTGCTGAGTACGACCATACGCGTGTCATTGAGCGTCCGGATGGGTGCTACTGGATCGACGCCGTCACCGGTGAAGAATACGGTCCATTCGCCAGCCTGCTCGAAGCGGTACAGGACATGGAATACAACGCCGAGAGCGATTACGAACCCGGCGAAACGGTGGAAGAAGCCGAAGAGGAAATCGGGATTTCCGACTGGATCGACCCCGATACCGGCGATCCCGGCGAGGAATCTCACCGCCTCATAGACTGATTCAGGCTGTATCGGATTGTCCAGACGCGTTCAGTACGGCAAGCTCCGCAGCCCGTGCCTCGCGCTCGAATGGATTGTCGCGATACGGGTTGCCGCCGCGTACCCATGCAAGCAGGCCGGCCAGCGGATACAGCGCCAGCAGCAACAGTCCCCACCGCTCGAACTGCCTGACGTGCGCCCGTTCGTGGACACGCGTTGCCGCCAGGGCATATAACGATTCGCCCACCACGACGTGTCCCAGTGTGAGCGCCGCCACGGCACCGCTGAAAGGAAAACCGCGGCGCAAAACCCGCGCCGGCCAGCCCCCCGCGACTTCCAGCACACCCTCCACCCGCTGCAGCGTGCCGCCGCTGCCTCGTGACACGAGCGCGACCACTACGCCCAGCAGCGTTACCGGAAACGCCCACGCATAGCGCACGATCCGCAGCATTCAGTCATCCAGCGCTTCCGCAAACCAGCGCGCGTCGTGCAGGCCCCCGCCCACAAAATGCAGCCGCGCCCGTTCAAGCTGTGCCGCGGTCCCCGCCGCGTACACGTCGAAGCGGTGCAGGTCGGGGTAATCCAGCACGATGCTTGTCAGCAGAGCCTCCAGATCATCGGTCGGCGCATGCGGCAGGTAATTGAAATTGTCGAGGGCATCGGTCCAGGTACGGCACAGATTGTCCTGATAATGTCCGGCTTCGTCGGCCAGCCAGTGCAGATCCATCGACTCGGCCAGTTCCAGCGACATGGCATGCTGGATCAGGCTCTTGATCGGCGCGAAGCCCGCGCCAAAGGCGAGGAATATCACGGGACGCGGCGAATCCTCGTCCAGCACGAATTCGCCGAAAGGCCCTTCCACGTTCACCGTGTCATTGGCTTTGAGGCCGCTGAACACGGCCTCGGCAAACGCATCACCCGCGTGGCGCGGAATCTGCACCTCGATATGGCGGTCCTCGCAAGGGCAGCTGGCAATGGCATAGCGGCCCTTCACCCCGTCGATCGACACATCGACGCGCTGTCCGCCGAGATACCGCAGGCGCTGGCTGCGCGGCGCGAGGATGTGCAGCGCGGCCATGTGCGGATTGAATACCTCGACCGACTTGACCTTGGCGGCCAGTTGCTGCACCGGAATATCGCGCGCGCCCGCCACATTGGCCTCGATCACCACCTCGTTCACCGGCGCGTACGCGCACAGCAGAATGACACCGGCATCCTTTTCGGCATCTTTAAGCACATGGTCGTGCGCGTGGACTTTCTTTACCTCGCCCGAAAGCACGCGCGCCTTGCACTCGCCGCAGTTGCCGTTGCTGCAGCCGTAATTGAGCGACACCCCGTTGCGCAGCGCGGCTTCCAGCAGGGTGTCGTTGCCATCCACATAGAATTCATGGCCGCTGGGATGGATGGTGACATGGGCTGACATGATCTTGAATATCCTTTCCTGCGCAATCGCCGCCTGCGCCTGCACCGCATCCGGCGGAACCTCGGCCAGATTGCGCAGCAGGAACGCGCGCACGGCGTGCAGGGCATGGCGCGTTTCTGCGCTTTGGTCTTCTTCGAGTTCGTCGATCTTCTCGTCCAGCCAGGTCATCACGTTGCCGTAATGCTGCAGCAAGGCCTTGGCCGCCGCGTAGTCGTCGCCCAGCTCGTTCAGGCGCGCCACCAGCACGTCCTTGTCGGGCAGCGCGCGCTCCAGTACCCGCTTGGCGAACGCCCGGTCCTTGATTTCCGTCACCCGCCGAAATTCGGCATCGTCGTCCCACTTGACGTCGGGAAATGCGCGCAGCAATTCGTCGAGCTCGACCATGCCGTCGAAGGTCGCCAGCGTGCCGCCGCGGATCATTTCCTGCAGCGCATGGCGCGGCTGGCCGACCAGCTTGGCTACCCGGGAGAGCGGAAGTAAATGGCTCATGGCACGATGGTACTCCGTGTCCGCGGCGGACAGAATCGGCACTTCACCAGATTCTGAATCCCTGATCCGCTCGCTCCGCCCCATCCGGCAATACAATCCCGTCATGCCGTCCATCACAACCCGTCCCAGCCCCGCCGACACCCGTGCCGCCCTCGAGCAGGCGGGCCTCGCCCCGACCTGGGCGCGGCTGTATGCCGCACGCGGCGTCAGCCATCCCGACGAAGTCGCCCACCGCCTGCCGCAACTGCTGCCGCCCGCCGGGCTGCTGCACAGCGAGCGCGCCGCCGCGCTGCTGGCCGACGCCATTCGTGACAACAAGCGCCTGCTCATCATCGCCGACTACGACGCCGACGGCGCCACTGCCTGCGCCGTCGGCGTGCGCGGCCTGCGCCTGCTCGGCGCGCATGTCGATTACCTGGTGCCCAATCGGCTCGAACATGGCTACGGCCTCACGCCCGACATCGTCCGGCTCGCCGCCGCGCGTCAGCCCGACCTGCTGGTCACGGTCGACAACGGCATTGCCGCGGTCGACGGCGTGGCGGCGGCGAACGCACTTGGCATTCCGGTGCTGGTCACCGATCACCACTTGCCCGGCGACGCGCTGCCGGACGCCGCCTGCATCGTCAATCCCAACCAGCCGGACTGCAACTTTGCATCGAAGAATCTGGCGGGGGTAGGCGTGATGTTCTACGTGCTGCTGGCGCTGCGTGCCGAACTGCGGCAGCGCGGCGCCTATGCCGACACGCCTGAACCGGATCTGCGCACCCTGCTCGACCTGGTCGCGCTCGGCACGGTGGCCGACGTCGTCAAGCTCGATGCCAACAACCGCACCCTGGTCGCACAGGGCCTGGCGCGCATGCGCGCCGGCAAGGCCAGCGCCGGCATCAACGCGCTGTTCCGCGCCGCCGGGCGCGAGCCCGCACGCGCCACCGTGTTCGACCTCGGCTTCATGCTCGGTCCGCGCCTCAACGCCGCCGGGCGCATCGACGACATGGCGCTCGGCATCGAATGCCTGCTGGCCGACAATCCCGCCGCCGCCCAGCAGTTGGCACAGCGGCTCGACACGCTCAACCGGGCCCGGCGCGACGTCGAATCCGACATGTTGGAGGAGGCACTCGCCATCCTAGCCACCTTCAACCCCAGCGACAGCCACAGCCTTACCGCTTTCCAGCCGGACTGGCACATCGGCGTGATCGGCATCCTGGCGTCGCGGTTGAAGGACAAGTTCCACCGCCCCACCATCGTGCTGGCCCAAAGCGAGAGCGGAGAGCTCAAGGGTTCCGGCCGCTCCATCCCCGGCCTGCATTTGCGCGATGCGCTCGACCTGATCGACAAACGCCATCCGGGCCTGATCCTCAAATTCGGCGGCCACGCCATGGCCGCCGGGCTCAGCATCCCCACCGGGCGCCACGCGGAATTCGGCCAGGCGTTCGAGGCCGTGGTGCGCGAACTGATCGACCCGGCGGATCTGGACGGCATGATCGAAACCGACGGCGAACTCGAGATCGCCGAGCACCGCTACGAGCTCGCCGAACAGTTCGACCATGCGGTCTGGGGACAAGGCTTCCCCGCCCCGCTGTTCACTGCCACCTTCGATGTTTTGGCGCAGCGCGTCGTCGGCGAGAAACACCTGAAACTCAAGCTGGCGCGCGACGACGTGTCGTTCGATGCCATGCGGTTCTTTCATCCCGACCCGCTTCCCGAGCGCATCCGTGCCGTCTATGCGCTCATGCCGAACGAATTCAACGGCCAGCGGTCACTGCAGCTGAAATTGCAACACTGGGAGCCCGCAGGCTGATTGCGCCTGCCCCCTGACACGCCCATCGCCATGCCGCCGATCACACTCGCCCTCGTCCTGCTGAATGTTCTCGTCTATGCACTCGAACTGGTCACCGGGCCCGAGATCATCCGCGTCTTCGGTCTGTGGCCGCCGGGTTCGGGCGGCGCGTTCCATCTATGGCAGCTGGTCACCTACGGCTTCCTGCACGGCTCGCTGACGCACCTGGGATTCAACATGTTCGCCGTGTGGATGTTCGGCGCCGAACTGGAACGGCGATGGAGCGACCTGCGCTACCTGCTGACCTACCTCCTCAGCGTCGTGGTGGCCGCCATGACGCAGATCGCCGTCTCCGGCTACTTCCTGCACAGCAGCAGTCCCGTCATCGGCGCCTCCGGCGGCGTGTTCGGCCTTCTGATGGCCTATGCGCTGTATTTTCCCCGGAATGTGGTCATGATCATTTTCCTGCCCTTCCTCCGCATCCCCGCGCGCATCTTCGTGCTCGGCTACGGCGCCGTCGAACTCATCCTCGGCCTCACCAGCACCGATGCGGGCGTCGCCCACTTCGCCCATCTCGGCGGACTCTTCGGTGGCTGGCTGGGGGTGCAGTATTTTCGCGGTCGCGGACTGCTCGGCAAGCGACAGGGCTAGCCCACCGCTATCGTTCGGGCTGAGCTTGTCGAAGCCCCGTTCCTGGAGGGCATGCCCTTCGACAAGCTCAGGGCGAACGACACTTGCCTCTCAGGCATACCCGTCCGGGTTGCCCGCCTGCCAGCGCCACGCATCAGCGCACATGCGCGCCAGATCGTATTCCGCACGCCAGCCCAGTTCCCGCGCGGCGCGTGCCGGGTCGGCCCAGCATTGCGCCACGTCGCCCGCGCGGCGCGCCACGATCCGGTACGGCACCGGCCTCCCGCTCGCTGCTTCGAACGCACGCACCATGTCGAGCACGCTCACCCCGCGCCCGGTGCCCAGATTCCAGGTCTGCACCCCGCCCAGCTGATGCAGACGGTTCAGTGCCGCCACATGACCACGTGCCAGGTCGACCACATGGATGTAGTCGCGCACGCCGGTGCCGTCGGGCGTCGGATAGTCGCCGCCGAACACGTTGAGATGCGGGCGGCGGCCCACCGCCACCTGCGCCACATAGGGCATCAGGTTGTTGGGGATACCGCGCGGGTCTTCGCCGATCAGCCCCGATTCATGCGCCCCCACCGGGTTGAAGTAACGCAGCAGCGCGATGTTCCAGCCCGCATCCGCCAGCGCGACGTCGCGCAGTATCTCCTCGATGACCAGCTTGGAGCGGCCGTAGGGATTGGTCGCCGACAGCGGAAAATCCTCGGTGATCGGCACCGTCGCCGGATCGCCGTACACCGTGGCGGACGACGAAAACACCACCGCCTTCACGCCGGCCGCAGCCATTTCCTCGAACAGCGCGATGCTGCCGGCGATGTTGTTGTCGTAATACAGGAGCGGCTTTTCCACCGACTCGCCCACCGCCTTCAGCCCGGCAAAATGCACCACCGCGTCGATCGCGTGATCGGCGAACAACGCACGCAAGGCCGCACGATCGCGGATATCGCCCTGCACGAACGCCACCTGCCTGCCGGCAATCTGCGCCACCCGCTCCAGCGATTTCAGGCTGCTGTTCGACAGGTTGTCGAACACCACCACCTCGTGGCCTGCCGCCAGGCATTCCACTGCGGTATGCGAGCCGATGTAGCCCGCGCCGCCGGTCAATAAGACTCTCACACGCGTCTCCCAAGTATCCTTGTCATTTGTTGCTTGCCTCCAGGCAAAGTGCCAGTGCTGAACGCCAATCCTGCAGTCTTATGCCGAACGCAGCCTCCAGCTTATCGTTGTCCAGACGCGAATTGAGCGGCCGCCTCGCCGGGGTCGGGTATTCGCTGCTGGGGATGGGAAGCAGGTGGGTTGGCGCACACGTTTCGTCGAAGTCATCGAGCGCCTGGATCGCTTCGGCGAAACCGTGCCACGAGGTCTCGCCGGCATTCGTCATGTGATAGACGCCCCAGGGTTCAGGGTCGAATCCGCTTGCCGGCGAAACAAACTGGCTCAGCACCAGGGCCGTGGCTTCGGCCAGGTCGCGGCACCAGGTCGGCGCGCCGACCTGGTCGGCCACGATCTTGAGTTCAGGGCGCTCACGCATCAGGCGGCGCATGGTCAGCAGGAAATTACTGCCGCGCGCACCGTACACCCAGGAGGTGCGGAAAATGAGATGGCGGCAGTCCGTGGCCTGGATGGCGCGCTCGCCTTCCAGCTTGGTCGCACCATAGACGTTGAGCGGATCGCAGGTATCGTCTTCGCGCCAGCGCCTGTCCCCGCTGCCGTTGAACACATAGTCTGTGGAGTAATGCACCAGCAGCGCGCCCAGCCGCTCCGCTTCCTCGGCAAGGATGCCGGGTGCCACGGCGTTCACCGCGCGCGCCAGCTCCGGCTCGCTCTCGGCCTTGTCCACCGCTGTGTAGGCGGCCGGGTTGACGATGGTGTGCGGCGCGATATCACGTACCGTCCGGCGCACCGCATCGGCATCCGCCAGATTCATGGCCCGGGAATCCAGCGCGATCACTTCACCCAGACAGCTCAGCGTGCGACGCAACTCCCAGCCGACCTGGCCGTTGGCGCCGGTGAGGAGAATACGGTGAGCGGTGAGCGGTAAGCGGTAAGCGGACGTCAAGCGTAGACCTCCGCATCCTGGAGCCAGGGCTGGACCTGATCCCTGGCGGACAGCGCAGGCGTGCCTTCGAGCGGCCATGCCACCCCGATCTGCGGGTCGTCCCAGCGGATGCCGCGATCCCACTGCGGCGCGTAGTAGGCGGTGGTCTTGTAGAGAAAATCTGCGCTCTCCGACAGCACCAGGAAACCATGTGCAAAACCAGGCGGAATCCACATCATGCGCTGGTTGTCATCCGACAGTTCGTAGCCGACCCATTGCCCGAAGTGTGGCGACGATTTGCGTACATCCACCGCCACGTCGAACACGGCGCCGTTTACCACCCGCACCAGCTTGCCCTGGGGTTCGTTGAGCTGGTAATGCAACCCACGCAGCACGCCCCTGGCAGAGCGCGAATGATTGTCCTGCACGAAATCCAGATCCAGCCCCAACTCGGCAAAGGTCTGGCGGTTCCAGCTTTCCAGGAAGAAGCCGCGCGCATCGCCGAACACCTTGGGTTCGAGAAGCAGGACACCGGGGAGCGAGGTTTCGATTACGTTCATTTTTGGTGAGCGGAGAGCGGGGAGGGGTGAGCAGATACTGCTAACTGCTCACTGTTCCCTGTTCACCTTTTAGAAAATCCGTTCGTTCAACATGTTCAACAGATACTGCCCATACCCATTCTTCTTCATGGGGGCGGCCAGTTTCTCCACTTGTTCTGCCGTGATATAGCTCTGACGATAAGCGATCTCTTCCGGGCAGGCGATTTTCAGACCCTGCCGTTTCTCGATCGTCCCGATGAACAGCGAGGCCTCCAGCATGGATTCGTGGGTGCCGGTATCGAGCCAGGCATGGCCGCGGCCCATGATGGCCACATCGAGTTGCCCCGTTTCGAGATAGTGTCGGTTGACGTCGGTGATCTCCAGTTCGCCGCGCAGCGACGGCTTCAGGTTGCGGGCAATGTCCACCACCTGGCGATCGTAGAAATAAAGGCCGGTCACCGCATAGTGTGATTTGGGTTGCGCGGGCTTTTCCTCCAGACTGATGGCCTTGCCGGTCGAATCGAAATCCACCACGCCATACCGCTCCGGATCGTTCACCCGATAGGCGAACACCGTGGCGCCGGCCTCCCGTCGACTCGCCTCGCAAAGATCTTTCGCGATGTCATGGCCGTAGAAGATGTTGTCGCCCAGCACCAGCGCGCTGGGGCCGTTGCCGACGAAATCCGCGCCAATGATGAAGGCCTGCGCCAACCCTTCCGGATTGGGTTGCACCGCATACTGCAGGCAGATCCCCCACTGGCTCCCGTCACCCAGCAGCTGCTCGAAGCGTGGCGTGTCCTGCGGCGTCGAAATGATCAGGATGTCCCGAATCCCCGCCTGCATCAGCGTGGTGAGCGGGTAATAGATCATGGGCTTGTCATAGATCGGGAGCAGCTGCTTGGACACGGCAAGCGTCGCCGGGTACAGTCGGGTGCCGGAGCCGCCGGCGAGAATGATTCCCTTGCGGTGGGCGGTAAGCGGGGAGCGGGGAGCGGTTTGGGGTTGCATGGTTATTCGGTTTCTTTCATTTTCTTGTGCAGGCCCGAAACCAGTTTGCTGGTTCGTTCCAGTAAAGGCTCGACCTGCTTTTGATCCGGTTTTACAAATCCGAGTCGTATCGAAATTTGATATTGAGTATCCAATTCGCTTAACGAACCCCGAGCAATACTTAGGAACCTCGCGAATTCACGACTCCCATCCCGAGCAGCCCCTTCAGCCAGATTACTCGGGATGGAAATCGCAGCCCGCCGCATCTGCGACACCAATCCGTACTGTTCCTGCGCTGGGAAAGTCGCAGTGATCCGATAAACCGCCTCGACTAACTCCATCGCGCTTTTCCACGCCTCGAGCCGCTCATGGGGTTTACCGCTCACCGCTTACCGCTCCCCGCTCCCCGCTCACTGCTTACTGCTCCCCACTCCATCCACCCACGCCATGTTGTCGAGGTACCAGCGTACCGTCTTGCGGATGCCGGTCTCGAAGGTCTCGACCGGCTTCCAGCCCAGTTCGCGGTGGATCTTGCTGGCGTCGATGGCGTAGCGGCGGTCGTGGCCGGGGCGGTCGGTCACATAGGTCAGCAGGCGTGCATACGGGCCGGCCGGGTCGGGGCGCATCTCGTCGAGCAGCGCACACACCGTTTTCACGATCTCGATATTCGGCATCTCGTTCCAGCCGCCCACGTTGTAGGTCTCGCCTGCCTTGCCTTGCGCCAGCACGGTGCGGATCGCCGAGCAGTGGTCGGTGACATACAGCCAGTCGCGCACGTTCATGCCGTCGCCGTAGATCGGCAACGGCTGGCCGCGCGTGGCGTTGAGGATCATCAGCGGGATCAGTTTTTCCGGGAACTGGTAAGGGCCGTAATTGTTCGAGCAGTTTGTCGTCAGCACCGGCAGGCCATAGGTGTGGTGATACGCGCGCACCAGATGGTCGGACGAGGCCTTGCTGGCCGAATAGGGGCTGTTGGGCGCGAACGGCGTGGTCTCGGTGAACGGTGCGTCGTCCGGCCCCAGCGAGCCGTATACCTCGTCGGTCGACACATGCAGGAATCGGAATTCAGTCTTCTCCGCTTCCGGCAGGCTCATCCAGTGAGCGCGCACCTCCTCCAGCAGATGAAAGGTGCCCACCACGTTGGTCTGGATGAAATCCTCCGGGCCGTGGATCGAGCGGTCGACGTGCGACTCGGCCGCAAAGTTGACGATCGCGCGCGGGCGATGCTCGGCAAGCAGTTTCTCCACCAGTGCACGATCGCCGATGTCGCCCTGCACGAAGATGTGCCGCGGGTCGCCCTTCAGGCTAGCCAGGTTTTCCAGATTGCCCGCGTACGTGAGCTTGTCGAGATTAATTACCGGCTCGTCGTACACCTGCAGCCAGTCCAGAATGAAATTTGCGCCGATGAAGCCGGCGCCGCCCGTAACGAATATCACAAAAACGATTCCTAATGTTTATGGTGTCTTCAGCACGTGCCCGCACCTGACATTCAGGTGCCGACCGGGTTATTCCCGCCCAGGAAATCTGCGTAGGCCTGCTCGACGCCCTGCTTGAACGGTGTTTTTGCCTTCCACCCCATGCCATTGAGTCGCGTCACATCCATCAGCTTTCTCGGCGTGCCATCGGGTTTGGCCGCGTCGAACACGATCTCTCCCTCATAACCGGCCACGCTCTTCACCGTTTCGGCCAGTTCGCGAATGGTGAGGTCTTCCCCCACGCCAATGTTCACCAGCGGCGCCAGACCGTCGTTGCGGTCCTGCCCCAAGAGCTGGACGAACTGCGCATCTGGCAGGCTCATCAGATAGACGCAGGCGTCGGCCATGTCTTCGCTGTACAGGAATTCACGCCTGGGCGTGCCCGTTCCCCACACGGTGACGCTCGGAGCGCCGGCAAGTTTGGCTTCGTGGAAGCGGCGGATCAGCGCCGGGATGACGTGGGAGTTCTCAGGGTGGTAGTTGTCGCCCGGTCCGTACAGGTTGGTCGGCATGACGGCCAGATACTGGGTCTTGTATTGGCGGTTGTAGCTCCAGCACATTTCGATGCCGGCGATCTTGGCCAGGGCATAGGGGCGGTTGGTGGGCTCCAGCTCGCTGGTGAGCAGGTGCTCTTCCTTCATCGGCTGGGGCGCGAGCTTGGGGTAGATGCAGCTGGATCCCAGGAACAGCAAGCGCTTGACGCTGTTTTTCCAGGCCGCGTGAATGATGTTGGTCTGGATGGCGAGGTTGTCACGGATGAATTCGGCGGGATAGGTGTTGTTGGCATGGATGCCGCCGACTCTGGCAGCCGCGAGGAAGACGTAGTCGGGCTTCTCGGTCGCAAAGAAGGTCTCCACATCAACCTGACTGGTGAGGTCGAGTTGCGCGTGAGTTCGGGTTACGAAGTTCTCGTAGCCCTTGGCCTGCAGATTGCGCATGAGGGCAGAGCCAACCAGGCCGCGGTGGCCTGCAATATAAATTTTTTCGTGTGGGTTCATTCCGATGAATCTCAAATTCCCGTCGCCGCAACGACAGCTGACGCGAATTCGGCGAAGTCGATCATGTGGCGCGTGGCGATTGCGTGAGTGATTTCCCAGTCAATGGCTTCATAGTTGTGGACTGCGATGTTTCGGAAACCCACCGCTTTTTTCATGCGCACGGCCAGTTCGGCTGATATCACGTCCATCTCGGCCAGCACATCGAAGGTTTGCCCCATCGTGTCGGGTGCAGGCTGATTGTGTTCCGCGATCAGGTGCGCGCCGATGTCCACGCAAAGCTGGACGGCACGGCTCAGGTTCAGGGTAAGGATGTCCTGGGCATCCGGGTCGCCAGCCAGGGCAGTCGCCGTCGCCGGGCACTTCTGGCGGACCCGTTCAACACTGCGGCGCAGGGATTCGATTTTCTGCTCGATTACTTCCCGATCCATGTCCGTCTCCGGTCGGCCAGGATTCTCCGGCGATAAGGCATGAAGTCTGCCTCTTCGAACAGATGTCGTTTGAGCAGCTCAGCGTAGTCGGTGTCATTGCCGAACAAACGAACACCATGTTTGAGTATCTGTCCCAGCAACGGCTCCCCCACCACACACAAGTCGATCAGATCGACCGGGCGGCCGATCGCCTGCGACAGCTCGCCAATCAGGGTCATTTTGGTTTCGCTAGACAACGGAATCCGCATCTGCACGGCCAGATCGAGGTCGCTCCGCGGCGTCGCGTCCCCTGCCGCAAGCGAGCCGAACAGGATCGCCAGGCGAATATCGCCATGTCGGCTCAATATCTGACGGATACGATTATTCAGGTCCATCGATCACCCAGCGCTGTGCGCCTGTCCCCTTTTCCCTGAGATCACAATTCGCGTGATCTCGATTGCACCTTGAACAAGCCCTTCGACAGGCCTGTCATGAGCTCCGACGAAGGGCTCAGAGCGAACGAGCACATATTAAAACTGTTTTCACCCGCTTTACTCGTTGTAGTCCATGGCCTTGTAGCCATGCTTCTTGATCAGCTCGTCGCGCTCGGCAGCTTTCAGGTCTTCGCGCACCATCTCGCTGACCAGTTCGTCGAAGCTGATCTTCGGCGTCCAGCCGAGTTTCTCCTTGGCCTTGGTCGGGTCGCCCAGCAGGGTCTCGACTTCGGTGGGGCGGAAGTAGCGCGGGTCGACGGCGACGATGCACTTGCCGTTGGCGTCATAGCCTTTTTCATTGACGCCCTGCCCTTCCCAGCGGATGGCCATGCCGAGTTCCTTGGCGGCGGCGTTGACGAAGTCGCGCACCGAGTACTGCACGCCGGTGGCGATGACGAAGTCTTCGGCGTGATCCTGCTGCAGCATCAGCCACTGCATTTCGATGTAGTCCCGGGCATGGCCCCAGTCGCGCTTGGCATCCATGTTGCCGAGGAAGAGGCAGTCCTGCAGGCCGAGCTTGATGCGGGCGAGCGCACGGGTGATCTTGCGGGTGACGAAGGTTTCGCCGCGGATGGGGCTTTCGTGGTTGAACAGGATGCCGTTGCAGGCATACATGCCGTAGGCTTCACGGTAGTTGACGGTGATCCAGTAGGCGTAGAGCTTGGCGCAGGCGTAGGGGCTGCGCGGGTAGAAGGGGGTGGTTTCCTTCTGGGGAGTTTCCTGGACGAGACCGAAGAGTTCGGAGGTGCTGGCCTGGTAGAAGCGGGTTTTCTTTTCCAGGCCGAGGATGCGGATGGCTTCGAGGATGCGCAGGGCGCCGAGGGCGTCGGAGTTGGCGGTGTATTCGGGTTCCTCGAAGCTCACGGCGACATGGCTTTGCGCGGCGAGGTTGTAGATTTCGTCGGGCTGGACCTGCTGAATGATGCGGATGAGGCTGGACGAGTCGGTGAGGTCGCCGTGGTGCAGGATGAACTTGCGGCCGGTCTCGTGCGGGTCCTGGTAGAGGTGGTCGATGCGGTCTGTGTTGAACAGCGAGGTGCGGCGCTTGATGCCGTGCACTTCGTAGCCCTTGCCCAGCAGGAATTCGGCGAGGTAGGCGCCGTCCTGGCCAGTGACGCCGGTGATGAGGGCTTTCTTGGTCATATACCTGGACTCTAATCAATTACGAAGACAGCAATTGTCTTATTTTTCACGCTGGGCTGTCATTTCTTTTGCCTGCCGTCTGACAATACGTCCTCATACGCCGCCAGCAGCTTGGGGGCCTCGTACTGCCACTCCAGCTCGTTCACCACCCGGTTGCGGCCAAACTCACCCATGCGGGCCCGGCGCTCAGGGTCGTCCAGCAGTTCGACAATCTTGCGCGCCATGTCCTCTGGATCATTCTCCGCCGCATACAGCGACGCCTCCTGCGCCGAGAAACGCCCCTCGGTCAGGTCGAACTGCACCACAGGCTTGCCCAGGGCCATGTACTCCATGATCTTGTTCATGGTGGACTTGTCGTTCATCTCGTTGGCCACGTCGGGATTCACGCAGACGTCGGCCGTATTGAGCATCTCCAGCAGCGCCTGATCGGGAACCCGGCCGGTAAACGTCACATAGTCGGCTATGCCAAGATCCGCCGCCAGTTTCTGCATCTCGTCCAGCGACGTCCCGCCACCCACCAGGCCGAAGTGCACGTCGTCACGTCCCATATCCTTGACGATATGCCGCGCCGCCTGCAGCAGCAGGTCGATGCCCTCCTGCTTGCCCATCACGCCCACATAGCCCACGAGATACCGCCTGCCGTGTTTCAGCGTCTCCACGGGTGAAATGATCTTCAACCGATCGAGCTTCGGCCCGCTGCGCACCACGTAGACCTTGTCCGGATTCATGCCGCCACGCTCGATGGCAATTTTCTTGTACGACTCGTTCGTGGCGATCGAAACATCCGCGGTCTTGAAGGTCATGCGCTCAAGCCACACCATCAACTTCCAGAAGAAGTCACGGCGACCGAACTTTGCCTCGTACAACTCCGGATTGATGTCATGGTGATCGAACAGGAATTTCTTGCCGAAAAACAGCTTGAAAAACCCGCCAATCAGAAACAGCAGGTCGGGGGGATTGCAGGCATGGACGACGTCGAAGCCCTGCTCCCGCCGCACCTTCCAGGCCAGACGAAAGGTATGCCACAGTGCGGCAGAATACTCAACCGCATAGCCCTTGGCGCCCTCCGCCTCCATGGGAAGGTCGTAGCGGTAAATATGAATACCCTCGATTTCCTCGTAAGGTTTCTCGTAACCCTTCCCGGTCGGGCAGATAATGGACACCCCATAGCCGTTCGCATGCAGGGTCGTGGCTTCCTGCCAGACCCGACGGTCGAATGGCGAAGGCAGGTTTTCAACTAGGATGAGGACGCGACGTTTTTCCAGAAACTCCATTACCCTCATCTCTTCCCAATAAAATACACGGATGGAAAAAGAAACTGGCCGACACCTGCTCCCGCAAGAATATTCACAATACCGACTCGGCGTGCGTATAAGCGCTTGTAATATTCCACAGTCACATTTTCTGTTGACGAGAAATGTTGCAGGAGAATGTCCCGTAATTCCGACGCTGTATACCCAGCGTGTGCGCCGAATTCGTTACGAAAGCGACCACCAAACCTGGCGCGCCAATCTGCAATGTTCCACGAAACCTTTTCCGCCATCGTGGAGCCGCCTCCCAAATAGCCAAGTATCCGTGCTCGATTAGGGGTACCAATGCAATAGGTCCCAGCTGGCTTGAGCACACGGTTCATTTCATCTAGAGCCTTGTTGTAGTCCGGAATATGTTCTAGCGCATGATACGAAAATACAATATCGAAAGTAGCATCGGGAAATTCAAGCGCCGTAGCGTCTCCACACTGCAACTGCACAGCACGTGCAGCCTCGGTGTCGAATTTTGCAACAATGTCGATGCCAATAACCTTCGCCTTGAGATCGTGCGCAAGCACTGCAGCCTCCTTCCCGGATCCGCACCCCACAACGAGTATTGTCGGCTGAGTGTATTGGACTCGTTCGGAAATAATCTCCGCGACTGCTGAGGTTCGTGAATTTTTTATCGTCATGTCGATTACCAGCAAATTCCGTCGTATTGTTCGCTGCTCATGTTTTTGCTGATACGTACCAAATCGACCACCACCTGATTGGGTTTCAGGCTGGCAGGTACCGGTTTGAACTCATCAGCACTGTTGCCAATGACAATCGTTTCGGAAAAATCCATCACTTCCTGCATCGACTCCACCATCAGCTTGGAAATATGCGGGATGTGGTTAAGGATGTAATCACGGTTGGCGCCGGTCAGTGCGGCCAGATTCACGTTCTTGTCGTACAGCTTCAGTTCGTAACCCTTACCGATCAAGCGCTCGATCACATCCACGAGGGGCGATTCGCGCAGGTCATCTGTACCCGCCTTGAACGCAAATCCCAGAATACCTACTTTGCGTTTGCCCTTGTTGGCAATCATGTCGATGGCTTTTTCAATCTGGCGCTGGTTGGATGGCATAAGAGCATTCAAAACTGGCAAGTCAAGATCAAGGCTGCGTGCCTTGTAAGTTAATGCGCGCACATCCTTGGGCAGACATGAGCCACCAAAAGCAAAACCCGGTTTCATGTAGTAAGGCGAAAGATTCAATTTGGTGTCCTGGCAGAAAATCTCCATGACCTTGTGGCCATCGATACCCACTGCCTTGCAGATATTGCCGATCTCGTTGGCGAATGCCACTTTCAGCGCGTGCCAGTTGTTGTCCGTGTATTTGACCATCTCCGCCGTTTCAACGTCGGTGCGGATCATCGGCGCATCCATATTCTTGTAGAGCTCCACCAGCATGTCGCCTGCGCGCGGATCGCTCTCGCCGATCACCGTCTTGGGCGGGTGGTAGTAGTCGTAAACCGCCGAGCCTTCGCGCAAAAACTCGGGGTTGTTGCACACGCCGAAATCCACGCCCGCCTGCTTGCCTGAAGCCTGTTCCAGCGTAGGAATCACCACATTACGCATGGAGCTCGGCAACATGGTCGAACGCCCTACCACCACATGAAAACTGCTCTTGTCCTTGATGGCCGCACCGATCTCCTCACACACACGACGCACATAGGAAAGATCCAGATTGCCATTGAGCAGGGAAGGCGTCCCCACACAGATGAGCGAAATATCCGATCCCATCACCGCCTCACGCACATCAATGGTGGCGCGCAACTTCCCCGTAGCAACGGTCTTGGAAATCATCTCGCCAATGTCTTTTTCAATGATGGGCGTGATGCCTTTGTTGATCAGGTCCACCTTGGTCTGGTTAGGGTCCAACCCAATCACATCATGCCCATCGCTGGCCAGACAACCTGCGGAAACTGCACCCACATAGCCCAAGCCAAAAATACTGATTTTCACGTGCTCTCCCCCTTATTTGCTTTAAAATATGCGCAGACTTGTTCTCGTACCAACAGATATTTCTTTCAAGAATCGTGCCGCTTCAGGTGTATCTCTGTATTGAGCGTAGTCGTCCCTGAAATTTGACCCGACCATACTACAGAAGAAGTCTGGAATTTCTGATCAAAACGACGGGAAATCCAGCCAAGTGGGGGCGTTTCCTGCCCCCTCACCACGTTGGGCTTCCATTTATTCCCGGGCATCACCAAACGTACCGCCCGACCATCGCACAATGCCGAAATCTCATTGCCACTGACCTGAATCTGGCAGGTTTCGGCAAAATGCCAGAAAAGCTCTACTTGGTGCACCCCTTTACAGGTCAGCGTATCAGTCACCCGTAGTACACGTGAAGCCCTATCGAAATCGATAGCGCGTTGATGTAAGACAGGGTCTGGCAATGACTGATACCCATCATGTGCACCGGCAAAATAATCACGATCCACATCAGATTCCCATTGCTCGCACCACGCCTTTGCATGCTTCAACCACAGGAAGTTTCCGCCGATCAACGACTGATCCACCCCATCGACACGTACCGTGTTGTGTGCTGATGTGCCACGAAAGTAATCCCGCCACTTCTTCTGGGTGTGATACGCATAGGTACCAGGATCGATCAGAACCTCACACCCACCAGCCGACAGGGTGAATGCCAGCGCATCCGCATGGCCATGCGCCGCAATCGACAGATACCCCAATGGGCCAGAATCCACCACGATGCGCACCTCATCCGGCGTATCGAACCGATCGCCCAAAATGTAATAGCCGCCCTCCGGGAATGCCCGCTTCTCTGATCTTCCGTCGGATGAAAGCGCTGCCAGACACGCGAACGCCACATTCCCCGCCTCTCCCAACAGCCAGCGGCTCTTGTCGTCGAATGTCACTGCCTTGCGGGCAAAATCCTCACGCTCAAATAACACAGCACCCGTGGCAAGCAATGAGCGATAGGCATTGAATCCTTGCTCACGCGAGAAGCGAACCATCACCGCGTCGTCCGAATCCCCGATCATTGGGAGTTTGCCATCCACATCTATTAGCGCCGCAATGAACTCCAGCATCAACTCCAATCGCTTCCAGAATTCAATTGGAAATTCAACGCCATTTGCACGGCCAGCCAGCCCACAAATCAACATCATGTCCGCTACTTCGTGGTGGTACCAGATTGCCTGCTCGCGGTTTACTCCATCCGGTGCATTCTGCTTAAGCGCTTCCGCCTCCAGCCCTGCCCGGGCGATTTCCATCCAACGGGCGCTGTCAGCCCAGCACGGCCATATCAGCGCGCCGATGAACAGCCCCGCATATTCGCCGAACAGGTGATTGTTGGCAGAAGAGTATTTCGAGAAATGTCCTGCAATAAAATGGCAGTGCTGATAGATCGAAACCAGCCAGCGCCGGCGAAAAGCCTGGCCATCCGCTCCGGCAAACAGGGGGGACTCCGCCTCGCCCAGCAGTTGCCAAGCCACCGACCAGTTCAGCAGCCTCACCGCATGTTCCAGCGAACTTGTCCAGTTCGGCCCCAACGGATAAGGACATTGCTCGAACCACGATTCCAGCAGCGTCCGGCATCCCTCTGCGTATTTCATCTCGCCGGTCAAGCGCCAGGCCTGCGCTAGTGTCACCAGTTCCTGATGCCGATTAGGCTCCCACAAATACTTGATATCCCCGACAATATTCTCATCCCGGTAATTAAGTGTTTTACCAAAGGTGATCGGCGCAAGGGTGCGGGTTTTTGGGTCGCGGTTCCAGCGCGGCGGGAAACCAAGTTCTGTGGCTTGCAGTGCAAATACATCAAACCGTCCTGCAAGAACCTGTTCCGCAACTTGAACATAAGACTCGGCTACAAACTCATTCCATAATTCAGCCAACCAGGCGTGGCCGTAATCCTGTATCGGCATGCTTGAGGAATGCGCGCGTCTGAACCCAAGCGATTCCAAGCGCGCCTGCACTAGTTCCCGGATGCGCCAGAAAATTTCTTTCCACTCCATCACGCGAATCCGTGCAAGCTTCCATGACAACGACGTCACGTTTCAACTCCATATTCCCGGTGCCATATCTCAAGATTGAGAAGGCACCAAAGCAGCTTCTCGTGGTTCTGTCTGCCCTGTGCATGATCTTGAAGAATGCGAACCAGCCTGGCGCGATGGTAATAACTTGCTGTACGCGAATTTGGCCCCGTAAGGTGGTCGGCGAGATATTCACGCATAGAGCCGCGAAACCATTCATTGACTGGAACGCGAAATCCGACCTTTGGTCTGGCCAGGATATTCTGCGGCAGTAATTTTTTCATCGCCTCCCGCAATATCCATTTTCCAGTATGGCTGCGAACCTTGAAATCATCTGGCAGCGTAGAAACAAAGGCAGCCAGTTCATGATCCATGAAAGGCATGCGCGCCTCGATGGAGGCTGCCATGGTCATACGGTCTCCACGTTCCAGCAGATTGTCTGGCAGCCAGCTTGTCTGGTCGAAATACAGAATGCGGCGCAACGCGCTGTTGCTCTCAGGCGTATCCAGTTGTGAAGCATATTCATGATTTGAGGGCGCAGTCATCGTCACAAGCTGTTTACGCTCAGCGTGCGACAAGGCACCAAACCACCGCGGCATACGCTCGTTGAAGTCTTCAATTCCCAGATTGGCGATTGCCGTCTTGGCACGGCGGAACCGATAAGGCAATGCGCCCACCAGGGGCTCGATCAAGCCATGCCGGACAATGCCAGGCAACAATTGATAGGGCTCCGCATAGCGTTCGAACGCATGCTTGGGATAGCCACCCAGGAACTCGTCAGCGCCTTCGCCTGTAAGCACCATTTTTACGGATTTCGCCGCCTCTATCGAAAGGAGATAAATGGGAATATCGGAAGGCTCAGCCACGGGCGCGTCATGGAATCGCACCAGCGCGGGCAGATGCGCCATGAGGTGGTCCTGTGAAACCGTCAACTCATGGTGATCAGTGTGAAACAGATCGGCAATGGTTCGCGCATAACCCAGCTCACTGTACCCCGACTCGGCAAAGCCTACGGAGAAGGTTTTCACAGGCTGGTTCAAGTGCCGCGACATCAGCCCGACTACGGCGGAAGAATCGATACCGCCTGACAGGAATGCGCCAAACGGTACATCCGAAATCATGCGGATACGCACCGCTTCATCCAGCTTCTCCAGAAAGCTTCCAACTGGATCTCGCAATGACGTAGGCGTAGTTAGCGGCTCACGGTCGGGCGGCGTGTAATAGCGGGTTTCCGTCAAACGGCCTGCTTCCCATACAGCCTGGCATCCAGGCATCAGCTTGCGGATGCCCCGAAACAGGGTCGCTGGCGCGGGTACATAGCGGTATGCGAAATAATCCCAGAGCGCATCCCGGTTCACGACCGGCCTGACACCAGGGAACGCCAGAAGGGATTTGATCTCCGAGGCAAACAACAGCATGCCGTCCTGTTCCAGCAGAAACAGGGGTTTCTGGCCAAAACGGTCGCGCGCCAGAACAAGCCGCTCGCGGCCGGCATCCCACAACGCAAAGGCAAACATGCCGCGGAACCGCTCGACGCAGCGGTCGCCCCATTCCTCGTAGGCATGAACGATCGTTTCGGTGTCCGAGTGCGTACGAAAAACGTGACCCTTGGCGATCAGTTCATCACGTAAACCCTGGAAGTTATAAATTTCACCGTTGAAGACAACTTGTACCGAGCCATCTTCATTGCCCATGGGCTGATGCCCAGCGGCGAGATCGATGATCGATAGGCGACGGTGTGCCAAACCCACCCTGCTGCTGCCGTTGCGCAGCGATGCCTCAAAGAAGCCCTCGTCATCCGGACCACGATGACTAACGGCCGCGGCCATGTTGCGAAGCGCCTCACTCAGTCTTGCGACGGGCTTCCCAAGCAGATAACCAGAAATCCCGCACATGGTGGCTTACAGTTCCAGGTACAGGTGGCGGAAGTCTTCCGCCAGCCGTGCAGTTGTATATTGTGCTCTGATGCGATCTCGGCCTGCCTGTGCCATGCGCGCGATCACATCCCTGTCCGAATCCAATCGAGCCAGTGCATCTGCAAGCGCCAACGGGGTTTTCGGTGGGACAAACAGCCCGTGCACACCCTCCTGCATCACATCCGGAATGGCCGCAACCGGGCAAGTTATCGATACGCAACCTGCCGCCATGGCCTCAAGAATCGCATAGGGGAGTCCCTCCTTGTGCCAGGTTGGGAAAACAAACAAGTCAGACTCCAGCCACAGGCGCTGCTTGGCTTCGCCAAAAACCGGACCCAGGAAGCTGACCTCGCGTTCAAGCCCGGCGTTCGCCACCGCTTTGCGCAAGACCGTATCATCTGGCCCGCCACCGGCGATTCGCATCGAAAACGGAACGCTGCGGGATTTAAGAAGCCTGAGAGCTTCAACAATCTCGAACAGCCCCTTGGTTTCAACCAAACGCCCCACGTACACGAGTCGCAATGGATTGTCACAATTGACATTGCGCGGCACATCGATCAGATCGTCGACCTCGATCGCATTGGGTATCAGGTGGACGTTGATGTGTGGATCAAAAATCCGGTAGGCCTTCAGTTCTTCACTGGAAAGGACCGACACTGCATGGGACGCTACCAACGTCCGTCGCAGCACCCAGGTCAGAAACCGGCTATTTGAAAAGAAGTCCTGCGGCAGCGCGCCGCCGTGAACCTGGTTCAACACCTTTCGCCCTGCCAATCGAGCAACCAGCAAGTAAACAAGGTCCCGCCAATAGGCTTTCTGATCGAGCGACGTATTGAGATGAACAATATCCGGCCGCTGACGCAGCAAAAAAACGGCGAGCATGAAGGGGCTGGAAACCATGCGCCACAATTTGCCTGCCTTGCCCTCTTTCCGGCCCTCGCTGCCGACCTGGAAATGCATCAAATCGAAATCCCGAGCCAACGTCGAACCCAGCAGCATGTTGACATGCGTGGATACCCCGCTCACGGCATTGAGTGCCGGGCTGAACAGCACGACACGAAGTTTGCGTTGCTGAATCATAGGGATTTCATTATTGTCTGCTCATTCGGCAGGCTTCGTTTATGTTCAAATTGTGCCAGATGAATACAACAAGATCATGACTGGTACAACATCAGAGCAAAATCGGCATTCACTTGCAGCATGGTGGACTCCGAGCCGTCCCCGTCGACAAACAGGCGATGCCACACTTCCAGCGTCAGCAACAGCCACAACCCCTGTTCATGATCGACACGGCCTGCCACGTGTTCGTCAATCACCCGGCGCACTGTCTCCGGCCGGAAATAGCCCCGGGACAGTGCCTGCTCCGACAGCAACACGGCGCGCAGAAACCCGGCCAGCGGACCCGCGAACCAGCGCGTCAGCGGAACAGTAAAGCCCACCTTGCGACGGTAAATGACCTCATGAGGGATATAGCGCTCCGCCAGTTTCTTCAGCAGCACCTTGCTTTTCAAGCCGTCCACACGAAAACGCTGCGGCAGGCGCGCGGCGAACTCGGCAAGCCGATGATCGAGAAAAGGCACCCGCGCCTCCACGCTTGCCGCCATGCTCATGCGGTCGCCCTTGACCAGGATGTCGTCCACCTGTCGGGTATGCAGGTCGCAATACTGGAACCGGTCCAGATTGTGGGTGCTGGCGCACGCACGCAATATTCCGTCGAATGCCACTTTCAAGCCGCCGTCGCCCACTTCGGCCGCCAATTCGGTGGTCAAAAGCTCCTGCTGGCTCTGGGTGTCGAATCCGCCATACCACGAAGCAAACCGTTCGGCGGGGTCGGCCAGCGCCAGCTTCTCGGCGATGGCGCGCACCCGCCGGCCTTTGGCCGGGATCAGGCCGCCTGCTGTCCGCAACAGCGATTGACGCATCCCATCAGGCATCCAGTCGAATGCGCGTGAAAACTGATCGAATACGTATTTGGAATAGCCACCAAACAGTTCATCCGCCCCTTCGCCACACAGCATCACGCTGACATGCTCCTTCGCCATCTTGCACATGTGATAGGTGGGCACTGCTGGCGGTTCCCCCATCGGCTCATCGTAAAACCAGCACAGGCGTGGCAGGTCCTCGATGAATTCGCGAAACCCTACGGCGATTTCGTGATGCTCCGTGCCATAGCGCTCCGCCACTTTGCGCGCATGTGGCAATTCGGAAAATTCGGGAATATCGAAACCCACAGAAAATGTCTTCAGCGGCGTGCTGTCGCCGCGTTTGCGGCGCAGGGTTTCCATGATCGCCACCACCGTGCTGCTGTCCACCCCGCCAGATAACTGCACTCCCAGGGGCACGTCCGACATAAGCTGCATGTCAACCGTGCGTGTGAGCAGGCCATCAAGTTCCTCCAGCGCGTCGTCAAACGTCATGGACGTGGCTCGCGGCTGCCAATCCCAATAAAGCTGTGGCACTGGCATATGGCCTGCATCAACATCGATTTCCGCATAGTGCCCCTCCGACAAACGATATACGCCTTCAAACATCGTTTCCGGACGAGAGGCATACCGGGTGACGATGAACTGCGCCACTCCACGCCGATTGACCTGACGCGAAGCGAGCGCCGGATGGGTCAACAGTGCCTTGATCTCGCTCGCAAACAGCAAGGTCTTGCCATCGCTCCACCAATACAGCGGCTTCACGCCCATCGGATCACGGCACAACATCAGGCGGCGCATCTCCACGTCATAGACTGCAAACGCAAAAATGCCCTGAAGTCGTTGCGCAAGGCCGCGTGCGCCCCAAGCTTCGTAGCCATGCACCAGCACCTCGGTATCGGCATGACTATGGAAAACATGGCCGTTGGATTCCAGTTCACTGCGCAACTCGGCGTGGTTATAAATCTCGCCATTGAAAGCGGTCCACACCGTACCGTCTTCGTTTGTCATCGGCTGATCACCGGTGGCCAGATCGATAATCGCCAGCCGGCGATGCCCCAACCAGCAGGCATCATCAGGCGAGCGCCACTGCCCTTCGCCATCCGGACCGCGATGCCGGATCACATCGAGCATGCGCGTGGCGGTTGCTGCATCCGGTGGATGGCTCTCCGGAGACAACCGCACATATCCCGCGATGCCGCACATTATTTTCCGTTCTCCACCGTAGCGCCCAGGTAGCGGCTGATATCCAGATGCTGCACCAGCATCACGTGCTTGCCTCGAGCAGTCCGTGGAATTGACTTCACGCTCACCACATCGGCACGGCAGCCATGCTGCGTCTTTTCCTCAACCGCCCTGGCGATGCGCGCCCGCATGTCATCGCCTAGTTTTTGAGACGAAACAATCTTGAGCAGGAATATTCCCGGCTCATGCTGTTCGTATTGAATTGCCTCCACTTCAGCCAGTTCGTCGAAGTGGGCGGCACCCATGGTGGTAATGGAAATCAGCCGGTGGTCGCGGGTCACGATGAATTCCTGCAACCTGCCTTCAATGCGTTCCACAGCGGTATAGCCGGGCAACGCCGGATGCGGCCTGTCCGACAGCATCGCCATATCGCCAGTGCGATATCGCACAAAAGGCATCACCCGATTTTCGAAGCTGGTGCCCACAATTTCACCCAGAACGCCAGGCTGAGTAACGACGTTCCCTGCCTCATCGAGCACCTCTAAGTAGCCATATTGCGGCCAGAAAAAATAGCGCTCGTCGTCCGGCAGCGTGGCCGCCATCAGCACCCGCTCCGAATGCCCGTAATGCTTAAGCACCGGGCAATCGAACACTTCGCGAAACAGGCTCATCTGAAAGTCATATACATTTTCTGAATACAGCAGAACGCCGCGTATCCGCGCTGTGACCCCTGCGTCGGGGTGAGTCTTGAGCCAGCGTGCCAACGGATACAACGCGGAAGGGAATGCCTGGATGTAGCCCGGTTTCCACTGTCGCAGCGCCGCCATGTACTGCGGCATGTAAGTCGGCTCCAGATGATCCGAACTCAGAATCAGCTGCTTCTTGATCGGCTCGAACATCCACAAGCGTCCGCCCGGCCGTTTGGCTGTCGGCACCGTACGGCCGCGCAACGCAAGCACCACCTCGTTCCCTGCCACGAAACCGACACGTGTCTCGAAGTCCTCCATGTAGGCATATTCCTTGGCGCGCGTGACGTGTTTCTGCAGATAAAAACGCATGGGCTCTGCCGTTGAGCCGCCAGTAAAAGCAGTCAACCGTGAACCTGGTGAAAGCGCATCTGACAAATAGCGTTCGGGTGCCGACTTGATCATGGCCTTGGAAACCACCGGCAGTTGCGCCAGCACCTGTTGTGGCGCATCCAGCCCACCCAGAAGATGGCGATACTCGCGATACGCCGGTACCGTTGTCAGTGCATGGCGGAGGATATTCGCCAGTTTGGTATGTGCCAATCGCGATATCGATTCGGGCGATGAATCCGCAAGCTCAGCACGGAAGTGCGCATACTGACGACCACGCCGCCAGGCAACCGGCAATTTTGAATAGGCCTCGCCCATCAGTGATTTGAGCCACTGTGGCGAGGCAATATAGGCTCCCAGAAAGGAATGGATCCGGTCTTCTATTGACATGTGTATCGCAAAATCATCCGCGAAAAAGACGACTGAACTCTGACAGCCACGTCATGAATTTAAGCGCGACGGGGGATTCAATCAATTTTTCCTTAACGCGTCAGGTCCTGCACATACCAGTCCATCGCCTCGGCCAGGCCTTCCCCGATGCGGTGCGTCGGTTCGTAGCCCAGACGCGTGCGCGCCTTGGAAATGTCGG
>CAZHKS010000025.1:0-32356 GCA_964533095.1 uncultured Thiobacillus sp. | reverse complement strand
TCCGACGCCGACGACAGGTTGTCCGCCGCAGAACGAACCTCGGTGATGATCTGGGAGAGCTTCTCCACCATGTTCTTCATCGCGCCGAGCAGCAGGCCGGTCTCGTCGCGCGACCGCACGTCGATCTTCACGCTGAAATCACCTTCGGAGAGGCGATTGGAGACATCCACAGCCTCTCCGAGCGGACGGGTGATAGAGCGTGTGATCCAGAAGGCAATGAGCACCGCGAGCAGAAATGCACTGACCCCAACCATGGTCATCAAGCTGCGTGCCGAGTCATAGGTCTGCTTGGCTTCCATACCCGACTTGTCGACAACCTTGCCCTGGAACGTCACGAGCTCCTTGATGGATGCACTGAAAATCTCAAGGGCCGGAAGGGTTCTGGTATTCATCTCGACAACCGCGGCATCCCGCTTGTGCTCCTCCAGCAACAGCTTGCTGGCAGTCGTGAACGAGCCAACATATGCCTTTCTCGTTTCCTTGATCTTCGCAAGCAGCGCCTTGCCCTCCGGCAGATACAACAAGCCTTCCAGCTTATCGAGCGTGTCGGTAATCCCGTTCTTGTTCATTTCGATCCGTTCCTTGATTTTTGTGATCGTTTGTTGATCACTTGCAAGAAACAGCTCGAGGTTGGCTTTGGCATTGTCGTTGGCCATATCCATGATCTGTGAGGCCATCTGTGCCTTGACCCAGTCCTTGGTTACGATTTTTTCTGTCAGGTCATTCACCTTCCCAAGCCGCGCGACTCCGATTGAGGCGATTACCGCCATCAGGATCACCAGCAGGCCAAAACCCATCCCCAGCCGCATCCCTATCTTCATGTTCTTGAACATTTCCCGTTCCTTTCGTTGATTTCCGCACACCCAAAGTGAATACTTATCTGCCTCGATCCAGCCCCCTACGCCGCCTTCACCGCCATCTGCCCCTCCCGCGCCACCGCCATCTGCACCAGTGCCGGAACATCCAGAATCAGGGCGACCTCGCCCGTTCCGAGAATGGTGGAGCCAGAAACGCCCCGTAAATGCCGGAACACATTGCCAAGCGGCTTGATGACTGTCTGAAACTCGCCCATCAGTTCATCCACCACAAAGCCAGCCTTCTGCCCGCCGTATTGCACGACCACGATGTTTTCGCGCTTGCCTACTGCAGCCTTGACTTCAAATTGATCGCGCAGACTGACGAAGGGCAGCACCTCGCCGCGCAGATTTACGTAGTTGCGCGTAGCGGCTGCCCTTCTGTCCGCTTCGGGCAGCTCGATGCATTCCAGCACCATGTCGAGCGGGATCACGAAAGAAGACTTGCCCACGCCCACCAGGAAGCCGTCGATGATGGCGAGGGTGAGCGGCAGCCGGATGCGCACCGTGGTGCCGCGCCCCTCCTGGCTTTCGATATCCACGGTGCCGCGCAGCGACTGGATGTTGCGCTTGACCACGTCCATGCCGACGCCGCGGCCCGAGAGATTGGTGACACGCTCTGCGGTGGAGAATCCGGCTTCGAAAATCAGGTTATAAATCTCGCTGTCGGAAAGGGACTGTCCTGGAGCGACGATGCCGCGCTCGACCGCTTTCCTTAGGATGCGCTCCTTCTTGAGGCCACCGCCGTCGTCCGCCACCTCGATCACGATGCTGCCGGAATCGTGGTAGGCATTCAGGCGCAGCGTGCCCTTTGCCACCTTTCCGGCCGCCACACGTGATTCGCCGGGTTCGATGCCATGGTCCATGGCGTTGCGCACCAGGTGCATGAGGGGGTCTCCGATTTTCTCGACGACGGTCTTGTCCAGTTCGGTTTCGGCACCGCTGATCTCCAGAGCAATGTCCTTGCCCAGTTCCTTGCTTACATCGCGCACCACACGCTGGAAGCGGTTGAAGGTCTCGCCGATTTCCACCATGCGCAACTTGAGCGCCCCATCGCGGATTTCCTCCACCAGGCCGGATACGATGGAAGTCGATTCGTGCAGCGCCGCGTCACCGGAGCGCTGTGCGAGCAGCGATGCGCCGGCACCGGCGATGACCAGTTCGCCGACGAGATTAATGAGTTCATCAAGTTTTTCCGCGCTGACGCGGATGAATTTGGCTTCCTGCGCCTTGGTGTCGCGTAGCTGACGCTGTTTCTCCAGCGCCACGTCCACCACTTCTTTCTGCACCACGCCTTCCTTGACCAGAATTTCACCTATAGGCAGCTTGGCGCCGCTTTCCTGGACCGCCATGCCTTCCTGGGCGGCAAGCGCGCCATCCAGCTCATGGCTGGTCAGAATTCCCGCCTCGATCAGCAACTGGCCGAGCATTTCCGTATTGCCGCTCGCATGCTCGATGCGGTCGATATAGGCCGAGAGGTGGCTGGGGGGCGGCAGAATGCGCAGCCTGATGTCATCCTGCACGAATTCGAACGCAGCTTCGATCGTCTGCTTGTCTGCCTCGCTCCTGAACTCGATTTCAAAAGTCAGGTAGCAGGATTCCGGATCCAGTTGGGGCAGCCCGGGCAGGTCGCTGTCATCGGTCACCAGCGAGACGATATCGCCGATGGTCGAGAGGTAGCGGATAAAGGAGGCGGGGTCCATGCCGGTTTTCAGCACATCGCGCCCGAAGGCCAGAGAAAGATGCCAGTTGTCGCCCTCAATATGGCCACCGCCGCTGGCATCAAGTCTGGGCTCATGGACTGCCGGCATGGCTGCTGCCGCCAGATCTGCCCCCCCCATCATGGCTCTCAGTGCGGCGATGAGCGCCTTGCCCGTAGTTTCCTGTTCCGTTCCGAGCGCTTCCCCTGCTTCAGCCACCATTGTGATCAGCAAACCAATGTGGTCACAACATTTGAGCAGCAGTTCGACAAGTTCGCCATTGACCGTCAGCTCGCCATCGCGCACCTTGTCCAGAACATTCTCGACAACATGGGTGAAGGACACGATCGCCTCCAGCCCGAACAAGCCTGCAGAGCCCTTGATGGTGTGGGCCGCGCGAAACATGGCGTTGACCGTGTCCTCGTCTTGCGGCTCTGTCTCGAGTCGCAGCAGGATGCCCTCCATTTCCTCGAGCAAGCCACGGCTTTCCTCTATATAAGTCTGTAATGCCTGATCCATGCTCATTCTCGTCTCCTTGCTATATGGCGGCTGTTAATGCCGGGCAGGAATCAGCAGGGGATCGCCGAACTGGGCGGCCATGTTGTAGAGATCGATCAATTCCAGCGCAGCCTGACTATGGGAAACGAAACGCACGGACTTGCCCAGCCGGGTGCCTTCACGCTTGGCTGCCAGAAGCAGCTGGAATCCGGCGGTATCCATCTCGCTGACACCGCCGAGATCGACTTCGATCTCATTGTTGGCGGCCAGGTGCTCGATAAGCCTGTTCTTGATTTCCTGGCCGTGATAGATGGTCAGTTCACCTTCCATTTTCAGATGGCAAACGTTATTTTTCTGCTGTACGTTGATATGCATGCTGATCTCCCTGTTGCCGGTCTTAGGGGAGGATCAGTTTTGATACGGCAGCCAGCATCTGCGCCGGCTGGAAAGGCTTGACCACCCAGGCTTTGGCCCCTGCTGCCTGCCCTTCCTGTTTTTTCGCTTCCTGGGATTCGGTGGTGAGCATGATGATGGGTGTGAACTTGTAATTCGCCATCTTCTTGACCTCTTTCACGAAAGTGATCCCATCCATGTTCGGCATGTTGACGTCACTGATGATGAGATGGATTTTCTGTCCGTTAATCTTGGACAACGCGTCCTTTCCGTCACATCCTTCGATGACGTCAAATCCTGCGCCCTTGAGCGCGATACTCACGACCTGGCGCAATGAAGCAGAGTCGTCTACAACCATGATTGTTTTTGCCATAGTTTTCTCTCAGAAAAAGGTGATTTCGGAACTGTTTGACAGCGTGGTGTCTGCACCGCTGTGCAACTCCCGCTGCTCCATCGTGGTGTAGGTTTTCGACAATTCGTCGAGCCAGGCTTCTACATCGATGGGCGTGCACCGCCCGGTGTCCAGGCATTCCTTGACATGCGCTTCAAGCTTCTGCATGTCATCACGGATATGGGAAAGAATCTGGCTTACGCGATCCTGAAACTGCAGAGAAACCAGCACATCGGAGATTTCATCCCGAATTCCCACGCTTGCCTCGTTCAGGATGCTGGAAGACTCGGTCAGCCGGCTTGCGGCGCCATGAAAGCGCTCGATCACCTGGCCGATAACCGCTTCCGAATGCTTGACCGAGTCGTTATCCCTTACCGCGGACTGTTCTGACGCCTCCACGGCAGACGTGATCGCGGCATTGATCTGCTCCACCCCGTGGCTGATTCTCTTGCCTGTCTCGCCAGACAGTGTGGAAAGCCGGCGCACCTCGTCGGCCACTACCGCAAAACCACGCCCCGCTTCGCCGGCACGTGCCGCTTCTATGGCAGCGTTAAGCGCGAGAAGATTGGTCTGCATGGCGATACTGCCAACCTCGGCCGCCATCTGCTTCAATTCACCCATGAACGACGCCAACTGATTGATCTCTCGCATCAGGCTTTGCTTGGAGAGCGTGGACTCGCGTAACGAATCGATGATCGAGCCAAGATCCTGCTGGCTGGTCGTAAGCAGGGCAACCAGGCCATTCTGCCCTTGTGTCGTATCGACATCGCCCGCGGCCGATTGCGAGGCTGATACTGCCGTCTCCAGCTTCTCCACCAGGCCCGAAAAACGAATGGCGAGCGTGGTGACAGCATCTGCAGTCTGCGCGCGCCCCGCCTCCACCTGCAGTGCCCAGATGGGCAGCACGCTGTCACATAACTTGCCGAAATTTGCACCGAAACCTTCTGCGTCATTCGGATCAGGCGCCATGGCGGGGAGCGGACGCCTGGCCCCATGGAGTCGATGAGCGACCCATCCAGCCGCCATGCCACAAGCAAAAATCAATATCCCGAGCACTGCAATGTGCACGCCGTAAAAGTCATTCGAACTCCCCGTCATCCAGCTTTCGATTGCATTGAATTTCATAACCAGCTTTCACTTATTAATATTTGCGTTGTGGTATCGGGCACTGATACATCTGACTGTGATGCATCACCACGTTCAGCAGCTGGTCGATCTGATCGGACAGATCGAAACAATGGTCCGCGCCGGCTTGCAGCCAGCGTTTTCTATATGGCTCGGAGGTATTGGAATTCACCACGATCAAACAGGTTGTTGGACATTCGCTTCTTGCCCAGGAAAGCAGATCCAGGCCGTGACCATCTGTCAGCTCCGCATCCAAGACCACAATCTCTGGCTGCAGCATCCGCATGGCCTGGCTTGCCTTCCTGAATGCCGCGGCTTCCACGATTTCAACGCAGCCCAGGCTGGCCAGAATCGCAGCCAGGCGTTCTCGCAATAGTGTCGAAGGCTCTATCAGCAGTAATGTCATGCACCTCTACCCCGTCTTGAAAACTTTCCGATCATTGACTTGGCAGCCAGGAACCGTTGTCCGGTTGCACTTGGTTACGGTGTCATGCGTGTTGAAATAGAGTCGGCAAACTCTGCTTTTGATTAGGAATCCATTCGCTGCCGGGTAGGAATTTTCCTAATGAGGCTGGTACGTCGCTTCCCTGATGTCCGGCCAACCAGAGACCCGATGCGGCGTGTGCCTGATTGGTGAGAGATATATTTTCGGGATGCCCCGACGAATGCGGGGACCGAGAAACTGCGCATTCCAGCCCCACAGCCTGGCCGAATACACGCATGGATATGGCGGCGCTTGACGTGCCGCGCAGGCAAGGCTCAGCCGTCGATCAGTCGATGGCGGATGGCGTAGCGCACCAGGTCGGTGGATGTCTGGTGATTCATCTTTCGCATGAGGCGGAACTTGTGGGTGCTGACGGTCTTGATGCTCAGGCACAGTTTCTCTGCGATTTCGCTGATCGTCCGGCCGGAGGCGAGCATGAGAAACACCTGCAGTTCCCGTTCCGACAGGGCTTCATGTGGCGCACTGCCTTTTGGATCTTGATCGAACACGAGCGTTTCGACCAGTGCTGCATCGATGAATTTTCCGCCTGCGGAAAGCTTGCGTATGGCCTCAACGATGATTTCAGGCTCGCTGTCCTTGGTCAGATACCCCCTGGCACCCGCCTTGAGCGCACGGCTGGCGATCGGTCCCTCGACATGCATGCTCAACACCAGAACCGGCACTTCCGGATAGACGTCGTGCAGCCATTTGATCAGATCGACTCCGGACAGGCCCGGCATGTTCATGTCGAGCAGGACCAGATCGCATGGAACTCGCGCGATGATTTCCTGCAGTTCCACGCCGCTGCCGGCCTCGCCGACAATATGGATATCGGATGTAAGCGCAAGAAGCTGCTTGAGGCCATGGCGCACGATGGCGTGGTCGTCGGCAATGATGAGGTTGATCATGAAAAAACGGCGTTAAATCCGGTAATCGTTACAGTTATGCCACCGGGACGCACACGCTAATGCGAGTTCCCCGTCCCTGTGCGCTGTCCAGCTCAAATTCTCCGTCCAGCATCGCCACACGCTCGCGCATGCCGACCAGGCCGAATGATTTGCGACGTTCCACCGCCCCGGGGTCGAAACCCCGGCCATTGTCTCTGACCTCGACGCAGAGTCGGGTATCGTTCCGGGTCACGATGATTTCGACCTGGCTCGCCACCGCATGACGTGCGATATTGGTCAATGACTCCTGAATGATGCGGAACACGGCAGTCGCGGCAAACTCGTTCAGAGTGATATCGCCGTCTCCCAGCACCAGTTCGCAGGGAATACCCGCATATTTGGTGAACTCATCCACCAGCCATTCCAGTGCGGCGACAATACCGAGATCAAGCGCCCCCGGCCTCAGGCTCGATGTGACATGCCGTGCGGTCTTGATGGTGCGATCCACCAGTTGCGTCATGGATTGCAGACGCTCCATGAGTTGCGGGCTGGATTCGCCAAAGCCGAGACGCGCCAGCGAAACGTCGATGCGCAGTGCGGTGAGCGTCTGCCCCAGTTCATCGTGGATCTCGCGCGCGATGCGCTTGCGTTCTTCCTCGCGCACGCTCTCAAGATGCGCCGAAAGTTCGCGCAGCATGTTCTTCGACTGGATCAGTCTTTCTTCGCTGGCCTTGCTCTCGGTAATGTTGATCGCCACGCCATCCCACATGCACCGATCTTCGTCGTAATTGCGTGGTGTTGCACGCAGGTTGATCCATCTCGACTCGCCACCTGGCGTGACCAGGCGTCCTTCCCAGTTCCACAGGGACAGATCCGTCTGTGACTGCTTCATGCTATCGAGGAATGAACCCACATCCTCCGGAACGACGAGTCCGACCAACGCATTCGCATCACGCTGCAGCGCCGTCGCACCCACGCCCAGCAGCCATCTTGCCCCATTGCTGACGTAGGTGAACCGCAGTACATCCTCCCTGGCATGGCGGCAGCACTGGAATACCATGCCAGGCACGTTGGAGGTAACGCCATGCAGGCGTTCCTCGCTTTCGAGCAGAACCGCTGCAGCGCCCTTGAGGGCGGAAATGTCGCGCGCAATGGCCAGCACCGTTCCGACCTTGCCCGATGCATCGTATTCCGGCACGGCCCGGGCATGGAAGTATCTGGCGATGCCGCTTTTCGTGGTGAATTCGAACTCGAACATTTCCGGCTCGCCGGTAAAGAACACCCGGCGCAAGGCATTGGTAAAGATTTCCGCCACCTTCTCCGAGACACACAGTTCAATAGGCGTCTTACCCAGCAGGCACTCACGCGACATGCCAGTGGCTTTCTCGATCTCGGGGTTGATATAAATGCGCCGCAACCCACGGTCGAAACGGGAAACGATGTCCGGCAGGTGTTCGGCCAGCGAACTGAATTCCCGCTCCAGACGCTGGATTTCCTCCAGCGCCAGAACATGTTCGGTCACGTCCTGAACGGTGCCGACGGATTTCAATGGCCTTCCGTCCTCGCCATAGAGCGTCTCGCAGCGTTCACGCACATGCTTGACGCGTCCACCGGGAAATAACAGGCGATGTTCGATTTCGTAGGGCGTGCGCAGCTTCAGCGATTCGGTATAGGCATCGTTCACCCGATCCCGGTCATCGGGGTGGATCAGTGCGAGGAACGACTCATAGGAGGCGCCAAAACGTTCCGGGTTGATCTCGAAAATGTGGAATATTTCCTCCGACCAGGCCAGTTCACCGCTTTCCAGGTCCAGTTCCCAACTGCCCATGCGGCCGATGCGTTGCGCTTCGGCCAGGCTCCTGCGGCTATACAGCAGGGCCTCCATCGTGTGCCGGGATTCAGTGATGTCATCATAGATCCCCAGCACACCGACCACCTTGCCGGCGCCATCACGCAATGGCACCTTGGACGTGCGCAGCCAGACCGTATTCCCGTCAGGCGAGGTCTGTTGCTCCTCGTAGCCGATATCCGGTATTCCGGACTGCATGATCCGCCGGTCATCGTCGCGATACTGCCCGGCCTGTTCCCGCCAGGGCATCTGAAAATCATCCTTGCCCAGCAAGTCATCCTGGCATGAAAACCCTGCGTCGCGCGCAAACGCCGTATTGCAGCCCAGATATCGCGACTCCGTATCCTTCCAGAACACCCGGATGGGCGCATTTTCCACAATGTTGCGCAGCAGGTCCCGTGACCGGCGAAGTTCCTCGTCTGCGCGTATGCGTTCCGTGATGTCCATGTTGACGGCCACCGCCCCGACAATCGCGCCCCGTTCGTCGCGCAATGGCAGAGCGGAATTGCTGATGACCCTTCGGCTACCGTCGAAACACTCGATTTCGATGACCTCGTCAAGGGATGTCTCGCCCCGTTCGATGGCCCGGTCAAGCGCCCAGTCACGCGGCTCAATGCCTTTTCCAGTATCGTGCCAGCAGCCCTTGCACCCGCAACACGTCGTCATGCCGGTCCATTCTTCTCGGGCCCAGATGCGTTTGCCCACGGGGTTGTGCAAGATAAAACGGCCGCTGGCATCTGTTACCCACACGCCCACAGGCAGCACATCCAGCACGCCGCGCAACTGTCGCCCGGTTTCGACGGCATGCCGCACCACCCGGCGCACGCGCAGATAGATCAGCAGCGCAGCAAGCCCGCCGATGATCGCCATGATGCCTATCGCCTGCCACACCGCGGCACGGATTGGCTGGAACATTTTCTCGGCATCAATCTTACGCACCAGACCCAGCCCCAGTTCTGGCACCTGCGTGTAGGCGGCCACCACCATCACCCCCCGGTAATCCGGCGCGACTGCGACACCATGCCGCCCTTCCAGGGCGTACCACATCGGAATGCGCGTATGGTTGTAGTGCATCGATGCCAGTAGCGGATGCGGCATAAACATGGAGGGGAAGCAGGCCATGCGGTCATGGTCGATGTCGACGCGTCCGCACAGGCGCGTTTCCATCCCCCCCGCTGCATCCGCCAGCCTCCCCATGAATATCGCCTCAAGCTCCGGCAGTGGCGCCTGGACCACGAGCGTGCCTTGCCACCGCACTGCCGGCATATGAATTTCCAGAAACCATCTGCGATTCCAGGTCAGCCAGACCGCCCCTGTGTTTTGCAGGCGCAGGCGGAATTGCGAATTACCGGGCGCTGATCCTGTGCGCAGTACGGTGGAACCGTCCGCCTTGTCCAGCCACGCTGCGCCCTCCTGGCCTGCCAGATCATGCAGCAGGGCCTGCAGGTCGGTGCCGGGCATCAGTTTCTCCGTCCGGGCATGCAGGCTATTCACTTCCGACGACACCACCAGCGGAAAGATCGCCGCCTGGGCCCTCACCGAACGGGATAACTCTTGCTCTGCTGTTTTTTGCGTCTGCTTGCCAAGCACGGCGACGGCAGCCGCGCTCCCGAGCAGCAGTGCGGCAAACAATCCGGCCAGGCTGATAACCATGGTCTGTCGTTCCTCGCGCCGCGAGTAAAACGCCCGGAACCAGGGTGTTTCCATCATGGCAGCAAGATAGCCCGCGATGAACACGCACAACGCCATCATGGTAGGCGGACTCATGACGGCGTATCGATCAAGGGTGGCCACGAACAGCAGGCCGTCGAGGAAGCGGTTGAGAATGCCGCCCACCGCCGCCGCCAGGACGAGGCCTGGCACGGCCTGCAACAGGATCTGTGCGGGCAGCGTTCGCGGCCGCTCCAGGGCGGCCAGCGCCAGACCGGCACACAGCAGGGAAAAAGCGGAGAGCGGCGCCATGCGCCCGGGCCAGGACAGTTCCTTTGCATCGACGTTCAATGCGATGCGCCAGAAGCCATCCGGGGGCTGCCATGCAAACAGATATTGCAGCAGCACGCCTGCGCTGATGGCCGCGACGAGTCCACCCAGCCAGCGCCGCTGCCGCGGCATAAGCAACGCCATGCCTGCCAGTGCCAGTGCTAACGCGGTATTGAAACCTACCCCGGACACTACCGGCGCGTGCGCGCTCAGGGTTGATGGAACTGACCAGGCCGCAACGAGTATCGTTCCCATGACGACTGCAAGCACGCTCCCTGCCATCTGGCGTACGGTTGAGCAGGCGAGGCAGGAAGTAGGTTCGGTCAAGCGCGGAACCGCTGTCATTCAGGATACGACCATAATTATTTTTTCGGGAAAGTGCACTGGAAAGCGCACTTGACCACACAGGCACCCGTCCTTGAGCCCGCCGGGAACCCACTTGCGGGACACACATCCGTAAGCGCCAGGCCGAGAGGTCTCGGGTTGGCAGGGCACACACTAACGAGATGAATAATCATACCAGCAACATGGGTATAGCGCAGATCCCTTCCGTAGTCCCCATGGGCGCTACGTTCATCCATCCCCCCCGCGTCCGGACTTTTATATCACCCACAGCGGATCGAACATGGCGCTGCCATGCGGAATCTGGACAACTCACTGTATTTCCTGATGTTTCAAAACACCCACAGCGTGTCGGCGTGCCCCACGAAGGACCACGTGCGCATGACGCGCCGTCTGCGCGGGCGACACATTCAAGCCTTGCGCGCGTCTTGGCGGACAGGTAGACTGTACAGTATAGTCTACCTCCACGCGAACCGACATGTCCCCTGATCCGGAAACACCCAACGGCCCCCGCGAGCGCTTGCTGGCCGCCGCCTGCGAAGCCTTCCGCGAAGAGGGCTACCAGGTCAGCATCGACCGCATCGCCGCCCGCGCGCAGGTGGCGCGTCAGACGCTGTACAACCACTTTCACAGCAAGGATGAGCTGTTCGGCGAGGTGGTGCGCCATTCCATTGACTCGGTGCTGGTAACCCTGGATGGAGACGGCGATGTGCGGGCCACGCTGCTGGCTTTCGGCGACGCCTACCGCACACGCCTGCTGAGCCCCAACGGACTCGCGATCTTCCGCACCATGGTGGCCGAAGCCCCGCGCTTCCCGGAACTGGCGAAGCAGTTCTTTCGCCTGGGGCCGCAAACCACCCGCAAGCGCCTCGCCAGATATCTGACGCATGCCATGAAGGCCGGATGGCTGCGACAGGACGATCCCGATTTCGCCGCCGAGATGCTGACCGCCATGCTGCTGGATTTCGACCGCTTGCGTGGCCTCATCGATTTGCAGACCGATTTGCTCAAGCCCTCCAAAACGGCGCAGGTGGTGGATTGTTTCCTGCGCGCCTTTGCCCCCGAAAAGGACACCCCATGAAACGCTTTGCACTACTTGTCGTTTTGCCTCTACTCGCTGCCTGCGGTCCCGATGGCAAGTCCCCTCCGGGAGCGGGCGGCCCGCCTGGGGGCATGCCGCCGCCGGATGTGATCGTTGTGCAGGTGGGGAGCAAGGCCGCCACGCTCACCCAGGAACTGCCGGGCCGCGTCGAAGCGGTCCGCACCGCGCAGGTCCGGGCCCGCGTCGAGGGCATCGTGGAAAAGCGCCTGTTCACCGAAGGCAGCGATGTGCGCGCCGGCCAGCCGCTGTTCCGGCTGGATGACCGCACTTACCGTACTGCTGCGCAGGCCGCCGAAGCCGACGTCGACGTGAAGAAGCTCAATCTGGCCCGGGTGGAGTCGCTGCTGCCCATCAGGGCCGTCAGCCAGCAGGAAGTCGACCTGGCCCACGCCGCACTGAAACAGTCCCAGGCGCAGCTCGCGCGCGCCCGCCTCGACCTGGAGAACACCACGGTGCCCGCGCCCATCTCCGGCCATATCGGCCGCACAGTGGTGACCGAAGGCGCGCTGGTCGGCCTGAACGACGCCACCCTGCTCGCCACCATCGAGCAACTCGATCCGGTCAACGTGCTGTTCACCCAGCCCAATGCCGACGTGCTGCGCCTGAAGAGCGCGCTCGCGTCCGGCCAGCTGAAGGCGACGGACAGCCGCATCGTGGAACTCATCCTGGAAAACGGCCAGCCCTATCCCCACAAGGGCCGGCTCTTCTTCAGCGACATGAGCGTGGACGCCAGTACCGGCGCCGTCACGCTGAAAGCGGAATTCCCCAATCCGCAGCGCCTGCTGCTGCCGGGCACCTTCGTGCGGGTGCGCCTGCCCCAGGCCGTCGCGGAAAACGTGATCACCGTGCCGCAGCGCGCGGTGATGTCCGGACCGCAAGGCCAGTTCGTCCTGCTGGTGGGGCCCGAGAACAAGGTGATGCCGCGACCGGTGAAAGTCGGCGCCATGTCAGGGACCGATTTCGTCGTCGAAGACGGCCTCAAGGGAGGCGAAACCCTGATCGTTGACGGCGTGCAAAAGGCCAAGCCGGGCTCGGTGGTGAAACCCGTCCAGCAGAAACAGGGCAACTGACATGGCACGCTTCTTCATCCACCGGCCCATCTTCGCCTGGGTCATCGCCATCCTGATCCTGCTCGTCGGGGGCATTGCGCTGAAGAACCTGCCGGTGGCGCAGTATCCCCCGGTGGCCGCGCCGCAGATCGCGTTCAACGTGACCTATCCCGGCGCGTCCGCCCAGGTCGTCGAGGACACGGTGATCAAGCTGATCGAGCAGCAGATGAACGGCATCGAACACCTCCTCTACATGGAAGCCTCGTCCGAACTGGGCGCCGGCACGCTGACGCTGACTTTCGAGCCGGGCACCAACGTCGACATTTCCTCGGTGGAGGCGCAGAACCGCTACAAGCGCGTCGAAGCGCGCCTGCCGGAAGACGTGCGGCGGCTGGGCGTGCCGGTGACCAAGCCGCAGCGCAACTACCTGATGTTCGTCGCCATCTTCTCCAAGGACGGCAGGCGCAACGCGACCGACCTCAGCAGCTACGCCGCCGCCAACGTGCTGGATCCCCTGCTGCGGGTGCCCGGCGTCGGCGAAGCCATCCTGTTCGGCAGCGAATATTCCATGCGCATCTGGCTCAAGCCCGAGCAGCTCACCGCGTACGGGCTCACACCGGCGGACGTGAAGAGCGCCCTGCAGGCGCAGAACGTGCAGCTCGCCACCGGCGAACTGAACCAGGCGCCGGCCTCGCCCGGCGCGCAGGTGAACGCCGTCATCGTGACGCGCGGACGCCTCAAGACGCCCGAAGAATTCGGCAACGTGGTGGTGCGCGCCCTGCCCAACGGCGCCACCGTCAAGGTCAAGGACATCGCCCGCGTCGAACTCGGTGCCGAAAGCTACGATCGCTACGCCCGCATGAACGGCCAGCCGATCGCCGCCATCGCCATTCGCGTCGCGCCAGGCGCCAACGCCCTCGACGTCGCCAAGTCGGTGAAGTCGCGCATGGCGGAACTCGCCCACTTCTTCCCCAAGGGGGTCGACTGGGCCGTCCCCTACGACACCTCGCGCTTCGTGGAGATCTCGATCTTCGAGGTGGTGAAGACCCTCGGCGAGGCGATGATCCTGGTGTTCATCGTGATGTACGTGTTCCTCGGGCACTGGCGCACCACCCTGATCCCGGCCGTCGTGGTGCCGGTCGCGCTGGCGGGCGCCACCGCGGGCCTGTACGCCTTCGGTTTTTCCATCAACGTGCTGACGCTGTTCGCCATGGTGCTCGCGATCGGGGTGCTGGTGGATGACGCCATCGTGGTGGTGGAAAACGTCGAGCGCATCATGCGCGAGGAACGCCTGCCGCCGCTGGCCGCCACGGTCAAGGCGATGAACCAGATCCTCGGCGCCATCCTAGGTATCTCCGTGGTGCTGTCCGCGGTGTTCATGCCGATGCTGTTCTTCGGCGGCTCCGTGGGGGCCATCTACCGGCAGTTCGCCGCCACCCTGATCCTCACCATGGCGTTCTCGGTGCTGATGGCGCTGTCGCTCACCCCCGCGATGTGCGCCACCCTGCTCAAGCCCGGTGAGGCCGAGGAGGACGAAAAGCGCGGATTCAACCGTTTCTTCGGCAAGGTCACCTCGCGCTATCACGGCCTCACGGCGCGCATCCTCGCCCGCAGCGGCCGCTGGATGGTGATCTACCTCGCCATCGTGGTCGCCGCCGGCTGGCTCTTCACCAAGCTGCCCGGCAGCTTCCTGCCGGACGAAGACCAGGGCTATTTCATCACCCTGGTGCAACTGCCGGGCGGCGCCACCCAGGAACGCACGGTAAAGGTGCTCTCGCAGGTGGAGCAGTTCTACCTGAAGCAGCCGGAGGTGGAGCGGGTCATCGGCGTGGTCGGCTTTTCCTTCTTCGGGCGCGGGCAGAATGCGGCGCTCGTCTTCACGCGTCTCAAGGACTGGGACGAGCGCAAGGGCCCGGAGCATTCGGCACAGGGCGTCATCGGCCGGGCCATGGGTAACTTCATGCGCATCAAGGAGGCCGTGATCTTTGCGGTGAATCCGCCGCCCATCCCCGAACTGGGTGCGGTCGGCGGCTTCGACTTCCGCCTGCTGGACCGATCCGGGCAAGGGCGCGAGGCGCTCATGGACGTGCGCAACCTGGTGCTGGGCATGGCCGGCCAGGACACGCGGCTGGCCGGCGTGCGGCCCGAAGGCCAGGAACCCGGGCCCCAGGTCTACCTCGACATCGACCGCGAAAAGGCCCAGGCGCTGCAGATCGACATGGCCAATCTCAACGACACCCTGAGTTCGGCCATCGGCGTGGCCTACGTGAACGACTTCGTGCGCGACGGCCGCATCCTGCGCGTGCAGATGCAGGCGGACGCGGACCTGCGCAAGACGCCCGACGACCTGTTGAAGCTGCCGGTGCGGAACCGTCTCGGCGACATCGTGCTGCTGGGGGAAATCGCGAAGCCCAAATGGATCGTGGGCCTGCCCAAGCTCGACCGCTACAACGGCAACCCCTCGATGAAAATCGCCGGCACGTCCGCGCCCGGTCATTCCACCGGCGAGGCGATGCAGGCCATGGAGGAGATCGCGGCGAAGCTGCCGCCGGGCTTCGGCTTCGCCTGGTCGGGCACCTCGTTCGAGGAACGGCTGGCCGGCGCCCAGGCCCCGATCCTCTTCGCCCTGTCGCTGCTGGTGGTCTTCCTCGCACTGGCGGCGCTGTACGAGAGCTGGGCCATTCCCTTCTCGGTGATCCTGGTGGTGCCGCTGGGCATCCTCGGCGCGGTGCTGGCGGTGCATCTGCGCGGCCTGCCGAACGACGTGTTCTTCAAGGTCGGCCTGGTCGCCATCATCGGCCTGTCCGCCAAGAACGCCATCCTCATCATCGAGTTTGCCCGCCAGCTGCACGATGAAGGCATGGATCTCGTCTCAGCCACGCTGGAGGCCTGCCGCCTGCGCCTGCGGCCCATCCTCATGACCAGCTTCGCCTTCATCCTGGGCGTGCTGCCGCTCGCCATCTCGACCGGCGCCGGCGCGGCCGGCCGCCACGCGGTGGGTACCGGCGTGGTCGGCGGCATGATCGCGGCAACGCTGCTGGCCATTTTCCTGGTGCCGGTGTTTTTCGTGGTAATCCGCAAACGCTTCCCCAGCAAGCATCGGGAGGAAACGAAACATGACTGAACACAACTTTGAATCCGACGCGACGCACCCTACTGCCGGATCGATCTGGCACGCCCCCGTCCTCATGGTGGCGCTGCTGGCCGGCTGCTCGCAGATCCCGGCCTACCAGCGGCCCGCCGCGCCCGTTCCGCAACAGTTCGTCGCGGACATCCCGGCAACGGATGCTGCGGCCCTGCCCGACTGGCGCGCCTACTTCCCCGACCCGGCGCTGCACGCGCTGATCGAGGCGGCGCTCGCCAACAACCGCGACATGCGGATCGCGCTGGCACGGGTCGAGGAGGCGCGCGCCCTGGCGGGCGTCGCCCGGGCCGATCGCTTGCCGACGCTGGAGGCCCAGGCGAACGCCAACCGCACCCGGACACCGGCCGATCTCTCCGGTACCGGCACGGCGCGCACCAGCAGCCGCTACGACGTCGGCGTGGGCGTGACCGCGTTCGAACTCGACTTCTGGGGTCGGGTGGCGGCATTGAACGAGGCGGCCAAGGCGCAGTACCTGGCGAGCGACGAAGCGGCCATAAGCTTCCGCGTCGGCCTGATCGGCGATGTCGCCGGCACCTGGTATCAGCTCATCGAACTCGCCGAACGCATGCAGCTTGCCGACGATACGCTGAAAACCCGCGAGGAAAGCCTTGTCCTCATCCGCAAGCGGCGCGACGCGGGACTGGCGACCGACCTCGACGTGCTCGCCGCCGAAAGCCTGGTCGAATCGGTGCGCGCCCAGTGGGCGGACCTGAAGCGCCAGCGCGCGCAGACGGAAAACGCCCTGCGCCTGTTGACCGGCATGGCCGTTCCGCTCCCCGAGTCCCCCGGAGTATCGAGCCCGACGGTTCTCGCAGGGCTGGCACCCGGCCTGCCCTCGGGCGTGTTGCTGCGGCGCCCCGACGTGCGTGCCGCCGAGCAGCGGCTGATCGCAAGCAACGCCAATGTGGGTGTCGCCCGTGCCGCCTTCTTTCCCCGTATCGCGCTGACCGGCAACCTCGGCACGGCCAGCAGCGCCCTGTCAGGGCTGTTCAATGCCGGCAGCCAGGCCTGGCTGTTCCAGCCGGTGCTGACGTTGCCCCTGTTCGATGCCGGCCGCAACCAGGCCAATCTGGAAGTGGCGGAAGCGCGCAAGGTGCAGGCGGTGGCCGATTACGAGAAGACCATCCAGCAGGCCTTCCGCGAAGTCGCCGACGCGCTGGCTGCCCGTACCACCTATGCCGAGCAGTTGAACGCGCAGGAAGCCAACCTGCGTGCCATCAATGCCCGGCTTGAACGGGTCAAGGCCCGCGAACAGGCCGGTATCGCCAACTATCTTGAAGTGCTGGACGCCAGCCGCGACGCCTTCAGCGCGGAGCAGGCCGTCGTCACGTCCCGCCTGCAGCTGATCAGCGCCCAGGTCACGCTCTACAAGGCACTGGGGGGGGGCGCCTGACGGACTGGGCAAAAGAATTGCCCCACGAAGCGTACGGATTTGCGGACTGTCATTGCGTCTAGAATGGCGTTTTCATCAGGAGCAAACATGTCCGAACCCGTTGTATATGACCGCAATCCCGCCGAACTCGAACTCGAACCGGGCGAATACTGGTGGTGTTCCTGCGGCCGCTCGATGACGCAGCCGTTCTGCGACGGCTCGCACGAAGGCACCGGCCTGGAGCCGATGCCGTTCGTCATCAAGGAAAAGACCACGGTCTGGCTATGCAACTGCAAGCACAGCAAGGACAAGCCGTTCTGCGACGGCACCCACAACGAACTGCCCGACGACATATTCTGAATTGACGATCTGCCGTGAGCGTCCTGCCTGAACATGTGCTCGACTTCTGGTTCGGCCCTCCCGGCAGTTCAACCGAGGTGGCCGGACGCCAGCGCACGCTGTGGTTCGGCAAATCGCCCGAAAACGATCGGGCGGTGATCGAACGGTTTTCCGGCACGCTGGAAGCAGCCGCCCAAGGCCTGCTCGATCAGTGGACCGGCACCCCACGCGGACGTCTGGCGCTGGTCATCGTGCTCGACCAGTTTCCGCATCACATCCACCGCGACCAGCCGCAGGCTTTCGCCACCGATCCGCAGGCGCTGGCCCTGAGCCTGGACGCGCTGGCAGCGGGCGAAGCGCAGTTGCTGGCGCCGATCGAACGGGTGTTCCTGTATCTGCCACTGGAACATGCCGAATCGCTGGCCATGCAGGACGTTTCCGTTTCACTGTATGAAACCCTGGCGCGCGAAGCGGCTGCCGACGAACGCACGCTGTTCGACAGTTTCCTGGACTACGCGCGCAAGCACCGCGACGTGGTGGCGCGCTTCGGCCGCTTCCCGCATCGCAACGCGATCCTGGACCGCCCCTCCTCCGAAGAGGAACTCGAATTCCTGAAGCTGCCCGGCTCGCGTTTTTAGCAGGTCATTGAAGAGCCGGGCGGCCCGCTCGCGTTAAAATGGCGGCTTTTGCGCCTTCCGGCCTGCCCATGTCCCGCCAGATCCTCGTCACTTCCGCCCTGCCCTACGCCAACGGCAGCATCCACCTCGGCCACCTGGTCGAATACATCCAGACCGACATCTGGGTGCGCTTCCAGAAGATGCGCGGCCACGACTGCCGCTACATGTGCGCCGACGACACCCACGGCACCGCGATCATGTTGCGCGCCGAGAAGGAAGGCATCACGCCGGAGACGCTGATCCAGCGCGTATGGGACGAGCACACGCGCGACTTCGCCGGCTTTCACATCGGCTTCGACCATTACTATTCGACGCACTCCGACGAAAACCGCGAACTGGCGTCGAAGATCTATCTGGCACTGAAAGACGCAGGGCTGATCGAGGTCAAGACGATCGCCCAGCTGTACGACCCGGTGAAGAACCTGTTCCTGCCGGATCGCTTCATCAAGGGCGAATGTCCCAAGTGCGGGGCGCAGGACCAGTACGGCGACAACTGCGAAGTCTGCGGCGCCACCTACAGCCCGACCGAACTGAAGAACCCGGTGTCCGTCGTATCGGGCGCGACGCCGGTGCACAGGGATTCCGAGCATTACTTCTTCAAGCTCGGCGCGTGCGAAGCCTTCCTGCGCGAATGGACGACCTCGGGCGCGCTGCAAAGCGAAGCGGCCAACAAGATGCAGGAGTGGTTCGCCGCCGGCCTCAACAACTGGGACATCAGCCGCGACGCGCCCTACTTCGGCTTCGAGATTCCCGGCGCGCCCGGCAAGTATTTCTATGTCTGGCTCGACGCACCGGTCGGCTACATGGCGAGCTTCGCCAAGTACGCGGCCGACAACGGCCTCGACTTCGACGCCTGGTGGGGCGCAAACGCCAGGACCGAGCTGGTGCATTTCATCGGCAAGGACATCCTCTATTTCCACGCGCTGTTCTGGCCGGCCATGCTGAAGTATTCCGGCCACCGCCTGCCGACCGCGGTCTACGCGCACGGCTTCCTGACCGTCAACGGACAGAAGATGTCGAAATCACGCGGCACCTTCATCACCGCCGAAAGCTACCTGGCGCAGAAGCTGAACCCCGAGTGGCTGCGCTACTACTACGCGGCCAAGCTCAACGGCTCGATGGAGGACATCGACCTCAACCTCGACGATTTCGTCGCGCGGGTGAACTCGGATCTGGTCGGCAAGTTCATCAACATCGCCAGCCGCACCGCCGGTTTCATCCACAAGAATTTCGAAGGCAAGCTTGCCGACGGCGTGGCCAATATCGAACTGGTCGGCGCATTCCAGGCCGCGGCCGGCACCATTGCCTCACACTACGAGGCGCGCGACTACGCCAAGGCCCTGAGGGAAATCATGGCGCTGGCCGACCGCGCCAACCAGTACGTAGCCGACGAGAAGCCCTGGGAGCTGGCGAAGAAACCCGAAGCCGTGTATCGCCTGCATGAGGTCTGCACGGTCGCGCTCAACTGCTTCCGCCTGCTGACCCTGTACCTGAAGCCGGTGCTGCCGAAACTCGCCGAGCAGGTCGAAGCCTTCCTCGACATTCCGCCGCTGGCCTGGGAGGACGCGCAAAGCCTGTTCATCCGCCATCGCATCAACGCATACACCCACCTGATGACCCGCATCGAACCCAAATCCATCGAAGCCATGCTAGACGCCAACAAACAGAACCTCGAACCCACCCCCGCCCCTGCGCCGGCACGCCATGCCGAAGCGCAGGCGCACACCGCCCAGCCGGCCGCCGCCGCTCCCGTTGCCGAAACGCCGGACTCCAACACGATCAGCATCGACGACTTCGCCAAGATCGACCTGCGCATCGCACGCATCGCCAATGCCGAGCACGTCGAAGGCGCCGACAAGCTGCTGCGGCTCACGCTCGACCTCGGCGAACTCGGCACCCGCCAGGTGTTCGCCGGCATCAAGTCGGCCTATGCGCCGGAAGCCCTGGTCGGCCGGCTCACCGTGATGGTCGCCAACCTCGCCCCGCGCAAGATGAAGTTCGGCATGAGCGAAGGCATGGTGCTTGCCGCCTCGGGAGACGCGCCCGGCCTGTTCATCCTGTCGCCGGACAGCGGCGCGCAGCCGGGCATGAAGGTGAAGTGAGCCGGCCTTGAAGACGCACCACCTGCGCATTCATGGCCGCGTGCAGGGCGTATGGTTCCGCGAGTCGATGCGGGCCGAGGCCGAGCGGCTCGGCGTGGCGGGCTGGGTTCGCAACACGGCTGATGGCGCCGTCGAGGCCGTCGTTCAGGGGCCTACCGCCGCGGTCGAGGCGCTGCTCGAATGGGCGCACGTTGGCCCGCCGCAGGCGCGGGTCGACCGGGTCGATGTGGAGGATACGTACGGCCAATACAGCGGATTCGTTAAGCGGACCGACTGAAGGCTGCGTGCCCGACCGGTGTACGGACAAAAAAATGCCCGGCTCACGAGCCGGGCAGAATATCCACCAAAGGAGGAGGATTGGAGGAGACAACACCAACCGCCATTGCGGCGACATCAGTGTTATTAGAATAATCTAATATTTATACGTTCTTGTCAAGGCTTGAGTTGTACTTCGCCGTGACTGGTGCGAAAGCTGCCTCATTTCGTATCATCCAGGCGCAGCACAGGCGCATGACAGAGACTCCGGGACACAGGCCCGACGTACACCCGGCAGGCTTGCCTGGCCTGCGGTGCGGAATCTCAGGCAAAAAAATGCCCGGCTCACGAGCCGGGCAGAATATCCACCAAAGGAGGAGGATTGGAGGAGACAACACTAGGTGCCATTGCGGCAAGCCCAGAGTTATTAGAATTTTCTAATATTATGTAATTCATGTCAAGAATTTTATTGTTGCCCCCAATCAGTACGTTATTTCCCCCACCCCTTCGCTTTCAGTAGACCACGTTCACGGCTTCGGGTCTGAGCCAGCCGCCCAGGGATTCGAGCAGTCGGTCGTCCAGTCGCACCCGCCAGTCCTCACCCAGCCGCACGCGACAGCGGGCATTGGGGTTGTGGTATTCGACCCACACCGGGCACCCGCCTTCCTGTGCCCTGTAGGGTGCGAGCAGTTCGGCCAGCTTGCGCCCGCTTGACTGGCCATTGCACGTCAGCCGCAACCCCTGGGCAAACCGGGTGCGCGCGCCGGCCAGGTCGTAGATCCGCTCCGCCGTGACCCGTACCCCGCCCGAATAGTCGTCACGGTTGACCTTGCCTTCGATGACCAGCAGCGCGTCGTCCTTCAGCAGATGGCGGCTCTGCTCGTACAGTTCATTGAAGATCACCACTTCGACCTGGGCCGACGCGTCATCCAGCAGCAGGATCAGCATCTTGCCGCGCCGCGTCATCTGGGTACGCAGCGAAACGGCGATACCGGCCAGCATCACCGGGTCGCGTGAGGGCTCCAGGCTGTCGAGCTGCCGTTTGGCGAAACCGGACACCTCGGCCAGATACGACGTGAAGGGGTGACCGCTGAAGAAATAGCCGAGCGCGGACTTTTCCTGCAGCAGCTTTTCCTGCTCCGGCCAGACCGGGACGTCGATCAGGTCCTCGCCCCCGCCATCGAGCGCCTCGCCGAACAGACCGACCTGCCCACCGCTGCGCGCCGCCCGGTCGGCGGTTTCCAGCGCGGCGGCGACGGACGCCATCAGGCTGGCGCGATGGTCGTTGATGCGGTCGAAGGCGCCGGCCTTGATCAGCGCCTCGAGCACGCGACGGTTGAGATAGCGCTTGTCGACGCGCCGGGTCAGGTCGAACAGTCCCGTGTAGGGTCCGTTGGCCTCGCGCTCGGCGACAATGGCGCCGATCGCCGCCTCGCCGCTGCCCTTGATCGCGCCCAGGCCGTAGCGGATTTCGGTCTTGCTGACCGGGTCAAAGCGGTAGCCCGACTGGTTGATGTCGGGCGGCAGCATCGTCAGGCCATTGGCGCGGCAGTCTTCGTAGAACACGCGCACCTTGTCGGTATCGGACATTTCCGACGACATCGTCGCCGCCATGAACTCGGCCGGATAGTAGGCCTTGAGCCAGGCCGTGTGATAGGCGACCAGCGCGTAGGCCGCCGAGTGCGACTTGTTGAAGCCGTATTCGGCGAACTTCTCCATCAGGTCGAACAGCCGCTCGGCGACCTTGGTGTCGGCGCCGCGCCTGGCCGCGCCTTCGAGGAAGATGGTGCGCTGCTTGGCCATCTCCTCGGGCTTCTTCTTGCCCATGGCGCGCCGCAGCATGTCGGCGGCGCCGAGGCTGTAGCCGGCGAGGATCTGCGCCACCAGCATCACCTGCTCCTGGTAGACGATGATGCCGTAGGTCGACTTCAGAACGGGTTCGAGGTCGGGATGGAAGTATTCCGGCTTCTGCTTGCCCTGCTTGCGCGCGATGAAGTCGTCCACCATGCCCGAGCCGAGCGGCCCCGGCCGGTTCAGCGCCATCAGCGCGATGATGTCCTCGAAGCAGTCGCCTTTGAGCTTCTTCTCCAGGTCCTTGGCCGAGCGCGATTCGGACTGGAACACCGCGGTGGTGTTGCCGTCGGCGAACAGCTTGTACACCGCGGGATCGTCGAGCGGCAGGTCTTCCAGCCGGAAGGTCTCCATGCCCGGCTGGCGCTGCACGAAGCGCACCGCCTCGGCCAGGATGGTCAGCGTGCGCAGGCCGAGAAAGTCGAACTTGACCAGGCCGATCGCCTCGACGTCGTCCTTGTCGAACTGCGACACCGCCGCGTCCGAGCCTTCGGCCTGGTACAGCGGGCAGAAGTCGGTGAGCCTGCCCGGCGCGATCAGCACGCCGCCCGCGTGCATGCCGACGTTGCGCGTGATGCCCTCGAGCTTTTCGGCCAGCGGCAGCAGCTCGGCGAGTTCTTCCTCGTTGCGGGCGCGCTCGTCGATCTGCGGTTCCTTTTCGCGCGCCTCGGCAAGCGAAATGCCCAGCTCGTTGGGCACCAGTTTGACGAACTTGTCGACGAAGAGGTATGGCAAATCGAGCACACGGCCGACGTCGCGCAACACCGCCTTGGCCGCCATGGTGCCGAAGGTGGCGATCTGCGACACCGCGGCGTGGCCGTACTTGTCCTTCACGTACTGGATCACGCGGTCGCGCCCGTCCTGGCAGAAGTCGACGTCGAAGTCGGGCATCGACACCCGCTCGGGGTTGAGGAAGCGCTCGAACAGCAGGTCGTAGCGCAGCGGATCGAGGTCCGTGATGCTGAGGCAGTAGGCCACCAGCGAACCCGCACCGGAACCGCGTCCCGGTCCCACCGGCACACCGTTGTTCTTGGCCCAGTTGATGAAGTCGGACACGATCAGGAAGTAGCCCGGGAAGCCCATCTGGATGATGGTTCCGAGTTCGAACTCGAGCCGCTCGGTGTATTCCGGCATTCTGGCTGCACGCTCGGCCTCGTCCGGGTAGAGGTGCGCCATGCGCTGCTGCAGACCCTCATGGGAACGCTGCCGCATGTAGTCGTCGAGACTCATGCCGTCCGGCGTGGGAAAGTCGGGCAGCTTGCTCTTGCCGAGTTCCAGCGTGAGGTTGCAGCGCCTGGCGATCTCGACGCTGTTCTGCAGGGCTTCGGGCAGATCGGCGAACAGCTCGGCCATCTCGTCCGGCGTCTTGAAATACTGCTCGGCGGTGAACGGTCGCGGGCGGCGCGGGTCGCCCAGCATCATGCCCTCGGCGATGCAGACGCGCGCCTCGTGCGCCTTGAAGTCGTCCGGCGCGACGAACTGGATCGGGTGGGTGGCGACCGCGGGCAGGTTCAGCGCGGCGCCGATGTCGAGCAGGCCGTCGATCAGGCGTTCGGCATGCGGCAGGCCGAAGCGCTGCAGTTCCAGGTAATAGCGTCCGGGGAACAGCGCGGCCCAGGCTTCGGCGGCCGCACGCGCGGCGTCGGGTTTCTCATCCAGAATCGCCTGCGCGACATTGCCTGCGTCGCCGCCCGACAAAGCCAGCAGGCCGTCGGTGCCCTCGGCCAGCCAGGCAGGGTCGATCTCGGCATGGCCACGATGGACGTTCTCCTGGTAGGCGCGCGTCAGAAGTTCGCACAGGCGGCGATAGCCTTCGCGGTGCTGCACCAGCAGCAGCAGGCGCGAGGGCCGGTTTCTGTCCGCCGCATTCGTCACCCACACGTCGCAGCCGAACACCGGCTTGATGCCGGCCCCGCGCGCCGCGCGGTAGAACTTCACCCAGCCGAAGGTGTTGGACAGGTCGGACAGGCCAAGCGCCGGCATCCCGATGTCGCGCGCGCGCTTCACTGCATCGCTCACCCGCACCAGGCCATCGGTGACGGAATACTCGGTATGCAGGCGGAGATGGACGAAGCGCGGGTCGGTCATGAGGCAGCGGCGAAAATGCGAGTCGCCATTTTAACGCCGTAGCCCAGCCACCAAAACAAAAGGCAGCCGAAGCCGCCTTTGTGTTTGTTCAAACACCTGAATTATTCCGATTCGATTAGAGCCGAGACGCGCAGCCGAGCCGAAGACAGTGCTGAAGCACGGCGAGGCGAAGTCGACAAAGTATCGGCTTTAGCTCGGATCGGAATCAGTTGGCGCGGCGCTTGAATTCGTTGGTGCGGGTGTCGATCTCGATCATGTCGCCGATGTCGACGAACGCGGCCACCGGCAGTTCGAAGCCGGTCGGCTTGATGCGTGCGGGCTTCATCACCTTGCCCGAGGTGTCGCCGCGCACGGCGGGCTCGGTGTATTCGACTTCGCGGATGACCGTCGTGGGCATTTCGACCGAGATCGCCTTGCCTTCATAGAACACCACTTCCAGCGGCATGCCATCATCCAGGTAGTTCAGCGCGTCGCCGAGGTTGTCGGCTTCGATCTCGTACTGGTTGTAATCGCTGTCCATGAACACATACAGCGGATCGGCGAAGTAGGAATAGGTGCATTCCTTGCGATCAAGGGTGACGGTGTCGAACTTGTCGTCGGCACGGTAGACCGATTCTGTACCGGCCCCGGTCAACAGGTTCTTCAGTTTCATCTTGACGACGGATGAGTTGCGGCCCGATTTCGAGAATTCGGCCTTTTGCACCACCATCGGGTCTTTGCCTATCATCACGACGTTGCCGGCGCGGAGTTCCTGTGCGATTTTCATGGGTGTTGTCCTGCTGCGAGAGCGCTAAGAGTTTGAGAAAACTCGCTATTTTAACTTATTTTCCGCGAATTCCACCAGCTTGCCGGCGAGCGTCCCGGCCAGGCCGAGGCGACCGCACCAGGCCTGCGCGTGCCGTTCGATCCCCGCCTGACGCGCACGCCAAGCGGCCCAGCAAGTCGCCATGCCTGGCGCGCCCGGCATGACATTCCAGTTCCGCCAGATCCCGCTCACCGCGTCTGCCGTCGCATCGTCCAGCCCTTCCGTGTAACGCATCCGCAGCGCGTCCAGCTTGTCCCAGTGCGCCCCTTCGGCCTGCGGATAGGCCTGCCATACCAGCGGGCGGGCCGCCCACTGCGCCCGCACGCAGGAATCCTCGCCTCGCACGAAATTAAGGCCGCAGGCCCACAGCAGGCAGTCATACCGATCCTGGTTCATGAACGGCAGAACGTGCACCTGCAAGGCGCCGCGCCTGCCGGCATCCCCCGCCCGCAAGCCGGGAACCGCCAGCCAGGCGGCCAGCTGCGGAATCACCCGGCCTTCGGGAACGAGGCAGGTGACCGGCCGCGAGTCGGCCGCCCAGGCATCGAGCAGATCGGGCAACGCCGGGTTCTCATAGGCGAACAGCGACACCCGCAATTCGTCCGCCTGCGGCGCATCCAGTCCCAGCTCGCGCCAGAACGCCGGCATGCCACCCTGCACGAAAGCAGCGCGCCGTTCGGCCAGATCCGCCTCGACCAGCAGGCCGCCCGTATCCGGCGTGTAGCCGGGAAAGAAAAAATACTTGGTCAGCGGCAAGCGCGGGTGCGGCGAAGGCAGGCCGTGGTGCCCGGCTACCCAGGATTCGGCGCTCAGGTATTCGAGATTGATCCAGACCGGCGGCGGCGACTGCTCGCCCATCGCGGCGAGGTAGGCTTCGGGCAGGGCGCAGCCAAACGCTTCGATCACCACCTCTGCCGGCCGGATTGCGGCAAACGGCGACCGCCACGCGCAAACGGTCACCCCCTCCGAGACCTGCCGATCCGCATCGGCATCGATGGCAGGCCAGATATGCCGGAACGCGCACAGGTCATCCACCCACAAGCACACGTCCAGGCCGTGTTCTCGCACCAGCCCGCGCGCCAGCCGCCAGGCAATGCCGATGTCGCCGTAGTTGTCGACGACGTTGCAGAAAATGTCCCAGGTACGCATGGCGCGCATGCTACCGCATCCCTTAAATGACGAAGGCTCCTCGCGGAGCCTTCGTTCAATCGGGGAGTGGTTCGGTCTACTTGCCGGACAGGCAGGATTTCATGAACGCCTTGCGCGCGTCGCCCTTCATCTGCTTGCCCGAAGCCTCGGCGTTGCAGTCCTTCATGCGCTGCTGCTGGGTGCTTACCTTGGCGCCGGATTGAGTTCCGCCTGACAAACAGGATTTCATGAACGCCTTGCGCGCATCGCCCTTCATCTGCTTGCCCGAAGCCTCGGCATTGCAGGATTTCATACGCGACTGCTGAGCCGTTTCAGCCCATGCACCGGTAGCCAGCAGGGCGCCCGCCACCAATCCGATCAGCATGATTTTCTTCATCGCTACCCTTCCTTTGGTTGAATGGAAGCCACAGTCTAGCCCAGCCCCTTGTTTTTTATCGCTTTCCACTTGTAAAAACGCATGCGCGGTAGTAAAAAGCACAAAGTTTGGTTTCAAGAACCTCATGGGTTTGGCATTACCACAGGGGCATCACCGGGTAGCGCGCTTGAATTCAGACCGACGGCTACAAAAAACACGCCGTCCTGTCATCCGCCAACGCAGTCATGCTTACCGCGGTTATGTTTAGTGTCACGCCAAGGAGGGAGTTTTAATGGCAACAGGTACCGTCAAGTGGTTCAGCGACGCCAAGGGTTTTGGATTCATCACCCCTGATGACGGCGGCGAAGATGTGTTCGCACATTTTTCCGCCATCCAGACCAGCGGCTTCAAAACGCTGAAGGAAGGCCAGAAGGTCAGCTTCGAAGTCAGCCAGGGGCCGAAAGGCAAACAGGCTTCCAATATCCAGCCGCAGGGCTGAACTGTCGGTCTGGCACAAAAAACCCCGCCTCGGCGGGGTTTTTTGTGCCTGTCGCCACGTGCCGCCCGGCCTCAAGGCGCTCGGAGGCAGAGCGGATAACGGGGAAGTTGCCGGAGGGACTGCCGCGGCCCGCTCAATACAGCAATTGCGGTCAGGACTCGGGACAATGCCCTTGGCATAGTTCGCCCGTGGATGAGGAACGGCGATGAATGACACGAAGGCAAAGGCGTACGCGGCGCGATTCGGCAAGGTGCTCGATTACATCGAGGCCCACCTCGACGAAGCCCTGTCCGTCGAACAACTGAGCCGGATCGCGAATTTCTCGAAGTATCACTTCCACCGGCAGTTCGCCGAATACACGGGCACCAGCGTATTCCGATACATCCAGTTGCTGCGGTTGCGGCAGGCCACCTACCGCCTCGCCTTCGACCACGGTGCCCGGATCATCGACATCGCGCTAGAAGCCGGCTTTGAAAACCCGGAGTCGTTCTCGCGCGCGTTCAGGCATACCTTCGAACAGTCGCCATCGGAATTCAGGCGGCACCCGAAATGGGAAACCTGGCACGAGCGTTACCGGTTCCGCACCCCGGAAAGGAAACAAACCATGGAAGTAGAGATCGTCGATTTCGAAACAACCCGAATCGCCGTGCAGGAGCATCGCGGCCCGATCGAACTGCTCAACGATACGGTCGGGCAATTCATCATCTGGCGCAAGGCGAGCGGCCTGTCGCCCGTCAAGACCAGCCGGACCTTCGGTATCGCCTACGACAACCCTGACACCACCGAGCCGGAAAAATTCCGCTTCGACATCTGCGGCGAGGTGACGGGCGAGGTACCGGCCAACCCGCAGGGTGTGGTGGCCAGGCTCATCCCGGGCGGTCGCTGCGCGCGCGTACGTCACCGGGGCGCCCACACCCGCCTCGGCGAATCCGCCATCTACCCCCTGTACCGCGACTGGCTGCCGCAAAGCGGCGAGGAACTACGCGACTTCCCGCTCTACTTCCACTACCTGAACCTCCTGCCGGAAACACCGGAGCACGAACTGGTCACGGATGTCTATCTGCCACTGAAATAAGTGGACAGCGAACAGGCAACACTTGGCGTTGCCTGTTCGAACCTCACATCTTCGCGACCATCGCCTCGGCGAACGCCGAGCACTTCACTTCTGTGGCGCCGTCCATCAGGCGCGCAAAATCGTAGGTCACGGTTTTCGCCGCGATGGCCTTTTCCATGCTGGCGACGATGAGGTCGGCCGCCTCGATCCAGCCCAGGTGGCGCAGCATCATCTCGGCCGACAGGATCAGCGAGCCCGGGTTGACGTAGTCCTTGCCGGCGTACTTGGGCGCGGTGCCGTGCGTTGCCTCGAACATCGCCACGGTGTCGGACAGGTTCGCCCCCGGCGCAATGCCGATGCCGCCGACTTCCGCCGCCAGCGCGTCGGAAATGTAGTCGCCGTTAAGGTTGAGCGTGGCGATCACGTCGTATTCGTCCGGGCGCAGCAGTATCTGCTGCAGGAAGGCGTCGGCGATGACGTCCTTGATGACGATGCCGTTCGGCAGCTCCATCCACGGACCTTCGCCGATCACCTTGGCGCCGAATTCGCGCGCGGCAAGTTCGTAGCCCCACTTCTTGAAGCCGCCTTCGGTGAACTTCATGATGTTGCCCTTGTGCACCAGGGTCACCGACTTGCGCTTGTTGTCGATCGCGTACTGGATCGCCTTGCGGATCAGCCGCTCGGAGCCTTCGACCGACACCGGCTTGATGCCGATGGCCGACGATTCGGGGAAGCGGATCTTCTTGACGCCCATTTCCTGCTGCAGGAATTCGATCACCTTCTTCACTTCAGGCGTATTGGCTTCCCATTCGACGCCGGCATAGATGTCCTCGGTGTTCTCACGGAAGATCACCATGTCGACCTTCTCCGGCGCCTTCACCGGGCTGGGCACGCCGGTGAAGTAGCGCACCGGGCGCAGGCAGACGTAGAGATCGAGCATCTGGCGCAGCGCCACGTTGAGCGAGCGGATGCCGCCCGAGGTCGGCGTGGTCAGCGGCCCCTTGATCGAGATCACGTAGTCCTTCACCGCCTGCACGGTTTCCTCCGGCAGCCACTGGTCGCCGCCGTAGACCTTGACCGCCTTCTCGCCGGCGAACACTTCCATCCAGGCGATCTGCTTCGTGCCGCCGTAGGCCCTAGCCACCGCCGCGTCGACCACGCGGCGCATCGCCGGGGTGATATCGACACCGGTGCCATCGCCTTCGATGAAGGGAATGATGGGGGTATCGGGCACGTTCAAGCTGTTGTCGGCATTGACGGTGATTTTTTTGCCTGCGGCGGGAATCTGGATATGTGTGCTCATAATGTCTCGAAACGATAAAATGGGACTTTGTCCCCACCCGAAGTGTCGCGTCTTATTTTGTTCAACAAGCCCTATGGCGTGCTCAGCCAGTTCACCCCGGAAGGTCGCTGGCAGGGCTTGCGGGATTACCTCACGCTGCCGGGTGTCTATGCGGCCGGACGACTGGACGCTGACAGTGAAGGCCTGCTGATTTTAACCGATGACGGCGCGCTCCAGAGCCGCATCGCCGATCCCCGGCACAAACTGCCCAAAACCTACTGGGCGCAGGTCGAGGGCGCGCCGACGGACACCGACCTCGACCCCTTGCGTCACGGCGTCGACCTCGGCGACTTCGTCGCCCGCCCGGCCGGGGCGCGCCTGATCGACGAACCCGCCGGCCTGTGGCCGCGCAATCCGCCGATCCGGTATCGCGCCAGCATCCCCACGGCCTGGATCGAACTGACGATCAGCGAAGGCAAGAACCGCCAGGTGCGCCGGATGACGGCGAAGATCGGTTTTCCGACGCTGCGTCTGATCCGCGCCGCCGTCGGCGAATGGACCCTGGGCGCGCTGCAGCCCGGAGAATGGAAAGAACTGCATGTCTGAGACCTGGCTTCCCCATGTCGTCGTCGCCGCCATCGTCGAACGCGACGGAAAATTTCTCCTTGTGGAAGAGCACACGGCCGAGGGCCTGCGCCTCAACCAGCCCGCCGGCCACTGGGAACGCGGCGAAACCCTGGAAGATGCGGTGCACCGCGAAGCGCTCGAGGAAACCGCCCATCACGTCGAACCGTTCGCCCTGCTCGGCTGCTACACCACGCATTATCCGCAGCGCGACATCACCTATCTGCGCTTCGCCTACGTCTGCCGCGTGACCGGCTTCGATGCCGAACGCACGCTCGACGACGGCATCGTGCGTGCCCTGTGGCTGACACCGGACGAGCTCGCCGCCCATCCCACGCCGCACCGCAGCCCGCTGGTGATGCGCTGCATCGAGGACTACCTCGCGGGGCGGCGCCTCCCGCTCGACTTCGTGAGTCACGCATGAGCACGCGCGTCGTCGTCGGCATGTCGGGCGGGGTCGACTCCGCCGTCGCCGCCCATCTGCTGAAGCAGCAGGGCTACGACGTGCTCGGCGTCTTCATGAAGAACTGGGACGACGACGACAACACCGACCAGTGCACCGCGCGGCAGGACTTTCTCGACGTGCTGGCGGTGGCCGACGTGCTCGGAATCGAGGTCGAGGCGGTCAACTTCGCCGCCGAGTACAAGGAACGCGTGTTCAGCTATTTCCTCGCTGAATACCAGGCCGGGCGCACGCCCAATCCAGACGTGCTGTGCAACGCCGAGATCAAGTTCAAGGCCTTCCTCGACGACGCCATCGCGCGCGGTGCCGAATACATCGCCACCGGCCACTACGTCGGCAAGGGGGAGGACACGGCCGGCCGCGCGATGCTTCTGAAGGCTGCCGATGCCAACAAGGACCAGAGCTACTTCCTGTATCGCCTGAGCCAGTCCCAGTTGCAACCCGCCCTCTTCCCGCTGAGCGCCCTGCCCAAGCCCGAAGTGCGCCGGATTGCAGAAGAAATCGGCCTGCCCAACGCCGCCAAGAAGGACAGCACCGGCATCTGCTTCATCGGCGAGCGCAACTTCCGCGAATTCCTCGAGCGCTACCTGCCGCGCGACCCCGGCGACATGAAAACGCCCGAAGGCCGCGTCGTCGGCCGGCATCAGGGCCTGATGTATTACACGCTGGGGCAGCGCCAGGGCCTCGGCATCGGCGGGCAGAAGGACGGCAACACCGAACCCTGGTTCGTCGCCGCCAAGGACATGGTGAGCAACACGCTGGTCGTGGTGCAGGGGCACGACCATCCCCTGCTGCAGCGTTCGACGCTGGCCGCCGGCCAGCTCAACTGGATCAGCGGCAACGCGCCCGACCCGGCCAGACCCTATACCGCCAAGACCCGCTACCGCCAGACCGATGCGCCCTGCCGCATCACGCGCCTGGACGACGACACGCTGGAACTCGCGTTCGACGCCCCGCAATGGGCGGTCACGCCCGGCCAGTCCGTCGTGCTGTACGACGGCGAGGTCTGCCTCGGCGGCGGCATCATCTGCTGAACCCGCTACAATTCCCGCTTTCCAGCAATTCACGCCATCATGTCGCACGACGCCCCCGCCGCCAACTTCATCCGCAACCTCATCGACGAGCAGAACGCCGCCGGGAAGTGGGGCGGCCGCGTCGAGACGCGCTTTCCGCCCGAGCCCAACGGCTACCTGCACCTGGGCCACGCCAAGTCGATCTTTCTGAACTTCGGCCTGGCGCGTGACTACGGCGGCGTCTGCCACCTGCGCTTCGACGACACCAACCCGGAGAAGGAAAGCCAGGAATACGTCGATTCCATCGTCGAATCGGTGAAATGGCTGGGCTTCGACTGGGGCACGCACCTCTATTTCGCGTCGAACTACTTCGACACCATGTACGCCTGCGCCGAATACCTGATCCAGGCGGGCCTGGCCTATGTCGACTCGCTCAGTGCAGACGACATGCGCGCCTACCGCGGTACGCTGACCGAGCCGGGCAAGGACAGCCCCTACCGCAGCCGCAGCGCGGAAGTGAACCTCGACCTCTTCCGCAAGATGCGCGCCGGCGAGTTCCCCGACGGCGCCCATGTGCTGCGCGCGAAGATCGACATGGCCTCGCCCAACATCAACCTGCGCGACCCGGC
>CAZHKS010000024.1:0-34489 GCA_964533095.1 uncultured Thiobacillus sp. | reverse complement strand
CGGCGCGGCCGGTGCGGCCGATGCGGTGCACGTAGTCTTCCGGCACGTTGGGCAGTTCGAAGTTCACCACCTGCGGCAACTGGTCAATGTCGATGCCGCGGGCGGCGATGTCGGTCGCCACCAGCACGCGCACGCTGCCGTCCTTGAAACTGGCCAGCGCCTTGGTACGCGCCGCCTGGCTCTTGTTGCCGTGGATCGCCGCGGCGGTGATGTCGTCCTTGTTCAGCTTTTCTGCCAGCTTGTTGGCACCGTGCTTGGTGCGGGTGAACACCAGCACCTGCTGCCAGTCATGATGCCGGATCAGGTGTGCCAGCAAGTCACGCTTGTGCGCCTGCGGCACCCGGTGCATCGACTGCTCGATGATCTCCACGGTGGTGTTGCGGCGCGCGACTTCGACGCTCTTCGGGTTGTGCAGCAGGCCGTTGGCCAGGGTCCGGATCTCGTCCGAGAAGGTCGCCGAGAACAGCAGGTTCTGGCGCAGCTTCGGCAGCACGGCAAGCACTTTCTTGATGTCGCGGATGAAGCCCATGTCGAGCATGCGGTCGGCTTCGTCGAGCACCAGGATCTCGACGCCAGACAAGTCCACCGTCTTCTGCCCAAGGTGATCGAGCAGGCGGCCCGGTGTCGCCACCAGAATGTCGACGCGCGACTTCAGCGCCTTGAACTGCGCATTGATGTTGACGCCGCCGAACATCACCATTGAGGTGAGCGACAGATACTTGCCGTAGGTCTTGACCGATTCCTCGACCTGCGCGGCAAGCTCGCGCGTCGGCACCAGGATCAGGCAGCGCGGCCGCCCCGGCCGGGGTGTCTGCGCGGCACGTGTCGACAGGTGATGCAGGATCGGCAGGGTGAAGCCGGCGGTCTTGCCGGTGCCTGTCTGCGCCGCGGCGAGCAGGTCGCCGCCTGCCAGCACCTGCGGAATCGCCTGCGCCTGGATCGGGGTGGGCGTGATGTAGCCGGCATCGGCAATGGCACGCAAAATGGGTTCGGCCAGCGCCAGGCTGGCAAAGGATGTTTCAGTAGTCATGTAGTTTTTCCTGCGACGGCCTGTTGCGCTTGCGGCAACACCAATCGAGGCAGACGGACAGTGATCGTGAGATCGGTCGAAAACCCGCATCGATTGGTGGAAGCGGGTGATCCGGCTAAAGCAGCCAGACTGAAGATGTTCGGGTGGTGGGCAGTACAGGGTTTGAACCTGTGACCCCCGCCGTGTGAAGGCGATGCTCTACCGCTGAGCTAACTGCCCCGAAGCGGCGCGAATTAAACCACAACCCGGTAGCCAAGGTCAATTTTGCGGCGGTCGATCCGGTAAAATAGCGCCTTTTTCATCCGGCTCCGCCATGATCCGCACCCGTTTCGCCCCTTCGCCCACCGGTTACCTGCATATCGGCGGCGCCCGCACTGCGCTGTTTTCATGGGCATTCGCGCGCCATCACGGCGGCCAGTTCATCCTGCGCATCGAGGACACCGACATCGAGCGCTCCACCCCCGAGGCGGTGCAGGCAATCCTCGACGGCATGGCCTGGCTCGATCTCGCGCACGACGAAGGCCCGTTCTACCAGTTGGAGCGGATGTACCGCTACAAGGAAGTGATCGCGCAGATGCTCGAAAACGGCCAGGCCTATCACTGCTATTGCAGCCCGGAAGAACTCGACGAAATGCGCGAAGCGCAGCGCGCGCGCGGCGAAAAACCGCGCTACGACGGGCGCTGGCGCCCCGAAGCGGGCAAGACCCTGCCGGTGCCGCCATCCGGCATCCAGCCGGTGGTGCGCTTCAGGAACCCCACCGAAGGCACGGTCGCGTGGAAGGATCTGGTGAAGGGCACCATCGAGTTCGCCAACGCCGAGCTCGACGACCTCATCATCGCGCGCGCCGACGGCACGCCCACCTACAACTTCTGCGTCGTGGTCGACGACTGGGACATGCAGATCAGCCACGTCATCCGCGGCGACGACCACGTCAACAACACCCCGCGCCAGATCAACATCCTCAAGGCGCTGGGGGCGACAGTGCCGCAATACGCCCACCTGTCGATGATCCTTGGCGACGACGGCACCAAGCTCTCCAAGCGCCACGGCGCGGTTTCGGTGATGCAGTATTTCGAGGAGGGCTACCTGCCGGAGGCGGTGATCAACTACCTGGCACGGCTCGGCTGGTCGCACGGCGACGCCGAGATCTTCAGCCGCGAGCAGTTCGTGCAATGGTTCGACCTCGACCACATCACGCCGTCGGCCGCGCAGTTCAATACCGAAAAACTGCGCTGGCTCAACCAGCAATACATCAAGGCGGCCGACGACACACGGCTGGCAGGCCTCGCACGCCCCTTCCTCGAGCGCAATGGCGCCGATCCGGACAACGGCCCCGACCTCGCCGCGGTGGTCGCGCTGGTGAAGGAACGCGCGGCGACGATCGAGGAACTGGCCGATGCCGCCACGCTGTTCTACCGCACCCTGCATCCTTCGCCCGAACTGCTGGCGCAGCACGTCACGCCCGAGGTGCTGCCTGCCCTGGCCGATCTGGTTGCACGCCTGGAATCCCTGAACTGGGAGCGCAGCGCCCTCAGCGCCGCGTTCAAGGAAACGCTCGCCGTCCACGGCCTCAAGATGCCCAGGCTGGCGATGCCGGTGCGTGTGCTGGTGACCGGCGAACCGCAGACGCCGGCGATCGACGCCACCCTGGAACTGATCGGACGGGACAAGGTGGTCGACCGCCTGAAAGCGGGCCTGAAGGCCGCACAAGCCTGATCGATTCCGCTATAATGCGCGCTGTTTTTCGCCGCTGTAGCTCAGTTGGTAGAGCAGCGCATTCGTAATGCGAAGGTCGCCAGTTCGATTCCGGCCAGCGGCACCAGCAAACAAACGGCTTCCAGCGATGGAGGCCGTTTTCATTTGTGATGCGGGTTACGTTTCGGAAGCGCTCAACGCTTAAGGAGTGCCGATAATTCATAAGATGCCCATGGCGATTAAACTGGGAATCGCCCATGAGTGGAGGGAATGACAATGTTCAGAATTCTTGCGCTTGCCGCAATGGCGCTTTGCTCGGTGACGGCACACGCGGGTGTCTGGTATGCCTTCAATGATATCGATGCAAGGGACACCGCCTACTTTTTTGATTCCGATACGGTAGCCAGGCAAGGAGACAGAATTACGCTTTGGACGATGGCGGTACACAAGGCGGACTCGCCAAACCCTGACGGCAGCTACTCGAAGGCAGTAAAGTGGGCTTACTCCTGCAGCAGGAGAACGGCTCAGGAACTGACGGTCTCCGCTTACGACAAGACGGGACAATTTATTCGGGCAGATCCAAGCCCCAGTAAAGAACGTGACGCCACCCCGGGCTCAGTGGGCGAGACGATTCTTAATACGGTCTGCGCCCCCAATTTCCCGCACGACAGATCGGGAAAACACTATGTCCGCATCGACGACAACGATATCTACCGCGCTGCAAAAGCGGTGTTTGACTCCAGGGCCGCGCAGAAAACCGACCCCGCGCCACGCGCCACCTGGTATGTATTCACGAATGTTTCCGATCCTGGCGTGCTCGTCTTCTTCGACCTGGATTCGGTGGCCAGGAATGCGGACTCGGTAACGATCTGGCAAAAAACCGTTCATGAGCCGGATTCTCCGGGTCAGGAGGGAAGCCAATCCATGGCTCAAAAGCTGGTCTATTCCTGCAGTGGCAGAACAACGCAGGTCTTGATGACGTCTCTTTACAACGAATCAGGGCAGTTCATGCGAGCCATCACGACCGCTGGCAGGACGGAAGACATCGTTCCGGACACATCGGCTGAGGCTGTTCTAGAAACAGTTTGCCGTAGCGATTTCCCCGACGGGGCCTCTGTAGCGACCTACGTTGCCGTTAAAGACAACAATATTGACGCTTTTTCCAAAGCCTTCTTCGACTTTGTCGCGTCCAAGAGAAACGAGCCGGCGCCGCAATAAGCGTTTCGATGATGAACAATCGACCCGGCCACGCGCCGGATTTTTCAAGACTACGCCATGGAGAGCATCACGCAGCCGGGGAATCGGATGGCCCCTCAGCGGGCAGACTCGAGTGCATCCAAACACTTCAACATGCCGAGCCTCCCTTGCCGGCTTGTATTTGAAGCTGCATTCGATATAGATCAGCCCACGTGCATAAAAAAACGCCGCTCAATGAACGGCGTTTTTTCTGGCCGCGGCTCCCGGTCTAGGCCGCCATCGACAGGATGTCATCGATGCGACACGGCTTGTGGATGGCGTAACCCTGGACATAGTCGACACCGATTTCCCGCAGTGCCTCCAGCGTCGTCTCGGACTCGACGTATTCGGCCACCGTGAGCAGGCCCAACGAATGGCCGATGTCGTTCATCGACTTGACCATGGCAAGATCGCCGGAATTCTGCAGCATGTCCTTGACGAAGCTGCCGTCGATCTTGAGGGTATCGGTACGCAGATTCTTCAGATGGGCGTAGGACGTGAACCCGCTGCCGAAATCGTCAAGCGAGAACTTGCATCCATAGCGGCGAATTTCCCGGATGAAATCCTGCGCCGCGCCATAGCTCTCGATGGCGGCGCTTTCCGTAATCTCGAAGATGATCTTGTCGGTGGGGAAATCGCTTACCGGCAATACCTCCTGCAGATAGCGCATCACCTCTGGATTGCTGAGCGAGGTGGCGGACAGGTTGATGGCGAAGCCGCCAACGGATGCAAAATCCGACTGGTTGGCAACGATCCATTCGAACACCTTCCGCATCACCCAGATGTCGACTTCGTGCGCACGCTGCAGCCTTTCCACCGCGGGGATGAAATGCCCCGGCAGAATTTCCACGCCACCTTCGCCTTCGATACCCAGAAGAATTTCGTAATAAGGCAGGCGGGCGTGTCCCCCACCGAGCGGCATCACCTGCTGGCAACGCAGATGCAACCCGCTTCCCTTGAGGAAGGAATCGATACGCCCGGCCCAGTCCATCAACGACTCCTGGGACTGCAACTGGGGGCTGGCCTGATCGTAGACCTGCATCCGGTTGCGGCCCAGGGATTTAGCCGTGATGCAGGCCGAATCGGCACGCCGGATCGCCTCGGCAGCACTGAACTGGTCCGGCGCAAACTCGGTAAGGCCGATATTGAACCCGATGCTGTAGCTATGTTGATCGTGCTGGAAATGGTAGTCCTTCATCCGGTCAAGCAGCGTATCGACGGCACTGCATCCTTCCAGGCGGTTGCAGTTTGGCAGCATGATTGCGAGCGTATCGTCGCGAAACGCGGCCAGAAGCGCGTCGGGACCGATATGCGCCTGCACCTCGCCGGCAAGGGTGCGCGTCAGTTCTTCCGCCGCCTCCTCGCCGCAGGTGTTGACGATCATGCGGAACTGGTCGAATTCGATGATGCCGACGGCGTGTGTCCTGTCCGCCTGCTCCGGCATCGCCAGCCGGCTCAGGTGCTGCAGGAATCCTTTGCGGTTGAGCATCCCCGTCACCTGGTCGTGCGTGGCCTGTCGTATCACGCTCTGGTACGTGTCATCGAACAGGGACTGCTCGGAACGCTCGATCAGCGGTATGTCCAGATCCTTGCCCGGCCTGGTGATGCCGCGCTGCATCTGCCGGGCAAGCTCGGTCAGGGTGAGGTCGGACTTGTTGGTGGCGGAGCGGTTGGCGAAGGTGCAGTTCGCAGGCGGATGGCTGACCCAGATGAGCTGCATCGGTACCCGGCCGCCGTCCACGCTGAAATCCCACCAGTCGCCTACCCGAAGACGATCCGCCAGCTGGCGATGCGCGGGCACGGCCTCCCGTTCCGGCGAGGCCAGCCTGCCCGGCGGCACCCGAACCATCGTTGACCCACGGGCGGGACGGGTGGCATCGTCAATCAGGCTGGCGGCCAGTTCGTCCATGAACGCAGCCAGCAGCTTGCCATCCACATTGACCGTTATCAGGGCACGCTCGACTTCTCCCAGCAGGGCCTGTGCCGATTCGGTCCTGCGGGGAGCACCCTTGGATGCAGGGACAAGCCATTCGAACAGCTTGTCGAGCACGGCCAGTCCTGCGCTCCATTCGTCGCCCTGCGTGCCCTGGCGCATTTCCAGCAGAACGAGATACTGGCGCCAGCCTGCATCCAGCAGACGCAGCAGCATGCTGGGCACTTCACGCCCGGCCAGACGCTGCTCGAGCGCAGCATTGACGCGGGCGCGTGCAGAACGGATGCGCTCCTTGCCCTCGCAAGCCTCCTGCATGCGGGCCACCCGTGTCCTGCGGATCTGCAGGATCGGCAGCAGGACTTTCTCTAGACTGTCGCGAACCGTCTCGAAAATCCCTGGGTCATCATCGGCCCGGCTGCAGACGCGGTCGACCAGAAGATAGAGAAACCGTTGCAGCTTGGCGTCGAAAAACTTGCCCTTGTCATCTGCCGCCACCGCGTATTGCTCGATGAGATTGAGTACCTGGCGGGCCGGGTGATCTGGCAAATTCGGAAAATTGGTGTCCTGCAACGCCAGCTTCAGGAGTGGACGCTCGAGCCGCCTCACCAGCGATTCGACATCCGAGCTGGGGGCGACGTCAGCCCGCGCCCGAGCGAACAGATCTGACGTGGTATTCAGGATCTGCCGATGATTCATTGCCAGCCGGCTGCCATCGCCTGCTGTCGAGGCGAAGCGCGCATCGATCAGGTCTGCCAGAGACGCCGTGCCGGATGCCGACTGGCTTGCCATCGGCAAGCCGTCCAGGGCGCTCAGCAAGGCACGCAGGCTGGCCTCCGGCAAGGCCGTCTCCATGCCGCCATGCGCCTCAGCAGGCGGCGGCGTTAGCCCTTCGTGCCCGGCCAGCTGCCGGGCGGTCTGCTGCAGACGGTTCACCACTTGCAGCACCTCGGGCCGGACTGCGAAAGCCTGCCGCGAGGGCGCGGCGTCATGATGAAAGGCCTGTGCCGCCAGCGTGTCGGCGGCATGCGCTGTACGTCTCTGGGTCTGGTTGAGGCCAGCGAGAATCCGGTCCAGGCTGTAATCGGCGCTCTCCGGGGGCTGGGTGATTCCAGTCTGGTTCTGCTTGTAGAGCGCGTTCAGCGTCTCGGCGATTTCAGCCAGATCACGCTGGGCACGGTCATCTTTGTCGGTCTGTCCCTCCAAAGCAGCGGGTGGCCTGGATGCCGGGGCATTCTGTTTGTTTCGTGCGGATTTCAGCTCGACGGCCGGCTGCAGCGAAACCAGGGTCTTGTTGAGTTGCTCGTAAAGCGCAGCGGCATGGCCTGATATCGCCTGCCCAAGCGTTTTGTAAAGGACCGCCCGCATGGGGTTGGAGAAATCCAGCCCCTGAATGGCAATCTGGAAGGTACGCCCGATCGCCTCCGGGCCGAACGGGTTGCTCTTCCGGTCCATCGGCATGCCGACCAGCTGGCTGTAACGCTGCTCAAACACGCCAAGCTCGGGCGCAATGCCAGCCTCGACCTGCCTGATAACGGCCGACAGACTCAGCCAGTCCTCGAATTCGGCTTCCTCAATCAGGGCAAGCCTGTCAACTTCGGCCGCCCTGCCGGAGGTTTCTGCAATGGGTCCGGCATCCTGTATGCGGTCGCGTATGGCATTGTAGAAATCGTCTTCGATCCTGCTGCGGCGCTGCACCAGTTCCTGGACACCGTAGTCGTAACGCGAGCGCTCCAGGAAGCTGGGCTCGTCCTGCCCGGCTTCTCCCAGACGCTCCACCGCCTGCTGGAAGAAATCCTTCATCACCGCATTGAGAAAACTGCGGAACTGGCTGGTGCACTCCTGTTGCAGCGCCTGTGCCTGTCGCGGACTCAGGTCACGCCCCCCCTGGGCGGACACGGGCTCGCTCAGGCCGGCGCTGGCCTTGCGCAGGGCAAGCAACGCACCTTCCGGCATGACATCGACGAATACACCGACACCGCCGGGAGAGACATGCGCGACGCGACCGCTGCACCCGTACGCAGCCGAATCAACAACCACAAGCTCCACCTGAACCGGCGTTCCAACCAGTGAAGACAGGGCGGCATCGGGCGTGCCTTCACCAAGAAAGGCTACATACAGCCCATTCTGGCAATAGTCCCGAATTTCGGAAGGGATGGCTGCGCCATCGCCAAACCGGGTGCGCGCGGTCAGCAATGTAGGCTGCCGCGCAAAGCGCCGCTTCTCCTTGCCGACCGTCCCTAAAGATGAGTGCGCCATTATTTTTTGCTGAGTTGATATTGGCCTTGCCAGGCCCTGCATGCTCCCGCATGTAAACATCCACAGACAAAACAGGCTCGCGTCCTGTTTTCTGCGGGCACGATGCGGCACTTTCACCAACCGCTGTATGCGATAACGGACAAAATGAACGAGGCTTTAAATGATCGACACAAAAAACGGGCTGGAATCCCGTTTCCCGTCTGCGGGACAGGCAGTGCAGCAGCAGGGCCGCCCGCTGTGGGGCCGGGTGTCCTACTGCGATTCGAATTCGGTGAACGCGCGGTTCATGTTGGCCCGGTGCAGGCTGTCGTAGTTCTCCAGATGGCGGAACGCAGGCAAGTCGGCGTAACGGTCCAGCGTCGCGTCCATCGATTCCATCTCCCGCGCGGCGGCGCCCACCTTGTCGGCCAGAAAATCGTAATAGTCGCCGGTCTCGCGCTGTGCCTGCGCCAGTCCGCAGACCCGGCCATGGCCGGGCACGATATGCGCCGGCTGCAGCGCAGCCAGCGCATGGAAGGCTGTCTGGCCATTCCTCACGCTCGACCAGGGCAGTACGCCAAGCAGGCGATCCACAAACACCAGGTCGCCGCTGAACATCACCCCACGCCTGGGCAGCCAGACCCAGGCGTCGCCCGGAAAATGCGCGTCGGTGTAGGCCAGCATCAGGGTTTCGCCGCCCAGTTCCAGGGTGGCCGGATTCCCCGCTAGGGTTCTGGTTGCGGGGAGCGGCGTCGTCCCCTGCATGCGCTCGCCGAGAAAGCGTTTCATGGCGTCCATGTGCTGTGCCGAGAACCCGGCCTGGGTAGCCGCAGTTCGGGCGAGCGCGATAACCTCGGCACCATGGCCGGCGAAATACGCATTGCCCAGCCAGCGGTGATCCTGACTGCCGGTATTGACGACCCAGCGCACCGGTTTGTCCGTCACCGTACCGATGGCGGCCGCGATCTTCTCGGCGCCCTGGCGGCTGGCACCGGAGTCGATCAGGATCACGCCCGCGGGTGTGACGATAAAGCCGAAATTGGCGTTGAGCCCGTCGTTGTCGACGCTTCGCTGACCCAGCGGGCCGATCAAGGCGTAGACGTTATCGACGACCCGGTCGGCCTTGAGTTCGAACGCGTGGGCAGCAGGCGCCACCAAGGCGAGAACGACGAGCAGCGGGGTGAACAATGCGCGCATGGTCAACAAGCTCCTATTTAAGGCGATAGCCGGCATGGCAGGCGACGCACTGCATGGTGACCTGATTCAATGCGCCCAGGGCACGCGGCAGGTCCCGGGTCACACCGGCCTCCTGGGCCGTCACGGCGAAGCGGCTGGCTGCCTGGTGCATGGCGGTGCCCTTATCCTGCATGCCTTTCGGCATGAAGCCGGCCATATGACTTGCACCGTGTGCCTCAAGCGAACTCATGCCGATGCGTTTCTCGGCAATGTCGGCTGCGGCATCGTATTGTCCGGCAGCCAGAAAATTCAGGATTTCGTTGATCGAACGCAGATGGTCGCGCATGTTCGCGCGCATGTGATCCTGCATCATCACCGGCATCTCTACAGCGATGCGACTGTCGCCCTCGGTAGCCGGGGCATTGGGTGCGACAAGCACTCCAGCGAAAACAAGCGGTGCAAGCAGAGGTCTATGCATGGTATTCCATTGAATTTCATTAAACCCGCGGCGCAGGCATGCCGCTTTCATACCATCCTTTGCTGCGGTTGACGATCTTGACCACCAGCAACATCACCGGCACCTCGATCAGCACGCCGACCACGGTGGCGAGCGCCGCGCCGGATTGAAAGCCGAACAGCGCGATCGCCGCCGCCACCGCCAGTTCAAAGAAGTTGGACGCGCCGATCAGTGCCGACGGGCAGGCCACGCTGTGCTGCTCGCCCACCTTGCGGTTGAGCCAGTAGGCCAGCGCCGAATTGAAGAACACCTGGATCAGGATGGGTACCGCCAGCAGCGCAATGATCAGGGGTTGCGCGATGATCGCTTCGCCCTGGAAGGCGAACAGCAGCACCAGAGTCGCCAGCAGCGCCAGGATCGAGGCGTGGCCGAGCTGGGCCATGACCGCGTCGAACGCCGCCTGCCCGCGGTTCAACACGGCTTTGCGCCACAGCTGGGCCAGGATCACCGGGATGACGATGTACAGCACCACCGAGGTGAACAGCGTGTCCCAGGGCACCGCGATCGCCGACAGGCCGAGCAGCAGGCCGACGATGGGCGCGAAGGCGACGATCATGATGGCGTCGTTGAGCGCTACTTGAGACAGCGTGAAATACGGGTCGCCGCCGGTCAGCCGGCTCCACACGAACACCATCGCAGTGCACGGTGCGGCCGCCAGCAGGATCAGGCCGGCGACGTAGCTGTCGAGCTGTTCCGCCGGCAGATACGGCGCGAACCAGTGGCGGATGAACAGCCAGGCCAGCAGGGCCATCGAAAACGGCTTCACCGCCCAGTTGACGAAGAGCGTGACGCCGATGCCTTTCCAGTGCGACTTCACCTGATGCAGCGCGGAGAAGTCGATCTTCATCAGCATCGGGATGATCATCACCCAGATCAGCAGGCCGACCGGGATGTTGACCCGGGCGACTTCCATCCGACCCAGCGCCTGGAACGGCGCCGGCAGCAACTGCCCCAGCAGCACGCCGGCGACGATGCACAGCGCCACCCACAGGGTGAGCCAGCGTTCGAACACGCTCATCGAGGCACCGGCCGCGCGTTTGGCGGTGGTGTCGCACTGTGCGCTCATGCCAGATGCAAAGACTGTTTGACGGCAGCAATCAGGCGCGATCGGATGTCGTCGCGCACGGTTAGAAAGCTCTCCAGCGGTTCGCCGTGCGGATCATGGAACGGCAGGTGAATAGCCGGGATCGGCTTGGGGAAAATCGGGCAGGCTTCCTTGGCGTTATCGCATACGGTCACCACCAGATCGATGTCCTCGCCCATCACCGCATCGATGTCCTTGGGATGCAATCCATCGGTCGGCAATCCCGCCTCTTTTAATGCGGCAATCGCGCCGTCGGCCACCTTGGGCTGCGGCCGGGTGCCGGCGGACAGCGCACGCACCTGGCCGGCCAGGTCATGATTCAGCAGCACTTCGGCCATTTGCGAGCGGCAGGAATTGCCGGTGCACAGCACCAGCACGGTGTAGATTTTTTCAGCCACGTTGGATCCTTGATGAATTGGAAGATTGATCAGGAACAGCAGCCGGAGGCCGGCTTGGCCTTGACCGGGATGCTGCCTGAAATCTTGGTCACGGCAGGCTCGGGCACGCAGCAGGCGCCTTCTTCCTGACTGCCGAACACCGGGATGCTGTCGAGCGTGTGATAGGTTTCCCACGCGATGCCCTGCGGGTCGGTCGCCCAGTATTTGTCCGACTTGGCGTAGCAGCAGGCGGTGCCCATTTCTTCCACCACTTCGGTGTCCAGCTTCTGCAGACGCGTGCTCATCTCGGCCAGTTCGTCGGCCGATTCGACCTGCACGCCCAGATGGTTGAGGCCCGGCTTCGCACCGCGTGCCGAAATCGCGAAATTCACGCGCGGATCGTCGAGCATCCACTTGGCGTAGTCGTCCTTGGTGACGGTCGGCTCGGCGGCGAACATGGTCGAGTAAAAGCGGATGCTGGCGGACAGATCGTCGACCGCGACGTGTATATGCATGCGTTTCATGTTGATTCCTTTTCAGGTGAACAGGCAGGGGGGCTGACGGGCGAGCACGAATTGCCGCCGCAGCAGTTTTCGGTGAGAAAACCGAGCAGTGCATTCATGGTTTCAAATTCGGCGGTATAGATCACAAACCGTCCGTCCTGCTTCGACGTGGCAAGCTTTGCATGGCTCAGTTCCTTCAGGTGGAACGATAGCGACGACGGCGGAATGCCCGTCAGTTCGCTGATCCTGCCCGCGGCCAGGCCGGCAGGCCCGGCCTGCACCAGCGCGCGAAAAACCGCCAGGCGCGAATCCTGGGCCAGGGCTGAGAGTGCGGTGACGACGGCTTTTGTTTCCATATTTTATATATTATAGAAATATAGAATCAAACACAAGATCCTTGCCAGGATGTCGCTTCTTGCCTGCGGTCACTGCCTGTTGAAAACAACAACGACCTGTACGGTGCAGGTCCATCATCTGCTCCTGCCACTCCGGGAGAAGCCATCTCCAATACGCGTGAACAGTAAGATTCAGCAGATACGGGATGCCTGTCGGAGATGAACGGGGTACGACATGCACGCGATGGCAGGCGACGGGAAAGATGTGACGTCATCTGCAGCGCGAACCCGCACGCGGCAATAGCGGGACACATAGGCGCGGTTGTTATCGGGCGTTTCGTACGCCTGTGCGCATTTCAGCCCGCGCAACCGCAGTCCTCAGGATCTGGCGGCGGTGCCGAGCCTGCCGATGCAGCCCGCCCCAGCAGGCTGAGCGCCACGGCTTCGGCCACCCGGATGCCGTCGACGCCAGCCGACAGTATCCCGCCCGCGTAGCCGGCCCCCTCGCCTGCCGGATACAGGCCCTTGACGTTGAGGCTCTGGAAATCGTCGCCGCGGGTGATGCGCAGCGGCGACGAGGTGCGTGTCTCGACGCCGGTCAATACCGCATCCTTCATGGCGAACCCCTTGATCTGCTGGTCGAATGCCGGCAGCGCCTCGCGGATGGCTTCGATCGCATAGTCCGGCAGGGCGGTGGCCAGATCGGTCAGGTGCACGCCCGGCTTGTACGAGGGCTCGACGCTGCCCAACCGGGTGGACGGCTTGCCCGTCAGGAAGTCGCCGACCAGCTGGCCTGGGGCCTCGTAATTGCCGCCGCCCAGTTCGAATGCGCGCGCTTCCAGCCTGCGCTGCAGTTCGATCCCGGCCAGCGGGCCCTGGCCCGGAAAATCCGCGGGCGTGATGCCGACGACGATACCGGCGTTGGCGTTGCGCTCGTTGCGCGAATACTGGCTCATGCCGTTGGTCACCACGCGTCCCGGCTCGGAAGCCGCCGCCACCACGGTGCCGCCGGGGCACATGCAGAAGCTGTAGACCGAACGGCCATTTTTCGCGTGGTGCACCAGTTTGTAATCCGCCGCGCCCAGGACAGGATTGCCGGCATTCGGCCCCAGCCGGGCATGATCGATCAGCGACTGCGGATGCTCGATGCGGAAACCGACGGAGAAGGGCTTGGCCTCCATGTAGACGCCACGCCCATGCAGCATCTCGAAGGTGTCGCGCGCACTGTGGCCGAGCGCAAGGACGACATGGCGGCTGGCCAGCGTCTCGCCGCCGGCCAATGTAACGCCGCGGATACGCTTGCCATCGGTCCCCTCCTCGATCAGCACGTCGGTGACGCGCTGCTGGAAGCGGACTTCGCCGCCCAGTTTCTCGATCTCGTGACGCATGGTCTCGACCATGCCGACCAGGCGGAAGGTGCCGATGTGCGGCTTCGACACGTAGAGAATTTCCTCCGGCGCACCTGCCTTGACGAACTCGGTCAGCACTTTTCGCCCCAGATGCCTGGGATCCTTGATCTGGCTGTAGAGCTTGCCGTCGGAGAAGGTGCCCGCCCCGCCCTCGCCGAACTGCACGTTGGATTCCGGATTGAGCACCTTCTTGCGCCACAGGCCCCAGGTGTCCTGGGTGCGCTCGCGCACTGCCTTGCCGCGCTCCAGCACGATCGGCTTGAAGCCCATTTGGGCAAGAACGAGCGCGGCAAAAATCCCGCAGGGGCCGAAGCCGATTACGAGCGGACGTTCCGTCAGATTTTCCGGTGCCTGGCCGACGTAGCGGTAGGCCATGTCAGGCGTCGGTGCGAGGTGGCGGTCATTGCGGAATTTCTTCAGCAGCGCCGTCTCGTTCTCGACCTCGACATCGACCGCATAGATCATCAGCAGCGCGTGCTTCTTGCGCGCGTCGTAGCTGCGCTTGAAGATGCTGAAGCCGAGAAGCTCGTCGTCCGCGAGACCCAGGCGTTGCAGGATGGCCGCGCGCAGGGCCTCGGGCGGATGGTCGAGCGGCAGTTTGAGTTCAGTCAGTCGCAGCATGGTGTTCATTCAAATAGGTGAGCGCGCCCTGTCCCGCCACGCGTCCGCTGGCAAGACAGGCGCTGAGCAGATAGCCGCCGGTGGGCGCTTCCCAGTCGAGCATTTCGCCTGCAACGAATACGCCGGGAATGTCGCGCAGCATCAGGCGTTCATCGACCGATTCGAAGCGCACGCCGCCTGCGCTGCTGATTGCCTCGTCGAGCGGACGCGGCGCGACGAGCGTGAGCGGCAGCGATTTTATCGCGTTGGCGAGTCCGAGCGGGTCGTTCAGCAGGTCGGCCGGCAGGATTTCATGCAGCAGCGCCATTTTCACGCCCTTGATGCCCGACCGGCTTTGCAGGTGGCTGGACAGCGAACGCGCGCCGCGTGGATGGGCGACCTCGGCGATGATCCGGTCGGGCGACTTGTCGGGTGCAAGATCGAGCTGCACGGTCACCGTCCCCTGTGCCGCAATCGTGTCACGCAACGGCGCCGAGAGCGCATACACCAGGCTGCCTTCGATTCCACTGTCGGACAGCATCAGTTCGCCCCTGCGTTCATGCGGGCATCCTGCGGCATCGGTGAAACGCAAGGTCACTGTTTTCAGCGGCTGGCCAGAAAAACGGTGCTTCATATGCCCGCTCCAGCCGCCCGCCACGTCGAAACCGCAGTTGGACGGCAGCAGGGGCACGACATCAATCTCCCGCTCGGCCAGCAGCGCCACCCAGGCACCGTCCGACCCCAGCTTCGCCCAACTGCCGCCGCCCAGGGCCAGCACGACCGCGTGCGTCGTCACGGACAGTTCGCCCTGTGGCGAAGCAAAACGCAGCGCCCCATCCACGGACCAGCCCAGCCAGCGATGACGCACATGAAACCGCACGCCGGATCCACGCAGGCGGTGCAGCCAGGCGCGCAGCAACGGTGCCGCCTTCATCTCCCTGGGGAACACCCGGCCCGACGAACCGACGAAGGTCTCGATCCCCAGCCCATGGATCCACTCGCACAGCATCGTGGGCGGAAAAGCTTCCAGCAGCGGCCTGATGTCGGCCGCGCGCGCAGCGTAACGCGACAGGAATGCAGCGAACGGCTCGGAATGGGTGATGTTCATGCCGCCCACGCCGGCCAGCAGGAACTTGCGCCCGACCGAGGGCATGGCATCGTAGAGGTCGACCTGCACGCCGCCCTGGGCCAGGACTTCTGCGGCCATCAGACCGGCCGGGCCACCGCCAATGACCGCGATGGTTTTCATGGGATACGGGACCCGAACAAGCCCGCTCTGCGGCTGTTTCGTATTGCCACGGCCAGCGCGTCGCGGGCAGCCCTTTTCGTCGGGTCGATCCCCGCTATGCGGGGCCCCTCGCCCAACGCCTCAAAGGGCTTACTCCCACTCAATGGTTTCCGAGGCCATAAAACCCGCATGCATACTAGCTTTCTTGGTTTTAATCATTGAGCTTTACCGTCATTTTTACCGTCAGAAAACTAGGGCTTCTGCTGGCGCGGGAGATGGACTCGGTTGGACGGGCGGCTACTCCAGCCCATCTATCGTCAACTATCGCCTCCAGTCTGACCACACCGCCCTCCTTCATGCAGGCTATCTCCTACGCCAACAGCGTCCGAAGATTGTCACGAATAACGCTCGCCACCTCGGCCGCAGGTAGACCATGCAAACGGCCCAATGCTTCCACCACGACCGCCACATCCGCCGGCAGGGTGGGCCGCTCGCCCACGCGAGTGAAGGGGCCGTCCGTTTCCGTCAGCAGCCGATCCAAGGGGATGGCCTGAACCATCGCCGTGTGCCTCACATTATCCAGCATCCCAGCGTTGATCGAGAAATAGCAGCCCAGATCCAACGCCCGCTTCGCTTCGCTCTTCGTTCCCGTAAACCAGTGTAGGACGATCCTGCCACGCTCTGGCGGCAGATGCGCCTCGACAAGATCGAGTACCGCCTTGGCCGATCGGATGCTATGGACAGTGATGATCTTGTCGCCTGCCTGCGCGCAACGCTGCAACACGTGCTGGAACACCCGCTTCTGCGCATCAAGTGACTTGAAGAACCGGGGACCGGCGTCCAACCCGACCTCGCCGACGTAGCGAGTCTCCGAAAGGTGCCGGTCCCATAGCTCGATCTCGTTTTCACGCTCCGCGACCAACTGCGGGTGCAGCCCTAGCGCCGCTCGAACATGCTTCGTGCGCTGTGCGAGTTCGTGATTGCGAGGCCAAGCGCGAGGCGTTGTCGTCACCGCCAGCGTGAACACCCCGGCCGCCTCCGCATCCCGAACCGCCACGGCATGGTCCGGGTAAAGATCGAGGTGGCAGTGGAAGTCCACAAGGCCGGCTGTGGCGATCATGCACGCACCATCGTCAGCTCGGCCTCGCCTCAGCGCCGTCGATGAGCTGCGCGACTTCACCAAGGCCGCGCCGGTAGACATCGGCAAGCTCAGCAAGATGCGTGGTTTCGTCAGCAAGCGAGCCGGGTTTGTGGATCAAGAGGTTCGCGAGCTGCGGCTTCCCTTTCAAGCGCTCGATCGCGTACTGAAACGACCTGACTTGTACTCCAGTCGCTTGGCGCGTATCCAACGGCTGTGCGTGAAGGTCCGGTACGGTGTAGGTAGTTGGGTCGTTCCCCGCACCCCATGCTGCCGTCAACGCTGCGCGGCGAATCAGGCATGGCAGGCAATAGCCACAGTGCTCAATGCCTCGACCCATTAATCCCAAATGCCGCGCATTGGTGGGATGTGCACATGACAACGAGTCTGTCACCAGTTCCTTCAAGAGAGCTGGGTTGCGACAGGCTGCGGCCATCTCACCCTTCGTCCTGTCCCAGTACGGATTCCAAATCTCCCCGTCTATACCGAGTGCGTCGAGCAAGTCATTCCACCGCGCTATGTAGTAAGGGTGCGTGGTGCGGGTGCTGTGCGAGCCCAACCGCAGTGGGTCCAAAGGCACATTCAGAGCGATCAGACCGTTTTCTGGAACGCGCAGGGCGAACCGCCGCCCAAGACCAGTGCCCGCGAAGACTCCAAGCGCGAAGAATAGAAACGACCTGCCACGAGTGCTATTCTCTGAGCCGACGCCTTCTACAAGACCGTTCACAAAGGTCATCCCGACCCGCAGACGCTCGAAAGAGGACTTGTTGTATTGCCGCTTCAAAGCTGAGTACAACTTTTTCTGCGCATCGCTGGACGCGCTATCGCCAGAATGGCTTACCAGCAATGGCGTGGCACTATCCTCCAGCAGGTCGATGGCGCCAATCAGGCTGTCCAATCCTCCTGAGAACAGGCTGAGGGAATCGAAGGGTGGAGCGATTAGGCTAGGCGCCGCCGCCTGGGCGATCGTCGCGAATCGAGCCGGACGTGCCCTGAAGCCGATCACCCAGCTATCGCCCGTCAAGAAGTCCAGCACTTTCTTCAACGTCGGCCCCGCTGTACCCCAGCGAGCCGGGTCGCTGACCGGAATGACCAGGCGTATCTCGCGCGTCCACGAATCCTGCGACTGCTCGGCACGTGAGATGCGTGTGTCCGCCGCATGGACATGAGCAGCCACCACCAACAGGTCGATGCCAATCTCCGAGGGGAACACGCCGATTTTCTTAAGACTGGTTAGCGCTCCACCGATGCCATGGTCCAAGGACTTTTCACCGGCGACGAGTTGCAGGTAGGTCCTTTGCTCATCGGCGCCCGCCGTCACCTCGAAGTGGTCATCAGGGCCGAAGCGGCCCGCCAAGAGTTGTCGTTTCATGGGTTGGCCTCCGCATCGCCCAAGGTCTGCAGGATCAAAAATGCGGACTCGTACACAGCGTCCACGAAGCCCTGAATCCTCTCGGGCGTGAGATTGGGTGTCTCCGTCCGGGCCCGCGTCAGCGCGTCGCTCACTCCGCCTCGGATGAAGTCGCGCAACTGCTGCTCGACGCGATGTGCAGCCTGCGCATCTGCCGGCATGGCCACAGCCTTGGTGCCAATGTCATTGCAGATGCGCGCCTCGATCGCGTGGGTGGCATACAGTTCGAAGACCGTCTGCATCTGATCCGGCGTGAAGGTGGTCAGATCGGTGAGCCCTTCGCTTGCCAGTTCAACGATGGTTTCAATGTATGCCTCGCGGGCGATACCTTCATCGACGGTGCCCGCGCCCGGACAGATGTAGTCGGCCAACCCCACGAAGATTTCGGCGATCGGACGACCAGCCAACGATTCCAAGTCCAGCGCGCGCAACGCCTCGCGCACGCCGCGCGCTTGTGCGTCAGCCAGAAAACTGAGGAGCCGCGCGCCGGCTCCGCGAGAGGCGCCCATACGTTGGGCGGCTTGGCGCGCACCGCCCGCAGATGTTGAGACGTACCTTGAGACGGCGCGGCCCAGGTTGGCCCGATCGCCGCCACCAGAACCGGCGAATCGCGTGAAGTTGTTGCGAGCACCGGAGAAGCGTTGCGGGTCCGCCGTCTTGGGAATAGGTGGGCGGTTCGGCGGCACCGGCGGCGCGGCACCATCCAGGGGTGGCTGGCCGTCCGGTCCTGCGCCTGTCCCCGCAGGGGCAGCAGGAGCGTCACCGCCATCGGCGCCACCCAGCCATGACGGAACAAGCGGTGTTCCACCACCAGGCCCACCGTAAGCCGTCGAGGTTCCCATCAGTGCCCTCCCTTCACGTCCTTAAGGGCCGCTTCGGCGCTTGCTTTGAGGCCGGGGTTATTGGCAACCTTGCTCCACTCCCCCAGCAGCTTTGTCAGGCGAGCGGCGCAATCGGTGTCTTTGATGACGCCATGCCAGCCGCTGACAGCCCAAGGGCCGCACTTGACGCTGGGCAGTGCTTCCAGGAAGTCCATCAATCGGCCCTGCAGATCAGGCTGCGCTTTCACGAGGACGACGAGGCCATCGATACCCGCCGGCTTGGTGTCGAAGGTGCCGGTGCTCATGATCTTGGTACGCACGGCCTCGAACACCTTCTCGGCCTCGGGCTGCACGAGCTGCTTCAACTCGGCTTCGTAGCTTTGGACGGTCATCTTGCCGCCGAACAGCTTCTCCACTACTCCGGCCAAGTGACCCAGCACCGACACCGGGCCGAAGTAGTCCTTCTTGTCCTTTGTCACGAACAAGTAGGGTCGCAGATCGAGTCCCGACAGCTTCGGCGAGAGGCGCGCCCAGTCGCACACTGTTTCCGACGACTTCCACTCAGTTAACATCGCGCTGTCGGATGCAGGAGCCGGCTCGACGGCCTTCTGCCCCTTCCGCTCACCGGCATGGGACTCTTGACCATCGGCCGTCGCCAAACCCTTGTCCAGCGCTTCGAGGTCTTCGCACAATCCCTGTGGATGAACCGCCGCCACGAACGCGATCTGCTCGAACAACCTTGGGATGAAGCGTTCCGCGAGCATGAGTTTCGCGAGCACGGGCAGCTTGATGTCGTCGCCAAATCCGCGCGCGATCGCGGTACTCTCGCGCAACAACAGTGTGTTGAGGAAGCGTTTGATCTGACGCGGGTTGCCTTTCGCGCCGCTCGCCAGGATGGGACCGATCTGATCGCTGAGTGCCAGCGCGTTGTTCGCCTTCTCGGCTTGCTTACCGAGTGCCGTCTTGACGGTCGCTGCGTCCAGACCGCCGCTGGTCCAAGGACGTTTCAGGTTCTCCCGCGCCACGGCGATCAGCTTCACGTAGTCCGCGTCGTCCTCGCCAATCTCGGCGCCAGCCAGCAACAACGTGACGTAGATCCGCGTCTCCATTTCCCCCAACGCCGGGATGCGGAATGGAACCTGGATGAGCTTTTCGAGGTAGTTGCGGGCGTAGTCCCGCGGTCCCGTGCTGTCGGGCAAATCTGGAAAGTGCTTGCGCACCGCGTACTCGATCATTGCCTCGTCGGCAGCGACGACGAACGCCGTCCGTGCGGTGAACACGAACAGCCGGATGGCTTCGAGTGTTTCGATGGCGGTATCGGGCAGGCAGCGGTCGAGGTCGTCGATCAGGACAACGAGCTGCTTGATACCCGCATCTTTCAGGAGCTGGTCAAACGCCTTGCGGAACGCCTCGACTTCCTCCGGCACATTCTTGGACTCGCCAGGCTTCAGTATGGCCTTCACCTCGTCGATGGCCGTCGAGAGGTTTTCTTTCGTCGCGAGCTTAGCAGGGTCCGCCACCACCGCTTCGAGTGAGCCGACGATGGCTCCGATTTGCTCGGGCGTCGGAATGCCCGTGAATGCAGTCAAGGCCAGACCACCGGCTCTCTTGGCGACCTTCAGCCAGTCGATGCGGCGGAAGGCATCCTTGACTGCGACCGCCGCTTTGTTCAGTGCCGGACGCTTCTCGACCAGGCCCGTGACGATCCCCTCGATCAGGGCGATCTTCGCGTCCTCGAAGCCCTGAAAGCGCCATCCGTTGAACTTGAGGCATAGGACATCATCCTTGTCGGCGAATCCTGCCTCGATCATTTCGAGCACGCTCGACTTGCCCGCTCCCCAATCGCCGTGCACGCCGATAGTCACCGGATGGTCGGGCTTCGCGCGAAGCAGTCCGATGATCGTGGTCGCGATTGCTTCGTTGTTCAGCAGATCGATCTTGGTTTCGTTGTCGGTCAGAATCATTGACTTTGCCCTCCTCTTTGTCGCTCGTGCGGCAACGTCAACAGTACCGAACGGATGACTGCGCATATCGCATCGCGTGGCCCATGCCGTCTTAGTCCCATTGTCATCTCGACCTGCACGCCGACACCGCGGCGTCCTCGATTGCAAATGTTCTTAGGATCGGTTGCCGAGAACTGGTGCCCATCGTTTCGGACCTCGACGCCCAGCGCGGCCAGCGCTTGTCCTACTGCGGATTTCAACGCCTCATCGAGCCCACCGAGGAGCACCCGTTGGTCATCGCCACCGCATCCGTGAATCGCTACCACGTGGTCGCACTTGGACAGGAGGGACAAACAACGCGGTTCATCAAATCGATGACTGGTCAGATGCAGCGTGGCGTAGTTGCCGGCTTGTCGGATTCCCTCGAACAGATAGAGATTGAAATCTCCTCCGGCAACGCCGCGCGCGATGTCCGACGTGTACTGCTCGATCCTTCCTCCGTGCGGCGCTATGACGGCGATCGACGAGTTCACGATCGGGCGTATATGCACCCTGTAGTCGGCCCCTTCGGCTTGAGCGTTGGCCAAATCGGCAAAGCCCCTATAGCTGTCGGCAAGGCCACTCATTCCGGAGATCCTGTGATCGCTGACAATTTTTTGAATGGCATGGTCTGCATCCGTCATTCTCTAGATTTTCTTCTCCGCACCGGAGATCGGATGCACGTAGATGAGCCCTTTGGTTTGCGCGGCCTTGACCTTTCGGTCGATCATATCGCGCAAGGTCAGCTGTTCTTCCAGCACTAGGATCAAGTCCTCGCCATCGACGAAGAGCGTCTGAATCTCTTTGCCCATTACAAGGCTGCGAATGACTTCTGGACTGAAGCCATTCACGGAAACGAACAAGCCACGTCCATATAGCTTGCCGGCCACCTTGCCCGCGAACTGATAGACCGGTTCATTACTTGCGGATTTTTCCTGCCACTTGGCTTCGATGAGGTAATGCTCTCCGTCGAATTTCACCGCGCCGTCGACCTGTTCACCATTCACGCGAAACGCCTCCGTGGTCTGCAGCCGCGAGAGGCGGGCGAGCTCGCAGAGAATGCGTTCCAGCGCGTAGCCGCGCTGCTGACGCGAAGTCTTGTTGGCGAGCAGATCGAGATATTCAGCACGCAGCTCATCCAGTGACGCTGTGGCCTGTTGGCGCTCTGTCTCCTGGGCAGCACGCCGTTCGCGATCGGTCTTGATCCTCGCGTCACGAATCTCCTGTAGCTGACGCAGGTGATCGAGGTTTCTGGATGCTGATGCTCGATCCAGCTTGCGGAGCTTGTCGAAGTAGTACGGGTCGAAATGCGACCAATTCAGCAGCGATTGCAGCATGGCGCGGAACGGTCCCAGCCCGTTGTCGGCACGCGCCGCCAGCGTTTCGAATAACGCATCGACGATTTCATGGCGCTTGAGCCCGTTCTCGCCTTCGATCTGCAGCCTACCAACTTCGGTTTTGGTGCATCCGTGCTTCTCGAAGAAGCCGACAATGTCCTTGCGCGGCCAGAACAGCGACAAGATGCAGTCCTTCATGCACCCCTTGATGTCCGCCGGAAAACTCATGTCATGCCACCTGCCCTGTCATGCGATCCGGCCAAGGAGTTGCTCGATCACATCGCTTGCCTCGCGCTGTCGCAACGCCCTCGCCTCGCGCAGTTCGGGGTCGTCGCCCTCGCCAAGCTCGAACTTGGCGACCGACACAGGACCATCCTTGCGGTAGCCCTCGGTCTTTTCATCTTGGGCGAAACGGTCGCGCAGGATTGACAGAGAAGCCTTGACCACGTCGCCGTGCTTGCCAGCTAGCTCTTTGCGGAAGGCCTCGGCGACGGCTTTCGCCCCCTCGGGTGCATGTTCAATGCAATAGATCAGGTCGTGCGCGTCCTTGCGCTCGAAGCGCTGGTCGAACGCGAACGACTTCAGGCAGGTGAAGCTGACCAGGTTGGCATGCTTGATCTGCTCCGTGGCGATGCCGTTGCCGCCGAGCAGTTCGGCCTGGATCTCGGTGACTTGGTAAAGGTCGAAGACGATGGACGAATGAGGGATGTTCAGTGCCGAGATCGTGCCTTCGGTCGGCAACGGCTGTACCCTGCCGCCAGCGATGTCCGGCGCATCCGCCAGCAGTTCCAGTACCATCAGCGCACCGTGTTCCGTGCGGGTCTGCCAACGCCAGGAGAGCTTTGTCCCGGCGCTGTTTTCGGCCCGCTCGAAGCCCATCTTCTTGAGGTTATCCTCAAGCGTGTGATACGCCTCGGTGTCGGCCAGGATTTGCAGGTCAATCACGATGTCGACATCGAGTGTGCCCGCATGTGCCGGCACCACCGGCGGCCTGGCCGCGACCAAGTACCTTGGAGTGAGACCGCCGACTAAGTAGACGGAGTCCTTCCATGGCCCAAGCCCTCGCAGCAGCGTCACGAGAACGCGTTCGCAGTCGAGCGTATACTGGTCGCTGTAGCCATCGAACGTCGCGGGTTTGGCCATTAGAAACCGATCCTTTCTCGACGCAGGTGCTCCGCCATCTCTTTGGCCCGGCCCTCGCCGCGCAACAAATCGAGATAGACCTGAATAGGGCTCGCCAGCCAAACACCGCCGACTTGCTGCCGGAACAACAGTTCTCCTACCGTCTTCGTTTCGATGACCGCGAGGTTTGCCCCTTCGTTGACGACGCGTGCATCCAGTTCGGCCATCGCCGTGTCGGCGCCAGCGCCGGGTAGTAGCCGGGTCCGCACCTGCGAGATACCGGATAGGAAAGGGGCATAGCGCTGTGCGGCGGCTTCGTAGCTCACAGCGTAACTGACCTGATACGCATCGAAGACCTGGCCGAGCCGATCGATCAGGGCATCGAACTTTAGGCCTGGCACGTAGTAGCGACGCAGTGCTGGTACGCGCTGCGTGGCAAGCTGCTTGGCCCAAGCGTCGAGCAATGCACCGGGTTCACGCAGATGGCGTTCCTTGCTCGGCCCCTGCCCACGCGACACTAGCCAGTCGAACCGCTCCAGCTCGCCCAGCACATCAGAAGCGGTTGACGGCGCCACCTGTGCCTGCTCGGCCACCTCGGTGACACCGAACCATTCCTCGTGATTGATCAAGAGCGCATGCAGCACCTGGGCGCGCCGCCCCGAAAACAACGACCGCACCGACTTTTCCAAGGTCTTCGGAGGCGGCTTGTCGATGAAGACGAAGGCGCCGGAGGCCGGCAAGAATAGGCTTCCGCCGCTGTCGTAATAGCCGATACGCTCGGCCCTGAGCAGTTCCTTCGCCCCAGGCGAAAGGGATTCGGCAATGAGGAGGTACTGCGCGTCGGCATACCGGCCATGTTGAAGCGACTTGAACTGCCAAAGTACCTGACGCACGTCTCTGGGAAAGACGGTTTTCTTCACCTCGACCAGCAGAATGATCGACTTGCCGGCGACGTTCAGATCAATCTTGGCGTCGAGGCGGTCGGCGGTCTGCTCGGCAGGTTCCAGCGAATCCAGATCGGCATGCACGTCCGGCAACTCCCGGAGCAACTCCAGGAACTGCTCGATCATGGCGTGCTCAACAGCAGGCGATTCGATCATGGCTAGTCATTATTCCCTGTACAGCGAATAAGGCCACAATACCGAATATTCGACAAATAAGCAATATTCGCTGACCAGCGAATTTGTCACACTCGGTGTCCCAGCGTACCGCTGTCGGGCTTGCGGGCTACGCTTGCCTATCCGAAGCGTCATCGGGACCGGAGATGGGCGGTCTTGTTGTTCCCTTCACCAAATCAGGTCGTTCTTGCCGTCGGGCTCACGCTCATGCTCCTTGTGAATCAGGTCCGTGATGCGAAAACTAGAAAACTAAGCACACTCCCAACTAACGCCCATTCTTGCAACTGAGGACTTTTGATCGGCAACCCGTGCGCATAATGAATGAAGTGCTCACAGTTGAAATCGACCCATGAATAGACCTGCCCTCTCTTCAACCGGGCACGGTGCATGACGATGGCCGGCGGAAGCGACCCTGGATAGCCGTCAATCCTCACCTGTCGTCCTTGCGCGAATGCATGGAACGCCTGCTCCACAAAGCCCTGCTCTTGGGCCGAAAACGCTAGGACACCTCTCTCTCCCTCGATGAGGTGGTCACCGAGCAACCCCACATGGTCGTACCAATCATGGCGTACACGAATGACCGTACCGGCAGGAAGCCCCCAGATGTCTTGCTGGTTTTTGGTGTGGATCATGATATCCTCTCGTTTAAACATATTTGCATTAAACGCATACATGCACAATAAGTCAATCCCCCAGCCACAGCCGGTTGTTACCTATCCCGTACTGGTCGGCAAGATACTGGCGCAGCAGCGCGAGATTCGTGGCCTCAAGCAAGGGGCCATCGCGGAGGCGCTTGGCCTATCGCAATCGGCTTATTCGAGGCTGGAGTCCGGCGAATCAGTACTCAATCTGTCGCAGTTGCGGAACATCAGCACACAACTGCACCTTCAACCCGCGCAAGTTCTGAGCTTGGCAGATCAATACGAAGCGCAATTGAGCTTGCAGGGAGTTGCCGTCATCGCCGAGAAGCCCAACAACCCTGCGGCCGTCGCCATAGGCTTGGGCCTGCTCGCGGCCCTTCTGTTGAGCAGCAGATAGCGAGATGCGTGCGCGAAGGCAGTTCGGTTATGGATGAAGCGGTCGTCGTCTTTTCCCGAAAAGGTCTCTTTCAAACACGCATCACCGCACGCGATATCCGTAGCCGCGAGCACGCCCGTAAACTGTGGCCCTTGGTCGCGCCGGATGCCATCCAGCAGATGGTGACATGGGTAAGCCCCTCCTTCGAAAACGGCAAGCTACGTAGGCGCTCCCACTTCCGCCAACTACCCCCTGAGAAGGCCTACGACATCAAGACGCAGTTCGAACAGGAAGAAACCAGCCGGCAGCACGCCATACATGAGAGTCCCGAACACCGGCGTGCGAAGGAGTTGATCGCCGCCGAGTTGGCACGCCGACTTGCGGCAGGTCTTGCGATGCCGTGGGCGTTCAAGGACGCCGACGCATCGGACTACCCCTTGGAGGGCAATCTGCTGCTCGGCGCCGATCAGGTCGTTACCGAACACCCACTGGATACACCCTTCGGCAGTCGGTTTCGCCTCGACATCGCGGTACTCGGGCCGCCGATCCAGACCGAGCCCATGGTGCTCGGTGGTGTTGAAATCGAACTGGGACACGCCTTCGACGGGCGAAAAGCCCTGATCGGCAAGTCACTGGGATTTGCACTCATTTCCATCGACATTACCGAGATGACGATGGACGATATCAATGCGCAGTGGGCCGAACAGGCATTGACCGCTACAACGCGCAGCCACGAGCAGGGCCGCCGACAAACTTACATCTACCTCCATGATCTTCTATATCCCCTTTACGCCCAGTTGCCAACGTTTCTAGACAGCGAACAACGGCACCAGTACCTGGTGTTTGCAGACGATGTCACCTTGCGCAAGCTGATGAACTGGATGAAGCTGCTAGCGAAGACACTCGACTACCCGAGTGGCTCGGTAGCCGTCGCCATGGTCAACGGCAAGAGCGAACAGTCGCGCAAGATGCTGGAGCATGCGGGCCAGGTGGTCGGCCCTGATTGGGAACAATTCAACAACCATCAATGCCTGCGTCTGACCGTCCCGCGCCCTAAGAGCCCCGCAGACCTGCAGGCCCATCGCCTTCACATGACGATGGCACGGCTACTGTTGTCGCACGTCGATGCGCTTGTGGGTTACAAATACCGCAATGGCGTGGACAACGACCATCCCGAGGACGATGTCTGGGTCGCGCATCGCTGGATTGCCGACCAGAAAATTCATACGCAGCACCGCGTATTACCCAAACGCCTGACCGAACCGATCAATCGATTGATGAAGGTAGTTTCCGACCTGCAGCGCAGCCATGACAGCGGCAGTACTTCTATTGCGGAGATTGGTTAACCGATGCCTAGCTCTCAAGACCGAACATGGCTCGACGCGTTACGGCAGCACGTGCAGACAAAGCCTTGCGTGATTCTTCGCCTGGATGAGAACGACAGCGGTCAGCTCCATGCCTCGCGGCGTGGACTGAACGAGTTCACGCTGGCGCGCGCACACGAACTGTGTGCCGACATCAAGACGCCCACGATCTGCCTGATTTTTGGGAAACTCTCCGAATGGGCCACCCCTGAAAAAATCGAACACTTTGCCTACATCGGTCTTGTCAGTTCACGCAGTCCGGTCACCACGCTAGAGACGCGCATCAAGATCAAGCGTGCGGCCAGCATGGCGCCCGATACGGAGCAAGCCGTGTCAGCGCTGCTCAATGGCACAACCCATGCGACACAACTGCAAAAGAAATTGCGGTCTTCAGCGGATGTACTTGTGCTATCGCCAAAACTGAGCGGCGCTCTAATTGATGCACTCGTGGCAATTTCGGCGAACCAAGGGCCGATTCGCGCGGTGGCCGAATCCCTCACAGCACCCAAGCGCTACGCTAATTTCGCTGCCGTGCAAGAGGATGCTGTGCAGACCGCTCTCAAAGCGTTCGGCTTGGCAGCCAGCGACCGCGCCAGTCGTATTGATTTGGTCGAATCGCAATCCACGGCGCTGGCGCGCGTACCTCTGATGGAAGACTCAGTGATCGAACATGACGCACGCGCTGTCCCTGGCTATACGCTCTCGGCGAGCCATATCACCGGGCGCGCCTTGTTTGAGAAAGGTGCCGACAAGCTTGAAGTATTCACCGCCAACCGACGTGACTTGGAGCATGTCTTCGGCGTGGATCTCATCTACCTCAACCTCACGAAGAAAAACATCGTGATGGTGCAGTACAAGATGCTGGAGCCGAATGGACGCTTGGGCGAACCCACCGACTGGCTCTACCGTCCCGACTCGAAGATGGCCGATGAGGTGCGGCGCATGCGCGCCTTCGCCGCCACACACGCGGCGGGACCACTCGAATACCGTTTGAATCCTGAAGTGTTTTACCTGAAGTTCGTGCGGCGCAATGGCAGTTTGGCCAACGGCAGCATCATCACGCCGGTTGATCACTATGAACGTCTGTTGCAGGACCCCTCCTGCAAAGGACCGCGCGGAGCATTTCGGATCAGCTACAACACACTCGGCGGCCGCTACATCCGTCAGGGCGCGTTTCTCGATCTCATTCAATCGGGTTATATAGGCGCGTACGCCGACACAACCGCAGCGCTCGTCACTTTGGTCGAGGCTGTTCTGAGTGGCGATCGAGCAGTAGTCGCGGCCGTTCAATCATCACGGCATGGCCCCGACGAAGCAATTGCCCATTAGGGCAGCGTACAAGCAAACATTCAACATACGCGGCGGCGCCGCGCGAAAATCAGCGAGCCTTGTTCGACTGACTCAGAACTGACGCAGCCAGTTCCTTGGTTTCGTCTGCATAGTGCTTGCTGGCAAGCACTTTTGCAGCCAGGTCTTCCATCTCCGCCCCGGTCTGTTTGCTACCGTTGCGCTGCGCAAGCGCCGACGCTGCGAGGCTCTTGGCTGTCTGGGAGGCGCGCTCATTTTGCAAGGTCTCCGCCGCCAGCGCAGCGATGCGAGAAGACGTTTGCTTTGTGTTTTTCGACATGTCGATCTCCTGTGGTGAATCAAGCTTTGGGAGGGGACCGGAACGGCAACACCGTACTACTATCCATCGCCGGTCGATCCCCGGAACTCACTGGCGCACTGCGCATGCGTGCAAGCTGAACTACCTTGCCCTTGCCTTGGAAATAACCTTCCGGTAGCCCGGCCAGTGACTCGATGTCATGCGCAGCCAACCCGATATGCCTGGGAATTGCATCCATCGGCATGACGTTCTCATCGACCAACAAATCGATGGTACGGTGCAGCAGACGCGGCCGCTCTGGTGACCTATCACCATCGCCTGGCTCGGATTTGGCACCCCAGCGCGCGGAGCGCCGCTTGAACAGTGACTGAGCACCCTCTTCGTCCAAAATCTTCAATGCACGAAGTCGCATTACGATCGCACCGACAGAAACACCCCAGCGGCGCTTCAACAGCAACAAATCATCCAGCGTGACAGGCATGCGTACTTCTGTGGCAAACGTTTCAGCCGGCAGGAGAAACGCGCCCGCGAATCGGTGCGCTTGCTGTTCCAACTGCTTGTGGCGATCACGCTCAGTCGGTCGCGGAATGTGTCGATGAAGAACTAAATGACCAAGTTCATGGGCCAGATCGAAACGGCTGCGATACCCGTTATCCTTATCAGCGGAGAGCAACACAAAAGGACGATCAAGCACCTCACTCCACGCCGACAATCCTTCGATTTGCGCGATGCCAGTCTCTTCACGGATCAGAACGACACCGGCGCCCTCAACCGCAAGTGCAAGATCCTGAACAGCCGATCGACCAAGCCGCCATAGATCGCGGCACTCACTAGCTGCAAGTTCAATTTCCTCTGACGTAATCTCTTCCGGATCAGAAAACAGTCGGCTGGGCAAATTCAGAACCGGGTAGTCGACGAACTCTGACAGAGCTACAGCAATGTCTTGTCCCCATTCCAATCGGGCCTCAAGCATCGCGCGGGCAGCAACATGCGCAGACGCGTTGCTGCGAAACAACGGCAATGAGACTTTTGGTGTCGGCGGGCGGGTAAACCATTCCGGTGTGACATTGACGACGCTTGCAAGACGCTCCAATGCATCGCGCTCAGGCGCTTGGGTGCCTGCACGCCACTTGCTAACCGTTGATGGCGAAACTCCTACAAGCGACGCCAGTTGCACTTGGCTCAGGCGGCGCGCGGCCAGTATCTGGCTGAGACGACCTCTCTGGAAGCCTTGAATGCCGCCACGGCTCATGGCGAAGTTCCACCCGAACCTTGCTTCCCGATATTTTTCTTCAACTTCGGCGTTGCGAGGTCGTCCTGAATCGCGGGCTTCTGTTCGTAGCGTTGCACAAAGACATCGATCTGTTCGCGAAATAGCCAACCGCGCATGTATCGATCAGGCACAGCGACCTGGATGGAAACCGGCGACTCAGGCCGATATTGCAGCGACCCTGGGAAGCAAGCCACAAAGAATGCCACCGCCTCAGATGGCGGCGTGTAAGCTTCAAATAATTCCGGCTGGACCAAAGGCTCGATTGCCTTGTTTGCCAGCGACAGTTGTTTACGGGTATGGCTCCGCCGCCCATTAATCCAGAATCCTTCAGGGATATTGAATCTGGCTAACGTAAAGATGCCAGTCCGTCCTGTCACAATGCCATTGCCCCGAATCGCACTCGGCGAAGCATCTCCAACGATAAGCGCTCGCTGGAAGGACTCATTCATGTGGAAATGCCGCATTTGACCGACAACGTGCGGTAGATGGCCATCATCCATCCCCTTGGCAGCAGCATAGGCACGCTGTGCGCCCACGGACAAGGCCTCATCGATTCCCATTATCAAGCTGCGCGGGATGTTTCGTACCAGCAAGTCAGGAATCGAATCTTTAGGGGTGATAGTCATATGAACGGCCCGAGGCTGATTTCTCTTAAGCGGAATATACACCAATAAAGTTTCGTTTAAAAGTGGTAAATAGCTGACCCGTTTCGATGGTTGTTCAATACACCGGCTACTGGACTGAAAAAACCTATATCACTTCTCTACGTCTCGGCGTACCGCCGTCGGGCTCGCGGGCTTGCTGCGCCCCACGCTTCGTGCCGAATCGTGGCCATTCGGCTTTGATCCCTGACACCTCCGGCCCTTGAGGACCTGCGCGCTGCGCTTGCCAACGGCAAAGGGGAGCGGTGTGTGGTGGCGGCCTTGCTGTTCCCTTCAACGTACCACGTCGTTCTCGCCGTCAAGGGCTGCGCGTGCTTTGCACGCTGGCGTCCATGCGGCCGTCTACGACCCCTGACTGCTTGCGCTGCGCCGTGTTCCTCCGGTTCCGGGCAATTCCGCCCGATTCGGACTGGAGCACGATCATGTCGCAACTTTCTCTTTCTCTCGATTCTTCCCTTCTCGTTCGCGATGTCGCGGGCGACTACCGTCCGGCCAATGCCGACGAGGTGTTGCAGGCTGCGCGGCGTGTGCTCGCCGGGCAGATGCGCGGCTGCGAAGCGCTGACCTCGCCGCAGGTGGTGCGCGACTTCCTGCGGGTCAAGCTGGGGACGCTGGAGCACGAGGTGTTCGCCGTCATCCATCTGGATGCGCAGAACCGTGTCATCGACTACGTCGAGATGTTTCGCGGCACGGTGAGCCAGACATCGGTGTATCCGCGCGAGGTGGTCAAGGAGGCACTGGCCAGGAACAGCGCTGCGCTGCTGCTGGTGCATAACCACCCGTCGGGTGCAGCCGAGCCCTCGCGGGCCGACGAGATGCTGACGCAGACGCTGAAGTCGGCGCTGGCGCTGGTGGACGTTCGGGTGCTGGATCACCTGATCGTCGCCGGCAGCGCCATCCTGTCGTTTGCCGAACGTGGGCTGTTGTAGCCCGAGGGGGCTTTGCCCCCTTTTTGCTGCGTCCTTGGTTTCGAGAAAGAACTGCGCGCTGCGCTTGCCTCCAGGGGTCGGCTGACGCCCACCCCGCCGCGCAGGCTTGGCACCCCGCAAGACCGCCGAACAGGCTGCGCCTGATCGGCCTGCGCAACTTGCCGTTTTCGCGCTGCGCGCTTCGGTCACTTCCATCAAGGCGTGCCTACGGCACGCAGTGGCGCTCGCCGCGCGGCGTTGGTCCGTCGATCATCTGGCCGTAAGCCGGTCATCCGTCTTTCCCTCTCCTTCATCGCCAATCCCGCGACCGTAGCCTGCGGTGCCTGTCCGTCAAGGCGCGCAGGGCCGTGTCCTCGCCTGCGGCTGCGGGCCGCACCACCCCTGCGCTTCTTCCTTGACCGCCAGACCCTCGCTGACCCCGGTTGTTCGCGGGCGATGAACTCAGGAAAAACGGCGGCAACGGCGACCAGCCCAGGTCACTGCGCCGAACAAACCAAAGTCCACACCGGGCTCCGAATCTTGGAATCCGGTCAGCTTTGAAACCACAGGAGGGCGCACATGCAGACACCAACACCGTGAATCACCCGGCAAGTTTTCTTCATCCATTTTTGTTTTCAACTTCCCGCGAGGGACAGGAGCGATCACCATGAACACCGTTACCCATCAAGAAACCCAAGCACTGCATGCAGCCGCTACCGTTACGGCATACGACCTGCTGCTGATTCCGCTGTCGCAGTTACGGCCTTCGAGCCGCAACGTGCGCAAGAACGGCGGCGCGTCGATTCCCGAACTGGCGTCGAGCATCGCCCGCGTCGGTCTGCTGCAAAACCTCACCGTGACCGCAACGAGCGACGGCGAACATTACGAAGTCGTCGCGGGCAAGCGGCGGCTGGCGGCGTTGAAGCTGCTGGCGAAGCGACGCAAGCTCGACAAGGCGCACGACGTGCCTTGCCTGCTGGTGCCGGATGCGTCGGCGCGTACCGTGAGCCTGACCGAGAACGTCCAGCGCGAAGCCATGCATCCCGCTGAGCAGTTCGAGGCCTTCGCCGCCTTGGTGGCCGAGGGTCGGCCCATTGAAGACATCGCCGCCGACTTCGGCGTGACGCCCTTAGTGGTGCAGCGGCGCTTGAAGCTGGCAAACGTCTCGCCGCGCCTGCTGGCGGACTACCGCGCCGATGCCGTCACGCTCGATCAGTTGATGGCGCTGGCGATCACTGACGACCACACCGCGCAAGAGGCTGCGTTCTATGAGTCACCACAATGGCAGCGCAGCCCGCAGGCCTTGCGCGAGCACCTGACCGAACGCGAGATCGATGCCACACGCGATGCACTGGCGCGCTTCGTCGGCATCGAGGCCTATGAGGCCGCAGGCGGCGGCATGCGGCGCGACCTGTTCTCTGACGATACGCGGGGAGTGTTCCTGACCGATGCGTCTTTGCTGGACAGCCTTGCGCGAGACAAGCTCGCCACCACTGCGGACAGCGTCCGGGCAGAAGGCTGGGCATGGATTGAAGCGGTGCCGCGCGTCACGTCGGCGGAACTGCACGGGTTCCAGCATGCCCGCCGTGACCGGCGCACGCCCAACAAGACCGAAGCCAAGCGCATCGCCAAGCTGCAAGCGCAGCAACAGGCCATCGACGACAGGCTGAATGCCGACGATGCCGATGACATCGCGGAAGAGGAAGCATCGGCGCTCTACGAGGAAAGCGACAAGCTCGGCGCGGTACTCGACACCATCGAGCGATCGCTGCTGGTGTTCGCACCCGAGACACTGGCGGTAGCCGGGGCCATCGTGACCGTCGATCATGCGGGCGAGGTCATCACCCATCGCGGCTTGCTGCGCGAAGCCGAGGCCAAGGCATTGCGGGCACAGGAACGGCAAGGCATGCAGGCTGGCGGCGATGACGAAGGCGAGGCACAGCAGCCGACTACACCCGGTATTTCCGAGAAGCTGGCGCGGCGCTTGAGTGCGCATCGCACGGCGGCGCTGCAAGCCGAAGTGGCCCGTCATCCGCAGGTGGCGCTGGTCGCGGTGGTGCATCGCCTCGCGCTGCGCGTGGTGGTCGATAGCTACGGCTCGGGTGATTCGCCGATCAATATCAGCGCTTCGCCGCAGGATGGACTCGATGCGTTTGCGCCGGACGTGGCGCAGTCGCCCGCCCTGACCGGGCTGCGGGAAGTGCGGCAAGCGTGGGCGGCACGGCTACCCAGTGACCCGGACGCACTGTTCGCGGAACTGCTGGCGTTACCCCTGCAGGAAGTGTTGTCGCTGCTGGCGGTGTGCGTGGCCACGACGGTGGGCGCGGTCACACCACGCGAAGACACGTTGCCTGCTACCGCACTGGCGCAGGCGGTGGGCCTCGACATGCACCCGTGGTGGACACCGACCGCCGAAGGCTACTTCGCCCATGTGTCAAAGGCCAAGGCCATCGAAGCGGTGCAGGTGTTCGCACCGGAGCACGCGGCGCGGCTCGCCAAGCTCAAGAAGAACGACCTGGCCAGCGAAGCGGAACGGCTGGCGGTGGGCACGGGTTGGCTGCCGGTGATGCTGCGGGCGGCGGTACAGGAGGCACAAGCAGAAACGCTCCCGGACGCCGAGTCTAGCGAGTAAGCAAGATGCCCCGGCGAATTTTCGCCGGGGCATCTATTGCACGTCGCGCGCGGCATACCTGCCGCGCGCGTTTTAACAGCCGCCAGCCCCAAACCCCTTCCGCAAAACGCGCACCGCCGCAGACGCGGGGCGCCGGAGTGCGACAGACTTTGCTGCGCCCGGTTGTGCAATGGCGCACCGTCCCCGACGCAGGCGGGCAGGTCTCCAGAAACGACGACGACTCACCGACAGGCCGTCCACCATGCCCAGAGCCATCCACGCCGCAATCCATCAAGCCCGCGCCAATGCGCGAGGAGCGTTCATCCTTGGTAATTCGGAACCGACCTCGCCTGCGATGGGGTGCGGGCTGGCGAAGCCACTGTGCAGGGATGCCGGAGCCATGCTGCCTTTCGGTGAGGATCACACCCAACGGCGGCCTTGGCTTGTCGTGAATCCTGGCGAGGCACCGGCTGCGCCTCGGGCTTCATGGCCGCAACCGTCCGGCCCGACAAATTTCCCCGGCACGGCGTGCCTTCCTCGCGCAACAAATTTCTTGTTCCTCCCGGTCCTCCACTGCGTTGCGGCCGCTGCGCGATGCAGCCCGCCCGACCCTCGCCCTTCGGATCACCGACAAGGCCGCGATGGGCGCGACCTTGCACCACCAAAAGGAGATTCATCATGGCAAACATCGGCACCTTCACCGCACAGAACGACAGCTTCACCGGCACGGTTCGCACCCTGACGCTCAACGTCAAGGTCA
>CAZHKS010000023.1:0-38442 GCA_964533095.1 uncultured Thiobacillus sp. | reverse complement strand
ATCGTGCACCAGGTCAACATGGAATACCTGGCGCGCGGCGTGATGGAAAAGGACGGCATGGCCTACCCCGACACGCTGGTCGGCACTGATTCCCATACCACGATGATCAACGGCCTCGGCATCGTCGCCTGGGGCGTGGGCGGGATCGAAGCCGAAGCCGCGATGCTCGGCCAGCCGGTGTATTTCCTCACGCCCGATGTCGTCGGCGTCAACCTCAAGGGCGCGGCCAAACCCGGCGTCACCGCCACCGACGTGGTGCTGACCATCACCGAGATGCTGCGTAAAGCCAAGGTGGTCGGCAAGTTCGTCGAGTTCTTCGGCGAGGGCGTCGCCGCGATGTCGGTGACCGACCGCGCGACCATCGCCAACATGGCGCCGGAATACGGCGCGACCATGGGCTTCTTCCCGGTCGACGAGGCCACCTGCCAGTACTTCGCCGCCACCGGCCGCCCCGCCGCCCAGGTCGACACGATCCGCGCCTACTACCAGGCGCAGGGCCTGTTCGGCATCCCCAGGGCCGGCGACATCGATTACTCGCAGGTGCTGGAACTCGACCTTGCCAGCGTGGAGCCGTCGGTGGCCGGGCCCAAGCGGCCGCAGGACCGCATCGCGCTGGCCGGGCTCAAGTCTGCGTTCACCTCACTGATGGACAAGCCCGTCGCTGAGGGCGGCTTCGCCAAGGGCGCCGCTGCGCTCCATACCGGCGACGCACCGATCAAACACGGCGACATCGCCATCGCCGCGATCACCTCGTGCACCAACACCTCCAACCCCGGCGTGATGCTGGCCGCCGGCCTGCTGGCGAAGAAAGCCGCCGCCCTCGGCCTGAAGCCGCCCGCGCACGTCAAGACCTCACTCGGCCCCGGCTCGCGCGCCGTCACCGAATACCTGAACAAGGCCGGGCTGATGGACGCGCTGGAGCAGGTCGGCTTCAGCGTGGTGGGCTACGGCTGCACCACCTGCATCGGCAACTCGGGGCCGTTGAAACCCGAGATCGAGAAAGCCATCGCCGACCAGGACCTGGTCGTCGCCTCGGTGCTGTCGGGCAACCGCAACTTCGAGGCGCGCGTGCACCAGGCGGTCAAGGCCAACTTCCTGATGTCGCCGCCGCTGGTGGTTGCGTTTGCGCTGGCCGGCCGCGTCGACATCGACTTCGAGAAAGAGCCGCTCGGCACCAGCCAGGACGGCAAGCAGGTGTTCCTGAAAGACCTGTGGCCCAGCGCCGCAGAGGTCGCCGCAGTGATGAACACCGCCACCGACCCTGCCGCGTACCGCAAGATCTACGCCGACGTCGGCGCCGACAATCCGCTGTGGGACGCCGTGTCCGCGCCCACCGGCACGGTCTACGAATGGGATGCGAAGTCGACCTACATCCAGGAGCCGCCCTTCTTCGCCACGGAGAATCCAGGCGCGGCCAAGGCTGCCAGCGGCCGCATCAAGGGCGCCCGCGCACTGGCCATCTTCGGCGACTCGGTCACCACCGACCACATCAGCCCCGCCGGCGGCATCAAGCCGACCTCGCCCGCCGGCCTGTACCTGACCGAGCACAAGGTCCAGAAGGCCGACTTCAACAGCTACGGCGCGCGCCGCGGCAACCATGAAGTGATGATGCGCGGCACTTTCGCCAACGTCCGCATCAAGAACCTGATGATCCCCGGTAGCGAAGGCGGCATCACGCTGAAGGACGGCACGCAGCAGCCGATCTACGACGCCGCCATGGCCTACCAGACCGAAGGCATGCCGCTGATGATCTTTGCCGGCGAGGAATACGGCACCGGCTCGTCCCGCGACTGGGCGGCCAAGGGCACCACGCTCCTGGGCGTGAAGGCGGTCGTCGCCAGGAGCTTCGAGCGTATCCACCGCGCCAATCTCGCCGGCATGGGCGTGCTGCCCTGCCAGTTCAAGGACGGCGTCGATGCGGCAACGCTCAAGCTCGACGGCAGCGAGACCTTCGACCTCGAGGGCCTGGAATCCGGCATCACGCCGCAGCAGGATGTCACGCTGGTGATCCACCGCGCCAATGGCGGCACCGAGCGCGTCGCGCTCAGGCTGCGCATCGACACGCCGATCGAGGTCGAGTACTACAACAAGGGCGGCATCCTGCCCTTCGTGCTCGAGCAGCTGGTGGGCTGATCCCCCTGCGCCGGAGCGACAACTGGCCGGGCGGGCTAGGCTCACCCGGCCGGTTTGCAATAGAGCGTCCGCTCGCTGATCCCCGGCCGGGCAGCCAGCGTCCATTTCAGATGGCGCAGTTCCGCCGTTTCCCGCGGCACGAGATCATCCACACCCGACATGCCCGCCACCTCGTCGCTATCAGGCTCGGGCGGAAGGTACGCCTCCAGCAGGGTATCGCCATCGCCCATCATCATCGTGCGTTCGATGATGGGCGCCTGTAGCAAGGCTGTTGTGTACAGCGGCCTGCCTGGCCAGGCCAGCGGGAAAACGCCTCGGCCGAATGGGCTGGGCCGGGACGGACTGGTTTTTTACTTCTGTCTACGGCGAGAGGTTACACCCAGCGCACCCAACGCACCCAGTGCAAGGAGCAAGGAACTGGGTTCAGGCACACCGTTCGCGGAGCCCCGCCAAGTGAAGTTGTCCGCATATACCGAACTTCCATTGATTGCGGGAGCGGTTGCGCCAAAAATCGCGTAGGCGATGTTCGAGCCCGCCAATGACAAGGCCTGCATTCCAGTAATGCTGGATGAAATCAGCAGTTCCGTATGCCCCAGAAGCGTATTGCCCAAGTCGTAGATGTCGAGAAACAACGTGTCAGCATCTGAACCGTAATCGCCAAGGTCGACCTGCACGAAAGTTGCGCCGCCTGCGATATCTGCGCGCAGGAAAGAACGCGGGCTGCTTTCCTCCAAAAGACCGCTTGTGCCATTCGGTGTAGTCGAGTTCGAGATCGTTCCGCCAGTCACGGACGTGAAAGTGACGCCCTGTTCCGTATAGCTGGTGAATGACGCAGGCGCAGAGGAAAAATCGATTACATTCGCCTGTGCGGTCAGCGCCAAGCCCGACAGGGCAGCTGCCAGCAGCGTCGCAGAAAAATTAACGGCCATTATTATTTCTCCCTTCTGATGTGTGAGTGAGGCTGGAGTTAAACTCGAACGCCTTGGTTCATGGATCGAACTCACAACCCCACCCCGGAAAAGCATTAACTGTGCCAATTCGACACTGCATCCATGATGTCGTGTATTAACAATGGGCTAAGGCTTGGCAGGTTTTTTCAAGCCACCGCGCCGGTAGCCACATGTAAATTTCCCCGACACGGCCCACTCGCCCAGTGGAATCGAAGCATCCACTGCCCCTTGTGTTTTAGCCTGCCAACTTCCGGTACAACGTCCGTTCGCTGATCCCCAGCCGGGCGGCCAGCGACTTGCGGTCGCCGCCATGGTGCGCCAGCGCCCATTGCAGATAGCGCAGTTCCGCCGTTTCCAGCGGCACGATGTCGTCCACGCCCGGCATGCCCGCCGCCTCGTCGCTTTTCAGTTCGGGCGGAAGGTGCTCCTCCAGCAGGGTGTCGCCGTCGGCCATCAGCATCGCGCGTTCGATGATGTTGCGCAGTTCTCGGATGTTGCCCGGATAGTCGTACGCCTGCAGCCTCGCCCGCGCGGCCTCGCTCAGCGTGTAGGCCCGCCCCGGTGCCAGTCGCGCCAGCAGGGTCTCGGCAAGCAGGCCGATGTCGCCGCGCCGTTCACGCAGCGCGGGCAAGTGGATCGGGAACACGCTCAGCCGGTAATACAGGTCACGCCGGAAACTGCCGCGTTCGACCATGGCCTTGAGATCGCGGTGGGTCGCGGCGATCAGACGGAAATCGGCGCGCAGCGTCTCCACCCCGCCGACCCGGCGGAACGTCCCGGTTTCCAGCAGGCGCAGCAGCTTGACCTGCAGGCCGAGCGGAATGTCGCCGACTTCATCCAGAAACAGCGTGCCGCCCGACGCCGATTCGACCAGGCCGATCTTGCGCTGGTTGGCGCCAGTGAACGCGCCCTTCTCGTAGCCGAACAGCTCGCTCTCGAACAGGGTTTCGGTCAGGCCGGAGCACTCCACCACCACGAACGGCCCGTGCTCGCGCCGGCTCTGCTGGTGAATGGCCTGGGCAACCAGCTCCTTGCCGGTGCCCGACTCGCCCAGCAGCAGGGCAGCGGTGCCGGAAGGCGCCACGCGCCGCACCAGTTCGAGCATGCGGTTGAAGGCCGGCGACTTGCCGACCATGCCACTTTCGGCTGGAAAACTGCTGGCCTCGCGCACCGTCAGCATGCGCTCGACGAAATATTCGATCGCGCCCGACGCGCCGACGATCGGCGTCAGCTCCACATCGACATGCTCCTCGCCGCGCGGCGTATGGTGCAGGTGCAGCACCCGGTGCGGCTCACCGTTCGCCCGGCTGGCCGCGAGCGGGCAGGATTCGCCGCACTCGTCGCAGGGCCGGTTGTAGCCGTGCGATACCGCATAGCACGACTGCCCGACCACATTCCTGCCGCCTGCATACACACGGCGATAGGCGGCATTGGCCGCCAGAATCCGGTAATCCGCCCCCATGACGATCTGGGGATCGGGATGGGTTTCCAGAAAGCTGATGAGTTCGTTGGCTGGGGACATCGCCTTGTGCCATTTGTGTCATTTATGGCATAACACTTTAGCAAATATTGTCATATTTGACATTTCTGCGTTTCCAACTCCTGTCACCAAACTGATCTATTCTTTTGAAATCTAAGAAAAATAAATACTCAAGCCCACTTCAGGGAGTTGGCACGGCACTTGCGAATACAGGAGTACTCATGAAGCCACCCATGCCCACCTTCCTGCAACACCCCCTGGCCAGGGAAATCTCGCTGGCGATCGCCATCAAGCTGCTGGTGATCGCGGCGATTTTTTATGCCTTCTTCGACGGCCATGCCCTGCATCCCGACGCCGACGCCGTCGCGCAACGCCTGGCCAATCCCGATCAACCCACCCAATCTCAATCCTCATCCGGGAGCCCCCATGCTGACTGAAGAACTCGTTGACCTGTCGCGGCTGCAATTCGCAGCCACCGCGCTCTATCACTTCCTGTTCGTGCCGCTGACGCTGGGTCTGGCCTTCATCCTGGTCATCATGGAGCTGACCTACGTCATCACCGACCGCCCGATCTACAAGGACATGGTGCGCTTCTGGGGCAAGCTGTTCGGCATCAACTTCGCGCTCGGCGTGACCACCGGCATCACCATGGAATTCCAGTTCGGCACCAACTGGGCGTACTACTCGCATTACGTCGGCGACATCTTCGGCGCGCCGCTGGCGATCGAGGGCCTGATGGCCTTCTTCCTCGAGTCGACTTTCATCGGCCTGTTCTTCTTCGGATGGGACCGCCTCAACAAGTGGAAGCACTTCATGGTGACGGTGCTGATGGCGGTCGGCTCCAACCTCTCGGCGCTGTGGATCCTGATTGCCAACGGCTGGATGCAGGATCCCGTCGGCGCGACGTTCTCCTTTGTCACCATGCGCATGGAAATGAGCGATTTCTGGGCCATCGTCTTCAACCCCACGGCGCAGGCCAAGTTCGTTCACACCGTGTCGGCCGGCTACGTCACCGCCTCGCTGTTCGTGCTCGGCATTTCCAGCTACTACCTGCTGAAGGGCCGCGACCTCGACTTCGCGCGCCGCTCGTTCCGCATCGCCGCCGGCTTCGGCTTTGCCTCGGCATTGTCGGTGATCGTGCTGGGCGACGAATCCGGCTACACCGTAAGCGAATCGCAGAAGACCAAGATGGCGGCGATCGAGGCGATGTGGGAGACCGAACCCGCTCCAGCCGCATTCACCGTGTTCGCCGTGCCGAACGAAAAAGCCGAGCGCAACGATTACGAACTGCAGATCCCCTATGCCCTGGGCCTGATCGGCACACGCTCGCTCACCAAGACCATGCCCGGCATCAAGGAGATCAAGGAGCGGAACCGCGAACGCATCGAGGATGGCGTCAAGGCGGTGGTTGCGCTGGAACAGTTACGGAAGAATCGCGACGACGCAGCCGCACTGGCGCAGTTCGAGGCCCACAAGGCCGACCTCGGTTTCGGCCTGCTGCTGAAGAAGTACATCGTCGACGTGTCGCAAGCCACGCCCGACATGATCCAGCAGGCAGTCGACGACACCATCCCGCGCGTCGCCCCGCTGTTCTGGAGCTTCCGCATCATGGTGGCGCTGGGCTTCGCCTTCCTGCTGCTGTTCACGCTGGCGCTGTTCTATTCGATCAAGGGCACCTTCATCGAGAAGAAATGGCTGCTGCGCTGGGCGCTGTGGTTCATCCCGATGCCGTGGGTCGCCGCCGAACTCGGCTGGGTGGTCGCGGAATACGGCCGTCAGCCGTGGACGATCTACGGCGTGCTGCCGACCCACATTTCGGTCTCCAACCTCACGCCCGCCAACATCTACGGCTCGCTCGCCGGCTTCATCGGCTTCTACACCGTGCTGCTGATCGTCGAGATGGTCCTGATGACGAAGTACGCACGGCAGGGCCCGGCCAGCCTCGGCACCGGCAAGTACCACAACGAGCAGGCGGCTGGCGGCGCATTGCCCGCAGGCGCACCCGCGAACCGGATCTAAGGAGCAAGCAAGCATGGACTACGAAACCCTGAAACTCGTCTGGTGGCTGCTGATCGGCGTGCTGTTGGTCGGATTCGCGATCATGGATGGCCACGACATGGGCATGGGCGTGCTGCTGCCCTTCGTCGGCCGCAACGACCTCGAACGCCGCGCCGTCATCAACACCGTCGCCCCGCACTGGGACGGCAACCAGGTCTGGTTCATCACCGCCGGCGGCGCCATCTTCGCCGCCTGGCCGCTGGTCTACGCCACGGCGTTCTCGGGCTTCTACTGGGCGATGATGGCGGCACTCTGGGCGCTGTTCTTCCGCCCGGTCGGCTTCGACTACCGTTCCAAGATCCAGAATCCGGCCTGGCGCAGCACCTGGGACTGGGGCCTGTTCATCGGCGGCGCCGTGCCGCCGATCATCTTCGGCGTCGCCTTCGGCAACCTGCTGCTGGGCGTGCCCTTCCAGTTCAACGACATCCTGATGTCGACCTACACCGGCAGCTTCTGGGCGCTGCTCAATCCGTTCGCGCTGCTCGCAGGCGTCGTCAGCCTCGGCATGATCACCTTCCAGGGCGCGAACTACCTGATGATGCGCACCGAGGGCGCCATCTATCGCCGCGTCCGCGCCGCCAGCCTGCTTTTCGGCACCCTGACCTTCGTCGCGTTCGCGCTGGCAGGATGGTGGGTTGCAACCGGCATCGACGGCTATGTCATCACCAGCGCCATCGATCCCAACGGCCTGCCCGACCCGCTCGCCAAGACCGTGGCAACCGCCGCCGGCGCCTGGATGACCAACTACCACACCTATGCCTGGGCGAAGTGGGTGCCGATCGTCGCGTTCGCTGCGCTCGCGCTCGGCATCCTGTTCGGACGTCTCAACAAGGCTGGGCTGGCGTTCTGGTCGTCATCGCTGGCGTGCGCCGGCATCATCGGCACTGCCGGCGTATCGATGTTCCCCTTCATCATGCCGTCGTCGACCGACCCGCGTTCCAGCCTCACCGTGTTCGATGCCGTGTCCTCGCACCTCACGCTCGGCCTGATGCTCGGCGCCACGGTGATCTTCATGCCGCTGATCATCTTCTACACCTCGTGGGCCTACAAGGTGATGTGGGGCAAGGTCACCACGGAATACATCGCCGCCAACGACAAATCGGCTTACTGAAAGGAATCGCCATGTGGTATTTCGCCTGGATACTCGGAGTCACGATGGCCGTGCTGCTCGCCTCGATGAGCGCGATGATGTGCGACGCCAAGGAATGCGCGCTCGACGAAGCACGCAACAAGTCCGCGAACGACTGATTCGCGGCAGGGCCTGACCTGCGCTTGAAGAACCATCCCCGCATCGCGCGGGCAGGCCTTACTTTTGCCTTGATTTCACAGGAGTTCGCCATGAGCACCCCCCATATCGTCGTTCTCGGATCGGGATTCGCCGCGCTCACCGCCGTGCGCGAACTGCGCCGGCGCGACCGCAATGTGCGCATCACGCTCGTCGCCCCCGGGGCCGAGTTGATGTATTACCCGAGCCTGATCTGGGTGCCCTCGGGATTGCGGCACGGTGCCGACCTCAGCATCGACGTGTCGTGGTTTCTGGCCGAACACGATGTCGCCTTCCACGCAGGGCGCGTAACGGGCCTTGCTGACGGCGGCCGCACCGTGCTGACCGACAACGGCACGCTTGCCAACGATGCCCTGCTGATCGCCAGCGGGGGGCGTTTCCTCAAGGCGCTGCCCGGCATCGAACATGCGCTGACGATCTGCGAAGGCGCGCCGGCGGCCGAAGCGATCCGCGAGCGGCTGGCGAACATGACGGACGGCACGATCGCCTTCGGCTTCGGCACCAATCCGAAAGAACAGGGCGCGATGCGCGGCGGCCCGATGTTCGAACTGCTGTTCGGCATCGACACGCTGTTGCGCAAACAGGGCCGTCGCGATCGCTTCAAGCTGGTGTTCTTCAACGCCGCGAAAGCGCCCGGCAAGCGCCTGGGCGACAAGGCGGTCGCCGGCCTGCTGCGCGAGATGCAGAAGCGCGACATCGCCACCCACCTCGGCCACAAGCTCACCGGCTTCGAAGCGGACAGGGTCCGGACCGAGGACGGCAATATTCCGGCCGACCTGATTCTCTTCATGCCCGGCATGAGCGGTCCCGCCTGGGCAGCCGAAGGTGGCCTGCCGCTATCCGACGGCGGCTTCTTCCAGGCCGATGCCCACTGCCAGGTGGCCGGATCGGACAGGGTCTACGTCGCCGGCGATTCCGGAAGCTACCCCGGCCCCGACTGGCTGCCCAAGCAGGCGCACATCGCCGACCTGCAGGCAAAGACCGCCGCCGAAAACCTGCTGCTGGCGCTGGCAGGCAAGCCGCCCGTCGCGCGCTTCAAGGTCGAGCTCATCTGCATCGTCGACACGCTCGACCGCGGCATCCTGGTCTACCGCGACGAAAAGCGCGCGCTCATGCTGCCGCCATGCCGCCTGTTCCACTGGGCCAAACGGTTTTTCGAGTGGCAGTACCTGCGCCCCTACCGCAAGGCGAAACCGGCATGACCGCCATACTCGATCGCGGATGGGTGCGCGGCATCACGCTGGCCATGGCTTTCGCGCTCATGCTCCTCGTCACGCTGTTTCCACGGCCATTGACCGCCGAGGACGGCAGCCCCATCGGCCACGGCACGCTCATGCTCATCATGTGGGGCCTGGCGGCAGGCTTCGTGCACGGCATCGGCTTCGTTCCGCGCAACAGGATCGTGCGCGCATTGCTCGGCCCCGTCGTTGCCTGGCTGGGCATGGGCGCGGTGCTGGTTTTCTATGTTCAGTATTTCCTGAGGTGATCACATGCAGGCGATCAATCAACCCAACATGACCCCCTACCAGCGCATCGGCGGCGACGCCGTCATCCGCACGCTGGTCGACCGCTTCTACGAATTGATGGACGAGCTGCCGGAGACCTATGCCGCGCGCAAGATCCACCCGGCCGACCTCACCGAGTCGGGCAACAAGCTGTTCGATTTTCTCTCCGGCTGGCTGGGCGGCCCGCAACGCTACATTGAGAAGCACGGCCATCCCATGCTGCGGCGTCGCCATCTGCCTTACGCCATCGGCCCGGAGGAACGCGACCAATGGCTGCTGTGCATGCAGATGGCGCTGGAAGAGACGGTAGCGGACGAGGCCCTGCGGGCGGCCCTGTTCGCGCAGTTTGTCCAGCTGGGCGAACACATGCGGAACCGGCCCGACTCGGCTCACATCCGGGAGCACGGCGCGATCTGAACGCATTCTGTTCCCACTGTCTACTTTTCCTTAATCGAAACCTCTGCCATGGCACACATCGTCATCCTCGGCGCAGGCACGGGCGGCACACCCGCCGCCTATGAAATGCGCCACCTGCTCGACAGGTCGCACACTGTCACCCTGATCAACGCGTCGGAAACCTTCCAGTTCGTGCCGTCCAACCCCTGGGTCGCGCTGGGCTGGCGCGACGCGCGCGAGACCACGTTCAAGCTGCGGCCCTATCTGGAAAAGAAGGGCATCCGGTTCATCGCCCAGCGCGCCGACACGATCGACGCGGCCAGCAGCCGGATTCACCTGGCCAGCGGCGACGTCGTCGACTACGACTATCTGGTGATCGCCACCGGTCCCCGGCTTGCCTTCGACCTGGTGCCCGGAGCGGGCCCGGACGGCGGGCACACGGAATCGGTCTGCACGGTCGAGCATGCCGAGCGCGCCTATGAACACTATCTCGAGTTCCTGAAAAACCCCGGCCCGGTGGTGATCGGCGCACTGCCCGGCGCGTCGTGCTTCGGCCCCGCCTACGAATACGCGATGGCGCTGGAAACCGACCTGCGCCGCCGCAAGCTGCGTCACAAGGTGCCGATCACCTATGTCTCGTCCGAGCCCTATGTCGGACATCTCGGGCTGGGCGGCGTGGGCGATTCGAAGGGCCTGCTGGAAGCCGAATTCCGCCAGCGCCACATCAAGTGGATCACCAACGCGAAGACGACCCAGGTCGAAGCGGGAAAGATGTATGTCGAGGAGGTCGACGACTTCGGCGAGAAGGTGCGCGAGCACACAGTCGACTTCAGTTACGCGATGATGCTGCCGCCCTTCCGCGGCGTGAAAGCGGTCGCCGAGGTGGAAGGCCTGTGCAACCCCGGCGGCTTCGTCATCGTCGACGAGCATCAGCGCAGCCCCCGATATCCCAACATCTATTCGGCCGGCGTATGCATCGCGATCCCGCCGGTCGAGCAGACGCCGGTCGCCACCGGCACGCCCAAGACCGGCTACATGATCGAATCGATGGTGACCGCCATCGTCCACAACATCGCCGACGAACTCGCGGGCAAGGCGCCCGGCCACACCGGCACATGGAGTACGATCTGTCTGGCCGACATGGGCGACACCGGCGCGGCCTTCGTGGCGATTCCGCAGATCCCGCCGCGCAACGTCACCTGGGCGAAGAAAGGCAAATGGGTCCACCTGGCCAAGGTGGCATTCGAAAAGTATTTCATGCGCAAGATGAAAACCGGAAATTCCGAGCCGCTGTACGAGAAATACGTGCTGAAGGCGCTGGGAATCAAACGTCTCAACTGAACTCAACCGAAAAGGAGCCACCATGAAAAAATCCCTGATCCTGCCCCTGCTGCTCGCAGGCTGCGCCACCTACGGAAACAGTACCGAAACCGCACAACCCAAGCAGATCGAGGAAAGCCGCGATGTGGCCAAGTCCCTGGTCATGCAACTGGGCGGCAAACTCAAGGCGGAATTGAGCGCCAACGGGCCTGAATCCGCCGTCAGCGTATGCAAGGAAGTCGCGCCGCAGATTGCGGCCAGCCTGTCCAAACAAACCGGCTGGGAAGTGGGCCGGGTCGGCACGCGCGTCCGCAATGTCCAAACCGGCACGCCGGATGCCTGGGAGGCGAAGGCATTGGCGACCTTCAGCACGCGCATGCAACAGGGAGAAAAACCCGACACGATGGAACTGGCCGAAGTGGTGACCGAGCCGTCCGGCAAGTACCTGCGTTACGCCAAAGCCATTGCCGTGCAACCCATGTGCCTGACCTGCCATGGTCCGGCCGAATCGATTCCGGAAGGGGTCAGGGCACGCCTGCAGGCCGCGTATCCGATGGACAAGGCCACCGGATACAAGGTGGGCGAATTGCGCGGCGCCGTTGTCGTCAAGCGGCCGCTTTGATCACGGCGGCGGGGGTGGGGCGGCCTGGAAATCGAACCGCCGATTGAAGAAGGCCTCCACCCTGTCCGGCGGCAGGGGCTTGGCGATCACGTAGCCCTGGATTTCGTCGCAGCCCCGGTCTTTCAGAAACGCCACCTGTTCGAGCGACTCCACGCCCTCGGCCACCACCCGCAGATTGAGCGCATGCGCCAGGCGGATGATGGCGTTGGCGATCTCGGCGTCGTCGCTGTCGGTCAATACGTCGTCCACGAAGCTCTTGTCGATCTTCAGCGCATCGATCGGCATGCGCTTCAGCTGGCCCAGATTGGAATGTCCGGTGCCGAAATCGTCGATGTAAACGTGCAGGCCACGCTGGCGCAAGGCATCGAGCATATCGAAGGTGCGCGCCGGATTCTCCATCGCGGTGCTCTCGGTCACTTCCAGCTGAAGATACGACGGCTCCATGCCGGTTTCCTTCAGAATGGCATCGATATCGTCGATCAGGCGCGCATCCGAGAACTGCCGCGGCGACAGATTGACCGCCACGGGCGGCGGGTCGATGCCGGCGGCGCGCCAGGTCATCCACTGTTCGCACGCCGCCCGCACGGCCCAGCGGCCCAGCGGCATGATCAGGCCGGTTTCCTCGGCCACCGGGATGAACTGGTCGGGCCAGATGATGCCGCCTGAACGGGTGAGCCAGCGAATCAGGGCCTCCAGCCCCACGACCCGGCCGCTGGCGAGATCGACCTTGGGCTGGTAGGCCAGCGCCAGTTCATTGTGATCGAGCGCCTGGCGCAGGCCGGTTTCCAGATTCAGCTGTTGCTGCGCCACGGTGTTCAATTCGTCGCTGAAATATTCGAAGCCGCTGCGGCGTTGCTTGGCCTGGTACATCGCCAGATCGGCCTGGCGCAGCAGGGTGTTGGCGTCGAGGCCATCGTCCGGATACACGCTGATGCCGATGCTGGCGCCGATGGCATAACGCCGCCGCTCGAGCTTGAACGACTCGGCCAGCGCCTTGAGCAGCTTGCGCGCCACCCGGCTGGCGGCACGCGAAGCCGGCGGATGCATCAGGATGACGGCGAACTCGTCCCCGCCCAGCCGGGCGACGAAGTCGTCGGCGCGCAATTGCTCGTCCAGCCGGTTGGCCACGACGCGCAGCACCTGGTCGCCCACCTCGTGCCCCTGCGAATCGTTGATGTGCTTGAAGCGGTCGAGATCGATGAACAGCAGTGAAACCTGCAAGTTCTCGCGCTGCGCGCGCGCCAGCGCATGGCCGAGAAAATCCTGGAAATACGAGCGGTTGGGCAGGCCGGTCAGCGGATCATGGTTGGCCAGCATGTCGAGGCGCATTTCGGAATAGCGGCGCTCGGTGAGCGCGGCCGACACGAACAGGCCGCCCAGCGCCATGGTCATCATGCTGACTTGCAGCGCGAACACATCGCGCGGCGTCGTGGCGCCGTTGATCCCCCCGAAGGAGACAACCGAAACCCCCAGCACGATCAGCGCAGCCAGGAAAATGGCCAGGCTCGCCCCGGTCACCGAGAAGCGCAGCGCCGCCCACAGCACCCCCGGCAGCAGGACGAACAGAACGATTTCGGCGGGCCGCAGGGGCTCGACGTATTCCATCATCACGCGCGTCAGCAGCAGCATGCCGAGCGTCAGCACCAGCCCTTCCAGCCGCGCGCCCCTGTTGGTCGGCAGCAGGTCCCAGCGCGACGCCGTCAGCAGCAAAGGGGAGATCAGATACACCCCCAGCAGATCCCCCAGCCACCATACGCCCAGGGCGCGCAGCACCAGGTCGGCATGCAGATCGTGGAAGAAATACAGGCTGAGCACGCCGGCCAGCGCACTCGCCGCGCACCCCAGCGGAGCGGCCACCAGCGCGAACTTGGCGACGCTCGAGACATAGTCGAGGCTGGAGCTGAAAGGCGGCAGGTAGCGCGGCAGATACCCTATCACCGCCGCGCCCGCGGCCGCGCCGAGCGCAAGGCGAAACGCATCTTCCGGCGGCAGGACCTGGCTGTTGACCACGAACGATCCGAGCAAAACCCCTGCTACGCCGGCCATGCCGAACCGCAGGCTCGCCATGGCGCCAATGCCCGCAGCCAGCCACACCGCCGCCACCACATTGGCCACATACGCCGCAAGCTTGAGGCTGATCCAGCCGGCCAGCGCATAGGCCAGTGCCGTCAGTCCGACAATCAGCGCAACGCGCCTGACTTCGGCTGCAGCAGGCAGTGTCGGACGGCCCAAGACGCGACGACCGGCTATTGTGCCGGGTTGACTTCGGCGCGCACGGACTCCAATGCGTCCTTGAGGGTTTCCTCGGACAATCCGTTGAGCTGCTCGGCCAGCATCTCGGCAGCATCGATGGTGTCCGTTTCATCGGGCAGGCTCCCGGTATCCAGATTGGCAACGAATACCGCTGCCGCACCGGTCACCTGCAACAGCTGGCGGCGTTCGTTCATCAGCATGTCGATCTCGTCCCGCAACAGGCGGATCTCGTCTTCTTTCATGGCTTGCAGGGTCATATGTATCTCCGTGATTTTTTTGTGGGGTCAGCCAAACAGGGTCAATACCCCGGTGTAGCCATACAAGCGGTTGTGGGAAATTTCCCCGTTGGCGAAAAAGCCCACCAGCGGGAAGGCTCCCAGGGTGTCGCGAATCAATTCCAGTTCCCGGTTCGGCGCGCCGAACATGTGCTGGCCGCGCCCCAGGCAGGAATAATACACACCGCCCCGGATCGGCGCGTCCAGCTGCGCCCCGATGGCCGTGAGCATCCGCAGCAGATCGTCCTCGGCAGTTTGCTGGTCGCGGCGACAGAACAGCAACTCGTCGCCGGGCTGGACATACTCGCCGACCGCCACGAGGTCGTTCTGCGGATCGACGCCAAGAATATTGCGCACCAGGTAGTCACCGGTATCCGATCCCCGGACCGGCAGGCCGATGAAAATGTAGCCGGCCGCGCGCCGCAGGTCGCGTGCCAGCACTTCGCCGATCTCTTCCTTCATCACGTCCAGCGCCGGGCGGTGATCGAGGCTGCCGATGACATTCTTGTTGGCCGTGGTGATGCGATGGCGTGGCCCCAGCGGCGAGATGCCCTGCGTCAGGCGCGTCGCCAGCTTCACCCGTTCGCTGAACAGCACGCCCGACAACCCGCCGCTCGCCACCCCGTCGCTGATCTGCGCCGCCGTCTCGCCACGCGTGCTCGACAGCCCGCCGACGACAAAGCCGCTCGAGACGTGCGCGGAGAGGCTGTCGATCAGCTCCTGCATGCGGCTATTCGCCGGATCGCCATGCACGACCGCGAAATAGGCATTCGCCGGCAGGGCCTCGGTGTCCTCGGGCACGCGCAATTCCGGCAGCATGCTGAAATCGGCCTGGTCGAACTCCCCCAGCATCACCGCCAGCGCCGGCTCTTCCAGGTATTCCACACCCGTGGCGCAGACGCCCACGCCCACGCTGCCGGTCCAGTGCGGTACGCCGGTCGCGCTTTTGAAGAACGCCAGGATCGCGTCGAGCTCGCCGGCAAAGGCGTCCGACACATACAGAAAACCCAGCGAGGCCGCCGACGGGATCGCTCCCAGCTGATTCATGCAGGCCTGTGCCGCCTGGGTCCAGTCGGGGTTCGCGGCGTGAGCGAGTTTGAAGGGAGAGGTCATGTCTTTGAAACGGGAACATCGGCGTGGCCGCCGGCGTCGCAACCGGCGACCTGCCCATGCATCAGTAGCCCGTCTTGCCGCTGCTCGGCAAATCGCCTTCGCCGAAGAAGTTCCACAGCAGATGGGCGACCACTTCGGGGGCGATCACGGTGTGCTGGTTATGGCTTTCCTGGAGTGCAACCCGCAGCTTCTTGCGCAGTTCGGGGTTGCCGGTCAGGTCGAAGATGATGTCAACTTTCGCGCCCATGGTCACGACCTCCATCGCGTCCTTGAACACCGGCACCTTGCTCTGGCTGAATCCCAGCGCAACGGGCGATTCCAGATTGCGGTGCGCGACGGCAACGATCTCCACGTTGACGCCTTCTTCCTGAATTTTTTCCAGAAAATGTTCGGCAAATTTTTCCCCGACTTCACCCAGACCCAGCAGAGCGACCTTGACGACATGACTCATGTAACAACTCCTCGTATCAGTTATGGTTGACGACAGGGGGACCTGTCATTTCTTTCGCACGGGCAATCCGGCTCATCCGATCATCCGTCGGCGCATCCCGTGCGCATGGCTAGCATACGGTCCCGGCTCGCGCCTGTCGATACTGGCAGGCTGACAGCCGGCCTGCCATGGCTCATGCCCGGCCTGTTCATGTCAGACGCCACCAGGGATTATGATTCGGACTGTCACCCAGGTCGCCCCCATGCCCGATATTGCTTCCCTGTACCCACCCATCACCCCCTATGCCAGCGGCATGCTTGGCACGGCAGGCCCCCATCGCATCTACTGGGAAACCTCCGGCAACCCGGACGGCCTGCCGGTGCTGTTCGTGCACGGGGGACCCGGCTCCGGCACGTCGCCCAACCAGCGGCGGTTTTTCGATCCGGCACGCTACCGCATCGTTTTGTTCGATCAGCGTGGCAGTGGCCGCTCCATGCCGCACGGCGAACTCGCCGACAACACCACCCCGCATCTGATCGAAGACATGGAAGCGCTGCGGCGCGAACTCGGCATCGAGTCCTGGCTGGTGTTCGGCGGTTCGTGGGGCTCGACCCTGACACTCGCCTACGCCGAGGCCCATCCCGAGCGCTGCCGGGGGCTGGTGCTGCGTGGCATCTTCCTGTGCCGAAAAAGCGAGATCGACTGGTTTCTCTACGATATACGTACCTTCTTTCCCGAGGCACAGCGGCAGCTGGCTGAGTTCATTCCGGAAAGCGAACGCCACGATCTGCTTGCCGCCTACCACCGCCGCCTGACCAATTCCGACCCGGCCGTGCACCAGCCCGCCGCGCATCAATGGGCCACCTTCGAGGCGTCATGTTCGACCCTGCTGCCCAATCCCGAGCTCGTCGCAGCGTTCGGCAGAGATAAAACGGCACTCTCGTTGTCGCGCATCGAAGCGCATTATTTCGTCAACCACATCTTCCTGCCCGACAACAGCCTGCTCGCCAACGTCGACCGCATCCGCCGCATTCCTGCAATCATCGTGCAGGGCCGCTACGATGCCGTCTGCCCCATCGTGTCGGCCGACGAACTGGCGCGCGCCTGGCCCGAGGCCCGCTATGTCGTCGTAGCCGATGCCGGGCACTCGGCGTTCGAGCCCGGCATCGCGCACGAACTGGTCGCCGCCTGCGACCGTTTCGCCCGGACCGGAGGCTTCGACTGATGGCACTGTCGCCGCATGTGTTCGATGCCAGCGCGGAAAACTTCAACCGTCTGGTGCTGGAAAACTCGCACAAGGGGCCGGTGCTGGTCCACTTCTGGACCCCCAAGGCCGGCCCCTGCTTCATCCTGATGCCGCGGCTGGTCAAGCTCGCCGCCGAATACGGCGGCAAGTTCCTGCTGGTGATGCTGAATGCCGACGAGTTGCCGGAACTGGCACGGCGCTTCAGCGTGAACTCGGTCCCGACGGTGAAGTTCTTCTGGCGTGGCGAAGTCGCCCACACCATCCACGGTGCCGACCCGGACAGCAGTTTCCGCGCAGTGCTCGACCGTTTCATTGCAGGCGACGCCCATCGCGCCCATGCGCAGGGTGTCGCCGCATGGCAGGCTGGGAACATGGCGCAGGCGCGCATGCTGCTCGCCAACGCGGCAATGGCGGAACCCGACAATCTCGCCATCCCGCGCGATCTCGCCAAATTGCTGTGGGCCGAAGGCGACGGCGAGCAGGCCCTGAAGCTGCTGGACAGCCTGCCGCCGGAAGCGCGGACGACCCCCGACATCGCCCATCTGTACGCGCATCTGAGCCTGGCCGAAACAGCCCGGCAGGCGCCGCCGCTGGGCGAACTCGATGCCCGCCTTGCGATTCAACCCGATGATCTCGACACGCACTACCAGCGCGCAGCGCAGTTGCTGGCCGCGGATGCGTTTGCAGACGCGATGGACGAACTGCTGTGGATCACCCGCACCGATCGTTCCTACCGCCACGATCTCGGCCGCACCAGCCTGCTCGCCCTGTTCGACCTGCTGGGCAGCGCGCATCCGCTGACGCGGCAATATCGCCAGGCGCTGTCCGAATCGCTGCATTGAAGTTCGATCATCCCGCCTTCGCACCCTATCGGGCATTGATTGACGCGCTCGGACTCGCGCAGGCCATGCCCTCGCTGGCCGCCCTCAATGAGCAGGCGGTCCGCCTCGGCACACATAATTCAAGGAAGCTGCCGCTGCGGTTTTTCGCCCCCGACGGCCGCCTGTCCGCACGCGATTACGAAACTCACATCCTCCACACCGGCCAGGTGCCGACCCGCGCTGACACCTGGCACGATGTGCTGAACGCGCTGGCGTGGCTGCGTTTTCCCCGTTTCAAATCAGCGCTGAATGCGGCCCATGGTCTCGCCATCGCCGGCGAGAACGGTCCTGCCCGCGGCCGCCGTCGCGATGCGCTGACCATCCTGGACGAGTCCGGCGTGTGGGTGATCAGCCGCGATCCGGCGTTGCCGGCCCTGCTGGCCGCACACGCCTGGCAGGCGCTGTTCTGGGATCACCGTGATGCAGTCGAGACCACAATGCAGTTCGTGGTCGTCGGTCATGCGCTGCTGGAGAAGGCGCTTGCGCCCTACCCGGCGATGACCGGGAAATGCCTGACGCTGGTTGCGGCGTCGCTCGATCCCGATGCCGCGGAAGTCACGGCAACCCTGGCGCTCGCCGGAATCGACTCGCCGCGCCAGCTCGCGCCGCTGCCGGTGCAAGGCATTCCTGGCTGGGATCCCGCCAATGCGAGCGCGGCGTATTACGCCAACCGGGATATCTTCAGACCGGCACGCCGAAGCGCTTCATGAGCGCCCGTGCGCCAGCCATGCGGCGGCACGCCTCAGCCTGCCGCAGCCGGCAGCTCGCCGCCTGCCACCCAGTCCTGGGCCATGTCCAGATCGTCGAACAGGCGGATTTCCGCGGACATGAACATGCGGTTCACCCACATGCTCCACGCCACCCACTGATCGCCGGTGAGAATGGCGATGCGACCGAAGTCGGCCTTGTGCTCGCGTGAAAACTTGAGTTCTTCCCACGCCACATCGACGCTGTACGACAGCATGTCGCGCAGATCGAACAGCAGGTTGACGGTGCCCTGGAACTGGATGCCGTAGTTCACGGCCTGCTCGAATTCCTGGTAATCGGCCAGCGTGAACTGGCCCATCACGGTGACGGCAATCTGGTTGTCCTTGGTATTCAGGCTGATCATGGTGCGCTCCTTGGGAATGTGATTGAACTATAGCGAATCGGGCTGGGTCGGGGTTGACGCGCGCACCGCCCACACGCCCGCGACGCCCACCACCGCCATGCCGATCCAGGCCTGCAGCGGCAGCCGCTCGCCGAACAGCAGAGCACCGTAGAGTGCGGAAAAGCCGACCGTGGTGTAGGCCAGCGAGCCGACCGTCAGCGTGCGTCCGCGATGGTAGGCGCGCGTCAACGCCAGTTGCGCCAGCGTAGCGGTGACGCCGATGCCGGCCAGCCATGACCAGTCGTCGGACCGCGGGACATGGAACCCGGCTGCGGCCATCCAGGCCGCACCGCCCAGGGTCGACAGCAGGGTAAAGTAGAACACCACGCGCCATTCGGATTCACCCAGCCTGCCCAGATTCTTGACATTGACGTAGGCTGTCGCTGCGAGCATGCCCGACGCCAGCCCTGCCAGCGCCGGCAGCCAGGTCTGGCTCTGCACCTGCGGCCGCAGCAGCAGCACGATGCCGACGAAGCCCAGCAATACGGCACCCACCAGGCCACGCCCGTGGCGTTCGCGCAGCCACCAGGCGGACAGCGCGGCAAGAAACAACGGCGCCGTGTAATTGAGGGTGACGGCTGTCGCCAGCGGCAGCCGCGCAATCGCATAAAAGAACAGCACCAGCGCAGTAAAGCCCGACAGGCCGCGCCAGAAATGGGCACGCAGATGGGGCGTGGCCAGCGGCGCCAGCAGCCGGCGATGGCGGATCGCTATCACGCTCCAGATCGCAAGCAGGCCGAACGCCGAGCGGTAAAACACCAGTTCGGCTGGCGAGAACGTCGCTGAAGCATGCTTCACCAGCACGCTCATCAGCGCGAACAGTGCCGCCGCCACCAGCATCCAGCTTGACTTCATCAGCGGGGACTCACGGCAGCCGGGCGAAAAAAACGGGCAGCCGATGCCGCCCGCTGATGGTTTGCAGACGCCTCATTTCAGATGCGGCTCGATCTCGCGTCGCAGGAAGGCATGGAAGTGCATCATGCCGTCCTCCAGCGGCGACTGGTATGGCCCGGTCTCGCTGATGCCCTGCTGGTACAGCGCGCGCCGGCCCAGGTACATGCGCTCGCAGATGTCCTCGTCCTCTATGGCCGTCTCGCGGTATGCCGCCTGCTCGGCCTCGATGAAGGCGCGCTCGAACAGTGCGATGTCCTCCGGGTAATAGAACTCGACCACGTTTCTGCACGACTCGACGCCGGTCGGTACGATCGACGACACCACCAGCACATGCGGATACCACTCGACCATCAGGCCGGGATAGTAGGTCAGCCAGATCGAGCCCTGCGCCGGCGCCTTGCCCTGCTGGTACGCCAGCACCTGCTCGTGCCATTTCTGGTACACCGGCGAACCCGCCTTGGACAGCCCGCGATTGACGCCCACAGTCTGCACCGACCACCAGTCGCCGTATTCCCACTTGAGATCGTCGCAGGTGACGAAGTGGCCGAGGCCGGGGTGATACGGCGCGACATGGTAGTCCTCCAGATACACCTCGATGAAGGTCTTCCAGTTGCAGGCGTAGTGGTCGACCTGAACGCGATCGAGCATGAAGCCGGAGAAATCCAGTTCGCGCGCCGCCTGCATGCCGGCAAGATCCCTGGCGACGTCGCGTTCGCCGGCAAACAGCAGGCCCTGCCAGTTCTGCAGGCCGGTACGGTTGAGATTGAGACAGGGATTGCCGGGAAACTCCGGCGCGCCCATCAGCTTGCCCTGGTTGTCGTAGGTCCAGCGGTGGATCGGACAGACGATGTTGTTCGACGGCAGCTTGCCGCGTCCTTTCAGCATGATCGCCTGTCGGTGACGGCAGACATTGGACAGGAGCTCGGTGCCCGACCCGCTGTTGACCAGCATCTTCCCGCCCTCGAACATTTCGAGGGCGTGATAGTCGCCCGGCTCGGGCACCATCAGCTGATGCCCTGCATAGCCGGGGCCATGCTTGAACAAATGCTCGAGCTCCAGCGCGTAGATGGCCGGATCGAAATACCAGGAAACTGGCAACTGAGGCGAAGTTAGCGACAAGGCGCTGGATTCGGCGAGATCGCTCATGGCGTACCCTACTCAAAACCAAGCCCCCTTCCGGTCTGCACCGGAAGCGGCAAGCGTGATCGGACAACGATCACCATTAAAAATGGCATCGGGGCGATGCCCGCCCCGATGCCCACCGGATATAAGGATGACCCCGCGCCGGATATGGCCGCATCCCGCCGCGGGAAAGCATGAAATTCTAGCATAGCCATCCACCCCGGGGAGGCGCCTCAACGCTGAATTTGTTAAAGTATCGTCCTTTCTCCGCCGGGTCCGATATTCATGGCCAAATCCCGCGCCGCCACGCCCCCCAAAGATTACGAGTCCGCCCTGGCCGAACTGGAAGCCATCGTGGCAGAAATGGAATCCGGCCAGCTGCCGCTGGAGGCCTCGCTGACGGCCTACAAGCGCGGCGCCGAACTGTTGCAGTACTGCCGCCTGCAGCTCGCCGACGCCGAGCAGCAGGTGAAGATTCTGGAAAACGGCACCTTGCAGACCTTCAGGACCGAAGATACCGATGACTGATTTTTCCGCCTGGACCCAGGCATGTCAGGCACGCATGGAAAGCGTGCTGGCCGATTGGCTCCCCTCCGCCCGGATTGCCCCGCAGCGTCTTCATGAAGCCATGCGCTACGCGGTGCTGGGCGGCGGCAAGCGCGTGCGCCCGTTGCTGGCGTTTGCCGCCGCCGAGGTCACGGGGGCCGACCCCGAGCGTGTGCAGCACGCCGCGGCGGCGGTCGAGCTGATCCACGCCTACTCGCTGGTGCACGACGACATGCCGGCGATGGACGACGACGCGTTGCGGCGCGGCAAGCCCACGGTGCACGTCGAGTTCGACGAAGCGACCGCCCTGCTGGTAGGCGATGCCCTGCAGAGCCTGGCGTTCGACATCCTTGCGTCGCAGGCGCTTGCCGACGATGTGGCGACACAGTTGAAGATGGTGCAGCTGCTGGCACAGGCCGCCGGCTCGCGCGGCATGGCCGGCGGCCAGGCGATCGATCTGGCCAGCGTGGGCAAGCCGCTCGACCTGACCGAACTCGAGTTCATGCACATCCACAAGACCGGCGCGCTGATCCGTGCCTCGGTGCTGCTGGGCGCGCAGTGCGGCCGCATGACCGACGCGGCCGCCGCGGCGCTCGACCATTACGCCAAGTGCATCGGCCTGGCCTTCCAGGTCGTCGACGACGTGCTCGATGCCGAAGCACCGACCGCCACGCTCGGCAAGACCGCCGGCAAGGATGCGGCCAACAACAAACCCACGTACGTGAGCCTGCTCGGCGTCGCGCGCGCGCGCGAACTGGCGCAGGCGCTGCGCGCCGATGCCCGCGCCGCGCTGGCCGAGCTGGGGCCTTCCGCCGAACGCCTGCGTCAACTGGCCGATTTCGTCATCGAGCGGACGTTCTGACATGCCCACCGCTTTGCTCGACACCCTCAATTCACCGGCCGACCTGCGCGCGCTTGCGCCAGCCGACCTGCCCAGGCTCGCCGCCGAACTGCGCGAGTTCCTGGTCAGTTCAGTCGGCCGGACCGGCGGCCACCTGGCCTCCAATCTCGGCACGGTGGAACTGACGATCGCCCTCCATTATGTATTCGACACTCCGCAGGATCGCATCGTGTGGGACGTCGGCCACCAGACCTATGCCCACAAGATCCTGACCGGCCGTCGTGCCGGGATGGCGGGTTTGCGCCAGCCGGGCGGCATCGCCGGCTTTCCGCGCCGTGCCGAGAGCGAATTCGACGCCTTCGGCGCGGGCCACTCCAGCACATCGATCTCGGCTGCGCTGGGCATGGCTGAGGCCTTTCATCAACTGGGTTCCAAACAGCGCGCGGTAGCCATCATCGGCGACGGTGCAATGACCGCCGGCATGGCGTTCGAAGCGCTCAACAACGCCGGGGCCACCGACCTCCCCCTGCTGGTCGTTCTGAACGACAACGACATGTCGATCTCGCCCAACGTCGGCGCACTCAACAACTACCTGGCGCGGCTGATGTCGGGACGCTTTTACACCGCCGCCCGCCGCGCCGGCGAGAAAGTGCTGTCCGTCGCCCCGCCGATCCGCGAACTCGCCAAGCGCGCCGAGGAACACATGAAGGGCATGGTGACGCCGGGCACATTGTTCGAGGAATTCGGCTTCAACTACATCGGCCCGATCGATGGCCACGACCTCGACGTGCTGCTGGACACGCTCTCCAACATCAAGCAGCTCAACGGTCCGCAATTCCTGCATGTGGTCACCCGCAAGGGCAAGGGCTATGCGCCCGCCGAAGCCAATCCCTGCCTGTATCACGGTGTGTCGCGGTTCGACCCGGCCGCCGGTGTCGCCGAGAAAACCGGTGCCAAGCCGACCTACACGCAGGTGTTCGCCGACTGGCTGTGCGACATGGCCGCCGCCGATGCGCGGCTGGTCGGGATCACCCCGGCGATGCGCGAAGGCTCGGGGCTGGTGCGTTTCTCGAAGGACTTTCCAAAACGTTACTTCGACGTCGGCATCGCCGAACAGCACGCACTGACCTTTGCCGCAGGACTCGCCTGCGAAGGCATCAAGCCGGTGGTGGCGATCTACTCGACCTTCCTGCAGCGCGCCTACGACCAGCTGATCCACGACGTCGCGCTGCAGGACCTGCCGGTAATGCTGGCGATCGACCGCGCCGGCCTGGTCGGCGCAGACGGCCCCACCCATGCCGGGAGCTTCGACCTCTCCTTCCTGCGCTGCATTCCCAACATGCTGATCGCCGCGCCGTCGGACGAGAACGAATGCCGCCGCCTGCTCACCACCGCCTTCCTGCACGATGGTCCATCGGCGGTGCGCTACCCACGCGGCAGCGGGGTTGGCGCTGCGATCGACCCGGGACTCGAAACGGTCGAGATCGGCAAGGGCGTGCTGCGCCGGCGCGGGCGCGACGTGGCCCTGATCGCCTTCGGCAGCCTGGTCGCCCCCGCGCTGGCGGCGGCCGAAGTGCTCGATGCCAGCGTGGCCGACATGCGCTTCGTGAAACCGCTGGACATCGGCCTGCTGCGCGAACTGGCACACGGCCATCGCCTGCTCGTCACGCTGGAGGAAAACGCGGTAGCGGGCGGCGCGGGCGCCGGCGTGGCCGAGACGCTGGCGGGACTTGGACTGAACATCCCGATCCTGCACCTGGGCCTGCCCGACACCTTCATCGAACACGGCGACCCGGTCAGGATGCTGGCTGACTGCGGACTCGACGCAGCAGGCATCGAGCATGCCGTCCGCCAGCGGATAACCCCATTACCCGAGTAGTTTACTCAACTATTCCGGCAGTTTATACTTAGTCTAAACTGCATCGATACCCCTTAAGGAGCCTGCCATGAACCAGATTTGCGATACCGCCGTTTGCATGCCGGACGTGCAAAGTTCGGCCGATACGCGCCAAATCGCCATCAACAAGGTCGGCATCAAGAGCATCCGTCACCCGGTACGCGTGGCGGACAAGAGCGGCGGCGTCCAGCACACCATCGCCAGCTTCAACATGTACGTGTTCCTGCCACACAATTTCAAGGGCACGCACATGTCGCGTTTCATCGAGATCCTCAACACGCGCGAGCGCGAGATCTCGGTGGAAAACTTCGAGGGCATGCTGCGCCAGATGGTCGAGCGCCTGGAAGCCGAATCGGGCTATATCGAAATGACCTTTCCCTACTTCGTCAACAAGACCGCGCCCGTCTCCGGCGTGCAGAGCCTGCTGGATTATGAAGTCACGTTCATCGGCGCCATCGAAAACGGCCAGTTCACCCATACCACCAAGGTCCTGGTTCCGGTGACCAGTCTGTGTCCCTGTTCGAAAAAGATCTCCGATTACGGCGCGCACAACCAGCGCTCACATGTCACCGTGACAGCGAGGACCAACGGCTTTCTCTGGATCGAGGACCTGGTGCGCAAGGTCGAGGATCAGGCCTCGTGCGAACTCTTCGGCCTGCTGAAGCGGCCGGACGAGAAATACGTCACCGAGCGCGCTTACGACAACCCGAAATTCGTCGAGGACATCGTGCGCGACGTGGCGGCCGCGATGAATGCCGAGCCGCTGATCGACGCGTATGTGGTGGAGGCCGAGAACTTCGAGTCGATCCACAACCATTCCGCGTACGCGCTGATCGAACACGACAAGCTGAGCAAGGCTTAGCTTGCGGGACGCCCCGCATCAAGAAAACAAGGCCTGCAATGCAGGCCTTGTTTTCTTGATGCGGCAGGCGTCAATAACGTTGTGTCAGCGTCATCGTCTGTCCATCGCGCGTCATCTCCATCCGGTTCAGAAAGCTCATCCCCAGCAAGGGTACGTCCAGACCAGTTTCCACCACCATGCCGTCCACCTGGTTGACCGAGATGCCGCCGACCTTGACCGTATTGAACTTGACCCGCCAGGCAGGCACCACACCCGCTGCCGTCCCCACGCCGACAGCCTGCCCCGACCTGTAGTCGAGCCCGATGCGCCGGGCCTCCGCTGCGTTGATCGCGATGGCGGTTGCCCCCGTATCGACCAGAAAGATCATCGGATAGCCATTGAGCGACCCCGCGGCGACGAAATGGCCGCGCGCATCGGCGGTAAGGGAAATACTCGGACGCCCGCCCGCCGTCGCACCGCCCGCGAACGACTGGCCCATGCCGAGCGTGCGGTGCTTGCCCTCGACGTCGAAACTGGCGCTGTCGGAATCCGCGGCCACCAGCTTCACGCCCTGAACCGTTTGCCCTGCACTGAGAGTGCGCGGTTTACCGCCGTCGATGCTGACAATCGCCTTGTCCTTGAACAGGCCCACCACCGAGACACTGGCCGCCCACGCAGTTGTGCAGGAAAGTCCGCCTGCGGCTATCATCATCGCGACTGTTTTTTTCTTGAAGGCCATCATGCTTCCTGTTCTGGTTTTCCGCCATTCTCCCACCGAAGGGCCCGGGTATTTCACCACGTTTCTGGACCGCCAGGGCATCCCCTGGCAACTGGTTCGGATCGACGCCGGCGACGCCGTGCCCGACAAGCTTAACGGTGTTTCGGGTATTTGCTTGATGGGCGGACACATGAGCGTCAATGACGATCTGCCCTGGATCCCGCCGCTGCTGGCACTGATCCGCCAGGCGGTCGCGGCCGACATCCCGGTGATCGGCCATTGCCTGGGCGGCCAGCTCATCTCGAAAGCGCTGGGCGGCAGCGTCGGCAGCAATCCAGCGAAAGAAATCGGCTGGGGCGACGTCCGCATCACCGATGCAGACGCTGCCCGCCCCTGGCTGGGCGAAGCCACCGAACCCCTGCTGGCATTTCACTGGCATGGCGAAACCTTCTCGTTGCCGCCAGGCGCCACACGCATACTCGACAGCGCCTTCTGCGCCAACCAGGCCTATGTCCTGAACGACCGCCATATCGGCATGCAGTGCCATGTCGAAATGACGCCCGAGCTCATCGCCAGCTGGTGCGAGAACGGTGCCGACGAAATCGCGGCCAGCGACAGCCCCGGCGTTCAGTCGCCCGAAACCATCCAGTCGGACCTGCCACGCCGCATCGTCCGTCTGCACCAACTGGCTGACAAAATTTATTCCCGCTGGATTCAAGGGCTTAGAAAATAATCGCGCAGCCGCCCGGAGAAGACGCTGGACAGCCGCATCGCGCGGCGTAGGATAGTTGCCGGAGGCACATCCAGTTTTAAGCACCACCTGATATCGGAGGATTTATGCAGAATGTCGATTACGCCAATTTCGATTTCGGCGAGCGCCTGAACGGTTTCATCCATGAAGTGATGAATTCCGGCGGCGCCCCCCGCACCGAAGCCGACCTCACCGAAGGCCAGAAAGTCTTCGTGCGCGCAGTCAAGCGTGAAATGGTCAAATACGCCGACCCCAATCGCCACGGCTACCCGCACAACCTGCTGGAGCAGATGGAATCCTTCACTCGCACCGTGGGTGACCTGCACAACTCCTACTTCGACTCGGGCATGCGCAAGGTCAGCGACTGCCTCTACAATCGCTGGAAGATGCTCTACGAAGAGACCAAAAAGCTGGCGGCTGCCGGCGGCGACACCAAACCCGCCTGGGTTGACATCATCAAGACCGAGCAGACCGACATGCCCGCCTTCTTTGACGCATAACACTTTGTTTTTTAAATTAAAAAGCCCGGATCATCCGGGCTTTTTAATTTTCAGGATTAATATCAAACCTGCTTATCCTTAAATAAAAATAAAGGATTATTCAGGGGTCTCCCCCGGTGCTATCCTGCCCGGACTCTAATACCCCCATACAGTCTGAGGAGACAGCATGTCCAAACTGGTACGCCCCCACGGCGGCGGTGAACTCAAACCCCTGCTACTGACGGGCGACACGCTTGCCGCCGAAAAAGCCCGCGCAGCCGCGCTGCCCAAGGTCAAGATGAGCTCCCGTGAAACCGGCGACCTCATCATGATGGGTATCGGCGGCTTCACGCCGCTGGATGGTTTCATGACCAAGTCAGACTGGCAGGGCGTGTGCGACGGCTACAAGATGGCCAATGGCCTGTTCTGGCCCATTCCCGTCACCCTGTCGACCGACGACGAGACCCTCAAGGACGGCGACGACATCGCCCTGGTCGACGGTGAATCCGGCGAGATCATGGGCACCATGAAGGTGACTGACAAGTACACCATCGACAAGGCCCACGAGTGCATGCAGGTCTACAAGACCACCGATCTCGAGCACCCCGGCGTCAAGATGGTCATGGCCCAGGGCAAGTACAATCTGGCCGGTCCGGTCAAGGTCCTGTCCACCGGTACCTTCAAGGAAGAATACGGCGACCAGTTCATGACCCCGGCCGAAACCCGCGCCAAGTTCGAGCAGCTGGGCTGGTCCAAGATCGCCGCCTTCCAGACCCGCAACCCGATGCACCGCTCGCACGAGTACCTGGCCAAGATCGCCATCGAGACCATGGACGGCGTGCTGGTCCACTCCCTGCTGGGCGCATTGAAGCCGGGCGACATCCCCGCCGAAGTCCGTTCCGAGGCCATCAGCGTGCTGGTCGAGAACTACTTCGCGCCCAACACCGTGATCCAGGCCGGCTACCCGCTGGACATGCGCTACGCCGGCCCGCGTGAGGCCCTGCTGCACGCCCTGTTCCGCCAGAACTACGGCTGCTCGCACCTGATCGTCGGCCGCGACCACGCCGGCGTGGGCGACTACTACGGCCCCTTCGACGCACAGAAGATCTTCGACGAGATCCCCAAGGGCTCGCTCGAGACCGTGAACATGAACATCGACTGGACCTTCTGGTGCAAGAAGTGCGGCGGCATGGCCTCGCAGCGCACCTGCCCGCACACCAAGGACGACCGCATCCTGCTGTCCGGCACCAAGGTGCGTTCGATGCTGTCCGAAGGCCAGGATCTGCCCGTCGAGTTCAGCCGACCCGAAGTCGCAAAAGTCCTGCAGAAGTACTACGCTGGACTGACTGCAGAACAGAACGTCAAGATCGAGTTGAAAGGCCACTCGGCCGCATGATTTTTCCATCCGGGCGCACCGGATGGAATGCACCCTGTTCGTAGCAGCGCACGATCAGGGGAATGGTTTTAGGACACGAGCCTACCGGAAGCGGATTCGCGAGTCGCCCCGGCCAAGGACGGGTTCAGTTCTAAGCGGACCGCGACGTACGCGGATTGTTAGCTAACTTTAGGAGACTGTAATGCCAACCTATGTTCGTACCGACAAGTGCGACGGTTGCAAGGGTCAGGACAAGACCGCTTGCATGTACATCTGCCCGCACGACCTGATGAAACTGGACAAGGACGGTTCGGAAACCGGCCACGCCATGCGCGCGTTCAACCAGGAGCCGGAGCAGTGCTGGGAGTGCTATTCGTGCGTGAAGATCTGCCCGCAGCAGGCGATCGAAGCCCGTCACTACGCCGACGTCGTGCCGCTGGGCGGCATGGTGCAGCCGCTGCGTGGTTCCGACTCCATCATGTGGACCATCAAGTTCCGCAACGGCACGCTGAAGCGCTTCAAGTTCCCGATCCGCACCACGCCCGAAGGCTCGATCGATCCTTTCGGTGGCAAGCCGACCGCCAGCCTGGCCAACATCACCGCAACCGGTTTCTTCACCGGCTCGGCCGATGGTGGCATCACCAAAGGCTATCGCCCCGGCAATCCTGCAGAACTGATCCGCAAGTAATCAAGAGAGGTAAACGAAATGGCTGGAGAATTTGGTAATCCCGAAGTTATCCAGGAGGAAGTCGACATCCTCCTGATCGGCGGTGGCATGGCATGCTGCGGCGCCGGTTACGAAGTCATGCGCTGGGCTGACGCCGCCAAGGCCGAGCTGGGCATGGACCTGAAGATCAAGCTGGTCGACAAGGCCGCGATGGACCGTTCCGGCGCCGTGGCGCAGGGCCTGTCCGCGATCAACACCTACATCGGCACCGAGCAGGATCCCGCCGACTACGCCCGCATGGTCTCCAACGACCTGATGGGCATCACCCGTGACGACCTGGCCTACGACCTCGGCCGTCACGTCGACGACTCCGTGCACCTGTTCGAAGAGTGGGGCCTGCCGATCTGGAAAACCGACGAAAACGGCGAACGCCACGACGGCGCTCAGGGTCTGCCCTCGCTGAAGGACGGCGGCAAGCCCGTGCGTTCCGGCAAATGGCAGATCATGATCAACGGCGAATCCTACAAATGGATCGTTGCCGAAGCCACCAAGAAGGCGCTCGGCATGGATCGCATCCAGGAGCGCATCTTCATCGTCAAGCTGGTCAACGACAAGAACGACCCCCACCGCATCGCCGGTGCCGTCGGTTTCTCGACCCGTGACCACAAGGTCTACGTCTACAAGGCCAAGGCCATCCTGCTGGCCGCCGGCGGCTGCGTGAACATCTTCCGTCCGCGCTCCGTCGGTGAAGGCACCGGCCGTGCCTGGTACCCGGTGTGGAACGCCGGTTCGACCTACGCGATGGCTGCCGAAGCCGGCGCCGAGCTGACCATGATGGAAAACCGCTTCGTGCCCGCCCGCTTCAAGGACGGCTACGGCCCGGTCGGCGCCTGGTTCCTGCTGTTCAAGGCGCAAGCTGTGAACGCCTACGGCGAAGTCTACATGGTGAAGAACAAGGAACTGCTGAACGACTACCCCCCCTACGGGCAGGCTGCCGTTCCCGCATCGTGTCTGCGTAACCACCTGATGCTGAAGGAAATGAAGGAAGGCCGCGGCCCCATCTACATGGACACCGTGACCGCCCTGGCAAAACTGCGTGAAACCCTGACCCCCCGCGAAGTGAAGCACCTCGAAGCCGAAGCCTGGGAAGACTTCCTCGACATGTGCGTCGGCCAGTGCGGCATCTGGGTGGGCGAGAACATCGAGCCGGAGAAGAAGAACTCCGAACTCATGCCGACCGAGCCCTACCTGCTCGGCTCCCACTCCGGCTGCTGCGGCATCTGGGTGTCGGGTCCCGAAGATCTGGGCGCACCGACCGACGAAACGCACGCCGATGCCGGCAAGATCCCGGCCCACCTGCCCAAGGGCTGGAACTGGGGCTACCGCTCGATGACCACGGTCAAGGGTCTGTTCACCGCCGGCGACGGCGTGGGCGCATCCGGCCACAAGTTCTCCTCCGGCTCGCATGCCGAAGGCCGCATGTGCGCCAAGTCCATGGTCAAGTACTGCATCGACAACAAGGACATGAAGCCCGAGCTCGACACTTCCGTCGAGCAGCTGGTGGAAGACATCTACAAGCCGGTGCGTACCTTCCTGGAGCACAAGGACTACACCACGGCAATCGACGTCAACCCCAACTACATCACGCCCAAGATGCTGCAGTTCCGTCTGCAGAAGATCATGGACGAGTATGTTGCCGGCGTCGCGACCTACTACACGACCAATGCCAACATGCTGGGCGTAGCGGAAGACAAGCTGAACATGCTGAAGGAAGACGCCGAGAAGATGCGTGCGAAGGACCTGCACGAACTGCTGCGCGCCTGGGAAAACTACCACCGCATCCTGACGGCGGAAGCCCACATGAAGCACATCCAGTTCCGTGAAGAAAGCCGTTACCCCGGCTTCTACTACCGCATGGACAAGAACTTTGTCGATGAGGAGAACTGGCACTGCTTCGTGAACTCGGTCTACGACAAGAACTCCAAGCAGTGGAACTGCTTCAAGCGCGCCCACGTGGATCTGGTCGACAAGTCCAAGCTGTTCAAGCCCGCTGCCCACTAATTCGTTGGTCAGGCAGTAAACTCCGGGCGCCCAACGGCGCCCGGTTTTTTTGGCGCCATCAATTCGACACAGTGCGTCCGGTTTTTCGAACAGTTTAATAAAACAGCACTCTGAACAAGGTTTAGCATCCAGCCGAAAGCGCGTAACCTTGCGTTTTCGCGTGTATGTTACAAAAGTAGTAGGGCTCGTCCCTGGAAGGCAGTGTGAAATGAACGAAAATGAATTCAAGGATCTGATCGAGGACTCCCCCTTTGCGGGCAACCCGGTCAAACCCACCATGCTGGCTGAAAACGCCACACTGAAATTCCGTTGCCATCGCGACGTCAAATGCTGGAATGCCTGCTGCAGCAACATCGATATTCCGCTGACGCCCTATGACGTGCTGCGCCTGAAAAAACGCCTGGACATGTCGTCTGGCGAATTCCTCAAGCAGTACTCGATCCCGTTCGAGATGGACAAGGACGGCATGCCCGGCATCAAGCTGAATCCGGTCGAAGGCGGCACCGCCTGCCAGTTCATGACGCCCGAAGGCTGCGGCGTCTACGAAGACCGTCCCACCGCCTGCCGCTACTACCCGGTCGCCCTGCTGACCATGCGCCGCTCGGACGAATACGTCGACCGCAGCGCCTATGCCATGGTCAAGGAGCCACACTGTCTCGGCCATTTCGAGGACAAGACCCAGACCATCGAGGAATACCGCCGCGAACAGGGCGTGGACGAATACGACCAGAAGGCGCACGCATGGCGCCAGCTGGTAGTCAAGCGCAAGTCAGCAGGTCCCGCCATCGGCAAGCCGACCCCCATTTCCAACCAGCTCTTCTTCATGGCGAGCTACGATATCGACCGTTTCCGTGCCTTCGTCATGAGCCCAAGCTTCAACGACACCTATGACATCCCGGTCGAGGTCATGGCAACGCTGATCGCCGACGACGAGGCCCTGCTCGACTTCGGCCTGAACTTCCTGCGTCATACCCTGTTCGGCGAGAAGTTCGTCGAGGAGCGCCCGGACGCCTATGAAAAACGGCTGGCCCGCCGACGCGCCCTGGCCGAGCAGGAAAAAGAAGTCGAATTCCAGCAGAAGATGGCGCTGGAGGACGACAAATACTCAGGCGAGCATTGACCTCTCCGATGAGAAGCCTGATTGGATTGACGGGCATGCTTGCTCTGGCGCTGTCCCCGCACGTTGTGGCCGCCACGCTCAACAAGTGCATCGATGCAAAGGGGGAGGTCACCTACTCCAACCTGTCCTGTCGCAATGCCAAGGAAGTCCGCACGCTCGAGATCGACCCTGCACCGCAACCCGATCCGGTGCGGCAGCAGCCTGTTCACGCCCAGGTCGCCAAACCGGATAAACCCGTGGCGCCTGCCGGGGAGCCTGCCTCGACCCGCCTCGAAACCCGGAACATCAGCGGGAAACCCGTATCACACGCGTCGAGAAGCAAGTGTGACGCACTCACCGAGAAGCTGGGGCGTGTCGTCGACAAAATGGACCAGGCACATCGCAAGGGCTACACGCAGAAACAGATGGACGCATGGAACCAGGAAGTCAGGGATCTCGAACGCAGGAAACAGCAGTCCGGCTGCTTTTGAACAATACTCCCACCCCCCTCATGAACGCCCGCACCCTCGACCCCGCGCATCATCTCATCGAGAAAGAGCCCTACTACGAAGCCGTCGGCGACGAAATCCAGCTGTTTGAAGCGGCATACCGCCAGCAGATTCCAGTGCTGCTCAAAGGCCCCACCGGCTGCGGCAAGACGCGCTTCATGGAGCACATGGCCTGGCGGCTCAAGCGCCCCTTGATCACCGTGTCGTGCCACGACGACCTCACCGCCTCCGATCTGGTCGGGCGTTATCTGGTCAAGGGGGGCGAGACCGTGTGGGTCGACGGTCCGCTCACGCGGGCGGTACGCTGTGGCGGCATTTGCTACCTCGATGAAATCGTCGAGGCGCGCAAGGACACCATGGTCGTGATCCATCCGCTGGCTGACGACCGCCGCACCCTGCCGATGGAAAAGCTCGGCCAGATCGTCGAGGCGCCGCCCGAGTTCTGCCTCGCCATTTCCTACAACCCCGGCTACCAGAGCGTACTCAAGGACCTGAAACAGTCGACCAGGCAGCGCTTTGTCGCGCTGGAATTCGACTATCCGTCGGCCGTGCTCGAGCGGCGCATCGTCTCCAGTGAATCCGGCGTGTCCGACGCCATTGCCGACAGCCTCGTTCGTTTCGCGCAGATGACGCGCAATCTCAAGGGCAGCGGACTGGAGGAAGGCGCGTCCACGCGACTGCTGGTGCATGCCGGCAAATTGATCGCCGACGGCGTCAGTCCGGTGACCGCCTGCAAAGCCGCCGTCGCCCAGGCGGTGACCGATGACGCCGACATGCTGAAAGCGATCCAGGAACTCTCCTCGTCCATTTTCTGATGGACACCTGATGGCGCAACCGCCGCTCTCCGCCGCCGACATGGAATCCAGCCTCCATGCCTGGCTGGAAACCGAATTCACCTATTTCAAGGTCGAACAGCTCGCCGCCGAGCTCGCAGCGCTGACGCGCGACGAGCAGGACTTCATCCTTGGCTGGATACGCCGCATCGCCTCCACCCATATCACGCTCGCCTGGCAATTCGGCCGCCGCGCGCCCGCCCTGTTGCCGCGCATGGAGCGGCGCCTGCTGGAGGCGTGGGCAGTACATACCTGCGACGTATTCGACCGCACCGGCCTGCAGAACGCACTCAGGGTGATGGAAGAAGTCGACAGCTTCGACGAGACACAGCACAGGAACGATGCGGCCGGCGCACTATTCGATGACATCGCACCGATCCTAGGAAATTTTGTCTGCGGCCTCTCTGGGCGGCGGCTGCGCATCGAGGAAGGCGACGCTGCGTGGACCGATGGCGAGCGGATCGTGTTGCCGCCGTTGATCGCTGCCCTGCCGGACCAGGACGACAACTTTCTGCTCGCCAAGATCACGGTCGCGCTGCTGTGGGCGCAGACCCGCTACGGCACGCTGCGCGCCGACCTTGCAGGGATCTCCGCCGCGTATGCCGACCCGGAACGCGCGCTTGCCCGACTCTACGCACTGGAAACCCTGCGGCTGACCGCGCGCATCGCACGCGAGTTGCCAGGACTGCACCGTCAACTGCAGCGCCTGCGCACGCTGCTTGACCCCCAACTGCCGCAAGGCTGGCAGCGATTCGCGGCCAAGCTGGCCACCGACCACGCCACCCTGACCGACAGCCTGGCCCTGCTCGATGCGGCCTATGCAGTGGCCGACTGCCCGCAGTGGAGCGACCAGGGCTGCCTGCGCCCGGATGCGATTGCCGCCGCGCGTGCCGCCCGGCTGGACAAGGAAAAGGCCCGGCTGCGCATCAAGCTGGCCGAACTGCTGGAGGAGCACGCGGCTACGCAGCCCGCTCCGCAATCTGCCGCTGAAACGCCGCCCGCCCTGGACGTTGAGCCACACGACGAAAATGGCCAGCTCGACTTCGAGATCACCCTCGACGGCGCGCCCCTCGCCCCGCCCAACGATGTCAAGCAGCTGCTCACCTCGGTCTATCTCGATTTCGGCGAGATCCCCCCGGAATACCTGACGCCCGCGGGCGATGGCGAATACGACCCGAATCTCGTGTTCGACCAGCCCGAGGACCCCGACGCCGTATGGCACGGCACCTATCACGAGAAAGGCGCAGAACTGTATCCCGAGTGGGACCACGGCCGTCAGCATTACCGCAAGAACTGGTGCGTGATGCGGGAAAAAACCGTCACCCCGGCCTACGATGACTTCTATCTCGACACGTTCGACAAACACGCTGGCGTAATCAGACACCTGCGCAGGAAATTCGAGGCGCTGCGCGACGAGAACCGGATCGAGAAACGGCAGACCCAGGGCGACGAGATCGATCTCGATGCGCTGATCGAAGCGCTCGCAGATGCCAGGGACGGCCGCGAAATGAGCGACCGCCTGTTCGTGCGCCTGCACCGTGCCGAACGCAACATCGCCGTGGCCTTCCTGGTCGACATGAGCGGCTCGACCAAGGGCTGGATCAACGAAGCCGAGCGCGAAGCGCTGATTCTCCTGTGCGAGGCACTGGAACTGCTGGGTGACCGCTACGCGATCTACGGCTTTTCCGGCACGACGCGCAAGCGCTGCGAACTGTTCCGCATCAAGACCTTCGACGAACGCTACGACGACGAGGTAAAAGCGCGCATTTCCGGCATCCGTCCCCAGGAATACACGCGCATGGGCTTCGCGCTGCGCCACATGACCAAGCTATTGAACCAGGTCGAAGCCCGGACCCGCGTGCTGGTCACGCTTTCGGATGGCCGTCCGGACGATTATTTCGACGTCTATCGCGGCCAGTATGGCATCGAGGACACGCGCATGGCGCTGCATGAAGCCGCGCGCACCGGCATCCACCCCTTCTGCATCACGCTCGACCGCGACGCGCGCGACTACCTGCCGCACATGTACGGCGCGGCGCGTTACATCATCCTGGACGACGTGCGACAATTACCGGTGAAAGTCACCGACATCTACCGCCGCATCACGACATGAACCTCGACGAACTCAAAGTGGGATTCTTCTACAGCAACGGCGCCTATGGCCGCACCTGGGGCGTGCGGCAGCTTGCCGAGATTACGACCGATGCGGCAACCGGCGAAGCGGTCTGCCACTTCAAGGGCATCGCCGGCACCTGCCGCCGCAAGAAGGGCCATTGCAGCCCGGCGGAATTTGCACGCTGGGCCCGCTACCAGGTAACGCTGGTGGAAAACGACTGGAAGCGCGTGGGCGACGACGCACCCGCCGAACAACAGGCTGTTTAATCCGTAGCAGGTTGGGCCGGGGATTCGTGCCCCCCCCCGACCGGCACCCGCGCCTGCGTCCCCAGATACTCCATCACCGCATAGGTCAGCGCACTGCATCCGCTGCCGTCTAGCGCCGAAATCGCGAACACCGGCCCCTGCCAGCCGTAATCCTTCACGAACTTCGCCACCACCGCCTCGCGCTCGGCCTCGTCCACCATGTCGATCTTGTTCAGCACCAGCCAGCGTGATTTTTCATAGAGCTGCTGGTCGTATTTGCGCAGTTCCTCGACGATGGCACGCGCTTCGTGAACCGGGTCGCCGGCTTCCCAGCGAGGCGAGATGTCGACCAGATGCAGCAGCAGATGCGTGCGTTGCAAATGGCGCAGGAACTGGTGCCCCAGGCCGGCCCCCTCAGCCGCGCCTTCGATCAGGCCGGGAATGTCGGCGATGACGAAGCTGCGCTCGCTGTCGACCCGCACCACGCCCAGATTGGGGGCCAGCGTGGTGAACGGATAGTCGGCCACCTTGGGGCGTGCAGCCGACACCGCACGGATGAACGTCGATTTGCCGGCGTTGGGCATGCCCAGCAGGCCCACGTCGGCCAGCACCTTCAGTTCCAGCGCCAGTTCCCACTCCTCGCCCGGCTCACCCAGCGTGTGCTGGCGCGGCGCGCGGTTGATGCTCGACTTGAAATGCAGGTTGCCGAGGCCGCCCTTGCCGCCCTTGGCCAGGCATACGGTCTGGCCGTTTTCGGCCAGGTCGGCCACCACTTCGCCGCTATTGATGTCGGTAAACACCGTACCCACCGGCACACGGATGGTCAGGTCCTCGCCACCCTTGCCGTAGCATTGCGCGCCGCGGCCGTTCTCGCCATTCTGCGCCTTGAAATTGCGCTTGAAGCGGAACTCGACCAGGGTATTGATATTGCAGTCGGCCACCGCATACACGCTGCCGCCGCGCCCGCCGTCGCCGCCATCCGGTCCGCCCTTGGGAATGTATTTTTCACGGCGAAACGATGCACTGCCGTCGCCGCCCTTGCCCGCCAACACCTGAATTTTCGCTTCGTCGATGAATTTCATAGTGGAGTGATCCTAATTGGCCCCGCAGAAACAAAAAAGCCCCATCCGGCGGACAGGGCTTTTTGGCGAGCGAGTCGGACTCAGTTCAAGTCGACTCAGGCCGCGACCGGCTCGATGCGAACGATGCGGCGGCGGGCAGCGCCCTTGACTTCGAACTTGACCGTGCCGTCCGCCTTGGCGAACAGGGTGTGGTCCTTGCCGATGCCGACGTTGTCGCCGGGGTGGAACTGGGTACCGCGCTGGCGCACGATGATGTTGCCCGCCAGAACGAGTTCGCCGCCGTAGCGCTTGACGCCCAGACGTTTCGATTCCGAATCGCGGCCGTTACGCGAACTGCCGCCTGCTTTCTTGTGTGCCATGTTATGTGCTCCTTATGCAGAAATGCCGCCGATTTGCACTTCGGTGAAGTACTGGCGATGGCCCTGGCTCTTGCGATAGTGCTTGCGGCGGCGCATCTTGAAAATCTTGATCTTGTCGCCGCGTGCCTGGTTCAGCACAGTAGCCGTGACCGTGGCACCGCGCAGCATGGGGGCGCCCATCTTGATGTCGGCGCCGTCGCCCACCATCAGGACCTGGTCAAAGGTGATCTCGCTGCCGATCTCTGCCTCGAGCTTTTCGATTTTAAGTTTGTCGCCGGCGCTCACGCGATACTGCTTGCCGCCGGTTTTGATGACTGCGTACATGGGGGGTCTCCAACCAATACGAACCCAGGAAAGCGCGAGATTTTAGCGGTGAACCCGGGGCAAGTCAAACGGTTTGCGGCAGTTTATCCATGATAAACCCGGGGCAGGCGATGAAAAACCGTGGACAGACTGCTACCATTGCAGGCTTTCCCAACAACAAGCCCCTCAGTCCTATCGTGTCCCTGGAGAGCCTGCAATCCTTTCTGGCCGACGACATGCGCGCAGTCGACCATGTCATCCGCCAAAGCCTGTATTCAGACGTGGTGCTGATCCGCCAGGTTTCCGAATACATCATCAACAGCGGCGGCAAGCGCCTGCGCCCGGCCCTGGTCCTGCTGTCGGCCGGCTGCTTCAATTATTCGGGGCGCGCGCACCACGAGCTCGCCGCGGTGGTCGAATTCATCCACACCGCCACGCTGCTGCACGACGATGTCGTCGACGAATCCGAACTTCGGCGCGGCCGCGAAACCGCCAATGCGCTCTTCGGCAATGCGGCCAGCGTGCTGGTCGGCGACTTCCTCTATTCGCGCGCCTTCCAGATGATGGTGGCGGTCGACAACATGGAAGTCATGCGCATCCTGTCCGA
>CAZHKS010000022.1:0-43833 GCA_964533095.1 uncultured Thiobacillus sp. | reverse complement strand
GCCACTACGCCCACGTTGACTGCCCGGGCCACGCCGACTACGTCAAGAACATGATTACCGGTGCTGCCCAGATGGACGGCGCCATCCTGGTCGTGTCCTCCGCCGACGGCCCCATGCCGCAGACCCGCGAGCACATCCTGCTGGCCCGCCAGGTGGGCGTTCCCTACATCATCGTCTACATGAACAAGGCCGACATGGTCGACGACGCCGAACTGCTCGAGCTCGTTGAAATGGAAATCCGTGAGCTGCTGAGCAAATACGACTTCCCTGGCGACGACACCCCCATCATCATCGGTTCCGCCCTGAAAGCCCTCGAAGGCGACCAGAGCGACATCGGCGAACCCAGCATCATGAAGCTGGCCGATGCCCTCGACTCCTACATCCCCGAGCCCGAGCGCGCCATCGACAAGCCCTTCCTGATGCCGGTTGAAGACGTCTTCTCCATCTCCGGACGCGGCACCGTCGTCACCGGTCGTGTCGAGCGTGGCGTCATCAAGGTTGGCGAAGAGATCGAAATCGTCGGCATTTCCCCGACCCTCAAGACCACCTGCACCGGCGTCGAAATGTTCCGCAAGCTGCTCGACCAGGGCCAGGCGGGCGACAACGTCGGCGTCCTGCTGCGTGGCACCAAGCGTGAAGAAGTCCAGCGCGGCCAGGTTCTGGCCAAGCCGGGCAGCATCAAGCCGCACACCAAGTTCTCTGCCGAGATCTACGTGCTGAGCAAGGACGAGGGTGGCCGTCACACCCCGTTCTTCAACGGCTACCGTCCGCAGTTCTACTTCCGCACCACTGACGTCACCGGCAGCATTGAGTTGCCGGCGGGCACCGAGATGGTGATGCCTGGCGACAACGTCAGCATCAAGGTTTCCTTGATTGCCCCGATTGCCATGGACGAAGGCCTGCGTTTCGCCATTCGCGAAGGCGGCCGTACCGTCGGTGCGGGTGTCGTGGCCAAGATCGAAGAGTAAGCCGGTTAATCCGGAGGCCAGGCCGGTCATGTGATCGTCCTGGCCCTGAGTAATACAGGCCAATAGCTCAATTGGTAGAGCGTCGGTCTCCAAAACCGAAGGTTGGGGGTTCGAGACCCTCTTGGCCTGCCACAGGATAAGCCGTAAGGCGCACAGCATTCATGGCTGACAAAATCAAGCTGCTGGTAGCGGTATTGCTGGTCATCGCAGGGGTGGCTGGCTTTTATTTATTTGCGGATGCGCCGACCGTTGTGCGCGTCCTGTCGGTGGTCGCCGGCGTTGTGCTGGCGGGCTTTGTAGCGGGCCTGTCGGCTCCGGGCAAGCGGTTCTTCCGTTTTGCGCTCGATTCGCGTGACGAGGCCAAGAAGGTTGTCTGGCCGACGCGCAAGGAAACCGTCCAGATGACGGGCGTGGTCATGGCGTTTGTGGTTGTGATGGCGCTGATTCTGTGGGCGGTGGACGGGGTTTTGTTGTGGCTGGTCAAGCTGGCCATGGGACAGGGGAGTTGAGTATGCGATGGTACGTGGTTCATGCCTACTCCGGCTTCGAGAAGAGCGTTGCGCGCAACCTGGCTGAGCGCATCGAGCGCGCCGGCATGAAGGATCGTTTCGGCGAAATCCTGGTGCCGGTGGAAGAGGTGGTGGAAATGAAGGCGGGGCAGAAGAAGACTGCCGAGCGCAAGTTCTTCCCCGGTTACGTCCTGGTGCAGATGGATATGGACGACGATACCTGGCATCTCGTGAAGAGTACGCCCAAGGTCACCGGGTTCGTTGGCGGCACGGCGACCAAGCCGGCACCCATCTCGGAAAAGGAAGTGCAGGCCATACTCGACCAGATGCGCGAGGGCGTGGAAAAACCCAAGCCCAAGGTGCTGTTCGAGGTGGGCGAGACGGTGCGGGTCATCGATGGCCCGTTCACCGACTTCAATGGCAACGTGGAAGAAGTGAATTACGACAAGAGCAAGTTGCGCGTATCGGTGATGATTTTTGGCCGGGCGACACCTGTGGAACTGGGTTTCGGCCAGGTCGAGAAAAGCTAGTCAGGCCGGAGTCTGCCTGGTCAAGCGAGTCCGGGCAACCGGAGAGGAGCGTGAGTAGGGCAACCGAAAGCGCGTTGGTACTCATTTATTAGGAGCCATCATGGCAAAGAAGATTGTCGGCTATATCAAGCTGCAAGTGCCGGCGGGAAAAGCGAACCCGTCGCCCCCCATCGGTCCTGCGCTGGGTCAGCGCGGCCTGAACATCATGGAATTCTGCAAGGCGTTCAACGCCAAGACCCAGGGCATGGAGCCCGGTCTGCCGATCCCGGTCGTGATCACCGCGTTTGCGGACAAGAGCTTCACCTTCGTGATGAAGACGCCGCCCGCGACGGTGCTGATCAAGAAGGCGATCAAGCTCGACAAGGGCAGTGCCAAGCCGCATCTGGACAAGGTGGGCACCATTACGCGTGCGCAGCTGGAAGAGATCGCCAAGACCAAGGAGCCCGATCTGACCGCGGCCGACATGGACGCGGCAGTGCGCACCATTGCCGGTACAGCCCGTTCCATGGGCATCATCGTGGAGGGAGTCTGAGATGGCTAATGCATCCAAGCGCCTGCGTGCGCTCAAAGAAAAAATCGACCGCAACCGCAATTACCCGGTGGCGGATGCCCTGCAGCTGGTCAAGGAAACAGCAACCGCCAAGTTCGACGAGTCGATCGACATCGCCGTGAATCTCGGTGTTGACGCCCGTAAATCCGACCAGATGGTGCGGGGTGCGGTGGTGCTGCCGAAGGGTATCGGCAAGACCGTTCGCGTCGCCGTGTTCGCCCAGGGCGATAACGTGCAAAAAGCGAAAGATGCCGGTGCGGATATCGTCGGCTTCGATGATCTCGCTGCCGAAATCAAGGCAGGCAAGATGGACTTCGATGTGGTCATCGCCACGCCCGACGCCATGCGTGTGGTGGGCCAGCTTGGTCAGATCCTGGGTCCGCGCGGCCTGATGCCGAACCCGAAAGTCGGCACCGTGTCGCCTGACGTGGTGGGCGCTGTGAAAAACGCCAAGGCCGGCCAGGTGCAATACCGTACCGACAAGGGCGGCATCGTGCATTGCACCATCGGTCGTGCTTCGTTCAGCGTCGAGGATCTGAAGGAAAACCTGGCTGCCCTGCTGGATGCGCTGCAGCGCGCCAAGCCGGCCAGTTCCAAGGGTATCTATTTCAAGCGCCTGTCGGTGTCGAGCACCATGGGTGTGGGCGTGCGTGTCGACCAGTCAAGCGTCAGCGCATAAATTTATTGCGGACGCGTCGGAAGATGCGTCCGGGCAAGAACTTTGGGCCGTCAGCCAGCCGTCCGGCTGACGGGTTGTCAAAGACCGTAGGCATCCGCAAGGATTTAATCACCGGTGGATGGCAAGTGGGTGATGGATTTCATCCTCTGCTTGCCGATGTCGGACCCTACGCAGATGGCGTTCCCCAGCAGGATTTTCCTGTCAAGGTCGCCAGCCGGGGCGGGCAACGCCCCGTAACTGAGAAGGAGGTAAGACCTTGAGTCTGAATCTTGAAGAGAAGAAAGCCGTCGTTGCTGAGGTTGCTGCGCAGGTTGCGGCCGCCCAGACGGTTGTTGTTGCCGAATACCGTGGCATCACGGTGGAAGACATGACCCAGCTGCGCGCGAAAGCACGCAAGGAAGGGGTCTATCTGCGCGTGTTGAAAAACACGCTGGTGCGCCGCGCGGTTGCGGATACTCCGTTTGCAGGCATTTCCGACCAGCTGGTCGGCCCGCTTGCCTACGGAATTTCCAGGGACCCGGTGGCTGCCGCCAAGGTGATGCACGAGTTTGCCAAGGCCAACGACAAGTTCGTCGTCAAAGCCGGTGCCATGCCCAATTTCATCATGTCCGCCAAGGATGTGGGAAATCTGGCCAGCATGCCCAGCCGCGAAGAACTGCTGTCCAAGCTCTTGGGCACCATGCAGGCCCCGATCGCGCAATTCGTTCGTACGCTCAACGAAGTGCCGACCAAGTTCGTTCGCGGACTGGCTGCGGTGCGCGACAAGCAGGCTGCCTGAGCAGCCTGCCGACATCCGCATATATAACGACATTGATTTTTAATCTGAAGCATAATTGACAGGAGTAATACAAATGGCTGTTGCAAAAGCTGACATTCTGGATGCCATCGCTGGCATGACCGTGCTTGAGCTGTCCGAGCTCATCAAGGAAATGGAAGAGAAATTCGGTGTTTCCGCTGCCGCCGCCGCGGTTGCCGTGGCTGCCCCCGCTGCCGGCGGTGCTGCCGCTGCCGCTGAAGAGCAGACCGAGTTCACCGTGATGCTGACCTCCGCAGGCGAAAAGAAAGTGGAAGTCATCAAGGTGGTGCGTGCCGCTACCGGCCTGGGCCTGAAGGAAGCCAAGGATCTGGTCGACGGCGCACCCAAGGCCGTCAAGGAAGGCGTGTCCAAGGCCGATGCCGACGCACTGAAAAAGCAGTTGGAAGAAGCTGGCGCGGGCGTCGAGGTCAAATAAGTACGGTCCCCAGGGCGGTGCGTGCAAGCGTGCCGCCGTTTCCGGAGACGCACTTATTTCGCCACATGCATATTACCGTGGTGTGTTGCGGGGAAACCCGCGGCAGACGCAAGCAGCAAATACCCGGAACCCGGAATCGGCTTCCGGGTCGTTTGCTTTTTGCGTGTGCCTTACAAAGCGCCGGCGCGTAACCCGCGCGTCCGCTCGCCCCTGATCGTCAAGGAGACCCCATGGCTTACACCTTTACCGAGAAAAAACGTCTGCGCAAGAGCTTTGCCAGCCGGACCAACACGCTTCCGGTTCCGTTTCTTCTGGCGACCCAGCTTGAATCCTATCGGGCCTTCCTGCAGGAAGGCCGTTCGCGCGACGAGCGCCTGAACGAGGGCCTGCAGGCTGCGTTCACCTCGATTTTCCCGATCGTCAGCCACAGCGGCAATGCCCGACTGGAATATGTCAGCTATCTGCTGGGCGAGCCGGTGTTCGACATCAAGGAATGCCAGCAGCGCGGCCTGACCTATTGTGCACCGCTGCGCGCCAAGGTGCGCCTGGTGATCATGGACAAGGAAGCGTCCAAGCCGACCATCAAGGAAGTCAAGGAACAGGAAGTCTACATGGGCGAGATTCCGCTCATGACGCCGACCGGATCCTTCGTCATCAACGGCACCGAGCGCGTGATCGTGTCGCAGTTGCACCGCTCGCCCGGCGTGTTCTTCGAGCATGACCGCGGCAAGACCCACAGCTCGGGCAAGCTGCTGTTCTCGGCACGCGTGATCCCCTACCGCGGCTCGTGGCTGGACTTCGAGTTCGATGCCAAGGACATCCTGTTCTTCCGTGTCGACCGCCGCCGCAAGATGCCGGTCACCATCCTGCTGAAGGCGCTCGGCTATACGCCGGAGAGCATTCTTGACGGCTTCTTCAGCAAGGACACCTTCTATATCAACACCCAGGGTATCCAGTTCGAGCTGGTGCCAGAGCGTCTGCGCGGTGAACTGGCACGCTTCGATATCTGCGGCAAGGATGGTCATGTGATCGTCGCCAAGGACAAGCGCATCACCGCCAAGCACATCCGCGAACTCGACGCCGCAGGCGTCAAGAAGTGGGCGGTGCCGGCCGAATTCGTGGTGGGCCGCGTGCTGTCGCACGATGTGGTCGACAAGAACACCGGCGAGCTGGTGGCGCGCGCCAACGACGAGATTACCGAAGACCTGCTGACCAAGCTGGCCGAGGCGGGCATCGACAAGTTCAATACGCTCTATACCAATGACCTCGATCACGGCGCCTTCATTTCGCAGACGCTGCGTACCGACGACACCATCGACGAATACGCCGCCAAGGTGGCGATCTACCGCATGATGCGCCCGGGCGAGCCGCCCACGGAAGACGCGGTGAACGCGCTGTTTGTCAACCTCTTCTTCAGCGAAGAGCGTTACGACCTGTCGGCCGTCGGTCGCATGAAGTTCAACCGGCGCATCGGCCGCGACGAACTGACCGGTTCCGGCACGCTGTCGACCGAAGACATCGTCGCCGTGATCAAGATCCTGGTCGAGCTGCGCAACGGCCGCGGCGAGATCGACGACATCGACCACCTCGGCAACCGTCGCGTGCGTTCGGTCGGCGAACTGGCTGAAAACCAGTTCCGCGCCGGTCTGGTGCGCGTCGAGCGCGCAGTGCGCGAGCGCCTCTCCCAGGCGGAATCCGACAACCTGATGCCGCATGACCTGATCAACGCCAAGCCGGTATCGGCGGCGATCAAGGAGTTTTTCGGTTCCAGCCAGCTGAGCCAGTTCATGGACCAGACCAACCCGCTGTCCGAGATCACCCACAAGCGTCGCGTCTCGGCACTGGGCCCGGGCGGCCTGACCCGCGAGCGTGCCGGTTTCGAGGTGCGCGACGTGCATCCGACCCACTATGGCCGGGTGTGCCCGATCGAAACGCCGGAAGGTCCGAACATCGGGCTGATCAACTCGCTGGCCCTGTTTGCCCGCACCAACTGGTACGGTTTCATCGAAACGCCGTACCGGAAAGTGGTCAACCACAAGGTGACGGACGAGATCGAATACCTGTCGGCCATCGAAGAGAGCAAGTACGTGATCGCACAGGCCAACGCCGATCTCGATGCCAAGGGCAAGTTCAAGGACGACCTGGTGTCGTGCCGCTACAAGAACGAATTCACGCTGTCGGCACCCGACAAGATCGAATACATGGACGTGGCGCCGGCGCAGATCGTGTCGGTGGCGGCATCCCTGATTCCCTTCCTCGAGCACGACGACGCCAACCGCGCATTGATGGGCTCCAACATGCAGCGCCAGGCCGTGCCCTGCCTGCGCCCCGAGAAGCCGTTCGTCGGGACGGGCATCGAGCGCACCGCTGCGGTCGACTCCGGTACGGTGGTGACTGCGCATCGCGGCGGCATCGTCGACTACATCGACGCCAGCCGTATCGTGATCCGTGTGCACGATGAAGAAGCGCGCGCCGGCGAAGTCGGCGTGGATATTTATTCGCTGATCAAGTACACGCGCTCCAACCAGAACACCAACATCAACCAGCGTCCGCTGGTGCAGGTGGGCGACGTCATCGCCCGCGGCGACGTGATCGCCGACGGTGCCTCGACCGACATGGGCGAGCTGGCGCTGGGCCAGAACATGCTGGTCGCGTTCATGCCGTGGAACGGCTACAACTTCGAAGACTCGATCCTGATCAACGAGAAGGTCGTGGCGGAGGATCGCTACACCTCGATCCACATCGAGGAACTGTCGGTGGTGGCACGCGACACCAAGCTCGGGCCCGAGGAAATCACCCGCGACATCTCCAACCTGGCCGAGCGCCAGCTGGGCCGGCTGGACGAGTCCGGCATCATCGCCATCGGCGCCGAAGTCGAGGCCGGCGACGTGCTGGTCGGCAAGGTCACGCCCAAGGGCGAAACCCAGCTGACCCCGGAAGAGAAGCTGTTGCGCGCCATCTTCGGCGAGAAGGCGTCCGACGTGAAAGACACGTCGCTGAAAGTGCCGTCCGGCATGTCGGGCGTGGTGATCGACGTCCAGGTCTTTACCCGCGAAGGCATCGAACGCGACAAGCGCGCACAGTCGATCATCGACACCCAGCTCGCCGAATACAAGAAGGACCTGACCGACCGCATGCGCATCGTCGAGGACGACACCTTCGCGCGTCTGGAAAAGCTGCTGCACCTGAAGATCGCCAACGGCGGGCCGAAGAAGCTCGCCAAGGGCAGCAAGGTTACCAAGGACTATCTGGAGTCGGTGAACCGCCACGACTGGTTCGACATCCGCCTGGCCGATGACGATGCCAGCCGCCAGGTCGAGTCGCTGAAGGACAGCCTCACGCAGAAGCGCATCGAGTTCGATGCGATGTTCGAAGAGAAGAAGAAGAAGCTCACCGCCGGCGACGAACTGCCGCCCGGTGTGCAGAAGATGGTCAAGGTCTATCTGGCGGTCAAGCGCCGCCTGCAGCCCGGCGACAAGATGGCGGGCCGTCACGGCAACAAGGGCGTGGTGTCGAAGATCGTTCCGGTCGAGGACATGCCCTTCATGGCCGACGGTCGTCCGGTCGACATCGTGCTGAACCCGCTCGGCGTGCCGTCGCGGATGAACGTCGGCCAGATTCTGGAAACCCACCTTGGCTGGGCCTCCAAGGGCCTGGGCGAGAAGATCGGCCAGATGCTTGCCGCCCAGACCAAGACGCTGGTGAAGGACATGCGCCATTTCTTCAAGGAAATCTATAACCAGTCGGGCAAGTCCGAGGATATCGACAGCTTTACCGACGAGGAAGTGCTCGAGCTGGCCCGCCACCTGCAGAAAGGCGTGCCGTTTGCCTCGCCGGTATTCGATGGTGCTTCGGAAGAAGAGATCCGCCGCATGCTGGCGCTGGCCGGCCTGCCCGAAGGCGGCCAGGTCACACTGTACGACGGCCGCACCGGCGAAGCCTTCGACCGCCAGGTCACGGTGGGCTACAAGCATGTGCTGAAGCTGCACCACCTGGTCGACGACAAGATGCACGCGCGTTCCACCGGCCCGTACTCGCTCGTCACCCAGCAGCCGCTGGGCGGCAAGGCGCAGTTCGGCGGCCAGCGCTTCGGCGAAATGGAAGTGTGGGCGCTGGAAGCCTATGGCGCCTCCTACGTGCTGCAGGAAATGCTGACCGTGAAGTCGGACGATGTGAACGGCCGTACCAAGGTGTACGAGAACATCGTCAAGGGCGATCACAAGATCGAGGCAGGCATGCCGGAATCCTTCAACGTGCTGGTGAAGGAAATCCGCTCGCTCGGCATCGACATCGATCTGGAACGTTATTAATTTAGGGGTGAGGACACAGCCATGAAAGCACTGTTGGATCTTTTCAAGCAGGCCACCCACGAGGAAGAGTTCGACGCCATCAAGATTGGCCTGGCGTCGCCGGAGAAAATCCGCTCCTGGTCCTACGGCGAAGTGAAGAAGCCGGAGACCATCAACTACCGTACCTTCAAGCCGGAGCGCGACGGCCTGTTCTGCGCCAAGATTTTCGGCCCGGTGAAGGATTACGAATGCCTGTGCGGCAAGTACAAGCGACTGAAGCACCGCGGCGTGATCTGCGAAAAGTGCGGCGTCGAGGTCACGCTGTCCAAGGTGCGCCGCGAGCGCATGGGCCACATCGAGCTGGCCTCGCCGGTCGCGCACATCTGGTTCCTGAAGTCGCTGCCCAGCCGTCTCGGCATGGTGCTCGACATGACGCTGCGCGACATCGAGCGCGTGCTCTACTTTGAAGGCTTCGTGGTGGTCGAGCCGGGCATGACCCCGCTCAATCGCGGCCAGCTGCTGACCGAAGAGGATTACCTCGCCAAGCTGGAAGAATACGGCGACGAATTCAAGGCGCTGATGGGAGCGGAAGGCGTGCGCGAACTGCTGCGCTCTCTGGACCTGCACACCGAGGTGGAAACCCTGCACGCTGAAATCAGCAAGACCGGTTCCGATACCAAGCTGAAGAAACTGTCCAAACGACTGAAGATTCTCGAGGGCTTCCAGAAGTCCGGCATCAAGCCCGAGTGGATGATCCTCGAAGTGCTGCCGGTGCTGCCGCCCGAACTGCGTCCGCTGGTGCCGCTGGATGGCGGCCGCTTCGCGACCTCCGACCTGAACGACCTGTATCGCCGCGTCATTAACCGCAACAACCGCCTGAAGCGTCTGCTGGAGTTGAAGGCGCCGGAAATCATCGTGCGCAACGAAAAGCGCATGCTGCAGGAAGCGGTCGACTCGCTGCTCGACAACGGCCGTCGCGGCAAGGCGATGACCGGCGCCAACAAGCGCCCTCTGAAGTCGCTCGCAGACATGATCAAGGGCAAGAGCGGACGTTTCCGCCAGAACCTGCTGGGCAAGCGCGTCGACTACTCAGGCCGTTCGGTCATCGTGGTGGGCCCGACGCTGAAGCTGCACCAGTGCGGCCTGCCGAAGAAGATGGCGCTGGAACTGTTCAAGCCCTTCATCTTCAACCGCCTCGAAGTGCTGGGGCTGGCGACCACGATCAAGGCCGCCAAGAAGATGGTGGAAGACGAAGAGCCGATCGTGTGGGATCTGCTGGAAGAAGTCATCCGCGAGCATCCGGTGATGCTGAACCGCGCGCCGACGCTGCACCGCCTGGGCATCCAGGCGTTCGAGCCGGTGCTGATCGAAGGCAAGGCGATCCAGCTGCACCCGCTGGTGTGCGCCGCGTTCAACGCCGACTTCGACGGCGACCAGATGGCCGTTCACGTGCCGCTGTCGCTGGAAGCGCAGGCCGAGGCCCGCACCCTGATGCTGGCGTCCAACAACGTGCTGTCGCCCGCCAACGGCGAGCCCATCATCGTGCCGTCGCAGGATATCGTGCTGGGCCTGTATTACATGACGCGCGAAATGGTCAACGCCAAGGGCGAAGGCATGATGTTTGCCGACGTCACCGAGGCACGCCGCGCCTATGACAACCGCGAGGCGGCGCTGCATGCCCGCGTCACGGTGCGCATCAAGGAAGTGACGCTCGACGAGAACAGGAATCGCGTCGAGACCGTCAAGCGGGTGGAAACCACGCTCGGTCGCTCGCTGCTGTCCGAGATCCTGCCGCCGGGGCTGCCGTTCAGCTTCGTCGACAAGGCGCTGAAGAAGAAGGAAATCTCCCGGCTGATCAACGCCAGCTTCCGTCGCTGCGGCCTGCGCGAGACGGTCATTTTTGCCGACAAGCTGATGTACACCGGCTTCACCTTCGCCACCCGTGCGGGGATGTCGATCGCCATCAAGGACATGCTGATCCCCGGTGAGAAGGACCAGATCCTTGGCGCAGCCGAATCCGAGGTGAAAGAGATCGAATCGCAGTACACCTCGGGCCTGGTGACCCAGGGCGAGCGCTACAACAAGGTGGTCGATATCTGGGGCCGCGCCGGCGATGCGGTGGCCAAGGCCATGATGACGCAGCTGGGAAGCGAGAAAGTCATCGACCGGCATGGCAAGGAAGTCACCCAGGAATCGTTCAACGCCATTTACATGATGGCCGACTCCGGTGCGCGGGGTTCCGCTGCGCAGATTCGCCAGCTGGCCGGTATGCGCGGTCTGATGGCGAAGCCGGACGGCTCCATCATCGAGACTCCGATCACGGCTAACTTCCGCGAAGGCCTGAACATGCTTCAGTACTTCATATCGACCCATGGTGCGCGTAAGGGCCTGGCCGATACCGCACTGAAAACCGCGAACTCCGGCTACCTGACGCGTCGTCTGGTGGACGTGACGCAGGATCTGGTGGTGGTCGAGGACGATTGCGGCACCAAGAACGGCCTGGTCGTGAAGGCGCTGGTCGAGGGCGGCGAAGTGGTCGAGGCGCTGCGCGAGCGGATTCTCGGACGTGTGGCTGCCAGCGACATCATCAATCCCGAAACGCAGGAAACCGTGTACGAAGCCGGTACCCTGCTGGTGGAAGACGTGGTCGATACCATCGAGTCGCTGGGTATCGACGAAGTCAAGGTGCGCACCCCGTTGACCTGCGAAACACGCTATGGCCTGTGTGCCAAGTGCTACGGGCGCGATCTGGGCCGTGGCTATCTGGTCAACGCGGGCGAGGCGGTCGGTGTCATCGCAGCGCAGTCGATCGGCGAACCGGGCACCCAGCTCACCATGCGGACCTTCCACATCGGTGGCGCGGCATCGCGTGCCGCCGCCGCCAGCCAGCTGGAGGCGAAATCCAACGGGACGGTGCAGTACACCGCCACCATGCGCTACGTGACCAACGCGCGCAAGGAACTTGTGGCGATCTCGCGCAGCGGCGAAATCATCATTGCCGACGACAGTGGCCGCGAGCGCGAACGCCACAAGGTGCCGTACGGCGCCACGCTGATGGTGACTGACGCCGCCAAGATCAAGGCGGGCGCGGTACTGGCCACCTGGGACCCCCACACTCGTCCGATCATCACCGAATATGCCGGCCGCATCCGTTTCGAAAACATCGAAGAAGGCGTCACCGTGGCCAAGCAGCTTGACGACGTCACCGGCCTGTCCACGCTGGTGGTGATCGATCCGAAGCGCAAGGCCAGCGGCGCCGGCAAGGGCCTGCGCCCGCAGGTCAAGCTGCTCGACGAAGCCGGCAACGAGATCAAGATCGCGGGCACCGATACCCTGGTCAACATCACCTTCCAGATCGGCTCGATCATCACGGTGAAGGATGGCCAGGACGTGGCGGTGGGCGACGTGCTCGCACGTATCCCGCAGGAAACCTCGAAGACCCGCGACATTACAGGCGGCCTGCCGCGCGTGGCCGAGCTGTTCGAGGCGCGTTCCCCGAAAGATGCCGGTGTGCTGGCAGAAGTGACGGGCACCGTTTCCTTCGGCAAGGACACCAAGGGCAAGCAGCGTCTGGTCATCACCGACATGGACGGCGTGGCGCACGAGTACCTGATCACCAAAGAGAAGCACGTGACCGCGCACGACGGCCAGATTGTCCAGAAAGGCGAAATGATCGTCGACGGCCCGGTCGACCCGCACGACATCCTGCGCTTGCAGGGAGTGGAAGCGCTGGCGCGCTACATTACCGACGAGGTGCAGGACGTCTATCGTCTGCAGGGTGTGAAGATCAACGACAAGCACATCGAGGTCATCGTGCGCCAGATGCTGCGCCGCGTCACCGTGGCGGATCCGGGTGCTACCGGTCTCATTCCGGGCGAGCAGGTCGAGCGTTCGGAAGTGCTGCAGATCAACGACGAGATGGTGGCGGCCGGCAAGGAGCCTGCAACCTACGACCCGATCCTGCTGGGCATCACCAAGGCGTCGCTGTCGACCGATTCCTTCATCTCGGCGGCTTCCTTCCAGGAAACCACGCGCGTGCTGACCGAAGCGGCCATCATGGGCAAGAAGGACGAGTTGCGCGGCCTGAAGGAAAACGTCATTGTCGGACGCCTGATCCCGGCAGGCAGCGGTCTGGCCTACCACAACACCCGTCGCCGCCAGGCGGCCGGGGACGATCTGGGCGCTGCGCACCTGATCGAAGGCGGGGAGGCCAGCGCCGACGAGAATCAGGAAGTGGCTTGACAGGGGAGGGGTTCTCCCCTAAAATCACGCGTCTTTTTCCGGCCATACGTGCGCCGGGAAGCGCAGGACTGTAGCCCGGGACGGCGTATAGCCGTCCCGCTTGTTTTACAAACGATACGCTCACCTTAATTTTTCGGAATTTTTGACATGCCAACGATTAACCAGCTGATCCGCAAGCCGCGCCAGGCGCCGGTGGAAAAGAGCAAGGTTCCGGCCCTGAAGGCCTGCCCGCAACGCCGCGGCGTGTGCACTCGCGTGTACACCACGACGCCCAAGAAACCGAACTCCGCCTTGCGTAAGGTCTGCAAGGTCAAGCTCACCAGCGGCTTCGAGGTCATCAGCTACATCGGTGGTGAGGGCCACAACCTGCAGGAGCACTCGGTTGTGCTGGTGCGCGGCGGTCGGGTCAAGGATTTGCCGGGTGTGCGCTACCACACGGTGCGCGGCAGCCTGGATACGGCTGGCGTGAAGGATCGCAAGCAGTCGCGCTCGAAGTACGGCGCCAAGCGTCCCAAAAAAGCCTAATTGGCCAGCAAGCTTAACTAGATAGAGAGACAGGAAAATGCCCCGTCGTCGCGAAGTCCCCAAGCGTGAAATCCTGCCTGATCCGAAATTCGGCAATCAGGAAGTTTCGAAATTCATGAACGTCGTCATGTCCAGCGGCAAGAAGTCGGTCGCCGAGCGTATCGTCTATGGCGCATTCGAGCAGATCACCAGCAAGTCCGGCAAGGACCCGCTGGAAGTGTTCAGCACGGCGCTGAACAATGCCCGCCCGCTGGTCGAGGTGAAGAGTCGTCGCGTCGGCGGCGCCAACTACCAGGTTCCGGTCGAGGTGCGCTCGAGTCGTCGTACTGCGCTGGCCATGCGCTGGCTGAAGGATGCGGCACGCAAGCGCGGCGAGAAGTCCATGGGCGCCCGTCTGGCGGGCGAATTGCTGGACGCGGCCGAGGGCCGTGGCGGCGCAGTGAAGAAGCGTGAGGAAGTGCACCGTATGGCGGAAGCCAACAAGGCCTTCTCGCATTTCCGCTTCTAAACCCAACGTTTTGATTGGCAGGTAACTAAAGTGGCACGCACGACTCCCATTGAGCGCTATCGCAATATCGGCATTTCGGCCCATATTGACGCCGGCAAGACCACCACCACCGAGCGCATCCTGTTCTATACGGGTGTGTCGCACAAGATCGGCGAAGTCCATGATGGCGCGGCCACCATGGACTGGATGGAGCAGGAGCAGGAGCGTGGCATTACCATTACCTCGGCTGCGACCACCTGTTTCTGGAAGGGGATGGATGGCAAGTTCCCCGAGCATCGCATCAACATCATCGACACGCCGGGGCACGTCGACTTCACCATCGAGGTGGAGCGTTCCATGCGCGTGCTGGACGGCGCGTGCATGGTGTATTGCGCGGTGGGTGGCGTTCAGCCGCAGTCCGAGACCGTGTGGCGTCAGGCCAACAAGTACGGCGTGCCGCGTCTGGCCTTCGTCAACAAGATGGACCGCTCCGGCGCCGACTTCTTCAAGGTTTACGAGCAGATGCGTACGCGCCTGAAGGCCAACCCGGTGCCGGTGCAGGTGCCGATCGGTGCGGAAGACAAGTTCGAGGGCGTGGTCGATCTGGTCAAGATGAAGGCGATCTATTGGGATGAGGCCAGCCAGGGCATGAAGTTCGACCTGCGCGACATCCCGGGCGAGTTGCTGGATACGTGCAAGAAGTGGCGCGAAAACATGCTCGAGGCCGCGGCGGAATCGTCCGAGGACTTGATGAACAAGTACCTTGAAGAGGGTGATCTTACCGAGGCCGACATTCTGGCAGGCCTGCGTGCGCGCACCATCGCCAGTGAAATCGTTCCGATGATGTGCGGTACCGCGTTCAAGAACAAGGGTGTGCAGGCCATGCTCGACAAGGTGATCGAGCTGATGCCGGCGCCGACCGACATTCCCCCGGTCACGGGCGAGCTCGACAATGGCGAGCAGGGCGAGCGCAAGGCGGCCGACGATGAAAAATTCTCGGCGCTGGCGTTCAAGGTTGCGACCGATCCGTATGTGGGCCAACTGATTTTCTTCCGCGTCTATTCCGGCGTTGTGAACTCGGGCGACACGATCTACAACCCGGTAAAGGGTCGCAAGGAGCGGATCGGTCGCATCCTCCAGATGCACGCCAACCAGCGCGAAGAGATCAAGGAAGTGCGCGCCGGAGACATCGCCGCTGCCGTGGGCCTCAAGGATGTGACCACGGGCGATACCCTGTGCGATGTGGCTTCGCCGATCACGCTGGAGCGCATGGAGTTTCCCGAGCCGGTCATCCACGTGGCGGTCGAGCCGAAAACCAAGGCTGACCAGGAAAAAATGGGCATCGCGCTGGGTCGTCTGGCGCAGGAAGATCCGTCGTTCCGTGTGCGCACGGATGAAGAATCCGGTCAGACCATCATTTCAGGCATGGGCGAGCTCCACCTCGAAATTCTGGTGGATCGCATGAAACGCGAGTTCGGCGTTGAGGCCAACGTCGGTGCGCCGCAGGTGGCCTACCGGGAGGCGATCCGCAAGGAAGTCGAGCAGGAAGGCAAGCATGCCAAGCAGTCGGGCGGCAAGGGCCAGTACGGCCATGTCTGGATCAAGATGGGCCCGAACGAGGCTGGCAAGGGCTTCGAATTCATCGATGCCATCAAGGGCGGCACGGTGCCGCGCGAATTCATCCCTGCGGTCGAGAAAGGGCTGAGAGAGGCTCTGAACAACGGCGTGCTGGCCGGTTTCCCGGTGGTGGATGTCAAGGTCACGCTGTTCGACGGCTCCTACCACGATGTCGACTCGTCCGAACTGGCGTTCAAGCTCGCGGCGATTTTGGCGTTCAAGGACGGCATGCGCAAGGCGAGCCCGGTTTTGCTGGAGCCCATGATGGCGGTCGAGGTGGAAACGCCGGAAGATTATATGGGTGATGTCATGGGTGACCTGAACCGTCGCCGTGGCATCATCCAGGGCATGGAAGATGCCGCCGGGGTCAAGCTGGTCAAGGCCGAGGTGCCGCTGGCCGAGATGTTCGGCTATTCGACCGACCTGCGCTCGATGTCGCAGGGCCGCGCGACCTACTCGATGGAGTTCAAGCACTACTCCGAAGCGCCGAAGAGCGTCGCTGAAGCGATCATTGCCAAGAAATAATTTTGATCTTATAGGGTATTGAAAAATGGCTAAGGAAAAGTTCGAGCGGACCAAACCGCACGTAAACGTAGGCACGATTGGACACGTTGACCACGGCAAGACCACCTTGACCGCTGCGATCACCACCATTCTGTCGAAGAAATTTGGCGGGGCGGCGAAGAAGTACGACGAGATTGACAGCTCGCCCGAAGAGAAGGCGCGCGGCATCACCATCAACACCGCCCACGTCGAGTACGAGACCGAAAAGCGCCACTACGCCCACGTTGACTGCCCGGGCCACGCCGACTACGTCAAGAACATGATTACCGGTGCTGCCCAGATGGACGGCGCCATCCTGGTCGTGTCCTCCGCCGACGGCCCCATGCCGCAGACCCGCGAGCACATCCTGCTGGCCCGCCAGGTGGGCGTTCCCTACATCATCGTCTACATGAACAAGGCCGACATGGTCGACGACGCCGAACTGCTCGAGCTCGTTGAAATGGAAATCCGTGAGCTGCTGAGCAAATACGACTTCCCTGGCGACGACACCCCCATCATCATCGGTTCCGCCCTGAAAGCCCTCGAAGGCGACCAGAGCGACATCGGCGAACCCAGCATCATGAAGCTGGCCGATGCCCTCGACTCCTACATCCCCGAGCCCGAGCGCGCCATCGACAAGCCCTTCCTGATGCCGGTTGAAGACGTCTTCTCCATCTCCGGACGCGGCACCGTCGTCACCGGTCGTGTCGAGCGTGGCGTCATCAAGGTTGGCGAAGAGATCGAAATCGTCGGCATTTCCCCGACCCTCAAGACCACCTGCACCGGCGTCGAAATGTTCCGCAAGCTGCTCGACCAGGGCCAGGCGGGCGACAACGTCGGCGTCCTGCTGCGTGGCACCAAGCGTGAAGAAGTCCAGCGCGGCCAGGTTCTGGCCAAGCCGGGCAGCATCAAGCCGCACACCAAGTTCTCTGCCGAGATCTACGTGCTGAGCAAGGACGAGGGTGGCCGTCACACCCCGTTCTTCAACGGCTACCGTCCGCAGTTCTACTTCCGCACCACTGACGTCACCGGCAGCATTGAGTTGCCGGCGGGCACCGAGATGGTGATGCCTGGCGACAACGTCAGCATCAAGGTTTCCTTGATTGCCCCGATTGCCATGGACGAAGGCCTGCGTTTCGCCATTCGCGAAGGCGGCCGTACCGTCGGTGCGGGTGTCGTGGCCAAGATCGAAGAGTAAGAGTAAGGCTCAACAATGCAAAACCAGAAAATCCGCATTCGCCTGAAGGCGTTTGACTACAAACTGATCGACCAGTCGGCGCTCGAAATCGTGGAAACCGCCAAGCGCACAGGGGCAGTGGTCAAGGGGCCGGTCCCCCTGCCGACCTCGATTGAGCGTTTTGACGTGTTGCGTTCGCCGCACGTCAACAAGGCATCGCGCGACCAGTTCGAAATCCGCACCCATCGCCGTCTGATGGACATCATGGACCCGACCGACAAAACGGTGGATGCCCTGATGAAGCTGGATCTGCCGGCTGGGGTCGACGTAGAAATCAAGTTGTAAAAAGCGGGCGGCTTCGGTATACTGCCGCCCCTTCGGTTGTACCAATAGTCGCCGGTCAATTGTAATCGGCACCTAAAACCCTTGTCCGTGGCTTCGGCCACCGGCTTGAGATAGGAAATACAAAGATGAGTATCGGGCTCGTTGGCCGCAAGGTCGGCATGACCCGCATTTTTACCGAGAGCGGTGCGTCCGTTCCGGTGACTGTGCTGGAAATGTCAAACAATCGTGTGACGCAGGTGCGCACGCCAGAAAACGACGGTTATTCCGCGGTTCAGGTTGCCTACGGCAGCCGACGCAATAGCCGTGTCAATAAATCTGAAGCCGGTCATTTCGCCAAGGCGGGTGTTGATGCGGGTGAAATGCTGCGCGAGTTCCGTGTGCCCGTGGATGTCGCTGCCCAGTATCAGTTGGGTGCGGCGGTCTCGGTCGAGTTGCTGCAGGCGGGCCAGAAGGTGGATGTTACGGGTGTGACCCAGGGCAAGGGCTTTGCGGGCACGATCAAGCGCCATAACTTCAAGTCGCAGCGCGCCACGCACGGTAACTCGCGTTCGCATAATGTGCCGGGTTCCATCGGGATGGCGCAGGATCCGGGCCGCGTGTTCCCGGGCAAGCGCATGTCCGGCCATATGGGTGCGGTGACCTGCACCAAGCAGAACCTCGAGGTTGTGCGTGTTGATGCGGAGCGTGGGCTGGTGCTTTTGAAGGGCGCCGTTCCGGGTTCCAAGGGTGGTCATGTCGTGGTGCGCCCGGCAGTGAAAGGGGGTGCCTGATGGATTTGTCTGTCATTAATGAGCAGGGTCAGCATGTGACCAGCGTTGCCGCTTCCGATGAAACCTTCGGTCGCGACTACAACGAGGCGCTGGTGCATCAGTTGGTGACTGCGTTCCAGGCGAATGCACGCAGCGGAAACCGCGCACAGCAGACGCGCGCCGAAGTGAGCGCGTCCACGCACAAGCCGTGGCGTCAAAAGGGTACCGGTCGTGCGCGTTCCGGTCGTACCTCGAGCCCGATCTGGCGTGGGGGTGGTGTGACCTTCCCGAACAAGCCGAACGAGAACTTCACCCACAAGGTGAACCGCAAGATGTATCGCGCAGGCCTGGCGACTATCCTGTCGCAGATGGCTCGCGAGGGCAAGCTCAAGGTGGTTGAGAGCCTTGGCATTGATTCTCCGAAGACCAAGCTGCTGGCTGGCAAGCTCAAGTCGATGGGTTATGGCAAGGTCATGATCATTGCGGACAGTGTGGACGACAACCTGTGGCTGTCGTCGCGCAACCTGCCGAACGTCTACGTGGTCGAGCCGCATCAGGCCGATCCGTGGAGTCTGGTGAAATTCGGTAACGTGCTGATCACCAAGGCGGCGGTCAAGCAGTTTGAGGAGATGGTGTGATGGGTGCGATCAGTCAGGAGCGTCTGCTCAAAGTCATTCTCGCGCCGGTGATCTCCGAAAAGAGTACGCGCGTGGCCGACAAGCTGAACCAGGTTGTTTTTCGTGTGTTGCCCGACGCAACCAAGCAGGAAATCGGTGCCGCTGTCGCCAGCCTGTTCAAGGTTGAGGTGACGGGTGTGCAAGTGCTGAACGTCAAGGGCAAGGTCAAGCGCTCCGGTCGTGTCATGGGTCGTCGTGACAACTGGAAAAAAGCGTATGTCACCCTTAAGCCGGGTCAGGACATCGACTTCGCGTCCGGCCAGTAAGGGAGAAAAACATGGCACTGATTAAAGTCAAACCCACCTCTGCAGGCCGTCGCGCGGTCGTCAAGGTCGTTACGCCCGGTCTGCATAAAGGCAAGCCGGTTGCCGCCTTGCTCGAGCCGAAAAAACGTGGATCGGGTCGCAACAACAACGGCCATATCACGGTTCGTCACAAGGGCGGTGGCCACAAGCAGCATTATCGTGTGGTCGATTTCCGTCGCAACAAGGATGGCGTTCCGGCCAAGGTGGAGCGGCTGGAGTACGACCCCAACCGTTCCGCCCATCTGGCGTTGCTGTGCTATGCCGACGGCGAGCGTCGTTACATCATCGCGCCGCGCGGCGTCGACGTGGGCGCGCAGCTTGTGAGCGGCGCCGAAGCACCGATCAAGGCCGGCAACTGCTTGCCGCTGCGCAGCATACCGGTCGGCAGCACGGTCCACTGTGTCGAGATGATGCCCGGCAAGGGTGCGCAGATTGCGCGCTCGGCGGGCACCTCGGCCCAGCTGCTGGCGCGCGAAGGCAGCTACGCCCAGTTGCGCCTGCGTTCGGGCGAGATCCGCAAGGTTCACGTTGATTGCCGGGCCACGCTGGGCGAGGCGGGCAATGAAGAGCACAGCCTGCGTTCGATCGGCAAGGCGGGCGCCAATCGCTGGCGCGGCATCCGTCCGACGGTGCGTGGTGTCGTGATGAACCCGGTTGATCACCCGCATGGTGGTGGTGAAGGTCGCACGGCCGCGGGTCGTCATCCGGTCAGCCCGTGGGGTACGCCGACCAAGGGTTACCGTACCCGTAGCAACAAGCGCACCTCCAACATGATCGTCCGCCGCCGCAACGCGCGCTGATTGAGGTAGAAAGATATGGCACGTTCAATTAAAAAAGGCCCATTTGTCGACGGGCACCTGCTGAAAAAGATTGAAGCCGTTCGCGGCTCCAACGACAAGCGTCCGATCAAGACCTGGTCGCGCCGTTCCACCGTGTTGCCCGATTTCATCGGCCTGACGATTGCGGTGCATAACGGCCGTCAGCATGTGCCGGTGTTTGTGACCGAAAACATGGTTGGCCACAAGCTGGGCGAATTTTCCCTGACGCGTACCTTCAAGGGCCACGTTGCGGACAAGAAGGCGAAGAAATAAGGAGCGCATGATGGAAGTTTCTGCAGTTTTGCGTGGTACCCGCCTGTCCGCACAGAAAGGCCGTCTGGTCGCTGACCAGATCCGTGGCCTGCGCGTGGAGAAGGCGCTGAACATTCTGGCGTTCAGCCCGAAAAAGGGCGCTGGCATCATCAAGAAGGTGCTCGAGTCGGCAATCGCCAATGCCGAGCACAACGAAGGTGCCGACATCGATGCCCTGAAGGTCAAGACGATCTATGTCGACCAGGGCGCGGTGCTGAAGCGCTTTACCGCCCGCGCCAAAGGCCGTGGCAACCGTATTAGCAAACCGACCTGTCACATCACCGTGACGGTTGGCGATTAAGGAAGCGCCATGGGACAGAAAATACATCCGATCGGGTTCCGCCTAGGTGTTCAGCGCATCTGGACGGCCAAGTGGTACGGCTCCAACCGCAATTTCTCCAGCACGTTGCTCGAGGACATCAAGGTTCGCGACTATCTGAAGAAGAAGCTTGCCCATGCCTCGGTCTCCAAGGTGCTGATCGAGCGCCCGGCGAAGAATGCGCGTATCACGATTTTCAGCGGCCGCCCCGGTGTGGTGATCGGCAAGAAGGGCGAAGACATTGAAGTGCTGCGCGGCGAGCTTGCGCGCCTGATGTCGGTCCCTGTTCACGTGAACATCGAAGAGGTGCGCAAGCCGGAAACCGACGCGCAGATCATTGCGGACGGTATTGCCCAGCAGCTTGAAAAGCGCGTGATGTTCCGCCGCGCCATGAAGCGCGCCATGCAGAACGCCATGCGCCTGGGTGCGCAGGGCATCAAGATCATGAGCTCTGGCCGCCTGAACGGTGCCGAAATCGCGCGTACCGAGTGGTACCGCGAGGGCCGTGTGCCGCTTCACACCCTGCGCGCCGAGATCGACTATGGCTTTGCCGAGGCGAAGACGACCTACGGCATCATTGGTATCAAGGTTTGGGTCTACAAGGGCGATGCGCTGAACCGCAGCGAGCAGCCTGTGGCCGCTGAACAGGAAAAGCGCGGCAAGAAATCGGGAGTGAAACATGCTGCAGCCAGCTAGAAGAAAATTCCGCAAGGAACAGAAAGGCCGTAACACCGGTCTGGCAACCCGCGGCGCCGACGTGAGTTTCGGCGACTTCGGCTTGAAGGCGGTTGGCCGTGGCCGTCTGACTGCGCGCCAGATCGAGGCGGCACGTCGTGCGATGACCCGCCACATCAAGCGTGGTGGTCGTATCTGGATCCGTATTTTCCCGGACAAGCCTATTTCGCGTAAGCCGGCCGAAGTGCGGATGGGTAACGGCAAGGGCGCGCCGGAATACTACGTGGCTGAAATCCAGCCGGGCAAGGTGTTGTACGAGATGGACGGCGTGAACGAGACGCTGGCTCGCGAGGCGTTCCGCCTGGCCGCGGCCAAGCTGCCGATCGCGACCACCTTCGTGACCCGCCTGATCGGGAGCTGAGTGATGAATACGAAAGAAATGCGCGGCAAGAATGCCGCAGAGTTGAAGCAGGAACTGGAATCGCTGCTGCGTGCCCACTTTGCATTGCGCATGCAGGTGGCTACCCAGCAGTCGAGCAAAACTGCTGATTTGGGCAAACTGCGCCGCGATATTGCCCGGGTCAAGACCATAATGCGCGAAAAGGCGGGTCAAGCATGACTGAAGTCAAGAAAATGGTGCGCACGCTGACTGGGCGTGTAGTGAGCGACAAGATGAACAAGACGGTCACGGTGCTGGTTGAGCGTCGGGTCAAGCATCCGGTCATCGGCAAGGTGATCCGCCTGTCGAAAAAATATCACGCCCACGATGAAAACAACGAGTTTCACGAGGGCGACATGGTGCAGATCGAGGAATCGCGCAAGCTTTCGCGCACCAAGGCGTGGACGGTCAGCAAGCTGATTGAGCGCGCACGCGTATAAAGCTTGCATGTGGCTATCAAACCCGGTATAGTGCCGGGTTTTCCGGTTGGTGAGCCGGTTTTGAACCCGGTTCGCTGACTCAAGCAATCCCGCTCTGGCGGGAATTCTCCCGAACGGGTTCCAAAACTGGCCGCCGCTGAGTTTGATTCAGGCGTGGTGGATAAAGTTGGAGGCAATTAAATGATTCAGATGCAGTCCGTATTGGACGTGGCAGACAACACCGGTGCACGCTCGGTTATGTGCATCAAGGTGCTGGGCGGCAGTCATCGTCGCTATGCAAGTGTGGGTGACATCATCAAGGTCAGCATCAAGGATGCCGCGCCGCGTGGCCGTGTAAAAAAGGGCGATATCTATAACGCCGTGGTGGTCCGTACTGCGAAGGGTGTGCGCCGCCCCGATGGCTCGCTGGTGCGCTTTGATGGCAATGCCGCGGTGTTGCTGAACAATAAATTAGAGCCGATCGGCACCCGTATCTTCGGGCCGGTTACCCGTGAGTTGCGTACCGAGAAGTTCATGAAGATCGTCTCGCTTGCGCCCGAGGTTCTGTGAGAGGGAATCATGGCACGTATTCGTAAAAGCGATCAGGTGGTCGTCCTGGCCGGAAAAGACAAGGGCAAGCGTGGCATCGTGCTGCGCGTGCTGGATGATGGTCATGTGGTGGTTGAGGGCGTGAACCGGGTCAAGAAGCATCAGAAGCCCAATCCCATGCGCAACATCCAGGGCGGAATCGTCGAGAAAGAGATGCCGATCCAGGCTTCCAATGTCGCGTTGTTCAATGTCGGCACGCAGAAGGCTGATCGCGTGGGTTACAAGATGCTGGAGGACGGCCGCAAGGTGCGGGTGTACAAGTCCAATGGCGAAATGGTTGACGCTCAGGGGTGATCATGGCGCGTTTTCAAGAGTTGTATCGTGAGACGGTGGTTCCCAAGCTGATAGAGCAGTTTGGCTACAAATCCGTTATGGAAGTCCCGCGGATCCAGAAAATAACCCTGAACATGGGGGTTGGCGAAGCGGTGGCTGACAAGAAGGTGATGGATCACGCGGTGTCGGACATGCAGAAGATCGCTGGGCAGAAGCCGGTCGTCACCAAGTCGAAGAAGTCGATCGCCGGCTTCAAGATCCGTGAAAACTATCCCGTCGGCTGCATGGTGACTTTGCGCCGCGCGCAGATGTATGAATTCCTGGATCGTCTCGTGACGGTGGCGATGCCGCGTATCCGTGACTTCCGCGGTGTTTCGGGCAAGTCATTCGATGGCCGTGGCAACTACAACATGGGCGTCAAGGAACAGATCATTTTCCCCGAGATCGAGTACGACAAGATCGATGCGTTGCGTGGCATGAACATCACGATCACCACCACCGCGAAGACTGATGATGAAGCGCGAGCTCTGCTTGCCGCCTTCAGTTTCCCGTTCAAGAGTTGAGGTAGGCATGGCCAAGTTATCCTTGATCAATCGTGAAGAAAAGCGTGCGCGCATGGTGAAGAAATATGCCGCCAAGCGTGCCGAGCTCAAAGCCGTCATCGCCAATGTGGCGACCAGCGACGAAGATCGCATGGCGGCATACAAGACATTGCAGGAACTGCCGCGCAATTCCAGCCCGGTGCGTCAGCGCAACCGCTGTCAGTTGACGGGGCGCCCGCGTGGTGTGTTCAGCAAGTTTGGCCTGGCGCGCGGGAAACTGCGTGAATATGCGATGCGGGGCGAGATCCCGGGCATCGTCAAGGCTAGCTGGTAAGGGGTAGACGATATGAGTATGAGTGATCCCATCGCGGACATGCTGACCCGCATCCGCAATGCGCAAGCGGTTGAAAAGGCGGCAGTCACGATGCCTTCTTCCAAGGTCAAAGTGGCGATTGCCAAAGTGCTGAAGGACGAAGGCTACATCGAGGATTTCGCCGTTCGCGGCGAAGCCGGCAAGCCCGAGCTCGAGTTGCAATTGAAATATTACGCGGGCCGCCCTGTTATCGAGCGCATCGAGCGCGTGAGCAAGCCAGGTCTGCGCATCTACAAGGGTGCCGAGGATTTGCCGCGCGTCATGAACGGACTCGGTGTGGCGATCGTCTCCACCTCAAGTGGCGTGATGACCGACCGCCATGCGCGCGCCAAGGGCGTGGGTGGTGAAGTTCTGTGCGTGGTTGCGTAAGAGGGAGCGGATATGTCACGTGTAGCCAATAATCCTATTACGTTGCCTAAAGGTGTCGAAGTCACACTGGGTGGCGCCATTTCCGTGAAGGGTCCGCTGGGCTCCATGAGTCAGGCGATGTCATCCGATGTGGCAGTCGCGCTCAAAGACGGCGTAATGACCTTCGCACCCGTTGGTGCGAGCATTCAGGCGAACGCCATGGCGGGAACGCTGCGTGCACTGGTGAACAACATGGTGCAGGGTGTGTCCAAGGGCTTCGAGAAGAAGCTGACGCTGGTTGGCGTCGGCTATCGTGCTCAGGCCCAGGGCGACGCACTCAATCTGACGCTGGGCTTTTCGCATCCAGTCGTGCACAAGATGCCTGCTGGTATCAAGGTTGAGACCCCGACCCAGACCGAAATCGTGATCAAGGGTATTGATCGCCAGGCTGTTGGGCAGGTGGCCGCCGACGTGCGCGCATACCGTCCGCCGGAGCCCTACAAGGGCAAGGGCGTGCGCTATAGCGACGAAGTGGTCATCAAGAAAGAGACCAAGAAGAAGTAAGGCTTAAGGACAGATAATGAACACCAAGCAATCACGGATTCGCAGGGCGCGCAAAACCCGCGCCAAAATCGCGGCCGTCAAGGCGATTCGCCTGGCAATTCACCGCACCAACGGCCACATCTACGCCCAGATCATTTCGGCGGATGGCGGTACGGTCATGACCAGTGCCTCCTCGAACGACAAGGAGTTGCGCAGTCAATTGACCAACGGTGGGAATGTGGCTGCAGCTGCGGCTGTAGGCAAGCGCCTGGCCGAAAAGGCCAAGGGTTTGGGCATTGAAAAAGTGGCTTTCGACCGAGCTGGCTTCAAGTTTCACGGGCGTGTGAAAGCCCTGGCTGAAGCGGCCCGCGAAGGCGGTTTGGCATTTTAACGAGGCAGAATCAAGATGGCCCGTACAGCACCTACGAGTAACGAAGAGCGCGGCGACGGCTTGCGCGAAAAGATGATTTCGGTCAACCGCGTCACCAAAGTGGTGAAGGGCGGCCGGATCATGGGTTTTGCCGCGCTGACCGTGGTCGGCGATGGAGACGGCGGTATCGGCATGGGCAAGGGCAAGTCCCGCGAAGTGCCGGTGGCCGTGCAGAAAGCCATGGAAGAAGCACGTCGCAAGCTGGTCAAGATCAGCCTGAAGAACGGTACCTTTCATCACACCGTGGTCGGTCAGCATGGCGCTTCACGCGTGTTGATCCAGCCGGCGTCCGAAGGTACCGGCATTATCGCCGGCGGTGCGATGCGTGCCGTGTTCGAGGTCATGGGCGTGCAGAACGTTCTGGCCAAGTGCCTGGGCTCGACCAATCCCTATAACGTCGTGCGTGCAACGATAGACGGCCTGATGAAAATGTCCACGCCGTCGGACATCGCAGCCAAGCGCGGCAAGTCTGTCGAAGACATCACGGGGTAAGTCATGAGCGAGCAGAAGAAAATCAAGGTGACGCTGGTCAAGAGCCTGATCGGCACCAAGGCGCCTCACCGCGCCTGCGTGCGCGGCCTGGGCCTGCGTCGGATGCACCATACTGTTGAAGTGCTGGATACGCCGGAAAACCGCGGAATGATTACCAAGGTTGCCTATCTGGTGAAGTGCGAGGCTTAAATGGAACTGAACAACATCAAACCGGCGGACGGCGCCAAGAAAGACAAGCGTCGCGTGGGACGCGGCATCGGATCGGGCCTCGGCAAGACCGCGGGTCGCGGCCACAAGGGCCAGAAGTCCCGTGCAGGCGGTTTCCACAAGGTTGGCTTCGAGGGCGGTCAGATGCCTATGCATCGCCGTCTGCCCAAGCGTGGCTTTGTGTCGCTGACCAAGGCGGATACTGCGCGCGTGCGCCTGTATGAACTGGCTGCGGTGGGCGTGGATGAGATTGATTTGCTGGTGCTCAAGCAGGCGGGCGTCGTCGGCGCCTCTGCGAAATCGGCCAAGGTCTATCTGGCAGGTGAAATTGGCAGGGCGGTCAAGCTGAGCGGTATCGCGGTGACCAAGGGTGCACGCGCCGCGATCGAAGCGGCCGGCGGCAGCGTCGCCGAATAAGTAAGCGAGGAACACGCCTTGGCCACGCCCAAAACCGGCTTGAACAAATACGGTGACCTCAAGCGCCGTCTGCTGTTTCTGCTTGGCGCCCTGGTGGTTTACCGGATCGGTACATTTATTCCGGTGCCCGGTATCGATCCGCTGGTGCTCGACCAGGTGTTCAAATCGCAGCAAAGCGGCATTCTGGGCATGTTCAACATGTTCTCTGGCGGTGCCCTGTCGCGTTTCAGCGTGTTTGCACTGGGGATCATGCCCTATATTTCGGCGTCGATCATCGTGCAGATGATGACCACGGTGTCGCCCCAGCTGGAAGCCCTGAAAAAGGAAGGGGAGGCCGGGCGCCGCAAGATTACGCAGTACACGCGCTACGGAACCTTGTTCCTGGCCGTGTTCCAGGCTCTCGGCATTGCCATCGCTCTGGAATCGCAGGCCGGTCTCGTGCTTGATCCGGGTCTGGCGTTCCGTGCCATCACCGTCGTCACGCTGACAGCCGGCACGATGTTCCTCATGTGGCTGGGCGAACAGGTGACCGAGCGTGGTCTCGGCAACGGCATATCGATTATCATTTTCGCCGGCATTGCCGCAGGCTTGCCGCATGCGATCGGCGGCACGCTCGAATTGACGCGTACCGGTGCATTCTCGATCCCGCTTGTGCTGATGCTTTTTGTTGCGGTGCTGCTGGTAACTGCCCTGGTGGTGTTCGTCGAGCGCGGCCAGCGCAAGATCCTGGTCAACTACGCCAAGCGGCAGGTCGGGAAGATGGTCGTGGGTGGCCAGAGTTCACATTTGCCGCTGAAGCTGAATATGGCAGGCGTAATCCCGCCGATTTTTGCTTCCAGCATCATCCTGTTTCCGGCCACCCTTGCGGGCTGGTTCGGTAGCGGCGAGAGCATGGGGTGGCTGAAGGACATCGGCGCAACCCTGGCTCCTGGGCAGCCAGTCTATGTCTTGCTGTATGCGATTGCGATCATTTTCTTCTGTTTTTTCTATACGGCCCTTGTGTTCAATTCCAAGGAAACGGCAGACAACCTGAAGAAGAGCGGGGCGTTTGTGCCGGGCATCCGGCCGGGTGAGCAGACGGCGCGCTATATCGACAAGATACTGACCAGGCTGACGCTGGTGGGCGCGATCTACATCACCCTGGTGTGCCTGCTGCCGGAGTTCCTGATTTTGAAATGGAATGTTCCGTTCCACTTTGGCGGAACGTCCCTGCTGATTATTGTGGTGGTGACCATGGATTTCATGGCGCAGGTTCAGGCATATGTAATGTCGCACCAGTATGAAGGCTTGCTTAAGAAGGCCAATTTCAAGAACAGCTTGGCGGGGCGCTGATGTCTAAGGAAGATGTCATTCAGATGCAGGGTGAAGTGATCGAGAACCTGCCGAACGCCACCTTTCGTGTCAAGCTGGAAAACGGTCATGTGTTGTTGGGTCATATTTCCGGGAAGATGCGCATGCACTACATACGCATTCTTCCCGGCGACAAGGTGACGGTGGAACTTACGCCGTACGACCTGACCAAAGGCCGGATTGTCTTCCGGGCCAAATGATTTTTAACCGGCAGTTGCTGCCGGTGGATGAATGGAGAAAACCATGAGAGTACAGGCTTCAGTCAAGAAAATGTGCCGTAAATGCAAGGTTGTACGCCGCAAAGGCGTCGTGCGCGTGATCTGTGATGATCCGCGCCACAAGCAGCGCCAGGGCTAAGGGCGGGCAAGTTTGTTTTCGAGTCAACCCAAAGCTGGGTTGACGTGTTATAATTTTTTGTTTTGCGTTCGGAGCTTTGCGAATGGCTCGTATTGCTGGGGTTAATATCCCTAATCATCAACACGCGGTTATTGCGTTGACCGCCATTTACGGCATCGGCCGGACCACGTCCGGCAAGATTTGCGACGCGACGGGCATCGCCCGCGCGTCCAAGATCAAGGATCTGTCCGAGGCCGAAATGGAACGCCTGCGTGAGGGCGTGGCCAAGTTCACGGTCGAGGGCGACCTGCGCCGTGAAATTACCATGAACATCAAGCGCTTGATGGATCTTGGCTGCTACCGCGGCTTTCGTCATCGCAAGGGGCTTCCGGTTCGCGGTCAGCGTACCCGTACCAATGCACGTACCCGCAAGGGCCCGCGCAAGGCCATTAAAAAGTAAAGGTTAATCATGGCTACTAAAACTGCAGCGCGCGTACGCAAAAAGGTCAAAAAGAATGTCGCGGAAGGGATTGCGCACATTCATGCCTCGTTCAACAACACCATCGTGACCATCACCGACCGACAGGGCAATGCCCTGTCGTGGGCGACGGCGGGCGGTGCGGGCTTCAAGGGCTCGCGCAAGTCAACGCCTTTTGCGGCGCAGGTTGCGGCCGAAAACGCCGGCAAGATGGCGCAGGAATACGGTGTCAAGAACCTGGAAGTGCGTATCAAGGGCCCCGGCCCTGGCCGCGAATCCACGGTGCGCGCGCTGAATGCGCTGGGTTTCAAGATCGTTGCGATCTCGGATGTAACCCCGATCCCGCATAACGGTTGCCGTCCCTCCAAAAAGCGTCGTATCTAATTACCAGGGAAAATCATGGCTCGTAATCTTGATCCCAAATGCCGCCAGTGCCGCCGTGAAGGCGAAAAACTGTTCCTGAAAGGCGAAAAGTGTTTCACTGACAAATGCGCCATCGAGCGCCGTGCCTACGCACCTGGCCAGCATGGCCAGAAGAGCGGTGCGCGTCTGTCCGGTTATGGCGTGCAGTTGCGTGAGAAACAAAAAATCCGCCGTATCTACGGTGTTCTTGAAGGCCAGTTCCGTCTGACGTACAAGCGGGCGGAAGGCCGCAAGGGCGTGACCGGCGAGAACCTGCTGTCCATGCTCGAGTCGCGTCTGGATTCGGTGTGCTACCGCATGGGCTTTGGTGCGTCGCGTACCGAGGCGCGCCAGGTGGTCCGTCACAACGGCATCGTCGTGAACGGCCGCCGTGTCAATATTCCGTCCTACCAGGTTCGCGCAGGCGATGTAGTCGAGGTGGTGGACAAGGCGAAAGCCCATCTGCGCATCAAGGCGGCCGCAGAAGCGACTGCTGCACGCGGATATCCGGAATGGGTCGAGGTCGATGCCAAGGCGCTCAAGGGCACCTACAAGGCGGCCCCGCAACGTTCGGAACTGCCGTCGACCATCAACGAGTCGCTGGTCGTCGAGTTGTACTCCAAATAAGCTGAGACGGTCTTAAGGAAACGCACTTTATGCAAAGCGCTACGGAATTTCTCAAGCCGCGTATTGTGGAGGTGGATCGCGCCTCCCCGCTGCACGCCAAGGTCATCATGGAGCCCTTCGAGCGTGGCTACGGTCACACGCTCGGCAATGCACTGCGTCGTATCCTGTTGTCTTCCATGGTCGGTTATGCGCCGACAGAAGTGGCTATCAGCGGTGTCGTTCACGAATATTCGACCATCGAGGGTGTGCAGGAGGATGTCGTCGACATCCTGCTGAACCTCAAGGGCATCGCATTCAAGATGCACGGCAAGTCCGAGGCCGTCCTCAAGGTGTCCAAGTCCGGCGAGGGCGTCGTGACGGCGGGTGACATCGAAGTCGGCCACGATATCGAGGTGCTGAACCCCGACCACGTGATTGCGCACCTCACCAAGGGCGGCAAGCTCGACATGGAAATCAAGATCGAGGCAGGCCGCGGCTACCAGCCGGCCACTGCGCGCAAGGTTTCGGAAGAGACACGCGCGGTCGGCTCGATCCTGGTCGATGCCTCGTTCAGCCCGGTGCGCCGCGTTGCCTACTCGGTCGAAAGTGCGCGTGTCGAACAGCGTACCGACCTTGATCGCCTGGTGATTGATATCGAAACCAATGGTGTGGTCGAGCCGGAAGAGGCTGTGCGTACCGCAGCCCGCATCCTGGTGAACCAGCTCTCCGTGTTCGCCGACCTGGAAGGCACCCCGGCCGAGTCAGAATCGCCGCGTTCGCCGCAGGTCGACCCGCTGCTGCTGCGTCCGGTCGACGATCTCGAGCTGACCGTACGCTCGGCCAACTGCCTGAAGGCCGAAAACATCTATTTCATCGGTGACCTGATCCAGCGTTCCGAAACCGAACTGCTGCGCACCCCCAACCTGGGGCGCAAATCGCTGAACGAGATCAAGGATGTACTGGCTTCCAAGGGGCTTTCCCTGGGCATGAAGCTGGAAAACTGGCCGCCGGCAGGACTCGAGCGTCCCTGATTTACTGAACCAACGCAACAATAAAGTGCGGGTCGCCGTGGCTGGCGGCCTAGCCCAAGAATACTGACTGAAAGGAATCGCCATGCGTCATCGTCAATCCAACCGCAAGCTGAATCGTACCACCAGCCATCGTCTGGCCATGTTCCGCAACATGACCGTATCGCTGCTGCAGCACGAGGTCATCAAGACCACCCTGCCGAAAGCCAAGGAACTGCGCCGCTTCGTCGAGCCGCTGATCACCCTGGGCAAGGAACCCAGCCTGGCGAATCATCGCCTGGCGTTCGATCGCCTGCGTGACCGCGACATGGTCGTCAAGCTGTTCGGCGAACTGGGCCCGCGTTACAAGACCCGTCCGGGTGGCTACCTGCGTATCCTGAAGTACGGCTTCAGGAATGGCGACAATGCACCGATGGCGCTGGTCGAACTGGTTGACCGCCCGGATACTGATGTGGAGCCGATCAACGCAGAGTAAGACACTCCACAAGTATCACGACAAAAAGCCGGGTTTTCCCGGCTTTTTTCATGTTCTGGAAGGCGGCTTGCGCTCAGCCAGAGCAGGACCCTTGTCGCACTCTGGTAGCATCAGGCATAGTCTTCCTATTATTCAGCGGGGGATAGGCGCGTGATCGTTCTCTTTACCGACTTTGGGACACGTGATCCCTACGTGGGCCAGGTCAAGGCGCGTCTGGCTGAGCATGCGCCCAGTCAACAGGTGGTTGATCTGTTGCACGAAGTGCCGGACTACAATGCCCATGCGGGCGCCCATCTGCTTGCCGCATTTGCCGCAAGGTTTCCGCCTGGTTGTACGTTCCTGGCCGTGGTTGATCCGGGTGTCGGCACGCCGCGCGAGGCCGTGGTGGTCCTGGCGGACGGGCGCTGGTTTGTCGGACCGGACAACGGGCTGCTGTCAGTTCTTGCAGCGCGCCATGCCGACACCCGCTTGTGGCGTATCACCTGGAAACCCGACGGTATGTCCACGACCTTTCACGGGCGGGACCTGTTTGCTCCGATCGCGGCCGACATCGCGCGCGGCGAATTCCCCGCTGACAAACTGACCCCGATCGACGCACTCGACGTAGAGTTCGACGCAGGAGATCTGGCGCGTGTGATCTACATCGATCATTACGGCAACGCATGGACCGGCGTACGCGCGGTGCCGCGGAATGCGCACGTCAGCGTAGCAGGCGAACGCTTCCAGCACAGCGAAAGCTTCGGGTTGGTCGGCAAGGGCGAAGGATTCTGGTTTATCAACAGCGTGGGACTACTCGAACTGGCGGTCAATCGCGGAAGCGCCGCTACGGCCTATCGATTGAAGGTAGGCGACCCGGTCCAAGTGCAGCGTCTGAACTGAATTGTCCTACAAACTCAATCTAGGCCGGCCACGAGCGCGCGGTAATCGTTGACGTTGGTGCGGGTGGGACCGGTGAAGACCAGATCGCCCAGGGCGGAAAAGAAACCGTGGCTGTCGTGTACGGCAAGCCGTGCCGCTGCGTCCAGTTCCTGCGCATACGCACGTTCCAGGGTGTCCGGCGTGAGTAGAGCGCCCGCATTGTTCTCGCTGCCATCGATGCCGTCGGTGTCGCAGGCGATCGCCCAGGCAGGCGTCTCGCGCAGTGCAAGCGCCAGGGCCAGCAGATATTCGCTGTTGCGGCCGCCGCGCCCGTGCTGCGGCCACAAGGTGACCGTGGTTTCGCCGCCCGAGACCAGGGCGATCGGCTGTCGCCGTGCCTGCGCATGTACCAGTGCTGCGTGCTGACGCGCCACGCTGCGCGCATCGCCGCTGACCTTGTCAGAAAGCAGCAGGGCGGGCACGCCGTGTTGCTCGAAATAGTGGACTGCAGCCATCAGGCTGCCGTGTGCACTGGCGATGACGCGGTTTTCCATGCGGGAAAAGCAGGGCATGCCAGGCTTGGGTGTGTCGGGCAGCAGGCCTGCGGTGCAGGCTTCGAGATGGTGCCTGACGCTCGCCGGCAACGTGATACGTAGTCGCTGCAATTGCTCGAGTGCATCGGCGCAGGTACTGGGGTCGGGCGCACAGGGACCGGACGCGATATGGGTAGGATTGTCGCCGACAACATCCGAAATGATCAGTGCCAACCCTTGGGCGCCGTTTGCCGCTTGCGCCAGTTGTCCGCCCGACAGGCGCGTGAGGTGCTTGCGCACGGTGTTGATGTCGTGGATGGCCGCACCGGCATGTAAAAGCGCTTTGGTCACCTGGCGCAATTCCTTCAGGCTAACCCCTTCGACCGGCGCGGCGAGCAGGCTGGAGCCGCCGCCTGAAATCAGCGCCAGCAGGAGATCGTCCGGTCCCAGCTGGCGGCACATGTCCAGCATCCGCAGGGCGGCCGCTTCGCCGCGCCCGTCGGGCAGCGGATGGCTGGCCTCGACGACCTCGATGCGGCGGGTGGGCAGGCTGTGCAGATAGCGTGTGACGACCAGGCCGGTGAGCGGCGCATCGGCCGGCCAGTGCGACTCGACGGCGGCCGCCATGCTGGCCGCCGCTTTGCCGCCACCGACCACCAGGGTGCGGCCGCGCGGCGGTCTAGGCAGATGCGGCGGCAGGATATGGGTGGGGTCGGCTGCTGCGACCGCGGCCTGAAACGAGCCCAGCAGCAGCGTGCGTGGATCCATGGGGCGAAATCGAAAAGGCGAGACTGAATTGTAGGGGCTTTGCTTCGGAATGAGGGTCGCCAGGCTGCAAAATGAAAACGGCCAGGAAATCCTGGCCGTTCAGCCTGTCTGGGCCTTCCGTGGATTACTCCTTGGCGGCGTCCTTGGCCTTGTCGGCCATTTCCTTGGCCTTGTCGGCGGTTGCGGCCGCAGCGTCGGCCGTGCCCTGGGCGGCTGTGGCGGCTGCATCCTTGGCCGACTCGGCGGCTGACGAGGCAGCCTCACCTGCCGCATCGGCAGCTGACTTGGCGGCTTCAGTAGCAGAATCCGCTGCGGAACCAGCGGCCTCCTTGGCCTGATCCATGGCTGGCGCGGCAGCCTCTTGTGCTTTCTGGCAGGCAGTCAGCGTAAGTGCGGCGAAAAGAGCGACGAGAAGTTTGGCTTGCATGGAAGTCTCCCTGGGATGCATGAGAAGAAGTGCAGGATTAATTTCCTGCACATCTATTTCTAGTGCAAAATACTAATGAAACAAGCCTTGGCGCGGCTACGCGGCCCGCTTTACGATTTTCAGCATCAGAACGACTCGTCGTCGCGCAGATAGCGCCACTGTCCGGGGGGAAGCTCGCCCAGCCGTACCCGGCCAATGCGCACCCGCTTGAGTCCAACGACTTTCAATCCGACCAGTTCACACATGCGGCGGATCTGGCGTTTACGCCCCTCTTTCAGCACAAAGCGCAATTGGTCAGCGTTCTGCCAGTTGACTTTGGCCGGACGCAATTTGCGGCCGTCGAGCGACAGGCCGTGGTTGAGCAGTGCGAGCCCTTTTTCATCGAGCCTGCCCTCGACCCGCACCAGGTATTCCTTCTCAATCCCGGAATCCTCACCGATCAGCTGTTTGGCGATGCGTCCGTCCTGCGTCAGCACCAGCAGGCCGGTGGAATCGATGTCGAGCCGGCCGGCGGGCGCCAGGCCTTTCAGGTGGGTAGGCCGGAATGCCTGCCCGGCACGCCCGTCCTGCCATAGCGTGTCAGGCCGGATCAAGGTCACGGCCGGCTGATATCCCGGCTCCGGCTGGCCGGAGACATAGCCGACGGGCTTGTGTAGCAGGATCGTGACGCGCTGTTGCTGCTGCGCGCTGGCGGCATTGTCCAGGCGGATCGCGCAATCGGGGTCGACCTTGGTGCCGAGTTCGCTTACTCGCCTGCCGTCGACGAACACCAACCCGCGCTCGATGTAGCTGTCGGCTTCGCGGCGCGAACAAAGCCCGCGCTCGGACATCAGTTTGGACAGGCGTACTGGCTCAGCCATCTCAGTGTTTGGACAACACAGGCTGCAGGTATTGACCGGTGTGGCTGGCCGGATTGTCGGCCACGGCCTCAGGCGTGCCCTCGGCGATGATCAGGCCGCCCCCGGCGCCGCCTTCCGGGCCAAGGTCGATCAGCCAGTCGGCGGTCTTGATGACGTCGAGGTTGTGCTCGATGACGACTACGCTGTTGCCGGCGTCGGACAGGCGCTGCAGTACCTTCAGCAGCAGGTCGATGTCGGCGAAGTGCAGGCCGGTGGTCGGCTCGTCGAGGATGTAGAGGGTGCGCCCGGTGTCGCGCTTGGACAGTTCCAGCGCGAGCTTGACCCGCTGCGCCTCGCCGCCCGACAGCGTGGTGGCGGACTGGCCGAGGCGGATGTAGCCGAGGCCGACGTCGAGCAGGGTCTGCAGCTTGCGTTTGACCACCGGTACCGCGGCGAAGAATTCGTGCGCCTGCTCGATGGTCATTTCCAGCACATCGCGGATGGTCTTGCCCTTGTACTGCACTTCCAGCGTTTCGCGGTTGTAGCGCGCGCCGTGGCAGACGTCGCACGGCACGTAGATATCGGGCAGGAAATGCATCTCGACCTTGATCACGCCGTCGCCCTGGCAGGCCTCGCAGCGCCCGCCCTTGACGTTGAAGCTGAAACGGCCCGGCCCGTAGCCGCGCATGCGTGCTTCGGGCACTCCGGCGAACAGTTCGCGGATCGGCGTGAACAGGCCTGTGTAGGTGGCCGGATTGGAGCGCGGCGTGCGGCCGATCGGCGACTGGTCGACGTTGATCACCTTGTCGAAGAACTCCAGCCCCTGGATGTCGTCATGCGGCGCGGGCTCGGCGCTCGATCCGTACAGATGGCGCGCAACGGCGGTGTAGAGCGTGTCGTTGATCAGCGTCGACTTGCCCGAGCCGGATACGCCGGTGACGCAGACGAACAGCCCGACCGGCAGATTCAGCGTGACGTGCTTCAGGTTGTTGCCGCTGGCGTTCGTCACGACCAATTGCCGTTCGGCATCGGGTTGACGGCGTTTTTTCGGGATGGCGATGCGGCGCCGCCCCGACAGATACTGGCCGGTGAGCGAGTTTTCGCTCAGGCGGATTTCCTCCGGCGAGCCCTCGGCGACGACCTCGCCGCCGTGCACGCCGGCACCGGGCCCCATGTCGACCACGTAGTCGGCGGCGCGGATCGCATCCTCGTCGTGCTCGACGACCAGTACCGAGTTGCCGATATCGCGCAGATGCTTGAGTGTGGCGAGCAGGCGGTCGTTGTCGCGCTGGTGCAGGCCGATCGACGGCTCATCCAGCACGTACATGACGCCGGTGAGGCCGGAGCCGATCTGGCTGGCCAGGCGGATGCGCTGGGATTCGCCGCCCGACAGCGTGTCGGCGGAGCGGTCGAGCGACAGGTAGTCGAGCCCGACGTTGTTGAGAAAGCCGACGCGGGCGATGATCTCCTTGACGATCTTGTCGGCGATCTGGGCGCGGTGGCCCTCGAGCGAGAGCACCTCGAAAAATGCCAGCACCTGCTTCAGCGGCATCGCGCTGACCTGATAGATCGGCACGCCGCCGACCATCACGTGGCGCGCCTCCTCGCGCAGGCGCGTGCCGCTGCAGGACGGACAGGGCTTGTTGTTCTGGTACTTGGCGAGCTCCTCGCGCACCGCCATCGAGTCGGATTCGTGGTAGCGCCGCTCCATGTTGGCGAGCACGCCTTCGAACGGGTAGCTTTTCGTCGTGTATCCACCGCGCGGCGCCAGTGTCTGGAAGGCGATCGCTTCCTTGCCGCTGCCGTTGAGAATGACGTCCTGGATGCGCGGCGGCAGGTCTTCCCATGGCGTGTCGAGGTCGAAGCCATAATGCATCGCCAGGCTCTGCAGCATCATGAAGAAGAACTGGTTGCGCTTGTCCCAGCCCTTGATCGCGCCGGAGGCCAGCGACAGGTGCGGGAAGGCGACCACGCGCGCCGGGTCGAAGAAGGTGATCTGGCCGAGACCGTCGCAGGTAGTGCAGGCGCCCATCGGGTTGTTGAAGGAGAACAGGCGCGGCTCCAGCTCAGGCAGCGCGTAGCTGCAGATCGGGCAGGCGAACTTGGCGGAGAAGAGATGTTCCTTTGCGGAATCCATTTCCACCGCCAGCGCGCGGCCGTCGGCGTGGCGCAATGCGGTTTCGAAACTTTCGGCCAGGCGCTGCTTGGCATCCGCGCGTACCTTCAGGCGGTCCACCACCACCTCGATGGTATGCTTCCTGTTCTTGTCGAGCTTGGGCACCGCATCGATCTCGTGCACCTTGCCATCGACCCGCACCCGCACGAAGCCCTGCGCGCGCAACTCGGCGAAGAGCTCGAGATTTTCACCCTTGCGTCCCACCACCAGCGGCGCCAGGATCATCAGCTTGGTGTCTTCCGGCAGCGCCAGCACGGCGTCGACCATTTGCGACACCGTCTGCGCGGCCAGCGTGATGCCGTGCTCCGGACACTGCGGATCGCCGACACGGGCGTACAGCAGGCGCAGGTAGTCGTGGATTTCGGTGACGGTGCCGACGGTCGAACGCGGATTGTGGCTGGTCGCCTTCTGCTCGATCGAGATCGCCGGGGAAAGGCCCTCGATCAGATCGACGTCGGGCTTTTCCATCAGTTGCAGGAACTGCCGTGCGTAGGCCGACAGCGATTCGACGTAGCGGCGCTGGCCCTCGGCGTAGAGCGTGTCGAACGCCAGCGAGGACTTGCCCGAGCCCGACAGCCCCGTGATCACCACCAGCTTGTTGCGCGGCAGGTCGAGGTTGACGTTCTTCAGGTTGTGGGTGCGGGCGCCACGGATGCGGATATATTCCATTGTCAGGGGGCATGAGGCGTAATTCGCAACCTGCTAATATAACGGACTTCACGAATTCGCCGAATTCCGACGTGGCTCAAATCGACCTTTCTGAAAGCATGACCCGCGCCGAAAAGCGCGCAACATCCGGTCTGGCAGCGATTTTCGGTCTGCGCATGCTGGGCATGTTCCTCATCCTGCCGGTGTTCGCGCTGTATGCCGAACATCTGCCTGGCGGCGACAACCACACCCTGGTCGGGCTGACGCTCGGCATGTACGGCCTGACCCAGGCGCTGCTGATGATCCCCTTCGGCATGGCGTCCGACCGCATCGGCCGCAAGAAGGTGATCATTTTCGGTCTGGTCCTGTTTGCGATCGGCAGCTTTGTCGCCGCCACGGCGCCGACCATTTACTGGACGATTGCCGGCCGCGCCATTCAGGGCGCCGGTGCGATTTCCGCCGCCATCACCGCCATGTTGGCCGATCTCACCCGCGAGGAGCACCGCACCAAGGCGATGGCGATGATCGGCTCGACCATCGGCCTCGTCTTTGCCGCGTCGATGGTCGCGGGGCCGGCGCTCAATCACCTCATCGGCGTGCCGGGGATTTTTGCACTGACCGGCGTGCTCGCGCTGGCCGCCATCTGGGTGGTGAAGGCATGGGTGCCCGATCCCCTGAGCAGCCATTTCCACGCCGACGCCCAGGCCAACCCGGCGCGGCTGACGGACGTACTGCATGACGCCCAGTTGCTGCGCCTCGACTTCGGGATTTTTGCCTTGCATGCCGCCCAGATGGCGATGTTCGTCGTGGTGCCGGTCGCCCTCAAGAACAGCGGCCTGCCGCCGGCCCACCACTGGATGGTGTACCTGCCCGTGCTGCTGGGCTCGTTCCTGCTGATCGTGCCGGCCATCATCTATGGCGAAAAACACGGCAAGCTGAAGCCGGTGTTCGTCGGCGCGGTGGCGCTGATGCTGCTGGCCCAGCTGGGGCTCGCATTCGGCATCGGGCATTTCTGGGGCATCGTGGGGGCGCTGTTCTTTTATTTCGCAGCCTTCAACCTGCTCGAGGCCAGCCTGCCTTCGCTGATTTCCAAGCTCGCCCCGGTGTCGGCCAAAGGCACCGCGATGGGGGTGTACAACACCGCGCAGGCGCTGGGGCTGTTCTTCGGGGGCGTCTTCGGCGGCTGGCTGGCACAGCATGTCGGGTTTTACGCCGTGTTCCTGTTCTGCGTCGTCCTGATGGCGGTCTGGCTGGCGCTGAGCCTGTCGATGACCGCGCCGCCCGCGATCAAGACCCGCATGTTCCGCGTCGGCACGATGCCTGCGGACCAGGCCGCGCTGCTGAAAACGAAACTGGCGGCGGTTGCCGGTGTGGTCGAGGCCGTGGTGCTGGCCGAAGAGGGCGTGGCCATGCTCAAGGTCAGCCTGCTGGGCTGGGACGAGGCCGCCGCCCGCATCCTGCTTGAGGCCACGGGCGCCTGACAGGCGGGCCTGATAGAATCCGCAACACGACAACGCTTACATCCAGGGGAAAACATGGCATCCGTCAACAAAGTGATTCTGGTCGGCAACCTCGGGCGCGATCCCGAAATGCGCTACCTGCCGAGCGGAGAGGCCGTCGCCAACCTCGCCATCGCCACCACCGACAAATACAAGGACAAGACCGGCCAGATGGTCGAGCAGACCGAATGGCACCGGGTCAGCTTTTTCGGACGTACTGCCGAGGTCTGCGGGCAATACCTGAAGAAGGGCAGCCAGGTCTACGTCGAAGGTTCGATCCGCACCCGCAAGTACACCGACAAGGAAGGCGTAGAAAAATACGCCACCGAGATTCGCGGCGACCGCATGCAAATGCTGGGCGGGCGCAGCGGCGGCATGGCCGACATGGACGATGGCGGCTTTAACCAGGCCGCGCCGGCACCGCGCAGCCAGCCGCGCGGGAATGCGCCGGCCGCCGCGCCGCGCCCCGCCAGCGGCGGGTTTGACGACATGGACGACGATATTCCGTTCTAGGAACGACCAGGAAAAGCATGTAGAGCAGTCGGCAGCAGGCCCTGGAACAAACAAATAAAACAGGGCGGATTGGGAGGGTGCGCAAGCGCACCGGCACGCGGTGATCAAAAGACCACATACGACATTCAGGGGACTGAGGCGCGCACTTTTTCTGGGCGCCATTTTGCTGAGCACCCGGCAGGCAGGGGCCACGGTTACCGAGGCCGACTTCCTCGAGGACCTGCCGGTCGTGCTGTCGGCGTCGCGGCTGTCGCAGCCGGTGAGCGAGGCGCCGGTCGCGGTCACCGTCATCGATCAGGACATGATTCGCGCATCGGGGTTTCGCGACATCCCCGATCTGCTGCGTCTCGTGCCGGGTTTCTCGGTGGCCTATACGCGCGACAACACATGGGCAGCCGGCTATCACGGCCTGGGCGACGCGTTCTCGCGGCGTTTCCAGGTGCTGGTCGATGGCCGTTCGATTTACAGCCCCCATTACGGCGCGGTGTACTGGAACGATCTTCCGCTTGCCATCGACGACATCGAACGGATTGAGGTGGTGCGTGGACCGGATGCCGCGATCTACGGTGCCAATGCCTTTGCGGCGGTCATCAACATCATCACCAAGACAGCGGCGCAGGTGCCGGGCGAATTCGTTTCCATGCAATATGGCGAACAGGGCATGCGCGGCGCGACGGTTCGACATGGCGCGGGCGATAGCCCTTTGCGCTATCGCCTGACCGCATCGGCCCAGCAACGGGATCGCTTTGAGCGGGACATCACGGATAAACCGCCGATCAGCGGGGATGACGGACAGTATTTCGAAGCGAGCAAAACCTATTTCGTCAACGGGCGTATGGACTGGCAGCTATCCGCGAATTCCGACGCGATGGCTCAGTTCGGCCTGTCGCAGGGTGACTGGAACGCCGGCAGGCGGGTGGGTGACCCGAAGAGCGTCCTTGAACCGCTCACGCAGGACTCGCGGGCGATGTATCTGCAACTGGCGTATCACAAGGTGGAATCCGCGCGTCGCGAATGGCGGTTGCAGGCCTATTTTGCACAGAACCGCTTCGATGCCAATGCGCTGGCGGATTTGTCCGCCCTGGGCATCGGAGTAATGAACGTCGACCAATACCTGCTGCAGACGCGCAGCAACGTCGAACTCCAGGTGAACGAGCAGTGGCTGCCCAATCTGCGCGGAGTGTGGGGAGGCGAGGTGCGCCAGGAAACCGTCACCAGTCCGCAGAACTACAACTCGGGCAAGAAATGGAGCGGCGAGCTCGCCCGCGTGTTCGGCAATATCGAGTGGCGTCCGCATGAGCGCGTACTGCTCCAGGGCGGTGCGATGCTGGAGCACCACTACTTCACGGGCATGGACATCTCCCCGCGTGTCGCGGCCAATTTCACCGTGACGCCGGGGCACGTCATCCGCCTGGGGATTTCGCGCGCATACCGGTCGCCGACCTTCTTCGAGGAGAAAGGCAACCAGGTCTTTGTGCTGCAATCGGGCGCGGTGGCCGATGTGGTGACCGTGCCTTCCGATGGTCTTAAACCCGAGCGGGTGTTGTCGCGCGAAATCGGCTATGTGGGATATTGGCGCCCGGCCAGGCTCGAAATGGACGTGCGGCTGTTCCAGGACAAGATCGACGACTTCATCGGCCAGGACAAGTCGGACTTCGATCCCTCGGACGATGGCGGAATCCGGCCCAACGAATTCAAGTACGCCAATATCGGCAGCGCCAGATCCCATGGCGGCGAAATCCAGCTGCGCTGGCGGCCGGTGCATGACCTCGACCTGAGCGCACACTATGCCCGGGTGTTCCTGGAGGCGCATTTTGGGGGGGCGGGCATCCACAATGTCATCAATTTCAACAAGGACGTTCCCGTCTCCGCGCCGCGCAACACCTGGGGCCTGCTGGCCAGCTATCGGTTGGGCCAGGGATGGGAGACGAGCATGGGCGTGTGGCGCAGCGACGCCCAGAAATGGCTGTCCGAAGGCGACATCACGGCCGCCTACAATCGCATGGACCTGCGTGTGGCGCGGCGCTGGAAATGGCAGGGGCGCGAAGTCGAGGCGTCGGTGGTCGGGCAGAGCCTGCTCGGCAGTTACCAGGAGTTTCGCGACACCAATATCTTCAGCCGCCGCGTTTACGGCAGTCTCAGTCTGGGGTGGTGACAAACCCGAAGGTGGCCTGGCCAAATGGATATCGTTTGGGGACGAATATCCGCTTCTATTGGGTACTTGTGCCCGGCCGGGTATAATTCCGCAACTTCTTGATTGTCGGAGAATTTTCATGCCGATTTATGCCTACAAATGTACGTCCTGCGGGTTTGCCCAGGACGAAATGCAGAAAGTGTCCGATGCGCCGCTGACGGTGTGCCCGTCCTGCGGCCAGGCTGCCTACGCCAAGCAGGTGACGGCGGCCGGTTTCGCGCTGAAGGGTACCGGCTGGTACGCCACCGATTTCAAGGGCGGCGGCAGCAAGCCTGCGGAAACGAAGGCCGACGCCCCCTCGCCTGCCTGCGGCACCGGTGCGTGTCCGGCGTGTAACTGACGCGGCGCGAAGTAATCGGGAAGCGGGCGGTGCGAGCCGTCCGCTTCTTTGTTTTTGACTGAATTGCACGTATGAAGCGTTATTTCGTTACCGGCCTGCTGATCTGGGTGCCCCTGGGAATCACCCTGTGGGTGCTCAGCCTGCTGATCGGCACCATGGACCAGAGCCTGCTGGTGCTGCCGGCCAAATGGCAGCCCGAGGCCTGGCTGGGGGTGCGGATTCCCGGACTGGGCGTGATCCTGACGCTGCTGGTCATCCTGCTGACCGGCGTCTTCGGCGCCAATTTCTTCGGCCAGAAAATCATCGACTTCTGGGAGCGGCAGCTGGTCCGCATCCCGGTGGTGAAGACCATCTACGGCAGCGTCAAGCAGGTGTCCGACACGCTGCTGTCGGGCAGCGGCCACGCCTTCCGCACGGTGCTGCTGGTGCGCTACCCGCATCCCGAAGCGTGGTCGCTGGCGTTTCAGACCAATCTGCCGGACGAAGTGGCGCGCATGCTGCCGGACGAGCACGTCGCAGTGTTCATCCCCACCACGCCGAGCCCGGTCAACGGATTCTATTTTTATGTGAAAAAGAGCGAGGTCGTCGAACTGGATCTGTCGGTCGACCGCGCGTTGAAATACATCGTCTCGATGGGCGTCGCCTCCGGCGAGTCGGGGCGAGGCAGCCACTAGGAAAACAACATGCGTACACATTACTGCGGCGCCGTCACGGCCGCCGATATCGGCAACATCGTCACCCTGTGCGGCTGGGCGCACCGCCGCCGCGACCACGGCGGCGTCATCTTCATCGACCTGCGCGACCGCGAAGGCATGATGCAGGTGGTGATCGACCCCGATACCCCGGAAGCCTTCAAGCTGGCCGAAGACGTGCGCTCCGAATTCGTGCTGAAGATCGAGGGCCTGGTGCGCCCGCGCCCCGCCGGCACCGAGAACCCCAACATGCCGACCGGCATGGTCGAACTGCTGACCAAGAGTCTGGAAGTGCTGAACCCTTCGCTGACGCCCCCGTTCCAGATCGACGACGACACCATCAACGAGAACATCCGCCTGCAGTACCGCTACCTCGACCTGCGCCGCGAGCCGATGCAGAAAAACCTCCGGCTGCGCTACCGCGTCTCCAAGATCATGCGCGACTACCTTGACGCGCACGGCTTCATGGAAGTCGAAACGCCGATGCTGACCCGCTCCACCCCGGAAGGCGCACGCGACTACCTGGTGCCGAGCCGGGTGCACGACGGCATGTTCTACGCGCTGCCGCAGAGTCCGCAGTTGTTCAAGCAATTGCTCATGGTGGCGGGGGTCGACCGCTACTTCCAGATCACCAAATGCTTCCGCGACGAGGATTTGCGCGCTGACCGCCAGCCCGAGTTCACCCAGGTCGACCTGGAAACCTCGTTCATGGGCGAGGAGGCGATCATGGGGCTGGTCGAGGGCATGATCCGCGACATGATGAAGAAGGCGCAGGACATCGATCTGCCGGCCGCCTTCCCGCGCATGAGCTATGCCGAGGCGATGAACCGCTACGGCTCCGACAAGCCCGACATGCGGGTGACGCTGGAAATCGTCGACGTCGGCGATGCGATGAAGGAGGTTGCCTTCAAGGTGTTCTCCGGCCCGGCCAACGACCCGAAAGGGCGTGTCGCCGCACTGCGCATCCCCGGCGGCGCAGCCCTCTCGCGCAGCGAGATCGACGGCTACACCGAGTTCGTCAAGATCTACGG
>CAZHKS010000021.1:0-44447 GCA_964533095.1 uncultured Thiobacillus sp. | reverse complement strand
TTCGAGGAATCAACAATCGCCTGATCCAACTGTCCATCGTCTGTGGGTAAGATCAAGAACGGCCTGTCGCCGACATGCACTCGATAGGCAGCTTTGGCCGAACTTGAGACATCCGGGCCAAGCACACCGACCGACCACTTCTGCCGGTTGCAGTATTCCAGCCACCTGTATTACCCGCGAGAAGCCATTTCACGATCTACGGGAATAAATTTTCAGCCCAATGCGAAAAATGATCATGAAATAAGGAAACCTACAGCACAGGAGACAGTTCCGCGGAAAGATCTGATTAAAAATTGAGCGGATGTTCAATTTTGCCCCGATCGAAATTTGACAGCAATGGCCCAGCCCCCGAGAATTGCGGCGATGAAAGTCAAACGCGTCATCTCTGCCTCATCCTCCCGCTTCGCCGCGCAGCTGTTCAACATCATCACCGTCGCGGTGCTGCTGATTTCGCTGACGGCTTTGCTGCTGGGCAGGCTGCTCGCCAGCCACAAAATCGGTTTTCTGCCTTTCGTGCTGTCGCTGCCGCCGGTGATGATCTGGCTGGGCGCCTCGATTTTCGTCTATGCCAGCATCGCGCACCACCCCAACCCGCGCACAACCCATTACAACAAGTGGGCAGGCTACCGCTATTACGGCGTGATGGGCAGTCTGGTGGTGTTCGGCCAGCCGCTCTACGACCTGCTGGGCGGCTGGCAGGGATTGATGCTGGTGCTGGGGTCGGCGGTGACGATTATCGTGCCGTGGGCATTGTTTGATATATACAGGGCCGCGCACGAGCCGTGGCAGGACATGACCATCGAGGTGGCAATCAATGAATGACATGACTCAACCGCTTGCACGCCCCTCCGTGGCCGCTATCGAAGAACTGTTCGCCTTGCCGTTTGCCGACCTGATGTACCGGGCCCAGACGGTGCATCGGGAGAACTTCGACCCCAACCGCGTGCAGTTGTCGACCCTGCTGTCGGTCAAGACCGGCGGCTGCTCGGAGGACTGCGGCTATTGCCCTCAATCGGCGCGCTACGACGCCGGCGTGGAAAACCAGGGGCTGCTCGATCTCGACGACGTGCTGGCCGCCGCCAAAGCCGCCAAGGCGGCTGGCGCCTCGCGCTTCTGCATGGGCGCGGCCTGGCGCGGTCCCAAGCAGCGCGACCTCGATCCCGTGCTCGACATGGTGCGCGAAGTGAAGGCGCTGGGCCTGGAAACCTGCGCCACCCTGGGCATGCTGAAGGATGGCCAGGCCGAGCAACTGAAAGAAGCCGGACTCGACTACTACAACCACAACCTCGACACCGCCCCCGAGTTTTATGGCGACGTCATCACCACCCGCCAGTACCAGGATCGCCTCGACACGCTCGAGCGCGTGCGCCAGGCCGATCTGCACGTGTGCTGTGGCGGCATCGTCGGCATGGGCGAATCGCGTACCCAGCGCGCCGGCCTGATCGCGCAACTGGCCTCGCTCGACCCGCAGCCGGAATCGGTACCGATCAACCTGCTGGTGCAGGTCGAGGGCACGCCGCTCGCCGGCACCGAGGCGCTCGATCCGCTGGAGTTCGTGCGCACCATTGCTGTTGCGCGCCTTTGCATGCCGAAAAGCTTCGTGCGCCTGTCGGCCGGTCGCCAGCAGATGAGCGACGCGGTGCAGGCGCTGTGCTTCCTTGCCGGCGCCAATTCGATTTTCTACGGTGAAAAGCTGCTCACCACCGGCAACCCGGAATGGGAACGCGACCAGCGTCTGTTCGACAGCCTGGGCCTTGCCGCGTTGTGAGTTTTGCTGCGCTGACCCGCCTGCAACAAGGGCTGGCGGCGCTGAAGGCCGATCATCTCGAACGGCGACGCCTGCTGCTCGAAGGCGCGCAGGGCGCCCATGTCACGATCAACGGCCAGCGCGTCGTCTCCTTCTGCAGCAACGACTATCTCGGGCTGGCCGCCGATCCGGCACTGGTTGCTGCCGCGCACACCGCGCTCGACCAGTGTGGCGTCGGCGCAGGCGCCGCGCACCTCATTACCGGCCACCACCGTTTCCATCACGACTTCGAGGCCGCCTTCGCGCGTTTCGTCGGCAAGCCGGCGGCGCTGTTGTTTTCCACCGGCTACATGGCGAACCTCGCGGTGCTCGCGGTGCTGGTCGGGCGTCACGGCGAGGTTTTCGCCGACAAGCTCAACCACGCCTCGCTGGTCGACGCGGCCCAGTTGAGCGGTGCGCGCTTCAGCCGTTACCGCCATAACGACCTGGCCCAGCTCGAATCGCTGCTGGCAGCAAGCACGGCGCAGGACAAGGTCATTGTTTCCGATCTGGTGTTCAGCATGGACGGCGACACGGCACAGGTCGATGCGCTGCTCGATCTGGCCGAACGTCATGACGCCTGGCTGTATCTGGATGACGCACATGGCTTCGGCGTGCTGAACGACGGCCGTGGCGGTTTGAGCAAGCGGGCGCGCGCGAGCGATCGCGTCGTCTACCTGGCCACGCTGGGCAAGGCTGCGGGTGTGTCGGGTGCCGTGGTGGCGGCGCACGCCAGCGTGATCGACTGGTTGATCCAGAAAGCGCGCCCCTATGTCTACACCACCGCCACGCCGCCGCTGCTGGCGGCGTGCCTGCTGGAAAGCCTGCGCCAGATCGAGGCGGGTGCTGCGCGGCGCGAGCGGTTGTGCAGCCATGTCGAGCAGCTGCGCCAGGGCTTGGCAGGACTTGCGCTCGGCAAGCTGATGGATTCGGATACACCGATCCAGCCGCTGGTGATCGGCGCGAATGCCGACGCAGTCCGGCTGTCGCAGGCGCTTTTGCAGCGAGGCCTGCTGGTGCCCGCCATCCGCACGCCGACGGTCCCGGTCAACACGGCACGCCTGCGCATCACCCTGTCGGCAGCCCACAGTGCCGACGATGTCGCACACCTGATCGAGGCCCTGCATGCACTCGACTAAACCGGCACTCTTTCTGCTGCATGGCTGGGGCATGAACGCGCGCGTTTTCGATGTGCTGGCTGACTGTCTGGTGGACGATTTCGAAGTGCATGCGCTCAACCTGCCGGGACATGGCGGGCGCGCTGCGCTGCCGAGCAATACCCTGCAGAGCTGGGCGGATGATCTGGCGCAGCAATTGCCGGATGGCGCCACCCTGCTGGGCTGGTCGCTGGGCGGCCAGGTGGCGATGCGCGCGGCGCTCGATCACCCGCACAGGATTGCACGCCTGGTCCTGCTGGCCTCGACCCCGTGCTTCGTCATGGCGGAAGATTGGCGGAACGGCATGGCGCCTGCCGACCTGGAGGATTTCGGTGCTGCGCTGATGGCCGATCCGCATGCCACGCTGCTGCGATTCCTGAGCCTGCAGACGCGCGGCATGCCCGGGCAGAAGGCCTTGCTGCAGCAATTGCGCCAGACCTTGCTGGCCGCGCCGGCTGCAGAGGGTGAAACGCTGGCGGCAGGGTTGGCCATCCTGCGCGATACGGATCTGCGGGCGAAATCGTCGCAGCTGAAGCAGCCCACGCTGGTATTGCACGGCGCGCTCGACATGCTCACGCCGGCCGCCGCCGGCCGCTGGCTGGCCGACACCCTGCCTGCCGCGCAGCATCTCGAGCTGGCTCGTGCCGCGCATGCGCCGCATCTGTCGCATGGTGAGGACGTCGCCGCTGCAATCGGTCGTTTCATGCATGACTGAAATGGAACTTGATCTCGCCGAGGTCCGGCGCGCCTTCGACCACGCTGCCGCCAGCTACGATGCGCATGCGGTGCTGCAGCGCGAAGTATGCAACCGCCTGCTGGAACGGCTCGACTTTGTGAAGCTGCAGCCGGAGCGTGCGCTCGACATCGGCACCGGCACCGGCTATGGACTGGCGCACCTGGATACGCGCTACCCGGCCGCAGAACTCTGTGCGCTCGACATCGCCCCGGCCATGCTGAAAGCTGCCCGTGCACGCATGCCGCAGCCGACATGGGCTGCGCGCGCCTTGTCGCGCCTGACCTCGGCGTCGCCGCAGGCTGCGCATCTCGTATGCGCGGACATGGAGAGACTGCCGTTCACGGACAACAGCATGGACCTGGTCTGGTCCAGCCTGGCGCTGCAATGGGCGCACGATCTGGAAACCACCCTGAAGGGGCTTCATCGGGTACTGGCGCCGGGAGGTTTGCTCATGTTCGCCACCTTCGGACCTGACACGCTGAAGGAATTGCGTGCGGCATTCGCATCTGTCGACGATGCGCCGCATGTGAATCGCTTCATCGACCTGCACGACATAGGCGACATGCTGATTCATTCCGGTTTCGCCAGCCCGGTGATGGAAATGGAAATCTTGACGCTGACCTACGCCGATCTCAAAACACTCATGCGGGATCTCAAGGGAATCGGCGCGCACAACGCTGCCGCTTCGCGGCGGCGCGGCCTGCTTGGCAAGACTGCCTGGTCGCGACTCGAGCAGGCGTATGAATCACAACGTCTGAATGATCGACTGCCGGCCACGTTCGAGGTGATCTACGGCCATGCATGGGCGGGAGAAAAGACCCGGCGCGAAGACGGGCGTCAGGTGATCCAGTTCAACATCGGCGAGCGCCGCCGCAAGCTGGGTTTGGCATGAGCGCGCGCGGACTGTTCGTCACCGGCACCGACACCGGCGTCGGCAAGACGCGCGTGGCGGTGGCGCTGGTCCATGCGCTGCGTACGCATGGACTGCGCGTGGCGGCAATGAAGCCGGTGTCGGCCGGCAGTGTGCCGGGCGAACTGAACGAGGATGTCGTGGCGCTGTTGCAGGCGGCCAACGTTGACGCCGATGTGCGCGATGTGAATCCCTATGCCTTTGCCGAACCTGTCGCACCGCATATTGCGGCAGCGCTGGCCAGTGTGCGGATCGAACTGGACGTCATCGCGGCTGCGTATGCACGGCTTGCCGCCGAGGCAGATGTGGTGGTGGTCGAGGGGGCGGGCGGCTGGCGGGTACCGCTCAACGAACACGAGGACATGGCGGATCTGGCCCGGCGCCTGGGACTGCCTGTCGTGTTGGTCGTGGGGCTCAAACTCGGTTGCCTGAATCATGCGCTGCTGACATCCGAGTCGATTACCCGCATGCGCCTGCCCTGGGCTGGCTGGATAGGCAACCATCTCGAGCCGGCGATGCAGCAGGCAGAAGAAAATGTTGCGTCTTTGCACGCGCGGATGCCAGTTCCCTGCCTGGGTGTGCAAGGCTATCTACCTGAGGGAATTTGCCCATCGAATATGCCGCAATGGCTGATCCTGCCTGAAGAGTTAGTATCTTAGAATAGTCTTTAATAACGATATTAAACAAATAAATCAATAACTTAATACGGACGTACTGCTTGTTTGGGCGAGTGGCGTCGTGTTACTGTCTGCGACATGATGTCGCACGTGGTTTCCTGGGTTCCCCACTTGGAACAGGCAAATACGGAAGACTGTGGCGGTGTGTCGGCAAGCGTGTTTGTCTTTCATTCCCGCCCCAATCATTCCATGACGCACCGCCAGGAACGGGTTGCGTTCTGGAGTCTTGCGGCGGTGTGTTTTGCTTCGGCAAGCGGATTTGCGCTGTTGGGATACTGGCTGGTCCTGCCATTTGCCGGACTGGAGATCGGTCTGCTTGCCTGGGCATTGGAGCATATGCGCAGCAGGAAAGGGGATTACGAGAGGCTCACGATTGAAGGGGATGTGGTGGTGCTGGAGTGGCGGTCCGGCACACATGGAGAGCGCCGCGAAATGAATCGCCAGTGGGCGCGTGTGATATGCGACTGCGGGACGTCAGACAGAAACTGCCGTCTCAGCCTGAGTTCTCATGGTCGCGAAACGAAAGTCGGACAGTACCTGAGTGACGAAGCGCGCCTGCAGCTGGCTGCGACGTTGCGCAGAAAGTTGCAGGCTTGAGCCAATACAGGCCGCAACGACTACCCATAACAAGGTCGAGAGGACGGGGGAACGCGATGAAAAGCATGTGGCAACGGGCGGGGGTGGTGGGAGCGGCATGGGCAGCCAGCCATCCGGTACTGGCGGACTATGCATACAACCTGCAAGCACCGGCGAGTCAGGTGGCGCGGGATGTGTTCCATCTGCACAACCTCATCATGCTGGTTTGTGTCGGAATTTTCATCGTCGTGTTCGGCATGATGTTCTACTCGCTGCTCAAGCATAGAAAATCGGTAGGCCACAAGGCAGCGCATTTCCACGAAAACACGACGGTCGAAATCATCTGGACGGTCATACCCTTCATCATCCTGGTGGGGATGGCCTATCCGGCCGCCAAGATCGTGATCGAGATGAAGGACACCTCCAATCCCGACATGACCGTCAAGGTCACTGGCTATCAGTGGAAGTGGGGTTACGACTACCTCAACGAGGGTGTTCAGTTCTACAGCACCCTTTCCACACCGCGCGAGCAGATCGACGGCACGGCAGCCAAGGACGAACACTATCTGCTCGAAGTGGACGAGCCGATGGTGGTGCCGGTTGGCAAGCGGGTGCGCCTGCTGATTACCGCCAATGACGTGATCCATTCCTGGTGGGTCCCTGCGTTCGGCGTCAAACAGGACGGGATCCCCGGCTTTATCCGTGACAGCTGGTTCAAGGCCGACAAGGTTGGCATCTACCGCGGCCAGTGCGCCGAACTGTGCGGCAAGGATCACGGTTTCATGCCGATTGTGGTCAAGGTGGTTTCCGAGGATGACTACAGGACCTGGCTGGCGAACAAGAAAGGCGGCGCGCAAGCCGCGGCCGCCGACAACGGCAAGACCTTTGATGTCAAGGAACTGGTGGAGCGGGGCGAAAAAGTCTATCAGGCCAATTGCGCCGCATGCCACCAGACGAACGGCATGGGTTTGCCGGGGGCATTCCCGGCGATCAATGGCTCCAAGGTCGCTACGGGACCGATTGCCGCCCACATTCAGATCGTGTTGAACGGCGGCAGGCCAGGCACAGCGATGGCGGCGTTCGGCAAGCAGCTGTCCGATGCGGATATTGCCGCGGTGGTGACATATCAACGCAATGCCTGGAACAACAAGATGGGTGACGCGGCGCAGCCCGCGGACATCGCAGCCGCACGCGGGATGGCAACCGAAGCCGCCGCCCCTGCCGCGCAGTGAACAACCGAGAGGAGAGCACAGTCATGTCTGACGCAGCACACGCCCACGATGACCACGGACACCACGCGCATCCCACCGGAATCATGCGCTGGCTGACGACCACGAACCACAAGGACATCGGTTCGCTCTACCTGTGGTTTTCTCTCATCATGCTGTTTACCGCCGGGTCGATGGCGCTGCTGATTCGCTCCGAACTCTTCGAGCCGGGCATGCAGCTGATGCACCCCGATTTCTTCAATCAGCTCACCACGATGCACGGCCTGATCATGATTTTCGGTGTCATCATGCCGGCCTTTACCGGATTTGCGAACTGGCAGGTGCCGCTGATGATCGGTGCGCCCGACATGGCATTTCCGCGCATGAACAACTGGAGCTTCTGGCTTCTGCCGGTGGCGGGCATCATGCTGCTGGGCTCGTTCTGGCTGCCTGGCGGCGCTGTGGCAGGTGGCTGGACGATGTATCCGCCGCTTTTCATCCAGGGCGGGGTGTCCTATGACCTGACGATTCTGGCCGTGCACATCATGGGCCTGTCGTCGATCATGGGCTCGATCAATATCATCACCACCATTCTCAACATGCGTGCGCCCGGGCTCACGCTGATGAAGATGCCGCTCTTCGTGTGGACCTGGCTCATCACGGCCTATCTGCTGATCGCCACCATGCCGGTTCTGGCGGGTGCGGTGACCATGCTGCTCACCGACCGCAACTTCGGTACCCATTTCTTCAACGCGGCGGGCGGCGGCGACCCGGTGATGTTCCAGCATATTTTCTGGTTCTTCGGGCATCCCGAGGTGTACATCCTGATCCTGCCGGCATTCGGAATCATTTCCCAGATCATTCCCACCTTCGCCCGCAAGCCGTTGTTCGGCTACGCCTCGATGGTCTATGCCACTGCGTCGATCGCGATCCTTTCATTCACCGTCTGGGCGCACCACATGTTCGCTGTCGGCATGCCTGTGGCAGCGCAACTGTTCTTCATGTTCTCCACCATGCTGATCGCGGTACCGACCGGAGTGAAGGTGTTCAACTGGGTGGCCACGATGTGGAAGGGCTCGCTGACCTTCGAAACGCCGATGCTGTTCGCCATCGCCTTCGTCTGCCTGTTCACGATTGGTGGATTTTCGGGCCTGGTTCTGGCGATGGCGCCAGTCGACATCCAGCTGCAGGACACTTATTACGTGGTGGCGCATTTCCACTACGTCCTGGTCTCCGGAGCGCTGTTCTCCATTTTCGCCGGGATCTACTACTGGCTGCCGAAATGGACGGGCCACATGTACAGCGAGACGCTGGGAAAAACGCACTTCTGGATGTCGGTCATCGGCATGAACATCTTGTTCTTCCCGATGCATTTCCTGGGTCTGGCCGGCATGCCGCGGCGTATCCCTGACTATGCGCTGCAGTTCACCGAATTCAACCAGATCGCCACTGTGGGAGCCTTCATCTTCGGCTTCAGCCAGCTGATCTTTCTGGTACTGGTGCTGAAAACGATCAGGGGCGGCGCCAAGGCCAGCGACCGGGTATGGGAGGGGGCAGAAGGTCTGGAATGGACGGTGCCTTCGCCGGCGCCCTACCATACCTTTGAAACCGCACCAGTGGTGAAATGAGCAGCGATTCCTCAACCATGAGCGACAGGCGGGGCGGCAAATATCTGACGGCAGGCATTCTGGCCGCCATCGCGATTGGCCTGTTTCTGTTCACGCTCTACAACGGTTTGAAATAAGCCATGGCGGCAGGCAAATCCACCACGCTGACCAAGCTCATTGTCGTGGCGCTGGGCATGTTCGGATTTGGATTCGCGCTGGTACCGTTTTATTACAAGATCTGCGAGGTGACCGGGATCAATTCCGGCGACGAGCAAAGCCTGGTGAAAAATACCCAGGTCGACACCAGCCGTTGGGTAACGCTGCAGTTCGATGCCAATACCAATGAGGGCTTGCCGTGGCAGTTCAAGACCATGCAGCAGAGCCTCAAGGTGCACCCGGGGCAGCTGGTGCAGGTGGAATACGAAGCCGTCAACAACAGCGATCACGCGATTGTTGGGCAGGCGGTGCCGAGTTATGGGCCGGCCCGTGCGGGTGCGTTCTTCAAGAAAATCGAGTGTTTCTGCTTCACGCCGCAGAAGCTGGCGGCAGGCGAACGGCGGAAGATGCCGGTATTGTTCGTGCTGGACCCGTCGATGGACAAGGATTTGCATACCGTGACCCTGTCCTACACATTCTTCAACACGGATCCCAAGGCGCAGGCGGCGACATTGCCGGAAGCGGCGCCGCATGGCTGAGAAGGGGAATCTCAAGGCCGCACTCGCAGTGTTCTGGAGTTTTTTCGGTGTGCGCAAACGGCGCGATTACGATGCCGACGCGCAAAGCCTGACGCCGGCGCAGATCATCATTGCCGGGCTGATCGGCGGAGTGACGTTTGTTTTGGCGCTGCTGCTGATGGTGTACCTGCTGTTGCAGTTCGTGAAGTGAACGTTCAATAGACGAGGAAGAGGGGAAGACATGAGCCTGGCACAAACCGATAAATATTACCTGCCGCAACCTTCGCTCTGGCCGATCATCGGTTCGGTCGCGCTGTTGACGATGGCCGTTGGCGGCGTCATGACCATGCACGAGATCAACCATGGTGGCTGGGTGTTGCTTGCCGGGGTGGCCGTGCTGTTTTTCATGATGTTCGGCTGGTTCGGCGAAGTGATCCGCGACAGCGAGGCGGGACGTTACAACAAGCAGGTTGATTCCTCGTACCGCTGGTCGATGAGCTGGTTTATCTTTTCGGAAGTGATGTTCTTCGCCGCTTTTTTCGGCGCACTGTTTTATACGCGGGTGCTGTCGGTGCCCTGGCTGGGCGAATCCGACACGATGCAGCAACTCTGGCCGACGTTCAAGGCGGCATGGCCGACTGCGGGCCCCGGCCTGACTGCCGATGGCCTGAAATTCACGCCGATGGAGGCGTGGGGGATTCCGGCAATCAATACACTGCTGCTCCTGAGTTCCGGCGTGACCGTAACATGGGCGCACTGGGGACTGAAAAAGAACAACCGTACGCAACTGATTCTGGGGCTGGCGATGACCGTGGCGCTCGGCGTGGTCTTTCTCGGCCTGCAAGCCTTTGAATACCATCACGCCTACACCGAAATGGGCCTGACGCTAGGCGCTGGCGTGTATGGTGCGACCTTCTTCATGCTGACGGGTTTTCATGGATTTCACGTGCTGGTGGGGACGACGATGCTGATCGTCATGCTGCTGCGCTCGATCGCCGGGCATTTCACCGCTGAGCACCATTTCGCGTTTGAGGCGGTGTCGTGGTACTGGCACTTCGTCGATGTGGTGTGGGTGCTGCTGTTCATCCTGGTTTACTGGTTGATCTAGGCTAGCGTGTTCGTACCAGGCTGGCCGCGCCAGGACACGGCGCCGGTGCAACAAATAGCCGCGTTCAGCGCGGCTTTTTGTTGCAGGGGTCGGGTTAGCGCAATCCGGTTTGCGGGATGAGGCCGAAGTAGTAGCCACCCATCAGCAGGAGAAAGAGGGTGAGGGAGAGTACGACGCGCACGGTAAGCATCTTGACCGTGCGGTCCGACTGCCCCTTGTCCTTGATGAGGTAGTAGAGTGCGCTGGCGAGGCTGGCCAGGATGAATACGATGAAGAGCAGGGCAATGATGCGCATGGAACGGTACGCTCGCAAAAGTTTCAGTCTAACCGGATTGGCCGTCGCATGCACTTGATGAGGTTGCGTGTCGGCGCGTGGCAGTTCACACCGGGTGTATGGCCGACTCTGGCTACGTTGTTTTTCTTTGTGCTCACCCTGTGGCTCGGCAACTGGCAAAGCGGTCGCGCCGAGACCAAGCGTGCCCTGCAGACGCGTTACGATGCTGCCATACAGGAAGCTCCCATCCATATCGGCAGTGCGTTGCTTGACCGGGACAGCGTGCTGTATCGGAAACTGGAGGTGCGCGGTGTGTTTGACGCTGCACACACCATCCTTCTCGACAACCGTATATATAAAGGCGTGGCGGGGTATCACGTATTGACGCCGCTCATCATAGACGGGGGACCCATGGCCATTCTGGTCAATCGTGGCTGGGTGGCGGTGGGGCGCTCACGCGAGCAGATACCGCTGCCGCCGACGCCGCGCGGGCAGGTTCGACTCGAAGGCATGGCGGTCGATCCGCACAGCCGGTATCTCGAACTGGTGCATGCAACGCCGCAGGGGCGCGTGTGGCAGAACCTGGATTTCGCACGCTATGCCGCATCCTCCAGGCTGATGCTGCAACCGGTGCTGTTGTTGCAGACCAGCCCGCTGGCGGATGGCCTCCTGCGCGACTGGCCGCGGCCCGATACCGGCGTCAGCATGCATGTCGGCTATGCGATCCAGTGGTACAGTCTGGCGACGACGCTGGCGGTGTTGTGGCTGGTCCTGAATGTGAAACGTCATCGGGGTGATGGCGGCTGATATACCCAACGTCCGGAATGAATTCAAGTATGCAATGGTCCTCGCGCGGTAAATTTCTCTTTGTGGTCGGTGTGTTCCTGTTGCCTGTGGTGGCTGCCTATCTGGCCTATGCGGGCTGGCGTCCTGCGGGCCATTCCAATTACGGTGACCTGCTCAAGGTGACCCTGTTGCAGCAGACGGCGGGGAGTACAGCCGACGGCCGCCCGTTCAACCTGGAGGCGCTGCGCGGCAAATGGGTCATGGTGCATGTGGGCCCGTCGCGCTGCGACGCGGCGTGCGCATGGCAGCTCTACCTGATGCGCCAGACGCGCATCGCACAGGGCAAGGAGCAAGACCGCATCGAGCGGTTGTGGGTGATGACTGACAGCGGGATGCCGGATGCGCGGCTCATGCAGGCTCATCCCGGCCTGCATGTGTGGCGGCCGGCCGACGCGGCGTTTGTGGCGCAGTTTCCGGCCGCAAAGGAACGGACCGAACACATTTACCTGGTCGATCCACTGGGCAACCTGATGCTGCGCTTCCCCGTCCAGGTCGACCCCAAGCGCATGATGAAAGATCTCAAGCTGCTGCTCAAGGCATCCCAGATAGGTTGAACCGGGCTCGACCATGACGACATACCGAAAATTCATTCTGGCGGCCCTGATCCTTGCGTTCGGAGTAGTCGCCCTTGGCGCCTACGTCCGCCTGTCCGATGCCGGACTGGGTTGCCCCGACTGGCCTGGGTGCTACGGCAAACTGACCCCGCACAATGCCTCCGATGCCATCAATGCCGAACTGGCCGTGCGCCCCGATGGGCCGGTATCCCATGCAAAAGCCTGGAAGGAGATGGTGCATCGTTACTTCGCCGGCACGCTCGGTCTGCTGATCCTGGCCATTGTCATGCTGGCATGGCGCGGGCGAGGGGAGACACGTGGCGGCTTCGGGTTGCCCCTGCTGCTGCTCGGCCTGATCGTGTTCCAGGCCATGCTGGGAATGTGGACGGTTACCAAGCTGCTCAAGCCATTGATTGTCAGTTCGCATCTGCTGGGGGGGATGACCACGCTATCCCTGCTGTTGTGGCTCTGGTTGCGCGAACGCAGCCAGTCTACTCACGCCTATTATGCGAACAGCGACCATCTGCGCGGCATCGCCATGCTGGGACTGATGCTGGTGGCGGTTCAAATCGGCTTGGGCGGGTGGGTCAGTACCAACTATGCGGCCCTGGCCTGTACTGATTTTCCGATGTGCCATGGTGCGTGGATGCCACCCATGGATTTCGAGCAGGCTTTCACCCTGCACCGTAATCTTGGCGAGACGGCTACCGGTGACTTGTTGCCGCTGACGGCATTGACCGCCATTCACTGGACGCATCGGGTCATGGCCCTGGTGGTGACCCTGTATTTGTGCTGGCTGGTGCTGCGCCTGATGCGCAGTCCGGGTTACGCAGTCATGGGTCTGGTCATAGGCGGGCTGTTGGTGCTGCAGGTTTCGCTGGGCATCAGCAATGTCCTGCTTGGCCTGCCGCTGGCTGTGGCGGTCGCTCACAATGCCGGCGCGGCATTGTTGCTGTCCAGTCTGGTGTTGCTGAATTACCGGATACGCAGGAGTTGAATATGGAATCCTTGATGATTCAGGGAGCGACCTGTCGCTGCCAGCAATTTCTGGCCTTGTGCAAATTGCGCGTGGTCAGCCTGATCGTATTCACGGCGGTAATCGGCATGTTTCTCGCCGTGCCCGGCTGGCCGGACTGGAATGCCCTGTGGGCGGGCACGCTCGGCATCGCGCTGGTGGCCGGTGCGGCCGCCGCATTCAATTGCCTGATCGAGCAGAAGATAGACGCCGTCATGGCACGTACGCGCGCGCGTCCGCTGCCGCGCGGTGAACTGACCAGCACCCAGACGCTGGTATTTTCGGGCGTGGTGGGCGGAGCCGGCCTGTATCTGCTGAACGTGTTCGTCAACCCGCTCACGATGTGGCTGACGCTGGCCACTTTCGTCGGTTATGCGGTGATCTATACGGCGATACTGAAGCCCGCCACGCCGCAGAACATCGTCATTGGCGGCGCTTCCGGCGCGATGCCGCCGGTGCTTGGCTGGGTCGCCGCCACGGGTGAAATCCATCACGATGCCCTCTTGCTGTTCCTCATCATTTTTGCCTGGACGCCGCCGCATTTCTGGGCGCTGGCGCTTTATCGGCGCGAGGAATATGCCAGGGCCGGATTGCCGATGCTGCCGGTGACGCACGGAGAGGCCTACACCCGCCTGCATGTGCTGCTTTACACCGTGCTGTTGTTCGCCGTGACCATGTTGCCGGTCGGCACGGGCATGGGCGGGTGGGTCTACCTGATTGGCGCTGTCTTGCTGGGCGGCCGTTTTATTCACTATGGTTGGCGGTTGTACCGCGAATATAGCGATGCACTTGCAAAACTAACTTTCCGCTATTCCATCTGGTATCTGAGCGGGTTGTTTGCGATCATGCTGATCGATCATTACTTCCCATTACCCGTTTGATTCTTATGGGAATTCGGGTTTCTATCTAGATATTCAGACTGGATTGTTTTATATTATCCCCAGTTTATTCCCTTGGGGTACAGAATGATCCTTTCACGCACCAGTCAGTATGCCGTCCAGGCTCTGATATACATGGCTACCCAGCCTGACGCCACCCCGGTGCTGAATAAGGATGTCGCGGCCAAGCTGGGGGTGCCGGCACCCTATCTGGCGAAGATCCTGCAAAGTCTGGCCAAGGGCAATCTGTTGTTTTCATTTCGTGGGCGCCTGGGCGGGTTCTGTTTGCGCGAAGGCGGGGACAAGATCACGCTGATGCAAATCCTGCTTTTGACCGAGGGGCCGACGTTTACCCAGAGCTGCCTGCTGGGGCTGAAACGATGCAGCGACGAAACGGCATGTCCGCTGCATTTCCGCTGGGTTCCCGTGAAGAAGAAAATCATCGATCTCCTGCAGGACACCACGCTCGACAAGCTGGCGAAGGCGGTGGAGTCCGGCAAATACCGGCTGGCGGACATTCCGGGGCGGCTGTTCGAGCAGATCAAGGCATGACGCGCTGGCTAACCGCAGTCTGGGTTGTCGCGCTGCTCGCGCTGGCGGGTTGTCAACCCGCTCCGCAGCCCCCCGTGTTTCAGGCGACCGACATTACGGGCGCGGGCTTTGCGCGTGATTTCCGGCTGACCGACCACAACGGCCGCGTACGCACGCTGGCGGATTTCAGGGGCAAGGTCGTAGCCATTTTCTTTGGCTATACGCATTGCCCGGACGTGTGTCCGACCACGCTCTCGGACTTCGCTGCGGCGCTCAAGCTGTTGGGAACGCAGGAGGCCGGACGTGTGCAGGTCATTTTCGTGACGCTCGACCCGCAACGCGATACGCCGGATATCCTGAGGCAGTTCGTGCCCGCCTTCAACCCGAGTTTTCTGGGCATGTACACCGATGCCGACACGCTGAAGCGGTTGGCCAATGAGTACAAAGTGGTCTATCAAAAGACATCGGTGAAAGCAGCGGACGATTACCTGATCGACCATAGCGCCGGAACGTATATCTATGATCCGACGGGGCATTTGAGGCTACTTGTGCCCTATGGCAGCGGCCCTGAAGCAATTGCCCATGATCTGAAGATACTGCTGGCGGCGTCCTGAGCCCAGTTTGGGCTTGCGGGGCAGGCTGTGGCGAGCATATAATCCCGCAGTTTTTTAATATAACCATATGCTGTTAAGGCGCAGCGGCAAGCGCTATTTTGGGTACAACAGGAGCGGTCCATGGCGGTAACCACATATTCCGGTGCGGAGCAGTACAACTTTGATATCGTTAAGAAATTTTCCGTCATGTCGATCGTCTGGGCGGTGGTTGGCATGTTCGTTGGCGTATATATCGCCTCCGAACTGGCCTGGCCGTTTCTGAACTTCGATAGCCCGTATATTTCGTTTGGACGGTTCCGTCCGGTCCACACCACCTCGGTGATTTTCGGCTTCGGTGGCTCGGCACTTTTTGCCACGTCCTACTATGTCGTCCAGCGCACATGCCAGACCCGCCTGATTTCAGACGGCATGGCAAGCTTCACCTTCTGGGGCTGGATGGCGGCCATTGCGCTGGCAGACTTCAGCTACATGCTGGGTTACACCCAGTCGCGTGAATACGCTGAAATGGAGTGGCCGATCGACATCCTGATCGAAGTCGTCTGGGTGACCTACCTGGCCGTGTTCGTCGGAACGATCATGCGTCGCAAGCAGCCGCACATCTATGTGGCCAACTGGTTCTACCTGTCCTTCATTCTGGCGACCGCCCTGCTGCATACCTTCAACAATCTGGCGGTACCCATCAATCTGTTCTCGATGAAATCCTACAGCCTGTTCTCGGGCGTGCAGGACGCCATGACGCAGTGGTGGTACGGCCACAACGCGGTGGGCTTCTTCCTGACCGCAGCCTTCCTCGGCATGATGTATTACTTCGTGCCCAAGCAGGCCGGTCGTCCGATCTACTCCTATCGCCTGTCCATCGTCCACTTCTGGGCGCTGAGCTTCATGTACATGTGGGTGGGGGCGCACCACCTGCACTGGACCGCGTTGCCGGACTGGACCTCGTCGCTGGCCGCCGCGTTCTCCATCCTGCTCCTGATGCCCTCGTGGGGCGGCATGATCAACGGCATCATGACCCTGTCCGGTGCATGGGACAAGCTGCGCACCGACCCGATCATGCGCTTCATGATCGTCGCGCTGTCGTTCTACGGCATGTCGACCTTCGAAGGTCCGATGATGTCGCTGAAGGAAGTGAATGCGCTGTCGCACTACACCGACTGGACCGTGGGCCATGTCCACTCCGGAGCGCTGGGCTGGGTGGCGATGATTTCCTTCGGCTCGCTGTATCACATGATGCCCAAGCTGTGGGATACCAAGATGTACAGCCGCAAGCTGGTCGAGTGGCATTTCTGGCTGGCCACCATCGGCATCGTGCTTTACATCGTTGCGATGTGGATTTCCGGCATCACCCAGGGTCTGATGTGGCGTGCATTTGACCAGTTCGGCAACCTGCAGTACTCGTTCGTCGAATCCGTGGCTGCGATGCACCCCTTCTATGCGATGCGTGCGATCGGCGGCATGTTCTTCCTGACCGGCATGTTGATGATGGCCTTCAACATGTTCATGACCATTCGTCAGGGCAAACGGGAAAGCGCCGCGCTGGAAGCCAAGCTGGCCAGCAAGCTGGCTCACGCATGATTCGGGAAGATAGACCATGAACTTGAACTTCAAACACGAATGGATTGAAACCAACATCGGCCTGCTGGCGGTGTTGACCATGCTGGCGATCAGTGTCGGTGGCCTGGTGGAAATCACGCCTTTGTTCTTTATCGACAAGACGATCGAAAAGGTCGACGGTGTGCGTCCCTACACGCCCCTGGAACAGCGCGGGCGTGATATCTACCAGCGCGAGGGCTGCTACCTTTGCCATTCCCAGATGATCCGTCCGTTCCGAGACGAAAAGCTGCGCTACGGACACTACTCGCTGGCCGCGGAATCGCAATACGACCATCCCTTCCAATGGGGATCCAAGCGTACCGGTCCCGACCTGGCGCGGGTGGGTGGAAAATATTCGAACGAATGGCATGTGCAGCACCTGACGGCGCCGCGCTCGATGGTGCCCGAATCGGTGATGCCGAATTATCCCTGGTTGAAGGAGACCCCGCTGGATATTTCCGACATCACGGACCGCATGAAGGCCTTGCGCAAGGTGGGCGTGCCGTATTCGCTGACCGATGCCGAGTACAAGGCGAACGTGGCCAAGTTCGGTGAAACCGTCGCCAAGCAGCTGCATATTCCCAATGCGCAGCAGAGCCTGATTGAACAGGCCAACTTCGGCAACTATGACGGCGATCGAACCGGCGTTTCCGAAATGGACGCACTGGTGGCCTATCTGCAGGTGTTGGGCACCATGGTCGATTTCGGCAAATACAAGGACGATGCATTCGTCAACGACCGCTGATCGAAGCTGCCGGAGGTTTGAAATGGAATTGTTGATGTGGTTCTCGAAACCCGAAAACACCAAACCTCTGGGGCTGGTCATTTTTTTCGTCACCTTTATCGGCATCGTGATCTACGCCTACGGTAGCAAGAAGCGGAGCGAGCAACTCGAGTCCTACCGCAACATACCGTTCCTGGACGATCAGGAAGACACGAAGGACAAGCAATAATGAGCGAGCAAAAACTACAATCTCAAACTGTGCAGACCACGGGCCATGCCTGGGATGGCGACCTGCAGGAATACAACAATCCGCTACCGGTCTGGTGGGTCTACACGTTCTACGTCACGGTGGTTTTCGCCATCGTCTACTGGGTTATCTACCCATCGTGGCCGTTCGGAAAAGGCTGGATCGGCGGCCTTTCCAACATCACCTACGTCAACAGCGACGGCCAAACCAGGACACACAGCTGGAATACGCGCGCCCTCCTGCTTGAGGACCTGAACAAGGCCGCGACCGAGCAGAAACCGTACTTCGACAAGATCGCCACCATGTCCTATGCCCAGATCGCCAAGGATCCGGACATGAACGGCTTCATCCTGTCGTCTGGCAAGGCACTCTTTTCCGACAACTGTGCACCCTGTCACCAGGCGGGCGGCCAGGGCGTGGTGGGCTTCTTCCCCAACCTGACCGACGACGACTGGCTGTATGGCGGCTCCTACGACAAGATTCACGAAACGATCACGGGCGGCCGTCATGGCTATATGCCGACCTTCGGCGAAGTGCTCTCGCCCACGCAGATCGATCAGCTGGCCAATTACGTGGCCAGCCTCTCGGGAATTGGCCACGATGCGGCGAAGGCGGCAGCCGGGAACACCTTGTTCCATAGCGAGACCGCTGCCTGCTACTACTGCCATGGCGCCGACGCCAAGGGACGCAAGGAGATCGGTTCGGCAAATCTGACCGACGATATCTGGCTGTGGGCCAATGTGCCCGCTGCAGAGGGAGCGGAAGCGAAAGTTGCGGCGATTCGCGGTGTCATCACCAGTGGCCTCAACAAGGGTGTGATGCCAGCCTGGGGCGGCCGGCTTTCACCTGAACAAATCAAGGTTTTGACAGTCTACGTCCATGAACTGGGCGGTGGGCAGTAAACCTGCAGACTGAGATGAGAAAAGCCCCCGTTCACGGGGGCTTTTGCTTCACGCAGATCCAAACGGTCATACCATGCAAACAGGTTTAGAAGAACAGCTGGGGCTTTACCAGAAGCGCATCCCGATTTTTACCCGCTCGGTGAAGGGACGGTTCCGCCGCTTCAAAACCACGGTGCTGGTACTGGCCTATGCGATTTATTTCCTGCTGCCGTGGCTGCCGTGGTCGCGGCTCGATGCGCCTTCGCAGGCTGTCCTGTTTGACCTTCCCGGCCGGCGGTTCCTGATATTCGGCCTGACAGTCTATCCGCAGGACGTCGTCTGGCTGGCATTGCTGCTGTTCATCGCCGCCATCCTGCTGTTCTTTGTCACGGGCCTGGTGGGACGCGCGTTTTGCGGATATTTCTGCTTCCAGACACTATGGACCGATTTCTTCATCGGGATCGAGCGGCTCATTCAGGGCGAGCGTCCGGCGCGCATACGTCTCTACCGCCAGCCGTGGAATCGCGAAAAACTGCTCAAGGTCGGTGGTACGCATGCCCTGTGGCTGCTGGCATCGTTCTGGACCGGCATAACTTTCGTGGCCTACTATGCGTATGCGCCGCAACTGGTGGTGGACTTTGTCACTGGCCAGGCAGCCGCTGCCGCCTATATCACCGTCAGCATTCTCACCCTTTCCACCTACGCTGCCGCGGGACTGATGCGCGAGCAGATCTGCACCTATGTCTGTCCGTACGGACGCTTCCAGAGCGTGATGTACGAGCCGGAAACGCTGGCGGTGCATTACGACGCAAAGCGCGGCGAAGGGGCCCACGGGCGCGCCACGGTACGGGCGGGACGGGGTATTGTCGTCGAACGGCGCCGTGCGGAAAGCGCTGAGCCGGTTGCCGTTGATCGTCGTCAAGCAAGACTCAGTGCCGGCGAGCGTGCACTGGCAGAGCGGCATGAGAAGGGCCTGGGTGACTGCGTCGATTGCGGCCTGTGCGTGCAGGTCTGCCCGACAGGCATCGATATCCGCGATGGTCTTCAATACAAATGCATTTCGTGCGGCCTGTGCATCGACGCCTGCAACACCATCATGGATTCGTTCGGCTTTCCGCGCGGCCTGATCCGGTACGACTCGGAAAAGAATCTGGCGGCGTCCGTGCCCTCGGCGCCCAAGGCTGACTGGAAACGCCTCAAGACCATCGGCTATGGCGTGGCCCTGATCCTGATGAGCGCCTTTCTCGTCTACAGTGTCAGCACCCGCGGAAGCTACGATCGCGCCGTCAATCAGATTCGCCAGCCATTGTATGTCGTGCTGTCGAATGGCGACATCCGTAACCGGTATCAGATCCGCATCACCAACAAGGCGGCACAGGATCAAGCCTATGTGATCAGCGCCACAGGCATACCGGCGGGTGCGCTGGATCTCGGCAACTTCCGCGAGATCACCATCAAACCCGGCCACAGCGGGCTCGTCCAGGCCAGCGTGCGGCTGGAGCCTGAAGTGGCGGAAAAGACCCGTCATTTCGAGCTGATCATCACGCCGCAGGGCAAGCCTGGCGAAGCACGTTCCGAAACCGTCCGTTTCGACAGTCCGAAAGAGCATCATGATTAATACAGTGGTCACCCTGTTTGGCGGACTGGCCGCTGTGCTTGTCCTGTACGCCATCGGGAGTTTCGTACGCAGCGTGCCGCCGATTCTGCGCGCCGTGCTGGCTGGGGGGATTCCCCTGATCGCCTATTTCGTTCTCATCACGGGCCACTGGCCAGGGCTGGACGTGGTGGCCATCCATATCTCGGTGTTCTTCGCGACGGCGCTGGTGTTGTTTGCCCTGACCCTGTTCCGGCGCCGTGGCGGTCACATGCACTGGGTGCCCAAGCTGCTCATGTCGTTTTTCCTGGGACTCGCGCTGCTCATGGGCGCTTTTCTCTACATTGCGAACAAAGGATTGCCCGAGCCGGTCGCGCAGTGGTGGCTGGGCAGCAACAAGGGGCCGGTATACAGCGGGTTCTCCGGCGTGGTCCCGCACAATCAGGAAGCGGCCACGGCGATTTCGTCCGAGCTTTCCAAGGCGCACCGCGAGGCCGAGCTCGGCTGGGTTATCGACATTGACGGACTGGACGGCAGCGCTTCCAGCCGGACGGTACGGGTCCGGGTCAGGAATCAGACCGGATTGCCCGTCGACCGCGTGGAGGCCGAGTTGCGCCTGCATCGTCCTGCCGCCGCCCTGGCGACGCTAACCGTGCCCCTGCCCGAACTCGATGCGGGCGTCTATGGCGGCGTGCTGAAAATCCCGGCGAGCGGGCGCTGGCTGGTCGAGTTCCGCCTGTCGCGTGAAGGCGTCCTGCATTATCAGCATACGCAGGAACTGGTGATGCCATGAGCACTACCCTGGGGTTCCTGTTCCTGCTTTCCGGCGTATTCGTGCTGCTGATCGCCCTGGGCGTCTTCTGGTCGATCAAGAGCGGCCAGTTTGACGATCTGGAGGGGCCGGCCGAGCGCATCCTGATGGACGATGATGATCCCCTGCTGCCGACGCGCCGCTTGAGCAGCAAAGACGAATAATCTAAAATTGATCAACTTAAACGGAGTACGAACAATGAAGCAGCTTCTGACTTTTCAGGGTTTCCCCATGGTGGTGGTGGTGGGCTTGATTACCTGGGCATGGATCAGCATTTTCTCGGTCCTGATCGGCTCGTTTTTCTGAGCGCTCCCTACTTACAATGAAAACGCCCTGCAATCACTGCAGGGCGTTTTCACGTCATCTCCCGTCAGTGGCGATCCCCGAAAATCATTGTTTGCCTTGCCTGCGGTCGTCCTGTCTTTCGATTCATTCATGCCGCCTGTGTGACGTGATTGACCGAATACCTGCGTCCCTGTAGTTACTCCGTGCCGCCCTGCTTCCGCATCCCCCACCACGCCAGGAGGGGCAGCAGGGTGAGTGTGAACAGCGTGGCGCTGATCACCCCCCCAACAATCACCACGGCGAAGGGACGCTGCGTTTCGGAACCGATGGCATGGGAGAGCGCTGCGGGCAGCAGGCCGAGTCCGGCCATCAGCGCAGTCATGAGAATGGGGCGCAAGCGAGATACCGCGCCCTCCGTGACGGCCCGCAATAGGCTGGCGCCGTTGTCCGTCAGCCGCACCACTTCCTCGAGCAGGATCACCCCGTTCTGCACGGAAATCCCCGCTACGGCAATGAAGCCGACGGCTGCCGAGATGGAGAGATGCAGGCCGGCCAGGCCGAGGGCGAAGAAGCCGCCCGTGATGTTGAAGGGCAGCATGGCGAGGATCAGGCCGGCCAGTCGCATCGAGCGGAAGGCCCAGAAGAGCAGGGCAAAGATGCCCAGCAGCGAGGCCGGGACGATGACCGCCAGGCGTTTCATGGCGCGTTGCTGGTTCTCGAACTGGCCACCCCAGACGATGCGGTAGCCGGGCGGCAGTTGTACCTCCTTGCCCACCTTGGCCATGGCCTCGGCGACGAAGCCACCCTGATCGCGGCCCAGCAGGTTGGCCTTGACCGCGACATTACGCCCCCCGGCTTCGCGGGAGATGCGCGAGGCGCCTTCGCGCACTTCGACCGTGGCGACATCGGCGATACGTACGGTGCCTGCATTGTTGGGCAGCGCCAGGGGAACCGCCCCCACGTCTTCCACCGAACGTCGATAGGGCTTGGCGAAGCGGAGCGTCAGATCGAAACGGCGTTCGCCTTCGTAAAAACCGCCGACGGCGCTGCCACCCAGGGCCGTCTGTACCGCATTGTCGAGATCGCCCATCGACAAGCCGAGACGTGCCAGCTTGACGCGATCGGGCAGCACCACCACCTCGGGCTGGCCGCCGGGCAGGATGGCCGCGACGTCGCGGCTGCCCCGGATGCCGCGCAGGATGGAAGCAATCTGTTCGGCCTTGTCCTGCAGGATATCGAGGTCGGGGCCGAAAACCTTGACGGCGATCTCGCCCTTGACGCCGGACAGGGCTTCCTCGACGTTGTCCTGGATGACCTGGGAGAAATTGGTGGGCAGGCCAGGCAGGACCGCGAGCTTTTTCTCCATGTCGGCCACCAGCGCATCCTTGCTGGGGAAACGCCAGGTGTCGCGCGGCTGCAAGTCGGCAAGGATCTCCATGTTGTTCGGGCCCTTGGGGTCGGTGCCGTCATCGGGGCGTCCTACCTGGGAAACGACCATTTTCACCTCCGGATAGCTGCGCAGGGTGGTGCGCACCACCCGTTCCACGTCCTTGGTGTGTTCGAGCGACGAGCCTGGCGGCAAGGTGATGGTCAGCCACAGGTTGCCTTCGTCCAGCTGGGGGAGGAATTCGCTGCCGAGCATCGGCGCCAGGGCGAAGGCCAGGGCGACGATGGCGCCGGCAATGCCGAACGCGAGGCGCGGGTGGCGACGAATGCGGCCGAGCAGGCGCCGGTAGGCACGTTGCAGGCGGACCAGCCAGTCGATATGTTTTTCCGCCAGGTCGCGCCAGCTGAGTACGACCGACAACAGGGCGGGGACCAGCGTGAGGGTGAGCAGCACGGCGCCCAACAGGGAAAATGACAGAATCATGGCCACCGGCGAGAAGATCCTGCCCTCCACCCGCTGGAAGGTGAAGATGGGCATGAAGGCCAGGATGATGATGGCCTTGGAGAACAGGATGGGTTTGGCCAGATCTTCCGTGACCCAGCGCAAGGCTTCGAAACGGCGGGTGATGGGCGATTCGGCGGCGGCATCCACATGATGCAGCGCGAGGCGGACCATGAGAGCTTCCACCAGCACGACGGCGCTGTCGATGATGATGCCGAAGTCCACGGTGCCGAGGGAAATGAGATTGGCCGGCACGCCTTTCAGGTCCATGAGGGTGAAGGCGAAGAGCAGGGTCAGGGGGATGATCGCGGCCACCACCAGGGCGGCCCGCCATTCGCGCAGGAAGATGACCAGCACCGACACCACCAGCAGGGCACCGGTCACCAGGTTTTCGCTCACCGTGTGGACCGTATGGCGAACCAGGTCGGTGCGCTGGTAGATGGGCTGGATGCTGACACCCTTGGGCAACTGGCCATGGTTGAGCTCGTCGACCCGCGCCAGCAGGTCGGCCACCACCTTCGAGGGATCGCTTCCCTTGGTCATCAGGGCGATGCCTTCGACCACCGAATCGTGATCGTCGTGGGCGACGATGCCGGAAAGCGGACGGTCGCCGACCGTGACCGTCGCGATGTCGCCGACCGTCACGGTTTTGCCGTTCCGGGCGCTGACGACCACGGCGCGGATGTCCTCTATCCGGGAGAAGAGGCCGAGCGCGCGAACGACCAGGGTTTCGTCGCCCCGGTTCATGATGCCGCCGGATGCATTCTGGTTGCCATTGGCGAGGGCCTGCGAAACCTGGTCCAGGCTGACGTTGTAGCGGGCCATGGCGTCGGGGTCGAGCCGGATCTGATATTCCTTGATCGCGCCGCCAAAGCTGTTGACGTCGGCCACACCGGATACCCTGCGCAGGGCCGGGCGTACCACCCAGTCCTGCAGCGCGCGCACCTCGCGGGCCGGCATACCGGACGGGGCTCGCAGCACGTAGCGATAGATCTCGCCGACCGCGGTGGACAGCGGGGCCAGTTGCGGCTGGACGCCGGGTGGCAGACTGACGTTCTGCAGCTTTTCCAGCACCTGGTTGCGTGCGAAATAGTCGTTGGTGCCGTCGTCGAAGGTCAGGGTCACCACCGACAGGCCGGTGATCGATACCGAGCGCACCTGCGTTGCTCGCGGCACGCCGCTCATTTCCCGTTCGATCGGAATGCTGAGGGTGCGCTCGACGTCTTCAGGTGACTGCCCCGGGTACTGGGTCACCACCTGAACCTGCACGTCCTGGACGTCGGGGAAAGCCTCCACCGGAAGATTTTGCAGGGCGCGCACGCCGACCACCGCGAGCGCCGCCGCCATCACCAGGATGAAGAGCCGCTGGCGGATGACGAAAATCGACAGGCGACTGAACACCTTATTCTCCTTGCGCGAGTTCGGACGCAAGCAGCAGCGCGCCCCGCACCACGACCTTGTCGCCGGACTTGAGGCCAGAGTCGGGCGTCAGATAGGCGAACTCGGCATCCTGGCGGGCGACGCTTACCCGGCGGCGTTCGAATTCACGCGGGCCGATCTGGACGAAAACCCGCGTCGTCAGGCCGTCCGTCAGCAAGGCGCCGACGGGCAGGCGGATGACCGTTGCGGCCTTGGGCTGGCTGAGGGTGGCACGGGCAAACATTTCCGGCTTGAGCCGGCCGTCGGCGTTGTCGACCAGCGCCCGTACCGGAATGCGCCGGGTGGCCGGATCGACCATGGCGCCGACCTGTTCGATGCGCGCGGGAAAATCCTCGCCGGGGAACGCCTCGACGGCGAAATTCACCGTCGCCCCCGGCTTGGCCAGGGCGACGGCTTGTTCCGGCAGATCGATATTGAGCCAGAGATGGTGCAGGTCGGACAGGATGAACAGCGGCATGGCCGCATCCGGGCGCACCTCCGTACCCGGATTGGCCTGGCGGTCGACCACGACGCCGCCGAGGGGTGCGCGCAGGATCAGGCGCTGACCCTCGATGCGGCTGCCCGGCGGGGCGAGATTGGCGAGCCGCAGGCGGGCACGATCGGCCTCGGCTTCGGCGCCACGGGCATCGGCCTGGGCAGCTTCCAGATCGCGGCGTGCCAGCGCTTCACCCTCGAACAGGGTCTGCGCCCGCGCCAAGGCCTTCTTCTTCAGCGTGGCGTCGGCTTGCGCCTTGCGCAGATCGGCAATGGCCTGACCGAAATCCGGCGCGTCGAGGATGGCCAGCGGCGAGCCGGGGACGACCGTATCGCCGGGGGCGGCCTTCAGGGCAAGGATGCGCCCGGCGAGCGGCGGAAAGACCCGAGCCGTCCGGTCTTCGGCCAGGGCCAGGCGGGCGTTCATCGGGTCGCTGGCGGGCAGCGGCGCCAGACTGACCGCCTCAAGTTTAAGAAAAGCCAGCTGCGAAGCATCCTGTTCCAGACGCACCCGGTTGGCGGGTGCCTTGGGCGTGTCCTTCTCCGGCGGAGGGGGCGGCGCGGCATGTTCGACACGCCAGACGGCGAGCCCTCCGAGGCCGAGGAGGGTGGCGAGGGCGAGTGGGGCGAAGCGCTTGATGCGGGCGCGCGTGCGGGGGCCGGAAGATGGTCGGGTCATGGCAGTTCCTGGAGATTCGTGGCGGCGGCCCAGGCGGCGCGGGCCTTGGCCGCGTCGGCAAGCGCACTGGCCGTGTCGGTTTCGACGGCATGGAGGCTGCGCCGAGCATCGATGACGTCGAGCGCCGAGACGGCCCCCTGGCTGAAGGCAAACTGGACAGCGGCGCTCGCCTTGCGGGCTGCCGGCAGGGCCTCGTCGCGCAGGTGGCGGGCGCGTTCGCCCAGGCGCTCGGCTTCGAAGGTTGACTGGCTGAAATCGGCGGCGGCCGCGGCCTTGATGCGATCCAGTTCATCCTGCGCGGAGTCGCGCGCGACGAAGGCCTGGCGGAGCTCGCCGCGAAAATCGTAGCCGGTGAACAAGGGGATGCTGACGCCGACGCCGACCAGATTGCTGCCGGGGTCCTGGTTGTTGCGTTCGAACTGGGCGCCGACGGTGACATCCCGCACCTGCTGGGATTTGGCCAGTTCGATGGCTTTCTCTGCCGCCTCCAGGCGCTGGCGTGCGGCGACGACGTCAGGACGCGCGTCCAGATCAGGCTGGATGGCAGGCAGGGGACCGAGTCGCGGCCAGGGGTCCGCGGTGGCCAGCCGTGATGCCTCGGATTCCATGGCCAGCAACTGGGCGAGCGCGAGGCGCGCGCGCTGGCGGTCGACTTCGGCCTGGCTGGCGTCGCTGTCGGCGCGCAACGTATCGGTGCGAATGCGGTCGACGTCGGCCGGTGCCAGGTCGCCGGCCTTCAGCCGCAATTCGGCCTTGCTCAGGACCTCGTGGGAGAGACGAGCCGACTCGACACTCAGGCGGGCCTTGTCCTCGGCTGCCTTGAGGTCGAAGTAGGCGTCCCGCGCCAGCATCCGTTGCTGACGCAGGCTGTCGGAGGCGTCGGATCGGCTGGCATCGAGCAGGGCCCGGGCGACACCGAGACGCAGGTCCCGCTTGCCGCCGCGTTCGATCGGCTGGTCGATGCGCAGGATCGTATCCAGATAGCCGTTGTCGCCCGGGTGCCTGGCGTTGATCCCGCTGGTGTTCAGTGAGACGGTCGGATTGGGGCGTCCGGCCGCCATCGTGACCCCCGCTTCGGCTGCCGTTGCCGCGCGCCGGGAGGCGATCACGGCACGGTTGCGTTTCCCGAGCAGCTGATCGACATCGGCAAGACGCAACTGGCCGGGGTTCGGCAAGCCGGCTGCGGCCAGGGGGCCGGACAGGCAGAAGGCGAGGGCGAGGCACGGGAAGAAGGATTTCAGTCGCATCCCCGCAAGATAGGGGGAACCACCTGTCGCGACCCTGACAGGATCAGGATCGATGCAGTATCGCAGGCGTGGTGCCCCGGCGCGCCGGGGCGGAATCAGGTGCCGGGCAGGAAAATCACGCGGATGCGCGTGCCGCCCGCGGGGCCGGCATCGGCGAGATCGATGGTGGCGTCATGGCGATCCGCCACTTCCTTGACGATGGCGAGGCCAAGGCCGGTTCCCGATCCGGGTGATCCCGCCGCCCGGTAAAAACGATCGAAGATGCGCTGGTGCTCGGCTTCCGGGATACCGGGGCCATTGTCCTCGACTTCGATGAAAGGGCGGCTGTCCTCGCTGGTGCCGCTGCGGGCGGTGATCCGCCCGCCCGGCGGGGTGTACTTCAGGGCGTTGTCGATCAGGTTCGCCAGCAATTCCCGCAGCAGCCATTCGGCGCCATCTATCACCGCTGACCCCGGTTCGAAGCCGAGATCGATGTCGCGGGCCAGGGCGCGGTCATACCAGACGGAGGCGTTTTCCTGCAGCAACTGGGCGAGGTCCACGGGGCGGCGCTCGTGGGCGATATCGGCCTCCGGCCCGGAGCGGGCCAGGGCGAGCAGCTGGTGGGTGAGGTGGCCGAGACGCTGGGTGGCATCGCGCAGGTTCACCACCCGGTGACGGCATTCCGGGGGAATTTCCGTCGCTGCAAGTTCGAGCTGGGTCTGCAGGGCGGCGAGGGGGGTCTTGAACTGGTGGGCGGCGTTGGCGAGGAAGGCCTGCTGGGCGGTGGCCGCCCCACGCAGATCGTCGATCAGGGTCGTCAAGGCCTTGATCAGGGGCTCCACCTCGGCTGGCACGTCTCCCTTGGGCAAGGGGCTGAGATCGTGGGGGGAACGGCGGCCGATTTCCTCGCTGAGTTGTGCCAGGGGCGCCAGGCCGCTGCGCACGCCGATGTAGACCAGGACCAGGGTGGAGAGGATGAGCAGCACATTGGGGACGATCATGGCTGCCAGGATTTTTGAGCCGGTGCGTTCCCGCTTGTGGGTGGTTTCGGCGACGACGACAGTGACCGGACCTCTGGATGTTTCGAGCAGATAGCTTGCCTTGCGTACTGTCTTGCCTCCCAGGCTGTCGTCCGACAGGGCCGGCGGAGCACCTGGCATCGTTGGCCCGGGCTGGAGATTGGCATCACCCGCCAGCAGTCTTCCGGTCGGCCCGAGCACCGCGAGAAACTCCTGGTCTCTTCCATTGCTTCGCAGGACTGCCTCGGCGGCGGGCGGGAGATCCACTGCGACGCTGGCCCCCTGGACATGAACCCGGCCAGCCAGGGCGACCGCATCGTCGGCGAGGGCATGGTCATAGGCTTCGTTGGCCGGATCGAAGGCGATGTGATAGTCGGCAGCGAGGCTGATAACGAGCAGTGCTGCCAGCGGTGCCAGCAGGAAGACGAGCAGCCGCCTGCGCAGGGTCTGCCGCGGTCGTTCAGGCCGGAAGGGTTTCATCGAGGCGATAGCCGATGCCGCGGATGGTGCGGATTTCCACGCCGCATCCCTGCAGCTTGTTGCGCAGGCGGGAGATATAGATTTCGACGGCATTGGCGGTCAGTTCGTTGTCCCATTCGCTGAGGCTTTCGACCATCTTCTGCTTGGCGACGACGTTCGGGGTGGTGAGCATGAGTTGCTGCAGGATTTCCCACTCGCGGCCGGTGAGCTCGAGCGGCGCGCCGTGCGCACTGGCGGTTCGACGTGCCAGATCGAGGCGAAGCGAACCCGCACTCAGTTCGGAGGTGGTGGCCGAGCGGCTGCGGCGGATCAATGCACGCAGCCGGGCCAGCAGCTCGGGCAGGTGGAAGGGCTTGACCATGTAATCGTCGGCCCCGAGATCGAGACCGATCACCCGGTCGTCCAGCCCGTCGCGGGCTGTAAGAATAAGGATGGGCACTTCGATTTTTCTACGCCGCAGGCGGCGGATCAGTTCATGTCCATCCATGCGCGGCAGGCCGATATCGACGATCGCCAGATCGTAATGGGTGAGTTCGAGTGCGGATTCGGCCGGCTCGGCTGCCGCCGAGTGGTCCACCGAGAAAGCTGCTTTTTCAAGGCCTTCGCGGATACCGTCGGCCACCATCGGATCGTCCTCAACCAGCAGGATACGCATGTTCAGTCGCTGGATTGGTACTGTCGAACGGCCAGCGAGACGTTGCTTCCACCAAAGGCAAAGGTATTGGATAACGCCGCAAATACCGGGCCACGGCGCGGCGTTCCTGAGATCAGATTGACCCCTTCCAAGTCGGTTTCCTCCAGATGCGCGGTGGGAGGGCATTCGCCGCGCGCCAGGGCAAGCACGGTGATGACAAGCTCCAGCGCGGCCGCTGCGCCCAAAGTGTGTCCGTGGACTGCCTTCGTGGACGAGACTGCAGGGGCGCTCTGCACGCCGAAGGTGTTGCGGATGGCGGCGACCTCCATGGCATCTCCAACCGAGGTGGCCGTGGCATGGGCGTTGATATAACCAATGTCGCCCGCCATCAGGCCCGCGTCCTGCAGCGCAAGCTCCATCGCCCGTTGCTGGCCTGCCGGATCCGGGCGCGCGTAGTGGCTGGCATCGCCGGCGTTGCCATACCCGCACAATTCGGCATGGATGCGGGCGCCACGGCGACGGGCAACGCTTTCCCGCTCGAGCACGAGAGCGGCCGCCCCTTCACCGAGGACGAGGCCGCTGCGCCGGCGGTCAAACGGGCGGCAGCTTTGCTCGGGTGCAGCCTTGTCTGCTTGGGCGAGGACACGCAGGGCATCCCAGGCCTGCAACTGGCCGGCAAGCAGAGGCGCCTCTGAACCACCCACGACGATGCGTTCGGCCCGTCCGTAACGCAGAGCAAGCATGGCTTCGCCGATGGCTGCAGCGGCCGAGGCACAGGCTTGTGACACCGACAACTGCGGGCCACGCAGTCCATGGTCGAGCGCAATCTGGGCCACCGCCGCATTCTGCATCGCCAGCAGGATGGTCAAAGGGCGAGCCCGCTGGCCGGCATGCAGGCGGCCATAACTTTCCTCGACGGTGGCCGCACTGCCGACGCCGGTTCCCCAATAGACGCCGGTTGAGGCGCTTTGGGCAGCGGGGATGCTTTCCAGACCAGCGTCAGCCATGGCCTCGCGTACGGCCAGGGTGGCCAAGCCGACGTGGCGGTCGACATTGGCGGGCAATTGGTGCATGCCAATGCCACTCAACTCGCCTGGAACCGGAGCAGCAATCCAGGGGCCATCGGCCGGCCAGATGCGAATGCCGGAGCGCCCGGCGAGCGCACCGACAAACAGGGGGGCAACACCCAACCCTAGTGCCGAAATGGCGCCCAGGCCGGTGATGACGACCCGCTCGTGCAGGCTCATGCCGTTTCCAGGGTACGGAGTCGATCGACCAGATTGGCGATATCGTCGAGGGTCGTCAGCTTCTCGGCATCGTCGTTGGTGATGCGGATGGCAAATACTTCCTCGATACGGAAAATGAATTCCAGGAGACTCAGGGAGTCGATGCCGAGATCCTTGATCGTGGCGTCTTCGCTAATTTTTTCAGCGTCGCATTGGAATTCATTGACGGCAATATTGGCGAGGGTTAGACGGGTATCCATCGTGATTTCCTTTGAGATTGATCAGGCCATGCAACTGGCGGCAGTGAGTCGTTGAGGCCGTTCCAGCCTTCCAACGAATTCGACGCAGGCTCGGGCGACATCTTCCCTATCGTTGTCCAGCGTCAGCATGTGGTAGCTATTGGTGAAAATGATTTTCTCGATGACCCGCGAGCCGAGGCGGCTGGCGAGTAGGTCGGGGGTGCGCAGGCTGGCCATTTCGTCCTCGGCCGCGTGCAGGATGAGAGCCGGCTGCCTGATCTCGGGCAGGCTTGCCCTGATGCGGCGCATCATGCGATAGGCTTCGTAGATCGCCGAAAGCGGCAGGTCCCTGGCACCGGCGGAGGAGTTTCCGGTGGATTCCATCTGGCGGGCGATCCATTCACGAATACGGGGATTCTTGACGCCATAAGGCTCTTTCTCACGCAAGCGGTACCAGTGCCGCAGTGGCGTCGGATGGGCCAGGGGGAGCAAGGGGAGCAGCCGGCGGAACCAGGGCAGGTTCCAGCCATCGTAGAACAGCGTCGTGGAAATCAGGAGCAGGCCGGTGACCAAGTCCCCGTCGCGACGGGCCAGTTGCAGCGCAAGGTCGGCCCCGATGCAGAGGCCCCCCACCGTAGCCGGGCCGTGATCGGCCACCAGTGCCGCCAGATATTCGCTGGCGAGGAATTCCCATTGCTCCGAGGGGAGGACCGGCGCGCAATCGCCGGGGCGCTGGCCGTATCCACTTAGATAAGGCGCGCTGACTGTATGCCCGGCCCGATGCAGGCGCTGGGCGAGCAGTTGAATTTCCAGAGGGTTGCCGCGCAATCCATGCAGCAACAGGACCGGCGGGCGGTGGCCGACAAGAAAGATGTCCTGCATCAAGGGCTCCGTCGCAATGATGGGCCACCTTATCGGGTGGACGCTTACATTTGCCTGACAGTGAGTAATTTTCTGATGGGACTGAGGGTGCGGCTCGGGCGAGACGAAAGAAAATGGCCACGGCTTGCACCGTGGCCATTACAACCGATCAACTGCAGGGTTGCGTATTCAGCGCTTAGGCCGGAATCGCGGCACGCATTTTCTGCAGGGCGCGGGCCTCGATCTGGCGGATGCGCTCCGCGGAGACGCCATATTCAGCGGCCAGTTCGTGCAGGGTCGCGGCCTCGCCCTCGGTCAGCCAGCGCGCCCGGATGATGTGGCGGCTGCGCTCGTCGAGGTCTTCCAGTGCATTGACCAGACCCTTGTGCCGCAGTTGCTCGGTTTCTTCCCGTTCCAGCAACTGGGCCGGGTTTTCGTCCGGACTCGCCAGATAGGCGAGGGGGCTGTAGCTTTCCTCACCATCGTCCACGGTCGGGTCGATCGACACGTCGTGCCCCGACAGGCGTGTTTCCATCTCCAGCACGTCCTTGCGGCTGACATTGAGTTCACGTGCCATGGCGTCGGCTTCCTGCAGCGTCAGGGCATTGAGCGACTGTTTCAGGCTGCGCAGGTTGAAGAACAGCTTGCGCTGGGCCTTGGTGGTCGCTACCTTGACCAGGCGCCAGTTCTTCAGGACATATTCGTGGATTTCGGCGCGGATCCAGTGCAAAGCGAACGAAACGAGGCGTACGCCACGGTCCGGGTCGAAACGTTTCACGGCCTTCATCAGGCCCACATTGCCTTCCTGGATGAGGTCGGCGTGCGGCAGTCCATAACCGAGATAATGCCGTGCCACGCTCACCACCACGCGGAGGTGCGAGACAACCAACTGGCGCGCGGCCTCGATATCCTGCTTGTCGTGCCAGGTGCGCGCCAGCCTCTGCTCTTCTTCCAGGCTCAGCATGGGATAGCGGTTGACGGTCTGGATGTAGCTATCCAGGCTGCAGGCCGCAGGAACGGGTAGAGACATCGATTGAGTCATGCGTGTAAAACCCCCTTCATGAATAGTTTAGCACTCCGATGGTATGAGTGCTAAGTCCGGAAAGGGTTCCCTCATAGGATGGTGCTCCCCATCACTAAAATCGGGAAATGTAAATGAAGTCGTAAACAAAGGACGCTGCGGCAAGGGCATTTCTGGGTTAGGGGGCACTCACACTGGCGTGAGCCCTACAACATTTTCACAGGAGGTTTACCCAGGCCTGGGTGTCTAGGAAGTCCTTGTGGGATGTGTCGTAGGGGCAATATTCTGTCTTCGCCGCCTCCAGTCCAGGCTCAAAGAAGCAGCCGAAGGGGGCTGCCAGGCGCTTTACGCGTGATACAGCTAGCCCTCGCTGATGCCCACCAGCCGGGTCACGCCATCCTGGTCCACGCTTTCGATACGCACCGTATAGCCCCATAGGCGGGCGACGTGGCGCATCATTTCCGGGGTGGTTTCGCCCAGGGGCCGGCGGTCATGCTTGTAGTGGCGCAGGGTTAGTGAACGGTCGCCGAAGACGTCGACCGAATAGACCTGGATGTTGGGCTCACGGTTGCCCAGGTTGTAATGGTCGGCAAGCTGCTGGCGGATTGCGCGATACCCGGCATCGTCGTGGATCGCCGTGACTTCCAGCTTGTCGTCGGTGTCGTCGTCGACGATTGCAAACAGCTTCAGGTCCCGGATCAGCTTGGGCGAAAGATATTGCGCGACGAAGCTTTCGTCCTTGAAATTGCGCATGGCAAAGTCGAGCGATTTCACCCAGTCGGTACCGGCAAGCTCGGGAAACCAGCGGCGGTCTTCCTCGGTCGGGTGCTCGCAGATGCGGCGCAGGTCCTGGAACATGGCAAACCCCAGCGCATAGGGGTTGATGCCGTTGTAATAGCGGCTGTTGAAGGGGGGCTGGTAGACCACGTTGGTGTGGCTTTGCAGAAACTCCATCATGAAGCCGTCGGTCAGTTTGCCTTCCTCGTACAGGTGGTTGAGCAGGGTGTAGTGCCAGAACGTGGCCCAGCCCTCGTTCATCACCTGGGTCTGGCGCTGCGGGTAGAAGTACTGCGCGATCTTCCGGACAATGCGGACGATCTCGCGCTGCCAGGGCTCCAGCCGCGGCGCGTTTTTCTCGATGAAATACAGCAGGTTTTCCTGCGGTTCGCTGGGGAAGCGCGTCGATTGTTTTTCACGATCGGCCGCCTCCTTGGGGGGCAGGGTGCGCCACAGGTCGTTGACCTGGGATTGCAGGTAGGCCTCGCGCTCGGTCTGGCGCGCCTGCTCCTTGGCCATCGATAGCTTGGTGGGCCGCTTGTAGCGGTCGACGCCGAGGTTCATCAGGGCGTGGCAGGAATCGAGCAGTTCCTCGACGGCTTCCTCGCCATGGCGCTCTTCGCATTCGGCGATGAAATTGCGGGCGAACACCAGATAGTCGAGTATGCCCTCGGCGTCGGTCCAGGTGCGGAACAGGTAGTTGCCCTTGAAGAATGAGTTGTGGCCATACGCGGCGTGGGCGATCACCAGCGCCTGCATGGTCATGGTGTTCTCTTCCATCAGATAGGCGAGGCAGGGGCTGGAGTTGATGACGATCTCGTAGGCCAGCCCCATTTGCCCGCGCTTGTAGCCTTTCTGGGTGGAGAGGAACTGCTTGCCGTAGGACCAGTGGTGATAGCCCACCGGCATGCCGACCGAGGAATAGGCGTCGATCATCTGTTCGGACGTGATGACCTCGATCTGGTTCGGGTAGGTGTCGAGGCCGTAATGCGCGGCGACCCGGGCGATCTCGCGGTCGTAGGTGTCGAGCAGTTCGAAGGTCCACTCCGAACCCTCCGACAGCGGCTGGCGCGGGGCGGCGGACGGGGTCGCGCTTTCCAGTTCAGGTTCCATCTCAGGCCACCTTTTTCTTGAACAGCTCGCGGAAGACCGGATAGATGTCTTCCAGCGTCAGAATGCGCTGCATGGCGAAGCGTGGACTCGCTGCCTTCACGCGTTCGTATTCGTGCCACAGGCTCTGCGGCGCCTCGGACTCGATCTCGACGTAGGCGAAGTACTGCGTCAGCGGCAGGATGCTCTGGATCAACAGATCCCGGCAGCGCGGCGAATCATCTTCCCAGTTGTCGCCGTCCGAGGCCTGGGCGGCGTAGATGTTCCAGCTCGCGCTGGGATAGCGTTCGAGGATGATTTCGTGCATCAGCTCGAGCACGCTCGACACCACGGTGCCGCCGCTTTCGCGCGAAGTGAAGAAATCCTCCTCGCTGACTTCCTTGGCTACGGTGTGATGCCGGATGAACACCACGTCGATGCGTTCGTAGCTCTTGGTGAGGAAAAGATAGAGCAGCATGAAGAAGCGCTTGGCGATGTTCTTGCGGTCCTCGGTCATCGACCCCGATACGTCCATCAGGCAGAACATCACGGCCTGGCTGCTGGGTGTGGGCTGGTCGACCCGGTTGGCGTAACGCAGGTCCCACGTGTCGAGAAAGGGGACCGCGGCCAGGCGCGACTTGAGCGCCTCGATCTCCTCGCGCAGCGTGTCGGCTTCGGGGCTGGCGCCGAGGCCACGGGCGACCAGGTCCTCCAGCGCCGCCTCGGCTTCGCGCAACGCGTCACGCGGGGCGGCCGCCATGGCGAGCCGCCGGCCGATGGCCTGCTTCATCGAGCGCACCACGTGCAGGTTGGACGGGTTGCCCTGGCTGACGAAGCCGGCGCGCGCGCGTTTCACTTCGGGCACGGCGGCGAGCTGCTTCTTCACCAGATCCGGCAGCGCCAGATCCTGGAAGAAATAGTCCATGAACTCTTCCTTCGACAGCTCGAACACGAAGTCGTCCAGGGTCTCGTCGGCCGGTCCGCCCTCGCTGCCGCTGCCATCGCCCCCTTTGGGGCGTTCCATGCGGTCGCCGCTGACAAACTCGCGGTTGCCGGGCAGCACGATGTTGCGGCGGCCGCCGGGCCCGTGATGGAAGCTGGGTTCGGACAGGTCCTTGGACGGGATGGAGATCTTTTCCCCGCGCTCCAGATCGGTCACCTTGCGGCCGGACACGACCTCACCGGCCGCCTTGCGGATCTGCGCCTTGAAACGGCGCAGAAAGCGCTGCCGGTTGACGGCGCTGCGGTTCTTGCCCGAGAGGCGGCGATCGATGAGCTGGCTCATGGTCGTCCGCCTTCAGGAAGCCTTTCTCGCGCGCAGATACCATTCGGCCAGCAGGCGCACCTGTTTGTCGGTATAGCCCTTGCTCACCATGCGCTGGACGAAGTCATGATGTTTCTTCATTTCTTCGCTGGAGGCTTTGGTGTTGAACGAGATCACCGGCAGCAGATCCTCGGTGCTGGAGAACATGCGCTTCTCGATGACCACGCGTAGCTTCTCGTAGCTGGTCCAGGCCGGGTTCTTGCCATGGTTCTGGGCGCGCGCGCGCAGCACGAAGTTGACCACCTCGTGGCGGAAATCCTTCGGGTTGGCGATGCCGGCCGGCTTCTCGATCTTCTCCAGTTCGGCGTTGAGCTGGATGCGATCGAGGATTTCCCCGGTGTCCGGATCACGGAATTCCTGATCCTGGATCCACATGTCGGCGTAGGTCACGTAGCGGTCGAAAATGTTCTGGCCGTATTCCGAATACGATTCGAGGTAGGCGGTCTGCAGTTCCTTCTCGATGAACTCGGCGTAGTGCGGCGACAGGTATTCCTTCAGGTAGGCCACATAGCGCTGCTCGACTTCGGGCGGCAGCTGCTCCTGTTCGATCTGCTGCTCCAGCACGTACAGCAGGTGCACCGGGTTGGCGGCGATCTCGCTGTGGTCGAAGTTGAACACCTTGGACAGGATCTTGAACGCGAACCGGGTCGAGATGCCGGTCATGCCCTCGTCGACGCCGGCGAAATCGCGGTACTCCTGATAGGACTTGGCCTTGGGGTCGGTGTCCTTGAGGGTCTCGCCGTCGTAGATGCGCATCTTGGAATAGATGCTGGAGTTTTCCGACTCCTTCAGCCGTGTCAGCACCGAGAACTGCGCCAGCATTTCCAGCGTGCCGGGCGCGCACGGCGCTTCCGACAGCGAGCTGTGGTGCAGCAGCTTCTGGTAGATCTTCGTTTCCTCGGTTACGCGCAGGCAGTAGGGCACCTTGACGATGTAGATGCGGTCGAGGAAGGCCTCGTTGTTCTTGTTGTTGCGGAAGGTCGTCCACTCCGACTCGTTGCTGTGCGCCAGCACCACGCCGTCGAACGGAATGGCGCCGAAGCCCTCGGTACCCTTGTAGTTGCTTTCCTGGGTGGCGGTGAGCAGCGGATGCAGCACCTTGATCGGCGCCTTGAACATCTCCACGAATTCAAGCAGCCCCTGGTTGGCGAGGCACAGCCCGCCCGAGTAACTGTAGGCATCCGGGTCGTCCTGCGAGAATTTCTCCAGCTTGCGGATGTCCACCTTGCCGACCAGCGAGGAAATGTCCTGGTTGTTCTCGTCGCCCGGCTCGGTCTTGGAAATGCCGACCTGTCCCAGTACCGACGGCCAGCGCTTGACCACGCGGAACTTGGTGATGTCGCCGTTGAATTCGTGCAGGCGCTTGACCGCCCACGGCGACAGCACCTTGCCGAGATAGCGGCTCGCTATCCCGTATTCCTTTTCCAGGATGTCGCCGTCCTCATCGGGCGAGAACAGCGACAGCGGCGAGTCGTTCACCGGCGAGCCCTTGATCGCATAGAACGGCGCCTTCTCCATCAGATGCTTGAGCTTTTCGGCCAGCGAGGACTTGCCGCCGCCCACCGGGCCCAGCAGGTAGAGGATCTGTTTCTTCTCTTCCAGACCCTGGGCGGCATGGCGGAAGTAGGACACGATCTGCTCGACCGTTTCTTCCATGCCGTAGAAATCCTTGAACGCCGGATAACGCTTGATGACCTTGTTGGAAAACAGGCGCGACAGGCGCGGGTCCTGCCGCGTGTCGACCATTTCCGGTTCGCCGATGGCAGCCAGCATGCGCTCGGCAGAACTGGCGTAGGCCATGTGGTCTTTCTTGCAGATGTCCAGGAATTCTTCCAGCGAGTATTCCTCTTCCTCCCGACGGTAGCGTTCGATGTACTGATTGAACAAGCTCATGACTGACTCCTGGTCGTTGAACTGTGATGGTGTGGTTGGAACACCGCAATGATCATGCCATTCTTTGTAACGGCTGAAGTTCGACCACATTGAGCACAATTGGTGCCCAGGATGAACGGAGCGCGGGCTGGGCAGAAAAAACGCGCACTGCTGATGCGCCATCATGATGCGTAACGGTGTATATGCACTGGCTTAGTGCAGATCATGCACAGGTGCGGCGGGCATTGGGTGCCCGAGAGGTGAGGTTGGCAGGCCGCCTCCCGCTCGCTATAGCGGGAGTGCGCAATCCAATTGCATAAATCCAGCCTGTCAACGATACCCGCCTTTTGCTCGGGCTTGATTGTCAACGGACCGATCAGCGTGTCGCTTCCACCTGATGCAGGCTCCGCGTCACCGAGAGCCAGGCGCCGACCCAGCCGAACAGGGTGGTCAGGCCGAGCACCACGGCGATTTCGGCCCCGTCCGGGGGCAGCAGATGAAACGTCGACCCATACAGGGCCGCCAGATGCTCGACCGGTTCGCGCAGGATCGTACCGGCTACGGCCAGCACCCCCCCGGCCGCGAGTCCGCCGAACAGCCCCTGCAGCGCGCCCAGGTAGAGAAAAGGGCGGCGGATGTGGCGGTCGGTGGCGCCGATCAGGCGGCTGACCAGGATTTCGTCGCGGCGGGCCAGCACCTGGGCGCGGATGGCGTTGCCCGAGATGGCGATCAGGGCAATGGCAAACAGTCCGGCCAGCAGCCAGACGCCCGTACGGCCGATGGCGAGCGCGGCCTGCAGGCGTTCCGCCCATTGGCTGTCGAGATGGGTTTCCGCAATGCCCGGAAACTTGCCCAGGCTGTCGGAAACGCGCACCAGCGCTTCGCGCGACGTCACCTGCGGCCGCACGATCCAGGCATCCGGCAGCGGATTCTCGGCCAGACCAGCCGTGATGTCGGCCAGGTCCTGCGAGGCGCTCAGGGCGGCCAGCGCCTCGTCCTTGGGCACGAAGCGGGCCTGTGCGATATCGGGCTGCCTGAGCCGCGCCGCGATGGCCTGTTTTTGTTCGGCGGACGCCCCGGCATCGAGAAACAGGCTGATTTCCGGCTGCGCCGGCAGTTCGCCCGCCACCCGGCTGAGATTGCCCAGGCCCAGATAGAGTCCGCTCGGCAGGCTGATCGCCACGCCCATGGCGAGTGCGGTCAGCAGCGTCGTGAACGCCTGGAGGCGCAGTCGATGCAGCGCGGCGGCGAACGCATGCCTGTGGTGACGCATCCATCTGATCATGCCGGCACCTCGCCGACCTTGCCGTGGTCAAGATGCAGCGTGCGGCCGCCCAGTGCGGAGATGGCACGCTCGTCGTGGGTGGCGATCACCAGCGTGGTGCCGACCTGATGGAAGTCGCGGAACATCGCCATGATGTCGGCGGCGTAGCCGGCGTCGAGGTTGCCGGTTGGCTCGTCGGCCAGCAGCAGGGCGGGCCGGCTCACCAGTGCGCGCGCGATGCACAGGCGCTGCTGCTCGCCACCCGAGAGACTGACGGGATTGGCTTTTTCGCGCTTGAGCAGGCCGACCTTGTCGATCACGGCACGGGCGCGCTTCAAGGACTCGCGGCGGTCGAAACCGGCGATGTCGAGCGGCAGCACCACGTTGTCGATCACGCTGCGGTCGAACAGCAGCTTGTGATCCTGGAACACCAGGCCGATGTTGCGGCGCAGATAGGGTACCGCGCGGCGCGACAGGCGGCCGACATTCTGGCCGCTGACCGACACTACCCCGCTGGTGGGGCGTTCGATGGCGGCGACAAGCTTCAGCAGGGTGCTCTTGCCCGCACCGGAGTGTCCGGTCAGGAACACCAGTTCGCCCTGCTCGATGGCGAAGCTGACGCCGGAGAGGGCCTCGTGCCCACCGGGATAGCGTTTGGTGACCTGGTTGAAGCTGATCATGCGGTGGCTGTCCTAAACAGGAAAGATGGCCTCGACGAATTCGCGCGCATCGAAGGGGCGCAGGTCGTCGACCGTCTCGCCGACGCCGATGTAGCGCACCGGGATCGGCCGCGCCTGGGCGATGGCGGCGATGGCCCCGCCCTTGGCGGTACCGTCGAGCTTGGTCAGCGCCAGGCCGGTCACGCCGAGCGCGTCGTCGAAGGCCTTGACCTGGGCGACGGCGTTCTGGCCGGTGTTGGCGTCCAGCACCAGCAGCACTTCGTGCGGGGCGCCGGGCACGGCCTTCTCGATCACGCGCCTGACCTTCCTGATCTCTTCCATCAGATGGAGCTGCGTCGGCAGGCGGCCGGCCGTGTCGGCAAGCACGACGTCGATGCTGCGCGCGCGGGCAGCCTGGATGGCGTCGAAGATCACTGCGGCGGAATCGCCTTTTTCCTGGCTCACCACGGTGACGTTGTTGCGCTCGCCCCAGACCTGCAGCTGTTCGCGTGCCGCCGCGCGGAAGGTGTCGCCGGCGGCCAGCAGCACCGACAGGCCCTGCGACTGGTAGAGCTTGGCGAGCTTGCCGATGGTGGTGGTCTTGCCGGCGCCGTTGACGCCCGCCAGCATGAGGATGAAGGGCTTGTGCGGAGTGACGTCGAGCGGCGCCTGCAACGGCGTCAGCAGGTCGACCAGCGCCTGCTTCAGCGCGGACTGCAGGTCGGAGGCTTCGGTCAGGCCTTCGCGCCGCACTTTTTTCTGCAGGACTTCGAGCAGGGTGTGCGTGGCGTCGACGCCGATGTCGGCGGTGATGAGGATGGTTTCGAGTTCCTCGAACAGTTCGGCATCGATCTTGCGGCCGACGCCGAACAGCCCGGACAACTGGCCGCCCAGCCGGTCGCGGGTCTTGGCGAGACCCTGCTTCAGCCGCTGCGCCCAGCCCGGGCGAGGTTCGGTTGGCGGCAAGGCAGCGGGCTCGGCCTGCGGGGCGGGCGTGGCCGGTTCTGTAACAGGCGGTTTGGACTTGAAGAAACTAAACACGGACAAGGGGGGTCAGCACAGCAGTTTGACGGACGCCTAATCTTATCATTCGGCTACGGCTTATCATTCGGACTCATTCAACAAGAGGTGAAAACATGCTCGGCATGCGGGGAATACTGCTGGCGCTGCTGGTAGGCAGCGCACAGGCGGCGGTGACGGACGTTACGCTGGACAATGGCATGCGGGTGATCGTGCAGGAAGATCATCGCGCACCGGTGGTGGTGTCGCAGGTGTGGTACCGGGCCGGATCGATGGACGAATTCAACGGTACGACCGGCGTGGCGCACGTGCTGGAGCACATGATGTTCCGGGGGACGAAAACCGTGCCGCCGGGTGAATTCTCCAAACGTATTGCGGCTGCGGGCGGGCGCGAGAATGCCTTTACCAATCGCGACCATACGGCATATTTCCAGCAGTTGCAGAAGGATCGACTGGAACTGGCGATGCAGCTGGAATCCGACCGCATGGCCAATCTCGTCATCCGGGACGACCTCTTCGCCAAGGAAATGCAGGTAGTGATGGAAGAGCGCCGGATGCGTACCGACGACCAGCCGCAATCGGTGGTCTACGAACAACTGATGGCGGCAGCCTACCAGGAGAGCCCCTATCGCCGCCCCGTCATCGGCTGGATGGACGATCTCAAGCACATGACTGCGCAGGATGCGCGCGACTGGTATGCCCGCTGGTATGCGCCCGACAACGCCACCCTCGTGGTGGCCGGCGATGTGAAGGCGGATGACGTTATCGCGATGGCCAAGCGCTATTACGGCGTAATTCCCGCGCATGCGCTGCCGGACCGCAAGCCGCAGAATGAGCCTGCGCAGATCGGCGAGAAGCGTATCGTGGTCAAGGTGCCGGCGAAGGTGCCCTACCTGCTGATGGCCTGGCATGCGCCCGTCCTCAGGGACTGGGAGAAGGACACCGCGCCCTATGCGCTGCAGATACTTGCGGGCGTGCTCTCCGGTAATGACTCGGCGCGGCTGCAGCAATCGCTGGTCAAGACGCAGCAAATTGCCGTGAGTACGAGCGCGGGCTATGACGCTGTTTCGCGTGGCCCGGGCATGTTCATGATCGACGCGACGCCCGCGCCGGGCAAGTCGGTGGACGCGCTCGAAAAGGCCATTCACGACCAGATACAGCGGTTGCAGCGCGACGGCATCAGCGAGGCGGAGCTCGCCCGGGTGAAGGCACAGGTCATCGCGGCCGACGTCTACCAGCGCGACTCGCTGTTCTACCAGGCCATGCAGCTTGGCGAATATGTCACGGCGGGCCTGCCGCCCGCGGCACTGGAGCACCGGGTCGACAAATTGCGTGCGGTGACGGCCGCCGAGGTTCAGGCCGCTGCGAAGCAGTGGCTGCAGAACGATCAGCTGAGCGTGGGCGTGCTCGACCCGCAACCCTTGCAACCGCAGACGCACCGCGCCGCGGTGCCGGGAGTCCGCCATGACAATTAAGGCCTTTTGTGTTGCACTGCTGCTGAGCCTGCCCCTGTCGGCGCAGGCTGCGCTCGTCATCCAGCACTGGCAGACGCCGCACGGCGCGCGGGTGATCTTCGTCGAAAGCCACGAGCTGCCCATCCTCGACATTTCGGTGGATTTCCCCGCGGGCAGCGCGCGCGATCCCAGCGGGCAGGCCGGTCTTGCCCAGTTGACTCACATTCTCCTCGATCAGGGAGCCGGCGGCCTCTCGGATACGGAGATTGCGCATCGCATCGCCGATGTCGGGGCGGAACTGGGGGGCAGTTTCGACCGCGACCGTGCGGGCGTCACCTTGCGTACCCTGTCGTCAGCGGCCGAAAAGAACGCAGCACTCGATATCCTGACGCGCGTGCTGCAACAGCCCGATTTTCCGCAAGCCGTGATCAAGCGCGAGAAGCAGCGCCTCATCTCGGGGATCCGCGAAGCGGAGGCGGACCCCGGTACGGTTGCCGGCAAGGCGTTCTATCGCGCCCTGTATGGCACGCACCCCTATGCCCATGATGAAGCGGGCGACCCTGCCGCAATCGAACGGCTGACGCGAGCGGAGGTACAAACCTTCTACCGTACGCATTACAGCGCGCCCAACGCCGTGATTTCCCTGATGGGGGATATCACGCGCGCCGAAGCCGAAGCCATCGCCGCACGTCTCGAGGGCGGCCTGTCCCGTGCGGCGGTTCTGCCGCCGTTGCCGAAACCCGGCCCGGCACCGGCCAACGATGTACGCATCGCTTTCCCTTCCGCGCAAAGCCATGTACTGGTGGGCGCGGTGGGCGTGGCGCGCAACGATCCCGATTTCTTTTCGCTGTACGTGGGCAACTATGTGCTGGGCGGGGGCGGTTTCGACTCGCGGCTGATGCGCGAGGTGCGCGACAAGCGCGGCTATGCCTACAGCGCCTACAGCTATTTCCTGCCGATGATGGAAGCGGGTCCGTTCCAGCTCGGGTTGCAGACCAAGCGCGAACAGACCGATGACGCGCTGAAGGTGGCGCAGGCGACCCTGCGGCAGTTCATTGCCGATGGCCCCAGCGAGGCGGAGCTGAACCAGGCCAAGGCCAACCTCACCGGCGGATTTCCGCTGCGCATCGACAGCAACCGAAAGATTCTCGAATACCTTTCGCTGATCGGGTTCTACAATCTGCCGCTGGATTACCTGGATACCTGGGTCGACAAGGTGAATGCGGTCGACGTGGCGGCCGTGAAGCAGGCATTTGCCCGCCACATCGACCCCGACAGGCTGGTGACCGTGGTGGTGGGGGGAAACAATGCTCGCTAAGCGAGCGGCGCCCCAGCGGGCGCACGGCGCGCCCAACCGGGTGCGCATCATAGGCGGGCAACACCGCCGCCGCCTGCTTGAGTTTCCCGACGGCGCAGGCTTGCGCCCGACGCCCGACCGCGTGCGCGAGACCCTGTTCAACTGGCTGGGCCAGGATATGCCGGGCTGGGCCTGCCTGGACCTGTTTGCCGGCAGCGGCGCGCTCGGTTTCGAGGCGGCCTCGCGCGGGGCCGGGCGGGTCGTCATGGTCGAGCGTGATCTCAAGGCCGTCGGCGCGCTGGAAAAGAACCGCGCCGTGCTCGGAGCCAGCCAGGTCGACATCCTGCGCGCCGATGCGCTGGCATGGCTGGCGAACAACCGGGAGACGTTCGATCTTGTCTTCGTCGATCCACCGTTCGACAGCGGGCTGGCCGGGACGGTGCTGACTGATCTGGCGCGCCACCTCAAGCCCGGCGGACATGCCTATGTCGAGCAGGGAACGCAGGTCGTCGCGCCCCCAGGGTTTATCATCCACCGCAGCGGGTGCGCGGGGCGCTCGCATTTTGCGCTGCTGATCAAGGAATAATCAACCGATGCTGACTGCTGTCTATCCCGGCACATTCGACCCCATCACGCGCGGCCACGAGGATCTGGTGCGGCGCGCGGTGCGCCTGTTCGACCGCGTCATCGTCGCGGTGGCCGAATCACGCAACAAGCGGCCCTTTTTCAGCATGGAAGAGCGGGTGGCGATGACGCGCGATGTGCTGGCAGACTTGCCGCAGGTTCGGGTAGAGGGTTTCTCCGGCCTGCTGATCGATTTTGTCGCCGAGCAGGGCGCAATCGCCGTGCTGCGGGGGCTGCGTGCGGCGTCCGACTTCGAGTACGAATTCCAGCTGGCAGGCATGAACCGCAACCTCAAGCCCGACATCGAATCCCTGTTCCTGACGCCGTCGGATCAGTATATGTTCATCTCCGCAAGCATGATCCGCGAGATCGCGCAACTGGGTGGCGATGTGACGCCTTTCGTCCACCCATTGGTGGCGAGGCGATTAAGTGAGAAAATAAGTAAAAACTGATATGACCCGGAGAAAGCCATGTCTATGATGATCACGGACGAATGCATCAATTGCGACGTCTGTCTGCCAGAATGCCCAAACGACGCCATTTCGCAGGGTGACGAGATCTACATCATCGATCCCAACAAGTGCACCGAATGCG
>CAZHKS010000020.1:0-48494 GCA_964533095.1 uncultured Thiobacillus sp. | reverse complement strand
CCGGGGTCCAGGCGCTTGTCTTGTGACAGGTGTCGCACGAAGCCGTGGTCGGAATATGCGTAGTCGGCTTGCCGGTCGCAGTGGTGCCGTTGTGGCAGGTCGAGCAGGTGCCGGGGGCAATACCTGCATGATTCATCGTCGCCGTATTCCACGATGAGGTCTTGTGGCAGGTATCGCAGGCAGCCGTGGTCGGAATGTGGTTCGCGGACTTGCCTGTCGCTGTTGTTCCGTTGTGACACGTCGCACACGTTCCGGGCGCAATGCCCGTGTGGTTCATCGTCGCGGGTTTCCAGCTTGCGGTCTTGTGGCAGGTATCACAGGTCTGCGTGGTGGGAATGTGGCTGATGGATTTGCCAGTGGCCAAGGTTCCATTGTGGCAAGTCGAACACGTGCCTGGAGCAACCCCGCCATGGCTGAAACTGGCAGGCACCCAGGCTGCGGTCTTGTGGCAGGTATCACAGGCAGCCGTGGTGGGGATATGTGTGGTCGACTTGCCTTGGGCGATGCTGCCGTTGTGGCAGGTCGCGCACGTTCCCGGAGCAACCCCACTGTGGCTGAAGGAAGCAGGCTTCCAGGCAACGGTCTTGTGGCAGGTGTCGCATGACGCCGTGGTCGGAATGTGCGTACCCGGCTTGCCGGTCGCGGTCTTGCCGTTGTGGCACGTCGCACAGCTACCCGGGGTGACGCCATTGTGATTGAAGCTGGCAGGGGTCCATGCGCTGGTTTTATGGCAGCTGTCGCACGCCTGCGTGGTAGGAATGTGCGTGGCCGGTTTCCCTGTGGCCGTGCTGCCATTGTGGCAGGTCGCGCACGTTCCCGGAGCAACCCCACTGTGGCTGAAGGAAGCAGGCTTCCAGGCAGCGGTCTTGTGGCAGGTGTCGCATGACGCCGTGGTCGGGATATGCGTACCCGGCTTGCCGGTCGCGGCCTTGCCGTTGTGACAGCTGGCGCAACTACCTGGGCTGACCGCACTGTGGTTGAAGCTGGCTGGGGTCCACGCGCTGGTTTTGTGGCACGTGTCGCAGGCGGCCGTCGTCACGATATGCGTGCTCGGCTTGCCTTTGGCCATGCTGCCGTTGTGGCAGGTGGAGCAGGTGCCGGGCGCAACACCCAAATGGTTGAAGCGGGCCCCTGTAAAGGACAAGGTGTTATGACAGGTTTCACATGCCTGCTTGGTGGGGATATGCGTGGCCGGCATGACGGCAGCCGTGACGCGCTGGCTGCCGCTGGCATGGCAACTCGCACACTGGGTGGGCGTCCCCTTGAAAACGCCCTGGACGTGACACGATTCGCACCGCACGTTTCGGTGGGCGCCACTCAGTTGAAAGCCTGTCTTCGTATGATCGAAACCAGCGGCACCCGGCCCCGCGGCGAGGGCCGACAGGGTAGCCATACCTGTCACACAGAGCAGCAGAATGTTCCATACCCGCCACAATCCTGGCAGAACGCATGACCGGATAGCAGAATGGGCACTTTTCATCTCGTGTCTCCTCCCGAAGCAAGCATGGCTTGCAGAGCACGTGCAGTTTGTCTGGTGCCGCCCTGACATCCCCCTCGAACGACGGTCGGGCAGGTCACTTCGGACGACGCGATTCTTGAAGGTGTATGGTTCTCACCCTGACGCAAGCGGACCTTCTTGAAAGAATCCGTGCCATGGCATTTCTCGCACTGCCTGCCGAAGCTGCCGTCATGCACGTCGTCCTTGTCGTGACAGCTCACGCACCCCATCGGCAGGACGGCCTTGCCGGCGACAGGTTTTCTGTGACAGCTGTAGCAATCCAGGCCCCGATGTCCGCCATCCAGCCTGAAGCGGGTACGGGTATTGTGGTTGAAGTCCCACAACCGCCAATCACGGCTGTTATGGCAGCTTTCGCACTGTTCGCCGAGACGCCGCTTGTGAATGTCATCCTTGTCGTGACACGCCACGCATTCCGTCCTGGCATCCTTGAATTGAGCCGTCGCATGGCATTTCCTGCATTCCACGACGAGATGCCTGCCCAGAAGCGGGAAACGGGCAAGGCCATGGTTGAACGTGGTCTGCTTCCAGTCCTGTGCGCTGTGGCATTGCTCGCACTTCTCGCCTTGCTGGCCTTTGTGCACATCGTCTTTCTTGTGGCAGGCGATACAGGCCATGGGCGTGTTTTTGTACTTCTGCCCCTGGTGGCAGTCGTCGCATTTCACGGAACGGTGGCGGCCCGTCAGCGCGAATCGCGTCTTGCCGTGATCGAACCGGCTTTCCTTCCAGTCGCGCTCGCCATGACAGTCGCCGCACTGGTCCCCCAATGCGCCTTTGTGCCTGTCATCCTTCTTGTGGCAGGCGATGCAGTTCATGGGCGTGTCCCTGAAAAGCGGGCTCTTGTGACAGGCATTGCACTCAATGTCCGCATGCTTGCCGCGTAGCGGGAAACGGGATTGGGCGTGATCGAAGCGCGCCTCGTTCCAGGCGCGCTCGACGTGACAGTCGCCGCATTTTTCGCCCAGTGTGCCCTTGTGCTTGTCGTCCTTCTTGTGACAGGCCACGCAGGCTGTTTGCAGCGTGTCGCGATACAGGTTTCCGGTATGACAGGCGTCGCACCGCGCCTGTCGATGCTTGCCGCGCAAGGGGTATTTCGTGTCTTCGTTGTGGTCGAACACCACGGCATCCCAGGCCTTGGCGTTATGACAGCTCTGGCATTTCTCGCCAAAACGGCCCTTGTGCCTGTCATCCTTCCGATGGCACGACACACAGGCCATGGGCGTGTCCTTGAAGGCATTGTCGCGGTGACAATCCCTGCATTTCGCATTGGCGTGCCGGCCTTCAAGTTTGAAATCCGTGGTGTCATGGTCAAACCGCGCTTCCTTCCAGCCGGACTCGGTATGGCAATCCGCGCACTTCGAGCCCAGGCTGCCCTTGTGCGTATCGTCCTTCTTGTGGCACGCGACACAGGTTCCCTGCGCGCTGCGAAATTTTTTCCCTGGCTGGTGGCATTTGCTGCATTCCGTTTCCGCGTGTTTTCCCCTGAGCGGGTAATCCGTCAGCGTGTGGTCGAATTTCCTTTCGTCCAGCACGACAATCCGTGCTTCGCGTCCCTTGTGTTCCGTATGACAGGTGCGGCAAGCTTGCTCCTTGATCCGCCCGTGGTATCCCTGTTTCTGCACCATGTCCTGGCCCACGTCCTTGTGGCAGTCCAGGCACAGCCTGTTTTGCCCTTCCCGGTCAAACCTGACATGGCAATTCGTACATTTCCCTTCCGCCTTGGCGTGATCCCGGATGAGCTTGCCCGGCATCAGCACGTTTTCCAGCGTTCCCGCTTCTGCCATACGAGACCCCAGCCCCGCCGTCACCCCTGACAGCAGCCATAGCAGCACAACGAAAACCGTTCTTATGGAAACCACGCAGCCGTTATCGATTCTTTTTCCACCCCTGCAAGCCCCATCAATACATATGCACCGCTACGACGTGCGCTATCGCACTGAACACCAGCATGTATACGAGCGGCACGTGCAGGACATGCCAAAGCGAGAACAGCCGTTCGTAGGTATTGAACTGCGCAACATGCTGTACACCGTGCAGATACGCTTGAACCAGACGCCTGGCCGCCGCGAGGCAGCGCTGGGTCTTGGCGTGATCCCAGCCCTGGGCGCTGGCGTGGTCCCTGTAATGCCGGTTCAGTTCGCGTACGCAACGCATATAAACGATGCGTCCACGAAGCCATAGCGTGGCAAATGTCCACACGGATCGCAGCCGGTTCCGCTGCGGGGTCGCAAGCGCAGCCTCAAAGTGGGTCAAGGCGCTTTCCACATTGGGCGCAAAGGCAAGCTTGGACTGAACCTCCTTCGAATTCAGTCCGGCCAGTTCGCGCAATTCCTGCAGGCTGGCACGGCGTCCATATAGCCCGTGGTGTATGCGCGTATAGATAAAGCGGCCGATGATGCCGCTCCCTGCGACCAGCGACATGCTGGCCAGCGCAATTCCGGCATTGATCGATCCCACGTGAAATCGCGAATGCGCCAGGATGAACAGAGGGCCAAGGATCCCCAGCGACATGTGCAGGGCGAACCAGTATTTGGCCGGGCCAAAGCCATGCATGAAACGGAAATGCTTGCGCAACGGGTACAGAAAAAGCAGCAGCATCATGAGGCCGCCGGCCAGGCCCAGGTTGTAGCCCACGCGCGAACCTGCGGTGAATCCGCCCCAGCGCCCGATCGCCCAGGCGCACGCAACGAGCAGAGACACGCCCAGCAGCATCGCGGATGCGCTCATTTCGCGTTTGCGCGGTCTGGCCTGGGCACCCTGACCCACGCCCAGCCTGGCGGGTGATTGCATGCTCAAAGTCTGTTGCACGTTATTGCCTCAGATGACGGTGTTTTTCCGGTGTAGCTGTTTACGGCTGCGATGCTAACAAAGTTTACGGCATTAAGTGTAAATTTTTTACACGTGATATTTTTGTTTTAAATTCATTCATCCGTCCAGGGATTTGGACGTAAAGACTCTGGACAGCCCACTGCCTTTGCATGCAGCCTCACCCTGGGCGCACAAACACACACATTACTTTTAAAACATGGACTTAACTTCGATCCTGCTTTACCTTGCACCCCTTGCGGCCGTCCTCTTTCTCTATTTCCGCCGGCGCCAGCTGCGGAATGAAAAGCATGCTCTGGCGCTGCGGGAAACGCGGGAGGCGGGCCTGGGAGAACCAGTTTCTCTGCACCCGGTGTTCGACCCGTTTCGCTGCATCGGGTCCGGCTCGTGCGTCAAGGCCTGTCCCGAAGGCGCGCTCGGCCTCATCGAAGGCAAAGCCCATCTGGTGAACCCATCGGTTTGCATCGGCCACGGCGCCTGCATGGCATCCTGCCCCTTCGAGGCCATCAAACTGGTGTTCGGTACGGAAAAACGCGGAATCGACATCCCGCTCGTCAAACCCAATTTCGAAACCAACATCCCGGGGCTCTTCATTGCCGGCGAACTGGGCGGCATGGGGCTGGTACGGAAGGCAGCCGAACAGGGTCGCCAGGCCATGAATGCCATCAAGGACAAGATCAAGGGCGAACGGGACGCCGGACTGGACGTGCTCATCGTGGGCGCAGGGCCCGCCGGAATCGCGGCCGGGCTGGGGGCCATCCAACACAAGTTGCGTTACCTGATCGTGGAACAGGAGGACTCACTGGGCGGCACGGTTTATCACTACCCGCGCAACAAGGTCATCATGACCGCCCCGGTACAGTTACCGATCGTCGGCAAGGTCAGGATGTCGGAAATCAGCAAGGAAGCCTTGCTGGATTTCTGGAATGGCATCGTGGACAAGACTGATTTGAAAATCAGCTTCAGGGAACGCATGGAACGCATCGAGTCGAACGGACGCAGCTTCAAGGTCAAGACGTCCGGGGGCGAATATTCGGCCCGCGCGGTGCTGCTGGCCATCGGACGGCGCGGTACCCCCCGCAAGCTGGACGTTTCCGGCGAAGAATTGCCCAAAGTGGTTTACCGGTTGATCGACCCCGAGCAATACCGGGGCCAGAAAGTGCTGGTCGTCGGGGGGGGCGACAGTGCGCTCGAAGCGGCACTTTCCATCGCCGAGGAGGCGGATACCCGCGTGGCGCTGTCCTATCGCGGCGACGCCTTCGGCCGGGTCAAGCCGAAAAATCGCCAACGCCTGGAAGATGCCCAGAAAACCGGTCGCATCAACGTCTTGCTCAAGTCGAATGTGATCCGGATCGAATCCGGTGAAGTGCTGCTGGAGACCGAGTCCGGACCGATAACCCTGCCGAATGACGCTGTCATCATTTCAGCGGGCGGCGTGCTGCCCATCGACCTGCTGAAGTCAGTCGGCATCCAGTTTGAAACCAAGCATGGCACGGAATAGGTGTTCCGAAGAATCGGTGCTGCGGCATCCTGACTCGCCCACCATCCGTCTTTGCGTGGTAAATTGTTACACTTGTACGTAACGACCTCGATATCAGGAAGCCATGCCGGACCCGGGTGTTGCCCATGCCATCGTTACACCACCCCGCTCAGTTGCGGCTGCTGCGAGGCGCTTGTTGCGCCCGCTGGTCAGGCTGCTGCTGCACTACAGCGTGCAGTATCCCGCACTCGCCAATCTGCTCAAGCTGACTTACGTGGAAATGGCGACCGCCATGCCCGTTGATGGCAAGGATCAGACCGACAGCCGGGTCAGCCTGCTCACGGGCATCCACCGGATGGATGTCAAACGGCTGCGCAACGAGATTGTCAGCGGTCACGACGAGCCCCCGCTATCCGTCTCCATTGGCGCACAAATCGTGGCCCGCTGGACGGCCTACCCCGAATACCTGGACAACAAGGGCCGTCCTCTGCCCCTGCATCGGCTCGCCAGTGCTGGAGGGGGCATGAGTTTCGAATCGCTGGTGCGCTCGGTGACGAAGGACATTCGGCCACGCGTGGTACTGGACGAGTGGATCAGACTGGGCGTCGCCCAGGTTGACGGTCTCGACCGCGTCATGCTGCTTACGGATGCGTTCATCCCGAGTCACGGTCTGGATGAAAAACTGTTCTATCTCGGGAAAAACGTGCACGATCACATCGATGCATGCGCCCACAACCTGACCCGCATCGATGAGCCCCCCCTGCTGGAGCGGAGTGTCTACTACGATCACTTGAGCAAGGATTCGACGTTGATTCTGTCTGCCTACGCGCGCCAGCTTTCAAGCCAGGTGATGCAGGCTTTCAGCCAGAAAGCGATGGAACTGCAGGAGCGCGACCACCAGAATGCGCAGGCGCACTACCGGGTGACCTACGGCCAGTATTATTACCAGGCCGACGAACAGGAAGAACTGGGTACAAAAACATGAAATTCTGGCACCAGACCTTGCTGGGATTGCTCGCCTTCACACTGGCCTCCACACTTAATGCTGCCAACCTCTGTGAATCCGGTGGCTCGCCCATCATGCGCGACGGCAATGGCGCCGGCGGCACCGGCTTGCGGCCCGAGGGGCGCGACGGTAGCGGACAGGGCGGAACCGGCCTGTCCCCCGACAAAATTCCCGGGGGAGACGGCAGTGGCACGGGGGGCACCGGACACACGGTTGAAGTTGACGGGGTCATCACCGGATTTGCCAGCATCTGCGTGAATGGTCTGGAATTGCACTACCAACCGGATACCCCTGTCGTGATCCAAGGCAGATCAGGCTCACCCAAAGATCTGCGGGTAGGCCAGGTCGTGCGCGTGCGCGCGCAGGGACGAGGCAGTCAGCTCTCCGTCCAGCGCCTGCATGTCAGGCACCTGCTGGTCTCCCCACTGCAACAGATGGGAGTGAACGGGCTGCGCGTGCAAGGACGTAATATCAGTCTGAGTCCCAACGCGATATTGCCTAATGGCCTTGCCCCGGGCGTCAAGGTCGCCGTCAGCGGTTTTGTCGGTACGCAGGGCCACGCTGTCGCCACACGCCTGGACGTTGTACCGGACAACACGCCGGACAGCATCACCGGCGAAGTTCAACGCAACGCCCAGGGCGGGTTGACGGTGAATGGCGTCGAACTGAAAGGACGGCTGTCCGGGCTCGAGCCGGGCAACCTCATACGCGCCGAAGGCCGCTTTGAGCAAGGCCGGCTGCAGATCACCCGATTCGAACGCGAAGAGCGCGGCATGCCGCCCGTTGATCGCGTTGTCATGCAAGGCCTGGTCAGCCACGCCAACAAATCGGGAATCAGTATCAACGGCCAGCACTTCCTGCTCGACGCGCAAACGCAGATCAAGCAGACGCCTCCCCATGCCGGGGGATGGGCAATAGTCGATGCCGTACGGGCTGGCGGCCGGTTCCGCGCCCGCGAGATCGATGTTCAACCCTTCCCGGAAAACAGCCTGGACACGCCTGCCCAGGGAGCGGTCCCTACCTCCGGACATTCCCGCCAGGACAGTAAAACACTCCAGCAGGCGCCGGAACGTGACGCGGACGCGAACATCCAGCCCGCGACGCGGGAAGACATGGAGCAGCCTGAAAAACAGGATTCTCCAGCCTCACCGGAACAAACCGGGAAAATCGATCAGCTAGAAGCTGTCGAGCGCTCCGAGAAGATTGAACGGGTTGAGACGGTTGAACGCCCTGAGAAGATTGAGCGGGTTGAGGTTGTCGAGCGCCCTGAGAAGATTGAACGGGTTGAGACGGTCGAGCGGCCCGAGAAGATTGAACGCCCGGAAAAAGTCGAACGCCCCGAAAAAATCGAGCGTCCGGAAAAAGTCGAACGGGTCGAGCGAGTTGAACGGGTCGAGCGCCCGGAGCGCGAGGATTAAATCGCTTTAGCGTTCCCCATCCGCCCAGACTCCCGGGAAATGTCCGGCACCGCCCAGCTTCCCGACTTACGTAACGCTGCATATTCCACACGGGGCGGCGCCCGTCTCGAGCCCGCCGACAATGCAACGTTGACAAGAGAATTCAGGGGATACGTTCCAGCCCCTATATCGGGACGCTCAAAACAGCACTCTCTGGATCAATACGCGCAGCGCGACTCAGCACCTCGCGCAGATGGAATCTGTCGTGGCGTTGAAACAGGCCGCTTTTCACTGCGCACAGTTCGCCATTCCTCCATTAAAATCCCGGCCACCCGCTTGAAAGGTTGCCATGCGCCTGATTATCCCGCTATGCACGCTACTGGCCGCGGCTTGCTCGCCCGCCCAGGCGGCCGACGGCAAGTTCAGTACCAATCTTGGATTCGATTATTCATCCGGCACATACGGCAGTCAGACCAAGACCGAAACATGGGCGCTGCCGTTAAGCCTGAAATATCGCACCGACACATGGAGCCTGCGTTTTTCCACTGCCTGGCTCCGCGTCAAAGGGGATGGCAATGTCACCCCGGATGGCGACCCGCTCAATACGCGCCGTGTCACTTCCACTTCTTCCGAGGGAATGGGCGATATTTCCGCCACCGCCACCTATAACCTTCTGGACGAACGGACTGCGTGGGCGGGTCTCGACATCAGCGGGAAAATCAAGTTCGGCACCGCCAGCACGGCAAAATCCCTGGGGACCGGCAAGAACGACTACACCCTGCAGGTCGAACTGTTCAAACCCATAAGGAATCAATGGATGCCTTTTGTGAGCCTTGGATACAAGTGGAAAGGGGATCCTGCAGCGGTCAATTATCGTAATGTCTGGCTGGGCTCGGTCGGCACCGATTACCGTGTCACACCATCCATGTCATTGGGCGGAAGTTACGACTGGCAGCAAGCGGTCACCCCGACCAGCAGCTCCATCAGTGAAGCCATGCTTTATCTCAGCTACCGCCTGAGTACCGCCAGCAGGCTGAATCTTTACGCGGTAGGCGGCTTCAGCCAGGCCAGCCCGGACTGGGGCTCCGGGCTCACTCTTTCCCATCGCTTTTGATCCTGTGCCGCCATGCTGATAGGTTTTGTCATCCTCTATCTGGTCATCTCCATCGGCGTCGGCATGTACGCCGCCACGCGCGTCCACACTGCGAGGGACTACGTCGTGGCGGGCCGCCATCTCCCGATATATATAGTCACTGCCACCGTCTTCGCGACCTGGTTCGGCTCGGAAACCGTCCTCGGCATCCCCGCCACCTTCCTCAACGAAGGCCTGCACGGCATCGTTTCCGACCCCTTCGGTTCCTCGATGTGCCTGATCCTGGTCGGGCTGTTCTTCGCCCGCAAGCTCTACCGGATGAACCTCCTCACCCTGACCGACTACTACCGCAAGCGCTACGGGCGCAAGGTGGAAGTCATCACCGGCGTGGCCATCATCATTTCCTACCTGGGCTGGGTGTCGGCCCAGATGACCGCGCTCGGTCTGGTATTCAACATCCTCTCGCAGGGTGTCATCACGCAAACCCAGGGCACCCTCATCGGCGCCGCCATCGTGCTGCTCTACACGCTCTACGGCGGCATGTGGTCGGTGGCGCTGACCGACTTCTTCCAGATGAGCATCATCGTCGTCGGTCTGCTGTATATCCTGTATGTCGCGTCGGACATGGCGGGCGGGCTCGGTCACGTGGTCCAGCATGCCGCCGAGAAAGGCAAGTTCAACTTCTGGCCGGCCGCCGACAGCAGGGACGTCATCGCCTTCGTCGCGGCCTGGATCACCATGATGTTCGGCTCCATCCCCCAGCAGGACGTGTTCCAGCGCGTCATGTCCGCCAAGAGCGAAAACATCGCCGTCGCCGGCTCGGTCATGGGCGGCAGCTTTTACTTCTTCTTTGCCTTCGTGCCGCTGACCATCGCCTATTCCGCCACGCTCATCGACCCCGGCCTGGTCACAGGCCTGCTGGACAAGGATTCGCAAATGATCCTGCCCCAGCTCATCCTCAACCACATGCCTGTCTTCGCGCAGATCATGTTCTTCGGCGCACTGCTCTCCGCCATCATGAGCACGGCCTCGGGCACCCTGCTGGCGCCCGCCGTGACGTTCTCCGAGAACATCATCAAGCCCTACCTGCCGCACCACAACGACAAGACCCTGCTCCTGACCATGCGCGTGGTGGTGGTGTGCTTTGCCGCCGTGGTCACGCTGTTCGCCCTGTATTCCAACGCCACCATTTACGAGATGGTGGAGAACGCCTACAAGGTCACGCTCGTGGTTGCCTTTGTCCCGCTGGTTTCGGGCCTGTACTGGCAGCGCGCCAGCAAGCAGGGCGCGTATCTCTCGATAGCCCTGGGCCTCGCGGTCTGGCTGCCCATGGAAGTCTGGCTGCCGGAAGGCACCGCCCTGCTGCCGCCGCAGTTCGCGGGATTTCTGGCGAGCGTGGCCGGCATGCTGGTCGGCTCGCTCTGGCCGGCACTTTTCGGGGGCCGGCGTCCCCACCCTCGGCACACGTCATAAAATCCGTCCAGACTTTGTTCCGCCCACACGGGGCGTACCGGTTCGCGCCTGCAGACCTGCCCGAAGCGTCGAAAAAATTTACACAAGCCCCTTGCCCAACACACGCCCAACCCAGGCAAACATTTTATCCAATTGAAAACATTGGTTTTTTAAAAAAATAACCCCACTGGCACAAAGAATGCTTCGTTCCTGGGCATGTCAACCATGCTTTGCTTGACACCCGTTTAGCCTGGTTACGAAATCGCTTTGCGAAAATAAGTCCACTTCACCAAGGAGTCACATCATGAATAAAACTGCACTGGCACTCGCCGCCTCGGCCCTGTTCGCGGCAGGGAGCGCGAACGCCGCCCCGTTGATCGTCAATACTGCGCTGAGCAATATTTCCACTGCTTTTGACAACGTGATCACTGGCACCGGCTCGACCGTCGTGACGGCACAAGTCGTGAACGGCCAAAGCACCTACAACTACATCGACAAGGACGGCAACCCCGCAACGGTTGATGTGACACGTACGTCGGGCGGCGCAGCGGCCTCCCCCAGCGGCGGCTATTCTTCGGGTGGCACTTCCCTGTCAGGGTCAGTGTGGGACATCAGCCCTTCTTCCACCGGCTCTGATCCGATCCCTGGTTTTGGCTCGGGTCTGACCTTTACCTTCAGCTCGCCGGTGAACGCATTCGGCTTCGAAATCGGCGACTGGGCAACCTGCTGCATGAGCGGCACGCGTCCTACCGCGATTCAGTCGACCTATGGCGTGCCCGCTCAGGGTTCCGGCCTGTGGATTGCCTTCGACGGTGGTGCTGCCACGCTCCCCGCCAATGCGCTGACCGCTAACGACAACCCCGGTTATGCAGCAGGACAAGGCTTCACCAACTTCATCGGTGCCATCGATTCGTCCGGTTTCTTCTCCAAGGTCACGTTCTTCGGCGACGGCTTCGGTGAATTTTTGGTGGCTGGCGGTACCCTGCGTTTTGCTTCGGTGCCGAAGGGCTCAGTTGGTAACGGGGTCCCGGAACCTGCTTCCCTGGCGCTGCTTGGTATCGGCCTGGCCGGTCTGGCCTCCATGCGCCGCCGCAAGGCCGCCTGAAACAGCGCACTGCGCCAGCCACAACAAAACGGCGGCCTAAGGGCCGCCGTTTTGTTTGTGAACAGGGCCCGCCGAGCTAACGCAAGTAGCCTTCGCGCTCCAGCTTGAGCAGGATTTGCTGCACTGCTTCGTCTATGCCCAGGCCGGTGGTATCGATCGCCAGTTCCGGCTTCTCCGGCACCTCGTAGGGATCGGACACCCCGGTGAATTCGGGAATCAGTCCGGCGCGTGCCTTGGCATACAAACCCTTGCGGTCACGCGATTCGCAGGTCTCGATCGGCGTGGCGACGTGGATTTCGACGAAGCCGCCGACCGCCTCGATCATATTGCGCACATCACGACGGGTCTGCCGATACGGTGCGATGGGCGCACAGATGGCGATGCCGCGGTTCTTGGTGATTTCGGACGCGACGAAGCCGATGCGCCGCACGTTGATGTCGCGATGCGCCTTGGTGAAGCCGAGTTCGGATGACAAATGGCGGCGCACGATGTCGCCGTCGAGCAGGGTGACGCAGCGCCCGCCCATTTCCATCAGGCGCGCCGCCAGCGCGCGTGCCAGGGTGGATTTCCCGGCACCGGACAGGCCGGTGAAAAACACGGTGAAGCCCTGGCGTTCGCGCGGCGGGCTCTGCCGTTGCAATTCGGCGATCACTTCGGGGAAGCTGTACCAGTCCGGAATTTTCAGTCCGGTCTGCATGCGACGCTGGAATTCCTCGCCACTCAGGGTGAGCAGGCGCGAGCCCGCGGGTGCCTCGGATTCGGGCAGATGTTCGGCCCGGTCTTCCACGTAGACCATGCGCGGATAGGCGATGAGGCGCACGCCCATTTTTTCGGCCAGTTCCGTCACGGGCAGGTCGGCATGCGTATGAGTGAGGTCTTCGCCACGCCGGCAATCTCCGTCGGGCAGGTGCTCGCCGCCAGCGACCAGCAGGCTGCAGCCATAGTTGCGCGCAACGATGGCGCGCAGCAGCAGCGCACGGGCGCTGCCCTCGCGCGGCGGGGCAGGCAGCAGAGACAACTGGGTGGTGGCGGCCGGGAAGCGTTCGCGGATGGCGAGAAAACTCCTCACCAGGCCGAAATACCCCGGCGCCTCGGTAATATCCCCGCCCACCTGCGGGTGCAGCAGCAGGTTGGCCTCGTTTTCGATCGCGCTTTTCAGGCAGAACTCGAATTGCGCGCGGTGCATGGGCTGGCGCGCCTGCCAGGCGATCACGCGCCGCCAGCCGCGACGGGCGAACAGCGCGCGCAGCTCGGTCGGGGTGGCGCGCTGGCCGGCGAAGTCTGGGTGCGGCGGCAGCGCCACGCCTTCGACCGCACCACCCAGATGGCGGATGCCGTTGTCATCCCACACGTCGCTGACGCTCAGCACGGCGAGCATGTAGCCTTCGCCGTCGCGCAAGGCCACCCGGTCGCCGGACTTCAGGTCGGCCGCGGCTTTCTGCTGGCTGCCGAGCGTGACCGGCAGCGGCCAGAACGTGCCGTCGTCGAGTTGCCTGTCCGACTCGACGCGTTCACATTGCGCGCGCGTCATGAAACCGGCGAGCGGAGAGTAGGCGCCCGTCATCAGCATTTCGAGCTCGCACTGCTGTCGCCAGTCCAGGTCGAGCGAAGGCAGGCTCAGCGCTTCCTGCTTGAGTGCCGCACTTTTCCCGGGGTCGATCAGATTGACGAGGGTACCGCCGTAGGGTGCGATCAGTTGATTCACGATTCAGCTCCGGGTAAAGACCGCAAAGAATGTAGCAATAAACCGGCCAACATCTGAATCAGGCAGATGATTGATGCCGGCGGCACCCTTGCGTCCGCCGCCCGTGTCGAACTGGCTGCACAGTTCGTCCGCACCGGACTTGGCGACCAGCGGGGCACGCACGCTGACGACATGGCCGCCGCCCGGCTTGGCGGTGAGCACCGCGTGCGCCTGCGTGGGGGACTCGACTGCCAGCTGGTTGCCGAACACGCCGGAAATCCGCCGCGCCCACTTCTCGGCCGGCAGCATGAAGATCCGCCCGGCTGGGCACGATTCCGCTGCGTCCACGGCCACGGCGCGCGCCATGTCTTCCTGGTAACCGGCTTTCAGGGTCCGATAGGCCGCCGACTCGGCGATGAAGGCAAAGGGGTCGGCAAACGGACGCATCAGGCGATACAACTCGGCCGGATCGTAATACAGGTCGTCGAGCGTTTCGCCATAGCCGTTGTAATTGAGGCATTCACCCAGCGATTGCAGGTGCGCCAGCTGGTCGGCAGACAGGTTCAGCGGGATGGCAGCCTTCCGCGCCGCATCGGCGAGGTTATCGCCAAACGCGGCAGTGACCGCCCACTTCAGATGCCTGCCCAGCAGATACTGATTCACCAGCAGACTGGTGCAGACGTTGGCATCGGTATCGATATGCGGTTCGAAACGGGGGTGTTCGGGAATGTCGCCCGGCTGATGGTGGTCGAAGTAGCGCACCTCCGCGCCGGCCTCGAGTATCCGGTCGAGCGCGTCGCGGTTTTTCGACAGCGCGATATCGAGCACGGTAATGCGATCACCCGCCCGGGCCTGGACGCGTTTCAGCAGGCTGATGTCGCGCTTGGGTCCGGTGATCAGTTCGGAGTCGGCGGGGTCGGCGAGGCGCAGCTGGTGCAGCGCGCAGAGACCGTCTGCGTCGCCGTTGAAAACGTCAATGAGAGGCATGGCGGGTAGGGGCATGAAGCCGTTGAGCGGCGCGAAAGTGTGGCCATTGTATGAAGGCGAGCACTGCGATGACAAGCACGTGCAGCGCACCGTAGCGCAACCAGATGACAGGCATCGCAGCGTAATGCTGGCGGTCGCTGCTCAGCAGGAACTGCAGGGCCGAGAATTGCTGGCCGTATTTGTCGATCGAGCCGGCCAGACCGAGATGCAGAAACAGGGCGGCGAGCGGCAGTGAAGCCAGCACGCCCACCAGCCGCATGGAACGCTGCGCCGCCGTCGCAGGCGAGGCGAGCAATGCGGCAGCAAGGAACAGGAGATAAAGCCAGACGCACAGCGCCATGAAGGCCAGCGGCTGCGGCGCGGCCATCAGCTCGACGAGATTGTCGGTGTCCGCCTGCACCACCACGCCCCAATACGCCAGCCCCAGCACGGGAAGCACGGCCCAGTAATGCAGGGCACCCAGCCGCCGCCCGCGCCAGCGGCGCACGGTTTGCACAGCCAGATAGATCAAGGTGCCGGGGATCAAGGCCAGCGCCGTCCAGCGCAACCCGAGTTCCCATTGCCCGGGCCAATGCAGCACCGGACTGCCGGCCAGGTCGAACAGGCTTTCATCCGGGACGGCGGCATCCAGCAGCAGAAAAGCGATGCCGCCATACACCAGCAGGCCAAGCGGCAACTGCACCAGGCGGACCAGGCCGGATACCTGCCGCCGCGCCAGCCACACCGGCCAGACTGCCAGCCAGTAGCACGCGACCGCAAGCAGCAGTGCCGACAGCCAGGCGCTATCCTGCCGCAGCAGTTCCCGCACGTTGTACGGCACGAAGGGCGCATGGGCGGCACCCCAGAACAGCACGCCCAGGCCGCCGAGAATCAGCGGCATGTGCCAGCGCACATGTGTCGCGGGAGATATGGGAAAGGACTCGGGTTCCGCGTGACGGGCGGCGCGCGGTGCACCCGCATGCCGCGGTGCCCGCAGCACGCGACGCGCCACGCCATAGCCCGCCAGTCCGCCCAGCCAGGCCAGGAACCAGTCGGTGGTGTCGGCGATCTTTTCCGGCAGCATCACCTGCCCCAATTCGATCAGCGCAGGCATCCCCGCCAGCACCAGCATGGCGACCGCAAACAGTGGCGCGCGCCAGCGCCAGGGCTGGCGTGCCACGCCCCAGGCCAGCAATCCGCCCAGCGGCGCAAAGAACAGCGTCTTGCGCAGGACTTCGGTGATGGCCCGGTATTCGGTGCCAAAGTAATACACCTCGAACGGCACCCGCTGTACGAAATCAAGCCGGCTCTTGACGAAGGCGCCGTCGGTACGGAAGTCGAAGGGGAACCAGAACACGAACAGCAGCACAGCCATCCATCCCGCCGCCAGTGCGAAAGGCAGCCATGCCCCCCACTGCAATGGTCTGCCAGCAGATGCTTCACGCCGGGCCACATACCCGCCCATGAAGCTACCCAGCGCCCCGCCAAGCGAAGCGGTCAGGATGTCGGTGACATCGCTGACGCGCGAGAAAACGAACAACTGCGCAAATTCCACGCCCGTCGCGGCGGCCAGCGTCATGCCCCATGCGCGCCATGCATTGCGCGTTCCGTCCAGCCGCCACAGCAAGGCCAGCGGCGTCCAGATCAGGGCATCGGTGATGATTTCATACAAGGCTACGGCGGGATCATGCGGCAAGTCGCCGAATGGAACCAGAACGACCATGCCGTCCCGCCATTTATGAAAAATTTCGACCAGGCTGATGGTCAGGTCGAGCGGCAGGACGTTGTACACCACGACGCCCGCCAGATACGTCCACGCCAGGCGCTCGGCCAGCGCGGCGCGGGCATGGTCATGCTGCCAGCCTTGCAGCCAGACGACGAAACGCCGTCCGGTTGCCCACCACGCCACCACGCCGACGAGGCCACCCAGCGTTTCGGCAAAGATATCGTTCTGCGACACCGTGCGCTGCGGAAAAAAAAGCTGCGTGAATTCGATGCCGATACTCAACGCGGTGGCAGCGGGGACCAGCGCCAGCGTGGCGAACAGGTTGCGCAGGCGACCGCCGCCACCCGTCATGGCGCCCATCCACAGATAAGTCAGCGGGATGAACAGCAGCAGATTGGCGACCCAGTCTGCGCGCGACCCGATTCCCAGCCTGAGAAACGGTATCGCAGCGAAGCGGGCCACGGCCGTGTCCCACGGCAAGGCGTGAAACTTGAGCGGCACCAGACTGCCGTATATGACAAACGCCGTGTAGACCAGCGCGGTCAGCCACAAGAGTGCACGCGCGTTGGCAGGCGACTGCATAGGACGGCTCATGGCCAGGACGCGTCCAGCGTACGCAACAGAACCGGCGAGACGCGCGCTCCGGGATGCGACGTCACCTGCCAGTCAGGATAGGCTGCCAGTTCGCCAACCAGGCTTTGCGGCAGGCGGTCTGTTTGCGGACGCTGCGCCAGCAGGCGCGGCGTCAGTTCCGATAGGGCTATGTTCAGCAGATCGGGGGGGTAGGCCGAGGTGACGTTGTATGCCGCCTCGCCACCCTGCAGGGGCACAGCCGCTCCCACCACGTTGGCGAACACGCGCTGGCGATAGGCCGTGTCCACGGCACGGCGCACCCGGATGCCCGTGCCCGAAGCCAGCACGGTGTTGGAGAAAACCATCATGTCACGCGGCACGTCGTTGTGCGGCTGGATATGGATCGCATCTCCCTCGCTGTTGATGAATACATTATCGTAGAGCGCCACCCGTCCCTCCGCCTGTATCAGGGCTTCGCTGGGATTGTGCAGGAAGAGGTTGCCATGGACCAGGTAGCGATCCCGGCTGCCCGCGCCCGACAGCGGCATATGCCCCAGCAGGACGTTGGGGCGCGCCTGCGGTCCGGGCACGGCATCCTGCTTGGAAAACACGTTGTAGCGAATCACCGTGTCGCGGCGATCCGTACGGCCATCCGGCCGGTCTGACTGATGCTTGATCTGCAGATTGTAGCCCAGCGTGTGCGAAACCCTGTTGGCCTCGATGAGGCCGCCGACGAAAGGATCCGACCCATCGGCGTCTCCAAGGTAGATGCCGGTGCCCACCCGCTCGATGCGGTTTCTCCGTATCACCCATCCGGATGCAGGGCACTTGGTGGAGATGCCTACGTTCTGCTGCGATGCGGCATGGTCGTGGATGTAGAGATGCTCCAGCGTGATGAAATCCGCATAGCGGCTGTGGCCTTCGGCCTTGACCGCGTCCACGGGAAGATTGCGCCCATCGAGCTCCAGATGACGCAGGACCAGGTAACGAACATCAACCAGACTGACCGTATTGGCGCCCGGCCGTGCGAGGAAATGCGGCGGTTCGCCGGCCCGGGCCGCCTCGATGACGACGGGGTGGTCTGCGTGCCCGGACAGATTGCGCAAAGGCAGCCCCTGACGATAATCACCCGGCGCGAGCAGCAAGCTGTCGCCCGCCTGCAGGCGGTGCAGATAATCGCGGTAATCCTGCGCGTTCGCGCGATAATCCCTTGCCGCTGCCGTTCCCGCCAGCAAGCAGAGGCATGCCGCGCAGACGATCTGCCGCATTCAGTCCGCCACGTCGTGCAGCGGCAGTCCGCTTTTCAGCAGATCCAGCTTGCCGTAGAGCACGCGGGTCATCCCTGACACGCTTTGCCGACCGGTATCCACCACGATGTCGGCCACTTCGCGATACAGCGGATCACGCTGCTTGAACAGTTCCCGCAGCCTGGCAAGCGGGTTCTCGGTTTGCAGCAGGGGGCGATTGCGGTCGTGCCGCGTACGCTCATGCAGATGCTCAGGCAAGCCGCGCAGATAGATCACCACGCCGTTTTGCTTCAGTCTGTCACGATTGGCCGCCGACAGGACTGCACCGCCGCCCGTGGCCAGAACGATGCCGGACAGCCCTGTCAGTTCAGCTATTGTCGCCTCTTCGCGCTTGCGGAAACCCGCCTCGCCTTCAATCTCGAATATGACCGGAATCTTGACGCCGGTACGCGCCTCGATCTCGTGGTCTGAGTCGTAAAAGACGCATCCGTAATGCTTGGCCAGCAGCCGGCCCACAGTCGTCTTGCCGGCGCCCATCAGCCCGACGAGGTAAAGATTGTCTCGCTTGCTCATGGCGCCATTCTAATTGAGAGCGGGCCAATCGATAGCGCTGCAATAACGCAGTTCAAGAGATAAGCGGGACGAAAAAAAGCGCGGGCCTCGCCCGCGCTTTGAGAGTTAACCGCAATCAGCGGATCGACAGGCGATCGTCGAGAATGCGCGGCGTCAGGAAGATGATCAGCTCGGTCTTGCTGTTCTCCTTGGTCGTCGTCTTGAACAGATTCCCGAATATCGGCACATCACCCAGCAGCGGCACCTTGCTCACGGTCGAGCTTTCGTCGCCATCGAAAATTCCGCCCAGCACCAGAGTCTCGCCATTATTGACCCGCACCTGGGTCTTGATCCGCTTGGTGTTGATTGCCGGATTGTTGAAGGCGTCCGCCAGGTTGCTCACTGCGTCCTTCTGCACCTCGACGTTCAGGATGATCGAGTCGTTGTTGAGAATCTGCGGATCGACCAGCAAGCACAGGAACGCGTCCTTGAACGTGACGGTCCTGGTGATGAGGCCACCCGAATTTGATTCCGTGACGTAGGGAATCTGGGTACCGTTGAGAATTACCGCCGGCTTCTGATTGGATGTCACCACGCGCGGATTGGAGATCACCTTGCCTTTGCTATCCGCTTCCAGTGCGCGCAATTCCAGGCTCAGCAGGTTGCCGTTGGCAAGATTCAGCAGAGACATCGACAGATTGGCCGCCGAAGAAGAAATATCCGACAGCGATTGACCGCTCCCCGTCGCCGGCGAGCCGGCCGTTGTGCCGCCAATCTGGTGAGGGTCTCCGCTAATATTTCCGACCCGATTGATCGCAGAGAAATTCAAGCGCGCACCCAGATCACGGCTCCAGCCGTCGGTTGCCACCACGACCCGTGCCTCGATCATGACCTGGCGTGCCGGAACATCCAGGCGCGCGAGCAGTTCACGGACCTCCTGAATCTTGCGCGGCGTATCGGTGATGATCAGCGTGTTGGTCTTCAGTTCGTAGGTGGCGCGACCCCGCTTGGTGAGGATCTTCTGGTCACTGTTCCCCTGGCCCTGCTGGGATGCCTGCGCTGCCGCGGCACCGCCCAGGCCCTGCGCCTGCGCGGAACAGTTCACCGTGTTGTTGGTCGCGGAGTTGAGGAACGCGCCGGCGGCAAAGCCATACAGCATGGTTTGCGCTTCGTCCGCACGCATGTAGTTGAGCTGGATGTACTCGGTCGTCAGGGGTTCCAGATCGGCCACCGCGTTCTTGGCCTCGAACTCCAGTTTTTCCTTGGTCATCAACTCGTCCTTGGGCGCGATCCAGATCACGTTGCCGTTCTGGCGCTTGTCCAGGCCCTTGGTCTGCATGATGAGGTCGAGCGCCTGGTCCCAAGGCACGTCTTTCAGGCGCAGGGTCAGGTTGCCGGTCACCGTGTCGCTGGCGACGATGTTGAGGCCGGTGAAGTCGGCAATGACCTGCAGCACCGAACGCACTTCGACATTCTGGAAGTTGAGCGATAGCTTCTCGCCGGTGTACTTCACTTTGCCATCGGCCGTTTTCTTCTGGGCGTCGTCGCTCTGTTTGACCTCGACGATGAAGCTGTTGTCGGTCTGGTAGGCGGAGTACTCCCAGCCGCCCTTGGGCTGGATCACCATGCGCGTATTGTCGCCCAGGGTATAGGTTTCGACGACCTGCACCGGCGTACCAAAGTCCGCCACGTCCAGGCGACGCTGCAGGGCCTTCGGAAGTTCGGTACCGATGAAGTCGACGACCACGCCGTTGGCCTGCTGGCGGATGTTGATCCCTGCCTGCGCGTCGGACAGGGTGGTCACGATGCGCGCCTCGCCTGCCGCGCCGCGACGGAAATCGACGTCACGAATCGTGTGGGGCGCGCCGCCGGGCGCCGCCTCGGCAAAGCGCGGACTGACATTCACCGGCGCAGCACTGGCCCCGACATCGCCCAGGGCAATCAGGAGTGACTTGCCGTCGATGCTGGCATCGTATTCAACCGATTTGTTCAGATTGAGCACCAGGCGGGTACGGGTCCCGGCCTGCACCACATTCACGCTCGACAACGGACCAAGGTTGGCCTCGACCGTATTGCGGCCGAGTGCATTGCCCGTATCGGGCAGGTCGAGCGCGATGCGCGGCGGATTGCCGACCGTAAAACCAGCCGGTGTGGCGGTCAGCGCTTTCTTGAGATTGACGCGCACCACGATCTTGCCGCCGGGCAGGGTCGTGGTTTCGACGCTTTGCACAGCATTGCCTGTAGGCGGCGCGTCGGCAGCGCGCACCGCGAACGGCAGCACCAAACCTGTGAATAGGATGACTCCGAGCAGATGGCGGGTCATTTTCTGTGCAATTTTCGGCAATGCATTCATGTCAGCCTCTTTGAAAATCAGTACTACAAATCATTCCTGCAAATTCAGGGTGCTGGTGCGCTCTGACCAATCCCCGGCGCTATCCTGGACAATCTCACGCAGGGTCACTTCGCTATCGCTGATCTGCGTGATGAGGCCGAAATTCTGGCCCATGTAATTGCCCTTCTTGACGTGGTAAACCGCGTTGTCAGGCGTCTTGATCACCGCCTGACTCACGCCGTTCTGGGACAGCACTCCCACCATTTTCAGGGTTTCGAGCGAGAACGCTTCCAGGGGCTCTTTCGGACGGGACAGGTCGGGCTGCATTCCGCCACCGCCACCCGTCGAGAGCTTTCTCGGCTTGAAGGGATCAGGCAGGTCGAAGGCGGCATAGTTGAACGGCTCGAAAGCCTTCACTTCGGGCAATGGGTCAATCTTTCCCTGCATATCCTTGCCGGTTTCCGCGACGAACCTGTGCAGGTCATCCATGCCGCCCGCTCCACAGCCGCTCAAGCCCATGATTGTCAGTACGATGGCCAGGCGCTTCATTTCTTTTGCTCCTTGGCTTTCTGTTTCCGGGCGATGACTTCATCCTCGTCCAGATAACGGTAGGTTTTGACGACGGCGTCCATATTCAGCCCACCATCCTTGGCCGGCTCCATGGAAATATCCTGCAAGGTCACGATACGCGGCAGCTTGGAAACGTCGCTGACGAAAGCAGCGATGTCATGGTAGCCGCCGGTCACTTTGACCTGGATGGGCGTCTCGGCATAGAACTCCGATACGGTCTCGGCCTGGGGACGGAACAGATCGAACTGCAATCCGCGCCCCAGTCCCGCCTGGTTGACGTCCGTGATCAGCGCATCCATTTCCTGCTTGTTCGGCAACTGCTTCAGCAACGCGCCGAAAGCCTGCCCGATATCGGCCAGTTGTTTCTTGTAGGCGTCCAGATTGATGGCCTGGTTTTTCTTGGTGGTGAACACGCTGCGGAGTTCCGTTTCCTTCTGCTTCGCGGTGTCCAGCGTTTCCATCCCGCCGCGCCAGTCGAACCACCATCCCGCCAGCACAATCGCCACGCACAACAGCCCAAGTGCAACGAGCTTGGTTGGCAGCGGCCAGTCGGCCAGTGTTTTCAGATCGAGTTTATTGAGTTCGTCCAGGGTCATGCCTTGCCCCCCTTGTCATTCGCGCTGTCCGGCTGCTGGTGCGTCTGCTTGACGGTCAGCACGAACTCGTTGGCGCGCAGGTTGTTCACGGTGGCGGCCTTGATCTCGACCAACGTGGCCGATTCGAACCAGGGCGAGCCGTCCAGATTCCGCATCAGGGTGGAGACACGCGCGCTCGACTGGGTATACCCGCTGATCGTCACGATGTCGCCTGCCTGCTTGAAGGACTTGAGATAGAGCCCGTCGGGCAGCAGGCGGATCATCTGGTCGAACAAATGAACGACTTCGGTACGGTTGGACTGCAAGGTTTCGACGACACGCTTGCGTTCCAGCAGCGCCTGCGTCTGCTCGCGGATCTTCTTGATTTCGCCAATCTGGCTGTCGAGCTTGGAGATTTCCTGTTCCAGATAGGCATTGCGCGCCTCCTGGGTCGACTGGCGCGCAGCAATCACGCTGTGTCCGAGAACGACTACAAGAATGCCCGCTGCAACGGCAATGCCAAGCAGAGTGTTGAACTGGCGTCGCCGGGCGGCACGCGCAAGTTCACGGTGGGGGAGGAGGTTAATGCGGATCATTGTGGGTCAAACCTCCGCATGGCGAGGCCGCAGGCGACGAATAGGGAAGGCGCATCGGCAGTCAATGCCTGCGGCCGGATTTTGGCGCCGACTGCCATGTTGGCAAACGGATTGACGACCATGGTCGGCGTGCCGGTACGCTGGGCGACCACTTCATCGATACCGGGAATCATGGCGCCTCCACCGGCCAGCAGAATCTGGTCGACCTTGCGATACTGCGTGGAGGTGGTGAATAACTGGAGCGCGCGGCCGATTTCCATCGCCAGGGTCTCACTGTAGGGCTGCAGCACTTCCATGTCGTAGCTCTCCGGCAGCGTACCCTTGCGCTTGGCGTTTTCGGCTTCTTCACTGGTCATGCCGTAGCGACGCGAAATTTCGTTGTTGAGCTGGTTGCCGCCGAAGCCGTGTTCGCGCAGATAGACCGACTCGTTGTCGTTGAGGATATTGATGTGCATGTTCTGCGCGCCCACATCGATGATCGCCACAGTCTGCCCGGCACCGCTGTTCGGCAGCAGATGGGCAATCTGCTCGTAGGCGGTTTGCGTGGCATAGGACTCGACATCCATGATCAGCGCCTTGAGTCCAGCGGCCTCGACGGCCGCCACACGATCCTCGACCTTTTCCTTGCGTGCCGCGGCAAGCAACACCTGCATGTCGTCGGGACTACCGGGCGACGGACCGAGCACCTGAAAATCCAGATTCACCTCATCGAGCGAGAAAGGTATGACCTGGTTGGCCTCGGCCTCCACCTGGTTTTCGAGGTCGATTCCCTTAAGGCTGGCGGGCGCCAGGATCTTTTTGGTAATGACGGCCGACGATGGCAACGCCAGCGCGACATTCCTGACCCGCGTCCCGAGGTTTTTCCAGGCTGTCCGCAAGGCATCGGCCACCTGATCGTGATTGGCGATATTGCCATCCGTCACGGCGTCCTTGGGCAAGGGCTCGATGACATAGCGCTCCACCCGCAGCATGCCCTTCCCTGCGTCGGACAACTCCACCAGCTTGACCGCGGTCGTACTGATGTCGAGCCCCAGGATGGGCAGACCCTTGGCGGACAGCCAGTCCAGATTGATATTCAGGTGCAAGAGTTTTCCTTTACACTTCTGTGAGTTGGAGCTTTTTCTTATTATTGTTTTTAGATGCTAGCAACAACACACGGTTTTTAACAGTTTTTTTCTTGCGACAACTTTAGAGTTGAACATGTGTGTCCAATTTCCAACACCACTAACGCCTATAATCGTCGGAAACTTTAGGCGTCACATGTCAGATTCGGCCGATACCGCCCGAGTATGGGTAGCGCGACGCGCCGCACGGCAGGCGGTGAATCGGTGTGCGTATTGAACAGCGGGGTTTGAAACAGCCCCCTCGGCCCCCCACGGGGCCGGACATTTTGATGTGGATGTTTCAGATTTACGAAGAAGGAACCGGATGTTTTCGAAATGGTGGCATTACGCACTGGCATTGATTGTCAGCCTCGGCGTCGTCGGCACGGCGCTGGCCGGACTGGCGGCAGCGTTGATTTATCCGAACCTGCCGCCCCTCGAGGCGCTGACGGACTACAAACCCAAGCTGCCCTTGCGCGTATACACGGCCGACGGTGCCCTGATCGGCGAATTCGGGGAAGAACGCCGGGCCTTCATCGCCATCGACAAAGTCCCGACCCACATGAAACAGGCGATCATCGCCGCTGAAGACGAACGTTTCTATGAGCATGGCGGGGTGGATACGCTGGGCGTGCTGCGCGCGGCGGTTTCGAACCTCGTGTCAGGCGGCGCCAAGGAGGGCGCCTCGACCATCACCATGCAGGTGGCGCGCAATTTCTTTCTGTCGAACGAAAAGACGCTCACACGCAAGCTCTCCGAGGCCATGCTGGCGATGAAGATCGAGCACAGCCTGTCGAAGGACAAGATTCTCGAGCTGTATCTCAACCAGATCTATCTCGGGCAGCGTGCCTACGGCTTTGAAGCAGCCGCGCGCACTTACTTCGGCAAGCCGATGCGCGAACTGTCGCTGGCCGAATTCGCCATGCTGGCCGGTTTACCGAAGGCGCCGTCGCGCTACAACCCGGTGGTCAATTTCCCGCGCGCCAAGGCGCGCCAGGAATACGTCCTGGGACGGATGCGCGCGCTCAAATTCATCGACCAGGCGACCTGGCAAGCCGCCGTCAAGCAGAAACTGGTCATTCGCCAGGCACGCCAGCAGACGGATGTTTCGGCCGACTACGCGGCGGAGATGGTGCGCCAAACCATGTTCGAGAAATACGGCGAATCTATCTACAGTTCAGGCTTCAAGGTTGTCACCACGCTGCGCCGCGCCCAGCAGGCCGCGGCCGACCTCGCGGTATGGCAGGGTATTGCCGACTACGACCAGCGCCACGGCTATCGCGGTCCGGAAAAGGAGATCAGCCTTCCTGCCGACAAGGCCCAGCGTGAAGCCGCTATCGCCGCCGCATTGGAAGACCTCGCCCCGGTCAGCGACATGCAGCCTGCCGTGGTCGTGAGCGTCACACCCAAGCTGATCCGCGCGCAACTGGAGGATGACTCTGTGGTCAGCATTACAGGGGCCTCGCTCAAGTGGGTGGAAAACTGGACGGCCGGGAAAAAAGGCCGGCAGCTGGTCCCCGGCGCGGTGGTACGAGTTCAGGCGACGGGCAAGCCGCCGCAATGGCGACTGGCCCAGCTCCCCGAGGTGGAAGCCGCGCTGGTGGCCCTGAACCCGAATGACGGCGCCATCACCGCGCTGGTCGGCGGATTCGATTTCCACCGCAACAAATTCAACCGCGTGACGCAGGCCTGGCGGCAGCCGGGGTCGAGCTTCAAGCCGTTCATCTATTCGGCCGCGCTGGAAAAAGGCTATACGCCGGCCACCATGATCGACAACATGCCGATCACCCTGAGTGCAGAAGAGGCAGGCGGCACCGCCTGGGAGCCGCAGAACTACGAGGGCGACACCAGCGGTCCGGTACGCATGCGCACCGCGCTGACCAAATCGCTCAACCTGGTGTCAATACGCATCCTGCAAGGGATCGGCCCGAATTACGCGCGCGACTACATCCGCCGCTTCGGGTTTGACCCTGCCCGTCATCCGCCCTATCTCACCATGGCGCTTGGCGCGGGCAGCGTCACCCCGCTTCAGCTGGCAGCGGCCTATGGCGTATTCGCCAACGGTGGCTTCAGCGTCAAGCCCTACCTGATCGACAAGGTCTACGACAAGGATGGCCGGTTGCTGATGGAAGCCAAGCCGCAGACGGCAGGAGGTAACGCGCCGCGCGTGATCGATCCGCGCAACGCATGGCTGATGACGGACATGCTGCAGGACGTGGTGCGCTATGGGACCGGCGCACGCGCCGCACAACTCGGGCGCAGCGATATCGCCGGCAAGACCGGCACGACCAACGATGCTCGCGACACCTGGTTCGCCGGCTATACCCCCGATCTGGTGGCCATCGCCTGGATGGGGTACGACCAGCCGCGCTCGCTCGGCCGGCGCGAGACCGGCGCACAGTCCGCCCTGCCGATCTGGATGGGTTTCATGGGCCCGACGCTGAAAAACGAACCGCAAAAAGGCTGGACAATGCCCAGCGGCATCATCAGCGTGAATATCGACCCGAACACCGGAACCCGCCTGCCCGACACGCTCGTGGGCGAATTTCTGGGGAATATCCTGGGTACCACCTCAGGCGGCATGGTCGAACATTTCTACCAGGAGTTTCCGCCCCCCGACGCGCCCCCCGCTGGATGGAGCCCAGGCACCGACACGCCTGCGGACCCCGCGACAACCCCGCCCGGTATGTCGCCATGAAGCATCAGGACATGCGCCGCCGCATCGCCCATGCAGCGGCACGCATGCTTGCCGAGGACGGCAGCCTCGACTACGGCAGCGCCAAGCGCAAGGCCGCGCGCCAGCTCGGTGCGCCGGATAGCGGCAACCTGCCGGACAACCAGCAGATCGAGGACGCGCTGCGCAGCTACCAGGCCATCTACCAGACCGACGAAACACGGGCGCAACTTGCACTGCTCAGGCAAACCGCCATCGAGTACATGGAGCAATTCGTGGATTTCGACCCCCATCTCACCGGTTCCGTGCTCAACGGCACGGCCGGGCCGCATGCCGACATCAACCTGCAGCTGTTTACCGATCACCAGAAAGAGGTCGAATTCCTGCTGATGCGCCTGCCTTCAGGCTACCAGGCCGGCGAGTACCGGGCCTCGGATACCCCCGGGCGGATCTATCCCCGCTTCATGATCGACGACCCGCGCGCACGGGTCGACCTGGTCGTCTACCCCGCGTCCGAACTGCGCAACATGAAGCGCCTGCAGGCCGATGGCAGCCCGCGGCGCCTGCGCTTGCCTCAGGTCAGGACGCTCATTTGATCTTTATCATTGCTGCCCGCTCTGGCATGGAAGATGCTCCTTCCCACCCCATGATTCTTATGAGTGAACGGCCTTGATCCGATTTTTCCGGCACTACGTGCCGCTGAATCTATTGCTGCTGGTCATGATCGAAACGCTGATTCTCAGCGGATCGATCTACGCCGGAGTAAGCGCCCGCTTCCTCGACGGCAGCCTGATCCCGCCCGAGCTCGATCCGCTGCTGCCCAAGGCGCTTACCTTTGCCATCGTCATGCTGGGACTGATGACCGCGAGCGGCCTGTACGACCTCGAATGGCAGGGCGGCGTACGCGCCCTGCTGCAACGCCTGGGCCTGAGTTTCGGGCTGGGGCTGGTGACGATGAGCCTGCTGTTCTATTTTTTTCCGGCCTTGCTGGTCGGGCGCGGCGCCTTCCTGCTGTCGTTCGGCCTGGCCCTGCTGGGCATTCTGCTCAGCCGTGTCCTGTTCATCCGCTGGGCACGGGTAGGCGCGCTCAAGACCCGTGCCCTGGTGATCGGAACCGGCAGCCGCGCCGCACACGTCGAAGCCATGCTGACCAAGCGCTCGCGCGCCAGCAATGTCCAGGTCATCGGCTACCTGCCGATGGGCGGCAGTCATCATTTCGTCGACCATGCCCGTATTCTCGACACCCAGGAGCCGCTGCCCGAACTGGCCCTCCGGCTGCAGATCAGCGAAATCATCCTCGCCGTTCGCGACCGCCGCAGCGGCGGCATGCCGGTGCAGGACCTGCTCAAATGCAAGCTGTACGGCATCCGCATCCTGGAACTGTCCAGCTTCTTCGAACGCGAAAACGGCCATCTGCAACTCGACTCGATGAACGCCAGCTGGATGATCCTTTCCGAGGGCTTTCATCAGGGCATGTTGCGCGACACGGCCAAACGCCTGTTCGACCTGCTGGTGAGCTCGGCGATGCTGGTGGTATCCCTGCCGATCATGGCGCTTACCGCCCTGCTCATCAAGCTGGAAAGCCCAGGGCCGGTGCTCTACCGCCAGGAACGCGTCGGGCAGGGCTGCCGCAATTTCACCATTCTCAAATTCCGCAGCATGTGCGTCGATGCCGAGAAAGACGGCAAGCCGCGCTGGGCCGGCCAGAACGACAGCCGAGTGACGCTCACCGGGCGTTTCATCCGGCGTACCCGCATCGACGAACTGCCGCAGATATTCAACGTATTTTTCGGCGACATGAGTTTCGTTGGCCCGCGTCCCGAACGTCCCTATTTCGTGCAGGACCTGACCCAGAAAATCCCCTATTACGGTGTACGTCACACCGTCAAACCCGGTATTACCGGCTGGGCGCAGGTGCGCTACCCGTATGGTGCGACCGACGAAGACGCCATGCACAAACTGCAATACGATCTTTACTACGTCAAGAACCACAGCCTGTTCCTCGATCTCATGATCCTGTTCCAGACCGCGCAGGTCGTACTGTGGGGAAAGGGCGTGCGCTGACCGCGCGCCCCCGAAGCCAAGCATGCCCGACACCCTGCTTCTCCTGGCCGCCGTCGGTTATGGACTGGCAGCACTTGCCTACTTAGGCCTGTCGGGCCTGATCGTCGCCAGTTGGCGCCGACGCCCGCAAGGCCGCCTGCTGGTGCTGGCGACGGGGCTGAGCGCAACGTGGGGCGCATTCTCCACACTCACCGCCCTGGGGGCATTTCCGCTCCAGCTCGGCCTCGCGGCCGAAGTCGCACGCAACGGTGCGTGGCTGGCCCTTCTGCTTTACATCCTGCATCTGCGCCTGCCCGCTGGCGCAGGCCTGCCCGCACCGATCCGTCTCATCCGCATTTTGAGCATCGTGCTCGTCGGCGTCCTGCTCCTCGCCAGCGTGTATCCCTTCATTGCCCCGACCCAGCCCGTGCTGGCTCGCTGGGCAGGCAATCTGGGGCTGGTCCTGCTCACCGTCATGGGGCTGGTGCTCACCGAGCAGGTGTACCGCAGCACCCGCCCGGAAGATCGCTGGGCGATCAAGTTTCTCTGTCTGGGACTGGGCGGACTGTTCGTCTACGACTTCTACCTCTACGCCAATGCCACGCTATTCAATGCGATGGACGCCCAGGTGTGGGCTGCGCGGGGCTATATCGCCGCGCTGGTGACGCCGCTGATCGCGGTCTCCGCTGCCCGCAACCCGGAATGGGCAGCACCGGTCGGGCTCTCCCGCAGCATGGCTTTCCACACCGCCAGCCTGCTGGCGGCCGGCATCTACCTGTTGCTGATGGCCAGTGCAGGCTATTACCTGCGTCTGTTCGGCGGCGAATGGGGCGACGTGGTGCAAACCGTATTCGTTTTTGCCGCCGCCATGCTGCTGGTGCTGCTGATGTTTTCCGGAACCCTGCGCGCCCGCCTGCGCGTATTCCTGTCCAAGCATTTTTTCAGCTACCGCTATGACTATCGCGAAGAGTGGCTCAATTTCACCCGCACCCTGACCGAGGGACAGCCTGGCGAGCAGTTGTGCGAACGCGCCGTCGAAGCGCTGGCCCGCCTGCTTGAAAGTCCCGGCGGTGCGCTGTGGATGCGCGAAGGCAACGCCGGCTACCAGCGTGCCAGCCACTGGAACTGGGCCGACCTTCAGGGAACCGAGCCATCCGGCTCGCCCTTCATTCAGTGGCTCGCCGACAAGCAATGGGTGGTGGACCTGGATGAAATGAAGGTGCGCCGCGACCTCTACGGCGATCTGGATACGCCGGCATGGCTAGAAAATGCCGAAAACGCCTGGCTGGTGGTACCGCTGATGCTGCACGATGAGCTGCTCGGCTTTGTGGTTTTGAAGCATTCGCTGGGCAACGTCACCTTCAACTGGGAAGTCAGCGATCTTCTCAAGGTGGCGGCCCGCCAGGCCGCAGCGCACCTGGCGCAGATGCGCGCGTCGAACCAGTTGATCGTGGCACGCCAGTTCGAATCGTTCAACCGGACCACCACCTTCGTCATCCACGACCTGAAAAACCTGGTTGCCCAACTGTCCCTGCTGCTGGCCAATGCCGAAAAGCACAAGCACAACCCCGAGTTTCAGGCCGACATGCTGGACACGGTGGCGAACGCGGTCACCCGCATGAACAAGGTGCTGGCGCAATTGCGCCGGGGCAGCGATGCGGCCCAAGTGCGGTCCGTGGCGCTGGCCGACATCCTGAATGAAGCCGCCGCCAGCAAACAGGCATTCAAACTGCGTCCCACGCTGGAACTGCCGCCCGGATCGCTGCGCGTACGCGCCGAACGCGATCGGCTCACCCGCGCCATCGGGCATATACTGCAAAATGCCCTGGAAGCCACACCTGCAAGCGGCCGTGTCACCCTGCGCGGCTTCGAAGCGTCAGGACAGGCAATCATAGAAATCCTCGACACCGGTAGCGGCATGGATGAAGATTTCATCCGCAACCGGCTGTTTCAGCCGTTCGACTCGACCAAGGGAGCAGGCATGGGCATCGGTGCCTATGAATGTCGCGAGACCCTGCGCGCCCTGGGCGGGAATATCGAGGTAGACAGCACGCCAGGACTCGGAACCCACTTCCGCCTCAGCCTGCCGCTGGACAATAATTCATCTGCTGGAGGAGACGCCGCATGAGCGACGCCAAACAAAAGATTCTGCTGGTCGAAGACGATCCCGGGCTGCAAAAGCAGCTGAAATGGAGCCTCGCAGATTACGAACTCGTCATCGCAGCCGACCGTGACAGCGCCATCGCCCAATTGCGACGCCACGAGCCGCCGGTGGTGCTGCTCGACCTCGGCCTGCCCCCCGACGTCGACGGCGCCACCGAGGGCCTGGCAGCGCTGCAGCAGATTCTGTCGCTGGCACCGTCCACCAAGATCATCGTCGTCACCGGCAACCTCGATCGCGCCAACGCAGTGAAGGCGATTCACCTCGGCGCCTACGATTTCTTCCAGAAGCCCTTCGAGCCCGACGTGCTGGCGCTGATGATCGCCCGCGCGCTGCATGTCCATGCGCTGGAAATCGAGAACCGGCTGCTCGTCGCCAAACAGCGCGGCTCCGCCCTGCAGGGCTTGATCACCAGCAGCGAACCCATGCTGAAAATCTGCCGCACCGTGGAGAAGGTCGCTCCGGCCAACGCCACCGTGCTGCTCCTGGGCGAATCCGGTACCGGCAAGGAAGTACTGGCGCGGGGCGTCCATGAACTGTCGCCCCGCGCCGGCAAGCGTTTTGTCGCCATCAACTGCGCGGCAATCCCGGATACCCTGCTGGAATCCGAATTGTTCGGCTATGAGAAAGGCGCCTTCACCGGCGCCGCCAAACAGACCATCGGCCGCATCGAATACGCCAACGAAGGGACGCTTTTCCTCGATGAAATCGGCGACCTGCCGATGCCGCTGCAAGCCAAACTGCTGCGTTTCCTGCAGGAACGCGTCATCGAGCGCCTGGGCGGACGCGGCGAAATCCCGGTCGACGTGCGCGTCGTCTGCGCCACTCATCGTGACCTCGCCGGCATGATTCGCGAAGGCAGTTTCCGCGAGGATCTGTACTACCGCCTGTCCGAAATTTCCGTAAAAATTCCACCGTTGCGTGAACGCCCCGGCGATGCCGTGTTGCTGGCCCAGGCCTTCCTGGAGCGCTATGCACGCGAACAGGGCCGCAACATGCGGGGCTTCACGACCGACGCACTGGCCGCGCTGGAAGGACACGCCTGGCCCGGAAACGTGCGCGAGATGGAGAACCTGATCAAGCGCGCCACCATCATGGCCGAGGGCAATCAGATCACGGCGGCCGACCTCGGGCTCGACACCCACACCGAACCCCAACCCTTCAATCTGCGACAGGCGCGCGAGAACGCAGAACGTCTGGCCGTCAGCCGCGCCCTCGCGCACAGCGACGGCAGTATCGCCCAGGCCGCCGAACTTCTCGGCATCACTCGCCCCACCTTGTATGACCTGATGGCAAAAATCGGCATGAAATAACGCGCGCACCGCACGAAATTACAATTTATACACGAATACAGGAGACATCCATGTCGCCACTTCACGCCCCCCGGCTTCTGCCGGCCCTGCTGCTCGGCGCATGCCTGTTGACCGCCTGCGGCAGGGAAGACAGCGCCACCCTGGTCACCGAGGCTCGAACGAAACTCGCGGCGGGCGATTACAAGGCGGCGATGATCCAGTTGAAGAACGCCGTGGCCAAGGACGAAAAGAACGCCGAGGCGCGCTTTGAACTGGGCAAGCTGTATCTCACTCAACTCGATCTCGCCAGTGCGGAAAAGGAATTTCGGCGCGCACGCGAGGCCGGTTTTTCCGCCGACCTCGTCAACCCCATGATCGCCCGCGCGCTACTGGGGCAACACGAATTCCAGCGCGTTGTGGACGAGCTTCCGGTTCCGTCCGATAGCGGTCCCGAGGCGGCCACGCTGCAAGCGCTACGCGCCACGGCCGAACTCGGACTGGGGCGAAAGGAGGATGCACGCAAAACGCTGCAGCACGCATTGCAGGCCGCACCCGACAATACCGAGGTGCTGCTGGCGCAGGCGAAGCTAGCACTGGCCGACGGCGATGCTGCCAAGGCGATGCAGGATCTCGACCAGGCCTTGCATGTCGATCCCAAACATGTGGACAGCCTGTTGCTGAAAGGCGATCTGCTGCGTGCCACCGGAAAACCGGACGAAGCCGCGGCGGCTTACCGCGAAATTCTCCGGATTGACCCCCGCAACACCAGTGCCCGTCTGGCCCTGGCGGGCATCGCCATCGCCGGGAACAAGCTGGATGACGCGCGCAAGGAAGTCGACGCCGTCCTGAAGGCAATCCCAAACAGCCTGCAGGCGCGCTATACCCAGGCGCTGATCGACTTTCGCGAAAAGAAAACCGAACAGGCGCGCGATCACCTGGCTGCCGTACTGAAGACCGCACCGGAATTCGTGCCCGCACTGTTGCTGGGCGGTTCGATCGAATACTCGCTCGGCAACCTGCAAACTGCTGAAACGTATCTCAACAAGGTCGTCAAGGCCGCCCCCGACAATCTCTATGCGCTGCGCCTGCTGGCCGCCTCGCAACTGCGTCTGGGACGCCCCGATGACGCAGCGAATACGCTGGCTCCGGCACTCAGGTCGGCCCACTATGACGCAGGTGTACTGATCGTCGCCGGCGAAATCGCACTGGCGAAAAAAGACTTTGCCCAGGCCTCGGTGTATTTCGAGCAGGCCGCCCAGCGCAACCCCGATAGCGCCGCCATCCGCACCGAGCTTGGCATTTCCCGGCTGGCGCAGGGCGACAGCCGGGCCATGGCCGACCTGCAGACAGCCGCCGCCATGGAAGGTGCCGGCAGCCGGGCGGACACCTTCATCATTCTCAGCCAACTGGAGCACAAAGAGTTCGATCCTGCGCTGGCCAGCATTGCCGCACTGGAAAAGAAACAGGGCGCGAACCCGCTTGTCTGGAACTACCGGGGAGCAGCCTACCTCGGCAAGCAGGACACCGCCCGCGCACGCGACAGCTTTGAACGGGCGCTCAAGCTCGATCCCACGTTTTTCCCCGCAGCAGCCAATCTGGCGCAGCTCGACCTGAAGGACCAGCAGCCTGACGCTGCGCGCCAGCGTTTTGAAGGCATCCTCAAGGCAGATCCCAGGCACCTCAACGCCATGCTGGCGCTGGCTGACCTGAGCCTGCGCAACCGTGATGAGAAATCCTACGTCAACTGGCTGGAAAAAGCCGCTGCGGCGCATCCGCAGGCACTGCAACCGCGGGTGGCGCTGGCGCGCTATCTGCTGGCCAAGGGCAACAAGAACAAGGCGCTCGCCGTGGCCCGCGAAGCCGTCGATGCCCAGCCCGACAGCCCGGCTGCGCTCGATCTCCTCGGCACCACGCAACTGGCACTTGCAGACACCGCCAACGCGCTGGTCAGTTTCCGCAAGCTCGTCGATCATCTGCCCGGACAGCCTGCCCCGCTCATCAAGCTCGCTACCGCACAAATCGTTGCCAAGGATCTTCCGGGCGCGCGCAAGACCCTGCAGGATGCCCTGCGCATCCAGCCTGACTTCCTCGATGCCCAGCTGATGCTGGGCGGCATCAGCATCCAAGGCGCTCAGTTCGACGAGGCGCTCAAACTCGCCCGCCAGGTGCAGCAGCAAAAACCCGCTTCCCCGGCCGGTTTCACGCTCGAAGGCGATATCGCATTTGCCCGCAAGGATTACCCCGCTGCGCTCGCCGCGTTCGAGCGCGCGCAGAAACTGGCTCCCTCCGGCGCGTTGCTGGTGCGCCAGCTCCAGGTTTTCAATGCCACCCAGCACGATGCGGAAGGCGAACAACGCCTGGCCGCCTGGCTCGCTACGCATCCGCAAGACAACAGCGTGCGTGCCGCGCTGGCCCAGAACCTGGTCAAGCGCAAACAATACAAGGCCGCCATCGAACACTATTTGATATTGAACAAGAACAGCCCGAACAATCTGCTGATTCTGAACAATCTGGCATGGTCGCTTTCCGAATCCCGCGACAATCGAGCGCTCGCATTTGCCGAACAGGCGCTCGCACTCAGGCCCGACAATCCTGCCGTGATGGATACGCTGGGCTGGATTCTGGTCCAGCAGGGCAAGGCCGAGCGCGGCATCAAGCTTTTGAGGCAGGCCTTGGCCAAAACGCCCGATGCGGGAGAAATCCAGTTTCACCTGGCTGCGGCGCTCGCACAGTCGGGTGACCCCGCCCGGGCACAGGGTGAACTCGAGCGCCTACTCGCAAGTGGAGTAGCATTCCCCCAGGAGCAGGAGGCGCGAACCCTCCTCAAACAGCTTCAAGCCAAAACGCGCTAGCCGATGAAGCCCCGTCGACCCCGTTCAATATTTCCTGAGTGAAATACGCAATGATGACCCCACGCCCGCTAGCCTTTGCCATCGCCCTGTCCTTTGCTGCATCCGCCACGCTCTACGGTTGCGACAAGAACTCGAACCTCACGGAACAGGAGTACATCCAGCGCGCCAAGGATATGGAGGACCAGGGCAAACTCAAGGGCAGCGTCATCGAGTTGAAGAATGCCATCCAGAAGAACCCCAATAGTCCGCAATCCAGGCTGCTGCTGGGACAGATATATCTGAAGCGCGGCCAGGGGGCCGAAGCAGAAAAGGAGCTGCGCCAGGCAGAAAAGCTGGGCGTCAACCGTGAAACCATCAAGCCCCTGCTCGGCGAAGCCCTGCTGCTCATGGGTGAATACAAGCAGGTGCTCGATGAAATCGAGCCGGGCGAACAAACGTCAAAAGCCAACACTGCGCGCATTTACCAGATTCGCGCGGACGCCCTGCTCAATCAGCGAAAAATAAAAGATGCATGCAATCTCTTCCAGAAATCGCTGGATATCGACACTGAAAACCCGCCCACTTACTGGGGGCTGGCACAGTGCGCGGTGGCCGAACGGGATTTGACAAAAGCGCGGGCCTTGCTTGATTCCGCCCTGAAAATCAAGGACCGGCAAGCCAAGACCTGGATCCTGATCGGGAACCTGGAGCAATTCGGCAAGAAGACACAAAGCGCCCTGGCCGCCTACACGAATGCCCTGAAAATAGAGCCTCACAACGTGGAGGCACTGCAGAATCGCGCGGCGGTCCTGATGGCTGTGGGCCAGCTTGAATCCGCACGTGCCGATGTCGAACTTGTTACCAAGCTGGCCCCAAAGTCGCTCCCCGCATACTACCTTCAAGCCCTGCTCAGCTTCGAGCAGAAAAAATACGCGGACGCGCAGGATGGCGTTCAGGAAGTCCTGAAATTCTCGCCCGACTACATGCCGGGCATCCTGCTCGCAGGCTCTACCGCCTACGCGCTCGGCTCGTACCAGCAAGCCGAAAGCTACCTGAATCGTTTCCTGACGTTTTCGCCGGGTCACGCTTATGCCCGGAGGGTGCTGGCTGCAACCCAGATAAAACAGAACCAGCCTGAAAAAGGCCTGGCAACCCTGGCGCCCCTTCTCTCACCCGACACCCGCGATGCGTCAGCCCTGGCATTGGCGGGCGAAGCGCTACTCCGAAAAGGGGATTCGGCGAAGGCAACCGAATATCTGCAACGGGCCGCCGCGCTTGAACCCAAGAACGCGTCCATCCAGACCCAGCTTGGACTGAGCCATCTGTCCGCGGGCGACAACCAGTTGGCCATCACCGAACTGGAGAAGGCCGTGTCACTCGCACCCGGACAGCACAAGGCCGATACCGTTCTGGTGATGACCCTGCTCGATCTCAAGGAATATGACCAGGCACTTGCCGCCATCAACGGCCTTGAAAAGAAACTCCAGAACAGTGCGCTTACTCATACCATGCGCGGCAGCGCACTGCTGGGTAAAAATGACCTGGCCAATGCCCGCCGGAGTTTCGAGCAGGCCCTGGTGATCGATCCGGGGTTTTACCCGGCCGCCGCCAGCCTTGCCCAGCTCGATCTTCACGACAACAAACCTGAAGCTGCCCGCAAGCGCTTTGAAAACGTTCTTGAAAAGGACAAGACCAACCTTCAGGCCATGATTGCGCTGGCCGAATTGGCGGCACACAACAAGCAGGAAAAGGAGTCCTTCGACTGGCTGGAAAAAGCAGCCAAGGCGCATCCGAACGCCATTCCGCCGCGCGCCATACTCGTACGCCGTTATCTGGCGAGGAACGAGCCCCAGAAAGCGCTTGCAATCGCCAATGAAACGGTCAACGCCAACCCGGACAATCCTGACGCACTCGATTTGCTGGGATCCGTCCAGCTGGCGATGAAGGACAAAATCAGCGCCACCAGCACTTTCACCAAGCTGACGCAACAGGCCGACCAGTCTCCCGACGCCCTGCTGCGTTTGGCCCTCGTCCAAATTTCGTCCAACAAACTGGCTGAAGCCAGAACCACGCTGCAGAAGGCCCTGCAACTCGATCCCAATCACACGCAAAGTCTGGATGCCTTGATCAGGCTGGAAATGCGGTCCGGCAATCCCGACAAGGCCCTGCAGATCGCCCGTCAGGTCCAGCGCCAGATCCCCGGCATCCCGCTGGGTTTCGAGCGCGAGGGCGATATTCTGTTGTACCAGAAACACCCCGGCCAGGCAGTCAAGTCCTATGAACAGGCCTTGGCCATGAAGGCCGATCCGGCCAACCTCATCAAGCTTCACCGCGCACTGACCCTGGCTGGCAATGTTCAGGCAGCTGACCAGTACCTCGGCAACTGGCTCAAGCAAAATCCGAACGATCTGGAGGTACGCGCCTATGCGGCCTCGAACGCCATGGCCAAAGGCAAGAACAAGGAAGCGATCGCCCAATACCAGTCAATTCTGCAGCAGACCCCTCAGAACCCCGTTGTCCTGAACAACCTGGCGGGCCTTTATCAGCGCGAAGCCGACAGCCGGGCCCTTCCGACCGCCGAACAGGCGCTGAAGCTCGCCCCGGACAACCCTGCCATTCAGGACACCCTGGGATGGATCCTGGTCGAACAGGGCCAGGCTGAGCGCGGCCTCGACCTCCTGCGCAAAGCCCTGGCCAAAGCCCCCAAAAGCGAAGGCATTCGCTACCATCACGCCATGGCCCTGGCCCGGACAGGCGACAAAGCCCGCGCACGCAAGGAGCTTGAGCTTTTACTTAAGGACGCGCCGAACTTCCCCCAGGCCGCGGCCGCCAGAGTCCAGCTCCAGAAGCTCTGATGCCCACGAACATCGTTGGCAGGTAAAGCAAGATGCAGGCTGGATGCCCAAGCGAGGGTTCTCCCCGGGGCGAACACTTGAATAGACAGCCCCATCCGGGTGTCGAAAAACTTTACAGTTTCCACTTTCAAGATTCCAGAAGAATCTACAAGGCATTGTTCCGTATCAACATTTCATTTCTGGCACACCCCGTGCTTAGTATTTGGCACAGCAACTTGCCCGAGCAAGCTGAACATACGACATCTGTCCAATAAAGGAGTCATGAGATGAAATTCAAGAAACTTACCGTAAGCCTGATTGCCGTTTCTGCAATGGCCTTCGGCTCGGCGGCACAAGCCCTTAACGTTGGCGGCGTGGTATGGGACCCGAACGACCCCATTTTCGACTTCAGCTCGACCACTAACCTGTATGAAACGATCGGCATCAATGTCGGGGACACCTTCTCCGGCTATGGCCAGATCACTTCCGTCAATGCAAGCAGCGGTTTCTGCCCCACCTGCCAGCTGACCTATGAGTTCGGTGGCTACACCCTGACCTCTGCCGGCCTGAGCTTTACCGCAACGGGCGGCTGGCTGAAAGTCTACGTTCAGGACACCTCCGCTGTTGGCTACACAGCTTTTAGCGCGACCAACAAGGCATCCGCAACCGACGGCACCCTGTGGCTGGATCTGGTCGGCACCAATGGCGCCCTGCCTGCCGGCACGACCCTGGCCGGTACCGTCACCATCCCCAACAGCAACGGCGCAAGCGGCCAGGGCGTCGGCTACTTCGATGTGGTTGGCGGCCTCGCCATGGCAAACCTCGACACCAACGGCCAGCCCGGCGGGGCCGACCTAACCTATACCTCGTCGTTCCAGCCGCTGAATGCGCCGATCGTCAACGGTGGCACCACTGTGGCAACCCACTTCGGCACCAACGAAGTGCATGGCGACTCCGTTCCGGAACCTGCAACCGTTGCCCTGCTCGGCCTGGGTCTGGTTGGCCTGGGTCTGGCTCGCCGCTCCAAGAAAGCTGCCTGATATCAAATCGGCATACATGGAAAACCGCGCAGCAATGCGCGGTTTTTTTATGCCCATCTTTATATTTATGGGATGTTACCGGCCCCAAACTCAGGGGCGTTCAAGCTTGAGCCTGGAGATAACAATGCGCTCAGCCAGTTTCTGCAACGGATTACGATACCCGCCCGGACGCCAGCAGCGGTAAAAACGTCCCAGATAGGCATCGAACTGATAGCTGTGCGGCGCCCCCTTGACCCCGCCACGCTGAAGCAGCAATTTCATCGTGGCAGTGACCGCCATCCCCGCCGTGAACTGGCAGGCCATCCCCAGTGAGGGCACGCGGCGCTTCACAAAATCAACGATTTCAGGATAGGCAAGGTAGTGTCGCTGGGGCAGACGCGGCGACATGCCGACAAGGAAACGCACGGCCATGGTGATGTCATCGCATCCCGCAAACCCGAAGTAGTCCTCGAACGTCATGCCCCCGGGCAGGAAGCTGATCAAAGACGCGCCGGCGCCCAAGGGGGCGGAGCAGACAACGGGAATCCCGCGTTCCCGAGCGGCCCGATAGAGGGCGGGGCGCAAAGGATTGGCGAAAAAATCGATTGCATCGATCAGCAGGTCGACGCCGTCGAGATAGTCGGCCAGGTTGTCTTCGTTAATGCCATCCGGAAAAACGCGGACATCCATTTCCGGATTCACGTCCAGCGCTTGATTGCGCATGACTTCGACCTTGGGCTGGCCGACGGTCGACATGGCCGCGCCCGCCTGGCGATTGAAATTGGCAACTTCAAAAGTGTCGTAGTCAGTAAGGGTCAGCGCGCCCACGCCAAGCCTGGCCAGTCCCTGTACATGAACCCCGCCTGCGCCCCCCATTCCGGCCACCGCGACACGCGCATGGCGCAGCGTTTCCTGTTCCTGCGGCGTCAGCCAGCCGAGATTGCGGGAAAAGGCTTCAGCGTAGTCGAACGTATCACCCGCCATTCCTGAGCCGTTCCATAATGCCCATTTGATCCTGTGGGCGGAAAAAATAGGGATAAATGCTGCGGTCGCCGCTGACCGTACCCTTCCCGCCTACCGCTTCGATGCGCTCGCCCATGTGGGCCAGCTTGATGTGCATCAGGACGACATTGGTATTGGAGGGGACATAAAAACGCTCACCGGCGATTTGCCTGAAGTCGAGCATGCGCTCGTAAAACGGCCGATGTCGCGGCGTCACTTCGATGACGGCATCGGTCACGCCATGAATCAGGCCGTACAGATAGGCGATGTTGATCATGCCCGCAAGAACCTGTTTGTTGCCGAGATTCTCGTCAATGGCGAGTTTGGTGATCTCGCCCACGCTCAGGCCCTGTTCGCGCAGTGCGTCGATTTCAGCCTTGTAACGCTCGTCCGCACAGATTCCGTCCGGGGAATCGTAGCCTATGTTCAGGCTCCCGACGACCTGGTCGCCCAGATGCGTCACCAGCGTAATGCGGTTAGGCTCCTTCTTGATTTCACCTGCCTGATAACCGCGCCATGCGTAGCGTTTGAACACCAGCATGCTCGCAGCCGAGCGGCTGGCGTCCGTTTGCGCAAGACGGATCTTGAACTGCTGTTCCCCCAGGTTTTCCTCATGCGTACCCGGCGCCTCGCGCAGGGTGGGGCACAAATCCTTTAAACGATGAGGACTGATGATGTTGACGATGGTTTTATCAAAGTCGTCCTCGGGTGGACGCTGACGACTCTTGAATAGATTCTTGAGATTGTTGGCCATAAAGCTCTCCTTGCTTCGCGCCCCACCTCGGGCGAAGCCGCGCCTATATCCTATCGGCATCTTCCTGCCAAAAATTGAGGCGTCAGGTCCTGAGCCACCGCGCAGTATCCCGCGCGAAATACGTGAGGATGCCATCAGCCCCTGCCCGCTTGAAAGCGAGCAAAGACTCCAGAACACAAGCCCGCTCATCCAGCCAGCCGTTTTGTGCCGCTGCCTTCAACATAGCGTATTCGCCACTGACCTGATAGGCATAGGTCGGTGCTCCATACGCATCCTTGACCCGGCGAATGATGTCCAGATAGGGCATGCCCGGTTTGACCATGATCATGTCGGCGCCTTCCTGCAGGTCCATCCCGACTTCCCACAAGGCTTCATTGCTGTTGGCCGGGTCCATCTGGTAGGTGTATTTGTTGCCTTTGCCCAGATTGGCGGTCGAACCGACCGCGTCCCGGAACGGACCGTAAAAGCTCGAAGCATACTTGGCCGCATAGGCCAGAATCCGTGTATGGATATGGCCAGCCCCTTCGAGCGCTGCACGCAGCGCCGCAACCCGTCCATCCATCATGTCGGACGGCGCCACCACGTCGGCGCCGGCCTGGGCGTGGGTCACGGCCTGCCGGGCCAGCACGGCCACCGTCTCGTCGTTCATTACGTAGCCGCTGTCGTCGAGCAGGCCATCCTGGCCGTGACTGGTGTACGGATCCAGTGCAATGTCCGTGATGATGCCCAGTTCGGGGAAGCGTTCCTTCAGCGCCGCCACGGTACGCGGAACCAGGCCATCAGGATTGAAGGCCTCCTCCGCCCCGAGGGTTTTCAAACCGGCATCAATCACCGGAAACAGCGCCAGGGCGGGGATCCCCAGCTTCACACAATCCTCAGCCACCGGCAGCAGCAGATCGATCGACAACCGGTCGACCCCCGGCATCGAGCCTACCGCCTCGCGCTTATTCTTCCCTTCCAGAACAAACACCGGGTAAATAAGATCACTGGGCGTAAGTGTGTGCTCGCACATCAAGCGTCGCGAGAAATCGTCGCGTCGCATGCGTCGCATGCGACGGGCTGGGAAGTGGCCGAATGGCAGGTTCACAAATATCTCCAGAAAATTTGCATGGCAATTGGAACTATTTCAAGACGGCGCTGCTCCATGTAGCAGACGGTCTCGATCGTCTCCCGCTTCTCCTCCCTGAGCGGGATGCCTTAATCCCCTTAAGGCATTTTTAGCCCCGACCCCTCCCTTGGTCGGGGCTTTTTTGTGGGCATTCCGCTCGTTCAGGCAATTCAGCCACTGGCAGAGATACCCGTGCAAGCCAGCCTTCGATCATGGCCGCAGCGTCATCAACCCCCAGACGGGAGAGGCTTGAAAACAGCTGCACCGTAACGCCTTTCAACGTAGCAAGTTCCAACTTGACACGGCGCAGCGTCAGCGCCTTCTCGCTGTTGGACAGCTTGTCGGCTTTCGACAACAGAATGTGCACCGGCTTGCCGGTCGGGACAAACCAGTCGAGCATCTGGCGGTCCAGCGGCGTGAGCGGATGACGCGCATCCATGATCAGCACCATGCCCACCAGCGCCTCGCGCGCCTGCAGGTAGCGCGACAGCAGCCCCTCCCATTTTGCTTTCACTTCTGGCGGGACTTTCGCGTAACCATAGCCCGGCAGATCGACCAGGTACATGTCGGCTTCCAGCGCGAAAAAATTAATAAGCTGGGTCCGCCCCGGGGTTTTGGACGTGAATGCCAAGCGGTTCTTTCGTGTTAACAGATTGATTGCACTTGATTTTCCGGCATTTGAGCGCCCCGCGAACGCGACCTCGGCGCGACTGTAGGGCAAATCGCGCAACTGGGCGACCGAGGTATGGAATTGAGCGCGATTGAGCACGGGCTTGGCAGTCATATTAGTTGCCGCTAAACTACCTGTTTTCCCAAGTTTTGCAAGCTTCAGGAGCTTTTGATGAAACTCGTCGTCTCTCTGGTTGCCGCCCTGGCCGCCACCTCCGCTTTTGCCAACGAACCTGCCGCTGCCCCGGCCAGCAAAGGTGATCCCAAGGCGGCAGAAACCATCGTCAATCAAGTCTGTGCGGGTTGCCACGCGGTGGACGGCAACAGCACCGTTGCGGCGAATCCGAAGCTGGCCGGCCTGAATGCTGAATACATCGACAAGCAGCTCACCAACTTCAAGTCGGGCGAGCGCAAGAATGCGGTCATGGGGGGCATTGTTGCCAGCCTCAGCCCGCAGGACATGCTGAATCTGGCCGCTTATTTCAGCGCCCAGCAGCCCAAGCCGGGCACCTCCAAGGATCAGGAACTGGCGCTGGTCGGCCAGAAAATCTTCCGCGGCGGCATCCAGGGTGCCGGCGTACCGGCGTGCGCGTCCTGCCACGGTCCCCAGGGCATGGGCATTCCCGTCCAGTTCCCGCGACTGGCCGGGCAGCACAGCGATTACATTTATGCCCAGTTGAACAATTTCCGCCTCGAGACGCGTGCCAACGATGGCGCCAAGATGATGCGAACCATCGCGGCCAAGCTGACGGATGCCGACATGAAGGCCGTGGCTGCTTATATTCAGGGCTTGCGTTAAACTTATACGCTGCATCCGAGTCGATGAAAGGGTGACGCAAGTCACCCTTTTTTTCTTGTGCCCTAGAGGGTCTTGCTACCCCCCATGAATTCCACGTCTCCGTCCTTCGGAAAATCCGTTTTCGAGTTGTTGAGCTCGATGCGTTTTGCGATCAGCCTGCTGTCCATACTTGCAGTCGCCTCCATTATCGGGACGGTGCTGAAGCAGGCCGAGCCTTACAACAACTACATGATCCAGTTCGGCCCGTTCTGGTTCGAGGCATATGAAAAACTGGGGCTGTACGATGTCTATCATGCGGCCTGGTTCCTGGCCATCCTGACTTTCCTGGTTGTCTCCACCAGCGTCTGCATCTACCGCAACGCCCCCAACTTCGCGCGTGAAATGAAAAGTTTCCGCGAGCACGTCACTGAGCAGTCGCTGAATGCGTTCAAGCACAAGCACGAGGCCGCCACGACCCAGACGCCCGAGGCGCTCGCCGCCAGTGCGCAGCGTTATCTCGAGGGACAGGGCTACACGGTGAAAAACCTGCCGCGCGAGGATGGCGTGCTGCTTGCCGCCAAGGCCGGCAGCTGGAACCGCCTCGGTTATTTTCTGGCGCACTCGGCCATCGTGATGATCTGCATCGGCGGCCTGATCGACGGCAACCTGGTATTCAAGGCCCAGCAGCTGATGGGGTACAAGAAGATCGAGACACGCGACATTCCGCAAAGCCAGGTTCCGGCGATTTCGCGGCTGTCACCGTCCAATCCTTCGTTTCGCGGCAGCGTGCAGATTCCGGAAGGTTCCAGCGCCGATGTGGTTTTCCTGAACGTGGCCGACGGCTATCTGGTGCAGGACCTGCCTTTCACCGTGGCGCTGAAGCAATTCCGCATCGAGCATTACACGACGGGACAACCCAAAAACTTCGAGAGCGACATTGAAATATTCGACCGCTCCGGAAAGAAGATCCGGGATGCGACGATCGCCGTCAACCACCCGCTGATCCAGGACGGCATTGCGATCTACCAGGCCAGCTTTGCCGACGGCGGCACGCGCCTGAGCCTTCGCGGCTGGAATCTGTTCGCACCCACGGCCTCCTCCTTCCCCGTTGAAGGCACCGTGCATCAGAGCGCCACGCTCACCAGCCCAACAGGCGACACCACGCTGGAATTCATCGACTTTCGCCCCTTCAACATCGAGGACATGGGTGGCGATGCGCCGGCGAACAGCAATGCCATGAGCGTGTTCGGCGGCAGCCCGGTCAATGACAAGAAGCATCTGCGCAATGTCGGCCCCAGCTACCAGTACAAGCTGCGTGATGCGCGTGGCCAGGCGCGAGAATTCAGCAATTACATGCTGCCGCTCGAACTCGACGGCCGCTGGTTCATGATGTCCGGCGTGCGTGACGCACCGAACGAGGCCTTCCGTTACATGCGCATGCCACTCGATGCGGACGGCAACATCGAGAGTTTCATGCGGCTGCGCGGCGCCCTGCTGAACCCGGATCTGCGGCACGAAATCGCCGCCAGTTTCGCCCGCCAGGCCCTGCCGCAAAACGCCCAAGGCACTGAGATCGAGGGCAAGCTGACCAACAGCGCCGTCCAGGTACTGGCATTGTTTGCCAAAGGCGGATTCCAGACCCTGGGCCAGTTCATCGAGGAGAAAGTGCCTGCTGCCGAGCGTGAAAAAGCGGCAGGCACCTACCTGCGCATTCTGGAACTTGCAGGGTTTGAAGCCCTCAAAATCGCCAACCGCCAGGCCAATCTGCCTGCGCCCAAGGCCGACGACGCCACCGGCTGGCTGGTGCGCGACACGATCAACAGCGTGAGCGACATGTTCGTCTACGGTGCGCCGATCTACCTGCAACTGATGCACTATGACGAAGTCAAGGCGAGCGGCCTGCAACTGACCCGTTCGCCCGGCAAGAACGTGGTCTATCTGGGCTCTATCTTGCTGACGCTCGGTGTATTCTTCATGCTCTTTGTGCGCGAGCGCCGGGTCTGGCTGCGCATCAGGCCGGGCCATGCCCTGCTGGCCATGTCGTCGGCCAAGCAGACGATCGATTTCGAAAAAGAATTCGCCCAACATGCCCAGGCGCTCGACACGCTTGCAAAGTAACCAGGAGGTCTCATCATGGAACTAGCCCTCAACCAACCCGCCCCGCTCATCAAGCGTCTGTCGTGGTTCGATTGGCTGTTTGCCGTCATTGTTGCGTCGGGAAGCCTGTTCGCACTGTCACGCTTCGGCGAATACATGGATCCGTATGAAAAAGGCATCCTGCTGACGGCCATCCCGGCGCTAGCGGCATTCGGCTGGTTCTGGAAGCCGTTTCGCACGCTTTTCATCGTGGTCGGCGCCATCAGCCTGTTCGCCATCAGCCAGTACCACGGCGACCTGGCACGCATGGACGAGGCATTCTTCCTCAAGTACCTGATTTCCAGCCAGGCAGCCATCATGTGGATGTGTGCGCTGTTCGGGCTCGCCACCCTGACCTACTGGGCAGGCCTGCTGGCGCGTTCCGAATTCACCATGAAAACCGCCTCCGCCCTGACGTGGTCTGCCGTGACGCTGGGCTTTATCGGCATGATGGTGCGCTGGTACGAGTCCTATCTGATCGGTGCCGACGTCGGTCATATCCCGGTGTCCAACCTGTATGAAGTGTTCGTGCTGTTCTGCCTCATCACCGCGATGCTCTATCTGTACTACGAGGCGCGCTACCAGACACGGCAGATGGGCGCCTTCGTGCTGCTGGTGATCTCAGCCGCGGTCGGCTTCATACTCTGGTACGCATTCGACCGCGGTGCGCAGGGCATCCAGCCGCTGGTCCCCGCACTCAAATCCTGGTGGATGAAACTGCATGTGCCGGCCAATTTCATCGGCTACGGCTCGTTCTCGATTTCCGCCATGCTGGGCGCAGCATACCTGCTGGTGCAGCGCGGCATCCTCGCCAGCCGCCTGCCCAAGCTGGAAGTGATCGACGACATCATGTACAAGTCCATCGCGATCGGCTTCGCCTTCTTTACGATAGCCACCATTCTCGGCGCCATGTGGGCGGCCGACGCCTGGGGCGGCTACTGGTCGTGGGACCCGAAGGAAACCTGGGCGCTGATCGTGTGGCTCAACTACGCCGCCTGGCTGCACATCCGCCTGGTCAAGGGACTGCGCGGGCCAATGCTCGCGTGGTGGGCGCTGATCGGCCTGTTCGTCACGACGTTTGCCTTCCTCGGCGTCAACATGTTCCTGTCGGGCCTGCATTCCTACGGCACGCTCTAAGCTGCCGGCTGCGCCCACCGCCTCCCCACCGGCCATCCGGAATGCCTGAATCCGTCCTCAGTCCCCTGTCGGAGTGAGGTGTACGGGGCTCACCCTATGCAAAAAAAACTGTTGTATGGCATCCCCCTGGCAGTCGCTGCGCTGGTAGCGGGGATCTGGCTGGCGCAGGCACGCTACGCCCCGCAAGCGCCCGCCGCATCCGCCGTCTCCGGGCTATGGCAGCTTGGTTTTCCGGATGTGCAGGGTCGCGAGCAACCGTTGTCGCAATGGCGCGGGCAGGTCGTCGTGCTGAATTTCTGGGCCAGCTGGTGTGCGCCATGCCGTGAGGAAATTCCGGATTTCGTCGCCCTGCGCACGCAATATCGGCCAAAAGGTGTTGAATTTGTCGGCATAGCGATCGACAATTCCGCCAACGTTACACAGTTTCTGCAGCGTCTGCCGGTCAATTACCCGATTCTGATCGGCGAGGGTGCCGCCCATAACCTGGCGCGGCAACTCGGCAACCCGAGCGGCGCACTGCCTTACACCATCGTGCTCGATCGCGACGGCCATGTCGTACTGAGACATCTGGGCCGGCTGCCGCGCGCAACGCTCGAGCAGGCCCTGGTCAAAATTGGCGCATAGTAGTGATTTAGCGTCAATATCTGGACAATTCACCCCCATTTGCGGCAAACTCGCCGCCATGACGACCAAACGAACCAGCCGCGCGTCGGCCAAATCGGTCCCCAGTCTGCGTCCGCATGTCCTGGTGTTGCACGGTCCCAATCTCAATTTGCTGGGCAGCCGCGAACCCAAGCATTACGGTCTTGCCACGCTCGACGACATCAACCGTACGCTGGTCAGCCGCGGGGACGCTGCCGGCGTGCAGATCGAAACCTTTCAGCACAATCATGAAGGCGCCCTGATCGACCGTTTGCACGAGGCCGCACGCGACCACGTGGATTTCATCGTCATCAATCCCGCGGCCTACACCCATACCAGCGTTGCCCTGCGCGACGCACTGGCCGCCACGGCCATCCCGTTTGTCGAAGTTCATCTTTCCAACATTCACGCGCGCGAATCCTTCCGCCACCGTTCGTATTTTTCCGACCTTGCCGTTGGCGTGGTGTCCGGCCTGGGCGCGTACGGCTACGAACTGGCGCTGGAATATGCGCTGCGCACCCTCCAAAACAGGACCTCCCATGGATCTCAGAAAACTGAAAAAGCTCATTGACCTGGTCGAAGCCTCCGGCATCGCCGAACTGGAAATCACCGAAGGCGAAGAAAAGGTCCGCATTGCCAAGAGCATCGCCGGCGCACCGATGATGATGTCGCACGCGCCGCAGATGATGCACGTGGCCGCTCCGACGACGGTGGCAGTTGCGGCCGCCGCCCCGGCCGAGGACGCCGTTCCCGAGGGCCACATCGTGCGCTCGCCCATGGTCGGCACCTTCTATCGCGCACCGGCGCCCGGCTCCAAGAACTTCGCCGAAGTCGGGCAGAACGTGAATGCGGGGGATACGCTGTGCATCATCGAGGCAATGAAGCTCCTGAATGAAATCGAAGCGGATCAGGGCGGCGTCATCAAGGCCATCCTGGTCGAAAACGGTCAGCCGGTGGAATACGGCGAACCTTTGTTTGTGATTGCCTGAGGAAAGGATTCAGGATTCAGGATTCAGGATTCGGGGAACAGCCAGCCTTGCCGCGCCGCTTGAACACGGCGCCGGGCATCTCCCCGACTTCTGTATCCTGACCCCTAGCCCCTAAACCATGTTTGAGAAAATCCTCATTGCCAACCGCGGCGAAATCGCGCTGCGCATTCAGCGCGCCTGCCGCGAAATGGGCATCAAGACAGTCGCGGTGTATTCCGAGGCCGACCGTGACGCCAAGTACGTGAAACTGGCCGACGAATCGGTATGCATCGGGCCGGCACCGTCGGCGCAGAGCTATCTGCACGTGCCGTCGATCATCGCCGCCGCCGAAGTCACCGATACCTCCGCGATCCATCCGGGCTACGGCTTCCTGTCGGAAAACGCCGATTTCGCCGAGCGGGTTGAGTCGTCCGGCTTCACCTTCATCGGCCCGCGTCCGGACAATATCCGCCTGATGGGCGACAAGGTCGCCGCCAAGCAGGCGATGATCGAGGCCAAGGTGCCGTGCGTACCGGGTTCCGATGGGGCCCTGCCGGACGACCCCGACGAGATCATCAAGACCGCCGCGCGCATCGGCTACCCCGTCATCATCAAGGCGGCGGGCGGCGGCGGCGGGCGCGGCATGC
>CAZHKS010000019.1:0-51965 GCA_964533095.1 uncultured Thiobacillus sp. | reverse complement strand
ATCCTGCTCGACTCCATCACCCGTCTGGCGCGTGCCTACAATACGGTGCAGCCGGCCTCCGGCAAGGTGCTGACCGGCGGTGTCGATGCCAACGCGCTGCAAAAGCCGAAGCGCTTCTTCGGCGCCGCACGCAACATCGAGGAAGGCGGCAGCCTGACCATTCTCGCCACCACGCTGGTCGACACCGGCAGCCGCATGGACGACGTGATCTACGAGGAATTCAAGGGCACCGGCAACCTGGAAATCCACCTCGACCGCAAGATGGCCGAGAAGCGCCAGTACCCCGCCATCAACGTCAACCGCTCCGGCACCCGCCGCGAAGAGCTTCTGATGCCGCACGACATCCTGCAAAAGGTATGGGTGCTGCGCAAGCTGCTGTATCCGATGGACGACATGGAGGCGATGGAATTCCTGCTCGACAAGATCCGCGCGACGAAGAACAACAACGAGTTCTTCGATTCGATGCGACGGGGATAATTGGGCAGCAGGCTTGATTCATCCCCCTGACTTCGCTATACTCCCGCGTTCTCCGAATTCGACCCGAAGGAATTGCCATGAAAGCCGGCATTCACCCCGATTACAAAGAAGTCGCCGTCACCTGCTCCTGCGGCAGCACGTTCGTGACCCGCTCCACGCTGGGCAAGGACAAGCTGCACGTCGAAGTGTGTTCGTCCTGCCATCCGTTCTATACCGGCAAGCAGAAGATCGTCGACACCGCGGGCCGCGTCGAGAAGTTCCGCCAGCGCTATGGCATGAAGTAAGCGGGTCTGCACGGAACCTGCGTATGCAATCCAAAGCGGCTTCGGCCGCTTTTTTGCATTTTCGTGCCGCGACAACGGTATCATTTCGTGCGCCCATCCCGAGAAAGAGGCTGACGTGACGCCCCGTGCTTTTTGCCGTATCGCTGTGACCGTCCTTGGCGCGCTGGCGCTGACGGATTGTGCGCAAAATCCGGTCAGCGGCGGCAGGGACTTCGTTCTGATGTCCGAGCAGGAGGAAATCCGGATGGGGGCGCAAGCCAATCCGGATGTGCTGAAGGAATACGCGGCCCTGGATGATCCTGCGCTGCAGGCTTACGTGAACGAAGTGGGCCAGCGGCTGGCAAAGATGAGCCAGCGTCCGAACCTGGAATGGCATTTCACCGTGCTCGACTCTGCCGAGGTCAACGCCTTCGCCCTGCCCGGCGGCTACGTCTACATCACGCGCGGACTCATGGCGTACCTGAATTCCGAGGCTGAACTGGCCGGCGTGATCGGCCACGAAATCGGCCACGTCGCCGCGCGCCACGGCGTGCGCCAGCAGAGCGCATCCTCCGTGGCTGGACTCGGCGTAGTGCTGGGTTCGGCTCTGGTCCCGGGACCGGACAATCAGGCGGGCGCATCCCTGCTGCAGACGCTGGCGCAAACCTGGACTGCCGGCTACGGCCGCGAGCACGAACTGGAGGCGGACCGGCTCGGCGCCGACTATCTGGCGAAGACCGGCTATGACCCGCAGGCGATGATCGATGTCATCGGCGTGCTGAAGAACCAGGAACGCTTTTCCGCCGAACAGGCCAGGCGCGAGGGCCGTCCGCCGCGAGCCGCCTACCATGGGGTCTTCGATACGCACCCGAGCAACGATGTGCGCCTGCAGCAGGTGGTGGCCGAGGCGAACAGATATCGCGTGGCGAATCCGCGCGAGGGCCGCAACGACTACCTGCAGAAGCTGGTGGGGCTGTATTTCGGCGACAGCCCCGACCAGGGCGCGATCCGCAACAATGCGCTGATGCATGAAAAACTCGGCCTGACGGTCCAGTTCCCGCCCGGCTGGCAGGTGCAGAACCGTCCGGACCGGATCGTGGCGACCAGCCCCCAGGGCGATGCCCTGGTCGAGCTGGAACAGGGACCGAAGAACGACAATCCGCTGGAGACGCTGCAGAAGGGCGTCAAACTGGATGCGGGCGCACGCTATGACAGCGGACACCTCGGCGGCTTCCCCGCAGCGTTTGCTGCGGGCGCGCAGCAGGGCAAGCCGGTGGTGGTGGCCGCCGTGGTGTTCAACGGCACGCAATACCTGATTGCCGGCATGACCCGGGACGCGGTGGCCTACGAGCGTGAACGCAGTGTCCTGCGCGCGGCGATCAACAGCTTTCATGCGATCACGCCCGCCGAGAAGCTGGCCGCCCGGCCTCATGTTTTGCAGCTGCTCACGGCCCGCCCCGGCCTGACGATGGCGGTCCTGGCCCGGCAGTCGCCGCTGGGGGCCGAGGCCGAAAGCCAGCTGCGCCTGCTCAACGATCTATATCCCGACGGCGAACCCAGACCGGGCCGGCTTCTCAAAATTGTTCAATAAGCATCCGCTCCTTCTTGCCCGGTTCGGGCTGTTGCTGCTTTGCGCGGCCTGGTTGTTGCCCGGACTGATCGGGCACGCGCCCTGGAAGGGCGGCGACGGCGAGCACTTCGTGAAGTTGTGGCTGTTGCTGCAAAGCGGCGCCGCCCCGCAGTCCGTGTCGGCCACGCCGCCGCTCTATTACTGGGTGGCCACCGCCACCGCCTGGCTGACTTCGTCCTTTCTGACGCTGGCCGATGGCGCGCGGCTGGCATCGGGGCTGTTCATCGCGCTGGCGCTGTTTTTCGTCGCGCGCACGGCTCGCGTGCTGTACGGCGCGGAAACCGCCTGGGCCGCCGCACTCACCTTGCTGGGCTGCATGGGCCTGCTGGTCCGTGGCCATGAACTCAATGCGGCGACCGCGCAGTTCGCCGCCGCCGCGATCATGCTGTACGGCATCGCCACGCTGCCCCAGAGCCCGCGCAGCGGCTGGATGCTGGGTGGCGGCGCCGTCATGATGCTGCTGGCCGGCGGGGCGGTGGACGCGGCCCTGTTCCTGCTGCTGGCGGTTGCGCTGCCGGCCTTGTTCGAAGCGCCCCGTTCGCCGGTGGCGCGGCGCGCACTGCTCTGGGGCGTGGGGCTTGCCCTGGCGGCGGGCGCGGCATGGCTGGCGTATCTCGCCACGCAGTCCATTCCCCTCAGGCAGGCGCTCAACCTGCAGCGCTGGCTGGGGAAGGCGGAACTGCGCCCGGGCTTTTACCTGGGCACGCTGGGCTGGTATGCCTGGCCGGCGTGGCCGCTGGCGGCCTGGGCGCTCTACCGCGGGCGGCGCCAGTGGCGCACCCCAGGCATCGTGCTGCCGGTGGGCGTGCTGCTGGGCCTGCTCGCCCTGTATGCGTTCGATACCGATCCCGGTGAGGAGCAGGGGCTCATCCTGCTGTTGCCGCTGGCCCTGCTGGGCGCGAGCGGACTGTTCACCCTGCGCCGCGGCGCCGCCTATGCCCTGCTGTGGTTCGGCATCATGCTGTTCGGTTTTCTCGCGCTGGTTCTCTGGGTCTACTGGAGCGCGCATGATCTGGGCAGCCCCGCGCGGCTGGCGGCCCGGCTGACCCGGCTGGGCATGACCGGCGTGGGCGCATTCCGTCCGTGGGCGCTGGCGCTGGGTCTCGCCGTCACGCTGGCGTGGATCGTGTTCCTCGCGCGCATCCGCCGTTCGCCGTTGCGGCCCATCCTGGTGTGGACGGCAAGCATGACCTTCAGCTGGGGGCTGCTGATGGCGCTCTTCCAGGCGCCGCTCGACCAGCGACTTTCCTACGCCAGTGTGGGCAAGGCGCTGGCGGCACACGTGCCGCAGAAGGAATGCATCCAGACAACGCATGTGCGCAGCCAGCAGCGCCTGCTGCTCGCCTATCACAGCGGGCGCACGCTCGCGCCGGCCGACAGCGGCTGCAACTGGCTGCTGGTGGAGACCCGGCAGCGCGCCACCGAACCCCATGTTTCTCCAGAGTGGGTCAAAGTGTGGGATGGCGCCCGTCCCGGCGACCGCGCCGATTTTTTCCATCTGTATGGCCGCCGCTGAGATTCCCGTCATGCCGGACGTGACGGCCGTCATCCTGGCAGGCGGGCAGGGCCGCCGCATGGGCGGCGCGGACAAGGGCTTGATCGATTACCGGGGCCGCCCGCTGGTCGAATGGGTGCTTGCCGCCCTGGCGCCGCAGGTCGGCGAGATCGTCATCAGCGCCAATCGCAATCTCGAGCGCTACGCGGCGTATGGCCATCGCGTCCTGCCCGATACGCTCCCCGACTACCCGGGTCCGCTGGCCGGCGTGCTGGCGGCGCTGCAGGCGGTGACGACGAACTGGCTGCTCGTCGTCCCGTGCGATACGCCGCACCTGCCGGCCGGTCTGGCGCTTCGCCTGCTGGGCGCGGCGCAGGTCGAAAGCGTGCCGCTGGCGGTGGCGGCAGACGAAACGCGCGTGCACCACAGCTGCTTCCTTGTGCATTCCGGCCAGCGCGACCATCTGGCCGGCTTCCTCGCACGCGGTGAACGCGCGATACGCTACTGGCAGGCGGAACTGTCCTCGACCATCGTGCGCTTCGATGCGGCGGCCTTTGCCAACATCAACCAGCCGGACGATCTTCTGTCCTAAGGCCGCTCAGCCCTGGCGGCTCCCCGCAATCTGTGCGCAATACTGCTGCAAATGTTCCGGCACGCCGGGCGGGCAGGTGCCGCATTCGCGGTTGCCGGGCACGGCGTAATCGATGAACCTGGGGTAGTCGAGCTTTAGCTCGCCCATCAGCCGGACGAAATCGTCCAGCGTCCGGTCGCCGCCAAGCCGCGGGTTGCGCGCCTTCTCCTGGCCGATGGTGCTGATGCGGCGCTGCTCGTAATCGTGGGCGGGATAGACCAGCGTGTCGTCGTCGAGCGCGAACAGCTTGCCGCGCACCGAGTGATACAGCGCGGTCGCGTCGCCGTTCTGGAAGTCGGTGCGGCCGCAGGCCTCGATCAGCAGGGCATCGCCGCTGTAGAGGCGCTCCTCGTGCAGGTAGGCGAAGTGGTTGTCGGTATGGCCGGGCGTGTGGAGCGGCGTGAGTGTCACCGAGCCCATCCTGAACGGCGTCCCTTCGACAATGCCGACCTCGGTACACGGCAGCCGGTCGAGCGCGGGGCCGGCGATGCGGCTGCCGGCGATGGCCTTGAGTTTATTGGCCGAGGTGATGTGGTCGGCGTGGATATGCGTTTCCAGCGTGAACGCGAGCTTCAGTCCGAGTGCATTGACCGTGGCCAGGTCACGCTCACAGGCCGGCAGAACCGGGTCGATCAAAAGGGCCTGGCCGGTTTCCTCGCACCCCAGAAGATAGGTGTAGGTACTGGAAATGGGCTCGAACAGCTGTTTGAAGATCATGTCGTGCTCCCCGATGGTAGTCAGGATGCGGCCATCGCCTCGTCCAAAAGTTCCACCCAGTGCCGCACCGGGATCGGACTGCCCGATTGCAGATGGGTCAGGCAGCCGATGTTGGCGGTCGCGATCAGCTCCGGCGCACCGGCTTGAAGATGGCCGAGCTTGCGGGTCTTGAGCGCGCCGGCGATCTCGGGCTGCAGGATCGAATAGGTGCCGGCCGAGCCGCAGCACAGGTGTTTTTCCGCCACCGGCGTCAGCTCGAACCCGGCTTGCGCCAGTAGCGCCTCGACGTCGCCGCCGAGTTTCTGTCCGTGCTGCAGGGTGCAGGGGGGATGGTAGGCGATGCGTTTCCCGGTGAGGGGTGAGCGGAGAGGGGTGAGCGGTTTCAGGGCATCGCGCTCGGCGGCGAGCACTTCGGAAATATCCTTTGTTGCCGCGGAAACCCGCGCGGCCTTGTCGGCGTAGGCGGGGTCGTGGCGCAGCTGCCAGCCGTAATCCTTGACCATCACGCCGCAGCCCGAGGCCGTCATCACGACGGTGTCCACCCCGGCGTCGAGATGCGGGATCCAGGCGTCGATGTTGCGCCGCATCGCGTTCAGGCCGTCGTCGTGGTCGTTGAGGTGGTGCGCCAGCGCGCCGCAGCAGCCGGCCTCGTCCGCGGCGACCAGCGAGATGCCGATGCGGTCGAGCACGCGCGCGGCGGCAGCGTTGATGTTGGGCTTGAGACCAGGCTGCACGCAGCCTTGCAAGACCAGCATGCGGCGAGGGTGGTGCGGTACGGGCCAGGCGCCTGCGGCCTCCGTGGGGGGAACGCGCGACTTCAGAAAACCGGGCATGAAGCTGCGCACCCCCTGGCCGAGCTTCAACGCGCTGTTGAACAGCATGGGGGAACCGAGGCCGGTCTTGAGCGCAGTGCGCGTCACGGACTCGGCGATGCCGCGCCCGACTTTGTCTTCCACGATGTGGCGCCCGATATCGAGCAGCTTGCCGTATTCCACGCCCGAGGGGCAGGTGGTTTCGCAGTTGCGGCAGGTCAGGCAGCGATCGAGGTGGAGCTGGGTTTTGGCCGTCGGCGTCGCCCCTTCGAGCACCTGTTTGATCAGATATATGCGGCCGCGCGGCGAGTCGAGCTCGCTGCCGAGGATCTGGTAGGTGGGGCAGGTGGCGAGACAGAAGCCGCAATGCACGCAATTGCGCAGGATGCGTTCGGCGGCCTCGCCTTCGGGGGTATTGCGGTATGTGTCTGAAAGCGTGGTCTGCATGTCAGAAGTCGGGATAGAGCCGGCCGCGGTTGAGAATCCCCTTGGGATCGAAGCGCTGCTTCAGGTTGCGGTGCAGGGTGGCGAGTGCCGGGGCGAGCGGCGCGAAGACCCCGTCGACCGGCGCCTTGCCGCGGAACAGGGTGGCGTGGCCGCCGGCCGTTTTGGCCGCTTCGCGCAGGGTGGCCGCCGGCAGATCGGACGCCAGCCAGCGCACCGCGCCGCCCCATTCGATCCACTGCGCGTCACCTTGGTTCATCGGCGGCGTGGTCGGTTTGACCGCCAGCCGCCACAAGGGACGCTTGTCGAAGAAGGGTGTGGCGTGGTCGCGCAGGCGCTGCCAGAAGGCGGCCGCGTCGTTGAGCGCTTCGCCGCCGAGCCTGGCCTGCGCGGCGTGCACGGCGGAGGCCGCACCCGACAGCCGCACCGTCAGCAGGCCGGCGTGCCACGACGTCGCCGACAAGGGCAGCGGCTGCCCCGCCCACTGGTTCATGTTCTCGATCGCGGCGGCTTCGTCCAGCTCGAATTGCAGTGTGGTTTCGGCAGCCGGTTTCGGCAGTACCTTGAGCGAGACTTCGGTGATCAGGCCGAGCGTGCCGAGCGCACCCGCCATCAGCCGCGACACGTCGTAGCCGGCGACGTTCTTGATCACCTGGCCGCCGAAGCGCAAGGCCTGGCCGGTACCGTCGATCATGCGCACGCCGAGTACGAAGTCGCGCGCCGCGCCGGCATAGGGACGGCGGGGACCGGACAAACCGGCGGCGATACTGCCGCCGAGCGTGGCGGGGCCGCCGAAATGCGGCGGCTCGAACGCCAGCATCTGGTTCTGTTCATTGAGCAGCGCCTCGATTTCGGCCAGCGGGGTGCCGGCCTGCGCGGTCAGCACCAGCTCCTTCGGCTGGTAGTCGACCACGCCGCTGAGCGCACGCGCGCTGAGGATTTCACCTTCATCGGCATTGCCGTAAAAGGTCTTGCTGCCGCCGCCCTGGATGATCAGCGGCGAGCCTTCGGCGTGGGCCTTGCGGATGCGGTCGATCAGTCTGTCCAGCATCAGAACCTCGGCAGCTCGCGATGCGGCAGCTGGCCGCCGTGGATGTGCATCGCGCCCCACTCGGCGCAGCGGTGCAGCTCGGGCACGGCCTTGCCGGGGTTGAGCAGGGTGTCCGGGTCGAATGCGGCCTTCACGTCGTGGAAGCGCGTCAGCTCCGGGGTGGCGAACTGCACGCACATCTGGTTGATCTTTTCCAGGCCGACGCCGTGCTCGCCGGTGATGGTGCCGCCGGCTTCGACGCACAGTTCGAGAATCTTGCCGCCGAAGCTTTCGGCCTGATGCAGTTCGCCCGGCTGGTTGGCGTCGAACAGGATCAGCGGATGCAGGTTGCCGTCACCGGCATGGAACACGTTGGCGACGGCCAGGCCGTATTCGGTGCTCATTTCGCTGATGCGCTTCAACACGTGCGGCAGCTGTCCGCGCGGGATGGTGCCGTCCATGCAGTAGTAGTCGGGCGCCAATCGGCCCACTGCCGGGAAGGCGGCCTTGCGTCCGGCCCAGAATCTGAGCCGCTGTTCCTCGCTGTCGGCGGTGCGGATCTCGGTGGCGCCGGAAGCGGTCAGCACCTCGCGCACGGTGAAGATGTCGTCCGAGACTTCCTCGTTGACGCCGTCCACTTCGCACAGCAGCAGCGCCTCGCAGTCGAGCGGATAGCCGGCGTGGACGAAGGCCTCGGCGGCCTGGATGGCGAGGCGGTCCATCATTTCCAGGCCAGCCGGAATCACGCCGGCGGCGATGATGTTGCCGACCGCGGCGCCCGCTTTCGCCACGTCGTCGAACGCCGCCAGGACCACCTGCGCACGCTGCGGGCGCGGCAGCAGCTTGACCGTGACTTCGGTGATGACCGCGAGCATGCCTTCCGAGCCGGTCATCAGGGCGAGCAGGTCGTAGCCGGCGCTGTCGAGCGCATCGCTGCCGATTTCGAGCAGTTGCCCGTCGATGGTCCAGGCGCGCAGCTTGAGGATGTTGTGCACGGTCAGGCCGTATTTGAGGCAATGCACGCCGCCGGAGTTTTCCGCCACGTTGCCGCCGATCGAGCAGGCGATCTGCGACGACGGATCGGGCGCGTAATAGAGGCCGTGTTCGGCGGCGGCTTCGGAAATCGCGAGGTTGCGCACGCCCGGTTGCACCACGGCCGTGCGTGCCAGCGGGTCAATCGTCTTGATCTGGTTGAGCTTGGCCAGCACCAGCAGCACCGCGCCGTCGATGGGCAGCGCGCCGGCCGCGAGACCGGTGCCGGCGCCGCGCGCCACCACCGCCACCTTCTCCTTGTGGCACAGCCTGAGGATCGCCGCCACCTGCGCCTCGTTCTCCGGCAGCGCCACCACGTCGGGCGTGTTGCGGTATGCCGACAGGCCGTCGCTCTCGAACGGCACGAGATCCTCGCGCGCGTGGAGCACGCAGTGGCCTGGCAGGAGGCCGCGCAACCGGGAGAGAAAGGCGGGACTGAGCATGTGGGACTGGCGTATGGGTTTCAGGCTGCGAGTGTAGCCGGGCTCGCCTGCGCGCGCGAGGGTGCGAGGCGCCGGTAGGCTTCGGCCAGCGCGCCGTCACCGCCGACGTTGCCGGGGAAGATCACCACGGGGATCTGCGGCAGGCGGTGCCATGGTGGCGTCTGCACCACGGTGACCCCGGGGAGGATCTGTCCCAGCACGCGCGATGCGGTGAGTTCGAGCCCTGTCGACAGCACGTCGTTGGAAGTGATGCCGCCCTTGCTGATGAGGAAGCCCAGCGTGGTCGGCAGTTGCCGTACCACGTCCATCAGCGTGCCCGATACCGATTCGCCGAAAGCCAGGCGCTCGGCGGCGCTGGCGAACTTCAGTTCGGTCCGGCTGGTGAACACCACCGGGGTGAGGCCCAGGGCATGGCAGTGAGCGATGCTCGCCGTCAGTTCGGCGGCCAGCGCGGCGCGTGCGCCTGGCAGGCGGGTGACGTCGAGCGGCAGCCCGACCACGCCGTGTTCCTTCAATAGTGCGCTGAGCTGCGCGGTGGTCTTGGCGACGTGCGAACCGACCACGACCACGCCGGGCCGGTCATCGTGCACCAGGGAGGCGAAGGCCCCGGCGGACACCGGCTGCGGCGGCAGCTTCGCCAGCGCGGTGAGCAGTGAGGCCGCGCTGCGGAACAGCAGGCGCTTGCCGCCGGCGGCGGCCTTCAGCACGGCGTCGGCGAACAGCCGGTAGTCTTCCACCGATTCGCCGTCGACCACGCCCACCCGATTGTCGTTCAGCCCGGCGAGCCAGGTGCCCGCCTGTCCTGTGTGCAGATCGGCCAGTGTCAGCCGCGCCACGTCCCCGGCTGCGATCCGGCCGCCGGTTTTCTCGGCGACATAGTCGGGCAGATACGCGGAACGATAGCCGAACACCGAGTCGCGCGCGAATTCGGTTTCATGCGTCGGCACCGACTTGCCGTCGACCATCAGATAGTGCGTGCTGTCGCGCGTGATGCGGCCGCCCTCGAAGAAGGCTGGGGTCAGCAGCGTTGCGTCGAACGGTCCGAGTACCGCGTTCATCACGTCGGTCTCGACCGGATAGTGGCCACGCAGGGTCGAGTCCGAGCGCGAGACGAACAGCACCGGGCCGCGGTAATCGGCGAGCGCGGTTTTGAGGTTGACGCAGACTTCGCGCGTGACCGCGGCGGCGCGCGTGGTGTCCATGCCGCGTGTGTTGGTCAGGATGAAGAACAGCGGCGCGGCGTCCGCCAGCGCCGTCCTCAGCGTGGCGATGTCCCAGCGCGTCAGCAGCAGGCAGGAATGCACGGTCTGCGAGCCGGTCGGATCGTCGTCGAGGACGATGATTTTCGGGTTCATGTTGTATGCCTTTCTCGGTCCGCGAACGGATACAGTTTCGCGGACCAGTCTTTAAGCGGACGCCTGCAGCATCGCCAGCGTACGCTCGTGCATCGCCTGCGCGTTCATGCCGTTGAAGTCGAACAGCTGCTGCGGGCTGGCGGTGGTCTCGCCGCGCTTCCAGCAGAACACGTCGCGCTGGGCGGCCTGGCTGCGCAGCATGACCGGCTCCAGCGGCGCCGACGGGCCGCCGGTCACGCCGACCAGCACGTCGCCATGGAACATCGCCTTGAAGTCGGCATCGTTCATGAAGCGGCCATCGGGCTCCGACACGCTGTTCCACAGCACGTCGCCCGGACGGTATAGCCGGCGCGGGTTGACCACGGCGACGATGCGAGAGCCGATACCGGATTCGGCCAGTTTCTCGGCAGCGGCGAACACCGGCTGCAGTACCATGTCGCCGGTCACGGCGAACACGACCGACTTCTTGCCAGCATGCTCCTGCAGCACGATCGCGCCTTGCTCGATGGCGGCCTCGCCCTGCGCGATCGAGGTTCGCACCGGCAGCGGCGACTTCGAGGCGGTGATGACGATGCCCTTGTTGTGCTGCCTGAGCGCCCAGTCGTAGCTTGCCTGGATCATGTTGGCGTCGATCGGGAACAGCGGGTAGACGTTGCCGTTGCGCATCATCGCGGCAAAGTAGCTCTCGATCTCCGGACGCTGGTGGGTCCAGCCGTTACGGCCCTGCTCGAGCGCGCCGGCAGTGAACAGGCACACCGTGGCCGGCGTCTTGCGCCGCAGCTCGGCCATCGCCTGCGTCACCGTCTGCCAGATCGGCAGGCCGTTGATGGCGAAGGACTCGTAGCTGCACCACAGGCTGCGGCCGCCGAACAGCGCCACGCCCACCGCGAGGCCGGCGCAGGCGTCCTCGTTGAGCGGCTCGTAGACCTGGCCGGCCGGGCCTTGGAAATACAGGTCGTCGGCGGTCGGGTGGCGGATCGTCAGCGCCTTGTTGATGTTGGCCATGCCCGAGGCCTCGTTGCCGTCGGCATTGGTGACGACGAACATCGGGTCGCGCTTGCCGACTTCGCCGACCACGTGGCCGAAGGCGGTGGTGGGAATGTGGTTTTCGCCGAGCGCGAATTCGGTCAGCGGCAGGCCGTCGAGGCTGGGCAGGTCGCGCACGGTTTCGGTCACCGCGATGCGCGCAGCGGGGCCGCCGCCGGCGTGGCGGAAGTTTTCACGGGTGACCTTCCAGGCCTGGATCGGCAGCGCACGACGCTGCAGTCCGCCTTTCACTTCGTCGGAATCGAGCGTGTGGTGCGCGTACAGGTTGTGCGACTTGGCGCCGGTGGCGTGCACGCCCGCGCCCTTCAGCTGCTTGATGATGAGGCAGGAACGGCGGCCGGACAGCGCACCGCGTGCGGCCGCGTCGGATGCTTTCAGCACGGCGCCGGTGAAGGCCATGCGCGCGGCGAAGCCGAAGGTCGTCGAATCCGCATAGACCGGGGCATCAGGCGTGTCGGCGAACTCGCGGGCGTCGATCAGGTAGACGTCGTCGAAGCCGTGCGCGCGCCAGTAGTCGGTCATGCGCGTGTTGTCCCACAGCGACACCATGCTGTGGTGCTCCTGCGAATAGCCGTTCCACACCAGCACCGGCAGGTAGTTGGTGACGTCCGGATACGCAGTGGCGAAGTGCTGGAACGCGCTCATGATGTAGGGCTCGCCGAGGCCGCCGTCGCCGATGGTGACCGGGAACAGCTTGTCGCGGTTCAGGTAGGCGCCGGCCATGGCGAAATGCTGGCCCTGGCCGAGCGGGCCGGCGGGCGCCAAGAGGCCGGGGATTGCGCCCGACAGGTGGCCGAGCAGACCGTGACGCTCGCGGAAGCGTGCGCGCATGTCGGCCACGGTATTAATGCCCATGTCTTCGAGCGAGGTGTCGAGGAACATCGCCGAATAAAAGCCGGGCGCGTGGTGGCCGACCTCGGTCACCATGTTGCGGTGGCCCAGCAGGTGCAGCGCGGCGACGGCGTCGGCGCTGGACGCGAAGCCGCCCGGGTGGCCGGAAGACTTGCTGCCGGTGATCTGCAGCGTCAGGTAGCGCAGTGCGTCGGCGGCCAGCAGGGTCTGGTAGACCGATTGCTCGCTGGTCACGTCCGGCAGCGCAAACTGGTTCGGGCCCAGCAACGGCGCGGCGCCCAGGCGGTCGATTTCGGGGAAACTGTCGGCGAAATACTGGATGCCTTCGCAGAAAGCAGGGAGGGTCTCGGGGGTGGACTGCATCTGGGCGCTCATGGTATTCCTTTCACAATATGAAAATGTTTCACATGATGTGAAACGATGGACGTATTGAAGCAGTAAACTGCAAACAATTTCACATTGCGTGATAAATTTTCACTTCATGAAAAACTCAATCTCATCGATACAGGTTCTCGATCGTGCCATGACGCTGGTCGGCATCCTTGCGCGCGCGCCGGGCCCGGCCACGCTTACCCGGCTGGCCGAACAGGCGGGCCTGCATACCGCCAGTGCGCACCGCATCCTTGCCGCACTGATGGCGCATGGCCTGGTCGAGAAGACCGGCGCTGGCGAATACGACCTGGGTGTGCGCTGGCTGGAAGTGGGGAATCGCCTGCGTGCCCGGCTGAACATCCGCCAGGTGGCGATGCCGCATATGCAGCACCTGGCCGAACTGACCGGCGAGACGGTCAATCTCATCGTGCGCCGTGGCGACGAGGCGGTCTACGTCGAGCGCGTGACGGGCGGACAGACACTGATCCAGGTGGTCCAGGTGGTCGGTGCGCACGCGCCGCTGCATGTCACCGCCGTCGGCAAGATCTTCCTCGCCGAGGACAGCCAAAGCGGTGTCATGGGCTATGCCGAGCGCACCGGCCTGCCGGCCTATACGCCGAATACGCTGACCACGCTGGAACGCCTGTCGGCCGAGCTGGAAATCATCCGCCGCGAACAGCTGGCCCGCGACCGTGAGGAAGCCGAACTGGGGGTGGCGTGCATCGGCGCACCGGTGCGCGACGCTGAAGGCAAGCTGGTCGCCGGCCTGTCGATCTCGGCCCCAGCCGACCGCCACAAGCCGGGCTGGACCGACGCCCTGCAACGAGCCGCCGCACAGACCGGCGCCGCGCTGGGCTACCAGGCGGGCTGAAAAGGCCCGGTCCCGTGGTCGAGTCCACAGCTTGAAACAGAACTTGTCGGAGAATTTTACAAGTCGACCGGACCGGCCGCCTGGCTACCGACGAATAAACCGGCAAAGTATTGATAAGTTATTGTATATAAAAGAAAGTTTTGGCTTCTTTGGCGAGGGTGGCATGCTCCGTGCTAAGTGTCCAGCCAGGCAGGCTCAGCAGGTGTCATCCCGATAAAACCTGGCTGCCGGCGCTGGAAACCAACACGAAAGCGGAGAAAAATGAATTCAAATTTGAACAAGCTGGGCATGGCGCTCGTACTGGCCGCTGGCATGACGTCTGCGCAGGCTGCCTATATCGAATCGGGGGATGCCTCGAATTACCTGGCTTCGGCCCAGCTGGCAACGGATTCCATCATCCAGGGCACCATCGGCCAGACCGACACGGGTGACGTCTTCAAGGTGGTATTCGGTTCCGCCGGCACACTCACCATGCAGGCTACGAGCAGCGATATCGACACCAACATCGCGCTGTTCGACGCGGGCTTCAATGCGCTGATCGGCAATGACGACTCCGGCCCTGGCTCGGATTCGCTCCTGAGCTTTGCGATCGCTGCGGGTACGTATTACATCGGCATCGGCGACTACGCGATGTATGCGTTCGATGCGAGCAACCAAGACTGGTTCATGGACGGCCTGCCCAAAGCCGGATTGGGCGCCGTGTCATACATCGCCAACATGACGACGAGCCTGAGTGGCCCTTATACCCTGACCCTGTCCATGCAGCCGCTCAACAATACGGTCCCGGAGCCGGGTACCGTCGGCCTGCTGGGCCTCGGTCTGCTCGGCCTGGGCATGATGCGCCGCAAGACGGCCTGAACGTCGCACGACGTTCGCATGCCGGACCCTAAGCCCGACCCTGCTGTCGGGCTTTGTTCATTGGAGGCCCGGATGCTCGCACCGAAACGACGCAGCGCCGGTTCGGGAACCGCGCCGAAACCGGCAGACGGCACCCCGCGACGCGTTGCCCGGTGCGGCTGCTTGCCGTGCGGCGTTTTTATTGGCACTGTGCGGCCATGACTGCCATGCCTGCGCCTTTCGTTGCCAACCGCTACCAGCTCGCCGCCTGGCTGATGATGGCGGCCGGACTGTCGTTCACCCTGATGTTTCACCTGCTCCCGGCGTTGCTGTCAGGCCTGCTGGTGGTCCAGCTGGTCCACCTGCTGGCGCCGCGCTTTGTCATCGGCCGCCTCGATCACAACTGGGCCAAGGTGCTGGTGGTGTCCCTGATCACCCTGACGGTACTCGGCGTACTGGGAGGGCTTACCGCCGGCGTGATTCTCTACCTGCGCACCGAAGGCGGTCTGGCCGGACTGCTGACGAAAATGGCCGAGATCATCGAGAATTCCCGCCAGTTGCTGCCGATGTGGGCGGCCGCCTGGCTGCCGCAGGGGGATGGCTCGGTCATCCGCGCAGGACTGGTCGAATGGCTGCGCACCCATGCGTTGGATATCCGAAAATTCAGCGGCGATGCCGGACGCGTCCTGCTGCATTGCATCATCGGCCTCATCATCGGCAGCTTCATTGCCCTGCGCGAGGCACGCCAGACCCAGGCGCTGGCACCGCTGGCGCAGGCCATGTGCGAGCGCGTGTCGCGTCTGGGCGAGGCCTTCCGCCGCGTGGTGTTCGCTCAGGTGCGGATCTCGGCGCTGAATGCGCTGCTGACCGGCATTTACCTGATGCTGGTGCTGCCCGCTTTCGGCGTGCATCTGCCCTTCACCAAGACCATGATCATCGTCACCTTCGTCGTTGGCTTGCTGCCCGTGCTGGGCAATCTCGTGTCCAACACGATAATCGTCATCATCTCGCTCTCCCAGTCACTGCACGTGGCAGCCGCCTCCCTGGGATTTCTGATTCTCATCCACAAGCTCGAATATTTCGTGAATGCCCGTATCATCGGCGGGCAGATCCAGGCACGCGCGTGGGAACTGCTGATCGCCATGCTGGTGATGGAAGCCGCCTTCGGCGTGCAGGGCGTCATCGCAGCGCCGATCATTTACGCCTATATCAAAAAAGAACTGTCCGACCGGGAGTTAATTTAAGCATGTCCAACGACACCGAATCACTCGTCATCACCGCCAGCGGAGAAGACAAAATCGGCCTGGTGGAAGGTTTCACCCGCCGCATCTCGGATAGCGGCTGCAATATCGAAGAATCGCGCATGGCTGCGCTCGGCGGTCGCTTCGCACTGCTGATGCGCGTGTCGGGACACTGGGATGCCCTCGCCAAGCTGGAGGCGCGGCTTCCCGCCGTCGCCGAGGAGCTCGGCCTGTCGCTCACCCAGCAGCGCACCCGCCCGACGCGCGTCGACAAGCCGCTGATTCCCTATACCGTCGAAGTCGCCGCACTCGACCAGCCTGGCATCGTCAACAGCCTGGCCAATTTCTTTGCGCGCCTGCACATCAATATCGAGGCGCTCGATACCGAAACCTATCCGGCCCCGCATACGGGCGCACCGATGTTCGCTGTCCACATGACGCTGGGTATCCCCGCGGATGCCCACATCGCCACGCTGCGCGGCGATTTCCTCGATTACTGCGACGACCAGAATCTCGATGCGACCTTTGAGCCGGTACGGATGTGAGGACGATGTGGCCATGATGCAGCGAATCGGGGCGAAGGGGGTCGGACAGGCCGTTTTGCTGGCGCTGGCGCTGCATGCCGGGTCGGCGCAGGCTGGCCTGTATTCGGACGACCTGGCCAGGTGCCTGGTCGAATCGACGACCGCGGCCGACAAGAATGCGCTGGTCAAATGGATGTTTGCCACGGCAGCCCTGCATCCTGCGGTCAAATCGATCGCGTCGGTCACCGATGCGGAACGTGCCCAGTCGACCCGGTCCACCGCGGAGCTGTTCGAGAAGCTGCTTACCGAGTCGTGCCGGGCGCAGGCGCAAATGGCCGTGAAATACGAGGGCACGGCGGCCTTGCAGACAGGTTTCCAGATGCTGGGGCAGGTCGCTGCACGCGAACTGTTCGCCGACCCGGGAGTGATCCATGGGCTCGCCGAACTGGAAAAATATATCGACAGCCAGAAAATCGAGCAGGCGCTCGCACCGAAGCAATAGCCGCGACAGCCGCCGGGAACCACGTCGCGTCCAGCCGCCCTATCCAGAAGTCTTCACCCCTGGATCATTTACGGGCCCAGCCTGCCCATCATTGCCCACGGCAGTCGCCGCGCGGCGTCCAACGACGAAGTGCGTGCGCTGGCCGACCTTGTGCGCGCCCACCCCGGCAAGATCTACGCGCACATCGAAGCAGCCTTTCAGGAACTGGCTGATCCGAGCATTCCCGCGGGGCTGACCGCTTCGGCCGCGTTGCCTGCCGCCATCCCCGCCGTCGCGGCCTGACTATTCGTCAGCGCTGACGCCGAGTTCGATGTAATACATTGGCACAACCTCGCTCTCGGGCTTGTTGCGCGGCTGACTGCGCATCAGCACCGCCTCGACGCGCGCGGCCTGCAGTGCCGTGCGGTCGAGCACGACGGGATAAAGCCGGCAATGCTTCTCGATCAGCTCGGCCTGCTGAAAAGCGCAGGCCTCCAGCCTGCTGCGGGCGGCAACGTCGAGATGCGGCAGCAGCAGCATCCACGGCGCCTGCCACGCGTGGTAATCGTGCACCAGCCGGGTGTGCGTCGCGTCCATGCCTGCGGTGGAGATGAACAGCTGGGGAAAGGCGTCGGCATCGAGCACGCGCCCGCGCAGGTGTTCACCACCCTTGAGCGTATGCAGCCCCAGCCCGGCCCCGTCGTCCGAGCGGCGGAACCATTGCACCACGCCGCTGGCGAGGCTGTTTACATGGCGCGTCAGATACACGCCCGCAGGCTCGTCTAGCCCGGCCAGCGCGGCGCTCTGGAAGCATTCCTGTGCCGCCAGGCCGGCGCGCCAGTCGAGCGGAGGCCTGGTGTCGGTCTCGATGTCGGTGCGCACGCTGTGCAACAGCGCGAGCGGCTGGTCGTTGCGGTCGAGCAGCCAGAGTTCGAACTGGTCGCGGAATGCGAAGGGAACGTCGCGATGCACCTTGAGCAGGTGCTCGTACACCACCGCGCCCATGTTCTCGAGCCGCTTGAAGTCGTCCGACGGGAAAAGCGGGCCGCGCTTCAGTCCCTTTTCCGCCGACCAGTGGCCGTAGCGGATGTCGGAAATCTGCGCGCGCCGCCCGGCGCGCCCCAGGCCATCTAGCAAGGCATCGTTGGCCACATAGATATCCCATTCGATGCCGTCGGTCGTCACGGCCTCTGCCGACTGGTATCGAATCGTGTGCACCACTCCGCGAAACGGATTGAGCAGGCGCTGGGCGTAGCATTCGATCTGCATGGGCGGACTCTCCTTGGTGACTGTTCAGGGCGTCGTCATGTCCTTGTTCGCAGTGCTCATCCAGGCGAACAGTGATGCGCGCATGGCCTCCTCGACCGGCATGTCGATCTGCCGTACCCAGGCACGCGGCACGAATACGGTATAGCCGCCGATCATGTAGCCCATCGGCAGATAGACCGCCACGCGATCGCCCTGCAGGAAACCGGCCGGCAGAGCGTCGACGCTCTGCCGGGTGACCAGTCCGACGACTTCGAGTTCCTGTCCCGGCATCTTCAGCGCGACGACTGTCTGCTGGGCAGCCGCACCGCGGCGGGGCGAAAAATAATCGGCAAAATCCTTGAGCGAAGAATAAATGCTCTTCACGACAGGCAGATTGGTGAAGGGCAATTCCACCAGCGACAGCAGCCTGCCCACCCCCGGCTGCGATACCAGCACGCCAAGCAGGAAAATGCTGATCACGCCCAGCAGCAGGCCCATCCCGGGCACGTAGTGTTCGCCGATCAGGGGCCGTGTCAGCTGCATCGCCAGCGTCTCGCTCCAGCGCAGAAAGGCATATAGCAGATAGACGGTCAGGCCGAGCGGCAAGGCCGTGAGCAGCCCACGGAAAAAGTACTGGGAAATGCGCTTCATCGATTTCGGATCCTGATGTCGATAGCCAAGTCATTTCTTCATGCTGCATCGCTAGCATAACAGCGGGGAGGCGCCGGGTCTTTCCGGACGGCGCACGGCGAATGACACGCCCTGCCCGGCCAGCGCCGGCGCGATCGCCCCCGCCCCTTGAAAATATTTGACCGGCGGACTTCAGTACAGGCCGCCGCCGCCGATTAATCTCGTGTTGCGCCAAAAGATGTCGTGGAGGAATGTAGCGTGCTGAATCGTCTTGTCGAAATGTGGTCGGGTAAGCGGGGGAAGCCCGCCGCGCCCCCTCCGCCGCCATCGCGCGTCGAATCCGTCGAGGCCATGCCGGCCGCCAAACCCGCTGACAGGGCGCCGTCGGTGATGCGCCGCGAGGCCATGCTGGCCCGCGACCAGCGCGTGGCGGGCTACACCTTCATGCTGCGTCGTGCAGCCGGCGAGCACCGCGATCCGGACCTGCCAGACGTGCAGCGCCTGTATGACGAAACCCTGCTGGGCAACCTGCAGCGCCTGGGTCTCGCGCGCCTGCTTGGTCAGCGCCTGGCATTCGTGCCGATTGCGCCGGCCACCCTGAATCACCCTCTATTCGACGACTGGCCTGCCGCCGGCATGGTCTGGCTCCTGAACATGGATGCCCGGACCATGATTGACGACGCCCTGCTGGCCCGACTGGCCGAACTCAAGGCACGCGGCTTCAGTTTCGCGGTGGAAGCGGATGCGGTCATGCGTCCCGAACGCCATGAGTTGCTGCAGCATGCGGATTATGTGGTGATGGATGTGCACAGCGAGGATATACCCGCCATCACCGCCCAGATGTCCACCCTGTCCAAGATGGCCGCGGGCAAGCGTTTCGTCGCGACCAACGTGCAAACGCTGGAAGCGTTCCACATGTGCCACAAGTTGCAGTTTACGCTGTTCATGGGGCCGTTCATCACCCGTCGCGAAACCCTCGACAGCCCCGTCCTGGGGCCGTCGCGCGCCAAGGTGCTGGATCTGATGAACCGTGTGCGCACCGGCGCCGAGCAGCCCGAGCTGGCGGCACAGTTCCGCCACGACCCGGCCTTGTCGGTGCGCCTGCTGCGCTACGTCAATTCTCCGGGCATGGGACTGATGAACAAGGTCGGCGGCATCGAACAGGCGCTGATGGTGATGGGCCAGGACAAGCTCTATCGCTGGCTCACGCTGATCCTGTTCACCGGCGGCCAGACCCAGGACCTCGACCAGGCCGTGCTGGAAAATGCCATGGTGCGCGGCCGGGTGGCCGAACAGCTTGCCGGGCGTGCGCTGTCTGCCAAGGCACGCGACGAAATTTTCGTCGCCGGGCTGTTTTCCCTGCTCGACGTGGTGATGCGCACACCGATGGAACAGGTGCTGAAGCAGATCAGCCTGCCGGCCGAAATCATCGAGGCCATCGTGTCGCAGCGCGGGCCCTATGCCCCCTACCTGGCGCTGGCCATTGCCTGCGAGCAGGATGACCAGAGCAGCATCGAAGCCCTGGCCAGGCAGATCGGACGCGATGTGGCCGACATCAACGGCGTGCACATGGACGCGCTGCTGTGGGCGCAACAGCAGTCCGCCGACGTATGATCTGAACATGCAGACCGTTCCTCGCGCCGCGTGGTGTGTCTACATGCTGCGCTGCGCCGACGGCTCGCTCTACACCGGCATCACGACCGACGTCGACCGCCGCGTCGCCGAACACAACGGCGAGGGCGGATTGGGTGCCCGCTACACCCGTAGCCGGCGTCCGGTGCAACTGGTCTATCAGGAAATCGTAGCCAGCCGCGCCGAGGCGACGCGGCGCGAAGCGGCGATCAAGCGGCTGGATCGCGCGCGCAAGCTGGCCTTGTGCGCGCCCGACCATTAAACCCGGTTCAATTCTTCAGGCGTCCCTGCAACTGCGGGATGACCATTTCGACGGCGCGCCGCCCGGCGTCGATCGCGACACTGCCCCGGTGAAACTCCATCAGCCCCAGATCCGCGAGCAGCGGCGTCACCATCACGTCCGCCGGTTCGCCCGCCAGCCGGCTGCGCGTGATCAGCACCTGCATGATGTTGATGCTGCTCGCCAGCACGTCGAGCATGGCCGGCGGTTTGGCCCCGTTGTCGTGGTTGAGGCCGAGTTGCGACATGCCGTTCTGGATGCGTGCCATCACGCTGTCGGTCAGCGTTTCAGGTTCTGCCGCGGTGCGCTGACGTGGCCTGCTCCTGGCCGGTTTGGGTTTGAGGTGGCGGCCGAGCAGGTCGGCGTTCAGGTCGACCGCGATCACGAGGTCGGCGCCCATCGCCCGGCATAGCGACACCGGCACCGGGTTGACCAGGCCGCCGTCGACCAGCCAGTTGCCGTCGTGCAGCGCAGGCGTGAACAGCCCGGGCAGCGCGATCGAGGCGCGCACCGCGTCCGTCACCCGGCCTTCGCGCAGCCACACCTCGCGACCGCGCTGCAGGTCGGTGGCGACGGCGCCGAACGGGCGTGCCAGTTCGCGGATGTCGCGATCGACGAAATGGCTGCGGAAGAATTCGATCAGCCGGTCGCCCTTGATCAGCCCGCTGCCGAGCGAAAAATCCAGGAACCCCACCACGGTTTGCAGGTGCAGGCCGCGCACCCAGGCTTCCAGCCGGTCGAGTTCGCCGCCGACATAGGCGGCGCCCACCAGCGCACCGATCGAGGTGCCGCAGACCAGGTCGGGTTCGATGCCGGCGTCCGCCAGCGCGCGGATGACGCCGATATGCGCCCAGCCGCGCGCCGAGCCGCCGCCGAGGGCCAGGCCGATGAGGGGGGGGCGGGGTTTGTTCATGCAGGATTCAGTCTGCCTCGCGCTCGATGCCGCAGCATTGCACCCGTTCGCCGGCCGGCTCGCTCAGGATGGCGCCGGTGACCGGGTTGGGGCGGAACACGGTGCAGCCTTTGAGGCCCAGCGCGTGAGCCTGCTGGTAGATGTCCTCGAAACGTTCGAACGGGATGTCGGCGGCGACGTTGATGGTCTTCGAAATGGCGTTGTCGACGAATGGCTGGAGTGCTGCCTGCATGCGCAGATGGGCGAGCGGATCGATCTGCTGCGCCGCGATCAGCGCAGGTGGCTCGCCGGATTGGCCCAGTTGCCGCCACAGGTGGACGGCATGGTCGATCACGCGATGGGTGCGGTAGCGGCCATCCGTTTGCAGCACGCGGCGTTCCGCCTCGACGGAAAAAACCGGCTCGATGCCGCTGGAAATATTGTTGGCCAGGAGGCTGATGGTGCCGGCCGGCGCGATCGCCAGGAGATGGCTGTTGCGGAGGCCGTGCGCGGCGGTGGCGGCGCGGATGCCGGCCGGCAGGCGGGTGGCGAAGCCGCTCGCCAGGAAGGCGTCACGCGCGAAGGCGGGAAACGCGCCCTTCTCGCGCGCGAGTTCGACCGATGCGCGGTAGGCGGCGTCGCGCACCGTCTGCATCGCCTGCGTGGCCAGCTGCCGCGCGGCTTCGCTGTCGTAGCGCAGGCCCAGCAGCACCAGTGCGTCGGCCAGTCCGGTGATGCCGAGGCCGATGCGCCGTTTCAGGCGGGCCTCATGGGCCTGCGCCGGCAGCGGGTAGCGCGAGACGTCGATGACGTTGTCGAGAAAGCGCACCGCGAGGCCCGTTGCGTCGTCCAGGGCGGCGAAGTCGAGGCGGGCGTCGGCGGCAAACGGTGAAGCCACGAAGGCGGTCAGGTTGAGCGAGCCGAGGTCGCAGGCGCCGTAGGGCGGCAGCGGGATCTCGCCGCACGGATTGGTGGCGCTCAGGTTTTCCTGGGCGGCCAGCGTATTGTCGCGGTTGATGGTGTCGACGAACAGCACGCCGGGCTCGGCCGTGTCGTAGGCTGCGCGCAGGATGCGCTGCCACAGCGCACGCGCCTTTACCGTGCGCGTGCCGGTGAAGCCGGGAAATGCCAGCGGCCAGTCGCGGTCGCCGGCTACCGCATCCATGAAGGCGTCGTTGACCAGCACCGACAGGTTGAAATGCCGCAGCACCGCAGGGTCGCGCTTGGCGTCGACGAAGGTTTCGATGTCGGGGTGGTCGCAGCGCAGTGTCGCCATCATCGCGCCGCGCCGCGCGCCGGTCGACAGCATGGTGGCGCACATGGCGTCCCAGATGTGCATGAACGACACCGGGCCGGAGGCGATGCTGCCGGTGGCGGCCGCCACCATGCCGGCCGGGCGCAGCGTGGAAAAGTCGTAGCCTACGCCGCCGCCGTGCTGCATGGTAAGCGCGCCTTCCTTGAGCGCCTCGAAGATGTGCTCGAGGTCGTCGGCGATCGCACCCATGACGAAACAGTTGAACAGCGTCACCCGGTGGCCGGTGCCGGCGCCGGCGAGAATGCGCCCGCCCGGGAGGAAGCGGAAATCCTCCAGCAGCGCCTGGAAACGCTCGGCCCATTGCGGACGTTCGGCTGCTTCGGCGTCGGCGATGGCTTGCGCCACCCGCTTCCAGCTGGCGCGGATATCGGCCTCGCCGGCGGCGCGGTAACGGGTCTCCCAGATGTGGCGGGAGATGTCCATGCTGAACGGGTCGTTCGTCTTCATGCGAATTCAATGTCTGGCGGCGTTTGAGGCATTATCTATCCCCTTGCATTTTTTGAGCACGTGTACCCTTTGGGGTATAGCTGCTTTGCCCTGCCCCATGACGGATTCGTCCCACCCCTATTCCGCCCTGACGCCCGATTGCGCCCTCGACGCGCTCGACAGCACCGGCCTCCGGGCCGACGGCCGCCTGCTGGCGCTGAACAGTTACGAAAACCGCGTCTACCAGATGGGCGTCGAGGACGCGCTACCCGCAGGGGGTACGCCGCCAGACGCTCGCCCTTCGCGCGGTCTTGGCGCAGTCCCGGTGGTGGTCAAGTTCTATCGTCCCGGCCGCTGGAGCGATGACGCCATTCTGGAAGAACACGCCTTCACCATCGATTTGGCCGAACGTGAAATACCCGTCGTCGCGCCGCTGCGGCTGAACGGCGCCACGCTCCATCGTCACGCCGGCTTCCGTTTTGCCGTCTATCCTAAACAGGGTGGCCGCATGCCCGAGTTCGATCGTGCCGACGCCCTTGAATGGATGGGCCGCTTTCTCGGGCGCATCCATGCGGTCGGTGCGACGGCGGATTTCGCGTACCGGCCGGTACTCGATCTGGAGACCTTCGGCTACGCGTCGCGCGATTTCCTGCAGCAGGGGCGCTGGCTGCCGGCCGACCTGATCGCCGCGTGGGACAGCGTGGTCGAGCATGCACTTGCCAGTGTGGCGCACTCCTACGCGCGTGCCGGTGCCGTGGCTGCGATCCGTCTGCATGGCGACTGTCACGCCGGCAACGTTCTGTGGACCGAATCCGGGCCGCATTTCGTCGACTTCGACGACAGCCGCATGGGGCCGGCGGTGCAGGATCTGTGGATGCTGCTGTCCGGCGAGCGCGAGGAACAGCAGGCGCAGATGAACGCGATCCTGACAGGCTACGAGGCCTTCATGGAGTTCGATCCGCGCGAACTCCATCTGGTCGAGGCGCTCAGAACCCTGAGGCTGATCCACTATGCGGCCTGGCTGGCCCGCCGCTGGGACGACCCGGCTTTTCCCGCTGCGTTTCCGTGGTTCAATACGCAGCAGTACTGGCAGGCGCGCATCCTCGAACTGCGCGAGCAGATCGCGCTGATGGACGAGCCGCCGCTGGTGGCTTGATGAGGACAAAGGCATGTGCGGCATAGCAGGTGAATTCCGATTCGACAACACGGCGCCCGATGCGGCGGCGATGGCGCGTATGCTGGCCAGGCTGGCGCGGCGCGGGCCCGACGCCGAAGGCCAGCACACCGACGGCCCGGTGCGTCTGGGCCACCGGCGGCTGGCGATCATCGACCTATCGCCGCGCTCGCGGCAGCCGATGGTCGATGCCGCCACCGGCACTGCGCTGGTGTTCAACGGCACCATCTACAACTATCCCGAACTGCGTACCGAACTCATCGACCGCGGCCATGTGTTTCATTCCGACGGCGATACCGAGGTCATCCTGCGCGCCTACCTGGAGTGGGGCGAGGCCTGCGTCGAGCGCCTGCACGGCATGTTCGCGTTCGCCATCTGGAACCGCGAGGAGCTGTTCCTGGCGCGCGACCGCCTTGGCATCAAGCCGCTGTATTACAGCGAAAACCTGGGCCGTTTCCGCTTCGCCTCGACGCCGCAGGCGCTGATCGCCGCAGGCGGCGTCGACACCGGCATCGACGCAGTGGCATTGCACCACCTGTTCACGCTGCATGCGGTGGTGCCGGCGCCGCGCACGATTCTCAACGGCATCCGCAAGCTCGCTCCCGGCACCACGCTGACAGTGAACGTGCGCGGCGAAATCAGCCACAGGAAATACTGGTCGCTGAAGGCGCAGCGGCCGCCCGTGCCGAAGACCGAGGCCGAGTGGACCGAGGCCATCCACGCCAGTCTCAGACAGGCGGTGAAGAAGCGCATCGAGATCGCCGACGTCAAGGTCGGTGTGCTGCTTTCCGGCGGACTCGATTCGAGCCTGCTGGTGGCGCTGCTCGCCGAGCAGGGCGTGCCCGACCTGATGACCTTCTCGGTCGGCTTCGAGGACCAGCCGGAAGAGCGCGGCAACGAATTCGAGTATTCCGACCCGGTCGCGGCCATGTACGGCACGCGCCACCACAAGTACCTGATCCCCAATTCGGAAGTGCTGCGCCGCCTGCCGGAGGCGGTGGACCAGATGTCCGAGCCGATGTTCGCGCAGGACGCGGTGGCCTTCTATCTGCTGTCCGAGCAGGTCAGCAAGACGGTCAAGGTGGTGCAGAGCGGGCAGGGCGCCGATGAGGTGTTCGGTGGCTATTTCTGGTATCCGCGCATGGCGGCGGAAACGGAGGGGACCGCGCTGGAGCGCTTCCGCCGCCACTATTTCGACCGCGATCACGACGAATTCCTGGAGCTGGCCACGCCGCCGTATCGCGGCCCGGATTACACGGCGGAAACTATCGCTGCGCATCTGGCGGAACCTTTCGCCGACGATTTCATCGATCAGGTATTGCGCATGGACACGACCATGCTCATCACCGACGATCCGGTGAAGCGGGTCGACAACATGACCATGGCGTGGGGGCTGGAGGCGCGCGTGCCCTTTCTCGACCACCAGCTGGTGGAACTTGCCGCGGCCATGCCGGCCGAACTGAAGCTGGCATCCGAAGGCAAGCATGTACTGAAGACCATCGCGCGCGGCCTGATCCCGGATGCGGTGATCGACCGCAAGAAGGGCTACTTTCCCATGCCGGCGCTCAAGTTCGTTCGAGGAGACTTTTTGCATTTCATGCAGGACATATTGAATTCGCAGGCCTGCCGCCAGCGCGGCCTGTATCAGCGCAGCTATGTGGACAGGCTGCTGGATGTGCCGGAGCAGCATCACACCCGCATCCAGGGCAGCAAGCTGTGGCATCTGGCGCTGCTCGAATACTGGCTGCAGAAACATGCGTAAGGTGTTCTATATTCTGGCGGTGCTGGCGGCAGGCCCGGTTCAGGCACAGGACGACTTCGACGGCTGGCTCAGCGCCTTCCGCCAGGACGCCCGGACGCAGGGCATTTCTTCCGCCACCCTCGACGCCGCACTTACCGGCATCGTTCCGGACGAGCGCGTGATCGAGCTCGATCGCCGCCAGCCCGAATTCCTGCAGACCTTTTCCGCCTACCTGGGGCGCCGCGTCACGCCGGCCCAGGTGGCGCGCGGCCAGGCCCAGCTGGAGCAGCAGGCGGCGCTGCTGGATGCGGTCGAACGCAAATACGGCATTCCGAAGACCGTGCTGGTGGCGTTCTGGGGCCTGGAAACCCGCTACGGCGCAGTGCAGGGCAGCCACAATGTTCCGACGAGTCTCGCCACGCTGGCCTGGGAAGGGCGCCGCAGCGGGTTCTTCCGCAGCCAGTTGCTCGACGCGCTGCGCATCATCGATGCGGGACACGTCAGCGCCGCAGACATGAACGGCTCCTGGGCCGGCGCGATGGGCAACATGCAGTTCATGCCGTCGACTTTCCGCGCCTATGCGCTGGATGGCGACGGCGACGGCCGCATCGACGTGTGGCAGTCGCTGCCCGACGCCATGGTTTCCGCCGCCAACTATCTGCAGCACGCGGGCTGGCACGCCAACGAGCCGGTGGCGGTCGAGGTGCGGCTGCCGGAAGGCTTCGACTGGCGGCAGGCGCGGGTGTCGCATCGCCTGCCGGTGGCGGAATGGAAGGCGCTCGGCGTACAGGCGATGGACGCGGACGCCTTGCCCGAGGTGGCCGGACGCGCAGCCATCATCCTGCCGCAGGGCTGGCAGGGGCCGGCCTTCATGGTGTTCGACAATTTCGACGTGGTGATGAAGTGGAACCGCTCGCAGAACTACGCGCTGGCGGTGGCGCAGCTGTCGCACCAGCTTGCAGGCGGTCATGCGCTGGCCGCGCGCGAAGGCGAAGCCGGCGCGCTCAGTGTCGCGCAGATGAAGGCGCTGCAGCAGGCGCTCAATGAAATGGGCTTCGACGCCGGCACGCCGGACGGCCTGCCCGGCCCGCGCACGCAAACCGCGATCCGGCTGTATCAGGCCCTGCACCAGTTGCCGGTCGACGGCTATCCCGCGCCGAGCGTCCTGGCGCACGTCGAACAGGCCCACGCCGCCGCGGCGGCGGCGGGCAAGCTCACGCTGGCGCCTCCGCCCACCTTTGCCGAACCCACCGGTCAGCCCTGAGATCGTCGCGTGGCAATTGTGATATTTTTCAGCCGTTCAATCCGGGAGACGAAGGGTGAGTGAAGCGCGCAATGTGTTGGGAGGCCTGCTGCAGGTATGCGGCGTATCGCCGATGACCGGCTTCGTGCGTGACGGCGTCTGCCACAGCGGACCGCATGACCTCGGCAGCCACACCGTCTGCGCGCAGATGACCGATGCGTTCCTGCAGTATTCGCAAAGCCGTGGCAACGACCTCGTCACCCCGGCGCCGGAATACGGCTTTCCCGGGCTGAAGGCGGGCGATCGCTGGTGCGTATGCGCCGCACGCTGGCTCGAGGCGGCCGAAGACGGCGTGGCGCCGCCGGTGGTGCTGGGTGCCACGCATGCGCGTGCGCTGCGGACTGTCACCCTGGCCGATCTGCAGTACCACGCGCTGCGTCATTCCGATTCTCCGGGCCAGGCGTTTCCCGAAGCATGAGCCTGGTCTGCTGGAAATGCGGTGCCAGCCTGGCCGGCATGCTCTTGCCGCTGTCGCGCCGCGATGCCTGCCCCAGCTGCCGCACCGACCTCCACGTCTGCAAGCTGTGCCGCCACTACGATGCGCATCGTGCCGGCCAGTGCCGCGAGCTGGCCGCCGACCGCGTGGCCGACAAGACGCGCGCCAACGATTGCGGCTGGTTCGTGCCGCGGCCCGAAGCCTACCGGGGCGGTGGCGCGGTGATGGCGCAGCCTGGCCGCAGCGCGCTGGATGCGCTGTTTTCGAACAAGGCCGAGGCTGATTCGCCCGCTGACGGCGCATCCGCAAAGCCTGCGGACTCGCTCGACGACCTGTTCAGGAAATAAGCGGCCGCCGCAGCTGCCGCAGCGCCTGCCACTCGTACAGCAGCAGGCCCGCGCCGATCAGCGCGATGCCGGCCCAGCCGATGGCCGGGATGCGCTCGTGGTTCAGCGTCTGCCCGAGCAGCAGCGCCGACACCGGCGTGACCAGCATGATCAGCGCGATGCGCCCGGCATCGAGGTGCTTGATCATGTAGTAGTACAGCGTGAATCCCACCACCGAGCCGAGGATGCCGAGGTAGACGATGGCCGCGCCGGCGCGCAGCGTGGTGTCGGGCGGCAGCCGGGCGGAATCGGCGATCGCCCAGGCCAGCACGAAGCAGGGCACGGCCACGCCGAGCGAGCCGGCGGTGATGGCGAGCGAGGAGACGCGCACGTTCAGCCGCTTGATCCACACCAGCCCCAGCGCCTGCAGCGTCATGCCGGCCACCACCGCGAGCGTGCCGAGCGCGGCATGGCTGTCGCCCGGCCACGGCTGGCCGAAGATCAGCCACAGGCCGGCCAGCGCAAGCCCCAGCCCGCCGATGCGTAGCGGCGTGAGCGTGCGCTCGGCCAGCCAGAGCGCGGCGAACACGCCGGTGACCAGCGGCGACAGCCCGAAGATCACCGAAATCAGCCCCGACGGTATGTGCAGCGCACCCCAGTAGGTGAGCAGCATCGACGCGAACAGCGACAGCCCGCTGACCATATACAGCCGTCGCGCCGCCAGGGTGAAGGGGAAGGCGGTGCGGGTGGCGGCGAGCAGGACAAGGCAGACCATAAGCCCGATCAGCATGCGCGCCATCACGGCGAAGCTGAAGCCGGCGCCCTGCGCGCTCCACTGGATGGCGAGCGGCGTGGTCGACCAGATGAGGATGACGCCGAGGTAGGCGGCGGGAACGGACATCGGCGCCCGGCTCAGAGCATGTAGTCGCCCGCGCGTTCGGGCTGATAGGGGAGGTCGACGATGCGCGCACGCACGGCCTGCCCGCCCGGCACGCGCCATTCGATGTGCTGGCCGACCGCCAGGCCCAGCACGGCGATGCCTGCCGGCGCGGCCACCGACAACTGGTCCGGGCGGCCGGCGAAATCGCGCGGATACACCAGGGTCATCTCGACTTCCCGGTCCGCCGGTTCGAGCACGAACCGGATGCGCGAATTCATCGTCACGACGTCCGGCGGCATGGCTTCGGGGCGTGCGATCTGCGCGCGATCGAGCTCCTCGCGCAGCGCTTCCACCCCGGGCTGGCTGTCAGGCAGCCCGGCGAGCATGGTTTCGAGGCGCTCCAGGTCGCGTTCGGACACGGTGATGGCGGGACGGGTCGTGATTTCCATGGCGGTCTCCACAAGTCTGAAAATGAAAACCGCCCGGGCCGAAGCCCGGGCGGTATATGCGCAAAACTATAGCACCGAAGGGGTGCCCGGGCCAGCCTCCAGCTAGGCTGCCGACGGCAGGGCCTCCAGGCTCTCCGCCGCAATCTCGCGGACGTCCGCGTCGTCGTCCGTCAGCCGTGCGTCCAGCCAGGCGCGCGCAGCAGCATCTCCGGTCAGCCCCAGGTAATGACAGGCATCCGCCCGCACCCGTGCATCTTCGTGCTGCGACAGTGCACCCAGTTGCGGGATCAGCGCAGTGATGGCGGGGGTGCCGGCAAAGGTCTCGAACAGCACGCCGGCGCCCAGCCGCACGTTGAGGCTGGCCTCGACGTTGCCGACGATCGGCAGCACCGCGGCCAGCAGTGCGGGATCGGATTCGATCTGCGCCTGCACGCGGGGCAGCTGGCCCTCCTTCAGCAGCAGATGGAACCAGTCGGCCAGCCCTTCCTCGCTGTCGGCCTTGGCCGCCCACTCGGCGAGTTCGGCCGGGCTGTGCATGCCGGCCAGCTCGATGTGGCCGAGCCGCAGCCACGGCACGGTCCATACGCCAAGCGCTCGTCCCACCTCGGGATGCTCGTTCAGGTTGACGGCTTCGAGACGGCCGATCGCGCCGTGCTTCAGCAGGTCGACGAGTGACGCCAGCATCCCCGGACAGTATGGACATTGGGTGGAGATCAGCAGCAGGGCGTCGGGTGCGGACATGGTGGCGTGAATGCGGGCGGAATCGGCAGATAATGCGAACATGGAATTTACCATCCTCCCCGTCACGCCGTATCAACAAAACTGCTCGCTGGTGTGGGACGCCGACGGCCACGCCGCGCTGATCGATCCCGGCGGCGAGGCCGAACGCCTGCTGGCAGAAGTCGCGCGCCGCGAACTTACGCTGCAGAGCATCCTGCTCACCCACGGCCACCTCGACCACGTCGGCGCGGCAGTGGAACTGCGCGATGCGCTCGGCATCCCCCTCATCGGCCCGCAGCGCGCGGAGCAGTTCTGGCTCGACCTGCTGCCGCAGCAGGCCGAGCTGTTCGGCTTTCCTCCGGCGGTGGCCTTCAGCCCCGACCGCTGGCTGGAGGACGGCGACAGCGTCGAGGTCGGCGCCATCCGGTTCGAGGTGCTGCATTGCCCCGGCCACACGCCGGGCCATGTGGTGTTCTACCAGCCGGACGCGCGGCTCGCCTTCGTCGGCGACGTGCTGTTCAAGGGCTCGATCGGCCGCACCGATTTTCCGCGCGGCGACCACGCGGCACTTCTGGCGGCGATCCGCGAGAAACTTTTCCCGCTCGGCGACGACGTGCGCTTCGTGCCGGGGCACGGCGCGATGTCCAGCTTCGGCAACGAACGGCGCGACAATCCCTTCGTCGGTCTGGCGGTGGACTAGAATGCGCTGATCAGGCCTCCGGGTCAGGAAAAGGAGACCGACATGGCGTCCTCCCGTTTTCTGCATGCCCTGCTCGTCCCCGCGCTGCTGTCGATTGCCGCCGCGCAGGCGCAAGACCTTTCCGCCATCGTCACGCCCCCGCCCGAGGCGCCCGCACTCACCCAGGCCGCGCAGGCGCAGCTCGACGCCGTGCTTGCGCGGGTGCCGCAGCTCGATACCGCGGGCCTGCTGGCGCAACTGAAGGCGCAGCCGCAAACCGTGGTGATCGACGTGCGCACGCCGGCCGAGCTGGCCCTGTCCGGCCACATGGATGCGCCGCTGTTCTTCAACATCACGCGCGGCCTGCTGGAATTCCAGATCGAGGCGCGGGTGCCCGACAAGGCCACGCCCATCGTCGTCGCCTGCGGCGTCAGCCAGCGCAGCCCGCTCGCCGCCGACACGCTGGCCAGGCTCGGCTACACGAACGTGAAGAACTACCGCGACGGCTTCTTCAACTGGAAGCGCGCCGGGCTGCCGGTGCGCCTGCTCGACAAGGTGTCCGCTTCCTTCCTCTACGACCTGCCGCAGGAGGTCATTCCCGGTGTGTGGTCGGCCATCGGCGCCACCGCGCCCGGCAGCTACGAGAACTCCGGCCACAACAACAACCTGTCCTTCGTCATCACCGACGACGGCGTGCTGGTGGTGAACGCCGGCGACAACTACCTGCTGGCGCAAAGCCTGCACGAGGAGATCAGGAAGCATACGACGCAGCCGGTGAAATACGTGGTGCTGGAAAACAGCCAGGGCCACGCCATGCTCGGCTCGAAATACTGGAAGGAGCAGGGCGCCACCATCATCGCGCAGCGCGACACCGCGGCCTACATGGAGAAGACCGGCTACGAATCGCTGGAGGTCATGCGCAGCCGCGCGCGCGACAAGGCCTTCAAGACCGAGTTCGTGATGCCGGACAGGCTCTACGACGACAGGCTCGACCTGAAGATGGGCACGTGGACCCTACAGATCCTGCACCTCGGCCCGTCCCACAGCCACGGCGACACCATGGTGTGGCTGCCTGACAAGAAGCTGGTGATCGCCGGCGACACCGCCTTCCACGTGCGCATGCTGCCCATCTTCGAGGATACCGACACCGCCAGGTGGATCGAGACCTGGGACAAGTTCGAGGCGCTCGGCGCGCAGATCGTCATCCCCGGCCACGGCGGGCCCACCGACATGGCGACCGTGCGCGCGTGGACGCGCGACTACCTGGTCTATCTGCGCGGAAAGGTGGGCGAGGTCATCCAGAACGGCGGCTCGCTCGACGATGCCTACCAGATCGACCAGTCGCCTTACCAGCACCTGCATACCGCGGACGAACTCATGCGCAGCAACGCGGGGCGGGTATACCGTGCGATGGAGTTCGAATAGGCGTCAGTGCGCGGCAGGCTTTTGTGGAGCAATCGCGTCGACCAGCGCACCCGCCGCGTCGGCGGTGACGTGGTCACGGTCGCGGCGCGGGTTGTACTCGGCGATTTCCATCGCCACGAAGGCCGGGTCGCCGCGCAATTGCGACAGTGCCTCGGCCAGCTCGGCGCGGCGCAGGCCGCCGGGCACCGGCGATCCCACACCCGGTTCCTCCGCGGGATCGAACGCATCCAGGTCAACGCTGATGCCGAAGCCGGCGGTGCCGTGCCGCACGCGGGCGAGCGCCTCGTCGAATACCGCGGCGAGGCCGCGCCGGCGCACTTCGTCCATTTCGAACACCCGCACGCCCAGCCGGTGCAGCAGTTCCGCCTCGCCCGCTTCGTAGCTGCGCACGCCGATCAGGCACACGTGCTCGGGGCGCAGCTTGGCTTCCGCGCCGTCGATGCCGGTGAGCGTCGCCTCGCCGTAGCCGAGCAGAACCGCCAGCGGCATGCCGTGGATCTGCCCGCTCGGCGTGGTGGCGAAGGTGTGGCTGTCCATGTGGGCGTCGATCCAGATCAGGCCGAGCGGCCCCGGGCCGGCCAGCGCGCGATGCACGCCGCTCCAGGTACCGATGGCACAGGAGTGGTCGCCGCCCACCACCAGCGGAAAATTCCCCGCCCGCAATACCGCCTCCACTTCCGCCGCGAGCCGTTCGCCGAGCACCGCCACCGCATGCAGTGGCGTGTCCTGCGCATCGCGCGGCACGCGCAGGATCGCGTTCCATTGCACATGTTGCAACGGCGTGTCGTGAAATACCCGGTAATGGCGCAGCGCAATCGGCCCCCCGGCGCAGCCCGGGTCTGGCGCGCCAGACCCGCAGGCGGCACCGATGACGACAAGGGTGCAGGTCGAGGCCGGTTTCATGCGCTCAGTCTGGCAGGTCAGACGGCTTATGCCAGTCCGCCGAGGTTCACGTATTTGCTTTCCAGGTATTCGTCGATGCCGCTGCGTCCGCCTTCGCGTCCCAGCCCCGACTGCTTGACGCCACCGAACGCCGCCTCGGCAGTGGAAATCAGTCCGGCGTTGATGCCGACCATGCCATAGTCGAGCCGCTCCGCCAGCCGCCAGGCGCGGCCGAGATCGCGCGTGTAGGCATAGGCGGCGAGGCCGAATTCGGTGTCGTTGGCCATGTGCATGACTTCGGCCTCGCCGGCAAAACGGATCAGCGGCGCCACCGGACCGAAGGTCTCGTCGCGACAGACCTGCATGTCGGGCGTGCATCGGTCCAGCACGGTCGGCTGGAAGAACAGCCCGCCGAGGGCGTGGCGATGACCGCCGGCAAGGAGCGTGGCGCCATGGGCGAGCGCGTCGGCGACATGGGCCTCGACCTTTTCCAGGGCGGCGGCGCTGATCAGCGGGCCGGTTTCCACGCCGGGCGTGAAGCCTTCGCCCACCTTCAATTGCGCCACGGCGGCGGTGAATCTTTCGACGAAGGCATCGTGGATCGCGTCCTGCACGAACACGCGGTTGGCGCATACGCAGGTCTGCCCGCTGTTGCGGTACTTGCTGGCGAGCGCGCCCGCCACCGCGGTGTCGAGATCGGCGTCGTCGAACACGATGAAGGGCGCATTGCCGCCGAGTTCGAGCGACACGTGCTTGAGCGTGCCGGCGCTCTGCGCCAGCAATTGCTTGCCCACCGCGGTGGAGCCGGTGAACGACACCTTGCGCACCCGCGGGTGCGACGTCAGCACGCCGCCGATCGTCGCTGCATCTCCGGTCACCACGTTCAGCACGCCTGGCGGCAACCCCGCACGCTGCGCCAGTTCGGCCAGCGCCAGCGCGGTGAACGGCGTCTGCGACGCCGGTTTCGCCACCACCGTGCAGCCGGCGGCGAGCGCCGCGCCGGCTTTTCTGGTCAGCATCGCGGCGGGGAAATTCCACGGCGTGATCAGCGCCGCCACGCCCACCGGCTGCTTGAGCGTGAACATGCGCTGGCCCGCCCACGGCGACGGCACCACGTCGCCATAGACGCGCCGTGCCTCCTCGGCGAACCACTCGATGAAGCTCGCCGCGTAGTCGATCTCGCCGCGCGCTTCATCGAACGGCTTGCCCTGCTCGCTCACCATGATCGCGGCGAGGTCGTCGCGGTGCGCAAGGATCAGCTCGAACCAGCGCCGCAAAAGCTGCGCGCGGGCCTTGGCAGGCGTGTCGCGCCAGCCGGAAAAGGCAGCGTGGGCGTCGTCGATGGCGTGTTCGGCATCGGCCGCGGTGCAGCGCGGCGCGTGGCCGAAGGTTTCGTTGTCGGCGGGGTTGTGCACGGTGAAAGTCGCGCCGTCGGCGGCATCAAGCCAGCTGCCACCGATCAGCGCCTGTTGCCGGAACAATGTGGGGTCATGGAGTTTCACTGCTGAGGCATATCCTGTGAAGAGGACCCAGCGCCTAGTGCCCTGAAATGGTCCAGATTGAAAGCACTTTCATACCGTACCAGATCAGATACGTGGCCACGACAAATTGGGCGAGATAACCCCAGTAGCGGTTCTGGGTATTGGCTGCGCAGCGCCAGACGGCGGAACAGGGGACGGCCATGAAGAGAAACATGGCAAGCGAGGACGCGCTTGCAAACAGTTCCAGCCGAGCAAGCTTGAACAAATGGAGATGGACCCAGAGCGCTCCGATGTATATCGCATAAAGTGACAGTGGCGCCGGAACGAAAAAGAGCCAAAAGGCTTTCCAAAGCGGGACCTGCCCAGCGCAGGCACGACGAAGAAACCATCCGCCACCCTGCTCCAGGGCACCCGATTGAGGTGTACCCATGTTATTTCCGGCCTTCGAGCAGATGGATGAGTGCCTGCCCTGCTGCCTCGCTTGCAGGCAGGTTTTGCACCGCAATCCCGCGTGCCGCGCACACTTCGGTATCGACCCTTGCAGGCCCCGTCATAACAACCCGCTTCAGCTTGTGCAACTGCCCGATCGCCTCCGCGTCGATCGGGCACGCATGGGTGATCGCAATCGTTGCCCAGAACAGCCGCGGCACGATGTCGGCCGCTTCGGTGTCCGGGTATTCGCTCCAGTTGTGGTCGAAGTCGGGGATCGGCAGATCGTCCGCGGTGAACGCGGCACGGTCGAGAAAGACGACGCGCTCTTTCGCGCTCACTTGGTCTCGCCGGTCAGGCGCTCGAGCGCACGCATGATGGCCGAGGAATCGAGTTCGCTGTCGCCGGCGCCCATCAGCGCGTTCATCTGCTGCGCGATCAGCGCGGCACCGGGCAGCGGCGTGGCGGTTTCCTGCGCGTTGTCCATGACGATGGCCATGTCCTTGTGGTGCAGCTTGACCTTGAAGCCGGGCTTGTAGTTGGCGTCGAGCATGCGCTGGCCGTGGACGTCGAGGATGCGGCTGCCGGCGAAGCCGCCCATGAGCGCCTCGCGCATCTTGACCGGGTCGACGCCGTTGCGCCGCGCCAGCAATATTGCTTCCGCCACGCCCTCGAAGGTGAGGCCGACGACGATCTGGTTGCAGCATTTGACGACCTGGCCGGCGCCGTGGCCGCCGACGTGGACGACGTTCTTGCCGAGCACCTCGAACAGCGGGCGCACTTTCTCGAAGATGGGCGCTTCGCCGCCGACCATGATCGAGAGCGTGCCTTCCTTGGCGCCGGCTTCGCCGCCCGACACCGGGGCGTCGAGCATGTGGACGCCATGTTCGGCGAGCGATGCGGCGATGCGGCGGGTGGCGGCGGGCGAGACGGTGCTCATGTCGACGACGATATGGCCGGGCCTGGCGCCGTGCACCAGGCCGCGGTCGCCGAGAATGATCTGCTCGACGTCGGTGGTGTCGGACACGACGGTGAAGGTGACGTCGGTTTCGGCGGCGACTTCGGCGGGCGTGCCCTTGCCGAGCGCGCCCATCACCAGTATCGGCTCGAGGCGGTCGAAGCGGCGGCCGTAGACGGTCAGCTGATGGCCGGCGCGCAGGAGGTTTTCCGCCATGGGGCGGCCCATGATGCCGCTGCCGATGAATCCGATTCTCATGATGCAAGTCCCTTCACTACGTAAAGCCAGAATGGCAGCGTAACCAATCCCGCCAGCGTTGACCAGCCCATGATGAGACCCGCCAGACGGGTGTCCAGCCCGAACCGGTCGGCCAGCGCGATGACCATCACCATGGTCGGCATGGCGGCTTCCAGCACGCCGGCTTCGCCGGGTTCGCCGAGCCGGCCCGGCCACGCCAGCGCGACACCGAGCGCGAGCAGGGGCATCAGCGCCAGCTTGATGAGCAGTGCCACGGCGACGGCCTTTTGCGGACGCAGGTCATGCCAGGGAATGGTCAGGCCGAGCACGAACAGCATCAGCGGAATGGTCGGGCTGCCGGCCCAGCGGGCGGCCTCCACCAGCGGCTCGAGATGCGCGCCGGACAGGTTGGCCGCGACCCCTGCGGCGAATCCCCAGACGGGCGGCAGCCTCAGCCACATCCGCAGAAACGAGGCGTGCTCGGTGTGCTTGCCGCAGCGGAAGGCGATCCACACGCCGAGCGACCATACCAGCGGCGTGGTGGCGAGCATGTCGGCGAAGAAGGGGTAGCGCGCGCCGCGCTCGCCGAATACCGTGGTAAGAAAGGGGTAGCCGAAGAACAGCACGTTGCCGAAGCCTGCGGCCAGCATGATGGCGCCGCGCGCAGGATTCGACAGGCCGTGGCCGAGCGGGGTGGCGAACAGCGCCAGCGCGGCGAGGCCCAGCCCCGCCAGCGTGGCGACGCCGAGGATCAGCGGCACCTGCAACAGGCTCAGGTCGACCGTGGCCGCAGCGCCGGCGGAAAAGAACAGCACGGGTGCGAAGAAGTTCAGCACCAGCCGGTTGATCTCGCCGCGCAGGCCGACGATGGAAATGCCGCTTTGCCAGTGCGGCCAGATGCCGCCCGCCGCGATCAGCAGTGACAGGGGAAGCAGCGTTTTCAGCAGCAGTTGCTGGGCGAGGTCGGCGGACATGAAACGGGCATCAGGCGGGCGGGGGCGCCCATCATAACGCTGTCGCGCCGTCCCGATCCGCGGGTCAGCCGGTTAATTGAAAAGGGCTTTCATGGGTGGGCGCCCATGAAAGCCCGATTGGCCGGGGCGGAAGACGTCAGGTGCGGGACGCGGCGGTGTAGCGGCCTTCGTTGCTGCGCAACTGGCGGGTTTCTTCCAGCCATGCCTTGATGCGGGTGGCGTCCTGGGCGCGGCTGTTGTTGCCTCCGGCGTCGAGCAGAACGATGATGACATCGCGGTCCGCCACTTCCGCCTGCATCACCAGGCAGTGTCCGGCTTCGTTGATGAAGCCGGTTTTCGACAGGCCGATATGCCAGTCATCCATGCGCGTCAGGCGGTTGGTGTTGTTGAAGGCCACGGCGCGGTAGAACACCTTCGCCGGATGATGCCTTTTCTTAAGCACCACGCGCTGGGTGCCCAGCGTGTACTGGCCGGTCGCGGTGATCTGGCGGATTTCGGGGTAGTTCTGGTAGGCATAATCCGCGAGTTTGGCGAGATCGAGCGCGGTCGAACGGTTGCTGCTCGACAGGCCGGTGGGTTCGACGTAGACGGTGTCGCGCATGCCCAGGACGCGCGCCGTGCGGTTCATGGTGGCGACGAAGCGGTCGAGACCGCCGGGATAGGACCGGGCCAGCGCGTGCGCGGCACGATTGTCGGAAGCGATGAGGGCCAGATGCAGCAGTTGCCCGCGGGTATAGTGCGCGCCGATCGCCAGACGCGAGCCGGTGCCCTTGATGGTGTCGCGATCTTCGGGCGTGAGGGTGATGTGCTCGTCCATGGGCAGCTTGGCATTGATGACCAGCATCGCCGTCATCAGCTTGGTGATCGAGGCGATCGGCGTCTGCATGGTGGCGTTCTTGGCCAGCAGCGGCTGGCCGCTGGCCTGGTCGTATACCAGCACCGATTGTGCGTTCAGCGCGGGCATGGGCGCCAGTTCGGGCTGCGATTGCGACGCTGGGCGCGACTTGTCCACGTCGAGGGCGGTATTGCCATCGAATGCGGCGGCACCGGCATGCACGCACAACAGGATCAATCCGGTCAGAACAGTTTTCATATTCTTTCGCTTTAACTCAAGTGACGCCAAGAATCTAACACCTTAGTCGGAATACGGACACGCTGACCAAAACTTGAAAACAACAGTTCGCGGCCAGCCCCCAAATATTTTGACCCCAAGATTGACGGTGTAGCAAAATTCATTATATATAGCAATGACATGGGAGAACTTTTAAATAATTTACTAAAGAAATCAGAGCTAACGGCATGTCTCTGCGCCCCGGGCGTAGTGGCCGAAGCGCTGGAACTTCTGATGCGTGGCGAGGCCGCGCAGGCGGAATTTGCCGCCTGCGTGCGCTGCGACCCCGTACTGGCGCTGCGCCTGCGTCTGCTGCCCGCCGATTTCGGCACGCAGCCGGATCTGCTGCGCGCGCTGTTGCTGGCGGTCCCGGTGGCTGCGGGGGCGGCGCAGGGGATCTATGCAGGCCGCTGGCGGCAGTCGGTCGGGGTGGCGCATCTGGCGCAGGCCCTGGGCGTGCGGTCGGGCATGGTGGATGCCGACGCCGCATGGACGGCGGGCCTCGCCCACAATCTGGCGGACTACCTCGACACCGACATCGTGCCGCCCGCGCATGCGGCCGACTGGCTGGGCGCGCTCGATCCCGAAGGCTGGCTGGCCGATGCGGTGCGTTATCACGCCGAGCCGCTGGCGCGCGGGCGCGCGGCGCACCCGCTGCTGCGCATCGTCCAGCTTGCCTACCAGCTGGTGACGCGGGCCGACGCGGTGGACAGCGTGGATGTGCGGGCCGCGCTCGCTGCCTTGCAGATGGGGGCGGGCGAGGCTGCCCAGCTGTTGTCGGAAAGCCAGGTGCAGGCACGCCTGCTGGCGCAGCGCTTCGGGCTGGTCGATGCCGCGGCGCAGTCGGGCGGGGCGGGGTTCGACCGCCTGGCCCGCCTGTATGCCGCGCAGGCGGCCCAATCCGCCCTGCATGGGCATTTTCGCCGCTCGGACGGCACATCCAGCCAGACCTTTGTGCTGCTGCAGGACTGCCTGCGCGCCTTGTTCGGGGTCGAAAATGCCTGCCTGTTCGCGCCTGCGGTCGATGGCACCCTGCGGCTGACTGCGCTGATTCCGGCCGACGCCGGCCTGCGGGCGCTGGCGATCCCGCCTGACGACGGCCATTCGGCGCTGCCCCGCGCGCTGGCGCGCAGCGCACCCCAGCAGTTCGAGCGCGGCGGGGAGGATGCCGCGCTGGTCGACGAGCAGATCGCCCGCCTGCTCGGCGTATCACGTTTTCTCTGCCAACCGCTGGCGCTGCGCGACGGCCAGATGGGCGTACTGGTGGCGGGCGATGCGCTGCCCGGGCTGGGCCTGTCGCCGTTGTGGCGGTTCACCCTGGCCGAATGCAGCGAGGCCCTGCGGCCGGCCGCCGCGCCGACGGTTGCGGCGGCACCCGCGGCGCCACCTGCAGGATCCGCGGCGCAGGGCGACGATATCCCGCGCGAGCGGGTACGGCGCGCCGTCCATGAAGTGGCCAACCCGCTCACCATCATGCGCAATTACGTCAACCTGCTGTCCGATCGCCTGGGTGCGGATTCAGCGGTGCAGCGCGACCTCGGCATCATCGGCGACGAAATCGAACGGGTGGCGCGCATCGTGCGCGGCATCACGGTGGCAGAAGAAACCGCGGTGCCTGCCGCCTCGCTGGAACTGGTGTCGGTCAACAGCGTGGTCTCCGAGCTGGTGCGGATGGCGCTCGGCACACTGTTCACGCCGAACAAGGTCAACGTGCAGATCGATCTCAATCCCGACGTGCCGCCGCTGCCGCTGCAGAAGGACCTGCTGAAGCAGGTGCTGTTCAACCTCGCCAAGAATGCGGTCGAGGCCATGCCTGCCGGCGGACATCTCAAATTCATCACGCGTCTGGTCGTGGCTGACAGCCAGCGCGAGATCGAAATCGAAGTGGCCGACACCGGTCCCGGCCTGCCGGCCTCGGTCGCGTCGCATCTGTTCGAACCGGTGATCAGCGAAAAGGGCGGCGACCATGCCGGTCTCGGACTGACCATCAGCCGCAGCCTGGTCGAACGCCTGAACGGCCAGCTCAGTTGCACCAGCAGCCCGCAGGGAACCCGTTTCCTGATTCGCCTCCCGACCCTGCAAAACGGTCAGGCCCCGCTCACGACAACACGCTACGGGTCCATGTAACCCGCGCCCAAGGAGAACATCCGTGTCCGACGATCCCATCGAAATCTCCCCGCAACGCAATACGGTCAGCACCTTTCCGGTGCGCCCGCGCCTTCTGGTGGTGGACGACGAGCCGTTGATCCTGGAGGGGCTGACGCGCCTGCTGGCCACCCGTGATTACGACGTGGTGACGGCAGGCGGCGGCTGCGACGCGCTGATCGCCATCGGCAAGCAGCAGTTCGACGCCATCCTGCTCGACCTCGGCATGCCGGACCTCAACGGCAACGAGGTGCTGCGCTTCGTCGCCGACCGCAGCGCCGACACGCCGGTCATCGTGGTGTCGGGCGACAGCACCATCGACGCGGCGATCCGCGCGCTGCGCGGCGGCGCCGCCGACTTCGTGCGCAAGCCCTACGAACCCGAGGAACTGCTGCGCCGCATCGACAACACGCTGACGCGGCGGCGGCTGGAAAAGGAGAACAACCACATCCTGCAGCGCCTGCAGCAGTCGGAAAAGTGGCACCGCTTCCTGGTCAACAGTTCGCCCGATTTCATCTACACGCTGGATTGCGACGGCCGCTTCACCTTCGTCAACGACCGCGTCGAAAGCCTGCTTGGCTACCGCAGCGAGGAGCTGCTGGGCCAGCATTACAGCCTGGTCATCCACGAGGACGACATCGCGCGCGCCGAGCACGTATTCAACGAGCGCCGCGCTGGCGACCGCAGTGCACGCAATACCGAGATCCGCCTCAAGTGCAATCCGGGGATGCGCCGCCCGCGCCTGATGAACGGCCGCTGCAAATCGGTCGAGCTCACCGCGACCGGCATGTACGACGAAGAGGCCAGCCCGTTCGACAAACGCTTCATCGGCAGCTACGGCGTCGCCAAGGACGTCACCGAGCGCAAGCAGGCCGAGGAAACCGTGCACTACCAGGCCTACCACGACCTGCTCACCGGCCTGCCCAACCGCGCGCTGTTCCGCGACCACCTGGGCCTCATGCTGGCGCAGGCCAAGCGCAACCAGAAACCGCTGGCGGTGCTGAGCCTCGACCTCGATCATTTCAAGGTGATCAACGATTCGCTCGGCCACACCATCGGCGACGAACTCCTGCTGGCCGTCGGCGCCCGGTTGCGCCAGTGCCTGCGCGAAGGCGACACCCTGGCGCGCCTCGGCGGCGACGAGTTCGCCGTGCTGCTCCCGACGCTGGTGTCGCGCAGCGACGTCGAGCACATCTGCCGCAAGATCATCCAGGTGTTGTCCAAGCCGGTGTACGTCAAGGGCCACGAGATCTATATTTCCGTCAGCATAGGCGCCTGCGTCGCACCCGAAGACGGCGACATGATCGACAGTCTCATCCGCCAGGCCGAGATCGCCATGTACCAGGCCAAGTCGCAGGGGCGCAGCCGCCTGCAGTTCTGGGAATCCGGCATGCAGGCGCCCTATTCCGAGCGCATGCAGGTCGAGGCCGACCTGCGTCGCGCGCTGGCGCGCAACGAATTCGTTCTGTTCTACCAGCCGCAGGTCGACACCGTTACCGGCGAAGTGCGCGGATTCGAGGCGCTGCTGCGCTGGTGGCATCCGCAACGCGGCCTGCTGACGCCGGCCGATTTCATTCCTGTGGCCGAGGAGTCCGGCGTCATCGTGCCGATCGGCGACTGGGTGCTGCGCCAGGCCAGTTCGCAGATGGCCGACTGGCGCCGCGCCGGGCTGCCGCCGGTGCGCCTGTCGGTGAACATCTCCGCGCGCCAGCTCGAAAATCCCGATTTCGTCGACAGCGTCATGCGTGCGATCCAGGTGTATTCGCTGGACGGCCACCAGATGGAGCTGGAAATCACCGAGAGCCTGCTGATGCGCGATTTCGAAGCCAACGCGATCAAGCTCGGGCGGCTTTCCGCCTCCGGCATCCGGCTCGCCATCGACGATTTCGGCACCGGCTACAGCTCGTTCAAATACCTCTCGCGCTTCCCCATCCACACGCTGAAGATCGACCAGTCCTTCGTGCAGGATCTCGACCGCGAAGAGAATATGTCCATCGTCAACGCCATGATCGCGATGGGCCGTGGCATGAACCTCAACGTCATCGCCGAGGGCGTCGAGACCGAGGCCCAGCGCGTGCGCCTGCAGCAGATGCAGTGCCACGAAGTGCAGGGGCACTACTACAGCGTCGCGATGTCCAGCCACGAGGCCACGACGCTGCTGGGCCGGCATGCGCGGGGCTTCGCCCAGGGGGGGCATCAGGTTGCGGGCTGAAGCGGCGGAGACGGACTCAATGCAGGTATCCGGATCCAGTGAGGAAAACGGATGCCGACGGGCTTGTCCGTCACGATGTAGGGATTAAATCCGGTTTGAATCTATAGCCGGCATCAATCGGCCAGAAGCGGTCAATTACTGCATTCTATGTAGATGTCCGTTGGACGATCCTAAGCGGTCAACGTTTGAAATCGCCGGCGCTGCGCGGCTTCATTGCGCAGCGAGCGGTGGATTGATGGGTTGGGCCACGTTCTCATGAGACTTGAATGCCAGCGTGGTCCCCGCTGTTCCGTTGCTTCACTGAAGTTGGACCTTACTCAGGCCCACGACTGAACGCATCGAGCCGGTGTCTGAACACATTGATGAAATGATTAGTTGTGTCGGCCAAATATGCAATCACACGCTGACGATCATTTGGTTCATTGAGGTCGTTGAAAGTAATGTTGGGGGCGCTGATATACACCTTGTTGCCGTCCCTCTCCCATGACAACTCCATACCTAAGCTCTTCTCGATTTCTTCACGCTGCGCGAGCAAATGTTCGTAATACTCACTAACTCTTTCGAATGACTTCATGAAGGTAAGGTAGACGCCGCCTCTCCCTGAGCTTTGGGCAATATAGGCGCTGATCCATGCCGAGCCACCACTAGGTGGCATCGAGAAAAACATATTTGTTGATTTTGCTGGGGACTTTGGCAACGGCTGATTAACGTCGTCCAAATGCAGTTTAGAGAGATAGTCGGCCCAAAAGGCCTGAAACCATGGCGCCTGTGAGTCATTTTTAGTCGATGCGTCATCAACGCTTGCAACCTGTTCGAACTCTACTGGACCAGATGGACCCATAAGAACTGTTCGTTGAATAACTTCTGTTTTTGCAAGAATCCGAGGCTGCAATAGCACTTGGTCGTTTGGAAGGCGGAAAGCCGCGACTTCAACCAAACCAAACCCAAAGCGCAGATTTCCATATCGCTCTATGAAACCAACTAAGGCCTCCGCACCTGTTCGGATGCCATCGCCAACGATGATGAGCAGAAAATCTCCAGCCTTCAAACTTCGGTTGATGCCATCAACAAAAGCTGCTTCATCAGCGTTCTGATCAGTTTGACGGAGACGAGAAAGCAAATAATCTGGTCCCTGATGGGTGGCTATCGCAGCCTGCCTTGCCAAATCTTCATATGACCAACCAGTAAGCTGTTTTGCATAATCCAGTATTTGCACGACAACCTCGCGCCTTGCTTCTGGATTTCGCCATAGCTTTGTCTCTACGAGAACAAGTTGCCCCGTGGCCGTTACATAAAGAACGTCTGCCGCTCCTCCCTCTGCACCCGTCTCAAGTTCAGTACAGATAGGTATCAGGTCACCAATATGTGGATCGATTTCACGGACAGGTAGGCACTTGGGATTCGCAAACAATGCATCCTGCAACCACTTTTCAGAAAACTGTCCTTCATTACCCGACCCCAGTGGTATTCGTTCAAGCATTACGGCAGATCCATCAGCGCTCATAACTATAGGTTTTGCGTATGCGCTCATTTCAATTTCCCCGTTAAGTAGTGTGCAATAGTACGGCCAATAGTAGTGGCAGCTTACGTCTGCTAAACAGACGTCCAGCATGTAAGCCTCGATCGTCTCCTTGGGGTCGTTTGCGGCCGGGCTGGTTTCAACATTGCAGGCCTCAGTCCCCAGGCAACAGGCAGCTGCGTCTTTTAATACAGGCGGTGCCGGAACAGCCAGCTGGCCAGGCTCAGGGACACTGCGCCGATCACCGCCATGGGCCAGAACTGACTCATCAGCACGTCGAAGCCGGCACCCTCCAGGAACACCTTGCGCAGGATCACCAGGAAATAGCGCAGCGGGTCGATCAGCGTGATGGTCTGCACGAAGACCGGCATGTTGGCGATGGGCGTGGCGAAGCCGGACAGGATCACAGCCGGCACCATGAACAGGAAGGCGCCCAGCAGGCCCTGCTGCTGCGTCACCGCCAGCGAGGAAATCAGCAGGCCGGCTCCCACCCCCGAGAGCAGGAACAGCGCCAGCCCGGCGTAGAGCGCGGGCAGGCTGCCCAAGAGCGGGACCCTGAACCACAGCGTGGCGATGAGCAGGATGATCGTGCCCTGGATCATGCCGATGAGGAAGCCCGGCAGCGCCTTGCCGAGCAGGATTTCGCCGGGCCGCAGCGGCGTGACCAGCAACTGGTCGAAGGTGCCCTGCTCGCGCTCCCGCGCCACGGTCAGTGCCGTCACCAGCATGGTGGTCACCAGGGTGAGCATGCCGATGATGCCGGGGACGAAGAACCAGCGGCTTTCCAGGTTGGGATTGAACCAGGCCCGCGTCTCCAGGCGGGCGGGCGGCGATGGCAGGCCATGCGTCGCGATCCAGGCCTGGTTGGTGCGGTCCACGATGGCGCGCACGTAGTTCAGGGCGATCATGGCGGTATTGGAGTTGCGTCCGTCGACGATGATCTGGACGGGTGCGCTGCCGCGCGATTGCAGATCGGCGCTGAAGCGCGGGCCGATGCGGAGCACCACCAGCACAGCCCGCTTGTCCACCAGCGGCGCGATCTCGCCTTCGGCATGGAGGGTGGCCACACGGTGGAAAGCGGGTGCGCCGTCGAATGCCGCCACCAGCTCGCGCGAAGCCGTGCCGCGGTCCTCGTTGTAGAGGGCGTAGGAAATGTCCTTGAGGTCGAAGGTGGCGGCGTAGCCGAACACCAGCAGCTGGATCATCGGCGGCACGATGAGCACCATGCGGCTCCTGGGGTCCTTGAGCAGGGCCAGGAATTCCTTGTGGATCAGCGCCAGCAGGCGGATCAACATGTCGCGTGCCCTGTCATTCGAGTCGCTTTCGGGATTTGCGCCAGGTGATGCCGAGAAAGATTGCCGCCATCAGCAGCAGGGCCAGCGCATTGGGCAGCACCACCGACCAGACGTCGCCGGCGAGGAACAGGGTCTGCACGATGGACACGAAGTAGCGCGCGACGATGACGTGGGTGATGGCCTGGACCACGGTCGGCATGCTGTCGATGTCGAAGATGAAGCCGGATAGCAGGAAGGCGGGGAGGAAGGTGCCGATGATGGCGACCTGGCCCGCCACGAACTGGTTGCGCGTCACCGCCGAGATGGCCAGGCCCATGCCCAGCGCTGCCAGCAGGAACAGCGAGGCGCATGCCCACAAGAGCCAGAACGCGCCGCGCAGCGGCACGCCGAACAGCCACACCGCGAGGCCCACGCTGAGCAGCATGCCGCCGGTTCCCAGCACGAAATAGGCGATGATCTTGCCCAGCAGGATTTCGGTCATGCTGGCCGGCGTCACCAGCAGCGCCTCCAGGGTGCCGCGCTCCCATTCGCGGGCCATGACCAGGGCGGTCAGCAGGGTGCCGATCAGGGTCATGATGATGGCCACCAGGCCCGGCACCAGGTAGTTGCGGCTGCGCAGTTCGCTGTTGAACCACACGCGCTGCTCCAGCTGCACCGGCGTGGCCAGTTCCTGTCCCTGGCTCGTGGCATGGCGCGCCAGCCAGTTGCCCCAGGCGCCTTCGACGTAGCCCTGGACGAGCCGTGCGGTATTGGCATCCACGCCGTTGACGATCAGCTGGATGGGTGCGCCATCGGGCCGCCGCAGCTGCTCGGCGAAGTTGGCACGCAGATGCACGATGGCGTTCACCCGGCCCTCGCGCAGCGCCTGCTCCGCCGCGGCCAGGGTACGGGCGTGCAGCGGCGCGAAATAATGGCTGCTCTCGAGACTGGCGAAGAAGTCCGTCGTGTCCGGCGAGGGTGCTTCCGCCACCAGCGCCACCGGCACGTGGTCGGCATCGAGCGACACGCCGTAGCCGAACAGCACCAGCAGGAAAATCGGCATGACGAAGGCGATGGCGATGCTGCTCGGATCGCGCACGATCTGCAGGAATTCCTTGCGCACCAGGCCCTTCAGCCGCATCAGGCTGCCGCCGCGCGGGGACTGTTGCCGCGGGGTGCTCATGCGGCCGCTTTCGCCGCGTCGGCGGCCTCCACCAGCCGGATGAAGGCATCCTCCATGCTGGGATCGGGCTGTCCGGGCGTGCGGGCGCCGGCCTTGACGGCGGCCGGTTCGTCCATCGCGAGGATGCGGCCGGCGGCCATGATGGCGAGGCGGTCGCAGTACTCCGCCTCCTCCATGAAATGGGTGGTTACCAGCACCGTCACGCCGGCACGGGCGAGCGCGTTGATGCGCTGCCAGAATTCGCGCCGTGCGAGCGGGTCGACCCCCGAAGTGGGCTCGTCCAGGAACAGGATCTCCGGCTGGTGCATCAGCGCGCAGGCCATCGCCAGGCGCTGCTTGTAGCCGAGCGAGAGGTCGGCGGAAAGCAGGTCGGCGTACGTCTCCAGTTCGAATTCCGTCAGCGCCCACGCCCGCCGTTGCTGGCGTGCACGCGCCGCCAGGCCATAGGCGCTGGCGAAGAAGTCGATATTCTGGGCCACGCTCAGGTTGCCGTAGAGGGAGAATTTCTGCGACATGTAGCCGATGCGTCCGCGCGCCGCGGCGGCCGCGTGGCGCAGGTCCAGACCGGCCACGCGCAGGCTGCCGGCGCTCGCGGGCAACAGGCCGCAGAGCATACGGAAGGTGGTGGACTTGCCGGCGCCGTTGGCGCCCAGCAGGCCGAAAATCTCGCCCCGCCGCACCTCGAAGCTGATCCCGTCCACCGCCCAGAAATTGCCGAAGCGGCGGCGCAGGTCCGCTACCTGGATGACCGGCGCGTCGCCCTTGCCTGCGTGCAGCGTCAGGCCGTCGACAAGGGAATCGCCATGAGCGGGCGCCGCTGTCCCGCTGCGTGCGCGCAGCAGGTCGATGAAGCCGTCCTCGAAACGCGGCGGCACGGCCTCGATGCGGGCGTCCTGCATACCGGGCAGCCGGGCCAGCTGCGCCGGGTCGGCTCCTGCTTGCGTCACCAGGCGCACGTGATCGCCCTGGACCAGGGCATCCACCACCCCGGGCTGGCCACTGAGGCCGGCCTGCAGATCGCGCGGGCGCTGCCCGGCGACAGTGACGGCCCAGGTGCGTCCTGTCATGCGGGTGCTGATCGTGGCCGGCGGGCCCTGGTCGAGGATTTTCCCCCGGTCGAGCAGGATCACCGCCTGGCAGCGTTCCGCCTCGTCCAGATAGGCGGTGGACAGCAGCACGCTCATGCCCTCGTTCTTCACCAGGCGGTCGACGATGCTCCACAATTCGCGGCGCGACACCGGGTCCACGCCCACCGTGGGTTCGTCCAGCAGCAGCAGGCGCGGCGCCCGCACCAGGGTGCAGGCCAGCCCGAGTTTTTGTTTCATGCCGCCGGACAGCCGGCCGGCCAGCCGCCGGGTGAAGGGGCCGAGGCCGGTCATGTGCATCAGTTCGGCGTAGCGTTCGGCGCGTGCCGTATGGGGTACGCCCTGCAGGTCGGCGTAGAGGTCGAGGTTTTCCTGCACACTGAGATCTTCGTACAGGCCGAAGCGCTGCGGCATGTAGCCGAGCGCAGCCTGCACCGCGAGGGACTCACGGGTGGAATCCATGCCGAGCGCGCGGATGCTGCCGGCGTCGGGCACCAGCAGCCCGGCCGCCAGGCGCATCAGGGTCGTCTTGCCTGCGCCGTCCGGACCGATCAGGCCGGTCACCGCACCCGGGCGGATCGCGAAGCTCACGCCGTCCAGCGCCTGCGTGCGCCGGCCGCCGGCGGTGAAGGCCTTGGCGAGGTCAACGGCCTCCAGGATCGGGGCGTCGTCCATCACGGCGCCGCTTATTTGCCGTTCCCGCAGGGGTCCGTCCCTTGAGCCGGCGCCGCCTGGTCGAGGGGTATCGTCACGGTGGCGGGCATGCCCAGGCGCAGTTCGCCCTGTCCCTCGCAGGCGAACACCCGTGCCTGGTACACCAGGCTGGAACGGATTTCCGTGGTCTCGACCGATTTGGGCGTGAACTCGGCGCTCGGCGAGACGTAGCCGACCCAGGCACGGTAGCGTTTGTCCGGGTGGCTGTCGGTCTGCACCCAGGCGTGGGCGCCCACCGGCACGCGGCCGAGCTGCGGCTCGGCCAGCCAGGTGCGCACCCAGACCGGATCGGTCAGCGCCAGGGTGAATACCGGTTTCTGCGGCGAGGCCATGTCGCCGGGCTCCAGGATGCGGTTCTGGATCACGCCGTCGGACGGCGCGTGCAGTTCGCCTTCGTCAAGGTCGCGCTGGAGCACGGCCACGGTTGCCTCGTCGGCGGCCAGGGTCGCCTTCGCCGCCGCGATGTCCTCCTTGCGCGGCCCGAGTTCGGCCAGGCGCAGCGATGCCTCGGCGGCCTTCAGCTGGTCGCGTGCCTTGTCGAGGGCGAAGCGGGCGCTGTCCGCCTGCTGCCGCGAGATGAAGTTGCGGGCGACCAGATCCTCCTGGCGCCGGTAATAGGCTTCGGCGTCCGCCACCGCCACTCGTGCCGCATCGCGCTGGGCGCGCGCCTGGCGGATTTCCTCGGGGCGGGAACCGGCCAGGTAGCGCGCCACCACCTGGCGCTGGACCGCGACCTGGGCCTCGGCCTGCTGGCGCGCGAGACGCAGGCGTTCGGTGTCGAGGCTGGCCAGCAGTTGCCCCGTTTTCACCGGTACCCCTTCCTGCACCAGCATCCGGTCGATGCGTCCGCTGGCGTTGAAGGCCAGCTCCACCTGGCGGATGTCCACGTTGCCGTGCAGGGTCAGTTCGTTCGGCGGCGGTGTGTCCCGGTTGCAGAACCAGACAATGCCGGCTCCAAGCGCCACGACGGCGGTGATGATCAAGAGGATTCTGGTTTTCATGTCACGTCCTTGGGTGGCCTGCGCCATCTGCCTGCTACGCTGGGCATGATAGGGCAGATCGGGCGGGCATGCAGGCAGGGCGTGGCCGATCCGGCGTTCGGGAACTTCGTGGCGGCGTCGCGCTTCTGTATCAGGCAAGCAACAACGAGCTTGATCGGAAGGAACCGCGTGGACGTCGAAACCGCTTCAGTCAGTACCCCTGCGCTCGCCGCGTTAAACGGCCTGCGTGCCTATCTCAACGAGCAGATCCTCGGCCAGGAAAGCCTGGTCGAACGCCTGCTGGTGGCCTTGCTGGCGGATGGCCACCTGCTGGTCGAGGGTCCGCCCGGGCTGGCCAAGACCCGCGCCATCAAGGCGCTGGCGCACGGCCTGGAAGGCGACTTCCAGCGGCTGCAGTTCACCCCGGACATGCTGCCGGCCGACCTTACCGGCTCCGACATCTACCGGCCCGAGGAAGGCGGCTTCCACTTCCAGCGCGGTCCGCTGTTCCACAACCTGATTCTGGCGGACGAGGTCAACCGCGCGCCCGCCAAGGTGCAATCCGCGCTGCTCGAGGCCATGGCCGAGCGGCAGATCAGCGTCGGCGCCGCCACCTATCCCCTGCCCCGCCTGTTCCTGGTGATGGCCACCCAGAATCCGATCGAGCACGAAGGCACCTATCCCCTGCCCGAGGCGCAACTCGACCGCTTCATGCTGCACACGCAGGTCGACTATCCGGACCGCGCCACTACCCTGCGCATCATGGAACTGGCCCGGCGCGAGGCGCGGGAGGCGCGCGAACTGCCGCCGCCGCCCAGCCGCCTGAGCCAGGAAACGATCCTCGCCGCGCGCCGCGAAGTGCTCGACCTCGCGTTGGCCGACGCGGTGGCGGAATACATCGCCGCCCTCGTCGAGGCCACGCGCAGCCCGGAAAAGTACAGCGCCGGCCTCGCCGAATGGCTGCGCTGGGGCGCCAGCCCGCGCGCGGCGATCGCCATCGAGCGCGGCGCCCGCGCGCTGGCCTGGCTGGACGGGCGCGACTACGTCAGCCCCGACGACGTCCAGGCCATCGCCCCGGATGCGCTGCGCCATCGCCTGCTGCTCGACTACACCGCCCAGGCACGCGGCGTCACCGCCCAGCAATGCGTGAGCGAACTGCTGCAGCAGGTGCCCGCCCCGTGAGCCTGCCCGATCTGGCGGAACTGGTCGCGCTGCGCGGCCCGGCCAACGGTCTGAGCCTGCATGCACACCGCCCTGCCCTGGCACGGCTGCAGGGCGCGCACCGCAGCGCCCAGCGCGGCCGTGGCCTGGAGTTCGAGGAGGTGCGGCCCTATGCCCCCGGCGACGACGCCCGCACCATCGACTGGCGGGTCACCGCCCGGCGCGGCCGGCCCCACACCAAGCTGTTCCGCGAGGAACGCGAGCGGCCGGTCTGGCTGCTCGCGGACCTGCATCCGGGCCTCTATTTCGGCAGCCGCCGCCAGCTCAAGTCCACCCTGCTGCTGCGTGCGGCGGCCCTGCTGGCCTGGGTCGCGGTGCTGGGCGGCGACCGCCTCGGCGCCCTGATCGCCACCTGTGAGAATCCGCCGCGCACCTTCCCGCCGCGCGGCCGCGAGGCCGGCGTGCTGCCGGTGATCGAAGCGCTGGTCGAAGCGCAGCCGCGGACACCCGGCGTGCCCGTGGCCGACAGCCTGGACACGGCCCTGGGCGCGCTGCGGCCGCTGCTGCAGCCCGGCAGTCTGGTGCTGGTGCTGAGCGACTTCAGCGGACTGGACGACCGCACCGAGACGGCGCTGGCCGCGCTCACATCGCATAGCGACTGCCGCCTGCTGGCGCTGACCGATCCGCTGGAACGCAGCGGCCTGCCACCGGGACTTTATCGTGCCGGCCTGCCCGACCGGCTCTGGTGGCTGGATGGCGCACGCAGCCAGCACGCCTGGCAGGAAAAATGGACCGCTCGCCAACAGCGGCTGGACGCCCTGGCCCGCCGGCTCAGTCTGCCCCTGACCCGCCTCGATACCGCGGACGCCGTGGCCGATACGCTGCCGCCGCTGCTGAGGGGGCTGCAGAGGAGAACGGCATGGGCGGCCTGAAAGCCGACTGGCTGTCCCAGCTGGCGCCGGCCCATGCGCCGCCGCCGCCCGGTTGGTGGCCGCCGGCGCCGGGCTGGTGGGGCGTGGCGCTGTTGCTGGGACTGATCGCCGTGGCTTTGGTCTACCTGTTCCGCCGCCCGCCTGCCCGCCTGCGCCGCGCCGCCCTGCGCGAACTCAAGCGGCTGGAAAGCGAACCGAACGACGACGTCCGCCTGGCCGGCGAACTGGAGCGACTGATGCGCCGCTACGCGGTGGCCGTCTATGGACGCGAGACCGCCGCGCGCCTGAGTGGGTCGGCCTGGCTGGCTTTCGTCGTCGAACACGGCGGCAAGGAGCTGGCGGGCGAGGCGGGACACGCGCTGCTGCGCACGGCCTACGGCAGCCCGGCCGGTGTCGATCGCGTGCGCTGGCTCAAGGGCGCCCGCGGCTTCCTGGGGGCGCGCCGGTGATCCACGTCGCCTGGCCCTGGATGCTGCTGTGCCTGCCGGTGCCGTGGCTGCTGGCGCGCTGGCTGCCGCCCGCCCGGCCGCAGGGCGCGGCGCTGTTCCTGCCCTTCGCCGCCACGGTGGCGGACGCGG
>CAZHKS010000018.1:0-55440 GCA_964533095.1 uncultured Thiobacillus sp. | reverse complement strand
TGATCGCCGGCGGCAACGTGCTGCTGCTCGACGAACCGTCGAACGACCTCGACGTCGAGACGCTGCGCGCGCTGGAGGATGCGCTGCTGGAATTCGCCGGCTGCGTGCTGGTGATCTCGCACGACCGCTGGTTCCTCGACCGCATCGCCACCCACATCCTCGCTTTCGAGGGTGACTCGCAGGTGGTGTTCTTCCCCGGCAACTACCAGGAATACGAGGCCGACAAGAAGAAGCGCCTGGGCGAGGAGGGCGCCAAGCCCCGCCGCATCCGCTACAAGCCGATCAGCCGGTGAGCACGCGATGATTCTGGCAAGCCTGGCCGAGGCCGACCGCTACGTGGCGCTGCATCCGCTGTTTCCGCGCGCCTTCGAGTTTCTGCGCAATACGGATTTGAAGGCACTCGCACCCGGCAGGCACGACGTGCAGGGCGAGCAGATCTTCGCCATCGTCGAGGCATGCGAGGGACGCAAGCGGGCGGAGGCGAAGCTGGAATGCCACCGCCGCTACATCGATATCCAGCTGGTGCTGGAAGGCGTCGACGAGATGGGCTGGAAGCCGGTGGCGGCGTGCGTGGATCCGGCGACCGATTACGATGCAGCGCGTGACATCCGATTCTTCAACGATGCGCCGTCGAGCTGGATCGCGACGCCGCCCGGGGCGTTCTGCCTGTTTTTCCCTGACGATGCGCACGCGCCGCTGGTGAGCACGGAAGTCATCCGCAAGATCGTGGTCAAGGTCGCGGCGTAGCCTGGTGCCGCTGCATGGCGCCATGCAGCTAAAGAAACGAGGCGTGCCAGCCGTTATTTCGTGACGGCCCCTATCACGATTCATTCATGCGCCTTGCCCTGCTGTTGTTTCTGTCTGTCTTTTGCATCAGGGCGTTGCCCGCTGTCCCCACACCGGTTTTCGTCCTGCATTCCTACAGCCAGGAATATCCCTGGACCCGGGGCCAGCATCAGGGCTTCGTCCAGGCATTGAATGAAGATCCTTCGCGGGCGTATGCGCTCAATGTGGAATACCTCGACACCAAGCGCGTCGCTTACGGCCCGGAATATGCCGATCTCATCGGCAAGCATCTGCGGGATAAATATCGGGGTTACAGGCCTGCGGCGGTCTATGTCACGGACGACAACGCCCTGTCTTTCGCGCTGTCCCATCTGGATAAGGTGTTTCCCGGCGTGCCGGTGTTCTTTTCAGGGGTCAATAATTACGACATCCGATCGCGGCTTGATCCGGCCCGCACTACCGGCGTGTTCGAAAAAAAGGAGATCGCGCCCAATCTGCGCCTGATGCGCCAGATCGACCCGGACATTCGGGAAATCGCCATCGTCGGTGATGCCAGCGAGACCTATCGCGCGATCGAAAGTGAAATCCGTCACGAATTGCGGCAGCGCCCTGATGTCCGCGCCACCTTTCTTTCCAGCAGCCGCATCGACGATCTGGTCGGACGGCTGAAAGGACGCACGGAGCGCTTCGTGTTTCTGACCACGCTGGGCGCCATGACGGATCGGGACGGCCGTACCCTGATGCTCCCCGAAACGCTCGCGGCCATCGTGCATGCCGGCCGTTTCGTCGTGTTCAGCATGGAAGATGCCTATCTCCAGCCAGGCGTGCTGGGCGGCTACGTCACCAGCGGCCCGCGCCAGGGAGGCACCGCCGCCCAGCTGCTCATCCGGCATCTGAACGGCACGCCGATGTCTGCGCTGTCACCGATTGTGGCGAGCCCCAACCAATATATCGTGGATGAAGCCGAGTTGCTGAAAGCCGGGCTTGCCCTGCCGAAGGACATCCAGGGGCAGGTCACGCTCGTCAACAGGCAGCCCACCTTCTATGAGACGAACCGGCCGGTCATTCTCGGCACGCTCTATGGCCTGGCCGGGCTGTTGCTGATCATCCTGCTGTTATCGCTGCTGGTGTTCGTCCGCAAGAACCGGCTGGTCGCGCGGACCTCGCAGCAGCTCGGGGAAACCAAGGACAGTCTCGACCGGGCGCAGCGCATCGCCCAAATGGGCAACTGGGACTGGCAGATTCGCGAAAACCGGCTGTTCTGGTCGGAGGGCATCTACCGGTTGTTCGGCGTCAGCTCTGCCGAGTTTGGGGCCAGTTATGAAGCCTTCCTGCTGCGGGTGCATCCGGATGACAGGCTGACCGTCGACGCCGCAGTCCGGGGCGCGCTGGAGACCGGCGCACCCTACGATATCGACCACCGGATCGTGCGCCCGGACGGCACTGTCCGTATCGTGCATGAAACCGCGGAGGTATTGCTGGACGGTCAGGGCAGGGCCGTCCGCATGATCGGAACCGTACAGGACATCACCGAATGGAAACAGGTGGAGCAGGTACTGCGCGAGAAGGAAGCGAACCTGCAATACATCGCGTATCACGATGCGCTGACCGGCTTGCCAAACCGTGCGCTGCTGAGGGAGCGTCTGCGCCATGCCGCGAGCAGGGCCGAACGCGCGGGCAACAGGATGGCGGTGCTGTTTATTGATCTTGATCAGTTCAAGACAGTCAACGACAGCCTCGGACATGCCGTAGGAGACGATTTGTTGAGGGCTGTTGCCGACCGTCTCAAGATCCTGACAAGGGAGGGCGATACGCTGTCCCGGCTCGGCGGCGACGAGTTCGTCGTCCTGCTCGAAGACCAGCAGGACAGCCAGGACGCCGCGAGCGTTGCCAGGAAGATCATCCATGCCCTGGAGAAAGTCCTGTACATCGGGAATTACCCCCTGCACATTTCCGCCAGTATCGGCATCAGCCTGTATCCGCAGGACGGCCAGGATGCAGAAACGCTGTTGAAGTGCGCAGATGCCGCTATGTACAAGGCCAAGGAGCTCGGACGCAACACGTTTCATTTCTACGAACAGGGGATTACCGAACGCGCCATGCGTCGCATCCAGCTGGAATCCAGGCTGCGCAGCGCGTTTGAGCAGGAAGCCCTGGAGGTGTTCTACCAGCCGCTGATTTGCCTGGACAGCCGACGTATCTGCGGGGCAGAGGCCCTGCTGCGCTGGCATGACCCGCAAGAGGGCGCGATTCCGCCCGACCATTTCATTCCGATCGCCGAAGATACCGGCCTGATCATTCCCATGGGCGAATGGGTGATCCGCGAAGCGTGCCGCGCACTGAAAAGATGGGATGCGCAAGGCATTCCGCTCGACGGCTTCGTCATGCACATCAATCTTTCAGGCAAGCAGATGCTGCAGAAGGAATTGCCGCAGCGATTGGCGGACCTGTTCGCCGAAACCGGCGTGTCGCCTGAACGCATCGTGCTGGAGCTGACCGAGAGCAGCATCATGGAGAGCGAGACGATCGGCCTGGACATCCTGATGGCGCTGCGCCGGATCGGCGTCAGCATCGCCATCGACGATTTCGGCACCGGCCATTCCTCGCTCAGTCGTCTGAAGCTGCTGCCGATCAGCGAACTCAAGGTCGATCGCGGCTTCATTCGCGACATTGCGGAAGACACCGATGATGCCGCGATCGTTCAGGCCATTCTGGCATTGTCGGCCAACTTAGGCCTGCGTGTGATCGCCGAAGGAGTGGAACATGCCGGCCAGGAGGCCTTCCTGATGCAGCACGGGTGTCTGTTTGCACAAGGCTATTACTATGCCCGGCCCATGCCGGAATCTGAGCTGCTGCCACTGCTGATCGGCGAGCGGCCGGTTTCGCCGGAATCGGCGCCAGCGATGGCGTAAAGGGCTTGCTGCGCGCCGCCCTTGCCTGAGCGGTCCGTCAATAGTGGGGGGGAATCTCGTCGCGTGGGGAACGCGCGTCATCCGGTAGCGCGTCCTGCAGTCGCTCATGCAGCAGGCGAAGCTGCTGCTGCAGCAAATCGAGCTGTCCCTGCTGTCGGATGACGGTCTGGTTGAGCGTTTCGATCAGGTCTTCGGCAAAGGCGAGCTTGCTTTCGAGCTCGGTGAGGCGGTCTTGTGCCCAGGCAGTAGGGCTGTCGGATGCTTCCATCATGGGTATCCTGCGTGTGCGGCGGCGCCCAGCAGCGGCGTGACCAGGTCTTTCAGCCGGGCATAGTGAAGCTGTCCGGCGATCTTGTGGCGGATGTGGCCGTCGGCATCGAGGATGAACGAGGTCGGCACGCTGCTGACGTTGCCGAAGACCGCCGCCACCGAAGCGTTGGTCGGCGCGGCCTTGAAGGCGTAGCCCTTGTCCTTCATCCAGGCTGCGATCTTGTCGGGCGGGTCGTCGACGCTGATCGAGACGACCTCGAATCCGCGGCTGCGATAATCCTGCCAGAATTCGTCGATCACCGGCTTTTCCTTGCGGCAATAGGGACACCAGGTCGCCCAGAAATTCACCAGCACGACCTTGCCCTTGAGCGCATCGCTGCCCAGCGCCTGGCCGTCGGTCAGCGTGACCTGCCAGGGCGGGACCGCACGATTCTCGTCGCTGACGTCGGCCGGCGGGCGAAACCACAGCCAGGCGATCAAACCCAGTAAAATCAGGGTCAGCGGACTTGGCGTCCATTTCTTTATAAAGGCCTGTCTATCCATGCTGTGGCTGAAGTCGTTTCATATCGTGATGGTGGTGAGCTGGTTCGCCGGCCTGTTCTACCTGCCGCGCCTATTCGTCAACCTGGCGATGGAAACGAACGACGCGGCCTATGACCGCCTGCTGTTGATGGCGGGCAAATTGTATCGCTTCGTTTCGCCCATCATGTGGCTGACGCTGATCACCGGCACCTGGTTGTGGCTGGCGTATTTCCCGCTCAGCATGAACTGGATGTGGGCCAAGCTTACGCTGGTCGCAGGCCTGGTCGGTTATCACCATGTCTGCAAAAGCCTGCTGCGAGCATTCGAAGCCAGACAGAATACCAAATCGCATGTTTGGTTCCGCTGGTTCAATGAAATCCCAGTCATCGTGTTGTTGATTGTCGTGCTGCTGGTGGTGTTGAAACCGTTTTAAGCATTCTTGAAAGTATTTTTTGAAGCCCGAATCCCGCCGTAGCAAAACGCCGCACCCCGTCCGCCCCGAGAGGGAGGCGCTGCCGCCTGCCAGCCACTTCGCCACCTGCCCGCGCGGGCTGGAAGGCCTGCTCGAAACCGAGCTTGTGGCGGCCGGTGCGCGGGTGGTGCGCCAGGTGCCCGCCGGCGTGCTGTTCATGGCCGATGCCGCGGCCGAGATGCGCGCCAATCTCACGTCGCGCATCGCCACCCGCATCCTGCGCAAGGTCGGCTACACCCGCTACCGCAAGGAAGAGCATATCTACCGCGCCGCGCTCGACCTGCCGTGGCCGGACTGGTTCGACGTCAGCAAGACCATCGCGGTCAAAGTCGGCGCGCAGAACGCGCCCTTGAAAAGCCTCAACTTCATCACGCTGAAGATCAAGGACGCGATCTGCGACCGCTTCCGCGAGGAAACGCGCGAACGCCCGAGCGTCGACACCGAGGCGCCCGACGTGCCGGTGTATGCGTTCTTCACCCCGGACGCGGTGACCTTCTACCTCGACACCTCGGGTGAACCGCTCTTCAAGCGCGGCTTCAAGCGCGAGGCGAGCGCGGCGTCGATCAAGGAAAACCTCGCCGCCGGACTGCTCATGCTCTCGGGCTGGGAGCCTGGTACGCCGCTGCTGGATCCGATGTGCGGCGCCGGTACCATTCTGCTCGAAGCCGCCGACATGACGATGGGCCGGGCGCCGGGACGCAGCCGCCATTTCGCCTTCGAGCACTACCGCGATTTCGATGCGGCGCTCTGGAAACGGATCAAGGACGAGGCGCAAGCGCGGGAAAAACCACTCGGCCATCTGCCCATATTCGGCGCCGACCAGGATCGCTGGGTGCTCGACAAGGCGCGCAACAACCTTGCCGGAGCGGGCTATGCCGACGCCATCGAGCTGAAAGTCTCCGATGCGCTCGATCTCAAGCCGCCGACGCCGGTCGGCACCATCGTCACCAACCCGCCTTATGGCGAACGGCTGGGCGAAGCCGAGGACCTGGCCGCGTGGTATCCGCTGCTGGGCGACTGGCTGAAGCAGAATTTCGCGGGCTGGGAGGCGTGGATCATTTCGGGCGATCCCTTGTTGCCGAAACTGCTCGGCCTCAAGGCAAGCCGCCGCATCCCGCTGTTCAACGGCCCGATCGAAACCCGCTTTCTGCAGTACACGCTGATCGCCGGATCGATGAAGGCCAAAAAGCCGCCTGAGGCTGCGTCCTGATCAACACGTCCCTGCGCTGTGGCGGCCTGCCCGACGACGACAATTAGACGGTGAAATACGGCGGCGAAGAGGCCGCGCCGAAAGCGGCAGCCAAAGCGATCAAGGCGTTCCGGGCAAGCCGGGCTTCGCAGCCAGGGTCGTCGTCAATCCCGAGCAGGGGGCTGCCAGCCAGTCCCCGGATTTGCCGGGCATTCAGCCCGCTATTCAGCTTTTAATTCTTCCCCATGTCCGGGTAAAGTGTCGACCTAAATAACCGCAATAACGTTATAGCTATTGCAGTGCGCATCGTTCGTACATAACAAGACTCAGGGATTCCACATGTCGTTTGCAGCCATTTCAGCAGCCCGTTCTGTGGCGGGCCGGGTACGTTTTGCGCTCCTTCTGGCCCTGTTGTCACCGGGCATCGCGCTGGCGGACCTGGGGGCTTCCGTCACCCTGGCAAGCGGCCAGCCCACCAGTATCTATCCAGGCGAAATCACGCAGCTGCAGATCACTCTGTCGAACAACAATACGACAGCGCCCATTTCGTCGGTCGCTTTTTCCAATAGCTTGCCGGGAACGTTGCCGAACGGTTTGAAAGTAGCCGGTGCGGCGACTTACACCTGCTACGATCCGGCCGGCCCCACGACCCAGCCAGGCGGCGGAACGTTGACCACGGCAGTGGGTGCCCAGGGCATTTCCCTGGCGGGCGGCACCATTCCCGCACGGGCCAACAACACCGACGGCACCTGCACCATCATCCTGCCTGTAACGGCAGGCACTTCGACCGGTTCGGCAGCCACTTATACGTACACCATCGCCTCGGGGGCCGTGACGGGCAATGATGGTGCCGCAGTCGCCAACGTCGGTGCGGTGAGCCAGAGCATCAACGTGCAGGCACTCAGCCAGCCGACGATCAGCAAATCCTTCAGCAACTCGACGGCAGTGCTGGGCGGGGCAGCGCGCACCCTGACGATCACGCTGAACAATACGAACCCGGTGGCGATCTCCGGGTTTTCAATTGCCGATGCGTTCCCGCAACTGAGTGGTCAGGCAGTCATTCGCGTCGCCAACCCGCCGAATGCCACCGCCAGCTGCAACAACGGCGGCGCAGCCCCTGTATTTTCGCCATCCGCCGGCGATACCAGCGTCAGCGCCACCGGCACCATCCCCGCCAGAACGGCAGGGGTCAACGGCAGTTGCACCCTGACGGTGAGCATCGAGGCCGCCACCACCAACGGCAACTACACGACCGGTGCGCGTACGAACACCATCGACGCGACCTCCCAGTTCAGCAACGATTTGGGCATACGCGCAGCGGCCAATGCCAGCGCAAACATCACCGTGACCTCGCCGCTGCGGGTCATCAAGTCGGTGAATGCTAGCAGCCTGGCCACAGGTCAATCGGGCTACTTCACGCTGACCCTGTACAACGATGGCAGCACGCCACTCAATGTCACCAGCCTGACTGACAGCCCCATCGACGGCGTGACGGGGGGCAGCTATGGCCTGACCGTGAGCGGCAGTTCGACCACCTGCACAGGTGGCAGCACTGCGTCCACTGCCGGCAACGAAGGCGTCACGCTCAGCGGCGGAACGATTCCGGCCAACGGCAGTTGTACCGTGACGATCAATTTCACCGGCACGGTCCAGAACCCCAATACGCCCAGTTCGTATACCAATACGCTGGCGCAGGGTGCGGTCAACGTGGGCAATCCGGCGATCGTCAGCCAGTCAGCCTCCGCCGCGGTGACGGTGTACGAAAACCTGAATGTCACCAAGAGCGTTTCGCCATCCAGTGCCGCACCGGGCAACCCAGTGCGTTACCAGGTGACGGTGCAGAACTGGTCTGCTGCCGATATCAACAACGTCGCCATCAGCGAGTCGCTCGCCAGCGGTCAGACCTTTCTCACCGGCGTCATCAACGGCATTGATTTCACGCCGTCCCTTTCGGGAGCCGGCTGCAGCGGCTTGAGCGCAAGTGGTGCGCTGGGTGACGCCGCATCCGTATTCACGATCGGAACCCTGCCGCAACGGAGCGGAATCAATTCGCCCGGCGCCTGCACGGTGACCTTCTGGGCGATGACCGCGACCGCAGCGGCGAACGGCAGCGCCTACACCAACAATCTGCCTGCGGGCACGGTGTGCTATGCCGGGCCGACCTGCAATGGAGGCGCTTCCAATACGACCAGCGGTTCGGTCAATACCGCCGTACTGTCGGTGGCCAAGACCTTCAGCCAGGGCGGCACGACCAACCCGCCGAGTGCGCTGGCACGGCCGGAGGGCACGATCGTGCGGATGACGCTGACGCTGTCCAACCTGTCGGCCAGCGCATTGACCAGCCTGGCGATCAGCGACACCCTGCCGACCTCGGGCAGCAACCAGCTGCGAATCGCCAGCCCGGCCAATGCCGCCAGCACCTGCGGCAGCCCGACCATCACGGCGGTGCCGGGGTCGACCTCGCTGTCACTCAATGGCGGCACGGTCCCGGCGCGTGCCGGCTCCGGAACCGGCACGGCAGGCAGCTGTGTGGTCCAGGTGGACGTGATCGGCGCCGCCGGTACGTACAACAACACCGCGACCGCGACCGCAACGGAGACCTATGCAAACGGTAGCGTGCATACGGTCAATGCCAATTCCAACACCGCGACCGTGACTTATACATCGGCACTGTCTGCAACCAAAAGCTTCAGCCCGGCCGCCGTGTCGTCGGGTGGCCGCTCGACCGTCACGCTGCGCCTGAACAATTCAGGGGCGGTTGCCCTGACGAACGTCGCGGCCACCGACCCGCTCCCCACCGGCATGACGGTGGCCAGCCCGGCAAACGCCTATACCACCTGTGCGGGAACAACCGCGATAACGGCCGTATCCGGCTCGGGCAGCGCATCGCTGTCGGGGGCCGACATCGCGGGAGGAGGGAATTGCGACTTCATTTTCGATGTCGTCGCCACCGGCGGCGGCAACTGGGTCAACACCATCCCGGCGGGCAACATCACGGCCGATGGCGGAATCACCAACCAGACGGTGGTGACGGGAACCCTTACCAATAGCCCGGCTACCGGGCTCACCGTCGCCAAGGCGACCAACCCGAGCACCCTGACCTTCCCCGGCCAGGTGAGCCAGCTCACCCTTACCATCGGCAGTGGCGCGCAGGCGGTCAGCGGCCTGGCGCTGACCGATTACTTCACTGCGGACGGCAGTGCGGGCGCCGCCGCGAACGGCATGGTCATCGCCGCCACGCCGGCGGCATCGACTTCCTGTGCCGCAGGCAGCGTGAGCGCTGCGCCGGGGGGGACGCGGATTGCATTGAGCGGCGCCACGCTGTCTGCCAACGCTTCCTGCACGGTGACGGTCAACGTGACATCGACCTCGATCGGCGGCATCACCAACTACATTCCTGCCGGCGCGATCAGCACCCAGCAGGGCTTGAGCAACAGCGGCCAGGCTTCGACCAGCCTGACTACCCAGAGCAACGTCGGCATCACCAAGCAATTCACGCCGAATGTCGTCAAGCCGGGTGAGCGTTCACGCCTGCGCATCACGCTCTACAACCCGATGCCGCAACCTGTCAGCAGCCTGTCGGTTCTCGACACCCTGCCGTCCGGCATGACCGTACCGAGCGGCGCAAACCCGACGACCACCTGCTCCGGCGCGACGGTCGGCACGCCCACCACGAACCAGGTACAGGTCAGCGGTGGTTCGCTGGCAGGTGCCTCGGGTGGCGTCGCCGCGACCTGTTATGCCGAGATCGACGTGCTGGTCGCGGGGCAGGGGGATTACGTCAATACGATTCCAGCCGGCGCCATTTCCGCCACCTCGGGCGGCGTGCCGGTCACCAACTCGCAGCCGACGAGCGACACCCTGCATGCCAAGTCGCCGCTGGTGGTGAACAAGGCCATTGCCGGCAAGACGCTGGATGCGGGCAATCCCGGCGGCTTCACCACGGGCACGGCGTCACGCGCGCCCGGCGCGGCAGCCACGCTGACCATTCGCCTCGCCAACCCGAATGCAAGTGCGCTGACCGGTGCAGTGTTCACCGATGTCCTGCCATCCGGCCTGGTGGTGGCGACCACGCCGAATGCCGCGACCACCTGCGCAGGCGGCACGGTGACGGCGGCAGCGTCTGCCACCCAGATCCGCCTCAGCGGCGCCACCATTCCGGCAGCTGGCGCCTGTACGGTCAGCGTGGACGTGCTGTCCAACATCTCGGGCAGCTATACCAACACGCTGGCGGCAGGCAGCGTCTCCACCTTTGAAGGCGTCGTCAACGAGGAACCGACGAGCGCGACCCTGCTGGTCTCCACGCCGCCCACGGTGAGCAAGCAGTTCTCGCCCGCGGTGATACAACCCAACGGCGTGTCGCAGCTGACCATCGTGCTCGGCAATGACAACGCCAGCGCGATCACGCTCAGCAGCGTGTTCACCGATACGTTGCCAACGGCCCCGGGGGCGATGATCGTGGCGACGCCGAACGGCCTGACCACCACCTGTCCGGGCGCGGTGACCGCAACTGCGGGCAGCGGCAGCGTCAGCTATGCCAGCGGCGCCTCGATTCCGGCAGGCGGATGCCGCATCAGCGTGAACGTCACCGCTGCCACGCCGGGCGACCACACCAACAATATCCCGGCGGGTGGATTGCAGACCAATTTCGGCAACAACCAGCAGCCGACCAATGTGGTGCTGAAGGTCAGCACCCAGGGATATGTGTCCGGGCGGGCATTCGCGGACAACAACGTCACGCCCAACGGCGTCTACGACGTGTCGACCGATGCGCCGCTCGCCGGCAGCGCGATCGAATTGCGCAGCGGCGCCAGTTGCGCCGGCGCACTTGTTGCCAGCACCACGACCGACTCGCTCGGCAACTACCTGTTCGCCGGCCTTGCGGCGGGAACGTACTCGGTATGCCAGTTCGTGCAACCTGCGGGCACGACCAACGGAATCACGACTGCGGGCAGCGTGAGTAGCGTCAACGGCAGCACCGGCAGCGCGGGCACGGCATCGAATCCCGGCGCCACGACCAGTCAGGTCATCGGCATCGTGCTGAATGGCGACGGCGCGGGTGGTGAAATCAGCGGCTCGCCCAACAACAACTTTGCAGAAATCCGGCCCTCCAGCATCGCCGGCACGGTTTTCCTCGACCAGAACAATAATGGCGTGCAGAACGGCGCCGACACGCCGTTCACCGGCGAGACCATCGACCTGCTGGACTCGGGCAACAGCGTGATCGCCTCCACGACGACCGACGCCTCCGGGCAATACAGCTTCGGCGGACTGCAGCCAGGCACCTATTCGATACGCCAGCCGAACCAGCCTGCCTCTAGCTCGAATGGCATCACCACCGCGGGTGCGGTAGGCAATGGCGGCACGGCCGGCACGCCCACAGGCGTGACGACCGTGCCCAGCCGGATCAATGGAATCGTGCTGCCTCCGGCCACTGCGTCGACGGGCAACAATTTCGCCGAGATTGCGAATGGCCGCACGCTTTCCGGCCGCGTGTTCCTCGACTACAACGGCGACGGCGCATTGAATGGCGTCGATTATGGGCTGGGCACGCAGACGCTGAATCTTTCAGGCACCGATATCAACGGCAATGCCATGAACATGACGACGCTGACGGCAAGCGATGGCCGCTACAGCTTCACCGGCTTGCCGGAGGGCACCTACAGCGTGACCCAGCCCGCGCAGCCGACCGGCACGACCAACGGCACGACCACCGCGGGCAGCACCGGCGGCACAGCCACCGGGATGGGCGCGACGCCGTCGGCGATCACGGCGATCAGCCTGCTTGGGGTCGATCTCGTATCCGCGGACAACAATTTCGCCGAAGTGCCCGGCGCAGTGCCCGATCTGGCGATTGCCAAGACGCATGCGCCGTCGAGTTTTGCGTCAGGCTCCAGCACGGGCGTCTTCACGCTCACGCCGCGCAACGTCGGCACGGTGCCCACCTCGGGCAGCATCACCGTGGTCGATACGCTGCCGGCCGGCATGAGCGTCGCCACACCCGCCAGCGGCACTGGCTGGACCTGCAGCGGCGCGGCCGGCGCCAGTTCGGTGAGCTGCACCACGTCGGATGTCATCGCGGCGGGCAGTACCGGCAATCCCATCCTGCTGCGTGTTGCGGTGGCCAGCGGCCAGACCGGGCAGATTCTTGTCAACACTGCGACGATCTCGGGCGGCGGCGAGCCGCCAGGTTTCGACGGCAACAACACGGCGAGCGACAGTGTGCCGATCGCCGATGCCGCACAGGTCAGCGGTACGGTCTGGACCGATACGAATCATGATCGCGTGCTCGATCCCGGCGAGCCACGCATGGCCGGCTGGCAGGTCGACCTGTTGCTGGGGGGGAGCCTTGTCGCCACGTCGACGACCGATGCGAACGGGGCCTACCAGTTCACCGGCATCGCGCCGAGCAGCGGCTACATCATTCAATTCCACGATCCCGACAGTGGCAGGATCTGGGGGAATGCGGTCAGCAACGAACAGGGGGTCGTGCCGAGCAGCGGTACCCGCGACACCGGCACGGCCGCGAACACCGGTACCAACAGTGGCAATCCGGCGGGCGCGGTCTTCAGCAGCGGGTCGCTGGCGGGCCTCACGCTGGTTGCGGGCGATAACATCGTCCAGCAAAGCCTGCCGATCGACCCCTCCGGCGTGGTGTACGACGCGATCACGCGCAATCCGGTGCCGGGTGCGCAGGTCACGCTTGTGAACGGCGGCGCGGCAGTTCCCGATGCCTGTCTGGTCGGCGGCACCAATACGCAGACGACCGGTGCGAACGGGCTGTATCAGTTCCTGCTGCTCAACCCCGCACCTCCGGGATGTCCGGGATCGGGAACCTACACGCTGCAGATCGTGCAGCCGGGCAGCTATCTGCCGCCGGCCTCGACGATCATTCCGCCGACTGCCGGACCCTATGTGCCCAGCACGGGGGGCGTGGATGCCATCCAGGCCCAGCCGGGCGCACCGACGGGCGCTGATCCGACGGTGTACTACACCAGCTTTGCGCTGACGCTGTCCGGCGTGCCGGCCACCAGTTCGAGCAATGTGGTCAACAACCACATTCCGCTCGATCCGGTGCTGGGCGGCGCGATCGTGCTGACCAAGACCTCGCCGCTGGTGAATGTGAGCGTGGGCCAGCTGGTGCCGTACACGATCAGTGCCCGCAATACGCTGGCGGCGAACCTGACCAATATCGATATCCGCGACATCGTGCCGCCGGGGTTCAAGTACAAGTCGGGCAGTGCAAGCGTCGACGGGGTAATGGCCGAGCCGGTTGCCAATGGCCGCAATCTTGCCTGGTCCAATCTGACCCTGGCCTCCGGCGCCACCCGGACGGTAAAACTGCTGCTGGTGGTCGGTGCGGGCGTGCAGCCGGGCGAATACGTCAACACCGCGCAGGCGTTCAACAATCTGGTGCCTGCGCCCAACCCGAATGCCGTATCGAATGTTGCGACGGCCACGGTGCGGGTGATACCGGATCCCACCTTCGATTGTTCCGATCTCGTCGGCAAGGTATTCGACGACAGGAACGCCAATGGCTATCAGGATGAGGGCGAACCCGGCATTCCCAACGTGCGCCTTGCCACCGCGCGCGGCTGGCTGGTGACGACCGATGCCGAGGGACGTTTCCACGTCGCCTGTGCGGCGATTCCGGATGCCGAGCATGGCAGCAATTTCATCATGAAACTGGATGAACGCACCCTGCCGACCGGCTATCGCGTGACCACTGAAAACCCGCGCGATGTCCGCCTCACCCGCGGCAAGCTGTCCAAGCTCAACTTCGGCGCAACCATCCACAAGGTGGTGCGCGTCGACATGAGCGATGCGGCGTTCGAGGCCGGCACGGTCGTACTCAGGGCGGACTGGGCGAAGCAGCTTGCCGGCCTGGAGGAGAGGCTGAAGGCACGGCCGACGGTCTTGCGGCTGGGCTACAAGGCCGGCGCCGACGGCGAAGCCCTGGCGCGCGAGCGCCTGCACGCCGTCAGCCGGCAGCTCAAGGATGCGTGGCAGCAGCATGACTGTTGCCACACGCTGTTGATCGAGGAAGAACTCTTCTTGCCTGCCAAGGCGGCGAACAAGGAGGGCAAATAATGCTAAACAAAAAACTTCTTGCAAGCGTCATCGCTGCGATGTTCTCGGCCCCCGTCGTCGCTGCCGAGCCCTGTGATCCCGGTGTCGGCTGCAGCGTTCCGGAACAGCCCGGCACGACCTGGCAGGACAGCCTGGTTTTCACCCGTGAAGACGGCAAGCTTGCCGCCAGCGTGGAATACCGTCGACCCGATGAGATCGTTGTACTCAGTGCGCCCGAGTCGGCGCCGGCCCCCCGCGAGGTTCCGGTATTCGGCAGCCGGGCCGAGGCGGCCCCGGCAATCCTGTCGCAATTCCCGTCGGGGCAGGATCTGCTGGGCGCGGACGAACGCGAGGTGCTGGCCGCACTGGCACGGCGGCTCGCCGGCAAGCCGGGGCTGAAGCTGCGTCTTACGGGCCATGCCGATGCGCAGCGCCTGACGCGGGCCGGGCAGAATCGATACGGCAACAATCAGGGCCTGTCGGAGGCGCGTGCCCGCGAAGCCGCGGCATTCCTGAAAACGCAGCCCGGCATGTCGGGCGTGCAGATGGAAACGCTGGGCAGGGGCGATACACAGCCGGTCAAGGACTGCGACCCCATGCGGGTCCATGACGGAAACATGAGGGACATGGCCGCATACCAGGCCTGCCTTGCGCCCAACCGGCGGGTCGAGATTGAAATCTGGTATGACCAGCCGGTCGGCGTGAAAACCGAGGCGACGGCACATGCCGTGCCCAAGGCCGTGGCGGGGGCCTGCAAGGATCAGCCGGGACGCGACGCCGGCCTGCCGTTCCGCATTTCTGTCGATGGCGAACCGCTGGCGAGCGATGATGTGCCCAACAGCGCCGACACGATGCGCTGCACCGACGTCGCGCTGGAGAAAGCAGATGTCCAGGTGCGTTTCGATGGACTCGAGGTGACGCCGGCACTGAACGTCACCGTCTTCCCGGATGGCGCCGTGCGGGGCGAAACGGTGCGCTTTTCACCCTATGCGAACTACGCTTCCCTGATCAGGAAAGCCGAGGTCCGGGTGTTCGCGGCGGGCGAGTCGACGCAGAAGACGCCGCTTGCGGTGATTGCGCTCGATCCGCATGCCGACACCTCTGCCGAATGGAAGACCCCAAGGGAAGGCGAGGCGGTGCAGTATCTGCTGCGCGTGTACGACGCCCAGGGCCGCTTCGACGAAACCACGCCGAAGATGCTCAAGCTGCTCGATGCCAGACGCCCGTCCGGGGATGAGGATACCGCCGCGCGGGAGGCACGCATCGGATATGGCGAAAACCATCGCGGGCTGGCCAATATCCCGGTCGAGGGCGGCATGGTCACGGTCAACGGCGAGAAACTCGTGCCGGGCAGCACCGTCACCGTGCTGGGGCGGCAGGTGCCGGTTGACGCACAGGGGAAATTCGCGGTTCGCCAGATACTCTCGCCGGGCAATCACCGCGTCGATGTCGCCATGGAAAGCCCTTCCGGCCAGCGTGCCGAATTCAGCCGCAACCTGTACATACCGCTCAACGACTGGTTCTATGTTGCGCTGGCGGACCTGACCCTGGGCCAGAACAACGTCACGGGCCCGGCCAGCCTGGTGACGGGCAGCGACAGCAAGCGCTACAACGGGGACGTGTATACGGACGGCCGCCTCGCGTTCTATCTCAAGGGGAAGATCAAGGGCGAGACGCTGCTCACGGCCAGTGCAGACACGCGCGAGCAGCCGATCGAGAACCTGTTCTCCAATTTCAACAGCAAGGATCCGCGCTACCTTCTGCGCCGCCTCGACTCCGATGCCTATTACCCGGTGTACGGCGACGACTCGACGCTGGTGGAGGACGCGCCCACCCGGGGCAAGTTCTACGTGAAATTGCAGCGTGGCGATTCGCACGTGCTGTGGGGCAGTTTCCAGACCCGTCTGAGCGGAACCGATCTGGTGAACTACAGCCGTGGCCTCTACGGCGCGCAGGCGCGTTATCAGGCGCCGGAGTCCACGGCGTTCGGCGAAAGGCGAACCGAGGCAGAGCTTTTCGCGGCCGACCCCGGCACGCTGGCGGCGGTGGAGGAATTCCGCGGTACGGGCGGTTCGCTGTATTACCTGCGGAATCAGGACATCCTCGCGGGATCCGAGCGCCTGCGCATGGAAATCCGCGACAAGGATTCCGGCATCGTGCTGAAATCGGTTCCGCTGGTGGCGGGCCAGGATTACGAAATCAACAGCATCCAGGGCCGCGTGGTGTTGCGCACGCCGCTTGCAGCCACCGCCGATCCCGGCACGCTGGTTTTGTCTGGTTCGCTCAGCGGCCACCCGGTCTACCTGGTCGCAGGCTATGAGTTCACCCCGGGCGTGTCGGCGGCCGACAACCTTACCCTGGGCGGCCGTGCCAGCCACTGGCTCAATGATCAGGTGAAAATCGGCTTCACCGGCTACAAGCAGGATGGCGTCGGCACCGAGCAGAAACTGCTGGGCGGCGATCTCACCCTGCGCTACAAGCCGGGCACCTACATGAAGCTTGAAACCGCGCGCTCGGACGGGCCGGGTACCGGCGCCCTGAGTTCGCAGAACGGCGGCTTCAATTTCGGTGCGGTGCCACAGACCACCACGGCTGGCATCGAGGCGCAGGCACATCGCGTCGAGGCAGCGGTCGACTTCAGGGAAGTCGGTGCAGCCCTGCCGGGCAGCGCGAGCGCGTATTGGCTGAAACGCGACGACGGCTATTCCGCGCCAGGCCAGCTCACCAGCGAGGGACTCGACCAGGCCGGCGCGCAGGTCAAGGTGCAGGCCAGCGACAGGCTCGAGCTGCTCGCCCGGGCCGATCGCAAGGAGGGCAGCATTTCGGGCGTCAGCCAGTCGGCCGAGGCCAATGCGACCTATGCGCTCACCCCGAACCTGTCGGCCGGGCTGGGGATGCGTCATGAAAACCGGGACAGTGCGCTGGCAGCGGGCAACAGTGCGCTGCTGGCCGAAACCGGCGCGCGTACCGACGTTGCCGCGAAGCTGGCGTATCACCCCGTCAGCGAGAAGAACGAGCCGGGCCCCTGGGAGGTGTACGGCCTGGTGCAGGGCACGGTTCAGCATGACGCCACCCGCCGCGAGAATGATCGATTCGGTGTCGGCGGTCATTACCAGATCAACGATCGCATCAAGCTGAGCGGAGAATTGAGCGATGGCGATGGAGGCCTGGGCGGCAAGCTTGGCACCGACTACCGGCTGTCCGACCGCAACAGCGTCTATCTCAACTACCTGCTCGATCCGGATCGCAGCGATACCGGTTATCGCGGACGCGTCGGCAACCTCACGACCGGAATGAAGTCGCGCTACAGCGACAGCCTGTCCGTCTATGCCGAAGAGCGTTATCAGACGGCGGATTCAGGGCCATCCGGGCTGATCCATGCGTTCGGGCTCGACCTTGCGGCCACCGACCGCTGGAACGTGGGTGCGCGTTTCGAGAAAGGGATCACATCCGAACCGACGACAGGCGACCTCGACCGCACCGCGATCTCCTTGTCAGCCGGCTATCAGTACGAGAAGACCAAATACGCCGGCATGGTCGAATATCGGACTGAAAGCGGAAACGTGACGGGCAAGCGCAATTCCTGGCTGGTCAAGAATACGCTCGGCTATCAGACCACGCCCGACTGGCGTGCGCTGGGCAAGCTGAATTTCGCCATCAGCGATGCGGGCAGCGGCAGCACGGGCAATGCCGATTTCACCGAGGTGGTGCTGGGTTTCGGCTATCGTCCGGTACTCAACGACCGGCTCAATGCGCTGTTCAAGTACACCTTCCTGTCCGACCTGCCGAGCCCCGGCCAGTTGAGCGCATCGGGAACGGTCAGCACCTATGAGCAGCGCAGCCATGTGCTGTCGGTCGACGGCATTTACGATGTCGTGCCCAAGCTGTCGGTGGGCGGCAAGCTTGGCTATCGCTTTGGCGAGCTGCGCGATACCAGCCTTGCCGGTGGCAAATGGTTCTCCAGCCGTGCCTGGCTTGCCATTGCGCGGACCGATTGGCATGTGGTCCACGAGTGGGATGTGATGGGCGAACTGAGGTATCTCAGTGCGCAGGAAGCCGGCGACGCAAAATCCGGCGCCCTTGTCGGCGTCTATCGTCACATCAATCGGTACGTCAAGCTTGGCGTCGGCTACAACTTCACCGACTTCTCGGACGATCTGACCAATCTCGACTACAAGAGTCGCGGCTGGTTCGTGAATATGATCGGGAAAATCTGAGCGGGCATGAATGAAAACAGGGCGCATGGCGCCCTGTTTTCATTGGTGGGTAAATCAGATTCAGACGATGTCGAGGTGGTCCAGTCCCGCCATCATGTCGCGGCCCTTGGCTTCCTGGCCGTGCAGCTTGATCTGCAGGCGCAGGTCGTTGAGGCTGTCGGCGTTCCTGAGCGCGTCCTCGTAGGAAATCATGCCTGCTTCGTAGAGGTCGAACAGCGCCTGGTCGAAGGTCTGCATCCCGAGTTCGCGGGACTTCGCCATGATTTCCTTGATCTCGTGCACGTTGCCCTTGAAGATCAGATCGGCGATCAGCGGCGAGTTGAGCAGGATTTCGACGGCGGCGACGCGGCCGTTGGTGCCCTTGCGCGGGATCAGGCGCTGCGAGATGAACGATTTGAGGTTCAGCGACAAATCCATCAGCAGCTGGTCGCGCTTTTCCTCGGGGAAGAAGTTGATGATGCGGTCGAGCGCCTGGTTGGCGCTGTTGGCGTGCAGCGTAGACAGGCACAGGTGGCCGGTTTCGGCGAAGGCGATGGCGTATTCCATGGTGTCGCGGTCGCGGATTTCTCCGATCAGGATGACGTCGGGCGCCTGGCGCAGCGTGTTCTTCAGCGCCGAGAACCAGTTGTCGGTGTCGATGCCGACCTCGCGCTGGGTGATGATGGACTTCCGGTGCTCGTGCACGTATTCGATCGGGTCCTCGACCGTGATGATGTGGTCGGCCGCATTTTCGTTGCGGTAGCCCACCATCGCGGCCAGCGAGGTCGATTTGCCGGTGCCGGTACCGCCGACGAAGATGACCAGGCCACGCTTGATCATCGCGACGTCGCGCAGGATGGGCGGCAGGTTGAGGTCTTCCATCTTCGGGATCTTGGTGTTGATCGTCCGCATCACCACGCCGACACGGCCCTGCTGCACGAAGACGTTGACGCGGAAGCGGCCGATCTCGGGCGGGCTGATGGCGAAGTTGGATTCGTTGGTCGCCTCGAAGTCCTTCCACTGCCGCTCGTTCATGATCGAACGCGCCAGCTCGCTGGTGTGCGCGGGCGTCAGGCTCTGGTTGGAAACAGGGGTGATCTTGCCGTCGACCTTGATGGCGGGCGGAAAGCCGGCGGTGATGAAAAGGTCGGAGGCGTTCTTCGCCAGCATCAGGCGCAGCAGGTCGTGGATGGTTTTCTCGGCGTTCATCGTTCAGTCCTCAGCCCATGAAGGCATCTTTGTTCTGCGCCGCGGCGCGCGCCACGCCCGAAGAAATCACATTGCGCTTGACCAGGTCCTGCAGATTCTGGTCGAGCGTCTGCATGCCCAGGTTGCCGCCGGTCTGGATCGACGAATACATCTGCGCCACCTTGTTTTCGCGGATCAGGTTACGGATGGCCGGCGTGCCGATCATGATCTCGTGCGCGGCGACGCGGCCGGCGCCGTCCTTGGTTTTCAGCAGCGTCTGCGAGATGACCGCGCGCAGCGATTCGGACAGCATCGAACGCACCATTTCCTTTTCCGCGGCCGGGAACACGTCGACCACGCGGTCGATGGTCTTGGCGGCGGACGAGGTGTGCAGCGTGCCGAACACAAGGTGGCCGGTCTCGGCGGCGGTGAGCGCAAGGCGGATGGTCTCGAGGTCGCGCAATTCGCCGACCAGGATGACGTCCGGGTCTTCCCGCAGGGCCGAACGCAGGGCGTTGCTGAACGACAGCGTGTGTGGACCGACCTCGCGCTGGTTGATCAGGCATTTCTTGCTCTGGTGCACGAATTCGATCGGGTCCTCGACGGTGAGGATATGTGCGTACTGGTTCTCGTTGACGTAGTCCATCATGGCCGCCAGCGTGGTCGACTTGCCCGAACCCGTCGGCCCGGTGACCAGCACGATGCCGCGTGGCTGGTCGGATATTTCCTTGAAGATGGCCGGGGCGTTGAGTTCTTCCAGCGTCAGCACCTTGGACGGAATGGTCCGGAACACCGCGCCGGCGCCATACTGCTGGTTGAAGGCATTGACGCGGAAGCGCGCCAGCGAGGGAATCTCGAACGAGAAGTCGATTTCCAGCGTTTCCTCGTACACCTTGCGCTGGCTGTCGTTCATGATGTCGTACACCATGCGGTGCACGTCCTTGTGGTCCATCGGTGGCAGATTGATGCGGCGGATGTCGCCGTTGACGCGAATCATCGGCGGCAGGCTCGCAGAGAGGTGTAAGTCGGACGCCTTGTTCTTGACGGCAAAAGCCAGCAGTTCAGAAATATCCACGCGTGCCTCGTTCAGTATTGGAAGGGGTTTTGACTTTATCGAACCGAAACGGGGCCGCTTGAAACCTTCGTGGCGGATGGCCTGGCGAAATACCCTGAAAGCCGCATTGCGTTTCTGATCGATAACAATTTAATCATGGCTGTTATTGAACGGGGTTTGTGTTCAATAATAATCGCAATGGATAACGGCCCGGAAACACGAAAACTTGAGTCTGGCCTGCCACCGTGCGGCAGCACGGCAGGCGACCGCCTGAATGTCGTGCGGGCACGGATCGCGGGCGCGGCATCCGCGGCCGCGCGCGATCCGGCGGGGATATCCCTGCTGGCGGTCAGCAAGACCTTCGGTGCGGCGGCCGTGCGCGACATGGCTGCGTGCGGCCAGCGCGAATTCGGCGAGAATTACGTGCAGGAAGCGCTGGAAAAGCTGGCGGTTCTGCGCGATCTTCCGCTGGCGTGGCATTTCATCGGACCGATCCAGAGCAACAAGACGCGGGCGATCGCCGAAAACTTCAGTTGGGTGCACAGTGTCGACCGGCTGAAGATTGCCGAACGCCTGTCCGCCCAGCGCCCGTCAGGCTTGCCGCCCCTGCAGGTTTGCATCGAGGTGAATGTCAGCGGCGAGGCAAGCAAGGGCGGGGCGGCACCTGCGGAACTGCCCCTGCTGGCGTCGGCGGTCGCCGCGTTGTCCGGCCTGCAACTGCGTGGCCTCATGGCGATTCCCGCACCGACCGCCGACGCGGCGGCGCAGCGTGCCGCATTCCGGCAGGTGCGTGAATTGTTTGACGATCTGAAAATGCGCGGCCATGCGCTCGATACCCTGTCGATGGGCATGTCGGGCGATCTGGAAGCCGCGATTCTTGAGGGCGCGACCATCGTTCGGGTCGGAACCGCCCTGTTTGGCGAGAGGACTAAACATGCATAAAGTGAGCTTTATCGGCGGCGGCAACATGGCGGCCGCCATCATTGGCGGCCTGGTCGCCAGCGGCACCCAGCCGACCGACATCGAGGTGGTGGAAATCAACGCCGATGCGCGAGCTCAGCTGTCTGCGCGCTTCGGCGTCGTGACCCATTCGGATCTGTCGCAGGCGCGGCTGCATCCGCTGGTCGTGCTGGCGGTGAAACCGCAAACCCTGCCCGAGGTGGCGGCGTCGCTGGCGTCGCGGCTCGCGGGCCACCTGGTGATCTCGATCGTCGCCGGCGTGCGGGTGGCCGATCTGGCCCGCTGGCTGGGCGGGCACGGGCGCATCGTGCGCAGCATGCCCAACACGCCCGCGCTGGTCCAGGCAGGCATTACCGGCCTGTATGCGCCGCCGGACGTCGATCAGGACGCGCGCTCGCAGGCCGAGGCGGTGTTGCGGGCCGTGGGCGGCGTGGTCTGGGTGGAGGACGAAACCCGCCTGGATGCGGTCACTGCCGTCTCGGGCAGCGGCCCCGCCTACGTGTTCTATTTCATCGAATCGCTGGAAGCGGCTGCCGTGGCGCAAGGACTGCCGGCCACCACGGCGCGCCAGCTGGCGCTGCAGACCTTTTTTGGTGCGGCCAAGTTGGCGCTCGAGTCGGGCGAGGAACCGGCCGTGCTGCGCCAGCGCGTCACCTCCAAGGGAGGCACCACGGAACGTGGCATTGCGGCGCTGGACGCGGCTGCGGTCAAGCGCGGCATCGGCCAGGCGGTGGAAGCGGCCAGCCTGCGCAGTGCCGAACTCGGCGATGAACTGGGACGGCTCGCATGATCACAGGCGCGCTGACTTTCCTGATCCAGACGCTGGGCAACCTGTTCGTGATCGCCGTTTTGCTGCGCTTCATGATGCAGCTGTTCCGGGTGCCGTTCCGCAATCCCTTCGCGCAATTCATCGTCGCCGTCACCGACTTCGCAGTCAAACCCCTGCGGCGGGTGGTGCCCGGCCTGTATGGGCTGGATTGGGCATGCCTGCTGCTCGCCTGGGTGGTCGAACTGATAGTGGTGACGGCGAGCTACTGGCTGGACGGCTTTCCGTTCGCCCTGGCGGGCGGCAAGGTGTGGCCTGTCATGCTCGGACTGGCGGCGGTGCGGCTGGTCAGCCTGGCGGTTTACATGATCATCGGCCTGACCCTGGTGCGCGCGGTGCTGTCATGGGTCAATTCGAATACGCCGTTGATGCCGGTGGTCTATGAACTGACCGAACCTTTCCTGCGCCCCTTGCGGCGCATCGTTCCGATGGTCGGCCAGGTCGATTTGACGCCGCTGGTGCTGTTCATCCTGTGCCAATTGGTCCTGATGGTGCCGGTATTTGCGCTTGAGCGCGCCCTGCTCGGCGCCCTCTGAGCGTGAACAGCCCTCCGGCCTGGGCGCGCCGTGACGGCAACGACTGGCTGCTCGACCTGCACGTGCAGCCGGGGGCGAAGGTGACGGCCGCCGTCGGCGAGCATGGCGGCCGCCTGAAACTAAAGATTGCCGCGCCGCCTGTCGATAATAAAGCGAATGCGCATCTGCTGGCCTGGCTGGCCGTGCAACTGGGGCTGCCGAAATCTGCGGTGCGCCTGGTTCGTGGCGAAACTTCGCGGCAGAAAACCGTGGCGGTGTGTGGCGCCGACGCACCCTGGCGTGATATCGAGAAAAGCAGCCAAACATGAGTATCCATCTTGAACAGGAGGTCGCCGAGTACAGCGAGCGGCGGCTGCGGCTGGCGACTGCGATTACCGACTATGCCGACTGGCTCGACCGCCAGCACGGCATCGATGCCGAGCGCACCCTGCGCCTGGCCGATACGGCAGCGGGCCTGCGCCAGGACAAGCTGGTGGTGGCCTTCGTGGCCGAGTTTTCGCGCGGCAAGACCGAGCTCATCAACGCCCTGTTTTTCGCCGACCACGGCCAGCGCCTGCTGCCGTCCGACGCCGGGCGTACCACCATGTGCCCGACCGAACTGTTCGCCAACGCGGACGAGGCGCCAAGCCTGTGTCTGCTGCCGATCGAGACGCGCCGTCGCAGCGAGTCGCTGGCGCGCCTCAAGCACATGCCCATCGAATGGTGCCGGGTACTGCTCGATCCCACCGATCCGCGCCAGCTGCAGGAGAGCCTGAAAAAGCTGACCGAAACCAAGCCGATCCCGGCCGTGGACGCCATCGAGCTCGGACTGTGGAATGGCGAGGATGCCAGCGAACGACACATGCTTCATGCCGACGGCACCGTGGACGTGCCGGCCTGGCGCTACGCCATGGTCAATTATCCGCATCCCCTGCTGCAGGCCGGACTGACGATCCTGGACACCCCGGGACTCAACGCGCTGGGCGCCGAACCCGAGCTCACCCTGTCGGTGATTCCGAATGCGCATGCGGTGATGTACCTGCTGGCGACCGATACCGGGGTGACGCGTTCGGATCTCGAAATCTGGCAGAAGCATGTCCACCGCCATTCCAACTACCACGTGGCGGTGCTCAACAAGATCGACATGCTGTGGGACGAGCTCAAGAGCGATGCCGAGGTGCAGGCGACCATCGAGCGCCAGGCCGAGGAAACCGCGCGCGTGCTGAAGCTGCCGCGCAGCCGCGTATTCACGGTTTCGGCGCAGAAAGCACTGGCGGCCACCATACGCGGCGACGCCGCGTTGCGCGTGCGTTCCGGCATCGAATCGCTGGAGTACCTGCTGGCGCATCAGGTGATCCCTGCGCGCCGAGACATGCTCTACCACGCGGTCAGTCGCGAAGTGGCGGCACTGCTCGACGAGAGCCGGGTGGATCTGGCCGCGCGGCTCAAGCGCAGCAGCGACGAACTGATCCAGCTGACCCAGTTGTCGGGCAAGAACCGCGAGTTGATCGAACAGACGCGTGCCAGCCTGCAGCAGGAAAAGGACAGCTATGACGCCACTGCGGACCAGTTCCGTACGACCCGGAAAATGGTCCAGGACCAGGGCGATCATCTGCTTTCGAACCTGTCGGAAGATACGCTGGACGCGATCCTGAAGGCAGGCCGCGATGCCATGGAACACAGCTGGACCACGCGCGGGCTGACCGGCGGGATCCGTCACCTGAGCGAGCAGATGGACAGCCGTTTCAAGCAGGCGACCCGGCTGGCCGACAACATGCTGGATGCGCTCGACCAGGCCTACCTGCGTTTTCATCGCAAGCACAATCTGCCGAAGATGCAGGTGCCGAGACTGGATCTGGGCGCCTATCGCAACCGGCTGGACGCGCTGACCCGCGAGACGGAAGATTTTTGCCGCGATCCTGCGAACCTGATGCTGGAAAAGCGTTTCATGATCCGGCGTTTTTATGCCGGTCTGGCCGAGGAGGCGCGCAAGGCATTCAAGCTCGCGCGGCTTGAAGCGGAACGCTGGCTGCGCATTGCGCTGGATCCGATCATGACACGCATCCGCGAGCACAAGCAGTATCTCGACACGCGCCTGGCCAGCCTGCAGCGCATCCTGGAGAACATGGGTACGCTGCACAGCCGCATGGCGCAGATCAAGCAGGAAATCGCCACGCTGCGCCAGGACAAGGTGGAACTCGGCCGCATGGCCGAGCAGCTCACGGGCTGATGCCCGCCAGCCGTCGCTAGCCGTTCAGGCGATCCAGCAGCACCGAGGTCTTGTCCGGGTCGGTGTTCTTCAGCAGCCGCTGGGTAGGGGAAGCCAGTTCGTCCAGATGGGATTTCAGCACCTGCTGCTTGACCTGCAGCATGCCGGCCGGCTGCATCGAAAACGACCGCAGTCCCAGTCCAAGCAGCAGCCGCGTCAGTTGGGGATCGCCCGCCATTTCACCGCACACCGAAACAGGCTTGCCGGCCTTGTCGCCGGCGCGGATGGTCAACTGGATGAGGTTGAGCACCGCGGGATGCAGCGGGTCGTACAGATGCGCGACGCTGTCGTCGGCGCGATCGATCGCCAGCGTGTACTGGATCAGGTCGTTGGTGCCGATCGACAGGAAATCCAGCTGTTCGGCAAAGAAGGCTGCCGAGAGTGCGGCAGCAGGGATTTCGATCATGCCGCCAAGCGGGATGCCTTCGTCGAATTTCAGACCGTCGCGGCGCAGCGAGGCCTTGGCCTCGTCGATACGCTGCAGGGTCTGCCGCAGTTCCACGAAGCTCGCCAGCATGGGAATGAGGATGCGCACCTGGCCATGGACCGAGGCCCGCAGGATTGCGCGCAACTGGGTATGGAACAGGCCCGGTTCGGCCAGGCACAGGCGAATCGCGCGCAGGCCAAGCGCCGGATTGTCGGCCACCGTATGGCCCCACGGCGCCTGCTTGTCGGCACCCAGATCGAGCGTGCGGATGGTGACCGGCTTGCCGTCCAGTGCCTCGGCCACCGCCTTGTAGGATTCGTACTGCTCTTCCTCGCTTGGCAGGTCGCTGCGGTTGAGGAAGAGGAACTCGCTGCGGAACAGGCCGATGCCGTGCGCGCCCGCCGCTTTCACCGCATCGATGTCGCTCAGCAATTCGATGTTGGCCATCAGTTCGACCGGGGTGCCGTCGAGCGTGGCCGACTTGCTGGTTTTCAGCCGTTTCAGCTTGTCGGTGTCGATGCGCCACTGGTTCTGCCGCAGCCGGTATTCGGCCAGTACCGATTCGTCCGGGTTGACGATCACCACGCCATCGCGGCCATCGACGATCAGCAGGTCGTGGTCGCGGATCAGGCCGCGCGCATTGTGCAGCGCCATCACCGACGGCATGCCCATGCTGCGCGCGAGGATCGCGGTGTGCGAGGTGGTGCCGCCGAGGTCGGTGATGAAGGCGGCGAAATGGACGTTCTTGAACATGACCATGTCGGCCGGCGACAGCTCGTGCGCGACCAGGATGCGTTCGATGTCGAAATCGACGTCCAGCGGCAGGTGGCTGGGATGGCCCAACAAGGCCTTCAGCACGCGTTGTACCACCTGCACCACGTCTTCCTGGCGGCTCCTGAGGTAGGCATCGTCGATTTCCTCGAAGCGTGCCACCAGCGCTTCCATCTGCTGCGCCAGTGCCCATTCGGCGTTGCACTGGGTTTCGCGGATCAGGCGCTTGGGCGCCTCGGCGATCATCGAATCGCCGAGAAACATCAGGTGCATGTCGAGAAACGCCGACAACTCGGCCGGCGCATCGGGCGGTATGTGGCTGCGCAGGACCTCGAGCTCGGCGCGGGTGGCGAAGATGGCCTCGTCGAAGCGTGCCAGTTCGTCCTTGATGTACTTGCGGTCGAGCATGTACTGCGGCACTTCGACCCGCGCGCTGGAGGCGAGATGGGCATAGCCGATGGCGATGCCGCCGGAGACCCCGATGCCGTGCAGCGAGAAGCTCACAGTTCCTCCCCGAAACCGCTCGAAATCAGACCGGTCAGCGCATCGATCGCTTCCTTCTCGTCGTCGCCGTCGGTTTCCAGGGTGACTGTGCTGCCCTTGGCGGCGGCCAGCATCATCACGCCCATGATGCTCTTGGCGTTGACGCGGCGGCCGTTGCGCGACATGAACACATCGCTCTTGAAGCTGGAGGCGAGCTGGGTCAACCGTGCCGACGGGCGCGCGTGCAGTCCCAGCTTGTTGACGATTTCAACGTCCCGTTGCTGCATGGCACATGGTCTCGGAAATATGGTTGATGCTGCTGCGTCCGCCTTCGACGATACGCTCGACGAGTTGCGGAAGCGCCAGGGTGTCGCGATAGTTCAGCGCTTTCAGCAGCATCGGCAGGTTGACCCCGGACACCCCCTCGATATGGGCGGGTTCGAGCATGCGGCACAATGTATTGCTGGGCGTGGCGCCGTAGATATCGGTCAGCACGAGGATGCCGTCGCCTTCGTCCAGTTCGGCCAGGCGGGTCTGCAAGACCTTCTGTCGTTCGTCGGGGTCGGCGTGACCGATGAAATCGATGGTGGCGAGGCCGCGCGGTCTTTGTCCCAGCACGTGGGAGGCGCACTCGACGAGACTGTCGGCGAGCGAACCGTGGGCGACGATGAGAATGCCTATCATTGGGTGTGCGTCAAACCAAAAACAGCATTCTAGCGAAGCCGGGCCTTCATTGCTGGAGAGACATGGGTCTGGCCGGCGGCATCCACCGCCAGGTAATCACCGATGCCAAGACGGGCGGCTTCGGCGGCCAGCCGTCCCGCGCCGTCGATGAAGAGGGGCTTGGACAGTGCGTCCGAACGCGTGCCGGCGTGTGCGCCCGATACCAGGATCGTCACCGACTGCATGCCTGTTGCGGGCCAGCCGGTGCGCGGATCGATCAGGTGACAGTAGCGGTGCCCGCCTGCCTCGAAATAGCGCTGGTAGTCGCCCGAGGTGCCGATCGCCTCGCCGTCGTGCAGGTCCAGCGTGGCCAGGGTGCCGGGTTTGCGCGGATGCTGGATGCCGACACGCCACGGCCGGTCGCCGTGCTGCCCCAGGGCGATCACGTTGCCGCCTATGTTCACCAGCGCATTTCTGATGCCGCGGGATTTCAGGATGCGCACAGCCTCATCCAGTGCGTAGCCCTTGGCATAGCCGCCGAGGTCCAGTTGCACGGCCGGATTGTCGCTCCAGACCAGGTTGTTCTCGATGTGCAGGTCGCGCATGCGCGGGGTCGCCTTCACCCAGCGTGCAATGGCGGCGGCATCCGGCACCTTTCCCTGCGGGGAGTCGGCATGGAACCCCCACAGCGCAATCAGGTTGCCGATGGCAGGATCGAACAGGTCGTTCGACCGGGCCGAAGCCGTTTGCGCATCGCGCAGCATGGCGGCGAGCCCGGGCGAGACAGATGTGCGCTCTCCCTTGGCCAGCGCGGCGTTGAGGCGCGACAACTCGCTCGGTTGCCAGGCGTGCAGCTGGCGGTGCAGTTCGTCGAAGCGCGCCAGCACCGCAGAGATCGCCTGCCGGGCCTGTGTCTGCGGCGCATCGTAGACGCTGACCTCCACCAGCGTGCCGAATACGTAGGACTGCTGCTGAACCAGCGGCGGTGGGCTGCAGGCGACTAGTGCGGGAACAAGCACGAGCCACAGGGCAAACCATGCGATGCGCATATTCAGGGCTTCAAGGATCGACATGGGCCGCCTCACAACAGGGTTTTCAACTTGCGGCCGCCTGCGACGGAGAAGCCTTCACGTTCGTAGAACGCCAGCGTCCTGTCGAATTGCGGAAGGGGGGGCGTGGTGACTTCCAGTCGTTTCCATCCCCGGGCCGCACCGAATGTTTTGGCTTCGGAGACAAGCCGCATCCCCAGTTTCCGCGTGCGGTATTCCGGGCGGACGTAAAGTTCCGGTATCGTGCCGAAGGCGCCTTCGGCATACAGCGCATGGCTTTCGCAGAGTGCCACGAATCCGGCCGGATCGCCGTCGCCGGAGCGGGCGACAAAAACCACATAGATCTCGCTGGTCAGGTATGCGCCCAGTCTTTCGGCGGTTTCTTGAAGGTTGAAGTTGAAGGCCCGAACGTCGATGGCGTTCATGATCTCTGCGAGCAGTTCGCCGACCAGGATGGCAATCGAGGGTGCGTCATCCGCATGAGCTCTCTGGATGAGGAAATCGGCAGTCATCCCGGCGGATTTCTGGCTGACTGACCGTGCTCGACGGCGGCAATGAACTGCGCAGCGACGTCGTGCCCTGTCTGTGCAGTGATTTCCTGGAAGCCGGTCGGGCTGGTGACGTTGATTTCGGTGAGGCAGTCGCCGATCACGTCGAGTCCGGCGAGAAATATGCCGTGGGTTTTTGCCCACGGGACGATCGTGGCGGCGATTTCGCGGTCACGTGCGGACAGCGCCTGCGCACGGGCTGTGCCGCCGGCGGCGAGGTTGCCGCGCGTCTCGCCCGCCAGCGGGATGCGAGCCAGCGCCCAAGGCACGACTTCGCCGTCGATCAGCAGTATCCGCTTGTCGCCGTCCCTGATTTCCGGCAGGTAGCGCTGCGCCATGATGGCGCGGCGCCCGCGTTGCGTGAGGGTTTCCAGGATGGCGTTGCGGTTGGGATCGGCCAGCGTCAGGCGGAAAATACCGGTACCGCCCATTTCGGTGAGTGGCTTGACGATGATGTCGTGGTGTTCGGCGATGAAGCGTCCGATGTCCGCAGCGTCGGCCGACACCAGGGTGGGGGCGACGAATTGCGGAAAATTGAGGATCGCCAGCTTCTCGTTGAAGTCGCGCAGGGCGGCCGGCCGGTTCAGCACGCGCGCACCGTTGGCTTCGGCGATGCCGAGCAGATAGGTGGCGAGCAGATAATCGGTGTCCACCGGCGGGTCGGTTCGCATCAACACGGCGTCGAAATCCTTCAACGCGCACACGTCGGTTTGCGTGACGCGATACCAGTCGTCGTCGGGGCGCACCTCGAGCGCGGCGCAGGCGGCATGGGCGATGCCATTTGCCACGTGCATCTTGCGTGCTTCCGTGGCGAACACGGCATGGCCGCGCGCCACTGCCGCGCGCATCATCGCCACCGAACTGTCCTTGTAGGGCTTGAGGCTCGCCAGCGGGTCGACGACGAACAGCAGCTTCATGCGGCGGCCGCGTTTTCGGTTTCGTCGAGCGCCTCGTCGAGTTCGATGCTGGCGGCCAGCATCGCCAGCCGCGCGATCACCCCGTAGGCGTAGAAGCGGTTGGGCGCGGCGTCAGGGTTGGCGCTGCGGTCCGGCGTCAGACAGGTGTCGTCGAATGCCAGCGGCACGAAATGCATGCCGGGGCTGTTGAGATTCTCGTCCGCTCCGCGCCCGGTGTGCACGCGATAGAAGCCGCCGACGACAAAGTGGTTGAGCATGTAGACCACGGGTTCGGCGACCGCGCCGTTGATGCTCTCGAAGGTGTAGACGCCTTCCTGGATCAGGACTTCGCTGAATGCGAGGCCTTCCTTGCCGACCGCCATCTTGTTGCGCTGCTTGCGGTTGAGTTCGCGCACGTCGTCCGGCGATTTCACCGTCATGATGCCCATGCCGTAGGTACCGGCGTCGGCCTTGACGATGACGAAGGGCGGCTGGTCGATGCGGTACTCGTCGTATTTTCCCTGGATCTTGTCCAGCATCTCGCCGACTTTCTCGGCCAGGCAGGCCTCGCCCTGGCGCGCCTGAAAGTCGATCTTGCCGCAGTGGTTGAAATAGGGATCGATCAGCCAGGGATCGATGCCGACCAGCCGGGAGAACTCGTCGGCGACGTGCTGGTAGGCCGTGAAATGACGTGATTTGCGGCGCGTCGCCCAGCCCGCGTGCACTGGCGGCATGATGGTCTGCTCGATGCCCTTGAGAATGTCCGGAACGCCGGCCGAAAGGTCGTTGTTGAGCAGCACCGCGCAGGGATCAAAGCCTTCCAGCCCGATGCGGTCGCCGCGGCGCACCAGCGGCTCCAGCGTGAGTCGGCCGCCGGCCGGCAGGTCCAGCGTGGTGGGTTCGGTGATCTCGGGGATCAGGGTGCCGATGCGAACGATCAGGCCGGTCTGCCGCAGGATGTGCGCCAGCACCGCGACGTTCTGCAGATAGAAGGTATTGCGCGTGTGGTTCTCGGGGATCAGCAGCAGGCGTTGCGCGTCGGGGCAGATCTTTTCCACTGCGCCCATTGCCGCGTGGATCGACAGCGACATGAACGCGGGGTTGAGGTTGTTGAAGCCGCCCGGGAACAGGTTGGTGTCGACCGGCGCCAGCTTGAAGCCGGCGTTGCGGATATCGACCGAGGTGTAGAACGGCGCCGACTGTTCCTTCCATTGCTGGCGAAACCAGTGCTCGATGGTCGGCTGGGCGTCGAGCAGGCGTTTTTCCAGTTCCAGCAGCGGGCCGGTCAGTGCAGTGGTGAGGTAAGGAACCATAGAATAGGGCTTTCGAAGAAGCGTTTATTTTAGGCCAAGCCGGATGTTTGACATCGTTTTGTTTCAGCCCGAGATCCCGCCCAACACCGGCAATCTCATCCGCCTCGCGGCCAACACCGGCTGCCGCCTGCACCTGGTCGAGCCGCTGGGCTTCGACCTGTCCGACAAGCAGGTGGCGCGCGCCGGGCTGGACTACCACGACATGGCCTGCGTCACGGTGCATGCCGACTGGGGCGCGGTGCAGGCGGCCTTGGCCGGCCGGCGATGGTTTGCGCTCACTACCAGGGGCAGTGCACGGTATGCCGACAGTGCCTTTCGTCCCGACGACGTGCTGCTGTTCGGCCCGGAATCGCGCGGCCTGCCGCCCGAGATCCTGGATCGCTTCGAAACGGACCGCCGGCTGCGCCTGCCGATGCTGCCCGGATCGCGCAGCATGAATCTGTCCAACGCCGTCAGCGTGGTCGTGTTCGAAGCCTGGCGACAAAACGGTTTTGCGGGTGGCGTGTAGAACGATTGATGCTGCATGCCACACCCGCCAGTCCGTTTTCGCCCGGGCCGGACTTGCCTGAAATGCCTGGAAAACCAAGGCGTCTGTCGGCCTAAAGTTCTGGCCGGATAAGACGATATTGCAGATAAGGTTATCAGGATATGTGTCGTTCCCCATCGTTTGATGGCGTCCGTGAACTGCGACTTTTGCGCGACGGGCGCTGCCCATGCACGGTTGACGAGGTTTGCCATGACAGCAGGCGGCGAAGCCGCGGCTATGGCCACTGCGTATTCGAATAACGCGCCAGACAATAAATATTTTTGAGGAAGATATGCGCGTCAATTTGCCCGTTACAAATATCGAATATGAATTGAGCGACAGCGTGTCGCTGGTTTCCAGGACCGACCTGAAGGGCCGGATAAGCTACGCAAACCCCGCTTTCATCGAAGCCAGCGGCTACAGCGAAGCAGAACTTCTTGGACAGCCCCACAATCTGGTCCGCCATCCGGACATGCCGGAAGAAGCGTTCGCGGATCTCTGGGCAACGCTGAAGGCAGGGCTGCCCTGGAGCGGCGCGGTGAAGAACCGCCGCAAGAACGGCGATTTCTACTGGGTATTCGCCAACATTACGCCGGTGCTCGAAAATGGCGTCACGAGCGGCTATCTGTCGGTGCGCAGCAAACTGTCGCGCCCGCAGATTGCCGAGGCCGAACACGTTTATCGCCAGTTCAAGGAAGGCCGTGCGAATCACATGGCGATCAGTCACGGCATGGTGGTCCGCGGCGGATGGCTCGGTCGCCTGATGTCTTTCAGGCGCATCCCCGTCAACCTGCGCATTGCATTGAGCACCGGTATCGGTGCGGCCCTGATGTTGGGCCTCGGCCTGCTCGGCTGGTGGGAAACGAGCGCCCTGGCCAGGGCGGCCGGTACCGGGAGCGTCCTGCCGATGCTGATTGCGGCGACGTGCGGGATCGGTGCGTTGCTGACCCTGCTGTTCGGCTATTTCATCTCGCGCACGATCCTGCGTCCGCTGGACCGCGCGCTGGGCGTTGCGCACGCGATCGCAGGAGGAAACCTGTCGCTCCAGTTCGAGGTGTCTGCCTGGGACGAGACCGGGCAGCTGATGCGTGCGCTCACCCAGATGAAGGCCAACATGACGGCAGCGGTATACGATATCGGTTCCAGCGTCGACAGCATCAGGGTAGCGGCCAGCGAGATTGCTTCCGGCAATGCGGACCTGTCCGGGCGTACCGAGGCGCAGGCATCGAGCCTCGAGGAGACTGCCAGTTCCATGGAAGAGCTCACCAGCACGGTGAAGCAGAACGCCGAACATGCACGGCACGCCAACCAGTTGGTCGGATCGACGGCCGAGATCGCCTCCAAGGGGGGCGAGATGGTCGGGCAGGTGGTCGATACCATGGCCTCGATCACGGCCAGTTCCAGGAAGATCGCCGACATCATCGGCGTGATCGACAGCATCGCCTTCCAGACCAATATTCTGGCGCTGAACGCCGCGGTGGAGGCGGCGCGCGCCGGGGAACAGGGACGCGGTTTCGCTGTGGTCGCGGCCGAAGTCAGGAACCTGGCGCAGCGCTCCGCCAACGCCGCCAGGGAGATCAAGTCGCTCATCTGCGATTCGGTGGAAAAGGTCGAGGCGGGAAGCAGGCTGGTGGGTGAGGCCGGCGTGGCCATGGACGACATCGTCACCTCGGTGGAACTGGTGGCTGAAATCGTGAGCGGGATCGCCACGGCAAGCCAGCAGCAGAGTGCGGGTATCGAGCAGGTCAACCAGGCGGTCGGACAGATGGACGAGATGACCCAGCAGAATGCAGCGCTGGTGGAGCAGGCGGCAGCCGCGGCCGAGAGTCTGCATGAACGGGCGGACAAGCTCGTCCAGGCCGTGAGTGTGTTCCGTCTGCACGGCGGAGATGCGTCAATCAGCCCTGCTCGAGCCGCGCAGCCGGTTTCGCACTTCAGGGCCAGGGCATCATCGAGCTTGGCGGCTGCAGCGGCAGAGAGGCTGGCTATTTCAAGCTAGCGACGACGTCCGGCCGGCCGTTATTGGCAGGGCCTCTGCACGGTGTGCAGCACCATGCTGCGCAGCCAGGGGACTCAGCGGCTCTCCAGCCAGAGGAGGAGCTGATCCAGGCTGAGTGGCCGGCTCAGGTGGTAGCCTTGGGCCTGCTCGCATCCCATGCCTTGCAGCAGGGCCAGCGTCTCGGCGTTCTCCACGCCCTCGGCGATGACGCCTAGACCGAGGCTGTGGGCCAAAGCGACAGTGGAGCGCACGATGATCGCGTCCTGGGTGTTGTCGTTCATGCCCATGACGAACGAGCGGTCGATTTTCAGGGCACTCAACGGCAACCGCCGGAGATAGGCCAGGGAGGAATAGCCTGTGCCGAAGTCGTCGACGGCGATCTTCACCCCCATGGCGGAAATCTCCTGCAGCAGGGCGACCGAACTGTCCGGGTCGTGCATGAGAGCGGTTTCAGTCAGTTCGAGTTCAATTTCCTGTTCAGGCACACCGTGCCGGGCGATGGCGTCCGCCAGCCTGGCCACGTAGTGGGTGTCCATCAGATTGCGCACGGAAAGATTGATGGCCACGGGCTGCATATAGCCCAGGTCGTGCAGGCGCCGCTTGTCGGTCAACGCCAGGTCCATGACGGCAGTCGTAAAGGGGTGGATGACATCATTCATCTCCACCAGATGGATAAAGGCACTGGGATACAAAAGCCCCCGTTGGGGATTTTTCCAGCGTACCAGCGCCTCGAAGCCGGTGATTTTCCCGCTGGCGATATCCAGTTTGGGTTGGTAGTGAAGAATCAGCTCCCCACCCTGGACTGCCTGCACCAGTTCGCTGGCAAGCGCGAGACGATCCGGGCTGTAATTGTCGAAATAGCGGTCATAGACCACGACACCGGCCGTCAGCGCCTTTGCCTGGTACATCGCCACATCCGCAGCCCGCAGCAGCGCATGGCTGTTCTCTCCGTGTTCCGGGTAATACGCCACGCCCACGCTGACGCCAACCTGCAGGGCCATGCCGTCCACCATGAAGGGCTGGCGCAGCGTCGAGGCCAGGCGTTTGGCCTGGGTGACGGCTTCGGTTTTGTCGGTCAGGCCGGTGAGCAAAATGGCGAATTCGTCGCCGCCCAGGCGACAGACCAGTGCCTGCTGCGTCGAGAGGGCTTCCTGCAGGCGTGGACCGATGTGGATCAGCAGATGATCGCCGATATGGTGGCCCAAGGTGTCATTGATTTCCTTGAAGTGATCCAGGTCCAATAACAGCAGCGCAATCGTGCCGGGCGAGGCTTGTCTGGCCCGGGCCGCGAACTCTTCGTGCAGCACGGTACGATTGGGCAAGGCGGTGAGACTGTCGTGTTTGGCCTGGAAGGCCAGACGGTCGACAAGGCGTGAATTGGCGATCGCCAGGGCGACGGTATTGCAGAAAGCGCCGAGCGTCTCCAGTTGCACCTCGCTGAATGTTCGCGGCTCACTGTATGCCAGATTGATGCAGCCCAGCGCCCGCTCGTTGTAAACCATGGGAATGATGAGCGCCGAATGCAAGTTTTCTGCAGTCAGGGCTTCTTTTAGATAAGGCAGCACACGTTCATCGCGGGTGAGGTCATCGCTGGCCAGCAGACATTTTTGAGTCACGGCCAGGCCGCTCTGGCTTCCCGCCACGGGAAGATTGGCGATCAACTGCAGCATCTTTTCCCCGAAACCGCGATGAGCCACCAGATTGAGAGTGGTGCCGTCCGCAGACAGCAGGTAGATCGCAATGTGGGGTGCACGGCTCAGGCCGAGCAGGGCCTCAATGGTTTCCTTGAAGATGTCATCCAGTTTCAAGGAGGCGTATACGCGGCTGGACAGCTGATTGATGAGGTGCAGGTGTTCGTTGCGTTCGATCAGGTCCTGGCGTGACTGCATCAGTTCCTCCTCGGATTTTTTGCGCTGGCTGATATCGCGTACAGTGGCCAGGATATGGGCCTCGCCTCCGAGCATCACGATGTTCAAGGTCACTTCCGCGTCGAAAGGGGTGCCGTCGTAGCGTTGATGGCGCCACTCGAAGAACTGGGTTTCCCCGCCGAAGGCCGCCGTGATCTTCTCCTGCGCCCTGGTCTTGGACAGCCGACCATCCGGCTGATACTCGGGGGAGTATCGATAAGGCGTGGCGCCGACGATCTGGTCGCGCGTACAGCCGAACATCTCCAGCGTTGCCGGATTGCAATCCACGAAGCGTTCTCCCCGCATCAGAAAGATGCTGTCGCCCGCACGTTCGAACAGGATGCGGTAGCGCGCCTGGCTGTCGCGCAGGCTGGCCTGGGCCTGCTTGTGTTCTGAAAGATCGGCGGCGATCCCAATGAAGCCCTCGATCAGGCCATTCGGCCCACGCAAGGGCGTGACCGACAGCCTTACCGGAAAGCGGCTGCCATCCTTGCGATGATAGGTCCACTCGCGTTCCTCGGACTGTCCCCGCCGGGCTTTGGCAACGAAGACGTCAAAGCCCGGCTGGATGGGTTCGCCCAGTTCCTGGCTGAGTTCGATGGCGCGCTGACGTACTTCGTTCTCGTCGTGGAAGATGGACGGTGTGCATGCACCGATCACCTCATCTGCGGTATAGCCCAGCATCCTCTGGGCCGCGGTGTTGAAACTGACGATGATGCCGGCGGTGTTGGTGGAGATGATGCTGTAATCGGAACCGTTCAGTACGGCCTGTTGCCAGGCTGAAAGACGGGCGACTGCCGTGTCAGATTCAGTCTGGCGGGCCAGCGAACGCCGATAGACCCAAGTGCCGCCCAATAGGAAGGCACATAGCAGCAGGCTGGGCATCAGCAGCCGCTGCAGCCAGTTGTACACGATGGCACGCCAGGGGACGAGGGATCCTGCCAGCAGCCCATACTCGTCTATGCGTTCATATACGGCGTAATGAAGTCCCTGGTTGCGCGGGAGATCGATCGTCGTGACACCCTCGTCGTGTCGGATGGCGGCCAGCTGCTGGAGGGTCCTGGGGTGGACCGGCTGGCCGTAGATGCGCTGGACGATGGCTTGCTTTGCCCCCTCCGGCAGGGGATGAAAATACTGTAGGTAATGGTCGTCGCGCAGCAATGCCATCTGAATGCCAGGTGGAAGCGTGGTATGTGCCCCCAGCGTGGTGCCGCCATTGATCGAATACCCTGCCGTCATGACGGCCACCACCATCTGGCCGCGCGGGTCGAGGATGGGTACCCGCACCGGGTTCACCCACAGCTTCAGCGCCTTCATGTAATACGGCCGGCCAAGCTGGAGGTGGCCGGAACTTAGGCTGGCGCGGAAACTGTCGCGGGTTTCGGCTTGGCTGAGCAGATTGGGCAAGGGCATTCCACCGGGGATGCCGCTGACCAGGACGAGTTGTCCGTCGGGCCTTGCCAGTCCCAGCCCGGCCATGCCGGGGTCGATCGATTTCATTCGCTCGATGAGCGCGCGCCCGCGTGACGGCGACTCCAGGGCGCCTTGGGCGATCAGCTCACTGCCCAGCCCCTGCAAGACCAGCTCATAGTTTTTCAGGGTGGTACGGGTGCTCTGCACCAGGGTGCTGTTGAAATAACGCAATTGCGTCTCGGCATCCTGCTTCGCATCGACCCAGTGGAGTGCGATGGCAATGAGGTAGGCCAGCACGAAGAATCCGACCAGGGCATAAAACAGGCCGCGCAGGGGCCTGGAGTCGTTCCTGGGTGGGGGGTTGTCGGCGCTATTCATGCGGGAGGCGATGCTTGGGAGGTGGTTGATTCCCTATTCGTGGTGTTGTTGATGCGGCCTGTCAGGCTCCGGGCGTCGACGATCGGTACTGCAGCCCGGGCATCCGCGTTGTGGATATTGGTTAATTGGACTGTAGCCGGACGTTCGCGCGGTAACAAGCGTGACTTTGAACGGGCGTCCGAATCCGTTCCGGCGTGGGGAATATGGAGCGAGTTGAGGATTGTTAGAACTCGGCCTTGATTTCCCTGTTCAACAGCGCATCGACCGCCTGCGCGGCGGGCAGGCCATCAAACAGCATCTGGCCGACGGCGCGGGCGATCGGCATGTCGACGCCGAGTTCGCTGGCCAGTGCGGTGACTTCGCGGGCGGTGGTGACGCCCTCGGCCACGTGGCCGAGCTCCTCGAGGATGGCCTCCAGCTGCTGGCCGCGGGCGAGACGCAGGCCGACCTGGCGGTTGCGCGACAGGTCGCCGGTGGTGGTGAGGATGAGGTCGCCGAGACCGGACAATCCCATGAAGGTTTCGAAATGGCCACCGAGCTTGACGCCTAGTCGGGTCATCTCGGCCAGGCCGCGGGTGATGAGGGCGGCGCGGGCATTGTGGCCGAGCTGCAATCCGTCGCAGATGCCGGCTGCAATGGCGACGACGTTCTTCAGCGCACCGCCGAGTTCGACCCCGATGACGTCGTCATGAGCATAGATGCGCAGGCGCTGGCCGGACAGGGCCTCTGCCAGGCGCTGCGCCAGAACGGAGTCGAGGGAGGCCAGCGTCAGTGCGGTGGGATAGCCCTGCGCGACTTCCTGGGCGAAGCTGGGACCCGACAGCACGCCGGTCTGCGTGTGCATGGGCAACAGTTCGGCGACGATCTGATGCGGCAATTTTCGGCTGCCGGGCTCGAAGCCTTTGCAGACCCACAACAGGGGCGGCAGCCCGGTGCGGGTCGCCAGGGCGGCCAGGGTGGCGCGCAGACCGCTGCTGGGAACGGCGATGACGACGAGGTCGGCCTCATCGACGGCACGGCCGAAGTCCGAGGTGAAATCCAGCGTGTCGGGAAGCGGGCAGTCCGGCAGATAACGCGCGTTGACGCGGGTCGTGCGCATGACGTCGAGCTCGGCTGCATGGCGCCCCCACAGGGTGACGGCATGGCTGGGTGCCCAGCCGGCTGCCAGCGCGGTGCCCCATGCGCCCGCGCCGAGTACCGTCAGCTTCATTGTCCCCATACCGCCTGCACCGGCACCCAGCCGCTCAGGCCGTCGGCATGTCTGACCGGCAGCCAGCCGTAGGCGTCGGGTTTGCCGGTGACGTCGAGCAGGACGCCGCGCGCGGCACGAAACACGACCTCGGCATCGGCACGCGGCTGTTGCCGGATCGCGCTGGACTCCGCCTTGATCATGACACTTCGCGGGCCGCCGAGGGTGGATTTCTCGATCCACGCCAGGCGGCCGGTATAGTCGCGCACCTTGACCCAGGCCTCGGTGTCGACGACGACTTCGAGCGGCAGGCCGCTGCCTGCCACGGCGAGCTTGCCGGCTGCGGTCGAGGGTGCGTCGTACAGCACGGCGGCGCGCCCGGTGCTACGGTATTCCAGCGCCTGGGCTGGAATCGCCAGCGCGAGCAGCAGGCCGCCCGCGGGCAGCAGGCCGGCGTGGAACCGTCGCAAGCTCAGCACGCCCGCTTCAATGGGTTTGTGCCGGGGCGGCCTGCTGCTGCTGTGCCTGCTGTTGCTGCAGGAACAGCGCCTCGAAGTTGACCGGGTTCAGCAGCAGCGGCGGGAAGCCGGCGCGGATCACCACGTCGGACACGGTCTCGCGCAGATACGGGAAGACGATGTTGGGACAACCGATGCCCAGCACCATGGGCAGCTGGTCCTGCGGCACGTGCTCGATGCGGAAGATACCGGCCTGGGTGCATTCGACCAGGAACATGGTCTTGTCGCCGGTCTTGGCGGTGACGGTGACGGTGATGCTGGCGTGGTACAGGTCCTCGCCCAGTGCGCGGCTTTCGGTCGACATGTTGACGTCGATCTGCGGCGCTTCGCGTTCCAGGTAGATGGCGGGCGCGTTGGGCACTTCCACCGACAGATCCTTGACGTAGAGTTTCTCGATATTGAATACGGGTTGTTGCGCGTCGGCCATGATGTCTCCCTGGATATGAAAACCGGAGCCTGCGCTCCGGGGATGGGGCTATTTTACACGGGCTTTAAGTCGCATCCATGAATCCGCCGTCCGACGGGGAGGGTTCTTCAAGGCTTATTGGATACCCTGCGACGCCAGCCAGCGTTTCAGCGCATGGATTTCCATTGCGCCCGAGGTACGCGCCGCCTCGGCGCCGTTCCTGAACAGGATCAGGCTGGGAATGCCCTTGATGTGGTGGCGCATCGACACCTGCGGGTGCGCTTCGGTATCGACCTTGGCAAAGCGCACGCGCGTGCCCATTTCGGCCGCCACCTGCTGGAACACCGGCGCCATCATCTTGCAGGGGCCGCACCAGCCGGCCCAGAAATCGACCAGCACCGGCAGGCCGGCACGGGCGATGAAGCGGTCGAAACTGTCGGCGGTGAGATCGACCGGCTTGCCGGGCAGAAGCGGTGTGCCGCACTTGCCGCATTTGGGCGCATTCGACAGCCGGTCGTCCGGCACGCGGTTGACGGCGAGACAGTGGGGGCAGGCAAGTTCCATCGGGATTCCTTGAAACGATAGGAGATCGCTTCAAGGTGGGGGGGCGCGCCCGGAATTCAAGCGCCGGGCCGGCGCAGGAATCAGGCGTTCAGCAGGGGCACCAGTTTTCCGGCGGCGTCGAGGGCAGACGTATCGTCGAAACCGCCGACGTGGGTGTCGCCGATGAATACCTGCGGGACGGTGCGGCGGCCGCCGGAGCGGGCCATCATTTCCTCCTGCTTCGCGGGGTCGAGGTCGATGCGGATTTTCTCGATCTCGGCGACGCCACGGCTTTTCAGCAGGCGCTCTGCGGCGACGCAGTAGGGGCAGACGGCAGTGCAATACATCACGACTTTGGCCATGGGGCCTCCTTGTTCGGGTTTACTTGGCGACAGGCAGATTGGCGCGTTCCCACGCAATGATGCCGCCCGCCTGGTTGTACACGGTCTCGAAACCGGCCTTTTTCAGCATGCCGCAGGCGCGCGCCGAGCGCTGGCCGCTGCGGCAGGTGACGAGGATGGGCCTGGTCTTGAATTTCTCGAGCTCCTTGAGACGGCCGGACAGCTGGCCGAGCGGAATGTGCTTGGCCTTGGGAATGTGGCCGGCGGCATATTCCTTGTCCTCGCGCACATCGAGAATCAGCGCGTCGTCGTTGAAAAGACGGGTGGCCTTCAGCGTGTCGGCCTCCTCGATTCCGGACAGTTTTCCGCCGATGAAGGACCACACCAGCATGGCGCCGGACACACCTGCCACGGCCGCCAGCATCCAGTTCTGCTGCAGGAATTGAACGTCCATGCGTTCTTCCTTACAGGCCGCAGCCCTGTTGGACACCGGCCTTTTTCAGCATGATGTCCATCGGGCAGAAACGGGTGAGGCCGGACTGGAACAGGTTGAAGCCGACGAAGGCGGTGAACCACAGCCACGACAGGTGGGTCATGTCGACGCTGCCGAAAAAGTGGGCCAGCGCCAGCGACAGCATGATGAAAAATCCGGCGATGATGCGGACAAGGCGTTCTACGGTCATGATCTATTCCTTGTTGATGGAAAACGGATGATAAGGGCGTCCCGATAATTATCAAGCCGGCGACGCGCCGCGCTTCTGCCAGATGTAGTACAGCAGCGGGATGACGACCAGGGTCAGCGCGGTGGAGGCGAAGGTGCCGAAAATCAGCGATACCGCGAGACCGCCGAACACCGGGTCGGTGATCATGATGGCGGAGCCCAGGATGATGGCGAGCGCGGTCAGCAGAATGGGGCGCAGCCGTACCGCGCCGGCTTCGATCACCGCTTCCTTGAGGCCATAGCCCTGGGCGCGGTAGTCGACGATGAAGTCGATCAGCAGCAGCGAGTTGCGCACCACGATGCCGGCGAGTGCGATGACCCCGATCATGGACGTGGCGGTGAAGGCCTGGTGAGTGATCGTGTGGCCGGGGAAGACGCCTATCAGGGTCAGCGGGATGGCGCCCATCACGATCATCGGCATGATGAATGACTTGTAGTAGCCCACCAGCAGCAGATAGATGAACACCAGGGCGATGATGAAGGCCGAGCCGAGGTCGCGGAACACGTCCAGGGTCAGGCGCATTTCGCCGCCCCACAGCAGATGGTAGTCGGTGACGTTGTTCGCCGTCGCCTGGGTGAAGCCCAGGTTGCCGGTCCTGAAGCGCACGCCGTTTGGCAGCAGGGTGCCATCCAGCATCTTGTCCAGCGCCAGCACGGCATAGACCGGGCTCGAGGTGATCATCTCGCCCCCCACCATGACCATGGGATGCTGATCACGGTCGTAGATCGGCTTGCCGTACGGAACGGTTTCCACCCGGGCGATCACGCCGAGCGGAACCTGCTGGCCCATCATGTTCGTCAGGCGTATCGCCATCAGCGACTCGGGCGACTGGCGTTCCGCACGCGGCAGGCGCACCACGATATTGATGGGGTCGCGCGCGGAATCCACATGAACCGAGCCGATCGACAGGCCGGATACGTAATCGCGCAGCAGTTTGCCCACCTGGCCGGCCACGACACCCGACAGGGCCGCTTTCTCGCGGTCCACCTGCACCGAGAAGGATTGCATGGTGGCGGTCACCGAATCGTCGGTGTTGATCATGCCGTAGACCGACTCGAACGCGCGGCGCACCTCGGGCGAGGCGCTGCGGAGTTTTTCGTAGTCGGGGCCATACAGCTCGGCCAGCACCTGCGCCTGCACCGGCGGGCCGGGCGGGGTTTCGTAGAGCTTGATGCGGGCCTGCGGGAAAGCCTGGCGCAGCGGCTTGAGGCTGTCGTTGAGTGCCTGCACGATCTGGTGCGACGAGGTTGAGCGATGATGCTTGTCCACCAGGTTGACCCGGATCTGCGCCAGGTTGTCGCCGCGCTTGATGAGGTCGCCGCGCACCAGGGCGGCGAAGTCGATGGGCGCGGTCATGCCGAGGAAGGTCTGGTAATCGGTGACGAAGCGGTTCTGCGCCAGCACCCCGCCCACCGCGCGCGCGGCGCGGTCGGTTTCCTCCAGCGTGGTGCCGGCCGGGGTGTCGATCTCCACCAGGAAGGTGTTGGTGTTGTCGTTGGGCAGCATCTTGAGTTCCACCCCCAGCGCCGATAGCGGTCCGTTGATGCCCGAGGGGCGGATGAATTGCCACGCCGGCATCAGCATGGCCACCAGCAGCAGGCCCAGCACCGCCAGGAACATCAGATTGCGGCGGCCAGCGTGCTCGATGAAGGGCGTGATGGTCTTGACGTAGGCGCGGTGCAGCCGGTCGGTCTTGTGCGCGCCGGCTTCCTCCAGGCTTTCCTTGCGCGCGAGTTCGCTCAGCGCGGCCTTCTTCCTGAGCCACAGGTTGGTGGCCCACGGCACCACGATGTAGGCGATCAGCAGCGAGGCGATCATGGCCACCGGCACGTTGAACGGGATGGGCAGCATGAAGGGGCCCATCATGCCGGTGACGAAGGCCATGGGGATGAAGGCCAGGATCACCGCGATGGTGGCGATGTTGGTGGGATTGCCGATCTCGTTGGTGGCCTGGATGACCACGTCCTTGAAATCGCGGTCGCCGATGCCGTGATGCAGGTGGCGGTGAATGTTCTCCACCACCACGATGGCGGCGTCGACCAGCAGGCCCAGCGACAGGATCAGCGCAAACAGCGTGATGCGGTTGATGGTCTGGCCGGCAAACAGGCCGATGGTGAGCACCACGAACAGGATCAGCGGCACCGTCAGGGTGACGATGCCGGCTTCGCGCCAGCCGAGAAAGAACACCAGGATGACCACCACCGAACCGATGGCGATGCCCAGGTGATCGACCAGGGTGTTGACGGCGTCGTTGGCGCGCGCACCGTCGTCGCGGGTCACGGCCACCGTGATGTCGGCGGGGATGGCCTGGCGCTTGAGCTGGTCGAGCTTCTTCAGCACGGCGTCCGCCACTACCACCGCGTTGGTGCCGGCTTTCTTGGCGATGGCCAGGGTCACGGCCGGCGCCTCGCCGCGCGCGGCGTCCCTGCCGGCCGCGGGGCCATAGGCAAAGCGCGTGCTCTGGTCCGTTTCCTCGGGCCCATCCACGATGGTGGCCACGTCCTTGAGGAACACCGGCCGCCCGTTGGGCGCGCCGATGACGATGTCGCCCACTTCGCGGGCGCTGCCGAGAAAGCCCTGCACCCGCAGCGGTGACACCCGGTTGTTGTCCACCAGGCTGCCGGCCGGGACGGAGACGTTCTGCCCCTGCAGCATCCTGTCGACCTGGTCGAGCGCGATGCCCGCTGCCGCCAGCTTGGCGGGTGAGATCCAGACGTTGACCGCACGCTGCGAACCGCCGATGAGCTGAGTGAACGAGACTCCCGGGACATTGCGCAGGTTTTCCAGAATGCGGGTCGCCACCTGGCGGGTTTGCAGGTCGTCCAGCTTGGCGGACGACAGCGTCAGCGTCATGATCGGCACGTCGTCCACGTTGATCGGCTTGACCACCGGCTGCATGGCGCCGGGCGGCATGCGGTCGAGGTTCTGCATCAACTGGTTGTAGAGTTTGACCAGGCTTTTTTCCTGGTCCTCCCCCACCTTGAACTGCACCGTGACGAGGCCGAAATCCGGCGCGGCGTAGCCGAAGGTGTGGTCGACGCCGGACTGGGCGTTCATGATGGCCTCCAGCGGCTTGACCACCAGGTTCTGGATTTCCTCGGCCGATGCGCCCGGCTTGGCGACGATGATGTTGGCTGCCGGCACCACGATCTGCGGGTTGTATTCGCGCGGGGTGACGAACAGCGCCATCATGCCGGCCAGCGCCACCGCCAGCATGATCATGGCGGTGATCTTGGACTCGATGAAAATGCCGGCCAGCTTGCCGGCGATGTTGAGCGGGGCGGCGCGCTCAGTCATGGGCACCCCCGCTCACCCTGTCGCCGTTTTCCAGCTGTGCGACCTGGGAGACGACCACCTTGTCGCCCGCGTTGAGGCCGGACTGGATTTCAACCATGCCGTCCTCGGTCGCGCCGGTGCGTACCATGCGGTAGCGCGCGATGCCCTGGGCGTCGACCACGAACACGCCGGTGATGCCGGCGCGCTCGGCCACGGCCGCGGCCTGCACGCGGATGCCTTCGCGTTCGCCGACGGCGAAGCCCACGCGCACGAAATTGCCGCTGGCGAGGCCGCTGTCCTTGGGCAGGTCGATCTTCACCAGATGGGAGTGGCTGGCCGGATCGGCGGCCGGGACGACCTGGGCGATCACGCCCTCGATCGGCGCCTGCGTCGTCTCGCCATCCCGCGCGATGCTGACCTTGTCACCGGTCTTGATGCGGGCGTAGACATCGCTGCTCGCCTGGGTGCGCACCTGGAGCTTCTTCAGGCCCTCGATGACCAGCACCGGCCGGCCGGGCGCGGCGAGGTCGCCGGCGTGGGCCAGCTTCTGCGTGACGACCCCGTTGATCGGCGCCACCACCGAGGCATAGCGCATCTGGCCGGACGCCAGGCCAAATCCGGCGCGGGCAGCTGCAACCTGCTGCTGGGCAACCTGGTACTGCAGCCTGATCTTGTCCCACTGCATCTTCGGAATGGCTTCGTCCTTGTACAGGGCGCCAAAGCGTTCGTAGTCGAGCTTGGCGTCGGCCAGTGCGGCTTCCGCCTGGGCCAGTCCGGCGCGCGCCTGGTTCGTCTGCCCCTGGATGTCGGAGGGGTCGACCACGAACAGCAGCTGGCCGGCCTTGACGGACTGGCCTTCCTCGACCTTGATCTCGCGGATATACCCCATCAACCGCGACGCCACCTGGACCTGGTCTTCCGACACCACCAGGCCTGGCATTTCCACGCGCAGGCTGAGCGATGCCGGCTGTACGGTCTGCACCTCGGCCGCCACCGTGCGGCCGCCGGCGGCCGCCGGTCCTACGGCGGATTCGTGCGTGCCGCAACCGTTGATCAGACTCGCTGCCAGGCCAAGCAAGGCAACGCGCAAAAAGAGGGGATTTGCCATGGGATTCATTCCGGGTTGCTCACAATTGGTCGGGTTGCAGACGGCCTGCCGCCAGGCGGGCGTTGGCGCGCTGCACCTTGAGTTCATAACGGGCCGCCACCAGGTCTGCCCGGGTCTTGTCCAGTTGGGCCTGCGCGCCCAGCAGTTCGGTGATGGTCGTCACGCCGTTGGCATAGCGTTTTTCCACGAGGCGCTGGGCTTCCTCGGCCTGGCGCACGGCCAGTTCCCGCGCCGTGACGCGCCGCTGCGCCTCGTCGGCGCGCCGCCAGGCTTCCGCCACCTGATAGGCGATGCCGTTCTCGGCCTGACTGAGCTTGGCGGCCAGTTCGTCGCGGCTGGCCTGGGCCCGCTGGATGGCGCCGTCGGTGACGCCGCCGTCGAAAAGCTGCCATGACACCTGGCCGCCCAGCGTATAGGAATGCGCATCGAACCCGGCAGCGGTGTTGTCATTGGTGTCGAAACGCGCGAGCAGCCCGGCCTGTGGGTATTTTCCGGCGCGCGCCACCTTGACGGCAGCCTGTGCCGCGTCCACCTGGTTGCGCAGGGCGGCCAGGCCGGGATTGGATTTGCGCGCTTCGTCCTGATAATCGGCCAGCTTGCCCTCGAGCGGATGCACCTCCACGTCTCCTGCCACGTCCAGCGGTTCCGACAGCGGCATGCCCAGCAGCAGGTGGAGTTGATCGAGCGCCTGCTGCACGGCATTTTCCGCCTGTGCCTGTTGCACCTTGACGTCCTCCAGATGCACCTGGGCGGACAGCAGGTCGCTCTTCACCACGACGCCGCCCCTGAGCAGGCTGTCGGTGGTCTTGACGTACGATTCGGCCGCGCTGCGGCCCAGTTTGGCGACTTCCTCATAGGCGCGCGCCGCATGCACGCCTTCATAGGCGCGCAGCACATCGAAAATCACCTTCTGGCGCGCCAGTGCATCGCCCTGGCGGGCGGCCCGCAAATACGCGCGGGCCTGCTCGTTGTAGCCTTCGATCATGCCACCCGTGTACAGGGGCAGTTGCGCTTCCAGGCGGGCATTGAAGTTGTTGACCGCGTTGGGGTAATTGAGATTGTGCGGCGCGACATTGAGGACGTTGGGGTTGGCAGGATTGAATTCCCCTGCACCGAAATCGTTGAACGTGGCGTTGCGCTGCGACAGCTTGAGGCCGAAGGCATTGAGCGCATCATCGGTGCGGGTGACATTGAACGAAGCCGTCAGCTTGGGCAGGCGTGCGCCTTCGCTCTGCCTGACTGCGGCCTGTGCCTGCCCGACTTGTGTGCCGGCGACGATGATGTCCGGGTTCTGCGCCAGCGCGCGCTGCACGGCCTGGCTAAAATCCAGGGTTTCCGCCGCCGCCCCGTGATTGATGGGCAGCAGGGACAGAAAAATCAGCGTTTTCAGCCGGACCGGATTGATCTTCGTATTCCGCATCGATACCCCTCGTTGTATGGGCCCGCCATAGGCGCAGGAGCTATATATTAGAAAATAATTATATATTAATTATTAATGGGGCGCCAAATGCGCCTTATGGTCTTGGCATGCACCGGCCTGATTGCAGGTGACCAGGCAGTGGTTGGGTTCCGCGCAACTTGATAGTACATATATATACGAAACGGATGGCACGTAAGCCTCGGATCCCTGCCGTCTCGCGGCGCCATCTGCGTGTATGTTCCCTGTGCGGCCTGACCAAGACAGCTTAGGTGGCCGGTTTCACGGTTTCATCTGGCGGCCTTGAGTTTGCGGGCGGGGGTGTGGGAGGATTTGCCCTGTAACGCGGACGGGGGGGTGACGAGCGGCGGCACGGAGCCATCCATGATGTCGGACAGGCGATAGAAATCCAGGGTGGCCAAAAAGCTCTTGCGTGCCTCGACGAGTACCGATTTCAATGCGCATGCCGGCAACATCGGACACGTCTGATGTTCCGGGTTGAAACATTCCGCGATATCCATGTTGTCTTCGGTATCCCGGACCAGATCACCTATGTTGACCATGTCAGGCGATCGGGCGAGCCGCATTCCCCCACCTTTCCCGCGCACGGTCACGATGTAGCCGCACTGCGCCAAACGATGTACCACCTTCATCAGGTGTGTGGACGGAATGTCGTACTCGCGCGCGATGTCGGCAATCGTGGCAAGACCATCCGGATGGCGGGCCAGATACATGACGACGCGCAAGGAAAAGTCCGTGAATTTGGTCAGTCGCACGGCATTTCCTTCGGTCTGCGTGATGCCGTGTGGCGTTGTTGCCTGGTCATTCCGATCGGTCTCAATTATTTCAGGGTGAATTCGTGGTTCCGGACTTGATGTCTTGTTGGTGCGACAAACCGGTATCTTGTATTCATGTACAGGGTTGTCCCCGCCTCGGCTCCATGGAACAGTGCATCATCGCTGGTCGCCACGCTGATGCCCATTATGCCGTCACGGTCTTGTTATAGCATGCGCGAATCAGCTACCCCGGCTGCAAATGTCGGGGTGTGGCATCCAAAACAAAGGCCCGGCACGCATGCGCGTAGCCGGGCCCCAGGGTACGCGCCGTCCTATTTGGTAAAGCCGCAAAAAACGTCGCGCATCATGCCCAGAAGCTTCAGGGTGCGGGTATCGCCCACGCGATAAAACACGCGGTTGGCATCCTTGCGGGTGCGCAGCACGCCCTTGTCGCGCAGGATGGCCAGGTGTTGCGAGATGTTGCTTTGCGAGGTGCCGACATGGTCGACAATATCCTGCACGCTGACTTCCTTGTCGCCCAGCACACAAAGAATCTTCAGGCGCAGCGGATGCGACATGGCCTTCATTGCACGCGAGGCCTGCTCGATGTGCTCGTCCTTGTCCATGAGGTCCACATGATCCCAGTCAGCTGCCATATTCATTCCTCAGTCCTACGGGTCGTGTAGCAGATCGGCCCGCTTCGTCAAATACGGCCGTGTGCTACTTATAATCTTGATTTTCGGATTGCGTATAGATTAGCAATCACGCATATATTAAAATATTTCCACGAAAACAAGTAAGGTTATATAAATTTTTTCATGAAAACCGTGCCGGTTCTCCTCATCATCCTCGACGGTTTTGGTTGCCGCAAAGAAAGCGCGGATAACGCGATTGCCCAGGCCGCCAAGCCCAATTGGGACCGGCTGTGGAAGAATAATCCCCATACCCTCATCCACGCATCGGAATCAGAGGTGGGCCTGCCCAAGGGGCAAATGGGCAATTCCGAGGTGGGACATCTGAATATCGGCGCGGGACGGGTGGTGTACCAGGAATTCACGCGCATCGACCGCGCCATCGAGTCGGGCTATTTCTACACCAATCCGGCGCTGCTGAACGCTGTGCATCTGGCGCGCGACAACAGCAAGACGCTGCATGTGCTGGGGCTGTTGTCGGACGGCGGCGTGCACAGCCACGAGTCGCATTTTCACGCACTGCTCGATCTGGCGGCGCGTGAGGGATTGCACAAGGTCTGTCTGCACGTGTTTCTGGACGGCCGCGACACGCCGCCGAAAAGTGCCGAAATCTATTTGCGCCGTCTCAACGGAAAAATCGAACAGACCGGCGTGGGCCATATCGCGTCGATGATCGGCCGCTATTATGCGATGGACCGGGACCGGCGCTGGCAGCGGGTCAAGTCCGCCTACGACCTGCTGACCCAGGGGCACGCCGAATTCATGGCGGAAAATGCGCTGGCCGGACTGGAGGCTGCCTACGCACGTGGCGAAACCGACGAATTCGTCAAGGCGACGGCCATCCTTCCCCCCGACGGCAAGCCGGTGAAGATGGAAGACGGCGATTCGGTCATTTTCCTGAACTTCCGTTCCGATCGTGCGCGCCAATTGTCGCGTCCCTTCATCGAGCCCGATTTCAGCGAATTCGAACGCGAGGTGACCCCGCGTCTGGCCACGTACTGCACGCTGACCGGCTACAGCGACGACTTCCAGGTGTCGGTCGCCTTTCCGCCCGAGCGTATCAAGAATGGTTTGGGTGAATATGTCGCCAATCTGGGGCTGCGCCAGTTGCGTATCGCAGAAACCGAGAAATATCCGCACGTCACGTTCTTCTTCAATGGCGGCGAGGAGGTGTCCTTTCCCGGCGAGGATCGCGTGCTGGTGTCCTCGCCTGACGTGGCGACCTATGACCTCAAGCCCGAGATGAGCGCCTTCGAGGTGACCGACAAGCTGGTTGCGGCGATCGGCAGCAAGCAGTACGACCTGATCATCTGCAATTACGCCAACCCCGATATGGTCGGGCATACCGGAGACCTGCAGGCCGCGATCAAGGCGATCGAAACCGTCGACATCTGCCTGGGCCGGGTGGTGGAGGCTCAACTGGCGCGCGAGGGAGAAGTGCTGATCACCGCCGACCACGGCAACGCCGAATTGATGCGCGATGCCGCAACCGGCCAGCCGCATACCGCGCACACCATGAATCTGGTGCCGCTGATCTATGTCGGGCGACGCCACGCCGCACTTGCGGAAACCGGTGCGCTGGAAGACATCAGTCCGACCCTGCTGAAGATGATGGGCCTGGCGCAGCCTCCCGAAATGACCGGCGAAGCCCTGGTGCAGTTTGAGTAAGCCCGCCAGCATCGGGTAAGCTCGGCAGGGTGAACTTCAAATACTTTCTCGTTCTGCTGCTGCTGTGGGTGCCGCTGGATGTCAGCGCAAGCCAGGTCGATCGCAAGCAGTCCGAACTCGACGCGCTCAAGCAGCGACTGCAAACCCTGCAGCAGGATTTCCGCGACAACCAGACGCACCGCCAGGAAGCTGCCGACGAGCTGCGCCAGTCCGAACGTGCCATCAGCAGTGCCGTACGCCAGTTGCGGCAACTGGACGGTGAGCGCCAGCGCAGCCAGAGCGAATTGCAGTCGCTGACGCAGCATGCCGCGGCCACCTCGGCACGCATTCGCACGCAGCAGGCCCATCTGGCAAAGACGCTCAAGGGCGCTTACCAGCGCGGGCAGGGTGATGCGCTCAAGCTCATGCTCAATGGCGCCGACCCCAATCAGACCGCGCGCGACTTGCGCTATCTGGCGTGCCTGTCGCACGCGCAGCAGGCCATGATCGAAACGCTACGTGCCGATCTGGCGCACCTGTCGGCCCTGCAGCAGCAGGCCACGCAAAAAACGACCGAACTGGCGCAGTTGCAGGCTGCCCATGAGGCCGAGCAGCAGAAGCTGCTGGCCGACAAGCGTGCCCGCGAGCAGGTGCTGCAGAAGCTTTCCGTGCAAATTCAGCAGCAGCGGCGCGAGATTTCCAGCCTCAAGCGCAACGAACGCAATCTGACCCAGTTGGTCGAGCGTCTAAACCGACTCATGGCGCAGCAGGCAGCGCGCGAGGCAGAACGTGCGCGGGCCGCCCAGCAGGCGCGGCAGCGCGAGACGGAACGCGGTACGACCGGCCAGCAGCGCCGTCCCGTGGCGGTCAATACCGATACGCCTGTGGCATTTCACTCGAGCCAGCCGTTCTCCCGGCTGAAAGGTTTGCTGCATTTACCAGTTGCCGGGGAACTGATGAACCGCTTTGGTGCTCCGAGAGAAGGCGGCGGACTGAGCTGGAAAGGCTTGTTCATCCGGGCCGCCCAAGGTACGGCGGTGAAGGCGATTGCGGCTGGGCAGGTGGTGTTTGCAGAGTGGCTGCGCGGCTTCGGCAACCTGATTATTGTCGATCATGGCGACGGCTATATGAGCCTGTACAGCAATAATGAAAGTCTGTATAAGCAGGTGGGCGACCGGGTTCAGCCCGGCGACGCGATCGCAGCGGTCGGCAACAGCGGCGGCCAGCCCGACACCGGTTTGTATTTTGAAATGCGGCATCAGAGCCGTCCTGTAAATCCCCTGGACTGGGTGAAGTGAGATGACACACAAGGCAAAATTCGTACTGGTCGGTCTGGCTGGCGTACTGGCTGGCGCTGCATTGACACTCAATCTGCCGGCGATCGCCGACAAGGAAGCGGAGACCGCGTTGCCGGTCGAGGAGCTGCGTGCCTTTACCGATGTGTTCGCCCGCATCAAAAGTGACTATGTCGAGCCGGTCGACGACAAGAAGCTGATCGACTCGGCGATCAACGGCATGGTGAGCGGGCTGGACCCGCATTCGGCCTATCTCGACGCCGAAGGCTTCAAGGATCTGCAGGTGGGAACCCAGGGCGAGTTCGGCGGTCTCGGCATCGAAGTCGGCATGGAAGACGGTTTCGTCAAGGTGGTGTCGCCGATCGAAGATACGCCTGCCTTCAAGGCCGGGGTCAAGCCGGGTGACCTGATCGTCAAGCTCGACGACACGCCGGTGAAAGGCATGACGCTGAACGATGCGGTGAAGCGTATGCGCGGCAAGCCGGGATCGACCATCAAGCTCACCATCGTGCGCAAGGGGGTCGACAAGCCTCTCGTGCTGACCCTGACCCGGGCGGTCATCAAGATTCGCAGCGTCAAATTCAAGCTGCTGGAAAACGGCTACGGTTACGTGCGGGTGACGCAGTTCCAGGAGCACACCGGAGAGTTGCTGGCCGAGGCATTGAACAAACTCTACAAGGACAACAAGGCGCCGCTCAAGGGCCTGATTCTGGATCTGCGCAACGACCCGGGCGGCCTGCTGAATGCCGCGGTGGGGGTGACTGCAGCCTTCGTCAAACCGGATAGCCTGGTGGTGTACACCGAAGGGCGCACCGAGGATGCGAAGATGCGGCTGACCGCCAGCCGTGAAAACTACCTGCGCCCGATGCAGTCCGATTATCTGAAGGATCTGCCGGAAGGCGTCAAGCAGGTGCCGATGGTGGTGCTGGTCAACGGCGGTTCGGCCTCGGCCTCCGAAATCGTGGCGGGTGCCCTGCAGGATCACAAACGTGCCGTCATCATGGGAACCCGAAGCTTCGGCAAGGGCTCGGTGCAGACCATTCTGCCGATCGGCAATGGCACGGCGATCAAGCTCACCACGGCGCGCTACTTTACGCCGAGCGGGCGGTCGATCCAGGCCAAGGGCATCGAGCCGGATATTGTGGTGGAAGATCCGTCCATGCCGTCCGAGGATCAGGGCCTGGGAATTCGCGAGGCGGATCTCGATCATCACCTGAGCAATCCCAATGGCGGAGATGCAGCCCCGGAGAGCAAGCCGAATGAAATCCTCAAAGCGCCGCCGACCGACAAATCGGGTCCGGATGGCAAGGACAAGAAACCTGTGCCGCTGGAGCCGGGTGAGATTGTCTCGAAGAGCGATTTCCAGGTGAATCAGGCGCTGAACCTGCTGAAAGGCCTGCAGATCCTGCAGGGACGTTAAGCGGATTGTGCCGTGGCGGTCTCAGGGCTTCCACGGCACAGGCGGCGCGGTATACTGACTTGACCTAGTCTTCCGGGAGGTGCCATGCGTCCGTGCGACCTCGAGAAAAACCGTGAAATCGTCTTTCATGCCTTGCCGGCCGGACAGGCGGAGCGTGCCTTGGCCTTATTGGCCGGTCTGGAAGGTCTGGAGGTGACCTTCGGGGCCGATGCCTATCGTCTGCAGGTGCGCTATCACATCTGCGAGTACACGCTGGAAGGCCTGGAAACGGCACTGTCGAGCCAGGGATTCCACCTCGACAACAGCCTGCTCAGCAAACTCAGGCGTGCGCTGGCGTACTATTGCGAGAGCGTGCAGCGGCGCAATGTCGCAGCCAATGAGCCGGATATCAAATCCCAGCAGGCATTCATGAAAGTCTACGAGAGCCATCTGCACGGCGATTGCGACGAAACGCCGGAAGAGTGGCGAGACTATAAATAATCCGTATTGCCCCGATGGAGTTGAATGACGATCTGCTGTTGCGCTACAGCCGGCATATCCTGTTGCCCGATGTCGGCGTGGCGGGCCAGGCGCGCATCTCGGCCGCCTCGGTCCTGATCGTCGGCGCCGGTGGCCTGGGCTGCCCGGTTGCCCTGTATCTGGGCGCGGCCGGTGTCGGGCGATTGCTCGTGGCAGATGGCGATACGGTCGACCTGACCAACCTGCAGCGCCAGATCGGCCACGCCACGGCGGCCATAGGGGAGAACAAGGCCGATTCGCTCGCGCGCAGCGTGCGTGCCATCAACCCTGAAATCGAGGTGCAGCCCATACGTGCAGCGCTGGACGGGCGTGCGCTGCACGATGCGGTGGCGGCGGTCGATCTGGTGGTCGACGCTTCGGACAACTTCGCTACCCGGCATGCGGTCAACCGGGCCTGCGTGCTGCTAGGCAAACCACTGGTGTCGGGAGCGGCCATCGGATTTGCAGGGCAACTAGCGGTTTTCGACTCGCGTCGTGGCGACAGTCCCTGCTATCACTGTCTGTTTCCTGATGACATCAACGAACCGGAAATGCGCTGCGCCGAGGCGGGAGTATTTTCGCCGCTGGTCGGCGTCATCGGCGCGATGCAGGCGATGGAAGCACTGAAATATCTGGCCCGGGTGGGTGAGGTGCTGGTCGGCCGGCTGCTGCTGTGGGACGGCCTGCGGGCCGAGGCACGCGTCATGAAAGTACCGCGCGACCGGGTCTGTCCGGTGTGCGGACAGGCAGCACGTCAGGCGGGATGAACGTCGAGCAGGCGTGACATCAGCAGGTCGATATCGCCGCCGGGAGGGCGGGTGAATCCGCTCTTGGCGAACTGGTGCCAGCGCCCCACAACCATGCACTGCAGCAGGTTGGCCAGCGGGCCGCTCAGTTCTGACTGCTTGTCGCCGCAAAAGCGCAGGCATTGGCGTAACTGGGCTTCGATGCGGTCATGCAGTTGATTGATGCGCTTTTGCAGACGCTCGTTTTCATGCACCAGCGCATCGCCGATCAGTACGCGCGTCATACCCGGATTCTTCGCCGCAAAATTCAACAGCATGCTGAGGATGGCCTCGACCTGTGCGGCCGGGGAGGGGGTATCGGCGGTGATGCGCGCAATGAGGCCGAACAGGGTCTGCTCGATGAACTCGATCAGGCCTTCGTACATTTGCGCCTTGCTGGAGAAATGACGGTACAGCGCGGCTTCTGAGACCCCGATGCGTGCCGCCAGTGCCGCCGTGGTGATCTTCTCAGGCTGCGGTTCCTGCAGCATCGCGGCGAGTGTTTGCAGGATCTGCAAACGGCGCTCGCCGGGTTTTCTGGCTTCCCCTTGCATCAGACACCCCCGTTTTCTTGTTAGGGGATGATTATCGCTGATGTTGGGTAATTGGTGGGTCTGCACGGACTTGAACCGTGGACCAAGGGATTATGAGTCCCCTGCTCTAACCAACTGAGCTACAGACCCGGAAAACATGGCTGTCCCGCCATGGCAGGCGGGCAGGGGCCTTACACTTCGCCGCTGCCCGTGAAGCTTTTCAGCTTTTCGGAACGGGTCGGGTGGCGCAGCTTGCGCAGGGCCTTGGCCTCGATCTGGCGAATCCGCTCGCGCGTCACGTCGAACTGCTTGCCGACTTCTTCCAGCGTATGGTCGGTGTTCATTTCGATGCCGAAGCGCATCCGCAGCACCTTGGCTTCGCGCGAGGTCAGGCTGTCCAGCACTTCGCGTGTGGCGTCGCGCAGGTTGGCGTAGATCGCGGAATCGTCGGGCGACAGCGTGCTCGAGTCTTCGATGAAGTCGCCGAGGTGGGAATCCTCGTCGTCGCCAATCGGCGTTTCCATGGAAATAGGTTCCTTGGCGATCTTCATGATCTTGCGGATCTTGTCTTCCGGCATTTCCATCTTGATCGCCAGCGTCGCCGGATCCGGTTCGATGCCGGTTTCCTGCAGGATCTGGCGGCTGATGCGGTTCATCTTGTTGATGGTCTCG
>CAZHKS010000017.1:0-63974 GCA_964533095.1 uncultured Thiobacillus sp. | reverse complement strand
TTGCCCGGACGCATCCGGCGGCTGGGCGTTGCATGGGCGAGCAAGCGGCATACCAGCTGGGCCATGTTGGCGCTTTTGCTGACCACGCCGGTTTACGCCGACGTGGCCGACATGCTCCCCGGCATCAAGCCAGGGGTGGTCGGCGTCGGCACCTACATGCCCACCGGCCGCCCGCCCGCCAACCTGCAAGGTACCGGCTTTGCGGTGCTGGACGGACACTACGTCGTGTCGTGTGCGCATATTTTCAGCAAGCCGCTGGATAGCGAAAAAAAGGAAACCTACGCCGTATTCATCGGCCATGACCGCCGGATCTCGCTGCGCCCGGCACAGCTGATCGCCACGGACAAGCTGCATGACCTGGTTTTGCTGAAGATCGAGGGCGAGCCCATTCCCCCGCTGAAGCTGGGTGACTCCGGCCAGGCGCGCGAAGGCTGGCAGCTCTACTTCACCGGCTATCCCATCGGCTCGATTCTGGGCCTCAATGCCTCCACGCACCGTGCCGGGCTGGCGGCCATCATTCCCATTTACACGCCTGTGCCCGCCGCCTCAGAGCTGAGCGTGCGCGCACTCAAGCAGGCGGTGTCGCCCTTTGAAGTGTTCGAACTCGATGCCGTGGCCTATCCCGGAAACAGCGGCAGCCCGGTATGGCACCCCGATACCGGCGAGGTCCTGGGCGTGGTCAATTCGGTGTACGTGAAAAGCTCGAAGGAGGCTGCACTCTCCGCGCCGAGCGGGATCAGCTACGCCATCCCGGTGAAGTATGTGCACCGCCTGCTGGAGGAAGCGCTGCCGCACACGCCCTGACGGCTACATGCCTTCGGCCAGGCTGACGCCGAGGCCCAGGGTCTGCTGCCTGTAGTTGTAGTCGATCAGCGACTCGCCGTAGCCGTTGAAGTACTGCACGTAGCCTTTCAGGCGCCCCACCAGCGGGAAGCTCCAGTTGAGCTTCAACGCGCCGCGGTTGTCCGAGGTCTTGAGGTTGTTGCGCAGCAGCAGCGAATAGGCGTTGCGGCCCTTGCGGTACACCGCCAGCACGTCGCCGTGCCCCATGTAGTCCTCGATGTCGGGGTTGTCGTCGCTTGACGCGCTTTCGGGAATGCGTATCCAGGGCCGCACCAGCACGGCGAGGTTGCCGCGCTCGAACCCGAACTGCGCGTAGACCCGGTTCCAGCTGCGCGACAGGCCTTCGCCGCGGCCATTCGACTGATGCGACAGCCCGAGATTGATGAGGCGCCCGCGAAAGCCGGCCAGCTCATAATTCGTGCGGAACACCAGCATCGCCTCCGGCTCGTAGTTGGTCTCGCGGAACGGCGAGGAAATATTGTGGTTGTAGGCCTGCCAGAACGAGGTCGTGGTGTAGCCGAACCAGAGGTCGACATTGTCGTGACCGAACACGCCCTGCATGCCCTTGACCTTGAAGCTCAGCTGCAATTCGGCCTCGATCTTGTCGAGGCCGAGATCGGGTTGCGTGAAGGTGCCCTGGAACGGCGTGTTGTTGGGCGCGCTGGTGTACTTGATGGGCAGGAAATACGTGGGGCGGTGGGGGCGGAACAGGAAGGCACCCTGCTTGGCTTCGTCATCCAGTTCCCAGTGGCGCGACAGCGCCGACAGCAGCTTCGGTTCCGGCGGTACAGCCGGCGCCGCGACAGCACTTTCGGCTGCCTGGGGTGCGGATGGAAACACGGTCCCGGGGGCGGCTTCGGGTTGCGAACGCCCGGACACGCGGTCGTAGCAGGCCAGCCGCTCGGTATCCGCCGGGATCGTGCTGCAGCCTTCCCAGTCTGCCATCGAAGCCGCGCGCGCCTGCCCCAGACCCCCGCTGCAAAGCAGCACAAGCATGACGGGGCCTGAAAGAAATCGTTTGAATGTCATGCGGCAAGTTTAATCGAGGATGACGCTGTAGCCGGGTGTCGGCGCCATGGCATCCCAGCCGAACTGCGTGTGCAGGTCTGCGGCGAACCCGGTCGCCACGGCGTCCTCACCGTGCACCACGAAAACCTGACGCGGCTTTTCCCGGAAATGCCCGAGCCAGGCCAGCAGCGCAGTGCGGTCGGCATGCGCCGACAGGCCGCCCAGCGTATAGAGGTCGGCGCGTACCGGAATGTCCTCGCCCAGCAGGCGCACGCGTTTGGCGCCGTCGACCAGGTGGCGGCCGAAGGTGCCGGCAGCCTGAAAGCCGGTGATCAGGATGGTGGACTCGCGCCGCCCCAGGTTGGCGCGCAGGTGGAACTTGATGCGCCCGGCTTCGCACATGCCGCTGGCCGAGATGATGACGGCGCCCCCCGTGATGCGGTCGAGCGCCTTCGATTCTTCCACGCTTTCGACAAAATTGAGTTTGCGAAAATGTGCCGCGCCGCCGTGCCTGCCCATCAACGCATGCGTTTCGGCATCCAGCAGCTCCATGTGCCTGTAGGTGATTTCGGTGGCCGCCGTGGCCATCGGCGAATCGACGAATACCGAGAGCTTGGGAATGCGCGCCTGCCGCGTCAGGTCGGCCAGCAGATACAGCATGTCCTGGGTGCGGCCCACGGCAAAGGCGGGAATGACGACGTTGCCGCCCTTCTTTTCGATCGTGTGGTTGATGGCCTCGACCAGCTCGTCCTGCGTCGCCTCCATGCTCTTGTGCTCGCGATCGCCGTAGGTCGACTCGACCAGCAGGTAATCGGCATCGAGAATCGGCGTGGGATCGCGCAGCAGCGGGCGGGCCGGCTGGCCGAGGTCGCCGGAGAACACGATCTTGCGCCGCTGCCTGCCTTCGCCCACCCACACTTCCAGGATGGCCGAACCGAGGATGTGGCCGGCGTCGCGGAAAATGCAGCGCACCTGCGGATGCGGCGCGATTTCCAGATCGTACTCGACCGGGTCAAGCTGCGTCAGCGACGCCTGCGCCTGCGCCACCGTATACAGCGGCGCACTGTCGCGCGCAGGTCCTGCGCGTTTTTTGTCGTGCGTCAAATCCTTGCGGAAACGCCGCAGGTTGGCGAATTCCGCTTCCTTTTCCTGGATGTGCGCCGAGTCCGGCAGCATCACCGCGAGCAGATCGCAGGTCGCGCGCGTGGTATGAATGCGGCCCTTGAAACCCAGCGCCACCAGCCTGGGCAGCAGGCCCGAATGGTCGATATGGGCATGGGTCAGCAGGACGAAATCGATCGATCGCGGATCAAAGTTGAACGCCTGGCTGTTCTTGGCGCGCGTCTCGCGTCCGCCCTGGAACATCCCGCAATCGACCAGGAAGCGCACGCCCTCGTGCTCCACCAGATAGCTGGAGCCGGTCACTTCGCGTGCCGCGCCGAGAAAAGTCAGCTTCATAGTTCGCGTCCCTCGCCTGCTTCTTCGTAGGTCTTGCCGTCACGGATATGGTAAATGCGTTTGAAAGTGGGAATGATCTTTTCGTCGTGGGTGACAACGATGATGGCGATGCGGAACTCCTGTGCCAGCTGGTTGAGGATTTTCACCACGGTCAGCGCGCGCACGCTGTCGAGCGCGGCGGTCGGCTCGTCGGCCAGGATGATCGGCGGTTTGTTGGCGAGCGCACGCGCAATCGCCACCCGCTGCTGCTCGCCGCCCGACAGTTCGGGAACACGCGCCTGCGCGCGGTGCTGCACGTCGAGCGCGGTCAGCATCTCCAGCGCGATCGCGCGTGCCTTGTCGTTGGGCACGCCGGCCAGCATCGGCAGCAGCGCGACGTTGTCGGTGGTGTCGAGAAACGGGATCAGGTACGCGGCCTGGAACACGAAGCCGATGCGGTCGCGGCGCAATGCGCGCAGGTCGTTGGTTTTCCAGCCGTTGTCGTAAATCACCTCGCCGCCGAGCGTGAACTTGCCGGCGCTGGGTTCGATCACCGCACCCAGGCATTTCAGCAGCGTGGTCTTGCCGGAGCCGGACGGCCCGATCAGTCCCACCACTTCGCCTGGGTACACCCGCATGTCGACGCCCTTGAGCGCATCGACCGCTGCGCTGCCGCTGCCGTATCGCTTGGTGATGCCCTCGATGAGGATCGCAGGTTGCTCGTGCTCAGCCACCGATCGCCTCCGCCGGGTCGATCCTGAGCGCGGCGCGAATCGCCAGCACAGAGGCCAGCGCACACACCACCAGCGTCAGCACGAAGGCACGCACGGCATCGCCGGTTTCGAGCAGCACGTATTTTGGGAACGCCGGCGCCCACAGCGTGGCGGCGAACTTGCCGACGAAAAAACCGATCACGCCGAGCCCCAGCGCCTCCTGCATGATCATTGCGGCGATGCTGCGGTCACGCGCGCCGATGAGTTTCAGCACGGCGATTTCCTTGATCTTGCCGAGCGTCATCGTGTAGATGATGAACGCGACGATGGCCGCGCTGACCACCGCCAGGATGACCAGGAACAGGCCGATCTGCTTGGCGGCGGTAGCGATCAGCTTCGCCACCAGGATCTCTTCCATGTCGTCGCGCGTGTAGGCCGTGTAGCGCTGCCAGCGCGCGATCGTCTCGGCCACGGCGCGCGCATCGGTCCCCGGCTGCAGCCGCAGCAGCACCGCGTTGACCTTGTGGCTCGAGGTCTGGATCGCCTGCACCGCATCGAGCACGCCAGGCTGGCCGGGACGGTTGATCGCCGGATTGGCGGCGAGGCGCTGGCGGTCCTCGACGATGGCGTCGTTGTCCTTGAGGAACTGCGCTTCCTGCGCGTCCTTCAGCGGGATGAACAGCATCGGGTCGCCGTTGGACGACACCATGCGCCGGGTCAGCCCGACCACGGTGTAGTCGTTGCGGCGGATGCGCACCACATCGCCCACCTGCAGGCCGGTCTTGGCGTCGGCCACCGCTTCGTAATGCGCGTGAGCGATCGGGCGTCCGGCCACCAGGAACGCCGGCCCGCCCGGATTGCCAGGCTCGAAACCCGCCACCATCACGCGCTGCGACTGGCCTGCGTGCGACACCTGCATGGTGAGATAAGAGACATTGCCAGCCTGCGCCACACCTCGCAGGCCCAGCAGTGCGCGATAGAGATCGTCAGGCACCGAGGACGGTTCGGCGAACGGGCCGAGCGTATCCTGCTGCACTACCCAGACGTCGGCGTCGACCGCGCGCAGCAGCACCTTGGCATCGTCGACCATGCCGCGGTACACGCCAGCCATGGTCAGCGTCACCCCGATCAGCAGGCCCAGCCCGAGCCCGGTCAGCAGATAGCTTTTCAGGTGATGGGCGATGTCGCGCCGGGCCAGATTAATCATGCCTGGGATGGCTCATCGCGCCGTCAGCCGCTGTTCGCGCACCCGCATGCCGTCGTCGAGCTGCCTGGCGCTGTAGACGATGAGGTGCTCGCCTTGGTCCAGACCACTTACGACCTGCGCGCGTTCAGCGGTCTGCACGCCGAATTGCACCGGCTTGAAGCGGGCGCGCCCGTCGACCGCCTGCCACACGCCGGTCAGGTTGTTGCGGAGGGCGATGGCGGCGCGCGGCACCGTCAGCACGTTGCGGACGCCCGGCAGATGCAGCGTCACCTCCGCCAGTTCGCCCAGATACAGGCGGGCGGGTACCGGGTCGAACGCCACGTCGACGATCCGCTCCTCGGTCACGGCGTCGCTTTGCAGTTCGATACGCACCACATTCCCGGGCAAGCTCGTTCCCGGCGTCGAACGCATCACGATATCCGCCGTCTGCCCTACCTGCACGCCCTGCGCACGCGCCTGATCGACCCGTGCACGCACCCACAGGCGAGCCGGATCGACCAGTTGCAACACGGCCTGGCCCGCCACCACCGTGGCACCCGGCTCGGCTTCTCGCGCAGCCACCACACCCGCGATCGGGCTCATCAATTTAAGACTGTTGCGCAACTGATCGACCCCCTGTCGCTCGGCCACGGCACGCCCGATCTCGCGCTGCGCCGCCGCGGCGTTGGCGCGCGCCGCGACCAGCGCCGCCTCGGCGGCGGCCGCTTCGTGGCTGCGGCTGTCCACCATTTCCCTGGCGACGAAGTTCTGCTGATACAACGCCCGGTAGCGCGCCAGATTGGCCTGCGCCAGACGCGCCCGGCTTTCTGCCTCGGCCACCTGCGCCAGCGCTGCCTGCGCGGCCTGACGGGCGCGTTCGGTGGCGCTAGTCGCCGCTTCGGCACGCTGGCGCAGATCCACCGGATCCATCTCGGCCAGCAACTGGCCGGCCTCGACCCGGTCGCCCTGGTCGACCGTCACCCTCAGCAGCCGCCCCGCCTGGATCGGTCCGACGCTGTAGGCATGCTGCGCCTCCACCGTACCGATGCCGTACACGCCGGGACTGAGGTCGGCGCGCGTGACCGCGACCGTCTCGACCCCCACCGGAGCCAGCGGCCCGCGCGTGGCGAGCAGCCATACGAAGGCCGCGGCAAACACCATGATGCCGGCTGTCAGGGACAGCGTGCGTGCATTGAGATAGGCGGCAAGCTTGGTTTTCATGGCGGCATGGTTCAGTGCGCGTCGCCGTTCAGGGGTGAACGGATCTGGTATGCCGCATGGCAGCTCACGCATTTTTGCAGCGTGGCGGATAGCTGGTTGAGGCTGTAGCTCACGTCTTTCAGGCTTTCGGCGTCCAGCGCGATCTGGTCGAAATCGCGATGCACCGAAACGCCCTGCTGCCTGAATTCCATCGGCAATTTGGCACGCAGCGCCGGCGGCATCTCGTGCGCCATGCGCATCCCCATTCCGCGCGCCGCGTCGGCCGTCGCCTGCATATCCTGCCGGCCGAGCGCACCGGTCATCTTCTCGACGCCGTCGAGGAACAGGCGCATTTCTTCCAGAACCATGACGCGTTCGCCCGGGTTCAACGCCAGGATCGCGCGACCGTCTGTGGCGGGCGCATGGGCATGATGGTCAGGCATGTCCTGCGCGCTGGCCGCAGCCATGTTCAGACACAGCACTGCAGCGAGCGGGGCGGCGAGATGGTTCATGGAATCACTCCTTGGTTTGGGGCAGACGGACGGCTTCGAGGAAAATCGGGAAGGTACGCGCGGCCTCCGCCGCCAACGTGCGCCGGCCGCGCAGGATGGACGCCTGCAGCACCAGACCCTGGATCATGCCGATATAGAGCGTGGCTGCGGCCTGCGTGTCGATATCCGGGCGCACCTGCTGCTGCGCCTGGCCATCCTGCAGCAGGCCGGCTATCTTCGCCTCGTAGCCCAGCATGATTTCAGTCACCAGCTGCCGCAGCACGACGTTGCGACCGTGCAGGTGCTCAGATGTCAGCACGCGCGGGATGGCCGGATGGCCGGCGATGAATGCGATATGCGCATAGAACATGTGTTGCAGGGCATCCAGCGGGTCGCGCCCCTGCGCGGCTGCGCGCGTCAGCACCGCCATCATGCGGTCGCGCACCCACTGCATCACCGCCAGCCAGATGGCGTCCTTGTTCGGGAAGTGCCGGAACACCGCGCCCTGTGTCACACCCATCGCCTGCGCCATGTCCTGGGTCGTCACGTCGTCGACGCCCTGTTTGGCGGCCAGCATGAGCGTCACACGGATGATTTCCTCGCGCCGTTCGTCGGCGCCCAGCCGTTTGCGTGCAGGCTCGTCGGTCATGGACGGACTCGTTAGATAGTTACCAGTTACTATCTTATGGCGGGGTGCCGCTTGCGTCAAGCCGGCCCGGACACCCTGTTTCAGATGTGCGGATCCGCGAGCCCCTCCAGCAGGGTCGACGCCAGCCCGCGCATATCGCCAACGCTCGTCACGTAGGGCGGCATGACATACACCGTATTGCCGATGGGGCGGATGAACACGCCCTGCGCCAGCGCCCTCCGGTGAAAGCGCTCGGCAAAACCGGGCGCGGCCTCCGCCACATCGAAAGCCCAGATCATGCCGCGCTGGCGGAAGTGGCGTACGCGCGGATGCGCCGCCACCTCGGCCAGCAGCCCGGTGAATTCCTGCGCCTTGATGCGGTTGGCGGCGATGACCCGGTCCGCCTCGAAGATGTCCAGCACCGCCAGCGCCGCACGGCAGGCAAGCGGATTGCCGGTGTAGGAATGCGAATGCAGGAAGCCTTTCGCGGTGGCGTCGCCATAAAAGGCGTCATAGACCGCATCGGTCGTCAGCACGGCCGACAGCGGCAGGTAGCCGCCGGTGATGCCCTTGGACAGGCAGATGAAGTCAGGGCGGATGGCCGCCTGCTCGCAGGCGAACAGGGTGTCGGTGCGGCAAGAAGCGCGATCCCCGGACTCGGCGGGCGCGGAGCGCCGGGAGCGGGAAGGGGGCGCGGTTTCGGCATGCGTATCCGCCTGTCTGGGCGCCGCCGCTTGTTCGAACGCGAACATCGTGCCGGTGCGGCCGAAACCCACGGCGATCTCGTCGGCGATCAGGTGTACCTGATGCCGGGTACACAGTTCGCGTGCGCGGGTGAGGTAGGCCGGGTGATACATCGCCATGCCCGTCGCGCCCTGCACCAGCGGCTCGACGATGAAGGCAGCGGTTTCAGCGGCGTGCGCGTCCAGGTGTGCCTCCAGCGCGGCGGCGCAGCGCAGCGCGAACGCCTCGGCCGATTCGCCCGGCTCGGCCAGCCGCGCGTCGGGCGTGGGAACCTGCACTGTGTGACGCAGCAGGGGGGCATAGGTGGATTTGAACAGGGGAATGTCAGTCACCGAGAGCGCGCCGACGGTTTCGCCGTGATAGCCGTTCTTGAGGCTGATGAACCCGTTTTTCTCCGCCCGCCCTGCGTTACGCCAGAAGTGAGCGCTCATTTTCAGGGCGATTTCGGTGGCCGAGGCGCCGTCGGAGCCGTAAAACGCATGGCCCAGCCCGGTCAGTTGCGCCAGGCGCTCGGACAGATCCACCACCGGCGCATGGGTGGCGCCGGCCAGCATCACATGCTCGATCCGGCCGAGCTGGTCGGTGATGGCGGCATTGATGCGCGGGTTGCAGTGGCCGAAGAGATTGACCCACCAACTGGAAATCGCGTCGAGATAGCGCCGGCCGTCCGTATCGAAGAGCCACGCGCCTTCGCCGCGCGCAATCGCCAGCGGCGGGGCAACGTCGAGCGTTTTCATCTGGGTGCAGGGGTGCCAGACGGCGGCACGGGTGCGGCGGATTAAATCGTCCATGGACTTGAAATTGTCACCTTGCGCCCCTACTATTAGCACTCGACGGCGACGAGTGCTAACAACACCTTCGCCGCTTCCTTATTTTCGGGCAGCCCAGGCTGCCAGTTATCAACGTATCGCAATGGAGACTTTGCAATGAAAATCCGTCCTCTGCACGACCGTGTGATTGTCAAGCGCATGGAAGAAGAGCGCAAGACCGCTTCCGGGATCGTGATCCCCGACACCGCGACCGAAAAGCCCGATCAGGGTGAAATCATCGCCGTGGGCGCTGGCAAGAAAGACGACCAAGGCAAGCTGATTCCGCTGGACGTGAAAGTCGGCGACCGCGTGCTGTTCGGCAAGTATGCCGGCCAGACCGTCAAGGTCGAAGGCGACGAGCTGCTGGTGATGCGCGAAGAAGACATCATGGGCGTGGTCGAGCAGTAAGCCGAACCCGCACGCAAACCAACCGAATTCAAATTTAGGAGTTAAGCAATGGCTGCAAAAGACGTACGTTTTGGCGATTCCGCGCGTCACCGCATGGTGGCTGGCGTCAATGTTCTGGCTGACGCCGTCAAGGTGACCCTGGGCCCGAAAGGCCGCAACGTGGTGCTCGACCGCTCCTTTGGCGCCCCCACCGTGACCAAGGACGGCGTATCGGTCGCCAAGGAAATCGAGCTGAAGGACAAACTCGAGAACATGGGCGCGCAGATGGTCAAGGAAGTCGCTTCCAAGACTTCCGACGTCGCCGGTGACGGCACCACCACCGCCACCGTGCTGGCCCAGTCCATCGTCAACGAAGGCATGAAGTACGTGGCCGCCGGGATGAACCCGATGGACCTGAAGCGCGGCATCGACAAGGCCGTGATCGCCATCACCGCCGAACTGAAGAAGATCTCCGTGCCCTGCGCCAGCAGCAAGGAAATCGCCCAGGTCGGCTCCATTTCCGCCAACTCGGACGCCTCGATCGGTGAAATCATCGCCGCCGCCATGGACAAGGTTGGCAAGGAAGGCGTGATCACCGTCGAGGACAGCTCGGGCCTGGAGAACGAACTCGACGTCGTCGAGGGCATGCAGTTCGACCGCGGCTACCTGAGCCCCTACTTCATCAACAACCCCGACAAGCAGATGGCGATCATGGAAGATCCCTTCATCCTGCTGTTCGACAAGAAGATCTCCAACATCCGTGACCTGCTGCCCGTTCTGGAGCAGGTCGCCAAGGCCGGCAAGCCGCTGATGATCGTCGCCGAAGACGTCGACGGCGAAGCGCTCGCCACCCTGGTGGTCAACAACATCCGCGGCATCCTCAAGACCTGCGCCGTCAAGGCCCCGGGCTTCGGCGACCGCCGCAAGGCGATGCTGGAAGACATGGCCATCCTCACCGGCGGCACCGTGATCGCCGAGGAAGTCGGCCTCTCGCTGGAAAAAGCCAGCCTGCAGGACTTGGGCCGCGCCAAGCGCATCGAGATCGGCAAGGAAAACACCACCATCATCGATGGCGCCGGCGATGCCAACGCGATCAAGGGCCGCATCACCCAGATCAACAAGCAGATCGACGAAGTCACCAGCGACTACGACCGCGAGAAGCTGCAGGAGCGCAAGGCCAAGCTGGCCGGCGGCGTGGCAGTGATCAAGGTGGGCGCCGCGACCGAAGTCGAGATGAAGGAGAAGAAGGCCCGTGTCGAAGACGCGCTGCACGCCACCCGTGCCGCCGTTGAAGAAGGCATCGTCCCCGGCGGCGGCGTCGCGCTGCTGCGCGCCAAGGCTGTCGCCGCTGCGGTCAAGGGCGACAACCACGACCAGGACGCCGGCGTGAAGATCGTGCTGCGTGCGATCGAAGAGCCGCTGCGCCAGATCGTCAAGAACTGCGGCGAAGAGCCTTCGGTCGTCGTCAACAAGGTGCTGGAAGGCAAGGGCAACTTCGGCTACAACGCCGGCACCGGCGAGTACGGCGACATGGTGGCGATGGGCGTGCTCGACCCCACCAAGGTCACCCGCACCGCGCTGCAGAATGCCGCGTCGATCGCCAGCCTGATGCTGACCACCGACTGCATGGTCGCCGACCTGCCGGAAGACAAGCAGGCCGCCCCGATGGGTGGCGGCATGGGCGATATGGGTGGCATGGGCGGCATGGGTGGCATGATGTAAGGAAGCAAACGCCTGGCCGTTTACCCGTTTCGGGTATTCAGACAGCCTCAAAGCCCCGCTTCGGCGGGGCTTTTTTTATCCGCCAAACCTTCCTGGCGATCAACCTCTGTCGGCGTTTTTTACATTCCGCTACCGGGCGCGCAGGGCCGGACCCGAAAAGCACATGGAAAGACACATCAAGTAATTGATTAATAATATGAATCCAGGATCGATCCATCTGGTGGCCCGGTATTTGCTGAGTGCCAGGGAACATCCAGCTCAGGGAAAAACAAATGAAAACGATCAAACAGCTTGCGGCTGCCGCCTGCGTCCTCGCCCTGGCGGGGCAGGCCGGTGCCGCGGTGATCAGCTACCCCGACTTTTCCAGCGTGGCCGGTCTCACACTCAATGGCAATGCCGCTCAAGTGGGCAACATGCTGCGGGTAACGCCCGCGAATTTTAGCCAGTCGGGCAGCGCCTTCTCGACCAGCACGGTCTCTCTTGCCTCCAACGCCTCGTTCAGCACTTTCTTCCAGTTCCGCTTCACCAATGCAGGCGGCGCATGTGACGGCCAGGGATGCGGCGCAGACGGCCTGGTATTCGTGGTGCAGACCGTCGGCAACAACGTCGGCGGTGCCGGCGGCGGCATTGGCTATGCCGGCATCAACAACAGCGTCGGCATCGAATTCGACACGTGGAACAACGGCGCCGGCGACAACAACAGCAGCAACCACATCGGCATCGATGTCAACGGCAGCGTCACTTCGGTCGTCCTGACCGAAGTGACCGAAGCCGACATGAACAATGGCGACATCTGGAACGCGTGGATCGACTACGACGGCAGCACCAATCTGCTGGAAGCCCGTCTGGGTCGCTCCTCTGTACGACCCACCAGCGCAATTCTGTCCCTGACGCGCAATCTGGCGAGCGATCTGGGCACCACCAATGCGTTTGTCGGCTTTACGTCGGGCACCGGTGCGGCATACGCCAATCACGACGTTCTCAGCTGGACGCTGGAAGACCGCTTCGCACCGATCGGCGGGGGCGGCAACTCCGTACCCGAACCGGGGTCGCTGCTGCTGCTCGGCACGGGGCTGGCCCTGACACGCCTCATGCATAAACGCGCAAACTAAGAATTCCGACAGCGTTTGAAGCGGTGGCAGTGCCACCGCTTTTTTTATTGGCGATCGTTGCCTGCGCACGTCGCCTTGCGCAACACAACGATACCTGACGATAATGGTCCACAAACCAGAAGACACGCCAGGGGGAATCGATGTCCGAGGCTGCCAATTCGCTGATTCAGGCCACCGTTGATCACCTGGGCCAGTTCGCGCCGTTTGACCGCATGGAAGCCGAACACCTGCTGTGGATGGCCCGCAAACTAGCGCTGGGCTATTTTGCACAGGGCGAGGTGATTCTCTCACCCGGGCAGACCGAACCGGTTCCCTTCCTCATCATCAAGCAGGGCGCGGTACAGGGCGAACAGGGCGTGGCGCAGACGCAGGAAGACAGCGCCTGGCTCGAGCTGCACGAAGGCGAGTGCTTCCCGCTGGGCGCACTGCTCGCCGGCCGCCCCGTCACCAGCGTCTACCGCGCCAGCAGCGATGTCTTCTGCTATGTCCTGCCGGCCGCAGACTTCCTGCAGCTGACCCGCCTGAGCGCAGCCTTTCACGACTTCTGCACCCGCCGTATCGCCAACCTGCTCGAGCAATCGAAACACCTCATCCAGGCGGGCTATTCCAAAGCCAGCACGGAGCAGCAGTCGATGAGCAGCAGCCTCGCATCCATCATCCGTCGCGAGCCGGTGACCTGCTCACCGGACACCCCCATCCGGCAGGCGCTGCAGGGGATGGAGGATCACGGCGTGGGGGCCATGGTTGCCGTGGACGCCGACATCCCCAAGGGCATCCTCACCCTGCACGATGTTCTGAGTCGCGTGGCCCTGGCCGGAGCCGACCTCGACCAGCCCGTCATCCGCATCATGAGCACCGAGCTCGTCACCCTGCCGCCCCATGCGGCCGCTCACGAAGCGGCGCTCGCGATGGCGAGGCAGGGCATCCGCCATGTACTGGTGGCCGACAACGGCCGCCTGACCGGCGTGATATCGGAAAAGGACCTGTTCAGCCTGCAGCGCGTCGGGCTCAGCCAGATCAGCACCGCGATCCGCCATGCGCCCGATCTGGCAGTGCTCAAGCAATGCGCACGCGACATCCAGCAGCTCGCGCGCAACATCCTGGCCCAGGGCGTGGCGGCCGAACAGCTGACCCAGATCATCACGACGCTCAACGACCTGCTGACCTCGCGCATCATCGAACTGGAACTGCATGACAGTCCGGTTCGTGACATCGAATTCTGCTGGCTGGCGCTGGGTTCCGAAGGCCGTTTCGAGCAGACGCTGAATACGGACCAGGACAACGGCATCATTTTCGCGCTCAAGGACAACGCGGACCCGGCCTCGCTGCGCGAGGTGCTGCTGCCCTTCGCCAAACGCATCAACCTCGCGCTGGCGGAGTGCGGGTTTCCGCTATGCGGCGGCGACGTCATGGCGTCGAACCCGAAATGGTGCCTGTCGCTCGAGGAGTGGCAGGCCACGTTCGATAAATGGATCTACCACGGCGCCCCGATGGACCTGCTGCATTCGACCATCTTCTTCGATTTCCGCCCGCTCTACGGTGCGGCGCATCTGGGAACGGCGCTGCGTGAATGGCTGCAGGCGGCGGCGCCGAAGAACTCGCGCTTCCTGCACCAGCTTGCCGTCAACGCCCTGCGCAACCGGCCGCCCCTGGGCATGGTGCGCGACTTCGTCACCGGCGACGACCACACCATCGACCTCAAGATGAACGGCATCACGCCCTTCGTCGACGCCGCACGCATTTTTGGCCTGGCGGTCGGTGGCGCCCAGACCAACACGCTGCAGCGCCTGCGCGAGATCGCGGCGCCGCTGAACATCAGCGCCCGCGATATCGACGCCTACTGCGAGGCCTTCCTGTTCATCCAGCTGCTGCGTTTGCGCCTGCACCATGTGCAGAACGAGCAGGGCGCGACGCTCAGCAACCGGGTGGATCCCGACACGCTCAACAACCTGGACCGGCGCATCCTCAAGGAGGCGTTTCGCCAGGCGCGCAAGCTGCAGACCAAGCTGGGCCTGGACTACCAGGTATGAGCTGGCTGGACCGGTTCCTCGGCAGGAAGCCGGACCTGACGCCGGAGCAGACCCGGCGCCTGACGGCTTGGCAGGCGTTGCCGTCGCCGCGCCGGGACACACCACTCGGCGAGAGCCGCTACGTGGTGGTGGACGTGGAAAGCAGCGGACTCAACATCAGACGCGACCGCCTGATCGCCATTGGCGCCGTCGCGGTGACGAACGGCCAGATCCGGCTGGCCGACAGCTTCGAGATCGTGCTGCAGCAGGCGCGGATCAGCGAGAAGGACAACATCCTGATACACGGGATCGGCGGCACCGCCCAGCGGGAAGGCATGCCGCCCGCCGAGGCCCTGCTCGCCTTCCTCGACTACCTGGGCAAGGACCCGCTCGTCGCCTTTCATGTCGCGTTTGACGAGTCCATGATCAGCCGCGCCATGAAAAGCTTTCTCGGGCTCAACTTCCGCCACGCCTGGGCCGACCTGGCGTATGTGGCGCCGGCGCTCCATCCGCAGCTCGCCGGGCGTTATCGCGCGCTGGACGACTGGATGGGCCTGTTCCATATCAGAAACTACGCCCGCCATAACGCGCTGGCCGATGCCCTGTCCACCGCCGAACTGCTGCTGGCGCTGCGCCCGAAACTGGAAGCCCGCGACGCGGCAGGTTTTGCCGGCCTGAAGGCGCTGGAGCGGGAACGTCGACGGCAGATCCAGACCGCCTAGCTCTGTCGAGAAAAAGTATCTGGAATCTGCTGTTGAATGCGAGTGAAAACTGCTTGTCGTTCGACGTCCACTTCGTTGAAAGTAGAGCGGCGGTTATCGACCCGTAGCAGCGCTTAATGAATCGTTCGTCCAACGTCTGTTCTCTGGCAGACAGCGACCTTCTGGTTCTAAGTTTTGGAATGTTGTGCGGTCGTCGTCAATTTAATTAGAACTTGGCTCTTTTGGTTGTTGGCCCTGTGCCACGATCTGCGCTACCAGTTCCTCCGTGACCACGAGCACTCGCTCGCTCAACTCTGCTACATGCGAGGCATCCTTGCGCATCTCCGTGGGCTGCCGGCTCGCGAACAGTACCTGCTGATACGGTTCCCACTCGCTCCGGACTCGCGCCACGCCAGCCTTGATCTTCGCCGATGCAAGGGGCGAGCGTTCAATCTGGATTAGCTCCGCAGTGAAACGCGCACGGCTGAGATGCAATTCCATATCGGACGGAACATCATAGAGTCCCCAGGTTCGATAGAAATAGAACTTGGCCATGCGCTGCGACAGCATGCGCTGGCGCCCCGCGATACTGACCAAGTGATCGAGTGGCGTAGCGGCGACCTCCTCGTACGCCAGCGTCACGCTGTGTGCCGCTTGCTGCAGGGCCTCGTTGGCGTCATAGAGCTCAACGGCACCGGCCTTGCTTGGTGTTGCCGTCAGCAGTGCCTTGAACTTCGTCCACGTGCCTTCCAGGTTTACGACGGCACGCCGCACCGCCGGGGTCGGCTGGAATGCTTTCTGCGCCGCGAGCTGGGATTCGAACTGGCTGACCGATTTCTGCAGGATGGTCCGGGCGTCATCGGCCGCGATTCCTTGTCCCAGCATGAGGTACGCCTTCACGATGCGCTGCGAGAGCATGCGCTGACGCCCCGCCATACTCACGGCGGATGCAGTATCCCACTTTGTCACCGCAGCCGATATTGCTTCTGCAAGTGCAGACGACGGCGACGACGCTGCAAACGCCAGCCCTAACAGGAACCATACGCAGAATCTGAGCCTGTCCACGAAGAGTCTCCTGCAGGAAGACAGAAAGGGAATGGAGGAATGATTATTTAATCCCTCTACCACTTCCTAGCCTAGACTGCCGGGGGGAAATAACCAACTCAATCTCAATCCGGATTGCTTGCCCCGTCTACCCTGACGGAGGTGCGGCCAGCAGCAATTGCGGATGCCCGGCCACAGTGCAAATTTTCGCGAATATCTCCAGCATGGTATGGAGCGGACGAGCATCAGAGCGATTTTACTGCTTCGCCAAGGACCGCTGCTGGCCGATAGCCGCCGGTTTCAGATCCAAGCAGGATTCCATGTTTCAATCGTGACCGGCAGGCTTGTCGGTATCCATTTTCAACAACAGATTCCTGGCCAAAAAAGACCCCCGCCGCGGCGGGGGTCTTTTGCCTGAGCCGTCAGGGTCAGTGGGCCTGCGCCGTACCGGCACCCCTCGGGTAACGGATGCCTTCGACCAGGTGCTGGATGTGATCCGGGCAGGCGGGCGTCAGCTTCATCACCACGAAGGACACGGTGAAATTCAGGATCATGCCCACGACACCGATGCCTTCCGGCGAAATGCCGAACAGCCAGTCGGAATCCGGCACCTTGGGCATGCCCAGCAGCACGTCGCGCTTGAAGTAGACGATGTAGGCCAGGGTGAAGACCAGACCGGTCAGCATGCCGGCGATGGCCCCGCCGCGGTTCATCGACTTGCTGAAGATGCCCATGACGATGGTCGGGAACAGCGACGCGCAGGCCAGGCCGAAGGCGAACGCCACGACCTGGGCGACGAAGCCCGGCGGGTTGTAGCCCAGATAGCCTGCCACCAGCACCGCGACAGCGGCGGCGACACGGCCTGCCGTCAGCTCGCCCTTCTCGGAAATGTTCTTGGCGAACACGCCCTTCATCAGGTCGTGCGAGATGGCGGAGGAGATCACCAGCAACAGACCGGCGGCGGTGGACAGCGCGGCGGCGATACCCCCGGCGGCGATCAGGGCGATCACCCAGTTGGGCAGGCCGGCGATCTCGGGGTTGGCCAGCACCATGATGTCGTTGTCGACCTTGCCTTCGAACTTGCCCTTGGCCACGGAACCCAGCTCGTTGCCTTTCCAGCCGGCGGCTTCCACCTTGGCCAGGAAGGCAGGATCCTTGCTCTTCTCGTTGTAGTACTGGATGCGGCCGTCGCCGTTCTTGTCTTCCCACTTGATCAGGCCGGTCTTCTCCCAGCGCTTCATCCATTCAGGACGAGACTCGCCGACGATGCCGGCATCGGGGGCGAACATGTCGCCGCCGCTGGCCACCGCGGTGTTCACCGTGGCATGCAGGTTGTAGCGGGCCATGGCGCCGACCGCGGGTGCGGTGGTGTAGAGGATGGCGATGAATACCAGGGCCCAGCCTGCGGACAGGCGGGCGTCATGCACCTTGGGCACGGTAAAGAAACGCACGATCACGTGGGGCAGGCCCGCGGTACCGGCCATCAGCGCCAGGGTGATGCAGAACACGTCGATCATGGTCTTGTTGCCCGTGGTATAGGCGGCAAACCCCAGATCGGTCACGGTCTTGTTCAGCTTGTCGAGGAAGTACATGTCGCCCATGTGGCCGCCCAGCCCCAGTTGCGGGAACACGTTGCCGGAGATCTGCAGCGAGATGAACACGGCCGGGATGGTGTAGGCGAAGATCAGCACGCAGTACTGGGCCACCTGGGTGTAGGTGATGCCCTTCATGCCGCCGAGCACGGCGTAGAAGAACACCAGGCCCATGCCGATGATCAGGCCGGTCGTGATGTCCACTTCCAGGAAGCGGGAGAACACGATGCCGACGCCGCGCATCTGGCCGGCGACATAGGTGAAGGAGATGAAGATCAGGCAGATCACCGCGACGATCCGAGCTGTCTGCGAGTAATACCGGTCGCCGATGAACTCGGGCACGGTGAACTTGCCGAACTTGCGCAGGTAGGGGGCAAGCAGCACGGCCAGCAGCACGTAGCCGCCGGTCCAGCCCATCAGGTAGACCGAGCCGCCATAGCCGAGGAAGGCGATCAGGCCGGCCATGGAGATGAAGGAGGCGGCGGACATCCAGTCGGCGCCGGTCGCCATGCCGTTGATGATCGGGTGCACACCGCCGCCGGCGATGTAGAACTCCCTGGTGGTGCCGGCGCGCGCCCAGATGGCGATGCCGATGTAGAGGGCGAACGACAGCCCCACGACGATGAAGGTCAGGGTTTTCAGATCCATTGTGTGTCTCCTCGGTGTTGTGCTTATTCTTCGTGGACGTCGTGCTCGCGGTCGATCTTGTCCATGCGGCGTGCATACCAGAAGATCAGACCGACGAAGACGAAGATGGAACCCTGCTGGGCGAACCAGAAGCCCAGGGGATAGCCGCCGAGGTGAATGCCGTCGAGCACATCGCGGAACAGGATGCCGGCGCCGAAAGAAACAATGAACCAGATAACGAGTGTTGTGATGAGTAGCCGGAGCGTTGCACTCCAGTACGCTTTGGCATCGAAGCTTTGTGGTTTTGACATCGACTGTTCCCCTCCTCTTGTGACTAGCGTTTATGAACAAGTTGAAACTTGTTTGGGTTATTTTTTAGCGACTCTACACCTTCGCAGCGGTAAAGCCCATACGGCTGGCGATAGTCAATTCAAACCACCCTCCCCAGGGGGCCCGATGCGCTGCAGGGCTATCAGGCTGGCCCGCCGGGGTTCCTGGCGCGCTGCACGATAATCTGCAGGGCGAAATAATAGCTCCAGATAATGAACGCCGTCAGTCCCGACCAGATCGCGAAGGGCAGGCCAACCAGCAGGACCAGTACCCCCACCGCAAGCAACCCCAGTCCGCCCGATCCATTGATGCCCATGACCGCGTTGGCCCAGCGTTTTCCGTCCTGAATCGACCGGCCGCGCCAATCCGCCACATAACGATAGTCCCTGCGCACCGCGATCGCCCAGGCGCGGAACAGCATGCCGATTCCCAATGGAAAAATGCCGACGAACATCAGGCGGGCGAGCCAGACAAACCAGTCATCCATGCATATCCCTGTTTCTGCGGATGTTGCAAAGGCCGCATGCTCACGCATTCACTGGCCCATTGCAACCACCACGGCTAGATACGCGGCCCTCTGCGCCGGTTCTTCACCCGGCTGAGCGGCAGCTTGCAGTTGGCCTTGACGACGTGGCGGCGCGAAAACGGGTTGCGGCGGACAAAATCCTCGGCCACCCTCTCGATTCCCTGCGGATCGACCTCGACGTCGAAGAAGGCCGAGACGAGCGTGCCGATCTTCTCCGGATTCACGATGACCGAGAATTTCTCGGTGACCCCGCCGCCGATCCCGGGCATGCCGGCGAGCAATCCGGCCTGCAGCCCAGGGCAAGAAATGAAGCGGCTGCCAGCGAGTGATTTTCCTCACGTGGCCGTAAGCGGCCTTGCGTGTCGTGGAGTCAGACGCCGGCGGCGGCGCCGTCGCTGCGCGGATCGGACGCCGCCTCGATTGTGCCGTCGTCGAGTACGCGGATGACGCCCGCGTGCCCCATCATCTGCGCGTAGTCCTCCACCTGTTCCACCGCGTGCCCGCGCCTGGCGAGTTCCTCGAACACCTCCGGGGCAAAGCGGCCTTCCAGCTTCAGGCTGTCGTTGCCCTGGCCCCAGGTGCGCCCGAGCAGCCAGCGCGGACTGTCCAGCACCTCGGGCAGCGGCAGCCGGTAGTCCAGCGCGCGCGTGGCGACCGCCGCCTGCGTCTGTGGCTGGCCGTCGCCGCCCATGGTGCCGTAGACCAGCCGGGGACGGCCGTTCTCCAGATACATGGCCGGATTGAGGGTGTGGAACGGGCGCTTGCCCGGCTTCAGCACATTGACGTGGTGCGGATCGAGCGAGAAGGAGGTGCCGCGGTTCTGCCAGATGATGCCGGTTTCTCCTGCCACCACGCCGCTGCCGTATTCGTGATAAAGGCTCTGGATGGCGCTGACGGCGCGCCCTTTCGCGTCCATCACGCCGAACCAGACGGTGTCGGCCGGTCCCACGCCCTTGCCCCAGGGGGCGGCGCGTTCCATGTCGAGGGCGGCGGCCAGTTCGTCGATCCGGTCGGACGAGAGCAGCTCGGCGACCGGCGCGTCGACATGATCCGGGTCGGCCACATGGCGGTCGCGTACACGGAAGGCCTGCTTGGTCGCCTCGACCACGAGATGCACGTAGTCGGCGGAGAGATGCGAAAAGCGCACCAGATCGAAACGGTCGAGCTGGCCCAGGATCAGCAGCGAGGCGAGCCCCTGGGTAGGTGGCGGCATGTTGACCGCGCGTCCGTTTCGATAGGGCACGCTGACCGGTCTCACCTGGCGGCCCTGGAAGGCGGCCAGATCGTCGGCGGCCAGCAGGCTGCCGGCGTCGGCCAGGCCCTGCGCGATACGCCGTCCGAGTTCGCCCCGGTAGAACCCCTCGGCGCCGTCCCGCTGCAGCAGACGCAGCGATTCGGCGAGCTGCGGTTGCTGGAACCTGGCCCCGGCCGGAACCGGCTGCCCGTCGGGCGCATAGATGTCGGTCAGCGTCCGGAAGCCGCCAATATCCGCCCACTTCTGCGTGAGAAAGTCGCCCTGGCTGGCGCTGCATGCGAAGCCGCGTTCGGCATGGTCATGTGCGGGATCGAGCACTTCCTGCCAGGACATGCATCCGCCCCAGCGGGACCGGCTGAGGGCATGTGCAGCCCCCCACACCGACACCAGGCCGGCCACCGTGTTGGCGGCATGCGGACCGCGGACAGGCATCGCGTCCAGACCCAGGCTGGAATAGAACGCCGGCGTGTAGGCCTGGCCGGCAGCGCCTGCACCGTCGAGGCCGCTCAGATTGCCCGCTTCGTCGCACAGCAGCCAGAAACCGTCGCCGCCCAGGCTGTTCATGTGCGGATAGACCACGCAGAGCGTGGCGCCGACGGCGAGTGCGGCCTCGACGGCGTTGCCGCCCGTTGCGAGCACGGCCTGGCCGGCGGCCGTGGCAAGAAAATGCGGCGAGCTCACCACGCCACGCGAGGAAACGGCATGCCGGGCCGTCATTGAATGGGCACCGAAAACAGGCAGGCCACCTGCCGGCTGCATTCCAGGCGCGGCGAATGACGGGAATGTGTGCCGCATTCGCAGCTAAGGCCGCGCAGAATGCAGGAGCTTCGGGCCTTCACGGCGGCATTCTCTGGCCATCGACGTCCGAATTCAGCTGGCATGCGTTCAGCCTGTGCTCAACATGCTGGCGAAGGTTTCCGGCGACACGCTCGTGGCCTGGGCAAACCCGCCGACGAAGCGGATCGCGTCCGGCACGATCTTGAACAGGGAGAAGTCGGAAAACCCGAACATCGGCTCGCTCTGCGGAAACCGCGCCAGGTAGGCCGTCCTGGCCGCGGCATGCCCGGGCGTGCCGGCGGCGAGCTGTATCGCCTCGCCCTGCACCGTGATGCGCGCCAGTTCCTGCGCCATCATCCCGGGCGCCGGCGGCGCGATCACCAGCAGGCTCACCTGCGGGCACGCCAGCATGTCCCTGGTGTGCGCCGCGAGCTGGCTGACGTGGATGATGAAATCCGCACCGCCGGGCAACAGGGCGAAAGGCACCATGGACACACAGGGCCGGCCCGCGTGGAGCGTTCCCAGTGCGGCCACTTGCTGGGCTTGCAGCAGCGCGCGGAGGGTCTGGGCGTAGGCGGGGTTCATCGCAGGCATGTGGCTCGTCGGCACGCGGGGCCGTCCGACGGCTGCATCAGGGCGCGGACCTGGGCGCGGTGCGCCCGGTTGCTGCGTCAGACATCTGCGTCCTCCGGCTCCACGACGACCGCCGTGCCGTAGCAAAGCACTTCGGTCAGGCCGGCCATCAGGTCCGTGGCGTCGTAGCGCATGGCGATGATCGCATTCGCCCCCAGCGCCTGCGCGTGCTGGCACATCAACTGATAGGTCTCGGCGCGCGCGCGCTCGCACAGGTTGGTGTAGATGGTGATATTGCCGCCGAACAGCGTTTGCAACCCGCCGAAAAAATTGCCGACGATGGAGCGCGAGCGGACGGTGATGCCGCGCACGACGCCGATATTTCTCACCACCCGGTAACCCGGCAACGTGAGCGCGGTTGTGATCATTGAGTTTTGCATGGAATTTCCAGTTGGGGCCAGGATGTGAGTCGAGGGGCGCGCCGCCGATCGGCGGAGCGCCCCTCGAAACGAATGGTTAGCGCACTGGGCCGGCCGCTATCGAGCGTCTTCAAGGTACACATCCTTAAACGCCAGCATCGGAACAAGCTTTTCTTCCGCGCCTTGTGGAAAACCACATCGCTCTGCGAACTCGGTCGTGTCCTTGTAGGTGCCGAAAACACGATCCCAGAGAGGGATGTCGCTGAAGTTGTACTTGTGCACGTCAAATTGATGATGGATCGAATGCAGTTCAGGCGTTTGAATGAAATACCGGAGCCAGCGGGGGGTACGCAGATTGGCGTGATAGAAATACTCACCTGTGGCAGCAAAAAAGTTGTACCAGAATGCTCCCAGTAAAGAGCAGCCAAGGAATGGGTATAGGACAACCGCAGTTAGAACTGCGTCACTCAGGATTTCGATTGGGTGCTTGTAGAACGAAGTGGCCAACTCGATCCGTGACGGGGAATGATGAATCTGGTGAAAAACGAGCCACCAGCCTTTGGCATGGCGGAGGCGATGCCACCAGTAGAAGAAAAAAGTACCCACAAACCAGCCAACGAAGCCTTCGGCAAACGGCATGTTCCAGGCCGAGAACTTGAATAGGGAAAGATCCCCAAAAATCTCGATCCATAGTCGCGCGGTAGCAAGCGTAATCACCAACTGCGCCAGGTTCACCAGAAAAGCGCGTGTGTACCATCCCTTCGCGTAAGGAAGCGCACGTCCCGGGAATACCCGCTCAAGCACAAAAAATATAACCGTCGAGATGATTACCAGGATCGTCGGGAGCGTGACTGAACCAAGATGCAGGGATGCGTCCATTCTTGTGCTCTAACAGTTATTCAAGAAACCCATGGGGTCCGGACATTTATTCATATGGAGACGGCTGCCATGTTGCCCTATCTGATTGAATTGCCGCAACAAGCCTGGTGCCCAGGTCCGATGATTAGCCAATGCAAAAGAGACCGGCAGCAGATACGCCCGTCACTGGGGACCCCGTGACCGCTTCGATCAGATACAGCCAGGTGCGCCTGTCCATATTCACCCTGTCAGTGCACACGCCAGCCGTGCTGGCGCCAACCTAGGCCTTGGCCCCGGGCTTGCCCGCGTAATCAATCGAGGTGTCGGTGGACAAGGCTTCCGGGCAGCGCCAGGGCAGTACATAGCCCTGGCCGGGGTCATCGAGCGCTTCGATGGTCAGCGATGGGGGGGCGGACTTGATGTCGCCGAAGATGGTGGCGAAGGAAATATCCGCCGCATCGCGGCCGGTGCCAATTCGCACGAACCCCATGGGGATCGCCATGCCGGAGGGGTCGAAAATGTACCAGCGTCCGCCGAGAAGCACTTCGACATAGGCATGGAAATCGGTCGGCCCGAACGCCGGGTCGGCACCGTAGTCGATGCCGGAGCAAAAGCGCGCCGGGATGTTCAGGGCGCGGCACACCGCGATCATCAGATGCGCGAAATCACGGCAAACACCGGTCTGCTGGATGTATGTGTCGATGGCGGACGTGGTGAATTCGCTGCTGCCGGAGATGAAACGGGTACGTTCCTGTACCCATTTGCGGATGCCTTCGACCCGCTGGTAACCCGGTGGCAAGTGGCCGAAGGTCTGATTGGCCACTTGTTGCATCCTGTCCGATTGGCAATAGCGGCTCGGGTAGAGATAAGGCAGGACTTCCGTGGGCAATTCGGCAATCGGCATTTCGCCGATTTCTTCCGGCTGGCCGAAGTGGTGGCGGATATCGACTTCCGCCTGATAGCCGATTTTCAGGAGACCCGGGTTGGCCCGCAACCGCAGCAGACGGTGGCGGAGAACCGGGTCATAGTGAACGGTCGACGTCAGTGGCTGGCTGATCGTCAATGATTCGGTCACGACAGTCTGGTGGTCGGTTGGTGCAGCGTGGATGTTGAAGATGAAATCGGCTGGCTGGCCAATGACCTCGTAGTTGAGATTGATGGAAAACTGGAGACGGATCATGGTGTCATGGTGGTGCTTTGTGAAGCGGTTGGCGATCCAGGCAAGCCCCGCCGATCCCTTTCGGTTCGGCGAGCCACGGCAAACCCCAGAATAGCAAATCCCGGGGCACAGACTGGAAAGCGGATGTCCAGGGCACGATGCATCCACCCTGAATATGCCCAAGGGCAATGCCGGGCGCCTGTCCATGAACAAGGCACGTGGCCCGGCTATCAGGCCGCCACGGTTCTCATGACGCTCAGCCGATCAGCGCCACCGCCTTGATCTGCGCATAAAGCAGTTGCCCCGGCGCGATCTCCAGCGCATGCGCGGAGCGCCGCGTCAGGCGTGCCAGCAACGGCGATTCGCCGACGCGCAGCTTGACCAGGGTGAGGGCGGGATGGGCGTCGGCAACGCTGTCGACCACGATCGCAGGTAGCGTGTTGAGGATGCTGGTGCCGCTCATCGGCGCGCGCGCCAGGCTGACGTCGCGGGCGAGGATGCGCACGCGGGCGGCGTGGCCGAGCGGCAGGCCGTGGTCGCGCACCCACACGCGGCCGCCGGCGAATTCCATGTGCGCCAGCTGCCATTCGGCATCGCGTTCGGCCACCACGGCGTCGAGCACCACGCCGGCGTCCTCGCCCAGCCTGATCGGCAGGTCGAGGCGGGCGAGCGTGTCGGTGAGCGGGCCGGTGGCGAGTGCGCGGCCACCTTCCATGACGACGATGTGGTCGGCCAGGCGCGCCACTTCGTCGGGCGCATGGCTGACGTAGAGCACGGGGATGTCGAGCTCGTCGTGCAGGCGTTCCAGGTAGGGCAGGATTTCCTGCTTGCGCGCGTGATCGAGCGCGGCGAGCGGCTCGTCCATCAGCAGCAGGCGCGGGCTGGTGGCGAGCGCGCGGGCGATGCCGACGCGCTGGCGTTCGCCGCCCGACAGGCGCGCCGGCTTGCGGCCGAGCAGGTGGCCGATGTCGAGCATGGCCACCGCCTGGTCGAGCGAGACCCGGCGTCCGGCAGCGGGCACGCGCTTCTGCCCGTATTCCAGGTTGGCCTGCACGCTCAGGTGCGGGAACAGGCTGGCTTCCTGGAACACGTAACCGAGCGGTCGCTTGTGAACCGGCTGAAAGACCGCGTCGTCCTGCCAGACGTCGCCGTTGACCGAGAGCAACCCGCCGGGGGCATGCTCGAGACCGGCGATGGCGCGCAGCAGCGTGGTCTTGCCGGAGCCGGAATGGCCGAACAGGGCGGTGACGCCGCGGCCGGGAAGATCGAGGTCGACGTCGAGCGAGAAGCCGGCGTACTCGACCTTGAAGCGGGCACGGATGCCGGAGGGCTGGCTGGAATTCATGCGCGCCGTCCCGTCGGGTTGAGCGTGTAGAGCAGCAGCAGCACGACGAAGGAGAACGCCACCATCCCGGCCGACAGCCAGTGTGCCTGCGCGTATTCCAGCGCCTCGACGTGATCGTAGATCTGCACCGAGACCACGCGGGTCTTGTCCGGGATGTTGCCGCCTATCATCAGCACCACGCCGAACTCGCCGACGGTGTGGGCGAAGCCGAGCACGCCGGCGGTGAGGTAGCCGGGCCGCGCCAGCGGCAGCACCACGCTGAAGAAGGTGTCGAGCGGCGAGGCACGCAGCGTGGCCGCGGCTTCCAGCGGCCGCTCGCCGATGGCCTCGAAGGCATTCTGGATCGGCTGCACCACGAAGGGCAGCGAGTAGAACACCGAGGCCACGACCAGGCCGGCGAAGGTGAAGGGCAGCACGCCCAGCCCCAAAGACTGGGTCAACTGGCCAACCGGGCCGTTCGGTCCCATCATCACCAGCAGATAGAAGCCGATCACCGTCGGCGGCAGCACGATGGGCAGCGCCACCACGGCGCCCACCGCGCCTTTCCACACCGATCGGGTGCGCGCCAGCCACCAGGCGATGGGCGTGCCGATGAACAGCAGCAGCGCCGTGGTCACGGTCGCCAGCTTCAGCGTCAGCACGATCGCCGCAAGATCGGTATCGCCCAGCATGCCCTGCCTCCCTGTGTTACAGATCGTACCCGTAGGACCTGATCACCGCGCGCGCCTTGTCGCTTTTCAGGAATTTGACCAGCGCGGCGGCAGCCGGGTTGTCCTTGCCCCGGATCAGCACCACGGCGTCCTGACGGATCGGACCGTGCAGGCTGGCCGGCACGATCCAGGCCGAGCCTGTTTTGAGCTTGCCGTCCGCATAGACCTGGGAGAGGGCGACGAAACCGAGTTCGGCGTTGCCGGTGCTGACGAACTGAAAGGTCTGTGCGATGTTCTCGCCCTGCACGAACCTGCCTTCGAGGCGCGCAAGCAGGCCCATTTTTGTCAGGACCTCGACCGCAGCCGCGCCGTAGGGCGCCAGTCTGGGATTGGCGATGGCCAGATGGTCGAATGCGCCTTTCTTCAGCACCTCGCCCTTGTCGTCCACGTAGCCGGGCCGGGCCGACCACAGCGCCAGCTGGCCGATGGCGTAGGTGAAGCGGCTGCCGGCCACGACCATGCCTTCTCTTTCGAGCCTGGCCGGGGTTTCGTCGTCCGCCGCGAGAAACAACTCGAATGGCGCGCCATTCCTGATCTGCGCGTAGAACTTGCCGGTGGACCCGAACGACAGGGCCGCCTTGTGGCCGCTTTCCTTCTCGAATTCGGCCGCGATTTTCTGCATCGGCGCGGTGAAGTTGGCGGCGACGGCGACCTGGACTTCGGCGGCCTGCACCGGCGCAGCCAGGGAGATGACAAACAGCGCAAGCGTTGACAGCCCAACAAAAATTTTCATCAAACTTCCTATCGATATGTACAGATAAATATAACGAATGAGAAAAGGCCGCCCTTGCGGCCGCACCTCCTGTCCGTCAGGCCAGCAGGCGGGTAAATTCGCGCATCTCGGCAGCGATGCTGGCCGCCGCCTTGATTTCCATGCCCCGGTAACGCGCCAATACCTCCAGGCCCAGCTCTGTAATCCGTGCGCCGCCGCCACCCGAACCGCCCTTGCTCGACTCAACCAACGGCGCATGGAAACAACGATTCATGGTGTCCACGAGCAGCCAGGCGCGGCGATAGGACATTCCCATTTCGCGCGCAGCTGCAGAAATGGAACCCGTGCGGGCTATGGCATCGAGCAGATCCGCCTTGCCCGGCCCGATAGCGATTTCGGCGCCAAGGAGAATGCGCAGCTTGGGTCTGACCCGTTTTTCCAAAATGGGCTCCATGCAAACGATATATTTTTATATATATAACGCTAGTGCTTTTCTTGGCAAGCGGCGGGCAATCCTACCTGCTGCTGGCATGCGCACTCCGCAGCGCATAGAATCGCGTCACGGCGCCCCCCTGCGCTGCGGCCCGCATTTCCAACGAACGACAATCCGCCATGCTGCCCTTTCCCGTCGAGTTCTTCTTCTTCGCCCTGACCCTGCTGGGCGTCGCACTCATGCACCAGCGCAACTTCGAGATCGCCCTGACGGGGCTCGCGGTCATCGCGCTCTACAAGGTCTCGGTGCTGAACTACGCCCTGCTGCCCCACCTCGCGCACGAGGCGCCGCTGCTGCTCAACCTGCTGGGCCTGCTGCTCGGCTTCGCCATCCTCGCCAGGGTGTTCGAGCAATCGCACGTTCCCGACCTGCTGCCGCACTGGCTGCCCGACGACTGGCGCGGCGGCTTCCTGCTGCTGGTGATGGTGGCGGTAATCTCCACCTTCCTCGACAACATCGCCGCCGCCATGATCGGCGGCGTCGTCGCGCGCCGCGTGTTCCAGGGCCGGGTCATGGTGGGCTACCTCGCCGCCATCGTCGCCGCTTCCAACGCAGGCGGTGCCGGCTCGGTGGTGGGCGACACCACCACCACCATGATGTGGATCGACGGCGTCCCGGCCCTGCACGTGGCCGACGCCTTCATCGCCTCCGTCGTCGCCGTCGCCTTCTCGGCCTTCGTCGCCGCCCGCAAGCAGCATGCCTACCAGCCCATCCGCAAGGACTGGCCGCGCGACCACGGGGTGGACTGGGTGCGCCTCGCCGTGGTGGGACTCATCATCGGCGGCGCCATCGCAGCCAACGTGGGCTTCGGCTTTCCCGCGGCCGGCGTCTGGGCGGCCATCCTGCTCGGCGCGCTGATTCGCCCGGCGCCCTGGCGCGAGGCGCGCCACGCGCTCAAGGGCAGCCTGTTCCTCATCTTCCTCGTCACCGCCGCCAGCCTGATGCCGGTGGAGAAACTGCCCGCCGCCTCGGTGCAGACCGCCTTCGGCCTCGGCTTCATTTCGGCGGTGTTCGACAACATCCCGCTCACCAAGCTCGCGCTCGACCAGGGCGGCTACGACTGGGGCATGCTCGCCTTCGCGGTCGGCTTCGGCGGCTCGATGATCTGGTTCGGCTCCTCGGCCGGCGTCGCCATCACCAACGAATTCGAGGAAGCCAAGAACACCGGGCGCTGGATCCGCGAAGGCTGGCACGTGATGGCCGCCTATGTGCTGGGCTTCTGGGTGCTGTACTGGGTGCTGGGCTGGGAGCCCGGGGTGCTCATCCGCGCGGGCGGCTGAAGCGGATTCATTCTGCCAGGCGCATCCGGTGATTTCGCCCCAAAGCGCTCCGCCATTGCTACATTTCGCAACATGAACACGACAAGCGGAAAACCCGGATGAATCACGCCCGCCACCCGGGAATCGTCGCCGCCCTGATGGCCGCGCTGCTCTTTGGCGCGAGCGCGCCGCTCGCCAAGCTGCTGCTGGAACACACCACGCCGTGGCTGCTTGCCGCCTTGCTCTACCTGGGCTCGGGCACGGGGCTCTGGCTGCTGCGCCGCGTCCGCCGCACACCGGCAGTTCGTCTGGCTGCCGGCGAGTGGCGCTGGCTTGCGGGCGCGATTTTTTCCGGCGGCGTCGTCGCACCCGTGCTGCTCATGACCGGCCTGACGGCGATGCCGGCGTCCGGCGCGGCGCTGCTGCTGAACGCCGAAGGCGTCTTCACCGCCCTGCTCGCGTGGTTCGCCTTCAGGGAGAACTTCGACCGGCGCATCGCCCTGGGCATGCTCGCCATTGCGGCGGGCGCCCTTGTCCTGAGCTGGCCGACCGACGGCGCGGTGAAGTTCGCCAGCCTCTGGCCGGCACTTGCCGTGCTGGCCGCCTGCCTGGGCTGGGCCATCGACAACAACCTGACGCGCAAGGTCGCGCTTTCGGATGCCTCGTGGATCGCGATGACCAAGGGCCTGGCGGCAGGCGCGACCAACCTGGCGCTGGCGCTGGGCATGGGCGCGGCATGGCCGGGCGCAGCATCCGTGCTGGGCGCCGCCATCGTCGGTTTTCTCGGCTATGGCGCCAGCCTCACCCTGTTCGTGATCGCCCTGCGGCATCTGGGAACGGCCCGTACCGGAGCGTACTTCTCGGTGGCCCCGTTCTTCGGCGCGCTGATCGCGCTGACCCTGCTCGACGAGCCGCTGACCATGCATGTGCTGCTGGGCGGCGCATTGATGGCCGTGGGCGTCGCGCTCCACCTGACCGAGCGGCATGCGCACGCGCACACCCATGAAATGCTGGAGCACCGGCATGCGCATGTCCACGGTACGGATGACCTGCACCACGATCATGCGCACGCTGAACCGGTGCCGCCCGGCACGCGCCACACCCACACGCATCGCCATGACCCGATCCAGCACACGCACCCGCATTACCCGGATGCGCATCACCGCCATACCCACTGACACACCGGTGACCGGCCTCCTGCAACGTTTGTCGCCGGCCTCCCGGCACCGATGAATTCGCGCCGGCATCACCGCAAGACGGAAAGGAAAGCAGGCATCGGCAAGGGGACCGCGACGGCCTTGGCTTCACAAAAAGGGCGTGGTCGCTTATACTCGCCAGCCTTTGCAGACGAGCGGGATTTTTTCTGTCGTTTGCAACGGTAAGAACGAGTGCGGACGACCGCGGGGCAATGCGGACAAGCGCTTGTTTAACAACGCAATTGCGTATAGGCCAGTTAGCTCAGTTGGTAGAGCAGCGGATTGAAAATCCGCGTGTCCTTGGTTCGATTCCGAGACTGGCCACCACTTCCAACGGCTCGCGCTTTTCGCGGGCCGTTTTCGCTTCAGCTTCCCAATACGCCCGTTTTTCTACATCTTTCTCACGCTCGGCGTTCGCCTGGGCGATCAATTCCAGTTTGTCGATCTGCAGGAAATCCGCTACCCGCGCGGCGATGTAGTCATCCATCACGCGACGATGTTTTCTGTACATCGTCATGTTCGACGTTTCCAAATTTAGCAATTTAGCTAGTTGGTAGTCCGAGGTCAGACCTTGCTTCTGTTTGAGGGCATCGAGGTATTCCAGGGTGTTCATGGTTGTTCTCCTTCGCGTTTTAAGCATGATCAGGTGATCGCTACCACTTGACAACTGTCAGCCGATAGCCATACGCTTCGTCTCGCTATCGCCTGATAGCTTAACCGACAAGGAAGCTCACCATGAAAATGCAAGTTCTCGGCGTAAAGGTTCTCAAGGGCATCAAGGATGGCAACCCCTGGGACATGTCCGCAGCCCTCATTCAAACCAAGATCGAATCCTTCCAGAACGAGAAAGTGACCGCAGCCGGCTACGGCTACGAAGTCACCGAAATGCCGCTCGATTCTGCCTGCATCGAGCAGTTCAACAAGATCCAGTTCCCCACCGTCGTCGATCTCGAAATCGGCCAGCGTGCGCGCATGGGCAAATTCGAAAGCTACGTGATGGGTGTCGTCCCGGCCCTGTCGGTTGCCAAGTCGGCTTGAGGGGTGGAACGGCTAGTAACACTAGTCCGTTCAGTCTCATTTTGAGACTTTTTGAGACTCGTGACAGGGGAAATAGGGGTGTCGAATGGCTCGCTCTTCATTGATTGGATCACCGCTTCTCAACATCATCCGGACGGGGGCTTACCCATCCTCACAGGGGGTGTCACCGTCCACTATTCCGCCGATGGTGCGCCAGTTTTTGAACGCAACCAGTCCACGCGCTTTAACGGAAGCCATGACACAAGCGTTCGTGTTGGATGTGATGGTTTCCGTGTTTCCCTCAGCGGCAACGCGGGGCGGTTTTCTCGCAAAGACAACGTTTTTAACTTCGGACTTCAAGGGACGATCGAGGCTTGTAACCGAATACTGGTGGAGCTTGGCCTCCCACCATTCACAGCTGCAACTTCTGACCGGTCAACGCCTGGCCCCTTCGCGCTTCCACACTCCCGGCGGGGTTGCGTCATATCGCGTTTGGACATCACCCGGAATTACAAAACAGGCTCGGAAAGTTCAGCCCGCGCTTTCATCCGATGGCTTGGTGCTCGAAGCATCGCACGCATGAAGCGCGGACAGTCAGGCGACGAATCGGTGTGGTGGGCCAACACGCGCCACATGCTGAAAGCCTACATCAAGCACCTGGAAATGATTAAGCACGGTGCTGATTCAAACGACGAGCTGGTGTCGTGGCTCAAGGATCAAGGAGTGGTACGCGTGGAAATCGAACTCAAAAAACGCTTACTTTCAGAGCTTGGCTTGAATGACCTCGCCAACATCACCGATGCAAAACTCGAAGAGCTGTACGAAGAACAGATCGAGCCATTCAAGCGCGCGGATCGCTCCTGCGACGAAGACATCCTCGACGCGATCCCTCAGAAAAGCCGCGTCTATGCCGCAGCCTGGCTTGCTGGCCAGGACATGCGCGAAATGGCTTCACGCGCCACCCTCTTTCGCCATGCCAAGGTGCTTCGCGAATGTGGCATCGACATCCTGGCACCGCGCAACATCGAGCGCTTCCCGGTCAAGGTTCGCTTCATTGAACTCGAACCGCTCTCAGTGCCGGATTGGTACGACCTTGAAGCGAGGGCCGCATGATGTGGCGTTTCGTTATAGCTGCCGCTGACGATACCGGCGAACATTACCTGGACGATCGTATCGAGGTGTTCCTCGATCCTATTTGTGACGCTGAGGCGTGGAAGGATGCTTCTGCTTTACTGGCGTTCTTCCCAATCGCTTCAGAAGGTACGCTTTTTGACGCGGTCTCAGATGTTGAGGTCTGGTCAGGCGTCGTAACCGCTGAATCTGTTGTGGCTGGCGCTTGGGCCAAGCCTTCTAAATGATGTACGGCCACCCCCTCATGGTCAAGAAATGGGCCAAAGCCATGAAGCCGAATCCCACGCCTGAGCAGGTCGAGCAAGCCAGAATCATGCGCAAGGCGAAAGCACAAAAACGAGCCTTTCTTATTCGCCAGCGAAACCTGTTCTCTGAACCTGCGGATTTGCGCGTCGAAGGTCTGGATCTGTCAAAAGAGATTGCTGAAGCCGAGAAAAAACTGGCTGGTCTTTCTGACCAGCAGGTTTTTGAGCTTTCGCATAGGCTGCTTCTCGCCCTCATTGAAGCCAGGGAGTCAGCATGACTACCGGCTTTCTTGCTTCTGGTGTGTGTTGGCCTACCTCTCAGGAAGCCACTGACGCTTTCTATTCATCCAAGCCGATTACCAGTTCTGGCTGGAGTGATTCGGGAGGCAATACATACAACGTTTACGGCTATGTCTACAAAAGCGGGGCGACATGGTATTTGCAGCGTGTTTATTGTTCTCTCAACGGTGGTTGTACCGCCAATTACCAAACGCCTTTTGCCATGTCCAACAACGTTTATGGATCCTGCACGATCCCTGACGTTGTTACAGGCGGTACGTCTGCTTCTACTGGCCTTCCTGCTGACTTCGATTATTCGATCTTGGGCGCTGTGTTTGCCTTTGCTGTCTCGGTTGTCGTTGCCATGTATGTGCTCGGAAGAGGGGCCGGTGTCGTGCTCTCGATCTTCCGAAAATGATTCGCTTTCCCTGCGGGGAAAAAACCGCCTCGGATGGCTACCGGGTCGGCCCAACCTTCGCCTAGCCAGCAAATTAGGAGCATCAAATGAACTTCAAGGAACTGTATCAAGCCACCAAGCGCCGCGCCTCCGTGGTGATCGACAACACGACCGGCAAGGTTGTTGCCGTTGGTAGCGGGGCGCTCGCGTTGGCTACCACTGGCTCGGCTTTTGCCGTCGCGCCCGACTACACCTCGCTGACGACCGCTATCGACATGAGCACGACCTCGGCCGCGCTTCTGTTGGCTGCTTCTGCACTGATCGGCGTCTACATTCTGTGGAAGGGCGCCATCATGATCATGGGCGCCTTCAAGGGCCGTTGATTCGTTGACCTAAAACCGGAGGGGGACGCCCCTCCGTCTTTCTTTCAAAGGACAACCATCATGCCCGATACCCAAAGCCTCTTGATCCTCTGCTTTTTCTTTTTCGGCATCGTCAGCGGTTGGGCTTTTGTTACCGGACTCGAAGGATGAAACGATTTCTTGCTGTGTTCTTTTTTCTCGCTTCGTTATCGGCCCTTGTGTACGTCGAAACAGAAGCGCAGGCCCAGGTAGCGCAATTGGCCCGTCCCTTCAATGGCTACGTCAACAAGGCCGTTGCATCCACGCTGAGCAAGCGTCTTGCCTCGCTTGGCTTCGCGGCCAATGATCCGATATACGCGGCCACCATGACCGCCGCGCAAACTACTCTGCAAGGTGCCATCGCAGTTGGATCGGTCGCCTCGACCGTTGCTGCTATCGGTACCGCTCCTGTCTGGCTCTCTGTGGCGCTTGGCCTTGGTGCCGCCTATGAAATCTATGATTTCACGATGGGCTCTCACACATGGAAAGCTCAACCAGGTATACAGATTTCACTTGCCCCTTCTGGCACTTACGTGACTGCTGCACCAGCTCCACCTATACAGCCTCAAACCGAAGTCATCGCATTGCCTCAGCTGCCGAACGATTACTCGAACCCTGGCGTAGGCAATGCGCTTATGTTTCCGTCCGATCAACCCTTGTGCGCGACTGTCAGCATGACAGCGCAATATGCTTCTCCGATTACAGGCCGCGATGCCAGTTTGGCAAGCTACAAGACCACTACCGTCTGTGGATCCAGTCAACAGCAGTTGCGCGACTTGGCCTATAACCAATTCGCCTATGTCCAAATCAGCGCGTACAACGGCGATGTGCCAGGTGTAGCCGTTTATACGCTTCAATCCATCACGGACTTTGGCGCATCCGGTCCCACAAAAGTAAGCTGCTCGATCAATCCCTACTCATGTCCGCAGTCGATCCAGTATTCATACGTCGAGCAGAAGACCGTCACCTACAAGCGCGATTCGATGGTGTATTCGCAGTATGGGTCGATCAGTTACCCCACGACCGTCAACAGCTTCACCTACAACGTCTTCAACAATCCGGCTTATGTAGATCCGTCGAAGTCATACCAGGCCAACGACGCAGCGGCCACGCTGACCAATTCCGATCTGGCGTCTCGCGCCGATCCCGAACTACTCGCAGCGATCGCAAACAAGATCTGGCAGCAGGCCGCGCAACTGCCTGGCTATCAGGGCGCACCCTATGACGTGAACAATCCCGTGACCGCTCAAGACGTGATGAACGACATCGCGGCAGGTCTCTACCCGTGGCCGACCGTCGCCGATCTGCTCACGCTCACGGTTGCCACTGGACAGACTGCGCCTCAACTCGATCCGGCTGCGCAACCTGTAGAACAGCCCGCAGGCCAGCCCTCGACGACTGTCGTCGATCTCGGCCCCGATCCTGCAACACCGGCCCCCGATCTTGAAGCATCGCCTACAGGCTCATCCATCGTCAGCCAGGTCATGGGCCTTTTGCCTAGCCTCTCGGCCTTCACGATGCCGGCCCACACGTCCGAATGCAGCGCACCAACCTTCGATTTTTACGGCCACACCTACAGCTTTCAAACCATGTGCGATCTGCTCGAACAACAACGTGCGTTGCTCTCCGTCATCTTTAGCGCGGTGTGGGGCGTTAGCGCGCTCACGCTCGTCCTGAGGGCCTGACCATGTTCGGGATTCTCGTCTCTGCCTTGAATGTCGCCCTGGGCTTTCTTGTCCGGGGTGTCATCGTCAAATTCGGCATCATGTTCGCCGCCTGGTACCTCGCGCTTGAACTGGTGTCGGCACTGGTGTCCTATGTGCCTGGCTCGGCCTCGATCACTGCTGCGCTGTCAGCCTTCCCGCCGTCGCTCTGGTACTTCCTTGACCTCATGCGTCTGGATATCGGCATCCCGCTGATGCTCGCGGCGTTCACGACCCGCTTTCTCATTCGTCGTATTCCCTTCGTCGGCTGACCATGGCGATCAATGCATACACCGGCTTGATGGGGTCTGGAAAAAGTTACGAAGTGGTCGCGTCGGTTGTACTACCGGCGATTAAGTCCGGTCGTGATGTTGTCACTAACATTCGCGGTCTCAATCAAGCATTGATCTACGAATATCTCGGCCAGCCCGACGAAGGCTGCGAGTTTGGCAAAATCCGCCTGGTCAAGAACGATGAAATTCAGGACGAGGATTTTTTCCCGCAGTTCGTTGATGAAAAGTTTGTTCTCAACGACAAGACCATCGTTCAGCCTGGCGACATCGTCTGTATAGATGAAGCATGGCGTCCCTGGGGGACGGACAGCAAGTGCATCAAGGCGCACATGTCGTTTTTCCGCGAGCATCGCCAGTGTGCGGACAGCCGGGGCAATTCGTGCGACCTGGTCATCATCACGCAGGACATCACCGACATTCACAAGCTCCTGAAAAACGTCATCGAGCTATCGTTCCTCTTCACCAAGCTCAAGACCCTTGGCCTCTCGAAGCGCTACCGCGTCGAGGTTTACGAAGGTTCGAAGCTCTACAAATCGAAGCGCACAAGCTGGACGACGCAGACTTACAACAAGAAGATATTTCCGCTGTACAAGTCCTATGCGAACGACTCCGGTCAGGGCACCGAGAAGGTCATCGACTCCCGGCAGAACTTCCTCAAATCCGGCGCCTTCCTGTTTCCCCTGGTCATCGCCGTTGTGTTGATCGCCTCGGGCGCGCTCGCGCTCAAGCACTTCTTCGACCCCGAGCGTTTCGCCAAGTCCAAGCCGGAAGACAAAGCCATCGAGACCGCAACCACGGCACCCACCGCACCAGGTGCACCGGCTGCCGTGTCACCGGCTGCACCTGGTGCATCTACTGTGTCCTCCCCAATGTCTTCCTCCGTCGTGTCGATCGCCGGTTCGGTCACGATCGGAAACGACAAATGGATCGTTTTGAGCGGCCCGGAAGGGCTGCGCATCGTCAGCCCTTCCATGGTGCGTTCGCATGGCGTCTCAGCGGTCACTCAGGACGAATACAAGGCTTTCCCTGCCTATCTCAGCAAATGAAAAATACCTTTCTGCTCTTCCTCTTCATCCTCGGCGTCAACATCGCTTCGCAGGCCTTGGCCGAGAGCATCAAGCTCGATAACGCCCCGATCTCCAATGTCGTGCGCCTCTACTTCGCCGAAATCAACCAGGCGGCCTATAGCCTGCCTGACGAGTTGATCAAGGATGAACGCCGCGTCAGCCTGTCGATCGCAGGCACGCCCGAGCAGCTGCGCGCGAACCTCGCCGAGATCCTGCGTGGCTATGGTTACGAGCTGGTCAGGGAAGAAGGCCTGTACACCGTCCGCAAGCTCGTCGGCACGGCTGCGGCCGTCAAACAGGACGTGTTTGTCTATCGGCCCAAGTCGCGCACCTCGCAATACCTGGTAGACGAGATCCGCCACCTTTACCCTGGCGTCTCGCAAGCCGCCCAAGGCCTGCCCAACGTCGCGCCGGTCACCGGCGAATACGCGCCGACCAGCGCAACGGCCCGCCTTGAAAACCGCACCGACCGCATCATCTTCAAAGGCACCGAATCCGAGATCAAGGATCTGCGCCGGCTGCTCGCCGTCCTCGATGTGCCGACGCCCTCGATCGAACTGCAGGTGTTTCTAATCGAGTATTCGAAGAGCAAGAACCACAAGACGGGCTTCTCTGCGTTGATCGACAAGCTCGGGCGGTTCTCGCTCTCGATGGGCGGTCTGCCGGGTGCGGGTGATGTGCTGCGCTTCTCTTCTGGATCTATCCAGCTTGCCATTTCCGCGTTGAAGTCGGACAACGAATTCAGTGTCTACACATCCCCGCGGCTGCTGCTCGTCGACGGCAAGAAATCAAAGCTTGTTGTGGGTCAGGACGTGCCGGTTCTGACTGGCACGACCAGCACAGTTCAGGGCGTCACGCAAAACATCGAATACAGGTCATCCGGCGTCATCATGGAAGCCCTGGCTAACATCCTTGACGATGCGATTGAGGTTGATACCTCCATAGAGGTCAGCAGCTTTGCCGAGACCACGACCGGCGTGTCGTCGTCGCCCACACTCACGAAGCGCAGCTTGCAAAGCTCCACGATCCTCTCAGACGGCACGGCGGTTCTTTTTGGCGGTCTACGGTCTGCTAGTCAAAATGAAGGCTCCAGCGGCCTTTCCTTTCTGCCCAAACTGCTCCGGCAGAACAACAGCGCCAACGACGACAGCGAACTTTTTGTCTTGATGTCAGCCAAGCGGATCTGATCGGGCGGCGGGCGCTGCCGGCGCGTGCGCCGCGCAAGCCCGCAGCACGAGCAGGAGCAGGAGCCAAGCCCCTTTTCCTGGAGACAAAACCCACCATCGCACCGCATGACGCAGCCATCGCCGCCCGGCTTAGGGCGGGGTTTCGATGGCGGCACCCGGCGTGATGTAGGAGCGTTTAGGCCGGTCGGCCCGGCCTGCGACGATCACGGCCGGCCTCTAACGTTGATTGTTTTCCCATACGAAGTGCGTGTGTCAATTAGGCGGGTTGGCTACGAGCATTGGTTTTATTCTGTGATATTGTCGCGCGGATGATGAAATGGTTTCGAACGATCTTGATTTTCAACATCGCTTAAAAATAAAAATGGACAATGTCGAAACAGAAATTTTGCCTTTTCTAAAGTGGGCCGGTGGAAAACGTTGGTTGGCACTAAGGCATCGGGAATTATTTCCAGTCGGCTTCAATCGCTATATCGAACCCTTTTTAGGTAGTGGGGCGGTATTTTTTTCGATGAGACCGACTGAAGCAATTTTGTCCGATGTAAATGATGAGCTGATAACAACTTATCTCGGGGTCCGGGATGAACCTGCCCGAGTGTTGCAAGAACTAAAAAAGCATGATCAAAGGCACTGCTCTGATTACTATTACCAAATGCGGAGTTATCGTCCGCGAGCTATTTACACACGAGCTGCGCGGTTTATTTATTTGAATCGCACATGTTGGAATGGCTTGTATAGGGTCAATTTGCGGGGTGAATTTAACGTCCCTATTGGTACGAAGACGAGAGCGGTTCTTCTGACCGATAATTTCCCCTCAGTTGCAGATCTGCTGAACAAAGCAAAAATCTCGAAATCTGACTTTGAAGCCACGATAGATCGCGCTGAAAAGGGTGATTTTCTTTTTGTCGATCCTCCCTATACGGTCAAACATAATCACAACGGGTTCGTTAAATACAACGAGACGCTGTTTTCTTGGGACGATCAGATTCGATTAGGCAAAGCATTACTAAGGGCGAAAAGGAGAGGCGCATCGATTCTGATGACCAACGCTGATCATCAGAGTGTCCGTGACTTATATAAAAGTGATTTTGAACTGATGTCTATTGAGCGACCAAGTGTGATATCTGGTACCACACTTGGTCGCTCTCCTTGTCGTGAGCTAATTGTCAGGGGGTAAGGATGGGCTTTTGGAATTTCGTGCTGTCACGGCTCCACAACTGGCGGACCAGGCTTTCGCCTGGAATCGCAAAACTGCAATCGATCATAGATCGTCGTGTCCCGATAGTTGGTCGACTGGTTTACTGTGATTTTAATGATCACTGGAATACTATCGGCGATGTGATCAATTACGTTGTATGGGCAGCCATGCCATTTTGGCTTGGGGCACTTGTTCTACTTCTGACTGACAGCGTAACTCCTAAGGACTTTGGCCTGTATTGGCAGCTGCTGATCAGTACGTTTGATAAAGGCGAGTTGTTAATTTTTAGCACAGCTTTACTGGCGCCAGCCTTCTCAGCTGCCCTTACCGACCCAAAGAACCTCGATGCTGCGCCATTCCCGGGAAAGTTATCTCATGCGACGGTCGTTGCGATTTTGATGGTGATCTGTGCGGCGCTGTATTCCGTTCAACGCACGAATCACAATGTCGATCCTGATCTCTTGTTTCGGCTGTCAGTTACCGCATCAATCGTGTCGTTTTTCTTTTTTTATCTCGCTTCCTTGTATACCCACAACCGGGTCAACGCTTCAGACAAAATTCGGCAAGATGAAGCTAGCTTTGCGGACCTCTACGATACTCATAGGGTGACGTTGTGAAAGAGGACAACCATTCTTTAGTTTTGCCATGCATCCAAGTTACTCAACCTATTGGTACGTTCTTTCTCGCATCCATAAAGGCTAGGGATCTTTGTAAGATTTCCCATGCCGATATACGTCGAATGCTTCGTGAGCGTGAGATTGAAACTTATCTTGGCATTCAAAGGCCGCTAGATAAAAAGCGTGTTGATGAGATCGGTAAGTATGTAAACACGGTAGATGCTTGTTTTCCGACCGCAGTTATTCTTGCGGTGGATGGAAAATGTGCAAGCTTCAACCCTGACACTCGTGAACTTACTCTTTCAAATTATGTTGATGCAGAGGATGAAGAGGAAAATATTCTCTTCATACAAATTGCCAAGGTTCTCGATGGACAGCATCGTATCGAAGGATTGAAGGCACTGGCTCCTGAGCAAGATTTTGAAGTTAACGTCAGTATTTTTGTTGACTGCGATATTGCCAATCAAGCTTACATATTTTCGACAGTCAATCTGGCTCAGACAAAGGTCAATCGAAGCCTGGCGATTGATCTTTTTGAGGTAGCTCGCGCACGCAGCCCACAAAAAACCTGCCACAACATCGCCGTAGCGCTCGATAAAAGGCCGGATAGTCCATTTTATAAGCGGATAAAACGGCTAGGGGTTGCTACTGAGGGTCGCGATTATGAAATGCTTACACAAGCGACTTTTGTTGACGCGGTTATGAAATATATCAACAACCGGAGCGGCATTTTAGAGGACCGAGATCTTTACCTTCGTGGGAAGAAGCCTGCTCGCGCATCTGCTGATCAGTTACGTAAGTTTATTTTTAGAAACATGTTTATTGATGATCGTGATCTGGAGATCACAGACGTACTTTGGAATTATTTTGACGCCGTTCGAAAGAAATGGCAGTCATCTTGGGGGTATACAGGCACGGGCCAGATGCTTAATCGGACTAATGGTTTCATAGCTCTGATGAAGTTTTTGAAACCCGCGTACTTGAGTCTCACATCGCCGGGCGGCGTACCGAGCGAAGCTGAATTTAGTTCTATTTTCAAAAAAATTCAAATTGAGGATCTCGATTTCACTACTGATAATTTTCCCCCTGGTAGTACCGGACAATCTGCGCTTTATCGAGCACTCATAGAACAGAGCGGGATCCGGGAATAATTTGGCGACTGACAAATTTTTGTTTATGGAGTTTGTCAGTCATTACTCTTGCTACTTCGGTTTTCGCCACTCCTTGGGGTTGTAGATCACATCGCTGATATCTGCCGGTTTGTCCCGTAGCAGTTTCCATCGTTGAGGCCGCTGTTGTCGCGGCCTGCTCGATGTCTTATTGAGCAGGCCCAACACCAACAAAATTAGGCCGGTGAAAATAAGTAACTTCGCATATATCATGCGCGGACTTTACCATCCGGCCATGCATACCTGGAACGACGCTGCATCTCTTTGGCTCACTGAAATGAGCCACAAGCGGACCATCGATCACGATCGCAGAAAGCTTGAATGGCTAAAGCCATTGCTTGGCCATAGGCCGCTTTCTGAGATCGATCGCTTTGTCATAGCTGACATTGGCAAGCTCAAGGCCGGTGAAGCTTCTCCAGCGACCGCTAACCGCTATTTGGCGCTTATACGGTCCATCTTGCGTCGGGCTGTCTTCGAGTGGGAGTGGATTTCCAAGCCCCCGAGGATCTACCTCTACAAGGAACCGAGCCGGCGTGTACGCTGGCTTAATGCTGTCCAGGTGCGAACGCTGCTGGACGAACTTCTTCCGCATCAGCGGGATGCTGTGCTTTTTGCTCTTTCAACCGGTTTGCGCCATGCCAACGTCGCGGGTTTGAGGTGGGATCAGGTCGATATTCGGCGGCGCACTGCTTGGCTGTATGCCGATCAGATTAAGAACGGTGAAGAGCTGCACGTCAGCCTGAACGATACGGCGCTCGATGTCCTCAAGCGCCGTCAGGGTAACCACAAGGATTTTGTCTTTACCTACCGTGGCCGCGCTATCAAGCGTTTTAATACTCGATCTTGGTACAAGGCGTTAAAGCGGGCTGGAATTGAAAATTTCAGGTGGCACGACCTTCGTCACACATGGGCGAGTTGGCTTGTGCAGCAAGGGGTTCCGCTCTATTCAGTGCAGGAAATGGGGGGATGGAAAACGCATAAAATGGTGCGGCGGTATGCCCACCTTTCGCCAAGCGTCAACCTCGAAAATGCCCGCAAGATCGATACCGTTTTCGGCAGTTTCGGAGACGATCATTGAAAATCCGCGTGTCCTTGGTTCGATTCCGAGACTGGCCACCACTATTCATGCGGGTTTCAGATAATCAATTCTGGATTTTTTTGAAATCCGTGTGCAATTCATTGCACACAAACCCCCTAAAATCGTCAGCCACGGCTGGAGCTCCTGCCCCGGTCGTCGCCGGATGCCCATAAGTCGTCAGTCCTGTGCCGTCGCAGTCAACATCGAGATCATGCGCACCTTTGTGCGGGTGCGCGAACTGGCTGCCACCCATGGCGACTTGGCCAAGCGACTCGGCGAGTTGGAAGAGAAGACAGAGGCGCTGGCCCTGCAGCAGGATACCTTCAGCCACAACACCCGTGCCCAGTTGAAACATGTTTTCGAGGCCATCCGCTAACTCATGGCCGCACTCGATCCGCCCAAGCGGCCCATTAGGTTCCTCGCTCCAGAGAAGAAACCGGGCAAACCCAAAGCGCTAAGGGATAGACCTAAGCCAGGACGGGTAGCCGCTGGCATCGGTTTTTTCTTCAGCCGCTAAAGAACAAGCACGCGCAAGGCGGGCCTGGGTGGCTGCTTTTCTCTTGAACTATCTTTCCAGGCTGGCCGCCTCCCGCCTCGGCGCAATGTCCAGCGCCGCGCTCTTCTCATCCTTGCGGCTCATCGCTTCAGGCAACAGGTCGCGGTCATCGGTGTAAATCGACACCTCATCCCTCGCCCGGCTGATCGCCACGTAATACAAGGCCTCGTTCGCCATCGCCGATTTCACGTCGGCGTCGATCAGCACCCGATCGCACGTCTGCCCTTGCGCGCTGTGCACCGTGGTGCAATAGCCGTGATCCAGTTGCAGCGGCTGGCTCGCATCGAGCGTGACCTGCTGCCCGTCTGTTTTGTCCACCGTCAGCACTGCACCATCGATGGCCACCACCCGGCCGCGGTCGCCATTGAGGTAGCCGCGCGCGTAATGGTTGGCGGTGAAGCGCACCCGGTCGCCTACCGCCAGCTCGCGCGAGGCCGGCCGATAGACCGCGACCTTGCTCATGAGCGCCGGCCGCCATTCAACACACGCGCCATCCTCCCGCTGTAAGCTCACCCGGCCGGCGCCGGCCTCCACCATGCTCGCCATCTGTCCCTTGGTGAGCCCCAGGCTGTCGTAGTGCGCCTGCGCCTCGATGAGATCGCCGGCCTGGTAACTCAACGAGCTTTTGAGCTGCGCTTGCGTCAAGTCGCGCCGCTCCAGTACGGTAACGGCCAGGCCCGTGCCGGCCAGGCCCAGGCGCTGGCGGACGTTTTCGTTGATGGCCAGGCGCGCGGCATGGGTGCCGGCGACGATGAGGGTCTCGTTTCGTTCGGTGGGCGAGAGCAGCGCATAGTGGCGCGCAATGGCGGCGTGCCGGTCGCTCGCATGGTCGATTTCCGCGATGCGCGGCGCGAGCAGTTTGAGCGAGCGCGCCACCTCGCCTCTCGCCGCATGCTCGACCGCCGCCTTGAGCGTGGCATTGTGCTGACGCAGTATCTCGGCCATCTCGACCGTGCGCATGCCATTGGCTTGGAGCTGGGCGAACGGCCGGCCGGCCTGCACGGCTTTGAGCTGCCGCGTGTCGCCGACCAGCACCAGGCGCGCATTGGCCGCTTCGACCGCCTGAACGATGACCAACATGTCCACGGCCGGCACCATCCCGGCTTCATCAACGATGAGGAGGGTTTTGGGGGTCAAGCCGCGGCTGGGCCGCGCCAGGAAGGCGGCGATGGTACCGCCCTCGATGCCGGCGCGACCCAGCTCCTGCGCCGCCGCGGCGCTGGGGGCGATGCCGAGGATGCGCCAGCCGGCACGCTCGGCCTGCGCCTGCACCTCGGCCAGCATGTGGGTCTTGCCGACACCCGCGAGGCCCTGTACGCCGATGATGCGGTCGCGTCCAGTGAGGATCGCCTCGGCAGCGGCGCGCTGGCCGGCATTCAGGCTCGATGCGGTGAGCGTGCACAGCACGTCCAGCGGCTGGCTCACCGGCGCCACTCCGCCGCGGCCGCGCGCTTCGATGGCCAGCATCTCCTGCTCGCGCGCTTGCGCCGCGTCGGTCGTGTAGCGCTCACCGTCCTGGCGCAATTCGCCCGCCTCGACCCGCCGCGCCAGCTCCGCCTCCACCTCGGCCAGCGTCGCCACGCCGGTGGCACGCCCGAGCGCTACGCCGGCCAGCCGGTCATGGCTGACGACGGACTGCCGCTCGGTCGCGTGCTCGATGGCATAGCTGACAGCGGCCTGCAGGCCGGCCATGCGGGCCGCCGCGCTCAGCTCGGGCACAGCCGCCGGCGCATAATCGATACCCAGCGCCTCGCTGGTCGCGCGCCAGGCATCGAGCAGGCTGGCGCGGTCGTGCTCCCCCTTGCGCTCGCGCGTGGCCAGGCCGGCGAGTTCCTTCTCGCGTGCGCTCGCGCTGTGGCGATTCTTGCCGCGCTGCTCCAGCGCCGTCTCGATCGCCTGGCTGCGGGTGCTGAAGGCCTCGATGTGACGGTCGGTGATGTGCATCAGCTCGAAGCGGCCGTCATCGTGCGTCAGGCGCACGCCATAACCTAGCTTCTGCACCTCCAAAGCCAACTCGGCGCGGTATAGCGCGCCAAGCAGTTTCTGCTGCTTATAGAACTCAGAAACATCCAGCGCGCGCCACTGGCCAAGGGCATTCTGCGTGGCGTTGACCGCGACGGCGTGGGTATGCAACTGCGGGTCGCAAGCGCGCGACAGGTCGTGCCGGAAGCGCGCCACGACCAGGTTGCCGCTGGGCAGCCGGTGGGTCTGGCCGGCCACCGTCAAGCGGTAGGCGACCAGCCGCGCCTGGGCGTAATCCAGCGCGCGCGAGACGGCCGCATCGTGCGCATCGATCAGGCCCTGATCGCCGCCGATCAGGGCTTGCATAGATACGGACTTGGGCGCGCTGAACGTGAGGTCGGTGCCCGCGCGCCGGCTTTCCGCGCCGCGGTGCAGTTCGGTGCCACCGGGCAGCTTGCCGTCGAGCAGGTCCTTGAACTGTGCGGCATCGATGCTGCCGGATAAGCCCAGCGACTGGGCGGCTTTGCCCCACCAGGCCGACGGTGCACGGCCGTCCTCGCTGTAGTAGTCGTCCGCGCCTTCGTAGTAGCTGGCCGCGGCTTCGCCGTTGCTGACTTTTGACAGGGTCATCATAGGGTTTGCTCCTCATAGGGCTCGATGACGCGCTCACGCGTGCGCGGGGTCAGTCGGATGGGAACGATGGGGGCCTCGCCGGCCAGCGCCAGGTAGCCGGAGAGGTTGGGCAAGGCGGCGATCTCGGAGGGCAGCACGACGCGCTCGACCACCTGGCGCGCGCTCACGCCGCGGCTCGTGCCCAGGCTTCCCTGAGAGCGGTTTTGTTCGGTGCGCAGCACTTCACGCTCGCCGAGCGAGCGGCTGAGCGTCTCGCAGGTGTCGGGGTCGGTCTTGGCGATAGCGAGCACCAGCAGGTTACGGAAGCAACTGCGCAGCACGGTAGCGGTGTCGCGGCCGTACAGGCGATCGAGCTGGGAGGTGCTCTGCAGGCCGGCCACGACGCACAGGCCGTGCTTGCGGCCCAAGGTGAGCGCCGCTTCCAGGGAACCGAGCTTGCCCAAGGCGGCTAACTCATCGATGACGAGCCAGATGCGCCGCTCGCGCTCCGGCGGCAAGGCCAGCACGGCACTGACCGCGATATCGACCCAGGCGGCCAAGAGCGGGGCCAGCGCACTTTGCATGTCCGCGCGCCAGGTCAGATAGAGCGACCCGCTGCCGCCCTCGACCCACTGGCGCAGGCTGAACTCGCCCGGCGGCATGTGCCGCTGCGGCGCTAGGTGGCTGGCCAGGACGAAGCGCGTGCTCGCGAGCGCGCGCGCGGCGTCAGGGTCGAACAGGCCCGCCGCCGGCGTGCCGGCCAAGACGCGGGCCAAGTCGCCCGCCGGCGCGACGCTGGCCCAGTAGAGCAGCCGCTCGGTGGAGGTCTCGCCGCTGCGCACCAGCGCGCGCAGCAGCTCGCTCAATAGCATCTGCGCATAGCCGTGCCAGGCCGCGCTTTCGCCTTGGCCGTCGGGCACGACCGAACGCGCCAGGCGTTCTGCGTCGTAGTCGCGGCCATATTCGTTGAACAGGGACCAGCGCTCGGCGCGGGCGTCGAAGGGATTGAGCAAGCGGTCGCCGTGAGCGGCGAATGCCGCCAGGTAGCCGCCGTTCGGATCGCATACCAAGGCGCGCTCGCCACGCGCGCTTATGCCGTCGAGCAGCTCTTCGATAGCCGTGCTCTTGCCGCTGCCGGTGGTGCCGGCGAGCAGGCAATGCAGGGGCTCGGCTTCGCGCGGCACGGCGACTCCGCCCAGCGTGAGGCCGGCAGGCTGGCGGCGAAACAGGTTCTTCATAGCTGCCCCTCAAGCCGGCTGCCGCGCACATGTGCTTCGCGCAGCTCGCCTTGGCGCCGCCAGCGCGCAAACAGCCAGGCGGCCAGCAAGGTGGCCGTCGCGCCAGCAGTGGCCAGGCTGAGGCCGCACAGGACGTTGACGATGGGTTCGCCCCGACCGCTCAGCACGGCCAGGAGCTGCTGCACGGCTTCGGTCCATGGGCGGCCAAGCCCGCGCTGCCACACCAGCGACCAGAGCAGGAGGAAGCTCACGCTGACCAGGGCGAGCCACACGGCTAGGCGGTCCAGCCAAACGCCGAACGTCATGAGAAAGGGGTCGCGCGTGCTCATTGGGCTGCCCTCCCGGCGTTGAGCTGCGCGCGCACGCGGGCGAGGATGTGCGCATCGCGCCCGGCGGCGAGTTCACGCAGGATCAGCACGGCTTCCAGGGCCAGCGGGTCGGCGCCAGCAGCCGGCGGGCCACTTAGCACTTGGCCACGCAAGGCGCGCAGTTCATCGCGCACGTCGAGGTTCTCGTGCACCGCCAGGAGCTGCTGGCGGATGTGCTCGCACATGGTCAGGCCCTGCGCGTCGGCGCGCTTGAGCACGTCGGCGTGCTCAGCGGCCGACAGGCGCAGCTTGACGAACTTGTTGCGCGCGCTCATGGACGGACTCCTTGTAAATCAAGGCCGTGGCCCATTTGTGGACCGCCCTCATCGAGGGGCGTGGACCGCGCCAAGCCGCGGCCAGCGCGGGTTTGAGGGACGATAGGACCGGCAATCGAAGATTGCAGGGGTGTGTACTCTTTCTCTGTCAGGCTTAAGCCCGAGGGGGTGGTCGTTCGCATTGGGGTGACTCGCTATCTGGCTGCGAAACGGCGCAGCAGGCCGTGACCACAACGCGCGGTCTACGGGTATAGCGAACGTTTTATATTTCGACGGTCTGGCCGACGAACGGCAGCAGGAAGCGCCGGCCGGCGCCGGCGCGTGGAAGGGGTGGGTCTATCGACGCGCCCGCGTGCGGGGGCGTGCTAGGTATGGCGCGGCCGGAGGCGGCGCGGGGTTGCGGATGGTACGGGTGTAAAAAAACCGACGCGGGGGGCGTCGGTTTTTGGTCTTCTGGCCCCCATCCAGCGGCTAAGTTTGCTGAACTCGGGGGGCAGCCTATCCCGGATTATTGCGAGCCTGGCCCCTTATCTCCGGTGCGGGTCTTATCATTGCGACCTCGGTATTTCATTACGTTTACGTTCAATTCTTAGGAGTCGTGGGTAGACCAATAAATAAAAAATCACGCTCATCAGAAGTGTGTAATTCACCCAATCGTCGTACCCAAGCTTTACGTGAGCAAAGTGGCCGGCTAGGAACAACAAGAACCAGAATAACGGTGCCGCCACTAAATACGAGAGGCCAACTATTGAATTTGCGGACTTGCAGTTTGCCTGTAATGAAGAATGGCAATTCGGGCAGCTAAATTTCGGCTTCACCCGAAAAAACCCTATGCCGCGGCCGCATTCTGGGCAAGGAAGCGAGAAGTAAGTATTCATTGGCTGCCTATTGACTCACGCATTCACAGATTTTTTTTCTTGCATAACTTGCGGCTCGCCCCGTAAGAAACCCGCCACCAAAGAGTTTGTTTATCAACGAGACCGCTGGCCCAACCGTCGCGTTGCATGCATCACGCCGCATCGCTTCGTCAATCTGCTGAATGGTTCTTACATCTGGAGGAATGTAAGGAACCCCATCGAGGCAGCCTGCGTTACCGGATGCACAGGTTGGAGATGGGTTCGAGTCGTCTCTTGTACCGTCATCGCATTGGCCGTCCAGTCCATTCGGACAAGGAATGGGTTTCAGCCCTTTCGGATCGGTATATTTGAGCGGATTAGCCTGCCCATAGAGGTATCCGTTTAGGCCTCCACGCAAGCCGCTTGGGTCGAATTCCAGGTAACGGTCGGTAGTCGGGTCATAGTCCCTGAAGGTGTTGTAATGCAGCCCCGTCTCCCGGTCGTAGCAGAATTAATCGAGCCTGGCACGTTTGATTCCCTGAAGGTTGGGTTTGGTTTGACGCACAATCGTCATTTTCTATCGCGGCTTTGAAGAATATCCGTCAGAGATTTCCCACCATTACTCATATAGACAATATCCCTGATCCGATATCCGACTGAGGTTCTCACCACCTTGAATAACAATTCGACCTTCTTCCCTGTCGATGGGTAAACATAACGCACGTCGACGTCGCCTGAACTTGTGGCATCGATAGTTAAATCGGATGCTGCATTGTCCTGCGATCCAAAAATCGGATCGAAGTCGAGATTGCAAATTTCTCCGTTTGCCTTCTTAGTACATTCCGAATCCGCAACCAACAAGGCCGATAATTTGTGATCGAAATAATTCTCCAGAACGTGTAGAGGTTGGTCGGCTACTGCAGCGCCCACTATCTGTCTCGCGTCGTCCGGTACATCAATGACAGCCTCCCAGGCAAAATCCCTGTAGAGCTTATAGACGACCTGCGTCGGACCTTCAACCATCTGCTTCGCGAACGCCCAAGGGGCGAACGTGATACTGAATAGCAGGGCAGCAATCGTAATCAACGACGGCTTAAAGGACAATATTCGGATGCGATGCTGAACATTCATATCTCGCTCTCTCCATAACACTTACTTCTGACAGCCACACTCCCCACTGTCCGCGTCGCTATCTGAATCGCCGTCGTCCTCAGGTGGACGGTAGACCTTATATGGCGACTGACCATATTTTTTGTTTGGCAGGAAGCTCTTTTGCGAGAAGTCGGACTTCCAACCTTGATTTGTGTAAGTTTCGATATGCCCGGACGGATTGCCAGCAGGGTAGGGTTGAAAGATTGCCGTATCACCAGGCGCTGGAGTGTAGTTTTCTGTGGGCACCTCTGTGAAACCATTCTTAGTTAATGTATCAGCATAGGCCTTGGCATCGATCGGATGGCCCGTAGTGTCCGCCCCACCAGCTTCGAGACCCTTTCGAACGTATTTGGCACACTGGTGCTGCGAATGTTTTTTTGCATGCTTAATCATCCAAGCTGTGTACGCGTCGTTGTCAAAAAGGCCAAGTGGATCAATGAAGCTTAGCGGATTCCCCCCCACATACGCATACACATTCGGCCCAGCCGCGAGTCCCATGGGATCGGCCTCGATGTAACGGCCGGTGGTCGGATCGTAATCCCTGAAGTAGTTGTAGTGCATCCCGGTCTCCGAGTCGTAGTACTGACCCGGCAGCCTCAGGTTGTTCTCGATCGTGCTGACCGGCCTCACCGTCGCAGTGCCGAACGGCTCGTAGTAAGCCTTCCACACCACGGTCCCCATGCTGTCGGTCATCGCCTGCGGCGTTCCAAGGTGGTCGACGTGGTAGTAGTAGATCTGCTGGTTGTTGTCGATCCTGGCTATGGGCCGTCCGTTCAGCCAGACGTAGGCCTTGGTGTTGCCGGCGGCGTCCTGTTCGTACAAGAGTTCGCCGTTGGCCCCGTACTGGAAGCCGATCTTGGCGCCGCTGGCGTTGGTCTTCTCGATCCGCTGGCCGAGCGCGTTGTAGACGTACTGGGCGCCACCGTTGCTGCTCTGGATCAGCCGGTTGTACCCGTCATAGGCATTGAAGCCGGTCGGGGTGCCGAAGGCGGTGTTGCCGTTCTGGTTCTTGATCCGGTAGTCGCTGCCGCGCTGGTACAGCCAGTTGCTGCCGGGCGGGCTGTAGACATCGGGCAGGCTGCTGCCGTTGCGGGTCTCGCTCTGGCGGTTGCCGTTCGCATCGTACGTGTAGCCGAGGCTGCCGAAGCCGTTGCTGGCGGTGTCGACGGCTGAGACGAGGCGGCCGGTGGCGTCGTAGGCGTAGGTGAGCACGCTGTTGTTGCTGAAGTCGTTCAGGCTCGCGATGTTGCCGCTCGGGTCGTAGTTGTAGTACTTGATATAGGGACCATCGGACCTGACCCACGGACGATAGTCCGGATTCAGGCTCTGGTAGGACAAGCTGCCGTCGCCGTAGTAGAACATCAGCGGGCCGGCGAACGGGTACGCCAAGGTGCCGTTGTTGTTCACCTGATTCAGTATGCTGGACACCTCCAACGTGAGCTTGATCTGCACGTTGTCGTCGAGCAGCACCTGGGGCTTGACGTCGAGCTTGAGGCCGACGTCAAGATAGGACACCGAGTTTGACACTACGCCGGTCGGGGTGAGGCTGGAGGTGAAGACCGGCACTTTCTCGCCGATCTGGACGTGGGCGTCGTTGCGATTCTTGACGCGAATCTGCGGATTGGCCAACAGCTTGACCTTGCCGAGGTCGTCCCGCAGGTTGAGCGCGGGATTGTTGATGGCGATTTTATCCGCGCTGATGTGCAGGAGGCTTTCCACCGTGAGCGGCGTGGGGGATGGCGTTGTCACCGTGGTGCCGGTGGGTGTGGTAACGCTGGAGGCCGAGGGTGGCACATTGAGCAGGGTGAACTGGTTGGGGTACTGGATGCCGAGGTTGCGCACCAGGTCGCTGCCCACTTCCAGCACTTCAACTTCGAGCATCACTTCGGGCTGCGCCAGATCCACCAGGGAGATGAGCCGGGCGGCGGAGGCTACCTGCGCGGCGTTGCCGCGCACCAGCAGGAGATTAAGACTGTCGTCCACATCCAGGTTCTTGAACGGGATGAGCGACTGCAGCAGGCTCGCCACCTGCTTGGCATCGGCGTTGGTGAGATAGAAGGCGTGCACCACTTCGCCGCTGCCGACGGGCTCAGGCGGCGGTGGCGGCACCTCGGTGCCGATCAACAAGGTGTGCGAATTCAGGGCGCGGCGCGTGAGTTGGTTGCCCTCGACCAGCATGGTGATGGCCTCGGCAATCGGGATCTCTTTAGCAAAAATCGTCAGCGGACGGTCGAGCGGTACCCCGGGAGCAAAAGCGAAGCTCAATCCCGACTGACGTGACAGCACGTCGAAGACGCTTCGTAAGGGCGCGTTCTGGAATTCCAGGCTCACCTTCCCCTTGCCATACTCGGGGTCCAGTGCGGTCTGGGCAGCGGCTTGGGTACGCTCGGCGCGGATCTTGTCCATCAGCTCACGGCTAGCGGCATCCTGTGGCACGCGCTGGAGCCGCGCTTTAAGGGTGGCTTCTGCCTCATCGTAATGCTTCGCGGCGAACGCTGCCTGCGCGGCTTTCAGGTCAGCGTCGCTGCCCTGCCCCTGCGCCAGTTCGTGGCGCAGGGCCGCCGCCTGCGGGTTGTGCGGATCGGCCCGTTCAACTTCGTCAAGCATGGCCGCGGCTTGCTTGGAATCACCGCTTGCCAGTGCGGACTTGGCCTGTGCCAGCCACCGGGTGACGGCCGCCTCGCGCGCGGAGTAGTAGTACTGGCGCAGGGACACGTCCTGGGGGGACTTCTGCGTATCGGCAGCGAGACGTGCCAGTCCCTCCTGCGTCTTGCCCGATTCGATCAAGGCGCGGTCGGTTTGCAGGGTGTCGGCGCAGCCGGCGACAAGCAGGCTAGCGAGGATAGTTAGCAGGCGGCGTGGCGGCAAGCGTGTCTCCCATGCGCAAGGTACGCATTTGTTTAAGTGGCAGGTATTCGACGTCGAGATCCCCAGGGTGCGCCGCCGGCTTCAAGCGCCAAACATCGTCGATCACTTCGCCGGACTTGGCGCCGACAAGCGCGGGGCCTTCCTGTAGGTAATAGATAGTCTGCCCCCCGCTATGCCAGCTCCCCAGGTAGAAGAAGGGCAACGCCGGCGCCTCGGGCGGACGCGGCTTGAATTTGGGCGGGGGCGGCGGCGGTGGCACCCAGGTCTGCGGCGGCAGGAGATCGGCGAGCATGGTGGGGACGAGACGCACGGGGGCAGCCCGGTTGGTTGCGGCAGCCGGGATGGCTAAAGCCGCGCGCGTGGGCGCAGCGGCCGGGCCGGAAGGATGGGCCTGCACGACCCCGGCATTCATGGGGGGTTCGCTGGGCGTGCGGGAGAGCTCGAGTGACCACGCCACGACTGCCGCGAGGGCACCGAAGACCAGAGTCTTGCGCAGCATCGCGTTCATGGGCGCAGGTAGAAGCTCAGATGCAACTCAGCCGCCGCTGCAGTGGCACCGATGTTGTTGCGCTTGAAGGAAAAGCCATCCAGGACAAGCGATGGAAAAGCGGCAAGGCTGCGCCCGGCGTCGGGACCATGCAGGCGCGCCAGCCACCCGCCCTCGGGCCCCAGAAAAAGGCGCGTGCGTTCAGACCACCAGGGTGACACGGTTGATCTCCTCCAGGGTGGTCTCGCCCGCGCTCACGCGCTTCAGTGCCGCCGCACGCAGGCTCTGGGTGCCGCCTTGGGCGGCGGCGGCCTTGATTCTGCCGATGGGGGCACGGGAGGCAATGAGTTCTCTCAGTTCGTCGGTGAGCAGGAGAATCTCCGCGATGGCGCGCCGCCCACGGAAGCCGGTCCCACGGCAGTGACCACAGCCACTGCCCGCCCGGAAGGCAAAATCATGCACGGCCTCGGGGGTGAGGCGCGAGGCCGCCAGCAGTTCGGCGTCCGGCATCACGGGGACGCTGCAGTGGGGACAGTTGAGCCGCAGCAGACGCTGCGCGACGATGCCGTTCAATGCCGAAACGAAGCTGTAGGAATCCACCCCCATATGCTGGAAGCGGCCGATGACGTCGAAGACGTTGTTGGCATGCACGGTGGTGAACACCAGGTGCCCGGTCAAGGCCGACTGCACCGCGATCTGCGCGGTTTCGGGGTCGCGGATCTCGCCCACCATGATCTTGTCGGGATCGTGACGCAGGATAGAACGCAGGCCGCGTGCGAACGTCAGTCCTTTTTTCTCGTTCACCGGGATCTGCAAGACACCCGGCAAGTGGTACTCGACCGGATCCTCGATGGTGACGATCTTGTCGCGGCCATGGTTGATCTCGGAGATGGCGGCGTACAGCGTGGTGGTCTTGCCCGACCCGGTCGGGCCGGTCACCAGCAGCATGCCGTAGGCTTCGCGTGCCAGTTCGCGGATGCGCGTGAGGTCTTGATCGTCGCCACCCTGAGCCTGGGCAACTAATGAGGTACGGTGGCTTCATGGGACACCTGACCGCATGGTGTGAGCATCACAACATTCCGTACCAAGGCGTTCCGGTCGGCACGATCAAAAAGCACGCGACCGGCAAGGGCAATGCGGGCATCATCCGGACCTGGCTGAAGGATGACGCGGTCGGTTTGCAGGCTTTTGTGCTCGCCACGCGCCAACTCACCTTTGAGCGTGCCGGACTAATCGACCAGCACGCGTCGCAGGCCATAGCCAGCGGGGCCACCTTGCCGAAAGCCCAACTCGATAAGGCGGCACTGACCAGCGAACACCTTGGCTGACAACTCCCGGCTGTATTCGCCCGCCATCGCACGCTTGACGCCCTTGACGATGGTCGACACGGGCGAGCCGTCGTTTTCGAACTGTTCGGCGCAGTACGCGACCTGAATTCCGGCGCGGCGGCAAATGTATTCGTAATAGGCGCTCTCATCGGCGTCCTGGAACCGGCCCCAGCGGCTGACGTCATAGACCAAAATGATCTGGAAGTCCGCGCTGCCTGTCTCGACGTCCTTGATCAGCTGCTGCAGCGCCCGCCGCCCATCGATGCGCAAGCCGCTCTTGCCCTCGTCGGCATAGGTGCGAACGATCTCGATGTTGCGCCGGGCAGCGTATTCGCGGATCTTGTCGGCTTGGTTTCCCTGGCTGTCGATCAAGTCATCTCTTGACGCATCCATCTTGCATTCACAGGTTTCGTACAGCAGCGTGATTTCAACTACCCAAGAGCCCGGTGTTCCATTCGGGACGTCTGGCCGTCTTGTGATCCGGTAGATGCCGGAAGGCAGAGCTGACACGTCCATCTTTACAGGATCGATGACTCGCTGCTGATGAGGCCCATCCGCTTGCGATCCTTGATCGCCGTCTGCCTGTTGTGCGTCTCGGTGATTGCGCCAATAGTCGTGGTTGCGCTTTGACCACGCGCGCTGTGCCGCCTGCTGATTGATGCGGTAGTCAGGATCGGATTGGAGTTTTGCCCGCTGCCATTCGCGCTTGCGAGCCCGCTGGCATTCAGGGGCGGAGCAGAACGCTTGGTCGGGAACCTGTGGGCGGGGTTCGAAGGGGTGGCCGCAGTGCGTGCAAAGTCGAGTAGTCATCGTGGTCTCCATGCAAAGTCCGTATGGAGACCGCCACTGACCGTGGCGAAGGGCGCGAAGCGGCTGCCCTATGAAGGGATATTCAACGAGCGACGGTGTTCAACGCGGGTGCCAAAGCCACGCTCAAGCGGCCAACGATGGCGGGCAAGGGTTCTGGCGGAAGTTCGTTCTTCTTGAGAAATGCCAGCCACAGCGCCTGGCGCGAAGCGTCGTGTGCAAACTCGTCTGTCAGGCCGACTGGCAGCGCTTCAGGAACTGCCATGCCCCGTCTTTCAAAAGTGGCCTTGATCGCCTGGGCCAGCAGATCGGTGTCCAGAGTTTCTCTTTCCAACAGCACCGATAGATCGAAGTAGTCCTTCAAGCGGCTGTTGGTCATGCCCAGCAAAGCGATGGCGTGGAGCTTTTCTGCGATGACGGTGTACGTTGGGTAGGCCCGCAGTCGTGGTGCGGGCATTTCCTCCAGCAGTACTGGGTAGACCGAATCAACAGGTGCCGGGGTGACGGCGTCGCCGAAGCCGACATCGATCTGGGTCTTGCAGCGTGCTCTGGCAAGATCGCCTGCAATCATCACGCGAACGCCACCGTAGCCTGCTTCCTTGCGGATCTCCTCGACCGTGACAGAGGCTGGGTCGAACACGATGCCGTCGTCGACCGGTACGGCTGCGATGTCCCGGAATACTTGGGCCACTGACTCCAGATCGCTGGCACCGAAGCCCAAGAGGTCGGCATCGCGTGTGGCCCGGTGTGGCATGTCGTACCAGAGCGTGAACAGCAGCGCACCTTTGAGCAGAAAGCGATCCGCGTGCGGCGACTGGGTCAACCGATAGAGGATGCGCTCCAAGGCAAAGCGCACCAGCACCTGATTGAAATCGACGCCTTGTGCCTTGGCGACATTGAGCAGGCGCGCACGGACGGATGCCGCGACATTTGGGGTGGCCGCACTCATCCGACACTCTCCAGGTAGGGGCGCATCACGTTGGCCACGCGGCATATCTTGGCGAAGCGCCAGATGTCGTCGACGGATGCCTTGCTGCGCGCCCGGGCGTCTTTCAGCGCCTCCAGCGCCACATCTAGCCCGATCTTGTTACGGTGCTTGAAGCAGTCCGCCACGGTCTTGGCCACGCTGTACACCCGGAGCCTGACACCATCGCGTTCGACTTCCTCAATTCCTGCCGAGTAGGCATCACCCGTGAACTGCACCATCTTGACGGGCGGGTAGTCGACACGGGGCGGGTGGCTACCCCGAGGCATGGCGATCCAGATCTGACGCGGCAGCTGCGTGGTCAGCTCATGAAACTGCAGCGCCGTAAGCAGGCAGAACACCGCTTGAGGTACCTTGGTGGCGATGGTGCCCAGGCTCTCGAATTCCGAAATCTGTGCATCCGGCAGACGGTACAGGCCACGCCCCACCTTCTCTAGTAGACCCGCAGCGGTCAGGCGGGTCAGAACGACCCGAGGCGCACTGATGGCGTCCAGATCGCTGGCGCGCAGTAGCCCCCTCTGGCTGGCCAGATCGAGGACGCGCTGATTGTGGGTACTTGAGAGCATGGATAGAGTATGTTCCGTTATTTCGTCAAATGCAACTTGTGGAAGACAAAACGAAACATTTAGCCCACGTTCTCCCGGTATCGTTGCTGGTAGACGATCCGCTGAGCGCGCTACAAATCGGGGGCGTTACGGCCTCAATCGCAGCATCACCTACACGAAAACCTTTTAAGCGAAATTATTTGATGATAGAATCCGCTTGAACGAAATCCGATGACGGAGTTGCCAATGGCCCAGCCGAACCAAGAAACGATCCATGACCTGCTCGTGAGGAATATCCCGCGTGAGCTTGTCATGGGCATCGAAGAAGCCAAGCTGGTCGGCGCTCAACGTGCCTATGCCGCAGCGCGCGGGATGGATGACGGGCACTTGCCCAGCGTGGTGGGGCAGTTGCGCCACTTCCATATGAATGAGTCGTTCCATCGCGCACTCGCCGTTGCAGACGCCTCTCCTTCACCGCTGCGCGGCAATCAGATCGTCACGGGCCGGTCAGGGATCTTCACCTTGGCACGGTTCAACACCAAGTATGGGGTCTGGAACAGCGGGCGGCGTAGCGAAACCCGAAAACAGATGTCGCTGGCAAACGCGGCCATCGAGCCACTGGTTCAACCCGGGCTCTTTTCAGGCTACGTGGAGCCATCCCAAGCGGTTGTGTTCGTCGTGGCCTGCTTTGCAGGATCGCTGCACAGCCAGCCGGACACACCCGTCTCCATCGAAAGCGCGGTCCCAGATCGCCACATGCAAGGCTGGCTTTTCCGGGAACCCATTGACGCATTCATCAAGCGCTACGACCAGCAGCCGACAGCAGGCCAGGACGATTTGGCTGTGCCGAAGCTGAAGAAGAACATTGGCAAACAACAAGACAAAGACGGAACAGGATCATGAGCAGGGGCGGTGTACAAGGATTTCAGAAAGATCGACTTAGCCAAATTCTTGCGGCCCGTCGTCTGACTCAAGTCCAGCTGGCCTCGATGGTCGATGTGTCTCCGGCAACCATCAGCAAGTGGCGCGCAGGAACGCAAGCGCCTGAGCGTGACGCGCTTGAACGCCTTGCTGGCGTGGTCAACGTCACGCCGGAATGGTTTACGCGTGCGCCCGGGGCGAAGTTGTCGTTGCCGCTTTTTCGCAGCAACGCGTCAGCGCACGTCGCTGCACGCGCCATGCTGGAGGCCCGCCTTGAGTGGGCCCAGGACGTGGCCGCCGCACTGATGGAATACGTCGACTACCCCGATGTCAATTTGCCATCTCGCGATTACACCGAGCCGGAACAGATCACCAACGAGGACATCGAGAAGGCCGCCTGCGAATGCCGGGATCTGTGGCGTCTGGGCCGCTCGGCGATTCAAGACTTGGCACTGGCCGTGGAAGGTGCTGGGGTCATCCTCGTTCGGGAAGAAACCGGCGTTGCCCAGATTGAAGGGCTGTCGGCTTGGAGCGAGGTGCTGGGCCGACCGTTGATCCTCTTGTCCGCCGACAAGGACAATGGTTATCGCAGTCGCTTCGACCTTGCCCACGAAATCGGGCATCTTGTTCTGCATCGTCACATTCAACGCACGACTGACAGCGCACGCCACAAGTTGATGGAGCAACAGGCACACCGCTTCGCTGGCGCTTTTTTGCTGCCCGCCGAAACGTTCGCCAGCGAAGTTCGCGTGCCACCGACTCTGGATGACTTGTTGCTGCTGAAGCGCCGTTGGGGCGTGTCGGCGGCGGCGATCATCATGCGGCTGAAGGCGCTTGAGATGCTGGATGAAGATGGCGCTCTGATGCTTTTCAAGCGTCGCTCTGCTCGGTGGGGTGCGAAATCGGAACCCGGAGACGAGGATCGTCGCCCAGAGCAGCCACGTCTGCTTCGTCGCACCATCGATCTGTTGGTCGAAGAGAAGGTCATGCCTTTGGAAGCCATCCCGAGGCACATCGGACTGGCTGCGGGCGACGTGGAAGCACTCGCCGGATTGCCCGAAGGCTACTTCCAGGGCAAAACCAATGTCGTGGAGTTTGCGCGACTGAAAGCAACCCAGAAGCCGGTTGATGACCAACCAGCCCAAGGCAATAAGGTGGTGCCATTCCGGCCCGTCTCCAAGTCCTGATGTGAAAGGAACAGCGATGTCCAAGAACGCAAAGCAGACGTCCTCACGAATTGGTCGGCTGGCGTCGGAAACGCTGCAAAGCAGTAGTTCGTCGCAAGTAGCCAAGAGTCTGGCCGCTTCGGCACTGTCTCAGCGCAGTGGCGACAAACAGACCGGCGCCCAAATGGAAGACAAGGCCGCACGCGTTTTGGCCAGCGACCGATACGCCAAAGAGACGAAGGAACTGGCGGCCTCGGTCCTGTCCCAAGCCAACAAGCAGCGCTGAGGCAGGGAGTCGAGTCCCTCATGTCACAGGATCTGAGCGACTCGAAACTGAAGGATCTCTGGCGTCAGGGAAAAATCCCGGTCATCTTCAAGCGCAATAAGCCACTCCCGGTCCTGGCGCGCATTCCGTTCGCCGAGGGGAACATGGAGTGGCTGCGGGATGGCCGACGCTCGAAGCCCGACTGGTGTGCGCAGTTCAAGGCCTGGGAAATTCCGACTGCGTGGTTCGACAGCGTGATCAAACTTGCGCTGAGACGACACCAAGAGGTCTATGTGATCCAGTTGTACCGGGAGCACCAAAAATGCGCTCCGGCGTGCTGGAATGCGTCGGGCTTTCATTGCGAATGCTCCTGCATGGGGGAGAACCACGGTGGTGGCCATCCAGGCGGCAACTGGTACGAGGTTTCCGAAACCTTCGCTGTGTCCTGGGGCCAGCAGCGCTATTCATGCCGCCATCTGAAGGTCAAGAACCCCGGGCGCTGATCGTGGCAGCGCAAGCTATCGACGGTCGGAAATGCGCGGAGACAGCCAAAGTCCACCCGGACCTCCGCATCGTATATAATCTCGCCTACGGTGTCCTCGCCGGTGAGGCAGGAAGGTTCTCTCTAGTAGGGGACTACACCACCACTTCCAACGGCTCGCGCTTTTCGCGGGCCGTTTTTCTTTCCGTGCCACACCCGCGAAATCCCCCAGAAAGAATCCGTGACCCTCAGCGGGTTCGTATCCGCCACACGATTTCCTACTGCGCGCGCCCTGCGAACGAGGCCATGGGGCGAACGAATGCGACGGTCTGGCCGTATGGATTGCTGGCGTGGGGAATGACGGAGGACGTGCAGGGAATGCCTGAGCGGGCCGGGAGGAAAGACGGCCCGTATTGACAGCGGGGAGAGCACCGCGCGGCGGCACCATCCCCGCTTTGTTTACATCACTTCTTCTTTGCTGCTTTCTTGCCTGCGACAGCGGTCTTGAAGCCGGCGCCCGCGGTGAAGCGCGGCACGGTCGACGCTGCGATCTTGATCTCGGCGCCGGTCTGCGGATTGCGGCCGGTACGCGCAGCACGCTTGGACGACTTGAAGGTGCCGAAGCCGACGAGGGTCACGGTGTCCCCTTTTGAGACAGCCTTGACGACAGCGTCAAGGATTGCATCGAGTGCTCTACCTGCAGCGGCCTTGCTGATGTCTGCCTCGGTTGCAGCGACTTCGATCAATTCGGATTTGTTCATAAAAAGTCCCTTCGTTGGTTGAGAGAACTGAATACTACAAGCATTCCGGCATCATTGGTTTATCCGTAATAAAAATGCGTCGCCTGAACTGCCGCAAGGCTTGACGTCCTGTTCACGCCACGTTCGAACCCTGCATGGCGAGCAATCGCCGGACGTCATCGAAACCGGAACGGGCGGACGGGTCCGCGCCCGGATGCGCATGGCGAACTCAGGGGTAAAGTCCGGCCAGTTCCGACATGGCCGGGGAAGCCTGCTTCGTGTTGCCGCCCAGGGACTTGAGCCGGTCGGCCAGCCCTGCGCCCTCCCACGTCCCGCCGGCGTAACAGGCCCGGTCGAGCTGCTTCAGCAAGGCTTTCTGCCCGGCATCGTCCAGCCGGTCCGACAGGGCCTGCAGGCCCAGTGGCGGGTCGTACGGCCAGGTGGCGCGGGCCCAGTCGAGCAGGGTTCGACGCGCCGTGGCCGGATCGTTGGCCCGGCAGGCCTGCCGGAAGGCCTTGCGGGCATCCGCCGCCGAGCTTGTCGCCGCCGCCGTGTCTGCCGCAGGACTGGCCGGCTGCCGGCGGCGGCGACGTTGACTCATCCACCAGGCCGACAGCGTCCCCAGCCAGAGAACCCCCAGGGCGATGCTGAGCCAGAACCAGCCTGGGCTTTCCGCCGCGGCGGCCTTGCCGGCCGGAGACCCGAACGATTCGGCCGACCCGGACGGCGTGCCGGCCGTCGGACCGGCGGGGGTGGTCGCGGCGGCGACGCCGCCCGAACCGGGCAGGACAAACAGGGTGCGCGCCGGCAGCTCGACTTCGCGCTGCTGGTTGCGGGTCGTGTCCCACCAGTACAGGTGGAGCGCGGGAATCTGGTAGCGCCCGGAGCGGCTGGCGATCAGCGCGATGTCCTGGTCGCGGCTGCCGACGACGCCGCCGCCCTGCACGCCGGTATTCAGCCTGGCCTGGTCGGGGTAGGCCCGCAGGCCGTCCGGAAGCGGCATCAGCAGGCTAAGGTCGGGCAACTGGGAGGCGGTCAGGCCGAGCGCGCTGAGGTGCAGGTGCCGCGTGACGGGATCGCCGACGTGGATCGATCCGCTGTCCGGCTGCCAGGTTTCCGCCAGCGTCACCTTCTGCGCAGGCAGCCAGTCGTGGCCGGTGCCGCTGGCGGGGCGCGGACGCACGTCGAGAACCAGCGGTTCGGCCCTGATGCGGATCGGCCGGGTGGCGTTCATCATGCCGGCGAAGGGGTTGCGGCCGAACACGTTGCCGAAGAAGGCATTGCCGCCGAACGGATCGTTGCCGCCGCGATCGTCCGTCACCTCGGCATTGAGCACCGGGCCGTCCAGACGGATCGTGCCGCTGCGCTGCGGAAACAGCAGGTACTTGCGTTCGATCACCCGATAGCTGCGGCCGTCGCGCGTCGCGCTGGTCTGGCTGTCCTGGCCCAGCTGCTGCACCAGCACGTCGTTGCTTGGCTGCAGCTCGAGGCTGGCCTGATAGAGCGGCTGGTCAGTGTAGAGGCGCACCGTCAGGGTGTCGGCGGCCTGGACGTAGGGCTGCTTCTGGTCGAGCGTGGTGGTGAGGAAGACATGCGCCGAGCCGCTGGCGGGGGCCGGGGTGTTGCCGGGCTGCGTCGCCGACCCGTTTCCACCCACGGTCAGGGCGATGGCAGGCGTCGTCTGGCCATCCCATTGCAGCGGCGGCACGTGCAGGCTGCCGCCATGTTTCGGCATCAGGGTCAGGGTGATCTGGGTCTGCGCCGACATCTTGCCGTTGATGATCTGGATGCTCGAACCCGTGCTGCGGCCGAGCACGTCGAAGTCCTGTTTGAGCGGGCCGAGGTCGGGCTGGCTGTCGGTCTGGCCGTCGTGCTTGAGGGTGAGCTGCACCGCTTCGCCCGGGCCGACCTGGGTCGGCTCCAGCCAGGCGCTCACCGCCGCCACAGCGGAAAGGCTCAGGCTCCATAACGCGACGACGGCGAACAGGCGGCAAGGGTTTTTCATGGTTGTGTCCCTTGCTGTCGGATGAGGTGTTCGATCATGAATTTGCGCCGCAGCAGGCCGCCCGGGTCGTCCGGGATACGACGCAGCCATTGTTCCTCGGCGAGCTGGCGTTCGCTGGGCGGCGCGTCGGACGGTCCGCGCGCCGGTCCTGCTTGCGGTCTGTCCAGCGCGGCGGCGGCATCGCTGCGCGCCTGGGCCGCGTCGTCCGCCGCCTGGTTCTGTTGCGAGCCGCTTGCGCCCGCGTTGCGGCGATCGGGCGGCTGGCCCGGTTTGTTCTGCTGGCCGGCTTGCTGCTGGCCAGGCTGGGGCTGACCTTGCTCGTCCGGCTTCGCCTGTGCACCGCTCGCCTGGTCCTGGCCCTGCTTGCCCGCTTGCGCGGCCTTGTTCGAAGACGGTTTCGACGCCCCGCCGTTCTGCGTGCCGGAATCCTGTTTCTGCCTGCCCTGATCGCCCTGCTTCTGGTCGTTCTGGCCGGACTGGCCCTTGTCGCCCGGCTGATCCTTGCTCGACGCGGACTGCGGTTTCCTGGGTGGGGGCGGCTGCTTCTGCAGGGCCCTGGCCACCAGCTCGCGGTTGTGCCGAGCGTCGCGATTGTTCGGGTCGTGCGCCAGCGCCGCGTCGTAGGCCTTGATCGCCTCCTGCAGGCGGCCTGCGCGCGCCAGCGCATTGCCCCGGTTGTACTGGCCGTCGCTGTCGTCGAAGGCGGCGAAATCCTGTGCCGCCTGCGGGAAGTTGCCGGCCTGCAGCTCGGCGTAGGCCTTGCGGCGCGGGTCCTGGAACAGCCGCGAGGCTTCGGCCGGTTTGCCCTGGTGCAAAAGCTGCTGGGCACGTTGATCGGGCGTGCGCCACAGGCTGTCCCAGGTCGGGTTCGCCTGCGCCGCAGCCGCCCACAGCAGCAGCCCGGCCAGCCACAGGCCGCGCCTCACAGCCACCCCCGCCGCGCCAGCACGGCAGCGAACAGCAACAAGGCGGGCAGCAGCCAGATGCCGCTGTCCAGCCAGTGCGCGACGCGGATGTCCTGCGTGGCGCGGGCCATGCCGGCGCGGCTGGCCCGCGCCTGGAGATCGCCGACCAGGCCGGGCAGGCCGGCCACATCCACGTAGTGGCCACCGCCCGAGGCGGCCAGTTGCTTCAGCCGGTCGACGTCGAGCGGTCCGGACTTCGATGGGGCCTGCGTGCCGATTCCCACGACGTTGACGGCGATGCCGCGCGACCGGAGTTTGCCGGCGGCATCGAACGCGGCGGCCGGATCGGCGAAGCCGTCGGTGAGCACCACCACCTGGCCGGACGTGCTCCCGCCCTGCGTCAGCAGTGTGCCGGCGCGGTCGAGCGCCGGCGCCAGGTCGTCGCCGCTCGTCGGCATGATGCCCGGATTGAGTGGCGGCAGCAGGGCGCGCACGGTGGCGACGTCGTCGGTCAGGGGGGTGACGGTGTAGGGCTCGTCGCTGAACACCACCAGCCCGACCCGGGCGTCGTGGGCGGCGTCGAGCAGGTCGTCCAGCGCATAACGGGCGCGGGTGACCCGGTTCGGCGGCAGGTCGGTCGCGGTCATCGACGGCGACAGGTCGAGCACCAGCACCCAGGCTGCGTTGCCGCGGTATGCGGGCGCCGGCGCGCGTTGCCAGCTGGGGCCGGCCAGCGCCAGCGCCGCCAAAGTCCAGGCCAGCGCCAGCCAGGGCCACGGCGCGCGGCCGGGTGTGCCGGCGCCGCCCAGGCGCAGCGCCGGCAGCAGTTCGGGGTCGATGAGTCGGGCCCAGTCGCCGTCGCGGCCACGACGCCGGGCCAGCCAGACGATGAGCCCCCAGAGCACGGGCAGGGCCAGCAGCCAGGCCGGACGCAGGAAATGAAAATGTTGCATCAGCGCCATGCGCGTCCGCTCCACAGCACGGCCGGCAGGCTCAGCAGCAGTGCCAGTCCCAGCGGCCAGGCGAACCACTCGTCGCGCGGGCGATACCACTGCTGGCGGGCGGCGCTCGGCTCGAGCCGGTCGATGCGCGCGTACACCCGCTCGAGGGCGGCGGCATCGGTGGCGCGGAAATATTCGCCGCCGGTTATCTTCGCGATGCTTTTCAGCGTGTCCTCGTCCAGGTCGCTGTTGCCGCCAAGCCCGAAGAAGCCCTCCTGCGCGGCGGCGCCGACGCCGATGGTGTAGATGCGCAGCCCGGCCCGGGCGGCCATCCTGGCGGCTTCGACAGGCGGCATGGCACCGGCGTTGCTGCTGCCGTCGGTGAGCAGGATCAGCACCGTGTCGCCCTGGCGGCCCGATGCCGGCGGGCTCTGCTTCAGCCGCTTGATGGCCAGCCCGATGGCGTCGCCGATGGCCGTCTGCGTGCCGGCCACGCCGATCATCGCCTCGTTCAGGAACTGGTCCACCGTGCTGAGATCGGGGGTGAGCGGCGCCTGCAGATAGGGCCGGGTGCCGAACAGGATGAGGCCCACCTGGTCGCCGTGGCGGCGGCGGATGAAATCGCCGGCCACCTGCTGCACCACCTGCAGTCGACTCGCGCCGCCGGCCATGTCCTGGCTCGCCATGGAGCCGGACACGTCGACCGCCAGCAGCAAACGCCGCCCGGTGGCGGCGACCGCTTCGGGATCGCCCAGCCATTGCGGACGGATGGCGGCGAGAACCAGCAGCAGCCAGACCAGCGCGAACAGCAGCCGGCGCGGCCGCGGCATCGGGCGCCCGGCCGGCAGCGCCGCGCCCGCCACCGTGGCGGCGAAGGGCAGGAACAG
>CAZHKS010000016.1:2577-74436 GCA_964533095.1 uncultured Thiobacillus sp. | reverse complement strand
ATCGGCTACCCCGTCATCATCAAGGCGGCGGGCGGCGGCGGCGGGCGCGGCATGCGCGTGGTGCATACCGAGGCCGCGCTGCTGAACGCGGTAACCATGACCAAGACCGAGGCGGGGGCGGCCTTCGGCAACCCCATGGTCTACATGGAAAAATTCCTGCAGACGCCGCGTCATATCGAAATCCAGATCCTGGCCGATGAACATGGCAACGCCGTTCATCTGGGCGAACGCGACTGCTCGATGCAGCGCCGCCACCAGAAGGTGCTGGAAGAGGCGCCCGCGCCCGGGCTGGACCCCAAGCTGCGCGACAAGATCGGCGAACGCTGCGCCGAGGCCTGCCGCAAGATCGGCTACCGCGGCGCCGGCACCTTCGAATTCCTGTACGAGAACGGCGAATTCTATTTCATCGAAATGAATACCCGCGTGCAGGTCGAGCACCCGGTCACCGAATTCATCACCGGCATCGACATCGTGCAGACGCAGATCCGCGTCGCCGCCGGCGAGAAGCTGCCGTTCAAGCAAAAGGACATCCAGTTCAAGGGCCATGCCATCGAGTGCCGCATCAATGCCGAGCACCCGACGACCTTCGTCCCCAGCCCCGGCAAGCTCACCAACTACCACGCGCCCGGCGGACCCGGCATCCGCGTCGACTCGCACGTGTATCACGGTTATTACGTGCCGCCGCACTACGACTCGATGATCGGCAAGCTCATTGCCTACGGCGATACCCGTGACCAGGCGATCGCCCGCATGCGCGGCGCCCTGATGGAAATGGTGGTCGAAGGCATCCAGAGCAACATTCCGCTGCACCAGGAACTGATGAACGATGCGGCCTTCATCGCCGGCGGCACCAGCATTCATTATCTGGAGCACAAGCTGGCGGCAGAGAAGGCTGACAGGTAAGCGGTGAGCAGCAAGCGGAAAAACACCCTCCCCGTCGCTCTTTACCCCTTACTGCTCACCGCTAACCACTTACTACCATGCCCTGGCAATCCGTCCGCATCCTCGTCGACTCCAAACAGGCCGAGCCGCTGTCCGACGCGCTGATGGACGTGGGCGCGCTGTCGGTGTCGCTGGAGGACGCCGACGCCGGCACGCTGGACGAAACCCCGCTGTTCGGTGAGCCGGATCATCCGACTGCCGAACTGTGGCCCCACAGCATCGCGATGGTGCTGCTGGAGGAGGATGCCGATGTGGCCACGACGCTGGCCATGGCGGCGCACCAGGCAGGCATTCCCGTCCCCTCCGACTACTCGGTCGAAACCGTGGCGGAACAGGACTGGGTGCGCCTTACCCAGTCGCAGTTCGACCCCATCCCCATCTCGCCGCGCCTGTGGATCGTTCCGACCTGGCACGACGCCCCCGATAGCCACGCGATCAACCTCAAGCTCGACCCTGGCCTGGCATTCGGCACCGGCAGCCACCCGACAACGCGGCTATGCCTGCGCTGGCTCGACGAACAACTGCATGGCGAGGAGACGCTGCTGGATTACGGCTGCGGCTCCGGCATCCTGGCGATCGCCGCAGCCAAGCTGGGCGCGGCGCGTGTCGACGGCGTCGATATCGACCCGCAGGCCGTCACCGCTTCGCGCGACAACGCAGCGCTGAATGGCGTCACGGCCGGCTTCTGCCTGCCCGGCGAACTCGCGCCGGGCCAGTATGACGTCGTCGTCGCCAACATCCTCACCAACCCGCTCAAGGGCATGGCACCGCTGCTCGCAGGCCGCGTCCGTACGAATGGACGGCTGGTGCTGTCCGGCATCCTGGCCGAGCAGGCCGATGACGTGATGGCGGTCTACCGCGACTGGTTTGTATTCGACCCGCCCGCAATCGACGAGGGCTGGGTGCGCCTGGCAGGCGTCAAGCGGTGAATTACCGCACCACCTGCCCACACTGTGCCAGCGTGTTCCGCCTTGGTGCGGACCAGCTCGGCGCCGCGCAGGGCTGGGTGCAGTGCAGCGTGTGCGGAACGGCTTTCGATGCGCGCCCGAGCCTGCTCATGGAAGACGGCTCTCCCCTGCCGCCGCCCGAACCCGAGCCGATTGAATCCTCTCCGCCGCCTGAATCCCGGCAGCCCGCCGAACAGGACACCCTGCCTGCCGAGGCGCCAGGCACGACAGGCGAAGCAACTCCGCCCGCCCCGCCGCTGGAGGAGGCGGATGTCGCCGTTGCCGACACCCCGCGCGGCATCGTCCAGCGCGAAACATCGTTCGACCTCGATTCGATCATCCTGATCGACCCGGACATCCCGGTTCCGGACGATCCCGGCCCGCTGCCGCAGTTCCATACGGCCCCAGGCTACCCCCCCGAGCCTGCTGCCCCCATGCATCGGCCTGCCGCCATGGCGGCCACAGCCGGCCCCGCTGCACGCATCGAATACGCTTCGCCCATGCCCGGCAAGGTGCGCATCCCGTCCTCGCCCCGCCGCACCAGTCCGTGGGTGTGGGGGGCGACGAGCCTGCTGCTGCTCGTCGTGCTGCTGGCGCAAACCGCCTATTTCCTGCGCGACACCGTGGTCAGCCGGTTGCCGCAGGCCCGCCCCGCCTTCGAACAGTCCTGTGCAGTGCTCGGCTGCACGCTTTCGCTGCCCCAAAACCTGGCGCTGCTGCAGATCGTCGGCTCCGACCTGCAGACCGAGGCCAGCGGCCGCCTGAAGCTCACCCTCACCCTGGGCAACCGAGCCAGCCATGCGCAGGCCTGGCCGGTTCTCGTGCTGACCCTGACCGACCAGCACAACCGTCCGCTGGCACGCCGCAGCTTCGCCCCGAGCGAATACCTCGGCGACGCGCAGCGCATCCCTGCCGGCATCCCGGCGCGCAGTGAACAGCCCTTGAGCCTGCCGCTGACCGTGCACGACCTGACGCCGATGGGCTTCAATCTGCAACTGACTTATTGATTTGGCGTCCGCGACAAAGCCGAGCTAGCCGGTCCTGCGCTTCTTCGGTATAGTGCGCACTCCCGTTGCGGGAGAGCGCACGAATAGCGTGCCGCCGAAGGCGTAACCCACCCGGAATCGCTCAGGCAAAAGGACCGCAACAGCCGGAATACTCTGGAGAGCGCAGTCGCTGGTTTGATCAAACCAGCGCAACTGCCACCGAAGGGGCAGCGGCCCGCTGGTTCGACCGGATCGGCGCCGTAATCTCTCAGGTACCAAGGACAGAGGGGTGAAGCGAATCCGCGCTTCACCCCTTTTTATTTTTGGTGGCCCCATGCTCAAACAAACCCCGCTTAACGCCACCCACCGCGATCTCGGCGCCAAGATGGTCGACTTCGGCGGCTGGGACATGCCCGTCAACTACGGCTCGCAGATCGAGGAACACAACACCGTGCGATCCGGCTGCGGCCTGTTCGACGTCTCGCACATGCTGCCGCTCGACATCAAGGGCGCCAACGTCCGCGCCTTCCTGCACCGGCTGGTGGCCAACAACGTCGACAAGCTGCAGGTTTCGGGCAAGGCGCTCTATTCCTGCATGCTCAACGAGGCCGGCGGCGTCATCGACGACCTCATCATCTATTTCATGGACGAATCCTGGTTCCGCCTGGTGGTCAACGCCGGCACCGCGGAAAAGGATCTCGCCTGGATGGAAAAGATGAACGCCGACTGGGGCATGGGCCTGACGCTCACCCCGCGCCGCGACCTCGCGATGATCGCGATCCAGGGGCCGGACGCCACCCGGGTGCTGAACGAGGCGCTGCCCGGCGTCGACCAGATCACCGCGAATCTCAAGCCCTTCAACGCCGCCGCCATGGGCGAGATGTTCATCGCCCGTACCGGCTATACCGGCGAGGACGGCTTCGAGGTGATGGTGCTGGCAAAGTCGGCGCCCTTCTTCTGGAAGGCGCTGATGGAAGCCGGCGGCAAGCCGATCGGGCTCGGCGCGCGCGACACCCTGCGTCTGGAAGCCGGGATGAACCTCTACGGCCAGGACATGGACGAGACCACCAGCCCGCTGGAATCGGGCCTCGCCTGGACGGTGGACCTGAAGACCGAACGCGATTTTGTCGGCCGCAGGGCCCTCGAAGCCAGCGAAGTGACCAGGCAGCTCGCCGGCCTCGTGCTGCTCGACAAGGGCGTGCTGCGCAGCCACCAGAAGGTGCTGACGAAAAACGGCGACGGTGAAATCACCTCCGGCACGTTTTCGCCTACGATGCAGCAATCGATCGCGCTCGCACGCATTCCCCTCGGCATCGCGCCGGGCGAGGAAGTCGAGGTCGAGATCCGCGACAAGAAACTGCGCGCAAAAGTGGTGAAATATCCGTTCGTCCGCAACGGCAAGGTATTGATTTAAACAACGCAAGCCCGCGCGCCGGGCGCCCCCTGATTATCTGGAGCAAACATGAACATCCCCGCCGATCTCAAATACACCCCCAGCCACGAATGGGTACGCGTCGAAGCCGACGGCACGCTGACCGTGGGCATCACCCACCACGCGCAGGACCTGCTGGGCGACATGGTGTTCATCGAAAATCCGGCCGCCGGCCGCACGCTCGCCAAGGGCGAGGAATGCGCGGTGGTCGAATCGGTGAAGGCCGCCTCCGACGTCTACGCGCCAGTCGCAGGCGAAGTGATCGCCGCCAACGCCGACGTCGAATCCAGCCCCGAAGCCGTGAACAAGGACGCCTACGGCGCCTGGATGTTCAAGCTCAAGCCGGCCCATGCCGGCGACGTGGCCGAACTGCTCGACGCCGCGAGCTACCAGAAGCTGGTCGAGTCGGAAGCCCACTGATTTTTTTCATCCGCGAAGACACGGAGACCATCTCGCGTCCTTCCCGGATAACAGGTTCTAACCATGCCTTTCATTCCTCATACTGCAGAAGACGTCTCCACCATGCTCGGCGCCATCGGCGCAGGCAGCATCGAAGACCTGTTCGACGAAATTCCACCCGCGCTCAAAACCGGGCGGCTGAAAGACGTACCCGATGGCCTGCCGGAAATGGCGGTGGCACGGCTGATGCAGGAACGTGCATCGGCCGATGGCTTCTGGTCCAACTTTATCGGCGCCGGCGTGTATGAGCACCACATCCCGGCGGCGATCTGGCAGATCACCACGCGTGGGGAGTTCTACTCCGCCTATACGCCCTACCAGGCCGAAGCCTCGCAAGGCACGCTGCAGCTGATCTACGAATACCAGACCATGATGACCCGTCTGACCGGGCTCGATGTGTCGAATGCCTCGCTCTACGACGGCGCCTCGGCGCTGGCCGAAGCGGTGCTGATGGCGGTGCGCGCGCACAAGACCTCGCGCCGCGTGCTGGTGCCGAAAACCGTGCACCCGATCTACCGCCGCGTGGTCGATACCACGGTACGGAATCAGGGCATCGAACTGGTCGAGCTCGACTACGACGCTGCAACCGGCCAGAGCGTGCTGCCGGCCGACCCCGGCAGCTTTGCCGGCCTGGTGATTCCACAGCCCAATTTCTTCGGCGTGCTGGAAGATGTCCACGCACTGACCGATTGGGCGCACGACAAGGGCGCGCTCGCCATCGCGCTGGTCAACCCTACCACGCTGGCGGTGCTGGAAGCGCCCGGCCAATGGGGAACGAAAGGCGCCGACATCGCGGTGGGCGAAGGCCAGCCGCTGGGTGCGCCGATGGCGTCGGGCGGCCCCTATTTCGGTTTCATGTGCTGCCGCCAGGATTTCGTGCGGCAAATGCCGGGGCGCATCGTCGGCCGCACCGTCGACCTCGACGGCAAGCCTGGCTTCGCGCTGACGCTGCAGGCGCGCGAGCAGCACATCCGCCGCTCCAAGGCCACCTCCAACATCTGCACCAACCAGGGACTGGTGGTCACCGCAGCGACGCAATACATGGCGCTGCTGGGGCCGCAGGGGCTGGCCAGGGTCGCGTCGGCCAGCCACGCCAACACGGTGGCGCTTGCCGACAAGCTGGCAACGATTCCGGGCGTCACCCGGGCCTTTGCATCACCCTGCTTCCACGAAGTCGTGCTGAAGCTCAATGACAATGCCCGTGACGTGCTGCGCGCCCTGCGCGCGCAGGGCATCCTCGGCGGCCTGGATATTTCCGGCTGGTATCCCGAACTCGGCCAGGCGATCCTGGTGTGCGTCACCGAAACCAAGACCGCGGCCGACCTCGACCATTACGTGCAACACATGGAACGTATCCTGTCGAAACGGCGGGAAGCGCCGCCGTGCGCGTACAAGAGCTGACCGGAGCGGAACATGAGTGATGTACTGAGGGACAAGCAGTTCTGGGACATGGCCGACTCGTTCATTCAACTGGCCAATACCCATCTGAATGAGGTGAAGCCCAGCCGGGTCAGCGCATGCGCGCTGTTTGCCGCATCGAGATTCAATGCCTTCGTTATCACGGCGGCAGCGGAAAACAAGGAACAGCTGCTTGCCGAGAAGGAAGCAGCAATCGCCTATTTTCTGGGCCAGTACGAAAAAATGCTGCGCGAGAATCTGGACGAGCATCTGGCTCGCTACGACCAGCCCGGCAGTTAGCGGGATGGAACGGATCGGGCGCGATCGCTTGTCCGCCCGGGATTTGATTGATTATTCAAGGAGAGCAAACATGGCAGTGACTTTAGGCGGCAACCCCATCGACGTCGCAGGCAGTTTCCCCAAGGTAGGCGACACCGCACCCGACTTCAAGCTGGTCAACAAGGATCTGGCCGACGTCTCGCTGGCCGATTTCGCCGGCAAGAAGAAAATCCTCAACATCGTGCCCAGCCTGGACACCCCGGTGTGCGCGACCTCGACCAAGAAGTTCAACGATGCAGCCGTCGGCAACACCGCCGTGCTGATCATCTCGGCCGACCTGCCGTTCGCGATGAGCCGCTTCTGCGGCGCCGAGAGCACCAACAACGTGACCACGCTGTCGACCATGCGCGGCGCCGAGTTCATGAAGAACTACGGCGTCGCCATCACCAGCGGCCCGCTGGCCGGCATCACCGCACGCGCGGTCATCGTGCTGGACGAGCACAACAAGGTACTCCACGCCGAACTCGTTCCCGAGATCAAGCAGGAGCCGAATTACGAGGCCGCTCTGGCTGCACTGAAGTGATTTTTTCATCCGCAAAGGACACGAAGAAAACCGCAGAACAATTCTCGGGTTTTTCCGGGTTTTCCTTCGCGCTTCTTCGCGGATAACAAGGTTTTAACCCATGCTGATATTCGACCATTCCCGTACCGGCCGCACCGCTGCTGCCCAGTTTCCAGTCACGGGCGGCAGCCTCGACGATCTGCCTGCCGGGCTGCGTCGCAAGGATGCGCCTGCGCTGCCGGAAGTCTCGGAGCTCGACGTCGTCCGCCACTACACGCGCCTGTCGCAGAAGAACTTCTCGATCGACACCCAGTTCTACCCGCTCGGTTCGTGCACGATGAAGTACAACCCGCGCGCGTGCAATTCGCTGGCGATGCTGCCGCAGTTCCTGGCGCGCCATCCGGCGAGCCCGGACGAGACGGGGCAGGGCTTCCTCGCCAGCATGTACGAGCTGCAGGAAATGCTGAAGGACGTGACCGGCATGGCCGGCGTATCGATGGCGCCGATGGCGGGCGCGCACGGCGAATTTGCCGGGGTGGCGATGATCCGCGCCTACCATGACGCGCGCGGTGACACCGCGCGGCGCGAGATCATCGTGCCGGACGCGGCGCATGGCACCAATCCGGCCACGGCGACGATGTGCGGCTACACGGTCAGGGAAATCCCGACCGACGCCACCGGCAGCGTCGACCTCGCCGCGCTCAAGGCCGCCGTCGGCCCCCAGACCGCCGGCCTGATGCTGACCAACCCGTCGACCCTGGGCGTGTTCGAGAAAACCATCGCCGACATCCAGAAGATCGTCCACGACGCCGGCGGCCTGCTGTACTACGACGGCGCCAATCTCAACGCCATTCTCGGCAAGGTGCGCCCCGGCGACATGGGCTTCGACGTCATCCACATGAACCTGCACAAGACCTTCTCCACGCCACACGGCGGCGGCGGCCCGGGGGCCGGCCCGGTCGGCGTCTCCCAGCGCCTGCTGCCCTTCATGCCGATCCCGCTGGTGCTGAACGAGAACGGTTTTTACCGGCTGGCGACCGAAGCCGACGTGCCGCAGTCGATCGGCCGCCTGTCGGCCAACATGGGCAACGCCGGCGTCCTGATGCGCGCCTATGTCTATGCGCGCCTGCTGGGGCGCGAGGGCATGCATCGCGTCGCCGAGTACGCCACGCTCAACGCCAACTACCTGATGGCGAGATTGCGCGAGGCCGGCTTCGAGCTCGCCTTCCCCGAGCGCCGCGCCAGCCACGAGTTCATCGTCACCCTGAAGAAACTGAAGGACGCCACCGGCGTCTCCGCGATGGACTTCGCCAAGCGCCTGCTCGACTACGGCTACCACGCGCCGACGACCTATTTCCCGCTGCTGGTGCCCGAATGCCTCTTGATCGAGCCGACCGAGACCGAGAGCCGCGAAACGCTCGACGGCTTCATCGAGGCGATGACGGCCATCAAGCACGAGGCCGAAACCACGCCTGATCTGGTGAAGGGCGCGCCCTACAGCCTGCCGGTGCGACGACTGGATGACGTCAAGGCAGCGCGCGAACTCGATCTGGCCTACAAGCCCGGCGTATCCTCCCCGGCATGACGGACCCTGTGATCAGCCCGTACAAGGGCAAGACCGGCCTGCAGCGCGTGCTAAACGCGGCAGGGTACTCATGGGCAGGGCTCACCGCCGCATTCAGGCACGAGGATGCCTTCCGCCAGGAAGTGTTCCTGGCGCTGCTGCTGATCCCGCTCGCACTTTATCTGGGCGAGACGGGGATCAGCCGCGCGCTGATGATCGGTGCGGTGCTGCTGGTGCTGATCGTCGAACTGCTGAATTCTGCGGTCGAGGCGGCGGTGGACAGGATTTCACTGGAGCACCACCAGCTCATCAAGCGCGCCAAGGACATGGGCAGCGCGGCGGTGATGATCGCCCTTGTCAACGTGGTTGCCGTATGGGCGCTCGTACTATTGGCTTGAGTTCATAACAAAAACCATGCCACTATGGCGCCGCACCCTAAAGTTGTGGCTTTCCGTGCCGGAATAGAAGGGGTGCGCCCCCTAATTCGTTTTCCGACTGTGTGAACCTCAAAACCGTTTGTCTTTTTCTTAGTCTGTGCCAGGCCGGTTCCGCCGCCGCCTTGGGCATGGGTGACATCAATGTGCGCTCACAGCTGGGGCGGCCCCTGCAGGCGACCGTGCCCCTGTTCGGCGCGACCGCCGACACGCGGGCGGACTGCTTCAGCCTCGGTGCCAGCGCGGACAGCATCGCGCCGCCGCTCCGTGCCAAGCTGAGCATCGAACGGATCGGGGATCAGACACGCCTGCTGATCCGCACGTCTTCCGCGGTGAACGACCCGATCGTGCAGTTCGTGCTGACTTCGGACTGCGAAGTGCGCTTGCAGCGCGAGTACGTCGTGCTGCTCGACCCGCCTGTGGCAACGGCCCCTGCCTTCGACAACGCTCCCTCCGCCCCCACGGCAGCGCCCACACCAACGCAAGCCGGCCCGGCGTCAGTCGCCGCTCCGGCCCGGCCCTTGACATCGCCCCGGCGGTCCGCGCATCGCCCGTCCCGTCGCGTGCCTGTGTCCGCGGCACGATCGTCGAAAACCGCCTCGCCCAAGCAGGCCGCCACGCACGCCACGTCGCGGGAAAGCGTCCCGCGCCTGGTGCTGTCAGGAAAACATGACATATCCAGCCAGAACGACGCGCCCGTGGCGCTGCGGCGCGATACCCGCCTGCCGGATCTGACGCAGCCGCGTCCCGAGGGCCTGACCGCCACCGAACTGTCTGATGAAAACACCGCACTTGGCCGCAAGCTTGCGCATCTGGAAGCCCAGCTGGCCGCCCTGCAGCGGCGCAACAACGAACTCGAAGCCGCCCGGCATGCCACGCCCACGACGAGCGCCGCGCCTGCGGCTCCAGGGCAATCCGCACGCTGGCCGTTATATCTGCTGGCGATGGCGGTGCTGGCCGGCCTGACCGCGCTGGCCGTCTGGCTGCTGCGCCGCAACCGCCCCGTCCGGACATCGCAGGGCACCGACACACTCTGGGCGCCGACGGAGATGCCGGAGAAAACGCTGTCCGAGCTGAGTGCCGACATGCCGGCCGAACCGCCGGCCGTTTCCACCCGCATGGCGGAGATAGCCGCGCCCCAGCAAACCAGCGGCACCGAGGTCAAGGAAGACGTCCTCGATCAGGCCGAGGTGTTCATGGCTTTCGGGCACGGCGACCTGGCCATCCACCTGCTGCAGGAACACCTGCGCGAAGCCCCCACCGAGTCGCCCGTACCCTGGCTGCTGCTGCTCGATTTGCTGCACCGCGAAGGCGATACCACAGGTTATGCCGCAGCCAGCGCAGAATGCCGCCGCTACTTCAACGTCAATCTCACCGATCATCCCATTTCCCAGGATAGCGAAGCCGGCCAGGGGCTGGAGGCGTATCCGCACCTGCTGGAACAGTTGGTGAAAGTGTGGAACACCCCGGATATCGAGGCCTTCTTCCACGATTTGATTTACGACAACCGGGGTGGCACGCGCATAGGCTTCGAACCGGGCGCCTACCGCGACATCCTGCTGCTGCGTTCGATCGCTCAGGACGCGATGCCGCTCGCCGCCTGAGCGCCGGCTTCACCAAACCATCACGGCTGCGTCATTTGTTTGTCGCACGACCGGGGCAAGCTGTGCCCCATGGATGCCGCCGAATTCACCTGCCAGACGCTCCCGTCCATGCGCCCGCAGCTGCGCATCGCGGTGGTGACGGAAACCTATCCGCCCGAGGTCAACGGCGTGGCCATGACGCTCGGCCGCCTGGTGGACGGCCTGCAGGTGCGCAATCACCAGGTTCAACTGATCCGTCCGCGTCAGAATGACGGCGATCGGCCGCAGCCCACCGCCACCCTCAGCGAACACCTTCAGCGCGGCATCGCATTGCCGCGCTACGAAGGCCTGAAACTGGGCCTGCCGGCGAAAGCCGCGCTGACCCGCCTGTGGACCCGGCAGCGCCCGGATGTGGTGCAGATCGCCACCGAAGGCCCGCTGGGCTGGTCCGCACTGGCGGCTGCCAACAAACTGCGCCTGCCGGTGGCGAGCGACTTCCACACCAATTTCCACAGCTACAGCAGCCACTACGGCCTTGGCCTGCTGCGCCGCGCCATCGTCGCCTATCTGCGCAAATTCCATAACAAGGCCGCCGTCACGCTGGTACCGACCGAAGGCATCCGCCGCGAACTGCTGGCCTATGGTTACGAGAACATCGAGATCATCGGGCGCGGGGTGGACACGCAGTTGTTCCACCCTGGCCGTCGCGATGCGGCCTTGCGCGCGCAGTGGGGCGTAGGCGAAAACGAGACCGCGGTGCTGTACGTAGGTCGCCTGGCGGCCGAGAAAAACCTGGCCCTGGTGTTCAGCGCCTTCGATGCCATGCACCAGTCGCACCCGGCCACCCGCCTGGTGCTGGTGGGCGATGGTCCGGAGCGGGCCACCTGGCAGGCCAGACGCCCGGATGCGATATTCTGCGGCACCCAGACCGGCGAGCCGCTGGCCGTCCATTACGCCTCCGGCGACGTGTTCCTGTTCCCCAGCCTGACCGAGACCTGGGGCAACGTGACGATCGAGGCGATGGCCTCGGGCCTCGCAGTGGTGGCCTACGACTGCGCCGCCGCCGAGGAAGTCATCTGTCACGGCGAAAACGGTCTCAAGGCGCCACCCGAGGATGAAGCCGCATTCATCGCGCAGGCGGTGTCGCTCGCCCCCGATGCAGCACGGCAGCGCCGCCTGGGCAGCGCCGCCGCCGCACGTGCCGCCCAGTTGTCGTGGGATGCCATCATCGACAGCTTCGAGCGGGTGCTGCTTCGGCTCGCACACCCCGAGCCCGCCGCGGACCCGCAGCTGGACTGGTCCTCCGCCACCCCGACTACCCGTTAAGAGGAGTCCATCATGCAGCGCCGTCTGAGTCTGGTTGCCCTTCATGGTCTCGATCGACTGGCCGCACGCGAACATGCCTGGCTGGAACGCCTCAACGGCGTGCGCCTGCCCGACTGGGAGGTGGGTCTGCTGCGGCTCGCCAGCCGCCTCGGCGACGGCGTGTTCTGGTATGCGCTGATGCTGGCGCTGATCGCCTGGCATGGTTGGGACGCGTTGCCGGCCGTGCTCCACATGGCCACGGCGGGCCTCATCGGCACCTTCGTCTACAAATGGCTGAAGGGCGCCACCGAGCGCCCGCGCCCCTATCAGGCCTGCCCGTCGATCTGCTGCCTGACCGCGCCGCTCGACCGCTTCAGTTTTCCCTCCGGCCACACCCTGCACGCAGTCGTCTTCAGCGCGGTCGCCACTGCCTATCACCCGGTCCTGGGCTGGCTGGTATGGCCGTTCACACTACTGGTCGCCCTGTCGCGCCTGGTGCTGGGGCTGCACTACATGAGTGACGTGCTGGTGGGAGCGCTGCTCGGCGGAACGATCGCCGCACTTTCCCTGGCCTTGTAAGCGCGCTTCAAGAAAGCCTTCAAGCCGCGTTGCGGAAATCCGGCAGCGTCTCCGCCTCGAACAGATCCCCCGGCAGCGGCAGCCGGCACGCCACCAGTTCCGGCGCGTGCGCGGCGATGCGTGCGCGCGCCACCGCCAACGGCGGGCAATCCGGCAGCCAGGCCGGTGCCTCGCCTGCCAGTACCCGATTCATCTGCGGCAGACGGGCCGTCACTTCCTGGATGTAGTAATCAAAGCGGGCGGCTAGCTTGCGATCCAGTACCCGACCCACGCCATGCAGCACATGCGGCAGGCGGCTCTGCCGCAGCAGGCGCTCGGCACCGGCCAGCTGGCGGATCGCCCGACGGCTGGCGTCAGACGGGCAGTCGAAGTTGCCCGCCACATAGTCCACCAGCCAGTCGTCGGCCCGCAGCAGCGGGGCAGGCGGAGTGAACAGATGCTGCACGATATGGCGATCCATCGCCCATTCCGCCACGGCGTGCGTCAGCATCGGCACGTTCCACCAGAGGTGCTCGTGCGCGGGGACGAAGTGATTGTGCGCGATGATGTCGACCCAAAGATGGCTCATCGCGCCGACCGCGCAGGCCCGCGATTCGTCGTCGTGCGCCGCCTCCAGCAAGGCATGGGCAGTCTCCCAGCGGTGGCTGGCATCGAATGCGCGGGTACCCGCCGTGGTCCCCACCAGGGCCAGATCGGGCAGGCAGGCGCCGGCCATCAGGCACTGCGGGAATCGCCGCACCGCGCGACGCAGAGCAGGATCGGCCAGCGGCACGGCCCATACAAGTAGTTGCGCGAAATATACGTGGGTCGTCAATCCCCACGCCAGCGCATCGCCGGCAAACAACAGTGCGGGCACCGACCACCACAAGGCGGTGCGCTGCGAATGGATTGTCGTGGCGGCATTCATGCGCGCAGCATGGCCGCGCTGCGTGAACCTGCGCTGTCAGGCGCGTGAATCTTCCGTGAAACGCCTGCCGGACCGCCTGCGTATAATCCTGCCTGTCGTTTTCAACCCATAGCCATCATGCGTACGCTCATCTGCGGTTCCCTCGCCTTCGATTCCATCATGGTGTTTCAGGACCATTTCAAGAATCACATCCTGCCCGACAAGATCCACATGCTGAACGTGTCCTTCCTGGTGCCGGAAATGCGCCGCGAATACGGCGGCTGTGCGGGCAATATCGCCTACAACCTGAAACTGCTGGGCGGCGAGCCGCTGATCATGGCGACCGTGGGCGACGACTTCGGCGCCTATGCCGAACGCCTCGACAGCCTGGCGATTCCACGCGACTACATCCACCATGTCGCCGGCACCTACACCGCCCAGGCCTTCATCACCACCGACCTCGACGACAACCAGATCACCGCCTTCCACCCCGGCGCGATGAACTATTCGCACGAGAACGACGTGCGCCAGGTGCAGGACGTCAAGCTGGGCATCGTCGCCCCGGATGGCCGTGACGGCATGCTGCGCCACGTTCGCGGCTTCCACGAAGCCAACGTGCCGTGCGTCTTCGACCCCGGCCAGGGCATGCCGCTGTTCTCCGGCGACGAGCTGCTGGAGTGCGTCCACAAGTCCAGCTATGTCATCCTCAACGACTATGAAGCCGAGCTGCTGCAGAGCCGCACCGGCGAAGACCTGGCCACGCTGGCGCGCCACGTCGAGGCGCTGATCGTGACGCGCGGCGGCGAAGGCTCGGTGATCCACACGGCCGCCGGGCAGATCGACATCCAGGCAGTGCGTCCATCGGCCATCCTCGACCCCACCGGCTGCGGCGACGCCTACCGCAGCGGGATTCTGTACGGCATCACCCACGGCCTCGACTGGGAAACGTCCGGCCAGCTGGCAAGCGTGATGGGCGCGATCAAGATCGAGCACCGCGGCGGGCAGAACCACACACCGAGCCGACAGGAAATTGCCGGGCGGCTCAAGATCGCGTTCGGCAAAACGCTCTGAACTACACCGAAACTCGACGGTCTCACCCCGCTATAGTGAAATGAGTGCAACGAGAGGACACGCATCATGAAAAAATCCCCCGCAATCCTTGCCGCAACCCTGCTGACAGCGAGCCTGGCCATGCTCGGCGGCTGCGCCAGCGGCCTCGGCGGCAAGGACTACAGCCGTGACCAGGCCCGGACCGTGCAGGAAGTCCAGATGGGCGTGGTGGAATCGGTACGCGAAGTGAACATCGAAGGCACCAAGACGCCGATCGGCGCAGGCGCCGGCGCGGTCGTCGGGGGCGTGGCCGGCAGCACGGTCGGCGGCGGCAGGGGCAGCGTGGTGGGCGCGGCGGTTGGCGCCGTACTGGGCGGGCTGGGCGGCGCGGCGGCCGAAGAAGCGGTGACCCGCCAGAAAGGCGTGGAAATCACCGTCAGGCTCGATTCGGGGCGGATGCTCGCCATCACCCAGGCGGCCGACGAGGAATTCCGGGTGGGCGATCGCGTACGGATACTGTCCGGCGGCGGGACGACGCGCGTATCGCATTGAAGCCGGGGCAGCCCGGTCTCTTTCGGATCTCCCCGTGATTCGCCGGTAATCGTTCCGAAACCTGAACGTCACGCCGGGTTAACACCCGATCTCTAAGCTGGGCGCATTCCATCAATGGGAGTGCCCCATGCTCGACGTCCGCAGCAATCCACAACCCTCTACCGCCAGCCGCTACCACGTGTCGCTGGCGGTGGACGACAGCGAAATCCGCGAAGCACAGCGCCTGCGCTACAAGGTGTTCGCCGAGGAGATGGGCGCGCGCCTGTCGTCCGTCCTGCCAGGACACGACATCGATCTGTACGATCCCTTCTGCGACCACCTGCTGGTGCGCGACCTGGCCAGCGGCGAAGTCGTCGGCACCTATCGCATCCTGCCGCCCGACGCCGCCAAGCGCGTCGGCAGCTATTACTCCGAACAGGAATTCGACCTGACCCGGCTGCAGTTCCTGCGCCCGCGCATGGCCGAGCTGGGACGCTCCTGCGTGCATCCGGCGCATCGCAGCGGCGCCGTCATCGCCCGCCTGTGGATCGGGCTGGCCGATTACATGACGCGCTACGGCTACGAATACATCGTCGGCTGCGCCAGCGTCGGCATGGCCGACGGCGGCCACGTCGCTGCCAGCGTGTACCGCCAGATCACCCAGCGCCACCTCGCACCGGTCGAATGGCGCGCCACGCCGCGCTACCGCCTGCCCGTCGAATCGCTGGACGACGGCCGCCACGCGACGCTGCCGCCGCTGATCAAGGGCTATACCCGGCTCGGCGCGATGGTGTGTGGCGAACCGGCGTGGGACCCCGATTTCAACACCGCCGACCTCCTGATGCTGCTGCCGATGGCGCAGCTCAACCGCAGTTATGCCCGCCGCCTCATCGGATAAGCGCGGGTGTTACCAACTTGTCGGCACCACACCCACGGCCTCCTCCTTGCAGGGAGAGCCGTACAATGAGCGGGTGAGTCTTGCCGCCTTCCCTGCCTCTTTGCGCCGCGTCCTCCGCATCAGCCTGCTGATGCTGCATCTTGCGTGGGGCGTCACGCTGGCAGGGCTGATCTTTCCCCTGCTCGGACCCGCGCAACGCGACCGCCGCATCATGGCCTGGGCCCGGCGCCTGCTCCGGGTGCTCGGCGTGCGGCTGCAGGCGGACGCAGCGCCCCGTCTGCCCGGCGGGGCGCTGCTGGTGTGCAATCACGTGTCGTGGCTGGACATCTACCTGATCTACGCGGCCCAGCGGGTCCACTTCGTCTCCAAGGCCGAAGTACGCAACTGGCCGGTGGCGGGCTGGCTGGCACACAAGACCGGCACGCTGTTCATCGAACGCGGGCGGCGGGCCGACACGGCGCGCATCAACACCGAGATGCGCGCGCTGATGCAATCGGGCGCCTGGGTCGCGGTGTTCCCCGAAGGCACCACCAGCGACGGACGCGGCCTCAAGCGCTTCATGCCGTCGCTGCTGCAGCCGGCGGTCGAGCTGAATTGCCCGATCGTGCCGGCGGCCCTGCGCTACCGCACGCTGGACGGCGCATACAGCGACGCCGCCGCCTACATCGACGACCTCAGCATGTGGCAGAGCCTGAAAAAGATCGTCAGCGAGCCCGGCCTCGCCGCCGAACTGCATTTCGGCGACCCCATCCCGCCGAACGGCCACCGGCGCGAACTGGCGGCGCAGGCGGAGGCCGCCACCGCCAGCCTGCTGGGCCTCAGGGCTTCGGGAGACGACCCTGCGGGCACGGCACCGCAAACACCTGGCGGTCCTCCAGCCTGACCGCAGTCAGCCTGCCGCCCCACAGGCAGCCGGTATCCAGCGCGATCAGGTCGCTGCGGTTGATCAGCCCGAGCGTCGACCAGTGGCCAATGACGACGGTCGCCTCGGCGCTCCGGCGCCCCGGCACCTCGAACCACGGCAGCCAGCCGGCCGGCTGTGTGCCCGGCGCCCCCTTGTGATGGAACTCCATCTCGCCCGCCGCCGAGCAGTAGCGCAGCCGGGTGAAGGCGTTGACGATCACGCGCAGGCGCTCGACGCCCTGCAGCGCCGGATTCCAGGCGACCGGCGCGTTGCCGTACATCTGCGCGAAAAATTCGCGGTAATGCTCGCCCCGCAGCACCGCCTCGGCCTCCGCCGCGCGCGCCATCGTCTCGTCCGCCGTCCAGTCGGGCAGCACGCCCGCGTGCACCATGAGGACATCGCCTTCGCGCCAGGCCAGTTTCTGCTGCCGCAGCCAGTGCAGCAGGTCGTCGCGGTCCGGGGCATCGAGGATGCCGTCGAGCGTATCGCCCTTGTGCACCCGCCCGAAGCCTTCAGCGAGTGCCAGCAGGTGCAGGTCGTGGTTGCCGAGCACGCTGATGGCGGCATCGCCCAGTTCCCTGACCGTGCGCAATACGGCCAGCGAGTCCGGTCCCCGGTTGACCAGATCGCCGACAAGCCACAGCCGGTCGGCCGCGGGGTCGAATCTGATCTCGTCCAGCAAATGCAGCAGGGGCGTGTGGCATCCCTGAAGATCGCCAATGGCATAGGTAGGCATATAAAATACGGTTTCTTTGTGTGCTGTGTTGACCTGCATCATAGCGCTCCCGCCTGAACCTCTTGTGACGACTGCGCCATGAAACCCCTGATCCGCCTGTTTTTCAGAACCCTGCGTCTCATCCTCGCCCCCTTCATGCTCGTGGGCTACTGGCTGACGCGTCCGAAGGGCATCGTGCGTCCTGCTGCCGCGCAAGAGGCTGTCGACGCGCGCACGCGCACGCTGGCGCTGTACCACTATCCCACCTGCCCGTTCTGCCTCAAGACCCGGCGCACGATGCAGCGGCTCTCGCTCAACATCGAACTGCGCGACGCGCAGCATGACGAGACACACCGGACAGCCCTGATCGCGGGCGGCGGCAAGCCGCAGGTTCCCTGCCTGCTGATCACCGACGCACAGGGCAAACAGACCTGGATGTACGAATCGGATGCCATCAACGCCTGGCTGAACCGCGAATTCGGCACGGCATGAGCCTGCTCGCAGCGCTCAATCCGCCGCAGCGCGAGGCGGCGAAATACCTCGACGGCCCCCTGCTGGTACTGGCCGGCGCCGGCTCGGGCAAGACGCGCGTCATCACCCACAAGATCGCCTACCTGATCGGCGAATGCGGCTACAAGCCGGGCTCGATCGCCGCGATCACCTTCACCAACAAGGCCGCGCGCGAGATGCAGGAGCGCGCGGCCAAGCTGACGCAAGGGGTGAACACCAAGGGCCTGATCGTCACCACTTTCCACTCGATGGGCCTGCGCATGCTGCGCGAGGACGCGAAATTCGCCGAGCTGAAGCCGGCCTTTTCCATCCTCGATTCGGCCGACGCCGCGGGCATCGTCTCGGAAATCCTCAAGACCACCGACAAGCAGGAAATCCGCCGCGCAGTGTCGCGCATCTCGCTGTGGAAGAACGAGCTGAAGTCGCCTGCCGCTGCGTTGCAGACGGCCGAAGACGACAACGCGCGCGTCTACGCGAAAATCTACGACCGCTATGACGCCACCCTGCGGGCCTATCAGGCGGTCGATTTCGACGACCTGATCCGCCTGCCGGCCGAACTGCTCGACACCCACTTTGAACTGCGCGAGAAATGGCAGAACCGCCTGCGCCACATTTTGGTGGACGAATACCAGGACACCAACGTCGCGCAATACCGCCTGCTGCAGAAGCTCACAGGCGTGCGAGCGGCGTTTACCGCAGTCGGCGACGACGACCAGGCGATCTACGGCTGGCGCGGCGCGTCGGCCGACAACCTGCGCCAACTGAACGAAGACTACCCGCACCTGCACGTGGTCAAACTGGAGCAGAACTACCGTTCCTCGGTACGCATCCTGAAGGCGGCCAACAGCCTCATCGCCAACAACCCCAAGCTGTTCGAGAAGCGCCTGTGGAGCGACCTCGGCCTGGGCGACGCCATCCAGGTGATGCCGACCCGCGACGACGAGCACGAGGCCGAGTCGGTAGTGATGCGGCTTCTGTCCCACAAGTTCCAGCATCGCACCGAATGGCGCGACTACGCGATTCTCTACCGCGGCAACTACCAGGCGCGCATCTTCGAGCAGGCGCTCAGGAACGAGAAGGTACCGTACCAGCTCTCAGGCGGGCAGTCGTTCTTCGACCGCGCCGAGATCAAGGACGTCATCGCCTACCTGCGCCTGATCGCCAACAGCGACGACGATCCTGCCTTCATCCGCGCCGTCACCACGCCCAAGCGCGGCATCGGCGCGGCCACGCTCGAAAAGCTCGGCCAGGTTGCCGCCACCCTGCACGTGAGCCTGTTCGAGGCGGTGTTCTCCGCCGCTGCCGCGTCGCAGATCGGCGAGCGCCAGCTGGCGCCGCTGGTCGAGTTCTGCAATTTCATCAACCGCATGGAAGAACGCGTGCCGCGCGAGCCGGCGGGCGAACTCCTGAACGACCTGCTGAAAACGATCGACTACGAGGTGTATCTCTTCGACCAGGACGACCAGCGCGCGGCGCAGAACAAGTGGAACAACGTGCTCGAATTCGCCGCGTGGATCGGCAAGAAGGGCGAGGAAGACGAGAAGGACCTGCTGCAGCTCACACAGACCATCGCGCTGATCACCCTGCTGGAAGGCCGCGAGGAAGAGGAACCCGATGCGGTACGCCTGTCCACCCTGCACGCCGCCAAGGGACTGGAGTTCGGCCACGTATTCCTGGTCGGCGTCGAGGAAAACATCCTGCCGCACCGCGATGCAGTGGACGAAGGTCGGCTGGAAGAGGAACGCCGCCTGATGTACGTCGGCGTCACCCGCGCGAAGAAATCGCTCACGCTGTCCTATTGTTCGCGCCGCAAGCGCGCCCGCGAAACGGTCGCCTGCGACCCATCGCGCTTCATCGACGAGCTCGGTGACGACGTGCGCATGCCGGAAAAACCCTCCAACGCCGATGCCAAGGCAAGCGGAAGCGATCGTCTGGCGGCGTTGAAGGCGATGCTGGGATAAATCCTCGGGGTACACGCATGAGTCAGCCGGTTCGTGCGCCCATTCGGTGGCGGCTACCGACCCTAAAGAGACGGTCATGGCTTGCTCGTCGAGTGTCCGTTAAGTAGCGGGAAACGGCCAATCAGAATTCCGAAGAAGGCACTCCCGGAAGGCTGAGACCATCCATTACTCTTCCGCGTCGGATGAGACACCGGTGTTTCTTTATGAATGCCGGAAAGCTGTCCTTAGCGCTCAATCACGCCGTCTGAAGCCATTTCTGGCTTTCTGGTGCTGGTATTCCTGCAACTTTATGTTTTCTTAACACCTTCCCCATCAGTCTTAGCCACATCTTTATGGGCAGGTCCCTATAGTTCATTGCATCGCAGCTCATGTTGCAAGGAGGTGTCATGGACCTGTTTTACCTCGCAGGCATTGTCCTGTTCCTCATCCTGACGGCAGGCCTCGCCATCGGATGCGCCAAGTTGGGGGACGCCAAATGAGCTGGCTACTCATCGTCAGCGCCGTCGTCGCGATCGCGCTGCTCATTTACCTGATTGCCGCCCTGCTCAAACCCGAGGACTTTTCATGACTACCCATGCCTGGCTCCTGCTTGGAGCATACCTGGCGATCCTGCTGCTCGTGGCCAAGCCGCTGGGAATTTACATCGCCAATGTGATGGAGGGCCGCGGCCTCGCCCTGCGCCTCGGCGGCCCCATCGAGTCGCTGCTGTATCGCCTCGGCGGCGTGCGCCGCGACGAGGAAATGGGCTGGCTGAAATATGCCCTGGCTATCCTGCTGTTCAACGCGCTTGGCGCGCTGGCGGTCTATGCCCTTCAGCGGCTGCAACTCTGGCTGCCGCTGAATCCCCAGGCGATGGCCAATGTCAGTCCGGATTCGTCCTTCAACACCGCCGTCAGCTTTGTCACCAACACCAACTGGCAGGGCTATGGTGGCGAATCGACGATGAGCTACCTGACCCAGATGCTCGGCCTGGCGGTGCAGAACTTTTTCTCTGCCGCCACCGGCATCGTCGTCGTCATTGCACTGATCCGCGGCTTTGCCCGCCATACCGCCAAAACCATCGGCAACGCCTGGGTCGATCTCACCCGCATCACGCTCTATGTGCTGCTGCCGATCTCGCTGGTCTACGCCGTGTTCCTGGTTGGCCAGGGTGTCATCCAGAATTTCGATGCCTACAAGAACGTGACGACCGTGGAGGCCACCCGGTACGACGCGCCCAAACTCGATGCCACCGGCCAGCCGGTCAAGGACGACAAGGGCAACGCCGTCATCGAGTCCATCTCGACCCGGACGCAGACCCTGGCGATGGGTCCGGTCGCGTCGCAGGAAGCAATCAAGATGCTCGGTACCAACGGCGGCGGTTTCTTCAATGCCAACTCGTCGCATCCTTTTGAAAATCCGACACCGCTTAGCAACTTCATCGAGATGCTGTCGATCTTCCTGATCCCGGCAGCCTTGACCCTGAGCTTCGGCCGCATGGTGGGTGACATGCGTCAGGGCTGGGCGGTGCTGGCCGCGATGACGCTGCTGTTCGTGGTCATGGCGGTTGCGGCGATGAGCTTCGAACATCAGGGCAACCCGCTGCTGGCCAGCCTGGGCGCCGACACATCGGTCGGCAACATGGAAGGCAAGGAGACACGCTTCGGCATCGCCGACTCGGGCCTGTTCGCCACCATCACCACGCTGGCCTCCTGCGGCGCGGTCAATTCCATGCACGACTCCTTCATGCCGCTGGGCGGCTTCGTTACCCTGTGGAACATGATGCTCGGCGAAGTGGTGTTCGGCGGTGTCGGCACAGGGCTGTACGGCATGCTGGTGCTCGCCGTCATGGCGGTGTTCATCGCCGGCCTGATGATCGGCCGCACGCCGGAATACCTGGGCAAGAAGATCGAGGCCTACGAGATGAAGATGGTGTCCATCGCCATCCTGGTGACGCCGCTGCTGGTGCTGACCGGTACGGCCATTGCCGTCATGCTCCCGGCCGGTGTCACCGGCATCGCCAATCCCGGCGCGCACGGTTTCTCGGAAATTCTCTACGCCTTCACCTCGGCCGCCAACAACAACGGCAGCGCCTTTGCCGGGTTGTCGGCCAACACGCCCTTCTACAACACCCTGCTAGGCATCGCCGTGTGGTTCGGTCGCTTCGGCGTGATCGTGCCGGTGCTGGCCCTGGCCGGCGCCCTCGCCGCGAAGAAGCGCATCGCCGCCAGCACCGGCACCATGCCGACCCATGGCCCGCTCTTCGTCGTGCTGCTGATCGGCACCGTGGTGCTGGTTGGCGCGCTGAATTACGTTCCCGCGCTCGCGCTCGGGCCGGTGGTCGAGCAGCTGATGCTCGGGTCCGCTCACTGAGCCGAAGGAGAAGACCATGTCGCACAAAAAACTTGCCATGTTCGACCCGGTGCTGGTCAAGCCGGCGATCATCGATTCATTCAGGAAGCTGAACCCCGCCGTGCAGTGGCGCAACCCGGTGATGTTCGTGGTGTATGTCGGCAGCATCCTGACCACCGTGCTCTGGGGGCAGGCGCTGGCCGGGCAGGGCGAAACCCCGGCCGGGTTCATCCTCGCCATTGCCCTCTGGCTGTGGTTCACGGTGCTCTTCGCCAACTTCGCCGAGGCACTGGCCGAGGGCCGCAGCAAGGCCCAGGCGGCCTCGCTGCGCGGCCTGAAGAAAGAGACCGTCGCCAAGAAGATCAAGGGCGAGAAGGTCACCGAGACCTGGTCCACGATTCCGGCCACGGAACTGCGCAAGGGCGACGTCTTCATCGTCCATGCCAGTGAAACCATCCCGGCCGACGGCGAGGTCATCGACGGCGTGGCCTCGGTGGACGAGTCGGCGATCACCGGCGAATCGGCGCCCGTCATCCGGGAAGCGGGCGGCGACTTCTCCGCCGTCACCGGCGGCACCCGCGTACTGTCCGACTGGCTGGTCGTGCGCGTGACGGTCAATCCGGGCGAGACCTTCGTCGACCGCATGATCGCCATGGTGGAAAACGCCAAACGTCAGAAGACGCCCAACGAGATCGCATTGACCATCCTGCTGGTGGCGCTGACCATTGTTTTCCTCGGCGTCACCGTCACCTTGCTGCCCTACTCGATGTTCAGCGTCAGTGTGGCGAAGGCCGGCACACCCATCTCCATCACGGTACTCATCGCCTTGCTGGTCTGCCTGATCCCGACCACGATTGCCGGCCTGCTGTCGGCCATCGGCGTCGCCGGCATGAGCCGCATGATGCAGGCCAATGTCATCGCCACCTCCGGCCGTGCGGTCGAAGCGGCAGGCGATGTCGATGTGCTGCTGCTGGACAAGACCGGCACGATCACACTGGGCAACCGCCAGGCGACCGCCTTCCTGCATGCCGCCGGCGTGAAGGAAGCGGAACTGGCCGACGCAGCCCAACTCTCCTCGCTTGCCGACGAGACGCCGGAAGGCCGCAGCATCGTGGTTCTGGCCAAGGACAAGTTCAAGCTGCGCGGCCGTGACGTGCAGGAACTGGGGGCCCATTTCGTGCATTTCACCGCCCAGACCCGCATGAGCGGCGTCGACCTCGACGGCCGCGAGATCCGCAAGGGAGCAGCCGAAGCGGTACGCGCCTATGTCGCGGAACGTGGCGGCCACTTTCCGCCAGAAGTGGACATGATCGTCGAGCAGGTCGCCAAGCGCGGCTCCACCCCGCTGGTGGTGGCCGAGTTCGCCGGCGGTCACGCCCGCGTACTGGGGGTGGTGGAGCTCAAGGACGTCGTCAAGGGCGGCATCAAGGAGCGCTTCGCCGAACTGCGCCGCATGGGCATCAAGACGGTGATGATCACCGGCGACAACCGCCTGACCGCCGCCTCGATCGCTGCCGAAGCGGGGGTGGACGACTTCCTGGCCGAGGCCACACCGGAGGCCAAGTTGAAGCTCATCCGCGAATACCAGGCCGAAGGCCGGCTGGTGGCGATGACCGGCGACGGCACCAACGACGCCCCCGCGCTCGCGCAGGCCGACGTCGCGGTGGCGATGAACACCGGTACCCAGGCCGCCAAGGAGGCCGGCAACATGGTCGACCTCGACTCCAACCCGACCAAACTGATCGAGGTGGTGGAAACCGGCAAGCAGATGTTGATGACGCGCGGCTCGCTCACCACCTTCTCCATCGCCAACGACGTCGCCAAGTATTTCGCCATCATTCCGGCAGCCTTCGTCACCACCTACCCGCAGCTCGCGGCGCTCAACGTCATGGGGCTGGCCAGCCCGGCTTCCGCCATCCTGTCGGCGGTGATTTTCAATGCGCTGATCATCATGTTCCTGATCCCGCTGGCGCTGAAGGGCGTGAAATACCAGCCCCTGGGCGCCGCTGTACTGCTTCGGCGCAACCTCGCGGTCTACGGACTGGGCGGCCTGATCGCGCCCTTCATCGGCATCAAGCTGATCGACATGCTGATCGCCGTTGCCGGTCTCGCCTGAGAAAGGGAAAAAATCATGAGAACACTGTTTCGTCCCGCCCTCACCCTGTTCGTCCTGCTGTCAGTCATCACCGGTATTGTCTACCCCGTGGCTGTGACCGGCATCGCGAAAGTACTGTTCCCCGACGCTGCCGAGGGCAGCCTGATCGTCGAGAACGGCAAGCCGGTCGGCTCGCGGCTGATCGGCCAGAACTTTACCGACCCGAAATACTTCTGGGGCCGCCCCTCGGCCACCGGCCCAATGCCTTACAACGCCGGCGCCTCCAGCGGCTCCAACCAGGGCCCGCTCAACCCGGCCCTGCAAGACGCGGTCAAGGCCCGGATCGATGCGCTCAAGGCGTCCGACCCGACCCAGACCGCGCCGATCCCGGTGGACCTGGTCACCGCCTCGGGCAGCGGTCTCGATCCCGAGATTAGCCCCGCCGCCGCCCGCTGGCAGGCCCCGCGCATCGCCCGCATCCGTGGCCTGAGCGAGGCCGCGGTGAACACGCTCATCGACACCCATACAGAGGGTCGCCAGTTCGGCCTGCTGGGTGAACCCCGGGTCAACGTGCTGACGCTGAATCTGGCGCTTGATCGGCTCGGCAAGCCGTAAACTGTTGCCATGGCCGAACCCGATACCCGCCCTGATCCGGATGCCCTGCTTGCCCGCATCGAGGCCGATACCGAACGCGAACAGCGGGGGAAGTTGAAAGTCTTCTTCGGCGCCTGTCCCGGCGTGGGCAAGACGTACGCCATGCTGAACGCGGCACGGGCCCTGCAAAGCCAGGGGAGCAAGGTGGTGGTGGGGGTGGTGGAAACGCATGGGCGCTCCGAAACCGCGCAACTGCTGGACGGGCTGGAGCTGCTGCCCCCCAAGGTCGTGCCATACCAGGGAAGGGAGCTGCGCGAGTTCGACCTCGATGCGGCGCTGGCACGCAAGCCCGCCCTGATCCTGGTGGACGAACTGGCGCATTCCAATGTGCCCGGCTCGCGCCATCCCAAGCGCTGGCAGGACGTCGAGGAACTGCTGGCAGCCGGGATCGACGTCTGGACCACGGTAAACGTGCAGCATCTGGAAAGCCTCAACGACATCGTTGGCAACATCACCGGCATCCAGGTGCGCGAGACCCTGCCGGATCGTGTGTTCGAGCAGGCAACCGAAGTCGCCCTGGTCGACCTGACCCCGGACGAACTGATGCAGCGCATGAGGGAAGGCAAGGTCTACCTTCCCCAGCAGGCCGAGCGGGCCATCCGCAATTTCTTCCGCAAGGGCAACCTGATTGCCCTGCGTGAACTGGCCTTGCGACGCACCGCCGACCGGGTGGATGCGCAAATGCGGGAATACCGCACCGACCAGGCCATCGAAACGGTCTGGCAGGCCAAGGAACGCCTGCTGGCCTGCATCGGCCCGGGTGCGGGCGGCGACCGGCTGGTACGTGCTGCTGCCCGGCTGGCGGCGGACCTGCACGCCGACTGGATCGCCGTCTACGTCGAGACCCCCGCGTTGCAGCGGCTGTCGGAGGTTAACCGCGACAAGATTTTGAGGACCCTGGCCCTGGCCCGGGAACTGGGTGCGGAGACCGCCACACTGGCCGGTCAGGAGGATGCACAGACCCTGCTGGCCTATGCCGTCAGCCGCAACGTATCGAAACTGGTGGTCGGCAAGAGTTTGCGTACCGGCTTGTCGCGGATGCTGCGTGCCCCCCTGTCGGACCGCCTCTCCGCCCTGGCGGAGGATGTGGACGTCTACGTGGTGGCACACGAGGCGGAGGCACCGTCGCCCGGAAAATCAATTTCCGCCCCTTTCACACTGGACCTGGAACCCACCCCCAAGGCCCGGTGGCAGGGCTATGTCTGGGCCGGGGTAGCGTGCGCGCTCACCACCGGGCTTGCCCAACTGGTCAGCCCATGGCTCGATCTGGCCAACATCATCATGCTCTACCTGCTGGGCGTGGTCGCGGTGGCGGTCCGCTACGGGCAGGGGCCTGCCATCCTTGCCTCGTTCCTCTGTGTACTGGCGTTCGACTTTTTCTTCGTGCCCCCGAAGCTTTCCTTCAGTGTGGCGGACACCCGTCATCTGCTCACCTTCGCCATCATGCTGGGGGTAGCCCTGACGATCAGCAGGGTGGCCGCGAGCCTGCGCTATCAGACCCGCGTCGCCATGTACCGCGAGCGTCGCACCCGTGCGCTCAACGAACTGGGCCGTGAGTTGGCGGGGGCGCTGCTGCCGGCAGACATCGTGGACATTTCCCACCACCATCTGGAAGGCTTGTTCCAGTCGCAGGTCTGCATCCTGCTGCCGGACGCCCAGGAAAAACTGCATTCGCCCGCGCCCGTGCCGGGACACAAGGAACTACCCCTGGACCCGGCGATCGCCCGGTGGGTCTACGATCACCAGCAGCCCGCCGGGATGGGCACCCAGAGTCTGCCGGGCGCGCCGATGTATTACTTGCCGCTGAAGGCTCCGATGCGCACGCGTGGGGTGCTGGCCCTGCTGCCCAGCCAGAAACGGCTCCTGTTCCAGCCCGAACAGGCCCGCCTTCTGGAGACCTTCGCTGCCCAGATCGCCCTGGCTCTGGAGCGGGTGCATTTCGTGGAAGTGGCGCAGGACGCCCTGGTGCGGATGGAGTCCGAACGGCTGCGCAACGGACTGTTGTCCGCCCTGTCCCATGACCTGCGCACTCCGTTGACCGTGCTGGCAGGCCTGGCCGACTCCCTGCCGCTGGCCGGGCCGCCCTTGCCGGACGCGCAGGCCGAGATCGCCCAGGCCATCCGCGCCGAGTCCCTGCGGACCAGCACCCTGGTGAGCAACCTGCTGGACATGGCGCGTTTGCAGGAAGGCCAGGTTCAACTCAAACGGGAATGGCAGCCTCTGGAAGAAGTGGTGGGTGCGTCACTGCAGACCCTGGCCGTCCCGCTCGCGCGGCACGAGGTGGTCGTCGACCTGCCGCCGGACCTGCCCTTGCTGGAGTTCGACAGCGTGCTGATGGAGCGGGTGTTCTGCAATCTGCTGGAGAACGCCGCGAAATACACCCCGGCGGGTAGCCGCATCGAGATCGGCGCCCGCAACGAAGGGGACCGCGTCAGCATCACCATTGCAGACAACGGACCGGGGCTGCCGCCCGGTCGCGAGGAAAGCCTGTTCGAGAAATTCACCCGAGGCCAGGACGAATCCCCCGTGGCGGGGGTCGGCCTCGGCCTCGCCATCGTGCGTGCCATCGTCCAGGCGCACAAGGGAACGGTCAAGGGAGAGAATCGACCGGAAGGCGGTGCCCGTTTCGTCATTACGCTGCCAACTGGCCAGCCGCCCATTGTCCCTCCGGAGATCTGAAACTCAATGGAAGACCTGCGCGCCGCTTCGCCCATTGTCGTCGTCGTTGAAGACGAGCCTCAGATCCGCCGCTTCGTGCGCACCGCGCTGGAGGCTGAGGGCTGCCACGTGGTGGAAGCAGGCGAAGGGGAACGGGGCCTGGTGGAGGCCGGCACGCGCAAGCCCGACCTGGTCATTCTGGACCTTGGCCTGCCCGACCGGGACGGCGTCGACGTGGTGCGCGACCTGCGCACCTGGTCCGCCGTCCCCATACTGATTCTGTCCGCCCGCGTCGATGAGGGCGACAAGGTGGCGGCCCTCGACGCCGGGGCGGACGACTACCTGACCAAGCCCTTCGGCGTGGCGGAATTGCTGGCGCGGGTGCGCGCGCTGCTGCGTCGTGCGCGCCTGATCGGCGGCGAAGGGCCGCTGGTCACATTTGGCGAGGTCACGGTGGACCTGGCCCGCCGCCAGGTCCACCGTGGCGACTCAGAGGTTCACCTCACTCCCATCGAATACCGGCTGCTCGCCCTGCTCATCGCCAATGCTGGCCGGGTGCTCACCCACCGGCAACTGCTGCGGGAAGTCTGGGGCCCAAGCCACGCCGATGACACCCACTACCTGCGCGTCTACATGACGGGGCTACGTCGCAAGTTGGAGGAGAACCCGACCCGGCCTCGCCACATCCGGACTGAATCCGGAGTGGGCTACCGCCTCGTGACCGATATGTGATTGGGATGTATTTCCACGACCTACCACGGTCGCGCAGGACCGATCGACCCCTTCGAACCGAGAAGCGGACTGTGGTCGCAACTATCATGACCGGCCGCTCTTGGCCGATTGCTGCCCGTCAATATCCCCGCGTCGGCACCCCTGGATAAAAAATGGGACGCCGCAGCGTCCCATTTGATTTCAGCGTCTGATCTCAGCAAACCGGCGATCAGTTGACCTTGGGATCGAGCTCGCCCTTGTCGTAACGCTTCTGCATTTCTTCCAGGTTGAAGACCTTCTTGATCTTGCTGGCCTGGCCGGCGGCGCCGAAGGCTTCGTAGCGCGCCTTGCAGATGTCGCTCATGCCCTTGGTGGCTTCCTTGAGGAACTTGCGCGGGTCGAAGTTCGACTTGTTCTCGGCCAGGTGCTTGCGGATGGCACCGGTGGAAGCCATGCGCAGGTCGGTGTCGATGTTGACCTTGCGCACGCCGTTCTTGATGCCTTCGACGATCTCTTCGACCGGCACGCCGTAGGTCTGGCCCATGTCGCCGCCGTAGCTGTTGATGATGGCGAGCCAGTCTTCCGGCACGGAGGAGGAACCGTGCATGACCAGGTGGACGTTGGGGATGCGGGCGTGGATTTCCTTCACGCGGTCGATGCGCAGGACCTTGCCGGTGGGCTTCTGGGTGAACTTGTAGGCGCCGTGGGAAGTGCCGATGGCGATGGCCAGGGCGTCGACCTTGGTCTTGGTGACGAAATCGGCGGCTTCGTCGGGGTCGGTCAGCAGCATGGAGTGGTCCAGCGTGCCTTCTGCGCCGTGGCCGTCTTCCTCGCCGGCCTTGCCGGTCTCGAGCGAGCCCAGGCAGCCGAGTTCGCCTTCCACCGACACGCCGCAGGCGTGGGCCAGTTCGGACACCTTGCGGGTGGTCTCGACGTTGTACTCGTAGCTGGCGGGGGTCTTGCCGTCTTCCTTCAGGGAACCGTCCATCATCACCGAGCTGAAGCCGGACTGGATGGAACGGAAGCAGATGGCGGGCGACGCGCCGTGGTCCTGGTGCATGCAGACGGGGATCTGCGGATACATCTCGATCGCGGCCAGGATCAGGTGACGCAGGAAAGGCTCGCCCGCGTAGGAACGCGCACCGGCGGAGCCCTGCAGGATCACCGGCGAATCCACGGCAGCGGCGGCCTGCATGATGGCATGGACCTGTTCCATGTTGTTGACGTTGAACGCGGGCAGGCCATAGCCGTTTTCGGCGGCATGGTCGAGCAGTTGACGAAGGGAAATAAGGGCCATTTACAGTCTCCTAGGTTAAAAATTTACAGCGGGCGATTCATGCGTGATCAGGTTTTTTTCGATCCGCCCACGCGGACGATTTTCATGGTGTTGGTACCGCCCGATTGGCCGATCGGTTCGCCGATGGTCAGCAAAATCAGATCGCCATCGCGTACCGCGCCACGCCGACGCAGTTCCTCCTCGGCTTCCGCCAGCAATGCGTCGCGTTCCTTGCTGGCCGTTTTCAGGTTGATGGGATACACGCCGCGGAAAAGAGTGACTTTTCTACGGGTTTCGACCTGAGGTGTCAAGGCGTATATCGGCACGCTGGTGGACAGCCGGCTCATCCACAGGCAGGTATTGCCGGATTCGGTGAGCGCGGCGATCGCCTTGATGTTGAGATGCACCGAGGTGAACACCGCCGACATGGCGATCGCCTCGTCGGGACGCAAAAAGCTGTGGTCGAGCCGCGTGCCGGAAAAGACCGTCTCGGCCTCCTTTTCGGCCTCCAGGCAGACGCGATCCATCGCCTGCACCGCCTCGACCGGGAACTGGCCCGCCGCCGTTTCCGCCGACAGCATCACCGCGTCGGTGCCGTCGAGCACGGCGTTGGCGACGTCGGACACTTCCGCGCGGGTCGGAATCGGGCTGGTGATCATCGATTCCATCATCTGGGTGGCGGTAATGACGACCTTGTTGCGCTCCAGCGCCATGCGGATCATGCGTTTCTGCAGCCCGGGGACGGCTGCGTCACCGACCTCCACGCCGAGATCACCGCGCGCCACCATGATGGCGTCCGACGCCTCGAGAATCTCTTCCAGGTGCTCGATCGCTTCGGTGCGTTCGATCTTGGCGACGAGCTGGCTCCTGCCGCCTGCCGCACGCAGCAGTTCACGCGCCTGACGCATATCGGCGCCCGAGCGGGGAAAGGATACGGCCAGGTAATCCGCCTTCAGCGCGGCGGCGGTCTTGATGTCCTCGATATCCTTCTCGGTCAGCGCCGAGGCCGACAGGCCGCCGCCCTTGCGGTTGATACCCTTGTTGTTGGACAGCACGCCACCCTGCACCACCTTGCAGATGATTTCCGTGCCCTTGACTTCCTCGACCCAGAATTCGATGCGGCCATCGTCGAGCAGCAGGGTCACGCCCCGCTTCACGTCGTTCGGCAGTTCCTTGTAGTCGAGGCCTACGCGGGTCTGGTCGCCCAGCTTGCAGGCGGCATCGAGGATGAAGATGTCATCCTTGACCAGCGTGATCTTGCCGTCCTTGAACTTGCCGATGCGGATTTTCGGACCCTGCAGGTCGACCAGCACGCCGACCGCGCGGCCGCGCGCGCGCGCCAGCGAGCGCACCAGTTCGGCACGGTCGATATGGTCCTGAGCAACACCATGCGAGAAGTTGAGACGCACCACGTCCAGGCCAGCCTCCATCATGCGATCCAGGATTTTGGGATCGGAACAGGCAGGGCCGAGGGTGGCGACGATTTTGGTTCTGCGGATCATATTGGGGTGAGCGGTGAGCAGTGAGTGGCAAACGGTATAAAAACAAAAAACGGTGAGCGAGAACCGCTCACCGTTTGCCCGTTTGCGCCTTAGCCTTGCGCGCGTTCCTCCAGGATCGCCACGGCGGGCAGCACTTTGCCTTCGAGATATTCAAGGAAGGCGCCGCCGGCGGTGGAGATGTAGCTCACCTTGTCGTAGATGTCGTACTTCTGGATCGCGGCAATGGTGTCGCCGCCGCCGGCCAGGGTGAAGGCATTGGTGTTGGCGATCGCCATGGCGATGGTCTTGGTGCCTTCGCCGAACTGGTCGAACTCGAACACGCCGACCGGGCCGTTCCACACCACGGTGCCGGCCTTCATGATGATGTCGGCGAGTTGCTGGGCGCTCTTCGGGCCGATGTCGAAAATCATGTCGTCGTCGGCGACGTCGCCGGCGTCCTTCAGCACGGCAGGCTCGTTGGCGTCGAACTTCTTGCCGCACACCACGTCGACCGCGATGGGAATGGTCGCGCCGCGTGCGGTCATCTTCTCGATCAGCGCCTGCGCGGTCGGCACCAGATCGTCCTCGCACAGCGACTTGCCGACGTTGTGGCCGGTGGCCTTGAGGAAGGTGTTGGCGATGCCGCCGCCGACCACCAGCTGTTCGCACTTCTCGGCCAGCGCTTCCAGCACGGTCAGCTTGGTCGAGACCTTGGAGCCGCCGACGATGGCGACCATCGGACGCGCCGGGTTGGCCAGCGCCTTCTCCAGCGCTTCCAGTTCTTCGGTCAGCAGAATGCCGGCCGCTGCCACGGGGGCGAACTTGGCGATGCCGTGGGTCGAGGCTTCGGCGCGGTGTGCGGTGCCGAAGGCGTCCATCACGAAGACGTCGCACAGGGCGGCGTATTTCTTGGCGGTCTCGTCGACGTTCTTCTTCTCGCCCTTGTTTACGCGGCAGTTCTCCAGCACCACCAGCTCGCCGTCGGCAACATCGAAGCCGCCGTCGGTCCACTCGCGGATCAGGCGCACGTTCTTGCCGAGCTTCTGTGCGATCACGTCGACCACCGGCTTGAGCGAATCCTCTTCCTTGAACTCGCCTTCGGTGGGGCGGCCGAGGTGCGAGGTGACCATCACCTTGGCACCGGCCTTGAGGCAGTGCTCGATGGTACGCATCGACGCGGTGATGCGGGCGTCGGAGGTGACCTTGCCGTCCTTTACGGGCACGTTCATGTCGGCGCGGATGAAGACGCGCTTGCCTGCCAGATCGAGATCGGTGACGCGGATGAATGCCATGGTTTGTTTCTCCTGAGAAGTAAGGTTTAAGGGTTGGCGCGCCGGCTTTGAGAAAAGCGGCCGCGCCAGACCTTAAGGCTCACCGTCAGTGAGCGGGGAGCGGTGGGCAGCAAGCGAACCCGCTCACTACCTCACCGCTTACCGCTTACTTACTTGGCGACGTGCTGCACGAAGCGCAGCATGTTGCAGGTGTAGCCGTACTCGTTGTCGTACCAGGACACGACCTTGACGAAGGTGTCGTCCAGGGCGATGCCGGCTTCGGCGTCGAAGATCGACGAGAAGCCGTTGCCGCGGAAGTCGGTCGAAACCACTTTCTCGTCGGTGTAGCCCAGGGTCTTGCTGATGTCGCCGGACTGCGAGGCCTTCTTCATCGCGGCGCAGATGTCGGCGTACTTGGCGGGCTTTTCCAGCTCGACGGTCAGGTCGACCACCGACACGTCGGAAGTCGGGACGCGGAACGCCATGCCGGTCAGCTTGCCCTTCAGTTCCGGCAGCACCACGCCGACGGCCTTGGCGGCGCCGGTCGAGGACGGGATGATGTTTTCCAGGATGCCGCGGCCACCGCGCCAGTCCTTGGAGGACGGGCCGTCGACGGTCTTCTGGGTGGCGGTGGCGGCGTGCACGGTGCTCATCAGGCCGCGCTTGATGCCCCAGTTGTCGTTCAGCACCTTGGCGATGGGGGCCAGGCAGTTGGTGGTGCACGAAGCGGCCGAGACGATGGCCTCGCCGGCATATTTCTCGTGGTTCACACCGTACACGAACATCGGGGTGTCGTCCTTGGACGGGGCCGATTGCACGACCTTCTTGGCGCCCGCATCGATGTGCTTCTGGCAGGTTTCCTTGGTCAGGAAGAAGCCGGTGCACTCGATCACGATGTCGGCGCCCACTTCGTTCCACTTCAGGTTGCTCGGCTCACGCTCGGCCGTCAGGCGGATCTTCTTGCCGTTGACGATGAGGTTGTTGCCTTCGACGGCGATGTCGCCCTTGAAGTTGCCGTGCACCGAGTCGTACTTCAGCATGTAGGCCAGGTACTCGGGGTCGAGCAGGTCGTTGATCGCAACGACTTCGATGTCCTTGAAGTCCTTGGCGATTGCGCGGAAAGCCATGCGGCCGATGCGGCCAAAACCGTTGATACCAACTTTGATTGCCATGTGTCAGTCTCCAGTGAGTTAAAAATCTTTTCAGGATTCAGGAATCCATCATTCCGGGGTCAGGGGCTGGCTGCGCCTGCCCCCTGATGACCGGTTTCTGGTCCTGTCCCGTTATTTACAGAACGCCCTTGACCGCAGCCGCGACGGCCTCGGCCGTGATGCCGAACTCCTTGAACAGCGCCGGCGCCGGAGCGGACTCGCCGAAACGGTCGATGCCGATGACGGCGCCTTCGAGGCCCACGTACTTGCGCCAGAAGTCGGTGACACCGGCTTCCACTGCAACGCGCGGCAGACCCTTGGGTAGCACGCTGGCCTTGTAGGCGGTGTCCTGCCTGTCGAAGGTGTTGGTCGACGGCATGGAGACCACGCGCACCGCGATGCCTTCGGCAGCCAGGGCTTCCTGCGCCTTCACGGCCAGCTCGACTTCGGAGCCGGTGGCGATGATGACCGCCTTGGCGCCCGCTGCATCCTTCAGCACGTAGCCGCCCTTGGCGATATTGGCCAGGGTGGCGGCGTCACGCGCCATGAACGGCAGATTCTGGCGGCTGAGGATGTGGCAGGTGGGGCCATCGGTGCGCTCGACCGACGCGGTCCAGCCCACCATCGTTTCCACCGTGTCGCACGGACGCCAGACGTCGATGTTGGGGATCATGCGCAGCGTGGCGGTCTGCTCGACCGGCTGGTGGGTCGGACCGTCTTCGCCGAGACCGATGGAGTCGTGCGTGAACACATGGATCACGCGCTGCTTCATCAGCGCCGCCATGCGGATGGCGTTGCGCGAATATTCGGAGAACATCAGGAAGGTGCCACCGAACGGCAGCAGGCCACCGTGCAGCGCCATGCCGTTCATGATCGCGGCCATGCCGAATTCACGCACGCCGTAGCTGATGTAGTTGCCGGGGTTGCCGTGGCGAACCGGGTGGCAGCCTTCCCAGTTGGTCAGGTTGGAACCGGTGAGGTCAGCCGAGCCGCCGAGGAACTCGGGCAGCGCGGACGCCAGCGCATTGATCGCGATCTGGCTGGCCTTGCGGGTGGCTACGGTCTCGCCCTTGGCGTTGATCGCGGCCAGCTTCTCGGCGACGTGCGCCTTCCAGTTGGCGGGCAGCTCGCCCTTCATGCGGCGCTCGAACTCGGCAGCTTCGGCCGGGTAGGCCTTCTTGTATTCGGCGAACTTGTTGTTCCACAGCGTTTCGAGTCCCTGACCCTTGGTCTTGGCATCCCAGCCGGCGTAGATGTCGGCGGGAATCTCGAACGCGGGGTGATTCCAGCCCATGTTCTTGCGGGTGGCTTCGACTTCGTCGTGGCCCAGCGCGGCGCCGTGCACGTCATGGGTGCCGGCCTTGTTCGGCGAGCCCTTGCCGATGACGGTCTTGCAGCAGATCAGGGTGGGCTTGTCGGCGCTGGCCTTGGCCTTCTGGATCGCCGCTTCGAGGGCGACCACGTCATGGCCGTCGACGTTCGGCACCACATTCCAGCCGTAGGCTTCGAAGCGCTTGGCGGTGTCGTCGGTGTACCAGTTCTCGATGTGGCCGTCGATCGAGATGCCGTTGTCGTCCCAGAAGGCGATCAGCTTGTTCAGCTTCCAGGTGCCGGCCAGCGCACAGGCCTCGTGCGAGATGCCCTCCATCATGCAGCCGTCGCCCATGAACACGTAGGTGTGGTGGTCGACGATGGTGTGATCGGGCTTGTTGAACTCGGCGGCGAGGATCTTCTCCGCCATCGCCATGCCGACGGCATTGGTGATGCCCTGGCCGAGCGGACCGGTAGTGGTTTCGACGCCGGGCGCATAACCGTACTCGGGGTGGCCCGGGGTCTTGGAGTGCAGCTGGCGGAACTGCTTGAGGTCGTCCATCGACAGGTCGTAGCCGGTCAGGTGCAGCAGCGCGTAGATCAGCATCGAGCCGTGGCCGTTCGACAGCACGAAGCGGTCACGGTCCGCCCACTTGGGATTGGTGGGGTTGTGGCGCATGTGGTGGTTCCACAGCGTTTCAGCGATTTCCGCCATGCCCATGGGGGCGCCGGGGTGGCCGGATTTGGCTTTTTCGACGGCATCCATCGCAAGCGCACGGATGGCATTGGCCAGGTCATTACGGGTTGGCATTGCGTTCCCTTCTGCTAAGTAAAAAACGGTCGCATCCCCCACCCGGATAAGCCGCGCACAGACAGCTTGGGCAGAATATGCAAAAACCTTGATTATCCGTCAGCAGGGCAGGCTTCCGCAAGCCGGGGCCAAACCGGACAAAACAGATGTCGCGACAAGGACTTAAGCGGACAAGCTCAAGCCATGACTCATAAATGAGACCCTAAAATCTTTTTATTTACCCGATGCGGCGGCTTATGCGCCCGCCGCCTTCAGCCAGTCGCGCCACAAGCCGAAAAGGTGGGGACTGGCGGAGGCGACAACGGAACGCTCCCACACATTGGCGATATCGAAGCTGCCCGACAGGCTGGCCAGTTGCCCGCCCGCCTCTTCCAGGATCAGCGCGCCGGCGGCGTAATCCCACAGCTTCTGCCCGCCATGGACATAGATGTCGAAGCGACCGGCGGCGGTATAGCACCAGTCCAGGGTAGACGCGCCGAAGTTGCGCTGCGAGGCATACGGCGGCCACGAGGCCAGACGGCCGGCGAGCGCGCGGTCGATGCGCTTCATCTCGACCCCGGCGAGCGCGCGGCGAAGTTCCGTGGCAGGCGCGCGCAGAGGCAGGGGCGTCCCGTTCAGATGGGCGCCGTGCCCGCGCTCGGCGCTGAACATTTCATCGGCGACGGGATCGTAGACCACGCCGAGCTGGCGTTCGCCCTTGTACAGATAGGCCACCGAGACGGCGAAATACGGCACGCCAGCGACGAAGTTGGAAGTGCCGTCGATCGGGTCGACGCACCACAGCCCGTCGCGCCCTGCATCCCAGGCGTCGTGTTGCTGCCGCTCGGTCATCTCCTCGCCCAGCACCGGCACATTCCTGATCTTCGGCAACGCAGCCTCCAGCGCGGCCTGCGTCGCCGCATCGGCCTCGGTAAACAAGCTGCCGTCAACCTTGTGGCTGTGCGCCACCTTGAGAAAGCGCGGCGTCACTTCGCGCAACGCCACCTCTCGAACCAGTGCCTTGACCTGATCAAGCATGGTCAGACCCGCACGCAATAACAGTAGACAAATTCCTGCTCCCCGCCTGTCGGCGTGTGATGGGTTTCGGTTTCATGTCCAAGCAGCCGGAAGGGCGCACCGAACTCGGCATGCAGCGTATCGGGCGCGTAGCGCACCACATCGAGCCCAGAGCATTGCAGCGGTCCACCAGGACCAAAAGCGGCAACGATGACATGTCCGCCGGGCTTCACGCTTTTCAGCACCTGCTCGACATAACGCTCGCGATCGGCAGGATCGGTCAGAAAATGGAACACCGCGCGGTCATGCCAGACGTCGTAATGTGCCTCAGGCAGGTCGGCACGGGTAATGTCGGCAGCAATCCATTGCACCAACTGCGCACGCGCGCCGAGGCGTGCGCGACTGACCGCCAGCGCCGACTCGGCGAGGTCGAGCACGGTCAGATTGCGGAAGCCGGCACCGAGCAGGTCATCCACCAGCACCGAGGCCCCCCCGCCAACGTCTATGATGTGCGCATCCGTATCCGCACAGTTCTGAATCAGACGCAGCGATGACGCGGCATGCTGCTGGAACCAACTGACCCGGTCGACTGCTTTATTGCCGTAAACGGTTTCCCAATGCTGCTGACGGTCGACCATCTCATTCCCCCTTCCACTTGATCGAGCAGCCCATGCTGGGAATCTGTTCGGCGGGCCCATGCTGGGTCGCGGCGATTTCCTTCATCGCCTCGAACAGGTCGCGGCGCACGCCGTCGGGCGCGGCGTCCTTGCGCGATGCGTCGAAGCGGCCGCGGTACTGCAGTTCGAAATTGCGGTTGAAGCCGAAAAAGTCCGGCGTACACACCGCGCCATAGGCCTTCGCCACCGCCTGCGTCTCGTCGATCACGTAGGGGAAGGGGAAATCGAATTCGGCAGCCACCCGCTTCATGTTGTCGAACGAGTCCTCGACGTATTCGGCCGGATCGTTCGACATGATGGCGATGGCGTGGATGCCGTGGTCGCGCTTGAGTTCGGCGAGATCACGCACCAGGCGCGGACGGATCGCCTTCACATACGGGCAGTGATTGCAGATGAACATCACCAGCAGGCCGTTCGGCCCCATCGCGTCGCTGAGCGTCCACATCCTGCCGTCGACGCCGGGCAGGCTGAAACCGGGGGCCTTCCAGCCAAAGTCGCATACCGGGGTGGTGAGGGAAACCATGTCGCGCTCCGCGAAATCTCTGGACAACATCGGCATAATACCAAGATGTCACCGCCACGCTTCTTCCTTGACCAGCCGCTTGCCCCGGGCGCCCGTTTCAACCTGCCGGCCGGCCCGGCGCGCCACGCAGCGCGCGCGCTGCGGCTGGCGGCAGACGACCCGGTCACCCTGTTCAACGGCCGTGGCGGCGAATATGCCGCGCGCATCGAGCGCATCCACAAGGACGAGGTGGCTGTCAGCGTCATCGGCTTTGACGAGATCGAACGCGAATCGCGCCTGCGCGTGATGCTGGCGCAGGGAATTTCGAGCGGCGAGCGCATGGACTACACGCTGCAGAAGGCTGTCGAGCTGGGCGTGACGGCGATCCAGCCGATTGCCGCCAAACGCAGCGTGGTCAAACTGGCTGGCGAACGCGCCGACAAGCGGGTTGCACACTGGCAGGGCGTCGTGGCGAGCGCGTGCGAGCAATGCGGCCGCAACCGGGTGCCGGTGGTGGCTGCGCCGCTGACGCTGGCTGCCTGGCTGGGGCAACACGGTGCCGGGCGCCTGCTGTTTCTGTCCCCGCTGGCCGAATCCCGGCTGGCCGACTTGCCCGGCCCCACGGCTACGGATTGCCTGGTCGCCGGGCCCGAGGGCGGATTCGAGCCCGACGAAATCGCCGCCCTGCAGGCGGCAGGTGCCATTCCGGTTCGACTGGGACCGCGCGTGCTGCGCACCGAGACCGCCGCGCTGGCCGCCCTGGCCGCCATGCAGACCCTGTGGGGCGACTTTTAGGCAGCACCAGGCGTAAAAAAAGCCGGGCGGAGCCCGGCTTTTCGAATCCGCATCCGCTCAGGGACGCAGATAGGCAAACCCCTGCTGCTCGCGCCGCATGATTTCCACCACGCCCGACGGAACGTAGCCGATCTTGGCGTTCATGTCCGCCTTGGTGAGCTTCTGGCCGCGCATGCTGTTTTCACACGCACTCACCTGCACGCCCGCGTCGACCGCATCATCGATGCGGTTGGCCACTTCCGACTCGGCCTTGAGCATGCCGATGCCGGGGCCATACGCCACGAGTTCGAGCTCGACATTGTCCTTGCCCAGGTCCTTCTGGACATTCTTGATGTTGTTCAGCGCGAGATTCCAGGTGGCCGGATTGGCGTCGCTGACCTGCACCACCATTTTCGCCTTGTCTGCGGCCTGGGCCGTGGCCGGCAGTGCCAGCACGCCCACCGTCAAGGCTCCGCCCAGCAGGGCACCCATCAGCTTGCTCGTGTATTTCATTTCGTCTCCTTCAGGTTGTTGAAACGGCAACGTCGTCGCGCCTTGTTATGACGCGAAGCTTATACGATTTATTCCATCAATTTCGCTGCGGCAGGAATAGACGCCCTCCGTTTCGCAGGCGTTTTCTGTATCCTTCTCATTAAATACATCAAATTCCAGCCATGCCATTGAAAGACACCACCCATTTCGTCCACTGGTTTCGTTCTGCCGCACCGTACATCCACGGCTTTCGCGGCAAGACCTTCGTCATCGCTTTCGGCGGCGAACTGGTGGCGGATGGCGGCTTCGTGCAACTGGCGCACGACGTCAACCTGCTGAACAGCCTGGGCGTGCGGCTGGTCCTGGTACATGGCGTGCGGCCGCAGGTCGAGGCCCGGCTGACCGAAAACGGCGCCACGATCCGCTATGTAAGCGGCCTGCGCGTCACCGACGACGCGGCGCTGGCCTGCGTCAAGGAGGCCGCCGGCACGGTGCGGGTCGAAATCGAGGCGCTGCTGTCGCTGGGACTGGCCAACACGCCGATGGCAGGCGCCGACATCCGGGTCGCTTCGGGCAACTTCGTCACCGCCAAGCCTATCGGCGTGATCGAAGGGGAGGATCTGCTGCACACCGGCGAGGTGCGCAAGATCGACGCTGCGGCAATCCGGCGCCGCCTCGACCAGCACGATATCGTGCTGCTCTCGCCCATCGGCTATTCGCCGACCGGCGAGATCTTCAACCTCAGCCTGGAGGACGTGGCCACCCAGGCCGCAGTCGAGCTGGCGGCCGACAAGCTGATCTTCCTGATGGACACCGAGGGCGTTCCGGACAAGGGCCGGGCGATCCACAACGCGCTCACCGTCAACGAAGCGCGGCAGGTGCTCGAGAAAGCGGGCCACGGCAAGGTGAAGAAGCTGCCCGAGGACGTGACCTACTATCTGCCCTGCGCGATCACCGCCTGTACCCAGGGCGTCAAGCGCGCCCACCTCATCAGCCGCCACCGCGATGGCGCGCTGCTGTCGGAACTGTTCACCCGCGAGGGCGTCGGCACGCTCATCACCCCGGCGGCGCTGGAAACCCTGCGCACCGCCACCATCGACGACGTCGGCGGCATCCTCGGCCTGATCGAACCGCTGGAACGCGATGGCATTCTCGTGCGGCGTTCGCGCGAACTGCTGGAAATGGAGGTCGAGCGCTTCCTGGTGCTCGAATCGGACGGCGTCATCGCCGGCTGCGTGGCGCTCTACCCCTTCCCCGAAGAGCAGGCGGCCGAACTCGCCTGCCTGGCCGTCTCCAGCGAGTTTCGCGGCCGCGGGTTTGGCGACCTGCTGCTGGCAGACGCCGAGAAACGGGGCAGGAAAGCCGGTCTCAAGCAGCTGTTCGTGCTGACCACGCGCACCGAGCACTGGTTCGAGGAACGTGGTTTCGTCGACAGCAGCCCCGATCATTTGCCCCGCAGCAAACAGGCCTTGTACAACTACAAGCGGAGATCCAAGGTTCTGCAAAAAAAGATCTAGACAAGGAAAGCACGCTTGCATCGATTACTCCAGCGGCCGGGCTTGCCCTGCCTTTGTTCCCATGCGCCAGGGCATGTCGCCGATTTCCGGAGCCTGATCGGCCGGGTCGCGCAGGCCCTGGCGCACATCCGCCCGGTCTGGGCAGTGTGGTTCAAGTCCACCGCATTGTCGATGGCGCTTGCCTTCTCGCTGATCGACAATGCGCATCCTGAAACCGATACGGACGCCCCCCTCATATTTGGTGTCTTCCCCAATATGACCGCCAAGCAAACCGTCGAGACCTACCTGCCGCTGGCCAGGGCGATGGAAAAACACCTGCGGCGACGTGTCGCCATCTATAGCGCGCGTGACTTCAAGACCTTCGCCGAGCGCACCCGGCAGGGTGATTACGACATCCTGCTCACGGCGCCACATCTGGCCTGGCTGGCCCGGCAGGATGCCGGTTATCGGCCGCTGCTGAAGTACGTCCTTCCCACCCGCGGCCTGCTGGTCGTCAAAACCACCTCGCCGTACCAGGTACCGGACGACTTGCGCGGCCAGACCATCGCTACGCCCGACAGCCTCGCCGTTGTCACATTGGCCACGCAGGCCGCGTTGGCTGCACACGGACTCAGGCGCGACATCGATTATCAGACGACAGATTCCGGATCCCACCTCAATGCGGCAATGCAGGTCATCAACGGGCGCGCGGCGGCGGCCATGCTGGGCCTGCATCCTTACAAGCTGCTCCCCGACGAAATGCGCCAGCAATTGCGCGTGGTCATCCAGACCGCCCCGCTTTCCAGCCTGATGTACCTGACCCATCCCGGTCTGCGCGACCGGCAGGCGAACGCGATACGCGGCGCCTTGCTCGATTTCGCCGCCACGCCGGAAGGAAGGGCCTTCATGCAGCATGGCGGGTATGGGGGGTTCACCTCCGTCGATGGCAGTGAATTGCGTGCGTTCCGGCCGTACGCCCTGCAGGCGGAAAAAATGATGCAGGGGGCGCATTGAGGACCTGGTTCGGACGCCTCTCATTGCGCTACAAGCTCACGCTCGCGGCCCTGGGGATCGAAGCGCTGATGCTGGGTTTCCTGATCATCAACGGCGTCCAGTTCACCAGCGCGGAATTGCAGCAGCAGGCCGAGCATCGCGCACGCGACACGGGGCGGATACTGGTCGCGGCCCTGCTCGCCCCGCTTTCGCAGCAGGACGATGCCAGCGTGCGCGACATCGTCGAAACCCTGCAACGCGAAAGCGGCCTGAAAATGGTCGAGGTGCGCGACCGCACAGGGCGCATCGTGCACCAGGCAGGGGTCGACGGCACCGATGCCGATTTCCGCCTGGTCCAGCCGATCGAGTTATCCGGCCAGCATTATGGCGAAATCGCCCTGGTGCTGTCGGGCGATTTCATCCTGCAGGCGCGCAGCCGCTACCTTCAGCAAAGCCTGCTCATTGCCGCAGGCGCCCTGCTGCTGACCGGCATTCTGCTGGCCTTGTCGGTCGGCGGCGTGATTCGGCGCTTCGATACGCTGACCCGCGCCAGCAAACGCATGGCGCAAGGAGACCTGGACGTCAAGCTGACCGGTGCCGGTGAAGACGAAATCGGCCAGTTGATCGACACCTTCAACCGCATGGCCGAGTCGGTGCGTTTCAACATCGACCGCGCCCGCGAAAACGAGGCCCGATTCCACGCCATCGCCGATTACACCCACGATCTCGAGTTCTGGCTGTCGCCCGACGGCAAGCTGCTGTGGATCAACCCCTCGGTCGAGCGCATGCTCGGCCATAGCGTCAGCGAATGCATGGGACAGATGAACTTTCCGTCCGACATCATTCATCCGGAAGATCGCACGGCAGCCGAATTCCAGTTGCGGCAGGCCCTGCGCGGAACCTCCGGCCAGGGATACGCATTGCGGGTCTGCCGCAAGGACGGCGGCCATTTCTGGGCCGCGGTGAACTGGCAACCGATCCACGACTACAGCGGAGTCTATCAGGGCATCCGTGCCAGCATCCACAGCATCGACGACCTCAAGGCGACCGAAGCCAGCCTGCGCCAGGCCATCAACGAACTGCGCACGGCGGAAAGCCTGCAAGGCCGCTATCTGGAAGAAACCGAACAGGAGCGCGCCCGGCTGGTGTCGCTGCTGTCGGCGATGAATCTCGGCATTCTCTTCGTCGCCGCCGACGGCCGGGTGATCTATCACAATCCCGCGTTCACCCGCATGTGGATGATCGACGAGGAAATCCATCTGATCGGACTGCCGGCGAACGAGGTGCTCGCCAAGTCGACATCGATGCTGGCGCGCCCCGACCATTTCTCCAGGCACCTGCTGTCGGTGCTGGAAACGCGTGAATTGTCAGACCGCTATGAAATCCAGATGACCGACGGCCGCGTCATCACCGAACTCGATTACCCGGTACGCGACCGCGAAAACCGCTTCATCGGCCACCTGTGGATCTACGAGGATGTCACCCGCGAACGCCAGACGGCCGAACAGCTGGTGTATCTGGCCGAACGCGACGCCCTGACCGGACTCTACAACCGTCACCGTTTCCAGCAGGAACTGGCGCGCACCATGCTCGACAGCGACCGCCACCAGGTGCAGTGCGCGGTCATGTTCTTCGACCTCGACGAATTCAAGACCATCAATGACAGTTACGGCCATCGCGCCGGCGACGCGCTGCTGATCCGGGTAGCCAGCGAAATCGGCACCCTGGTACGGCGCAATGAAGTCCTGGCGCGCCTGGGCGGCGACGAATTCGCCATCCTGCTGCCGTCGGTACTGGGCAACGAAGCCGAAGTGCTGGCCGACCGCGTGGTGCGCGCGATCGCGCAGATTCCCTTCCGTTTCGAAGGCCAGAATCTGCGGCTCACGACCAGCCTCGGCATCGCCTACTATCCCGGGCAGGCCAGCGATGCCGACGATCTGGTCGCGCACGCCGACATCGCCATGTATCAGGCCAAGGATGCCGGCAAGAACACCTGGCGCGTGTTCCGCGCGGACATCGAGGCCGACACCGAAATGCGCACCCGCCTTTCGTGGGGCGAACGCATCAGCAACGCGCTCGACAAGGGCCTGTTCCAGCTGCACTTCCAGGGCGTATACCGGGCGGAAGACGGCACGTTGTCACATCTGGAAGCGCTGATCCGGATGAACGACGAGCGCAATCCCGGCCAGCTCATCATGCCGGGGCACTTCATCCCGCTGGCCGAGAAAAGCGGGCGCATCCTCGACATCGACCGCTGGGTGATCCACGAGACACTGCGCCGGCTGGCCGACAACCCGGCCATCCCCTCGATCGCGCTCAACCTGTCGGGACGTTCGCTATCCGAGCCCGGCCTGCCGCAATACATCGGCGACGAATTGCGCCAGGCCGGCGTCAATCCCAGCCGGCTGATCGTCGAGATCACCGAAACCGCGGCCGTTTCCGACCTGCACGATGCGCAGCGCATGATCGAGGCGCTGCGCCATCTCGGCTGCGGCGTCTGCCTCGACGATTTCGGCGTCGGCTTCGCCTCCTTCGCCTATCTCAAGCACCTGCACGTCGACACCATCAAGATCGACGGCATTTTCATCCGCGACCTCCCCAACGACCCCGACAACCAGGTGTTCGTCCAGGCCATGGTCAGCGTCGCGCTCGGCCTCGGCAAATCCGTCGTGGCCGAATACGTCGAGGATGGCCAGACGCTCGCGCTGCTGCGCCAGTTCGGGGTCGATCTGGTGCAGGGCTATTTCCTCGACCGGCCGACTGCCACTCATCCTGCGCTGCTGGGCGAAGTCCGGGTCTAGGTTCCAGCCAACGGGCTGGCAAGCAGGTTCCGCCATGCCGGCATGGACGGAATGTTAAAATGCCCCGTTTTGCGCCCAGGATCTCTCCGTGCTTACCGCCTCCAGCATCACCCTGCAATTCGCCACCAAGCCCCTGTTCGAGAACGTCAACGTCAAGTTCGGCGACGGCAACCGCTATGGCCTGATCGGCGCCAACGGCTGCGGCAAGTCGACCTTCATGAAAATTCTCGCAGGCGAACTCGAGCCGACCGCCGGCAACGTCTCGCTCGACCCCGGCGAGCGCATGGCCTGGCTGCGCCAGGACCAGTTCGGCTATGAAGAGCAGCGCGTGCTCGACGTGGTGCTGCAGGGCCATGCCGAGATGTGGAGGGTGATGCAGGAGAAGGACGCCATCTACATGAACCCGGAGGCGAGCGAGGAAGACTACCTGCACGCTGCGGAACTCGAAGCCAAGTTCGGCGAGATGGGCGGCTACGATGCCGAGGCACGTGCCGGCCAGCTCCTGCTCGGCGTCGGCATCCCCACCGAGCAGCACAACGGCCCGATGAGCGAGATCGCGCCGGGCTTCAAGCTGCGCGTGCTGCTGACGCAGGCACTGTTCTCCAACCCTGACATCCTGCTGCTCGACGAACCGACCAACAACCTCGACATCAACACCATCCGCTGGCTGGAAAACGTGCTGAACGAGAGCAATGCCACCATCATCGTCATCTCGCACGACCGCCACTTCCTGAACCAGGTCTGTACCCACATGGCCGACCTCGACTTCGGCACCATCAAGGTCTATCCGGGCAACTACGACGACTACATGCTGGCCTCGACGCAGGCCAAGGAACGCCAGGCCTCGGCCAACGCCAAGGCCAAGGACAAGGTGGCCGAACTGCAGGAATTCGTGCGCCGCTTCTCAGCCAACAAGTCGAAGGCGCGCCAGGCCACCAGCCGCATGAAGATGATCGACAAGATCAAGATCGAGGACTTCAAGCCCAGCTCGCGGCAGAACCCCTACATCCGTTTCGAACCCGAGAAACTGCTGCACCGCCGCGCGCTCGAGGTCGAGAACCTGAAATTCGGCTACGACGGCACCCCGCTGTTTTCCAACATGAACTTCTCGCTCGAAGCGGGCGAGAAAATGGCCGTCATCGGCGGCAACGGCGTCGGCAAATCGACCCTGATGAAGCTGTTGATGAACGAGCTCACGCCGCAGTTCGGCGAGGTGAAGTGGAGCGAGAACGCCAGCATCGGCTACTTCTCGCAGGACCACGTCAGCGATTTCGACATGGATCTCAACCTCACCGACTGGATGCACCAGTGGACCCAGCCGGGCGACGACGAGCAGGTGCTGCGCGGCATTCTCGGGCGCCTGCTGTTCTCCGGCGATGACGTGAAAAAATCAGTACGTGTGCTGTCGGGCGGAGAAAAAGGCCGCATGTTGTACGGCAAGCTGATGCTCGGTCGCCACAACGTGCTGGTGATGGACGAACCGACCAACCACATGGACATGGAATCGATCGAATCGCTCAACCTCGCGCTCGACCTGTTCAAGGGCACGCTGATCTTCGTCTCGCACGACCGCCAGTTCGTTTCCAGCCTCGCCACCCGCATCCTCGAAATCACGCCCGAGGGCGCCGAGTTCTACATGGGCACCTACGACGAATACCTGCACTCGAAGGGCCTGGAGTGAGCGAAGTCGTCGTCATCGGGCTGGGACAACTGGGACGCGTGTTCGCCGGCGGACTGCTGCGTGCCGGCCGCACGGTCGTTCCGGTCAATCGCGGCGACGACATGACGGCGCTGTCCCGACACTATCCGGCACCGGAGCTGGTACTGGTCGCGGTCGCCGAAAACGACCTGCACAGCGTGCTGGCGAACTTGCCCGAAACCTGGAAATCGCGCGTCGCGCTGATCCAGAACGAACTGTTGCCGCGCGACTGGGAACAGTACCGCTACACCGACCCGACGGTCATTTCGGTGTGGTTCGAGAAAAAGAAAGGCACCGACGCCAGGCCGCTGATCGCCTCGCCGGCGGCAGGACCCGGCGCCGCCCTGCTGTGCCAGGCGCTGGCCGCCATCGACTTGCCATGCCGCGAAGTCGCCCTGGGCGACGAGCTGCTGTTCGAGCTGGTGCGCAAGAATGTCTACATCCTCACCACCAACATCGCCGGTCTCAAGACCGGCGGTAGCGTTTCACATCTGTGGGCGCAGCATCAGGCGTTCGCCCGCAAGGTGGCAAACGAGGTGATGGACATCCAGGATGCGCTCACGGGGTCGCGATTCAACCGCGACGCGCTCATCGCCGGCATGCTCGAAGCCTTCGACGGCGATCCCGACCACGGCTGCACCGGGCGCTCGGCACCGGCGCGGCTGGCGCGCGCGCTGCGGCACGCCGACGTATTCGGGCTGGGCGTGCCCACGCTGCGCGCCCTGGCAGGCTGAACGTATCCGGCCTGCCGGACTGGCCCGGTCAGACTGCGCGACCCTCCGGTTTTTTCTTCTCACCGCCATACACGCCCGCATGATCGAACGGCACCCAGCTGGGCGAGCGGTCGGTCCTGAGCCGGCCGTAAATGCGATAGGGCACCCCCGCCTTCAGGGACTCCGGGGACAGCGCCTCGAATTGCCGGATCAGATCCTTCGATTGCGTGATGGCGTCGACCCGCAGCAGCGTGCTCGATGTCGCGGCAATCCGGGTCGAGGCCTGTGAAAGCCCGGCGGCAAACGGGCGTCCATTCACCTCCAGTTCGAAATCCAGCGCCTCGATCGTCAGGTCAAAGTCGTTCGGATTGCTTATCCGCAACCCCACGTCGAAACGCTGCTCGAACAGGCCGAGGCTCTTGATGTTGACGTCGGCCACGCGCACCTTGGGCGCGACGGCATTGAACGGCAGGCCGGAACAGGCGGCCAGGCCGAATGCGAAAAGCAGGATGAGCACGCGCCGCATCATTTGGATCCCTATCGAATCTGCGCCCGCAATTGCGCGGCCATGCGCGCTGCCTGCGCTGCGTAGCCGCCGCCGAACAGGTTGGCGTGGTTGAGGATATGGTAGAGATTGTAGAGCGTTCTGCGCACCGCATACCCGGCATCGAGCGGCCATGCCTCGCGGTAGGCGGCGTGAAAGCCCGGCGCGAACCCGCCGAACAGCTCGCTCATCGCCAGGTCGCATTCGCGGTCGCCGAAATACACCGCGGGATCGAACAGCACCGGCGTACCCGCGGCCAGATAGCCATGGTTGCCACCCCACAGGTCGCCGTGCAGCAGCGAGGGAAGCGGCGTATAGCCGTCGAAAAATGCGTCGAGTTGGACGAGCAGGATTTCACCGTCCGTTTGCAGCGCACCACCATAGCCGTTTTCGGCTGCCCGCCGCAACTGGAACCCGAGCCGCTGCGTGCGCCAGAACGCGACCCAGTCATCGTGCCAGGCGTTCGGCTGCGGCGTGGCGCCGATCCAGTTGTCGCGCGTCCAGCCGAATCGCTCGGCACAGGCGCGGTGTTGCTGCGCCAGCTGCCGGCCCAGTCGCGCGGCATCGCCCTGCACCTGCAACGGCAGATATTCGAGCACCAGATACGCCTGGCCTGCGGCGATGCCATGGCAGATCACCCCGGGTACCCGCACGGCGTTCGCGCCAGCCAGTTCGGCAAGCCCGGCCGCTTCGGCCTCGAACATCGCAAGCCCGGCTGCCGGCTGGCGTTTGACGAAAAAGCTGCGTGTTCCATCATCGAGTCTGAAGGCCTGACTGATGTCGCCCCCATGCACCGCCTGTGTGCTGGCGACCGCGAACGCCGCACCCGTGGCGTGGCTGATGGCCGCGGCAAGTTCGCGATGGAAGGCGCTCACGGTTCGAGCAGAGGCTGAATGCGGACGGTGAGCGCGGCATGCGCGGCACGCAAGGCACGCTCGGCCGCCTGCGGCGTGGCGGCACGGCTGAAGATAAAGCCGAGATAGCTCGCGCCCTCGGGTGGCGGCGCCACCAGATGGCCGGCATGGACGGTGATCTCGATCCCGGTGACATGCGGTACATCGCGAGCCGCGTCGAGGCCGTCGATGCCCTGCAGAATGCCGCTGACCGGGACAGGAATCATCATCACGCCAGCCGCGGCCGCCTCGTTCGCCCGCGGCAACGGCAGGCCGGCGGCATGACGCAGGACCACTTCGGCCATGTCCATGCCGAGCGGCGCGGCAAATACCCGCCCGCATAATCCTCCGATGCTGCGCGGCGCGATTTCGAGCAGCCATACGCCGGCATCGTTGATGCGCGCCTCGGCATGGACTGCGCCCTCCGTCACGCCGCTCGCGGTGCAGGCGCGCTGCACCGCGGCAGCCAGCGCGGATTGCGTGGCGGCAGGCAGGCGCGAAGGCGTGATGAAAAGCGTTTCCTCGAAATAGGGACCGTCGAGCGGATCGGGCTTGTCGAACACGGCGAGGACATGCAGGGCGCCCCCGACCAGCACCCCGTCGAGCGCAACCTCCACGCCCGGAATGAAGCGCTCGGCCAGCACGCCCAACGCGCCGGCATCGCGCTGGGCGCGCGCCTGGATACGCCGCACCTGCCCGAGCGCACGCCTGAGCTGGTCGATATCGTCCACCCGGATCACGCCGCGGCTGGCATTCAGGCGGCGTGCTTTCACCACCAGCGGAAAGCCCAGTTCAGCCGCGGACTCAACGGTGTCGCCACCGATCTCGGCAAATGCGGGACACGGCAGGCCGATTGCCTGCTGCAGCTGGCGAAAGCGCAGCTTGTCGGTCAGCGTCGCCACGGCCTCGGGAGAGTTGCCCGGCAGCTTGAGCGCAACGCGCAACCGCGCCGCCAGGGCCGTGCCATGGTCGTCCACCGCCAGGACCGCGTCGACCGTTTGCTTCAGCCCCGCCAGCACGCGCCGCACCGCAACCTCGGGGCGGTCGAAAGGAACGCTCATCAGGGGCGGCAGGCCCCAGCCCGGTGCGAGTCGCGGGCAATAGTCGGCGCACGTGACGAGTTCGATGTCGAGCCGTGCGGCGGCGGCGATGAAGTCCTGGTTGGCGTAGCCCGCGGCAGGCAACAGCAACAGAAGGCGCGGCATGGACGAGTGCCTTGGGCTAGAAACTGGCGAGCTGGGCGTCGGTCGGTTCGGCGCAGCAATACCAGGGCTCGGAATGGTGCGGGATGGCCTCGCCGAACTGGGCGGAATCGAGCGGCGGCGCCGTCTCGGCCAGCGCGGCATGGGTGCGTGTCCAGATGCCGGCGAACACCTCGGCACGCGGCAATCCATTTTTCTCGGCGTCCATCACCCAGGCCATGATGTCGCCCTGCAGGGCATCGACCCGCGCATCCCCGGCCTGCCACGGATAGCCCAGCATGGCCTCGTCGAAGGCGCCGACCTGTGCGGCGAAATCGGGCATGTGCAGCAGGTGCGATCCCTGCGGCACCAGCAGGCGGATCGCCAGCTGCACCGGCGGCACGGCCTCGACCAGATGCAGCCGCAGCAGGGTGACGAGCAGGTCGCGATACCCCGCCAGAGTGGTCCACGGCGTGAACGGCACGAAGGTGGGAGCCAGGGCGATGCCGAGTGCGCGGCTGCGCGCCAGCGCCGTTTCGAAATCGGCGCAGGTGTGGCCCTTGGCGAGCCGCTCCAGAATCGCGTCGTCGACCGACTCGACCGCGCTGACGACGAACAGCAGGCCGCACTGTTTGAGGCGCGGCAACAGGTCGTCATGATTCAGCAGGTGTTCGACCTTGATCGTGGCATCCCAGCTCAGATCGGGGAATTGCGCATGCAGGGCCTCCGCCACTTTCAACGCATGCGTCGGCCCATTGAGAAAATCGGGATCGCCAAAGCTGATGTGCTGCGCACCCACCTCGACTTGTTGCGCGATGTCGGCGATCACCGTCTCCACAGGGACGATGCGGAATTTTCCTTCGTACACCGGCACCACCGGACAGTGGCGGCACAGATGTTTGCAGCCGCGGCTGGCCTCGGCGAAGCCGGTGATTTTCTGCGTGCCGTCGGCCAGGATCAGCTTGGCATAGCGTTGCAGGTCGGGCAGGCCATGTCGCTCGGGTAGCAGGAAGCTGATCCTGTCGCGCCGCACCACGGCATCGGCCGGCGCCACCCCGGATTGCACCCAGGCCAGCAGATCGGGCTCGGATTCGCCGCCGAAGATCGCTTCCACGCCCAGCGATTTCAGCCACGCGGCATTGACCGGGGCATACAGGCCGAACGCGGCAATCCGCGCATGCGGAGCCAGTGCACGGATTTTCGGCAGGGCCGCCGCGGCGATCCGCGTGGCGGTATGCATGCCCAGGTAGACCGCCACGTACTCGGCGTGCGCGAATGTGGCCGGGTCGAGCTTTTGCTGCGACAGGTCGACGCAGGCGGCGGCGATATGCGCGCGCGCAAACCACGCAGCCGGCTGCGCGAGGTTGAACGGCTGCCGGCCCAGCTCGTAGGGGCTGACCAAAACAGCACGCGCCCCGGAGGGCGCGCCTGGTTGAACCGTGCAGGCCGTCATGGCAGGCACTTACTTGGCCTTGGGGCGCTGCTCGAACATCTTGGCGATTCCGGGATCACGCGAGGCGCCGGCGGCCGCCATGCGCCTGAGATACTCGTCCCACAGCGCAGTCTGATTGATGCCGAGATCGTAGAGATATTCCCAGGAATAGATCCCGGTGTCGTGGCCGTCGGAGAAGAAGAAGTTGATGCCGTACAGGCCCACCGGCTCGGCGGCGTTGATCAGTACTTCCTTTTTGCCAACCTGAAGCACTTCCTGTCCGGGGCCATGGCCGCGCACTTCGGCAGACGGCGAATAGACTCGCAGAAATTCGAACGGCAATTCGAAACGCGCGCCGTCGGTGAACGCGATTTCCAGCTTGCGTGAAGCCTGGTGCAGTTTGATGTCGGTAGGGGTGGGATGGGCCATGATTGAAACACTCGAATTGAATTCCAGTGCCAAGTTTAAACCCGTCATGCGGAGTTTAAACCCTTGCGGGACAAGGGGCTGGAACTGGCCATGGCCGGAAAACTGGCGCGCCCGGCGCGATTCGAACGCACGACCCCTCCTTCGGAGGGCAGGCCAGTCTACCAACAACATTCTACGCAAAAGCGGCTCATCCGTCATTAATCCATGAGAATCATCCGCTTAGCTGATGCTGATGGTTCTCCGACAGTCAGGTAAAGGGCGGCTAACGTAACATAAAGCGTTTTTGCACGGGAATTCGAACCCATTAACATGCGCGACAATTGACCTCTGCCCTCCAGCAACAATTCCAACCGCTCCATCTGAGTTATCGGCTGGTCCTAATCGATCCGAATCATCGGTCAGTCTGAACGCCATGATCCTGACCCAGTTGGTATGAACCAATATGAGTCGCCGGAGGCGGTTTTGCTGATGCACCGGCCCTGGCTGTCGTAGGCGTAGGTTTCGGTGACGCTGCCCAGGGTGACGGAGGTCAGCCGGTCTTCGGGGTTGAAGGTGAGGTTGGTCATGCCGATGCCGCTGCAGCCGGTGCCACTCGTGGTGACGGTGCCGCCGCTGCATTTCTGGCTGAGGTTGGCCAAACACCGGGGTTGTCCGTTGCTCGGCCAAATCTGCCGGTGGCGCTAGCTGGGTTGAGTAGACGGTATCGTGCTGGTTGCAGACATAGACCGTAACCGCGACGAGAATTCCAAGAAATGGTCAGCGAAGATGCACTTTATGCAGCGGACTAATAGTCATCGAAGTAGCTTGCTTTTGCGGCACCATGCTGAAGGTCTGGAACGCCGGCCGTAATTTCTTCATTACAATCTCGCCGGTATTTCCATAAACCTGCTTGCGGATATCTGGCATGGACCGCTCGCAGCGGGCTCCCACGATGATTTCCCGAAGTTCAAAGTTAGGCGAGAAATCCAAATAGTAGAGGCCGGTTTCTGAATCTGAGTGTTCAAGTCGCTCAAGTAGCCGCCACTCTCGCTCGTATTCCCATTCCTTGTACTTGGTGGTAGCCACAGTGCGAATAATTCCCTCATCTATGGCGGTCTCCAACTTAGTGAGGTCTAACACCATCTGAAGGCGGGATGGCTCGTAAGACACTTTTATTGCCTTTCCGTCCAGCACGTCGATTCCCAAACAGACGCCCGTGTGATTCCTCCCGTAATGTGCCCACATAAGTGGGTTATTCCAAGTTTCGCTCATACTGATGAAGCCGAGTGTGTTTACCCAGTGCTCGTACATCCTGCCTGACGCACTCGGCGTCGGCCTCCAGTTGCACGCATTCCTCCAAAAACAGGAACGGCCTAACGCCTATGTCTTTGGGGTGGAGCCCGAAGTCGCCCAATCATCGGCAAAGGCGATTCTGCGCGAGACAGGGCACGAAAGGCTGTCGCTGGACAAAGTGTGCCAGGTGCTGCCTGGAATTCTGGCGAATCAGGGCTGCGACCAAACCATGGCTTGGATGCTCTCCTGCGACTCGTCCAGAGCCAACGAACCCAGGATGTTCTATACGCGGCACTCGGTCGCAAAGCTGCAGCGTGCCTATGCCCTCGCCGTTCGTCGGCTCGGCCACGATCTCGGAATGAAGTCCGAGCTCTTGGATCTTCCTGATCCAATCGGATCGGAAAGCGCGCCATCAGTAGGCGCTCGCTTCGTCATCCGTCTCGAAGATCTCAAGGGCCTGGTTTCCGGCCTCAAGGAGCAGCTGAAGGACCATCGCCGGACGCCGCTGGAGCTCTCGGGCATCCGGCGCCACCACGATGCGTACCTGCTGTTCACCTGGTTAATGCAATCCCTCCACACCGCCGTGAGGCCAACCAGCCGGCCCAATACCCTTTACTCTTTCAGGAATGAAACGGCCGAATCCAGCCCATGGGCAGGACTTTCTGAGAAAGATAGTCGTTACTCGGAAAAGGCGCGGCCCGTGCGGCTGACTCCGTTGCTGGAAGCGCAATTCGCCCACTATCGGCAGCACCTCCAGGCCCTGGCGAGGAGACTGGGGTTGTCCCACAAGCTGAAAGCGCAGGCGCAGCAGGATCTACCGCTCTTCGTCGTCGGGGAAAGCGGCAAGATCGAGGTGCTGCGGCCTACTTGGCTCGAAGAACAACTGCGCCGGCGCTTTGCGCCACTGCCAGCCAATTTCCATCGCGCCTTTCTCAGGACTGAGCTGCTCGAGCGGGGCTGCAGTCCCGAGGCAGTCGATGCATTTATGGGCCACGCGAATCTCGGGGAAGCGCCCTTCTCCCGTTATGCCACGTTCGACTACAGGATTTTCTGGCCTGGTATCGAAAGCGCCTTGTGCAGCATCCATGAGGAACTTGGGCTCGAACCAATCCCGAGCCGCCTCGTGCCATTTCCGACACGCGCTTATCCAGCATGAACGGAATCGATCAAGTCTGGGAGAACGTCAGCCACCGCGCGCCGCCGAGCAGGCAGGTGCTGATCGCCAGTCTCCGCGCATACCTGGCCACGTGCGACACCCCCCATGCGTTGCTGCTGAGCGGACGGGATGTGCAAGGACTGCCGGACGAGACCAGCGCGCGCGCCCTGGAGTTGGGGGTAATCAAGCAGTACGGAAGGCTGGTCAAGTCCCGGCAGGATTTGGCGGACTGGATGCGCCTGCTGTACGACGCAGAAAACGAACTGATCCGGGGCGGCGCAACGCTTTCCACCACCCGGCTCGCCGCGTTTCCGCCACCGCAGGCGAGTCCCTTCAATCCAGATGCCATGCGAGCAAGCCAGCGGGTCGCACTGTGGCGTCATGCGCTCGGCAAGTGGATTCAGTCCGACCCGTCCGGCAAGACCCGTGACGAGTGGCGGGCAGCGGTCGCAATCAGCGCGATTCTGCACGGTGCGCTTCTCGACACGACCAAGGTCAAAGGCCTGCATGCCATGCTCGACGGAAGCCTGACGCTCAAGGAAGCTGCGGGATACACGTTCGTCGAGTTCGACATGCCCTTCCAGGGCATGGGCAATCACCATCTGCAGCGCTGGTTTGTCGATCCGGTCACCGAGATGCTCGTGCTTCGACTGCCGGCAAACGACGCCCCCCAGCCGCCAGGAAGCCTCGCAGCCGATATAAGGCGTCTTCTCCTCACGAACGGGGTCGAGAAGGACAAATGCCCTGTCCGGCTTGGCGACCTCATTTCCAGCGCAAGCACCTGGTGGTCTTGTCGTTCTGCCCAGATCGACCTGCACGCAATCCGACGAACGTTCTGCACCCACTCGATCCATCCCCGAACGGCGCAACGCCTGTTCGGCTATCAAGCAGAGTGCCACCGGCTCATAAGCAACAACGTCGACGGCACCTCTTTCGACGAAGCCACCATCGTGGAAGATACGCATGTCCTCCACCCATGGTTGGCCGAATCGGTAAGCCATCTGTACGACGTTTCTTCCGATGCCGCGCGTGAGAACATCGACGCACTGTTCTCCCAGCAACCCGATGACGCGTTGGGCAAGGTCTACTTAGGCTGGCTCCGTTTCATGCTCTCAGGCAACAGCGCAAGCAAGAGCGCGCTCGCCTTGTCGACCATCCGCAAGAGATACATCGCAGCCACGGAGCGGATGCTAGCGATGCTCGGGAACGACGATCCGCGCGGCATGGACACCAGGGAACTTGAAGACATCTATGGGGAGCTTGCTCTTGAAGAGAGCCCAGACCATCCGGTTGGCCGCCTCGCCCAGGGCCTGTCCGACTTCCATTTCTACCTGGTGCGCGTGCATGGGAAGAAGCACATTGCCAAGCCCTCTCAAGTGTTCGGCGACGACGCCTCACGCTTGCCAGTCGACGCGAATCTGGTCAGCTTCGACGACTACCTGGAGGCGCGATCCTGGCTCGACACACGGCTCGCCGAAGGTGCGGATCCGGATGACACAACGACCTGCCAGCTCGTGATGGCGATGGCGTTTCGGTTGGGCATGCGGCGCATGGAGATCTTCGGCTTGCGGTTGAATGACATCCAAGTGCGAAAGGGCATGATATGCCTCGTTCGACCACACCCGGGAAGGCGTCTCAAGACGACGAACTCTAAGCGTGTGATCCCGATAGACGCCTTTTTCGACTGGAGGGAGCGACGTCTGCTGAAGGCATGGGTCGCACGCCGGCAGGCCGAGGTAGCAAAACTCGCGCTCCCCGCAGAAAGCCAGCGATTGCAGTATCTCTTTTCAGTCGTCGAAGGGCCCGGTTCGGAGAAGCGGGCCTCGGTCGACGGCGTTGTCGATCTCATTTGCGAGGCGCTCCGGGCGGTAACGGGGGACCCCAGAATCTTTCTTCATCATCTCCGGCACGCGTTCGGCACGTGGACCTACCTGAGGCTGCGCGCCCCCGACTATTCAATGGTCGTCGACTTCTTCCATCATCTTCCCGAGACGGCCAAGGCGATCCGCCAGAGCCGGCGACTGCGGCTGCAGCTTCTGGGGAAGCGAGGTCCCTCCAGTCGTACCTACGCGTACGCCGTCGCCAGGCTGCTAGGGCACTCGAGTCCGCAGGTCTCGATGGGACACTATATCCACTCCAGCGACCTGCTCCTGGCGGCCATCACCCATCGAGAGATGGCCAACGTGCCGCGTGCCGAACTCGTCGCGGCCTCCGGCCTTCCGGCGGCGACCGCCTACAAACATCTGACGGGATCGGTTCACCACCTGGCCCTCGCCTCGAGGAGGCGGCGCCACTCCGAGCAGGCGCCCACTACCCGGCAGGCCGGCCCTGACAACACGCTCAAGACCAAGCGGGGGCGGCCGTCCAAGCGGCCGGCCCACGAACATCCCGACTGGCTGCCGCTTGCAAAAATTTGGTCTGTCCTGCATCTGGCCGGCAAGGGTAGCATCCCCCCCAGGGAGATCGCCGGACAGCTAGGCCTTGGTGTCGACCGGGTGGAGTCGATCCTGGCGCGTGCCCGCTTGCTCGGCCCGCTGATCGGCCTGCCGGTTGGCACCGAAGGACAGGTTCCTCCCTGCCCGGGCAAACTGCGTTACGCGAGAGAAAAGGCGCTGGGACACGAACTCGAGGCACGCCTAGCCAGCGTTGGAGTGAAGGATCCACAACTCTATATCGACGGGCTGGAAGTTCATCTCAGACATTTCAATCGGCAGAAACACGATGTGGTTTTCCGCGGTGAGAAGGAGGCTTCTGCGCTCCAGCGTTATTTGAAATTCCTGATGGCCCTAGACATCGATTACCGCCGACTTCAGTGGGTCGTCCGCACGCCGGAAAGCGATGCTTTGACGCCTCCACCATGGATGGCTGGGGTTGGGGCCCCCTGGCTTCCGGCCAGGGTTAGGCGCATTGCGCCACCCGCAGTGGAAAAAGCATCGAGCTATGCCAAGTGGGCCGGGCTTCAGGTCGTCGATGAGGACGGTCAGGGTCTGGGCAAGGCGGTGGCAGTGACATTTTTCTTGGCGAGGATCGCAGCCAGAGCCTCATGATTGGAAAATAGGACGATAGGCAGCCATCAAGGCCGTTCATCACGTCACGCTCACGGCCTCGCCACTTTCGTTAAACTGAAAATATCGCAACCAGACAGCCGCCTCCGTGAAAGCAGGTCTCTCCAAATCCCGCGTCATCGCCTGGCGGCAGTGCCCCAAGCGTCTGTGGCTCGAGGTCCACATGCCTGACGAACGCGAGGTCACCCCGGACATGAAGCGTCGCTTCGAGGTCGGGCATCAGGTCGGGGCGATCGCGCGCGACCTCGAGGAAAACGGCCTCCTGATCGGTTTCGAGAACGACCTGCGCGCTGCGCTGGGGGCCACTCAGGACACGCTGGCCCGCCATCCCGGACGTCCCCTGTTCGAGCCTGCCTTCCAGCACGACGGGCTGCTGGTGCGCATCGACCTGCTGCTGCCTAGGGGCCGCGCGTGGGACATCGTCGAGGTGAAGTCCTCCGCCGGCGTGAAGGACTACCACCACGCCGACGCCGCAGTCCAGACATGGGTGGCGGACCAGGCGGGCATTGACGTCGAGGAAGTGTACATCGGCCACATCGACAGCAGCTTCGTCTACCCCGGCGGAGGTGACTACCGCGGCCTAATCGCGAAGACGCCCGTCACCGACGTCGTTGATGAGCTGTTCGACGAGGTGCCGCACTGGGTAGCCGGCGCCCGCGACACGCTCGCGGGGTCCATGCCGGATATCGCCGTCGGTGCGCACTGCAACGAGCCTTTCGAGTGCCCCTTCCATAACTTCTGCGAGCCGGAACCGCTCGAGTACCCGGTGGACCTGCTGCCCGACCGGGCCGGCAAGAAGCTCGCGCGCGAACTTGCCGCGGAAGGCTACGCCGATCTGCGCGAGGTACCAGCGACCCGGATGACTACACTGTTCCTGGAGCGCGTACACCGCGTGACGCTCACCGGTCAGCCTGAACTCGACCGTGCCGCGGCAGTGATCATCAATGCCCTGCCCTGGCCGCGCTACTACCTCGACTTCGAGACCGTCGGCTTCACCGTTCCCGTCTGGTCCGGAACCCGTCCCTTCCAGGCGCTGCCCTTCCAGTGGTCCTGCCACGGCGAGGCAAGTGGCGGGACGCTGTTTCACCACGAATTCCTGGACACTGTGGGCGAGCCGCCGATGCGCGCGTTCGCGGAAACCCTGCTCGAAACGCTTGGCAACGAGGGCCCCATTCTCGTCTACAGCGCCTACGAGAAGCGCATCCTCAACGAGCTTTCTGCCACCTATCCCGACCTGGCGCCCACGCTGCAGGCCGTGGTCGCGCGCCTGGTCGACCTGCAGCCAATCGCGAAGCGGAACTACTACCATCCGGCGATGAAGGGCAGCTGGTCTATCAAGGCCGTACTGCCGACGGTGGCCCCCGATCTTGATTACGCGAGCCTCGAGGAGGTGCGGAATGGCACCGCGGCGCAGGCGGCCTACGCGGAGATGATCGATCCGGCGACCGTCCCCGCGCGCCGGGAACAGATCGAGAACGCGCTGCGCGAATACTGCAAGCTCGACACACTGGCGATGGTGCGGCTTGCGCATTTTCTGGCGTCTGCGAAAGACACGCGCTAGCCGCCGTACAATCGCCGCATCCCCCCTTCATTCCACCCGATGGCACACATCATTCCGGAAGGCTGGCAAGCGCTGGAGGTCACCGGTGCCGCGCAGCGCGAGATCGAGACGCTGGCGCAGCTCGCAGCAGCGCTCCCCGATGCCTACACCGTCTACCACGGTGTCCACTGGACGCGCGTCAACCAGAGCCACGCCTTCGTCGGTGAAATCGACTTTGCCATCGTCAACCCGACCGGCAACCTGCTCCTGATCGAGCAGAAGTCGGGCTTCCTGTCGGAGACGCCAGAGGGCCTCGCCAAGCAATACGAAAAGAAAGAAAAGCTCGTGCAGGCACAGATGGCGCGCTCGCTCGACGCGCTGCGCAAACGACTCTACCAATACTGCACAGCCGAAAAGCCAACGCTCGACAGCCTGCTGTATTGCCCAGACTACCAGGTGAAACAACCAGGCACCGCCGGCATCGACCCCGAACGCATCGTCGACGCGAGCAAGCGCGAGCATCTCGCGCGCATTATTCGCAGTCTGTTACCGGAGGACGCCCCACCGAGCAAGCTTGCGGACGAAGTGCAACGTTTCCTGCACGACGAGCTGCGCCTCGTGGCCGACGTCGCTACCGTGGCTGGGCAGGCCCGCACGCTCTACACGCGTCTCTCGGGAGGCTTGGCCGAATGGGCACGCTGCATCGAATGCGAGCCGTTCCGGCTGCGCGTGATCGGCACCGCCGGCTCCGGCAAAACCCAGCTCGCGCTCAAGGTGCTCGGAGACGCAGTCACAGCAGGGCGACGTCCGCTCTACGTCTGCTACAACCGGCCACTCGCCGACCACATCACCCTGATCGCCCCGCCCGCCTCGACAGTCGCGACGTACCACCAGCTGTGCGACCGTATCCTGCGTTCCACCGGGCAGATCCCCGACTTCACCCAGCCCGGCGCTTTCCAGACACTCGAAGCCTTCATGACTGCCTATCAGCCTGAAGTTGAATGGCAGTTCGACGAACTCATCGTCGACGAGGGCCAGGATTTTCAGCCCGCCTGGCGCGACGCCTTGCTGAAGCTGCTGCGGCCGAACGGCCGGGCCTGGTGGCTGGAAGACCCGATGCAGAACCTATACGGCCGGCCACCTGTCGAGCTGCCCGGCTGGATCGTGCTGCGCGCGCATATCAACTACCGCACGCCTCGCGACATCCTGGGCTACGTGCAGCGCCTGATCGGGAGCGAGCGAGCCATCGAATCCGGCACGGGCGACGATGAAGCTGGTTATGGTGATGTCTGAGCGGGCGGCCGAGGCGGTACTGAAACGCATTAGCTGAATATCGGCAGTAGGCATCCACGCCATGTTCAACAAATACCCGGTGGCTGGTATCGAGGTCGAACAGGGCACGGGATGAGATGGCAATTACAAGCTTGTCCTGAACATCCGGCGACATGGCGGGCTCCGCAAAGTGGCTCATGGGCACATTCTCATGTCGCCACTGGCTCATGGCATGAGCCAGATTCTTGTGGAAGGCGGAATATCCCCCTCCTATGCCTTATCACGGCGCTCCAAGCGCTTGATCAGGATTTGCAGGCCGAGGAAGATCAGACCGGCCGTGAGCCCTGCCAGCGTCATCACCTTGAGGCTGAAGTTAATGAAATCGACGATCGTCATCGCATTGCGCTCCTTGGTTCCCCTTTATAGCCAGTTTTTGCCATGACGCCGGGCCCCATTGTTCGAGAGCCCGGCATAGACGAACCAGCGTGCGTTCCAGGCCCTTTGGCCCAGTGCGGCGTGCCGTATGCACCTCACGAACGTGCCGCTCGCGTAACGTAAGTACGATGCCCCAGGTGCGGGTGGTAACGGCCGAACCCCGTGCCGTTATCCAGCGGGGCGCAGCGCTGATGCAAGTCATCGTTGCTCGACAGGCGATCAGCCATGGCTAGCAGTTCCGCCTCCAGGCTGCGGGGGCTGCGCAGGCCAACCCAGTCTGGCGCACCACGGACGGCATTGATCATGTGCAGCAGCCCCATCCACGTGCCGTCATCGATGATGACACCCGTCGTCTCGCGAGCGATGGCCAGCCACTCGATCAGGGTATTCCGGTGGCCGATGAGCTCGCCGCGCTCGGAAAGGCGGAAACGCCTGGACTGGCGGTCGTAGCGGTATTCTGCTGCCTTGCCGACATCGTGCAGCAGGCCACCCGCGATGAGCAGGACGCCGCTGGCGATCGGATTGCCCTGTGCCAGCATACGAGCGTTCTCCGCCACCTCGACGCTATGGCGGAAATTGCCACCAAATCCGTTGTGGTGACCGCTGATGGAGGATGGCCCGGTCACGAAGCGGTGCAGACGGTTGCCGTCCCAGAGAACGGCGTTCACCAGATGGGCCAGTGCGCGTGGCAACTGAGCCCACAATCCGGCGGCGCGCGCCGCCAGTTCGGGCTCCCTGACCCAGCCGGGCAGCAGGGTGTCGAACAGGTTGACGCTCGGATCCGGCCTGGATAGGGCAACCAGACGCTGGATTCGAATGGCGCCGCCCTCGCATCGGGTTCTGGCTGCCGGATGAATGCTTACCAAGCCGCCTGCGTGTAAGCGCGTATCCACGTGCCGGGTGATCCACTCGACGCACAGGCTTGCCTGACGGTGATGCAGCGTTGCGCGGTTCATTACGGCTGCGCCATCCAGCGTGCGCGAAAGGGATTCGATCCGCATGATTGACGGCAGGAATTCGATGGCGCCGTCGGCTGTGCCTGCGCACTCAACGTCAGCACTTTGGCCGTCACGATGGCCATCGTGAACGGGATCATTCTCTACAATCTGATTTTCGATGTCCGGATGCAATCTGTCATTCATGGCAAAGCTCCTCCGTATCCGGCGTCGGTTCTATTTCAGGCCATTGGGTTGCGGGAATCGACATTCCCATGGCGGCGGGCGTCGCACCGCTTTGTAACAGCAAACGTTCGAACGCCGAGCCGTCCTGCCTTGTCAGGTTTGGAACGAATCGCGCATAGACGCGAAACAGCATCTCGGTCGTCGTGTGGCCAAGCTGCATCGCGATCCATTGGGGCGACTCACCTGAAGCGAGCCACAAGGTAGCAGCGGTATGGCGGCACTGATAGGGACGCCGCTGCACCAACCCGAGGTGCCGAAGCAGGGGATGCCAGACGCGGTTCGTCACGTTCTTGTGATCGAGTGGCTGACCGCTCCTCGTGCAGAACACGTATTCGGAAAGCTGGCCTGTCGCTTTCTCCTGTTCCTTGAGTACATCGAGGACCATCTGACTCATCTGAATGTCCCGCTGGGAGCCGTCGGTCTTCGTGTATTCCGTCTTCCCGTTGACGACCGTCTCGCGGACCATGATCAGGCGCCGCTCGAAGTCGACGTGCTTCCACTTCAGTCCATGGACCTCCCCGGTGCGCATGCCGGTGAAGAACCGGACCACCCAATAGGGACGGAAATCCACACGTACCGCCGCGAGGATTTTTTTGACCTCATCCAGGCTGAATGGCTGAACATCGGTCTTCTTCGTCTTGAGCTGTTTGATGTTCTGGAATGGCGTGTGAAAATCGTATCGGTCGGCCGCTTCGTTAAGGATCATCCGCAACGGGTTCAATATCTTGTTGATCCTGGGGTTGGAAAGGACGGTCTGCTTGCCCCGTGCCTGGACTTTGGCGAGATCAGCACGGAACGCAAGAATGTCAGCCTTGGTGATTTGGCCGACCTCCTTTTCCCCGAAGCGGGGAATCAAATGGCCATCCAGCGTGGCGCGAATGGTTTTGCGGTAGGAGTCGCGCCATTCCACCAGTTTTTCGCCGTACCACGTTTCGGCGAAATCCTGGAAACGGATGCTTGTCGCCGACGCTCCTGGCCCCGCCGAAGCACCGTTGGCAGGGGCTGCCTCGGCGGTGATTCCAACAGGCGAGTTTCCTCGGAACTTGGCGACATTCCTGCTGTTTGGGAAGTATCTGGCGTAATCGAATAAGCCTAGGCTGATGTCCTCCTCGATCCTGCTCAGAACCTTTTCCAGGCGCTTCCGGTTGGCGGGAGTGTTCGCCAATGCGGTCTGTTCCCGACAGCGCGTGCCCCCGTAGTAGAAGTCCAGGAACAGACAGGCGTTGTCCTTCCGGGTACGGATGCTAGCCATGGCAGACACCTCCATTGGCCATCGGAATCGACACCGAATCTTCCGAACGCTTCATGTCGCGCTCAATGGTTTCCCATATGTAAAGGATCTTGCGGCCGCCGAACGGGCGGAAGTAATGCTTTCCTTCCAGCAACACACTGTCCTTCAGACGGTCGCGTATGGTGCGAGTGTCGTACTTGATGCGATGCGATAGTTCTTCTGTTGTGAGATAGGTTTGGGACATAATGGCCTCCAAGAAGATTTATTCAGGATGTGCTTTAGCCAGACAGAAGGTCTAAAATTCATCCTGAATGACATTATGGCTCGATAAAAGTCATTGCCAAGGTATTTATGTCATTCTGAATGATATTTTTATTTGGAGGACGTCGTGATCAGATGTCACCTTTCCAGATTCATGGGCGAACGAAAAATGAAAATCGTCGATGTCGCCCGCGAGACCGGGCTGCATCGGAACACGATCACGCTGCTCTACAACGAGACGGCGACACGCATCGATCTGGATACGATCGATCAGCTATGCCAGCTATTTGGGTGCGGTGTGGGAGATCTTTTCGAGTACGTCGCTGATGCCGGCGAATCCTGAAGCCGGGCACGGAGGCACACGTCAAAAAACCTGACGCCCGCCCGCACCGCATTTGAGGCAGGCACGGACAAGGCACGAATTAGGCACGGCATGGGCACAGAAGGAGATGGGCCAGACTCGGACGGTCTAACCCATTGATTTTTGGCGCGCCCGGCGCGATTCGAACGCACGACCCCTGCCTTCGGAGGGCAGTACTCTATCCAGCTGAGCTACGGGCGCTAGGAGCCGCGAAGCATAGCCGGTTTGCCACGTGACGTCTATCAACCGGGCGTGCCGCCCTTTCCTGTCAGGGTGGCTTTCCTTATAATCGCGGCTTTCGATGCCACCCCCCAAGGAACCTTTCATGGCCGATTCGCACGCCAAGATGACCCAAGCCACCCCGCAGGAGATCATCATTTCCGTTCTTGCCGGATTGTTCGCGCCCCTGCTGGCGATCTTTCTGATCGTCATGCTGGTGCTCAGCATCCAGGACAAGCACCTGCCCGACACCACCAGCGAAGCCGCCCAGAAAGCCACTCTCGAGCGCATCAAGCCGTTTGCCCATCTGGTGGCACTCGACGCCAACGCACCCAAGGTTGAAAAATCCGGCCAGGAAGTCTTCGATGCCGTGTGTACCACCTGCCACACGCCCGGCGCGCTGGGTGCACCCAAGTTCGGCAACAAGGGCGACTGGGGCCCGCGTATTGCCCAGGGCTACGAGACCCTGATCAAGCATGCCCTCGAAGGTATCCGCCAGATGCCGCCGCGCGGCGGCGACGGCGACCTGTCGGACACCGAAGTGGCTCGCGCAGTCGCCTACATGGCCGATGCAGCCGGCGCCACGTTCAAGGCACCTGAAGCCGCAGCACCGGCCGCGCCCGCAGCTGCGGCCGCGGCCGCCAAGCCCGATCCTGCCAAGGGCAAGGCCGTCTACGAAGCCAATTGCGCCGCCTGCCACGCCACCGGCGTAGCCGGTGCCCCCAAGATGGGCGACAAGGCGGCCTGGGGTCCCCGCGTGAGCCAGGGCTACGAGACGCTGTACAGCCATGCGCTGAACGGTATTCGCGCCATGCCGGCCAAAGGCGGCAATGCCGGCCTGTCGGAAGCCGACCTCGCCAACGCGGTGGGTTTCCTCATGACCCAGGGTGGCGGCAAGCTGTAAATCTGGATGGTGCGCAACGGGCTTCGCGCCCGGACGCGCATTGGGCTGACAACGAGGGACAGGGCCATGAAACACGTCACGTTGCTGACCACCCTGGCAAGCCTGTCGCTCGCAGCCTGTGACAATTCCGACATGACGCCACCCCGGGTACACGCCGGGGCGGGCATCACGCCGGCACAACCAGGCCTGGCTGCCGCTTCCGACAGCGTAGGGCCCGCTTCTTCCTCAGCCCAGTCCGACCTCGCACGCGGCCAGCAGGTCTATCGCCAGACCTGCGCCTTCTGCCATGACCAGGGCATCGCGGGCGCACCGATCATCGGCGAAGTCGGCGCCTGGAGTCCACGCCTGGCCCAGGGCATGGTCACGCTCTACGCCTCGGCCCTGCAAGGCAGGAATGCCATGCCGCCCAAAGGTGGCAACCCGTCGCTGGCGGACGCCGACGTCCGTGCAGCGGTCGATTATCTGGTCGGACAGGCACGCTGATGGGCACCCCGCGCGTCTGCCCCCAATGCGGAAGCGACAAGATTCGCAGCGGTTCGCTGCACGCCCATGACGGCATTCGCCACCTGCTGCTGCACACGCCGCTGCGCTGCCGTGACTGCCGCCATCGTTTCTGGACCTTCAACCCCCTGAAGCCGGCGCTCCTTCTGGCCACGGTCGGGGCGCTGGTCGGCATCACCGCCTGGTTTGCACTCGATCAGCACGCTGTGCCGGTCGCCGTGCAGGAACCCGTCAGCCTGCCCCACGCCCGCGCCGAGCAAGGCGATGCCGAAGCACAGCTACAGCTGGGCTTGCGTTACGCCGAGGGTGATGGCGTGATCCAGAACGACAAGGAGGCGGCCAAGTGGTTTGCCCTGGCCGCCCAGCAAGGGCTGGCCGAGGCGCAATACCGTTATGGTCTCGCCTTGCTGAAGGGACGCGGTGTCGTGCAGGATTACCGCGCGGCCTTCAGCTGGATCGAGAAGCCCGCGAAGCGGGGCTACCCCAGGGCGCAGTACAGCCTGGGTGAACTCTACCGCTATGGCACCGGCACCGCGGTCGACAAGGCACGCGCCTATCTATGGTTCAATCTCGCCGCCGCGCAGGGCGTGGAGGCCGCCGCCAAGGCGCGCGACAGCCTGGTGTGGCAACTGAAACCCGAACAGATCTCCGCGATGCAGGAAGAGGCGCGGCGCATGAGCCCGACCCCCTCGTCCGCTTCGACACCTGCCCCCCCCGCTGCAGCCACGAAGACGGCACCCGCCTCCTCCACGCCCTGAGCGGGATGCCCGCGCTTCGGCGGCCGGCCGTTCCCGGTTTACGGGTGCGCGTGCGCGCTGTCAGCCGCCTCATCCACGTCGAGCGGCCACAGCCGATGCGCATCCAGCTTCAACCGCGCATCAGCCGCCAGTGCAGCGAACTGCACCTGCTGTGCGCTCAACAGGCCTTCCAGCGCCAGCCGGCGATTGAGCAGCACCTGATCCAGACTGCCTTCACCCAGGCTGTAGGCGCGAGCCGCCAGGCGCGCCGCCTCCTGCAATGACAGGGCGGCGCGATCGGCCTGCTGCCAGTTCGCCACCTGGGCGACTGCCGCCTCGAAATCCGCGCGCGCCTCCTGACGCAGGCGCTGCTCCAGCCGGATGGCGGCCTCTTCCGCGGTGGCGCTGAGTTGCTCTGCGGCCTGCTGGTCGGTACGCCGCGCCCCGCCCGGCAGCGTCAGCCCGACGCTTACGCCCAGTTGGTGCTCGCTGCCGCCCAATTCGTTCTTGTAGAACACGCCGACAGTGGGGTCGATGCTGCGGCGGCTGGCAAATTGCCGGGCTTCGGCCCGCAACACCTCGGCCTGGCGCCGCGCACGGAACAGTTCATGGTTGTGCTCGAGCACGGCGGACACATAGTCGTCGGCCGTGTAGCCAGGCGGGACAGGCTGCGGCAGCACATCGTCCGCCGTCACCGGAAGGCCCGGATACTGCGCCGTGAGCCGGCTGCGTGCCCGCTGCGCGCGCGTGGCCGCCTGCTGCTGCTGCAGGCGCGCCTGCGCCAGCGCGGCCTCCGCGCTGACGCGCTCGGAACGCGGCGCCTCGCCGAGGCGTATGCGTGCGTTCACGGTGGCGAGCTGCTGTTCGGCCAGGGTGACTTGCGCCCGCCACAGCCGGGCCTGGCCGTCCTCGTTCAGCCAGTCGAACCACAGCGCCAGCAGTTGCCGGCCGCTCTCGTGCATCGCTTCGCCAAGGCTCGCTTCGGCATACGCGGTCAGCGCGTTGCCCAGCACGCGGTCGGCATTGGCCCGGCCAGGCATACGGAGCGGACGCGACAGCGACACGCCCCATTCAGTAAACCGGTCGCTCGGCGTATCGATGCGGCGTTGCAGGGCATCCGCGCCCACTGTCCACTCCTCACGCCCGCGCAGCAGACCCTCGCTCTTCAGCGATTGCGCGGCGAATTCGCCGCGCGCCTGCGCCACCATGGGCGAGGCCCGCAGGGCGGCTTCGGCAGCGGCCGGATCGGGCAGATAATCGGCGCGCGCCGCCGCGGACATCACCGGCGCGGCAAACGCCAGCGCCAGCGCCAGACTCAATGTGCGCACGGTCTTCATGCGTGTGCTCCTTTCAATATGAATTGGCGGTACAAGAGCGGCAGCATCACCAGCGTCAGCAGGGTGGCGCTGACCAGCCCGCCGATGACGACGATGGCGAGCGGACGCTGGATCTCGGAGCCGGGCCCGGTCGCGAACAGCAGCGGCACCAGGCCGAAGGCGGCGATGCTGGCGGTCATCAGCACCGGACGCAGGCGCCGCAGCGCACCGTCGCGCACCACGGCGTCGCCGTGCAGCCCCTGCGCGCGCAACTGGTTGAAGTGGCTGACCAGCACCACGCCGTTCAGCACCGCGATGCCCAGGAGCGCAATGAAGCCGACCGAGGCGGGCACCGACAGGTACTCGCCCGACGCCGCCAGCGCGAAGATGCCGCCAATCAGCGCGAGCGGCACGTTCATCATCACCAGCAGCGCCTGGCGCGCATCGCCGAAGGTGACATAGAGCAGGAAGCCGATCAGCAGCAGCGCCACCGGCACCACGATCATCAGGCGCTTCGCGGCACGCTGCTGGTTCTCGAACTGGCCGCCCCAGGTGATGCTGTAGCCGGGCGGCAGCTTGACCTGCGCGGCCACTGCGGCTTTCGCGTCCTCGACGAAGCTGACCAGGTCGCGCCCGGCGACGTTGCTCTGCACCACGGTGAAGCGGGCCGCGTTTTCGCGCTTCACCGCCACCGGGCCGTTGGTGCGCTTGAGATGCGCCACCTGGTCGAGGCTGATCTCGCGGCCGTCCGGCAAGGTCAGGCGCAGCGCCTGCAGCGCGTCGGGCGACGCGCGCAAATCGGCGGGGCCCCGCAGCTGCAACGGAATGCGCCGCCCCTGCTGCTGGATCGTGCCGATGACTTCGCCCTCGAGCTGCGTACGCAGCAGCATGGCGATGTCGTCGGCGCTGAGGCCGAAACGGGCGGCCGCATTGCGGTCGACTTCCGCCTGCAGATACTGCACGCCCGCGTTCTGCTGGGTATAGACGTCGGAGGCGCCGGGGGTTTTTCCGACCACGTTGTAGATCTCGCCGGTCAGCCGGTTGAGCGTGGCAAGATCGGGACCGAAAATCTTGATCGCGACGTCGCCGCGCGAGCCGGTGAGCATTTCCGAAACCCGCATGTCGATCGGCTGGGTGAAGGTGTAGGCGATGCCGGGAAAGCCTTCGACCACGCTGCGAATTTGTCCGATCAGCCATTCCTTGTCGGGCTTGCGCCATTCGGCCATCGGCTTCAGCACCAGGAAGGAATCGGTGTCGTTGAGCCCCATCGGGTCGAGCCCGAGTTCGTCGGCGCCGGCGCGCGCGACGATGCGGCGGATTTCCGGCACGTTCTTCAGCAGCGCCTGCTGCACCCGCAGATCCTGCGCGACGGCTTCTTCCAGACTGATCGACGGCAGCTTTTCCAGCTGTACCAGGATATCGCCCTCGTCCATGGTCGGCATGAAGGTCTTGCCGATCAGCGGATAGACCCCGACCGCCGCCAGCATCAGCACGCCTGCGGTGACGTAGACGATTTTCGGCCGCGCCAGCGCGCGATCGAGCAGCGGCGTGTAAAGCCCCTGCGCCTTGCGCAGCAGCCACGGATCGGTGTGCGCGCCCTGCTTCAGCAGCATCGAGGCCAGCACCGGAATCACCGTGAGCGCCAGCAGCAGGGACGCTGCCAGGGCGAACACGATGGTCAGCGCGACCGGCGCGAACAGCTTGCCTTCCAGTCCCTGCAGCGTCAGCAGCGGCAGGAACACGATGGCAATGATGGCGATGCCCGAAGTCACCGGGCGGGCGACTTCCTGCGTCGCCCACAGCACGCGTTGCAGCGGCGTTTCGCTGGTGTTCTCCGGATCGTGCGCCAGATGCGCGACGACGTTCTCGACCACCACCACCGCCGCATCGACCAAAAGGCCGATCGCGATGGCCAGCCCGCCCAGGCTCATCAGGTTGGCGGACAGCCCGAACTGGCGCATCAGCACGAAGGTCGCCAGCACCGACAGCGGCAGGATCAGGGCCACCACGATGGCCGCGCGCAGATTGCCGAGGAAGAGCAGCAGCAGGATGACCACCAGCACTGCGGCTTCGAGCAGCGCCTTGCTGACCGTGCCGACCGCACGGTCGACCAGTTGCGCGCGGTCGTAGAACGTCGAGATGGTCACGCCCTTGGGCAGGGTGGCCTGGATCTCGGCGATTTTGGCCTTGACGTTCTTGATGAGCTCGCCCGCGTTGACGCCCTTCAGACCGATGACCAGGCCTTCCACGGCCTCGCCCTGGCCGTTTTGCGTCACCGCGCCGTAGCGGGTCATCTCGCCCAGTTCCACGTGCGCGACATCGCCGACGGTGACGACCACGCCGCCAACCGTCTTGATGCCGATGTGTCGCAAGTCCTCCAGCGAATTGACGCCGCCGTTGACGCGCACCACCCAGGTTTCCTCGCCTTCGTTGACGCGCCCGGCGCCGTTGTTGCGGGTGTTGCTTTCAAGCGCCATGCGCAATTCGTCATAGGTGACGCCGCGTGCGGCCAGTGCGGCCGGATCGGGGTTCACCGCAAAGGTGGTGACACGGCCGCCGAGCGAGTTCACATCGGCCACGCCGGGAATCGCCCGCAATTGCGGCCGCACCGTCCAGTCGAGCAGGGTGCGTTTTTCCGCCAGCGACAGCGGCCCTTCGAGGGTGAACATGAACAGTTCCGACAGCGGCGTGGAAATCGGCGCCAGGCCGCCCGACACGTTGGCGGGCAGATCGCCCTTCACGTTGGCGAAGCGCTCGGCCACCTGCTGACGCGCCCAGTAAATGTCCGTGCCCTCGGCGAAATCGACGGTGATGTCGACCAGCGCATTCTTCGACTGGCTGCGCAGGATGACCTGCTTCGGGATGCCCAGCAGCTCGGTTTCAACCGGCTGCGCGATGCGCGCCTCCACCTCTTCCGGCGTCATGCCCGGCGCTTTCAGGATCAGCTTGACCTGGGTGGTCGAGACATCGGGGAAGGCATCGATGGGAATCTGCTGGAACGCGCGCACGCCCAGCCCCGCCAGTGCCAGCGCCAGCGCCAGCACGAACCAGCGCCGCGCCAGCGCGGCTTCGATCAGGATGTTCATCATGGCTTACTCTCCCAGCCATTGCGACTTGAGCGCGGCCACGCCCTTGGCAGCGACGCGGCTGCCGGCGGCCAGACCGGTCACTTCGGCCTGGCTGGCATTCTGGCGAACCAGCCGCACCGGCGTCGCTGCGAAACCCTGCGCGGTTTCGACGAATACATAGGGCAGGCTGGCCTTCCACACCAGGGCCGCTGCCGGCACCACCAGGCTGGATGCCGGTTGCGCGCCCCCCGCCGGAGCCGATACGCCCGTAATGGCCACCTGCACCGACTGGCCGGGCCGCAGCCGCTGTTGCGGATCGACGAGGCTGGCGCGCGCCAGCACGCTTTGCGACGCATTGAGTTGCGGCAGCAGCGCGGTGACGCGCCCGCTGGCCTGGCTGTCCGCTACCGTCACCGATTGACCGACCGCCACCTGGCGCGCCTGCGTCGTCGACAGCGGGATCTCCAGCGCCAGCTTCGACAGATCCGCCACCTTCACCAGCGCCATGCCGGCATCCACGCGCTGGCCCGGCTCGGCGACGCTTTCCGTCACCACGCCGGCGATCGGCGCGGTCAGCGTGATCGCACTGCCCGCCACCTTGCCCGTGCCCATCATCGACAGCGCGGTCTGTGCCGCAGCCAGGCTGGCGCGCGCCGACTGGGCTTCGGAGCGGGTGGCGCGCAGGCGCGATTCCGCGATCAGGCCTTCGCCGAACAGCTTCTCATCGCGCGCCGCATTGCTGGCCGCCAGCTGCGACCTCAGCCGCGCCTGCGTCAGGGCATTCTGCGCATCGGCCAGGCCGGGCATCGACAGCGTGACGAGCGGCGCGCCGCGCTTGACCGTGTCACCCGCCTGCACATGCAGCTGGGTGACCAGTCCGGCGCCGGCCGCTGCCGCCACGCGCACGCTGGCGGGCGGCAGGGTCACCCGGGCCGTATAGGCAAGTGCCGGGCTGGTGTCCTGTGCGGCTGCGGATACGATGACGATGCCTAGATTCTTCTTCTGGGCGGCGGACAGGGGCAGGATGTCGGCCGCGAAAGCCGGGGCGGCGCCGAGCAGCGCCAATGCGAGAATACGGGTAGAAACATAATCAGCGATCATGCGTGATCTCCATGAGAAAAAAAGCAGGCAGGCGCGCAATGGCGGCGCGCAGTGTGGAACGATCAGCGGCGCGGCGGCGCCAGGGCGTGGGGCAAGGCGTGAGCGGGAAGGCGGGCATGCAACGACGAAGCGACCGGCCAGACTGCGCCCCGTCCACCCGCTTTTATCTCTGGCGGCAGTACCGCCGGCACCGGATAGGACGCACCGGCACCCGCAGCAGGCAGCACGCTCTGCCGAAAGGGCCCCCCCTCTGCCACCTCGATCTCCGCATCCTGCCCACTGTTTTCAATTGCATGATAGGCCACATCGCCGGGCATGCCAGGATGTCCGGGCAGCGCGTCCGCATGGCTTACTTGCAGCGGTTCGGCATGGGCGTGGACGAACGGTGTCATCGCCTGCAGGGCCATGACGAACCAGAGTATCAACACACGGAGAAATCGGTACGGCACAATCGGGTAAGAATGCTTATAAAAATTAATACAGTTGGCGGGGTTGACCAGCACCCACATCAGATTCGATGTGCATCCTGCCGGTCAAATATTAAGACTGCCTTAAGTTGCTAGGCAATCTGCCTGGCGAGTGGCCCGGCGACGAGTAATCCCCTCTTGCCTCTTGGGTTTTTCAGGCCAAGCGAAAATATTAGGGAGGCGACTTATACGGGCATTTAGGCAGATAGTTGCAGTCCTGGCGAGAAACGCTCCCCGCAGAGCCTTCTCCTGTTTTTGAATAGATACAAAAACGCTTTGCTTTTCCTTCGTTCGGCCCCGCCTGCGGCCCAATCAAGAACATGGGGCTGACCTTCATGGTTATCACTTCGACCGACCGTTCCTGGCCGGTTTTTGCCCGATGCGCGTGCGCTCTCCAGGCAGAAGCCCAGACCAGCCGAGCGTTCCTGGCCGGTTTTTGCCCGATGCGCGTGCGCTCTCCAGGCAGAAGCCCAGA
>CAZHKS010000016.1:0-2477 GCA_964533095.1 uncultured Thiobacillus sp. | reverse complement strand
CCAGCCGAGTCCCCCGCATTCCCTCCCGCAGCCCGCTCGTGTACCTTTGCGCATCCCATCTTCGCCTAGGGCCCTCACCATGTCTTCCCTCACCCTCGTCATCGGCAACAAGAACTACTCGTCCTGGTCGCTGCGGCCCTGGCTGCTGTTGCGCCAGACGGGTATTCCCTTCGAGGAGGTGCGCATACCGCTGTACCAGCCCGGGTCCGGCATCGAACTGGCGAAATGGTCGCCGTCGGGCAAGGTGCCGGCGCTGCACGATGGCGACATCCGGGTGTGGGATTCGCTGGCGATCTGCGAACACCTCAACGAGCGCTTTCCGGACAGGCAGTTGTGGCCAGCCGATGCGGCGGCGCGTGCGGTAGCCCGCTCGGTGAGCGCCGAGATGCATGCGGGCTTCGGCGCACTCCGCGAACACATGTCGATGAACATCCGGGCAAGACGCCCTGGCCAGGGCCGCACGCCGGAGTGCGTCGCGGATATCGAACGCATCGTGGCGATCTGGATGGATTGCCGGACGCGCTTCGGCAGCGGCGGCGATTTCCTGTTCGGACGCTTCGGCATTGCGGATGCGATGTTTGCGCCGGTGGTGCTGCGTTTCCAGACCTATGTCATGGCGCTCACGGGCGCGGCGAAGGAATACGCCGACGCGGTGCTGGCGCTGCCCGCGGTGCAGGAATGGGTAGCGGACGGGGTGGCGGAAACCGAGCGCATCGACATGTTCGAACGCGACGAATGAGGCGATGGGACGCCGGAACCACTATCGCGTCTATGTGATCGAGCTGTCGAACGATGTGCTTTACGAAGGCCGCTTCAGGAAAGCCAACCCCGGTTATGTCATGGGCAAGCCCTGCCTCTACGTCGGCATGACGGGTCTGGATCCCGACGTGCGATTCGACAAGCACAAGGCAGGGATACAGTCCAACCGCTTCGTCAGGGAATACGGCCTGCGCCTGTTGCCCGGGCTCTACGAACTCTATGGCTCGCTGTCGTATGAGGACGCGGGTGCCCTGGAGGTGGAACTGGCGATCGACTTCCGCGAAGCCGGGTACGGGGTCTGGCAGGCGTGAGTCCCATGCCGCCGGTGAGGGCGGACGACGGGGACGCGCACCGCCTCCGGTTCAGGCCTTGTCCGGAACGAAGCGCAGTGCCACGCCATTGTTGCAGTAGCGCAGGCCGGTGGGCTTCGGCCCGTCATTGAACACATGGCCGTGGTGGCCGCCGCAGCGCGCGCAGTGGTATTCGGTGCGCGGCAGCAGCAGCTTGTGGTCGATCCTGGTTTCCACGTGGCCGGGCAGCACGTCATAGAAACTGGGCCAGCCGGTGCCGCTGTCGTACTTGAAGCGCGAGGGGAACAGCGGCAGGCCGCAGGCCACGCACTCGAACATCCCGCTGCGCTTTTCGTGATTGAGCGGACTGGTGAAGGCGCGTTCGGTGCCCTCCTCCCGCAGGATGTCGTACTGTTCCGGGGTGAGCCGTTTTTTCCACTCGGCCTCGCTCAGGACGAGTTTGTCCATACGCGCCGCCGCCAGGGCCTGGCCCGGCAGGGCGAAGTGCATGAGCACCGGCGCGGACGCGCCGCCCGCCGCCAGCTTGATGAATGTGCGTCTGTCCATGATTGCCTGCCTCATTGAGTCCACGGGTTCATTTGTCCACATACAGGGACGGCAGCTGCCGCTGCAGATCGGCGATCTTCGGCAGGTCGTTGATGACGATGTACGGCTGGTCCGGATGCAAGGCCAGATAATTCTGGTGGTAGGCCTCGGCATCGTAGAAGCCTTTCAGGGGCACGACCTGGGTGACGATGGGTCGCGGATACGCCTGGGCCTTCTGCAGCTGGGCGATGTAGCCGTCGGCCACCCGCTTCTGCTCTGCATTGGAATAGAAGATCGCCGAGCGATACTGCGTGCCGGTGTCCGGCCCCTGCCGGTTCAGTTCCGTCGGATTGTGCGCGACGGAGAAGAACACTTTCAGCAGTTGCCCGTAGCTGATGCGCGCGGGATCGTAGGTAATCTTCACCGATTCGGCATGGCCGGTGCGGCCGCCGCTTACCTGTCCATACGTGGCCGTATCCGCGTTGCCGCCGGCGTAGCCCGACTCGACCCGGGTGACGCCCTTGACGTGCTCGAACACGCCTTCCACACCCCAGAAACAGCCGCCGGCCAGGACGGCCGTCTGGGTGCCGGCCGTTCTGGCAAGCGGGATGTCGACGACAGGGTCGGGCAAGGGCGTCGCGGTGGAAGCGGATGAGCAGCCCGCCAGCGCGATGCCCAGGGCCGGCGCAATGACTGCAGCGATAAGGCGATTCATGGTGCGTGCTCCTTTGCCCTGGTCCATCAGAATTCAGGGCTTCAATTGAATCCGGGCGGCCTGCTGCATGCGCACCCCCGATCGGGCGGGTTCCCGCCCAGCAGGCCGGCTCGGCGATCTAGTGCTTCATGCCATCCTTGCCCATATTGTCCTTGGACATGGACTCT
>CAZHKS010000015.1:0-76666 GCA_964533095.1 uncultured Thiobacillus sp. | reverse complement strand
TCGAATGGACATCGACTGTCCGCGTCAGGTCGCCGGCGGCGACGCTCTCGGCCAGACGCAGCGCTTCGTTCAGCGAACGGGAAATCGTACGGATCAACCAGAAGCCGATCAGACCCGCCAGCGCCACGCCGAGCACGATGGCAACGATGGAAAAATTACGCACCATGGCATAACGTGTTTGCGCCGCCTCGAATTCATGCTTGGCCACGTCCAACTGGAGCGTGTTCAGCGCTTCCATGTTTTTCTGCACTGCGGGGTAACTTTGGGTGAGCGGCCCCTGCAGCAGCTCGCTGGCCTGTTGGAAATCGTGAGCGCGCAAGGCTGCTATGGCAGGCACAACACCCGTCCGGCCATAGGCTCTGCGGCTGGCATCGAACTCGTCGGCAAGTTTCTTTTCCTCGGGTGTCCGATGGGTTGCAAGATAGGACGTCCAGAGTGTTTCGATTTCCTTGATCCTGTTGCTGATCTCCTCGACCTGCTTGTCAACCACCGAAACATCACCGGGAAACGCTGACAACTGGCCGGCAGTGACTTCAGCCAGCGTGATCTGATTCTGGTTGACCAGCATGGACACATGTGCCAGTTGGCCCAGGGCGACCGCCCTGTCTTCGTAGACGGTCTTGAGTGCGCCATTGGTCGAATTGAGGCTCGTCAATCCCAGGATTCCGATGCCGACCAGCAACGCTGATAGGATGCCGATCACGAAAACCAGCCGCGATTTGATGCTCAGATTTGCCAGCATTTCAATTACTCCCTCTCACTCAATCCAGACAGTCAAATCCAGGACCTGCCCGTTCAGTACAGCTGAAATTTCGTCAAAAACCTCTCGCCACAGCATTCAACGTCTCGTAATAACTGATGTTCCGACGCGTGATCACGCCGCCAGCTTCTCGATCAGCCCCATTTCGGCGCTGGACATCAATTTGTCGATATCCACCAGGATCAGCATGCGCTCGTCGAGCGTGCCGAGACCGATGAGGTAGTCCGTATCGAAGGTCGTGCCGATTTCCGGGGCAGGCTTGATCTGCTCCGACGAGAGCGTCGTCACGTCCGAGACGCTGTCCACCACCATGCCCACGACCCGCCCGCCGATGTTCAGGATGATCACGACCGTGAACTGATCGTAGGTCGGGGTCCCCAGGTTCAATTTGATGCGCATGTCGACAACGGGGACGATGGTGCCGCGCAGATTCACCACGCCCTTGATGAAGTCGGGCGCATTGGCAATCCGGGTCACCGGCTCGTAGCCGCGAATCTCCTGCACCCGCAGGATGTCGATACCGTATTCTTCACGACCGAGGGTAAAGGCCAGGAATTCGTTTCCGCCACTTTCACCCGCGGCCTCCATGCTGGTCTGTGTTTGCGTGGTGTACGACATGGTTCTTGTCCTTAAATCTGGCCTTAGAAGAAAATGGGGTCGGCGTTGAGTTGACGGCTTGAGCGCAGCAATGCGGCCACGTCGAGAATCAGGGAAACGCCCCCGTCGCCCAATATCGTCGCACCTGAAATCCCGGCCACCTTGCGGAAGTTCGATTCCAGGTTCTTGACCACGACCTGCTGCTGCCCGACCAGGCTATCGACCAGCAAGGCCGCTTTTTTGCCGTCGCTTTCAAGGATGACGGTGATGCCTTGCGACGGATCCTCGAAGCGGGGCTCGATCGCGAAAATCTGATACAGCGGAATCAAGGGCAGGTACTCCTCGCGCACCTTGACCACCTTGCCCTGGCCGGCAATCTCCTTGACATCCACCGTCGCCGGCTGCAGCGACTCGACGACGTAGCCCAGCGGCAGGATATAGATTTCCTCCCCGACCTTGACCGACATGCCGTCGAGAATCGCGAGTGTCAGCGGCAGGGAAATGGCGATCGTGGTCCCGCTGCCCGGAACCGAGCGAATATCGACGGTTCCGCCCATCGCGGTAATGTTGCGCTTGACCACGTCCATGCCGACCCCGCGGCCGGAAACATCGGTCACCACCTCGGCGGTGGAGAAACCCGGCGCAAAAATGAGCTGCCAGACATCGCTGTCGGGCATGCCGTCCGAGACCGGCAGGCCCTGCTGCCTGGCCTTGTCTAGGATCCTTTCGCGGTTCAGACCGCCGCCATCGTCGCTCACTTCGATCACGATATTGCCGCCCTGATGCGCAGCCGACAGGATCAGTTTCCCGGCTTCGTTCTTTCCGCTGGCCTTGCGCTTGTCTGGCATCTCGATGCCATGGTCGACGCTGTTGCGCACCAAGTGAGTGAGTGGATCGACGATGCGCTCGATCAGGCCCTTGTCGAGTTCGGTGGCAGCCCCGCGCGTAACGAATTCGACTTTCTTGCCGAGCTTGGCTGCAAGATCGCGCACCATGCGCGGGAAACGCGAGAACACATAGTCCATCGGCATCATGCGGATCGACATCACGGCTTCCTGCAGGTCGCGCGTGTTGCGCGCCAGCTGGCTGGCGCTGTTGAGCAGGCGCTCATGATGCAGAGGGTCGAGCGCAGCGATGCGCTGCTCGATCATGGCCTGGGTAATGACCAGTTCGCCGACCAGGTTGATCAGCTGGTCGACCTTCTCCACGCCGACGCGAATCGAGGACGACTCCTGGCTGCTTCCTTCCTTGTCGGTGGCGCGGCGGCCCCAGTTCCTGGCTTCGCCCGCGGGCGCGGTGGCCGCCGCCTGTTCGGCCTGGGGCGCTGCCGTCTTGGGAGCCTCGGACGGCTTCTGTTCAGGCTCGAAGATCCCGTAGCCGGGATCTGCGGCAGCCGTGCTGCCCGCCGGTCCGGCAGATGCCGCTGCCTGCCGTGCAGCCGGCGCATCGCCGCAAGTGATCTTGAGATCGTCCGGGTCGAGCACGAACGAGCAGATGGCGACGATATTGTCCTGGCTTTCACTGGTGGCGAGGATGAACACTGCGCGCTTGTCGGCCAGGGTTTCCTGCGTGATCGTTCCGAGCAGGCCGAGTTCGGCTGCCAGCGCATCGACGTCTTTCTGGGGAACCTCGGGAAGCTCGATGCGGTAACGGTAGTTGCCATCCGCGTCCGCCACCGGGGTTGCCACGGCTTCGGGGACCGCCGTGGCAGGCGACGCGCTGGACACAACAGCCGGTGCGGCGGTCGCGATCCCCTGCGACAGGGCCTTCAGCCTCTGGCATACGCTGTCGACCGCAGCCTGGTCGACGCTCGAACCATGATGATGGCCATCCATCTGCATGGTCAGCACATCCTTCGCCACCAGGAAGGCATCCACGTGCTCGGGGGTCAGCGCCATTTCACCCTTGCGGATGCGGTCGAGCAGCGACTCCAGCATGTGGGTGACCTCGGTGATGTCGGTGAACGCGAAGGTGGCGGCACCGCCCTTGATGGAATGCGCGGCGCGGAAGATCGCATTGAGATCCTCGCTATCCGGTGCGGATACGTCGAGAGCCAGCAAGAGCTTCTCCATTTCGGCGAGCAGTTCGTCTGCCTCGTCGAAAAACACCTGGTAGAACTGGCTCATATCAATCGTCATTTTTGTACTCCGTCAATTTTTCTGCATGTCCGGCCGCTTCATCCTCACCCGATCAGCTTCTTCACAACCTCGGTCAGGCGCGCCGGATCAAAGGGTTTGACCAGCCAGCCGCTGGCGCCTGCCGCCTTGCCCATCGCCTTGATGTCATCGCCAGACTCAGTGGTCAGCATCAATATCGGCACACTCTTGTAATTCTTCATGGCGCGCAGCGCCCTGATCAGGCTCAGGCCATCCATGCCCGGCATGTTCTGGTCGGTCAGCACCAGGTCGACTGTCTGCTGCTTCGCCTTGCTCAGGCCGTCCTCGCCGTCGACAGCCTCGATCACGCCATAGCCGGCCGCCTTCAGGCTGAAGGAGAGCATCTGGCGCAGCGAGCCCGAGTCATCCACTGCAAGTATTGTTTTCGTCATCATTGCTCCTGCTACGTTCATTGGCGGGCCATGCCCGCGCATTTCCTGATCTCAAAACAGTTCGATGTCGCCGCTTTCCATGTGGTGCTGGTTGACCGTGCTGCGCGCGGCATCGGCCAGTTCGGTGCAGCGCGCCCCGACCCGGTCGCTGATATGGTTCAGCATGGCGAGCATCTCCTCGCTACCGCTTTCCGGCAGGTCGGCCGAACCGTTCGTGCCGAGCGCGCCGAACACCTCCCGCAACCCCGCCAGGTGCTGCACCATCCGGCCGATCAGCTGGCTGGTCATGTCCTGGAATTGCAGCCCCGTGACGGCGGCACCTACATGCTGGCCGATCTCTTCGCGCAGTGCCTCCAGGCGCGCGGCCTGCTCGGGTGCCGGCGTGCCGCCCGGCAGCATGTTCCTGAGGGCTTCCTGCTGCTGGTCGATCGCGCGGTGAATCGCCATGAAGCTGGTGCACAGCTTCTTGATCGCCTCGCTCAGCAGCACGTCCATCTGCACCAGATCGCGCTCGACCTCGGCCAGATGCTGGTCTCCATGGACGGATACGCCCGACAGCAGGCGCATGACCTGGGTGTTCATCAGTTCATCAGGGCGGGATTCCCGGGATAGCATGCCCATGCTCACAGGAACTTGAAGAGCGACAGACTGGAGGTTTGTACAAACGATTTCTGCGCGGCTTCCAGCGTCGTTTGCTGCTTGGAAAGATCGGTCAGCGCCTTGGTGTAGTCGAGGTCCTGCAAATTGGACAGGGTCTGGCTGTACTGGAGATTCTTGCTGGTACCGGAATTGTCGAGTGCATCGAGTTCCTGCATGCGCGTTCCGACCGATGCGCGCACCGTGGACACGTTGTCCAGGGCCAGTTGAAAATTGCTGTTGGCGGTTGCCAGGGCGGCGCTCAATCCGGTGGTGCCTGGCGTATTCAACTGGGTGACGAGGTCGCTCAGGGTCTTGAACATATCCTGCCCACCGCCCTGGAACACCCCCTGGCCCGGGCTGCTGACCGCCATCTGGCGATTGGAATCGACCTGGATCAGGCGCTGCCCCTGGTCGCCCTGATACTGCACGCCGGTGGCGGTCTGGACAAACGGAGGCGTCGCGGTCTGGAAGCCCGAGAACATGTAGTTTCCCAGTCCGTCGCGCGCATTGGCCAGCCCGATCAACTGGTTGAGGCTGCTCTGCAGTGCGGTCGCGATGGAGGCACGCTCGCTATCGCCCAGGGTCGGATTGCCGGCCGAAATCGCGGTGGTCTTCACTTCCTGCAGCAGATCCGCCACGCTCGACAGCGTGCCATCCACTGCCGAGAGCGAGTCTTTTGCATAGCCGCGGTTGGTGCCGTACTGGGTATTGAGCGATTGCGACTGCGTCACATCGAGCGCCCGCGCCGCCGCGACCGGATCGTCCGACGGCGTGAGAATGCGCCGGTCGGCGGAAACCTGCTGCTGCGTCTTGTACAGGGCGGCCTGCGCTTCGGCGATGCGGGCGGCACCATTGTCAAACAGGGTCTGGGTACTGATGCGCATGATCTTTATTGTCCAATCGAGAGCAGAACATCGAACAACTGGCTGGCAATCTGCATGACCTTGCCGGCCGCCTGGTAGGCCTGTTGATAACGCAGCAGATTGGCCGCCTCCTCGTCGAGATTCACGCCCGATTCGTTCTGGACCGACTGCGTGGCCTGGGAAAGCAGGTTGCCGGCGGCGGTGCTGGTCACCTCGAGTTCACGGGTCTTGTTGCCGACCTCGCTGACGAACTGCGAATACGCGCCCTGGTAGCTGATAGTGCCGTTGCCCAGCGTATTGCTGGTCTGCAGGGCACCCATCAGCAGGGCATTGCGGCCGTCGCCCACCCCGCTGGCATTGGACGCCACGGTAAAGCTGTCGCCCGCGGCCGGCGTGCCACTGATAGTGGTGCTCCAGCCGTTGTAGCTGATCGTCGCGCCGGGCGTGTACGTCAGGCCCGTCGGGTTGCCCGTCCCCGTTCCTGTCACGTTGTAGGTCGTGGGCGAGGTGAACGTGATCGTGACGGGCTGCTGCAGATTGGCGTTGGGCGGCGGGGGGGTGTTGACGCTGCCTGCGCCGATGGTGGCGGTACCGGTGTTGCCGGTGGCGGCCGCGGCACGGATGGGCGCTGCGGCCGCGAGAAGGGCCGGATCGGTGACCGCCAGGCCGATGCCCGAAGCGCCGTTGACGGTGGGGCGGATCAGGAAGCTGTCGCCTGCGGCGGGCGTGGTCGATACGTTGATGGTCACGCCGTCCACGGTCTGCGGCAGGGCGGCGGGCGCAAAGGTCGTCGCGGTATTGTCGGACAGCCGGGTCAGCGTGTAATTGCTGCCGTCGTACTGCAGACGGTAATCGCTGGTGGTCAGCGCACCGGCATCGCTGATGCTGGCGGTCACGGTGGCCGAACCGCTATTGCCGCTGTTCGCAGTCGCCACCGGCGAAGCGAGCGTGAACAGGTCGCCCCCCAGGTTGCCGTTGAGGTCCTGGCCGAGGCGGTTCTGCGCATTGAGCGTGCTGGCCAGCCCGATGGCAATCCGGCCCAGTTCGTTCTGCGCCGGTTCCAGCGACTTGCTGCGAAACTCGACCAGCCCGCCCAGCGCCCCCCCAGCCAGGCTCGATTCGCCCAGGGTGGTCGTGCTGCCGTTGCTGGACTGGTAGGCCACCTCGATCCTCGAGGGGTCGGTCGGGGACGCCACGCTGGTGAGTTTCGAGGTCGTCGAGCCCACCACCAGTGGCTGGCCATTGCCGATGAACACGTTGTAGGAACCGTCGCCCTGCTTGACGACCGTCGTCTTGATCTCCTTGTTCAGGTCCAGGACCAGCTGGTCGCGCTGATCGAGCAGGTCGTTGGGAGGCTGGCCGGACGCCCGCTGGGCCTTGCCGATCGTGTCGTTCAATTGCGCAATCTGCTGGGCGTAGCTGTTGATGGCGCTGACGCTCGACTGGATCTGGCTGTTGACGCCCTGGCTGATTTCGTTGAGCTGCCCGGCCAGGCTCTGGAAGCGCCCGACCAGCGTGTCGGCCGACGACAGGGCGGTCTGGCGCGCGGGAACGTTGGACGGATTCGAGGCCATCCCCTGGATGCCGCTGAAGAAATCCTGCAGCGCCGGCGACAGGCCGGCCGTCGAATCGGCCAGCATGTTGTCGAGCTGCTTGATCTGCGTGTAATACGTGTCGAGCCCGCTTTTCGATGCCTGCGCGGATTGCATCTGGACACCCAGGTAATCGTTGTATATGCGCTGGACCGCGGTCACCTGGGTACCCTGCCCCATGAAGCCGGTCCCGAAATTCTGCGGCAGGGCCGCGCCCTGTATCACGACCTGGCGGCTGTATCCAGGCGTCGACGCATTCGCGATGTTGTGACTGGTCGTGCTCAGTCCTGCCTGTGCGGCGGCGAGTGCGCTCTGACCGATACTGAGAATGCTGGTAGCCATCTATGTAGTCGCAAAGGTTATGGGGCTAGGGGATATCGATACGCTTGATGGATGAATCGGCCAGCCTGCGCTTTTCTTGAGTCAGGTCGTTTCCACCATCCTGATCACGCCCATAAGCTTCTGGGCATAGCCCGGATCGGTGGCATAGCCCGCCTGTTGCAGGCCCTGGGCGAAGCCGGCGGCGTCCTGGCCCGGCATGATCGCGTTCTGGTAGCGCGCATTGCCGCGCAGGAGGCTCGCGTAATCGCGGAAGGCGTCGGCATAGGAGTCGTAGGCGCGGAAACTGTCCACCTGCTTCTGCGGCTTGCCGTTGACGTATTCGGTGGTGACGATGTCGACGGTGCGGCCTTTCCACGATCCGCCCGCCTTGATGCCAAACAGGTTATGGCTGTTCTGGCCGTCGGCCCCACGGATTTCGCTCCTGCCCCAGCCGGTTTCCAGTGCCGCCTGGCCCATCATGAAGCTGGCGGGAATGCCGCTGCTGGCGCTCGCCGCCTGGGCATGCGGCAGCAGCTTCTGCACGAAGGCCTCGACGTGGGCAGGGGCGTTCGACTCCACACGGGCCTTGGCCCGCAGTGGATCAGCGTCCCCTACTGGGATATCCCCGCTGCGGATGGCGCCCGGATCTGCCGGTTGCGTTGCTGCGCCGCGCGCCTCGACGCGCAGCGGCGGGGCATTCAATTCCATTCCGGCTTGCGGGGCGTTCAGCGGCAGGCCGGCCGGCGTCCCGTCGGATGCTGCGGCGTCGACACTGGGCGCATTCAGGGTGCGCGAAAGCTGGCGCACCATCATGTCCGCGAGGCCGATCCCGCGGCTGGCAAGCTTCTGCGTCAGCTGCTGGTCGAGCATCCCGGTGTACATGCGGGTCTGCTCGCTGTCGAACATGCCGTCCTGCGGCGATGCTTCGCGCATGCTCTTCATCAGCATGTTCATGAATACCGCCTCGAACTGCTGCGCCGCGGCCTTCAGCGCCTCGGGCGAGGACTGTTTGGCCTCCAGCTTGAGCTGGCTGACGCCCTGGACGTCGAGTGCGAACTTGGAGGTAAGGTCGGCGCCGCCAATCATTCAGATCACCTCGAGTTCCGCGTGCAGCGCGCCGGAGGCCTTCAGGGCCTGCAGGATCGCCAGCAGGTCCTGCGGCGTCGCGCCGATGGAATTGAGCGCCTTCACCACGTCGGCGAGCGACGCGCTGTTCCTGAGCAGCATGACTTCGCCGGGCTGCTGGCGGATTTCGATCTGCGACTGCGAGGTGACCACCGTCTCGCCCTTGGAGAACGGCGCCGGCTGGCTGATGACCGGCTGGGTATTGATGACCACCGACAGGTTGCCGTGCGACACCGCGCTGGGATCGAGCATGACCGCCTGGTTCATCACCACCGAGCCGGTACGTGCGTTGATGATGACCTTGGCCATGGCCTGCGCCGGATTGACGTCAAGGCTTTCGATCGCGCCCAGGAATGACACGCGCGCATCGTCACCCACCGGCGTCTTCACCTGGATCACCCGGCCGTTCAATGCGCGTGCGGTGTCCTTGCCGAAGCGCGCGTTCACCGCATCGACCACACGGCTGGCGGTGGTGAAATCGCTCTGCATCAGCTCCAGATTGATGGTGCCCGATGCGCCCAGCACGGTGGCGACGCTGCGTTCGACCGTCGCACCGCTGGGGATGCGGCCCACGCTCAGATGGTTGATCTGCACCTTGCTGCCGCTGGCCGACGCGCCGGCGCCGCTGACCACGAGGTTGCCCTGTGCCATCGCGTAGACCTGGCCGTCGGCGCCCTTCAGCGGCGTCATCACCAGCGTGCCGCCGCGCAGGCTCTTGGCGTTGCCGATCGACGACACCGTGATGTCGATAGCCTGCCCGGCCTGGGCGAACGGCGGCAGATCGGCGGTCACCATCACTGCCGCCACGTTCTTCAGCTGCATGTTGGTGCCGGGCGGCAGGTTGACGCCCATCTGCATCAGCATGTTGGTGATGCTCTGGGTGGTGAACGGCGTCTGCGTGGTCTGGTCGCCGGTGCCGTCGAGGCCCACCACCAGGCCGTAGCCCACCAGCTGGTTGTCGCGCACCCCCTGGATGGTGGCGATGTCCTTGATGCGTTCGGCCTGGGCAGCGCTGCTCATCGCGAGCGCGGCCAGCAGGAACAGGGACGGAATCCTCATGAGGGCCACCATTTACAAGGGAATGAAACTGAGGAAGAAACGCGCCAGCCAGCTCATGACTTCGGCCGAGTCGAACTTGGCGCTGGAACGGTATTCGATGCGCGCGTCCGCCACCTTGGCCGACGACACGGTATTGCCCGCCTGGATGGTGTCGGGCTGCACCACGCCGGACAGGCGGATGTATTCGGTGCTCTTGTCGAGCGCGATCTGCTTTTCGCCGGCGACCACCAGATTGCCGTTCGGCAGCACTTCGATCACGGTGACGGTGATGTTTCCGGTGAAGAGGTTGCTGGAGTCGATCGCCGACTTGTCGTCGTACGAGGTCGACGAGCCGGCCTTCACCCCGGCCCCCTGGAAGGTCTTGAGCGGCAGCCCGGCAACAGCGCTGATCGACGAATCGACCGCACCGGTTTTCGCGCCGTTGGACGACGCCTTCTTGCCGGCCTGTGTCTTCTCGTTGATGACGATGGTCAGCATGTCGCCGACGTGGCGCGCGCGCCGGTCCTCGAACATCGGCGTGTAGGAAGCGGCCTGGTAGATGGCGCCGTTGCCGGCCGCCTGGGTGGGCAGCGCCTGCGGACGTGCCGTGGTGGGCTGCTGGACGATGGACGACGGCGTGGTGCCGCAGCCCGCCAGCCCCAGCAGCATCCCGATACATCCCACGCTACGCGACATCTTCATGGCGAGCCTCAGAGCTGGGTCAGGCGCTGCAGCATCTGGTCTGATGTCGTGATCGCCTTGCTGTTGATTTCATACGCGCGCTGGGTCTGGATCATGTTGACCATCTCTTCCACGACGTTGACGTTCGAGGTTTCGACGTAGCCCTGGTTGAGCGTGCCGGCGCCGTTGCTGCCGGGCGCATTTGAACTCGGCGTGCCCGAGGCGGCGGTTTCCGCGTAGAGATTCTCGCCCAGGCTCTGCAGGCCGGCCGGATTGACAAACATCGCCAGCTGCAGGGTGCCGACCGTCACCGGGGTGGACGAGCCCGCCTGCTGCACCGACACCGTTCCGTCGCGCGCGATGGTCAGGGTCTGGGTATCCGGCGGAATGGTGATGGCCGGCTGCACCGCATAGCCGCTGGAGGTGACCAGCTGTCCGTTGGAATCGGCCTGGAATGAACCGTCGCGCGTGTAGGAGGTCGTGCCGTCCGGCATCAGCACCTGGAAGAAACCGTTGCCCTGGATCGCCACATCCTTGGCGTTGCCGGTCTGCTGCAGGTTTCCCTGGGTGAAGATGCGCTCGGTCGCCACCGTTTTCACGCCGGTTCCGATCTGCAGGCCGGACGGCAGCTGCGTCTGCTCGGACGACTGCGCGCCGGGCTGGCGGACGGTCTGGTACAGCAGATCCTCGAACACCGCGCGCGCGCGCTTGAAGCCGCTGGTGCTGACGTTGGCGAGGTTGTTGGAAATCACGTCCATCTGCGTCTGCTGCGCATCCAGACCGGTCTTGGCAATCCACAGTGAGCGAATCATGTCGGCTCCTTCAAGTATTAGGAAATCAGTTCATCGACAGCAGCTGGCCGGCCTTGCTGTCGTTGCTCTCTGCGTTCTGCAGCAGCTTCATGTTCATGTCGAACGCGCGGGCCAGCGAGATCATGTTGACCATGGCATCGACGACATTGACGTTGCTCGACTCGAGCGCACCACCGACCACCTTCACATTGGGATCGGTATCTGCCGGCTGGCCGTCCTTCAGCCGGAACAGGCCGTCGTCGCCGCGCACCAGATCTGCAGTGGGCGGATTCACCAGCTTCAGCTTCCCGATCGAGGTGAGACCCGTCGCGGCGGAACCGTCCGGCACCAGCGAAATCGTGCCGTCCTTGGCGACGGCGACATTGCGTCCGGGCGGAATGGACAGCGGACCGCCGTCACCCATGACATTGAGGCCGTCATGGGTCTGCAGCACGCCGTTCTCGTCCAGCTTGAGGCTGCCGTTGCGGGTGTAGGCCTCGCTGCCGTCGGCGGCCTGAACCGCAATCCAGCCGTCTCCCTGCACCGCCACGTCGAGCTCGCGTCCGGTCTGCTGGATCACGCCGGAACGGAAATCGCTGCCGGTCGTGGAGTCGACCACGAAGGCCCGGGTCGGCAGGATCGCGCCCTGCACCGGCACCGCGCGAAACTGGTCGATCTGCGCACGGAAGCCCGTGGTGGTCGCGTTCGCCAGGTTGTTCGACGTGGTCGCCTGCTGCTCCAGCGCATGCTTCGCGCCGGTCATGGCGGTGTAGATGAGACGGTCCATGCGGCCTCCCTAAATGCTCACGGCATCAACGCAGGTTGACCAGGGTCTGCATCACCGCATCCTGGGTCTTGATGGTCTGCGCGTTGGCCTGGTACACCCGCTGCGCGGTGATCATGTTGACCAGCTCGGCGGTGAGGTCGACGTTGGAATCTTCCACCGCCGACGACTGCAGCACGCCCAGGCTGCCCGAATCGGGGGCGCCCACCAGCGGCGTGCCCGAGGTCGCGGATTCGGCCCACATGTTGTTGCCCATCTGCTGCAGGCCATTGGGGTTGGCGAAATTCGCCAGCACCACCTGGCCCAGCACGGCCGACTCGCCATTGGTGTAGCGGCCCAGGATCACGCCGTCGGCACCGATGTTGAAGCCGGACAGCCGGCCCGAGGCATAGCCGTCGGGCTTCAGCGAGTTGACGCTGAACGTGGAGCCGAACTGGGTGGTTCCGGTGTAATCGAAGGTGATGGGGAACGGCGTGGTGGCCCCCGTTGCCGTGGCCGGCACGTTGACGGCGGCAAGCGGCATCGCGGTCGTCAGGGCGCCGCTGGAGTTGAAGTTCAGGGTTGCAACCGGACCTGCGCCGATCTGCGTCCCGTCGCTGGACGCGTACACATCCCAGGCGCCGGACGGCCGTTTCACATAGTAGGTTTGCAGCGTCTGGGCATTGCCCAGGCTGTCGTAAACCTGCGCCGCGGTCGAATTGTGGAAGGTGGTCGGGTCGTTCATGTTGAACGGCGTGGTCGCCCCATTGATCGCTGTCTTGCCTGAATCCAGGTTGAGCACGGCCTTCATCTCGGTGGTGATCTGCGGGGACAGGTCGGAGGTATTGATGCTCAGCGGCGACGGCGCGCCGGTCGACAGCACGCCGCTGGCGTTCGCCGTATAGCCCGTCAGCTTGCCGCCGGTCGGGTTGACGATGTAGCCGTACTTGTCGAGCTGGAACTGGCCATTGCGCTGGTAGGCGATCTCGCCATTGGTGTCCATGCGGAAAAAGCCGCCGCCGTTGATGGCGATGTCCAGCGGATTGTTGGTGGACGTGATGTTGCCCTGGGTGAACTGCTGGGTCACCTGCGAAACCTTGGTGCCGATGCCGACGCTGGTGCCGCCGGCGCCCGTCAGCGAATTGGCGTAGACGTCGGCAAACTGCGCCTGGGATTGCTTGAATCCGACGGTGCTGGAGTTGGACACGTTATTGCCGATGACATCCAGGTTCTTTGCGGCGGCGTTGAGTCCGCTCAATCCTTGCTGAAAACTCATGTTCTGCTCCTTGTAATGATGGCTGGCGGCTTACCCGGCGCGCCGACTCGAACTGCTCAGAAAATCTGCCGGATGTCGGCATACCCCACGCTCGTGTTCCCCGCCAGGTTCAACTGCACACCCTTGGCATTCTGCGAGACGCTGTTGACCGTGCCCAGGTTCAGGGTGGTGCTGTCGACCGCCTTGCCGCCCTGGACGGCATCGATCTTGAAGCTGTACTGTCCTGCGGGGGCGGCCGTCCCGTTGTCCGTCAGGCCATCCCACGCCAGCACGTTCACTCCCGTGTCGCGCGAACCGAGGTCCAGCTTGCGCACCAGGGCGCCCGAGGCATCCTGGATGCTGACGGTGACCTTGTCGGCCGGGCGCGACAGCTCGAAGCCCATCACGTTCTCCATCTGGGCCGGGCTGATCGTGTCGCCCGGAACCAGCACCGTCCGCCCGATCAGGCTCGCCGCCTGCGACATCTGGGTGGTACCGAAACTGGCCGCCATCGCCTGCAGGCTGCTGTTCATGTTCTCGATGCCCTGCACCGTGCTGAGCTGGGCCATCTGGCTGGTCACCTCGGCGTTGTCGAGCGGGTTCAGCGGATCCTGGTTTTTCATCTGCGCCACCAGCAGGCTCAGAAAACGGTTCTGCGTATCCGCCGCGCTGCTCGTCGAGGACGTGGACGCACTGGTGCCATACAGGCTGCTTACATTACTGGTGTCTTGTACGGTGCTCATGGTTTTTCCTCATTGGCTCCTGTTCACTGTCCCAGGCTCAGGGTCTTGAGCAGCAGGGTCTTGGCGGTGTTCATCATGTCCGCGTTGGACTGGTACGAACGCGAGGCGGAGATCATGTTGACCATTTCCTCCACCACATTGACGTTGGGCATGGTCACGTAGCCTTTCTCGTCGGCGAGCGGATTCTTGGGGTCGTACACCAGCTTCATCGGCGACTGGTCCTCGACCACGGCCGCCACGTTCACCCCGGTCGCGCCGTTCTCGCCCACCGGCGTGGCGGCGAACACGACCTGCTTGGCCTTGTAGGGCGTGCCGTCGGCGCTGGTGACGCTGTCTGCGTTGGCGAGATTGCTGGCGACGGTGTTCAGCCGCTGCGACTGGGCATTCATGGCCGAGCCGGCCACGCTGAAGATATTGGACAGTGACATGCGCTATGCTCCTTATCCCTGGATCGCCGCCATCATGGTCTTGATCTGCTGGGTGAGACGGGTCAGGTTGAATTCGTAATGAACGGCGTTGTCGGCGAACGCGGCGCGCTCGGCATCCATGTTCACCGTGTTGCCATCGACGCTGCCCTGGGCCGGGGTGCGGTACAGCAGCCCGGCTTCCGCCGCCGATCCCGGTTTGCCCGCCAGATGGCCGGGCGCCGTGGTGGCCAGCGCCGCGCCGCCGGTCGCAGGCGTCCCCTGCAGCGCGCCTTCCAGGGCGGCCTTGAAATCCAGGTCGCGCGCCTTGTAGTTCGGCGTGTCGGCGTTGGCGATATTGGAAGCCAGCACCTGCTGGCGCTGGTCGCGTATGCGTAGCGCCTGGGTGTTGAAATTCAGCATGTCATCAAGCCGGTTCAGCATGGTTTTCACCTCTTTCTGCCGCAAAGCCTTTTTGCGATGACTGCATCCTAGGCAGTCGCCTGTCCATTCAATCGAACGATAAAGGGCACAAAGCGGGTTCATTTCGCCGTTTAAGTTGCGGCGGCCCTCCCTACAATGCGTCAGTGTGAGAAACCAAGCCAAGGAGTCGAGATGGCACTCAAGCGTATCCGGACCATGGCCAGCCGCCTCGGAACCTGGCTGGCGATCGTGGCCAGCCTGGGCCTGACAGCGCAGGCCCCCGCAGCGGAGCGGCAGGACCCGGCCGCCGTACAGGCGCAGGCCGAACAGTTCCTGAAAAAACAGACCGCCGGCCTGCCCGGCAAGGTCACGATCCAGGTTGCGGCGCCGCGCGCCGCGCTGCCCGCCTGCTCTGCGTTCGACGCATTCCAGCCTGCCGGCAGCCGCGGCATGGGGAAAACCACGGTAGGCGTGCGCTGCCTCGCGCCCAGCCGGTGGACGGTCTACCTGGCCGTGCAGGTTCGCGTGATCGGGTCTTACGTCGTAACCCGCGAACCCCTGCCCGCCAACCACGTCCTGAACGCGGCCGACCTCACGCTGCGCGAGGGCGACCTCGGCAGTCTGCCGGCCGACGTCGCCACGAACCCCGACGACCTGCAGGGATATCGCACGGTATCGGGGCTGGCGGCCGGCGCGCCGCTGCGCAGCGCGCTGCTACGCGCCCCGCTCGTCGTGCAACAGGGCCAGACCACCCGCCTGGTGCTGACCGGGCCGGGCTTTTCCATCCAGAGCGAAGGCCAGGCACTGGCCAATGCCAGCCGCGGCGACAGGGTACGGGTGAAGACCGCGTCCGGCGAGGTGGTCAGTGGCGTGGCGCAGGACGGTCAGCAGGTAGTGGTTGCCTTTTAGGGCGGACTTCAGAAAAACGGAAAATTGACGTTATTGAACCAGCTTAGACACCGAGCACCTGCCCGATCAGGAACACTGCCATGAAAATCGATCCCGGCCTGAAACCGATCACGCTGCCGAATTCCGTCGAAAACCGCACCGGCAAAGCCGAAGACAATAAGCCGGCCGATGCCCAGAAGACGGATGTCAGCCTGAGCCCGCGCGCCCTCCAGCTGAAACAGCTGGAAACCCAGCTTGAGGCGATCCCGGTCGTCGATCGCGCGCGCGTGGACAGCATCAAGGAAGCCATCACCAAAGGGCAGTACGACATCAATACCGGAAACATCGCCGAAAACCTGCTCAACTCAGTCAAGGAAATGCTCAATGTCGCCAAGTGATGCGCCCCGCAGCGACACGCTGATTGCCGGGCTGAAAGGCGAAAGCGCGGCCTGGCAGGCGCTGCTGAATGTCATGGGCGAGGAGGAGCGCGCACTGGTGGACGGCGAAGCCGATCGCCTGGCGCAATTGAACGCCTCCAAGCTGGCGCAGCTGCAAACCCTCGGCAACCTGGCGCGCACGCGCCATGACGCGCTGCTGGCCGCCGGCCACACGCCCGACCATGCCGGCATGGATGCCTGGCTGGTCCGGCATGGCCAGCCCGAACACCTCACCCGCTGGCGGCAACTCTGCGACGTTGAGCAGCAGGCCCGTGCGCTCAACCAGCGCATCGGCTCGCTGATCGATCTGCGCCTGGCCTCCACGCGTCAGGCACTCAATGTACTGATCCAGGCCGCGACCAGCCAGAACGGCCTGTACGACCAGGCAGGCCAGTCGGTCGCCGCCAGCAAGGGCAAGCCCCTTGCGGCAGCCTGACCAGACCCGCCAGACGCTAGCGCCCGAAACGGCCGGGTGAGATAGCGCCCATCAACCCGGTTTCCAGCGGCCAGGGCTGGTCCGTCATCCGGTCGGCCAGCGCCTCGCCCAGCAAGCCCGCCCAGACCACCCCGCGCGAGGCATAGCCCGCCGCGAGATACAGCCCATGCTGCCCATCGACCGCGCCCAGCAGCGGCAACCGGTCCGGCAGGGTCGCACGCAGCGAGGCGCGCCCGCTCACCTGTTCGGCGGCGAAACATCCGCCCGCCCCCGGCAGGATCGCCTCCAGCCGGGCCAGGTTGGCGAGGTCGCTTTCCAGGCGCGACGCCGTGTCCTCGTCATCGTGTTCGTAGGTGGCGCCGACCAGCGGTTGTGCGCCCGGCGCCACATAGCCTTCGCGTGCGATCACCCGCCGGAGGTCCGGCAGGCTGCCAGGCGGCAGGCACGTGATCTGCCCGCGCACGGTATTGAGCGGCCAGCGCTGCCCGGGCACCAGGCCCAGGGCATCGCGCGCGTTCGCCAGCACCACGGCGTCGGCCTCGGCCACGACCGCTCCCTCACCATCCATAACCCGCCATCCCGCTGCAACCGCCTCGACGCGCGCAACGGCGCAGCCGGTCTGCACGCGGATCGCCGGATGCTCGAGCCAGGCGCGACACAGGCTCCTTGGCACCACCCAGCCCGCTGTCGGGTAATACACGCCTGCCGCTGCCACCGGCCAGTTCGCCAGCTCGCGCGCCTCGTCCCGTTCCACCCAGCGCGCATACCCGGCTGGCGGCGCGGTGGCGGCCAGCGCCTGCCGCTGCTTCTCGGCGGTCTCCGCATCCTTCGCCAGATGCAGCACGCCGCAGCGCGCCCACTCGACGCCATCCAGCATTGGCCACGCGCGCAGGTCGTGCAGGAACGCCGCCCGCGTCAGGCGCGTCGCGCGGTTGTCGTCGCGCGAGATCACCGGCCGGAACACCGCCACCGGATTGCCCGAAGCCGCCTGCGCCGGCGAATCGGCACGCTCCAGAACGGTAACCGCCACGCCACGCTGTGCTAGCGCATGCGCCACGGCAGCGCCTGCCACACCTGCACCGACAACGGCGACATGCCGCGGCACCGCAGCGTCGGCCCGGCGGCTTTCCCCCTGGAAACGTGCGTGCAGGCAATGCCGCTTGCGGCCGTAGCCCGCCCGTTTCTCGCAGATGAAACCGATCCGCCCCAGGCCCTCGCGTACCGAGGCCGCCACGGTATAGGTCGCGGCCATCGCGCCCGGCCGGGCCAGCGGCACCAACGCGTCGAACAGCGCGGCCTGCCACAGGTCGGCGTTGCAGTCGGGGGCGAAGCCGTCCAGGTAGAAGGCATCGACCTCGGCATGCACCTGCGGCAGGCAGTCGAGCGCATCGCCCAGCATCAGGGTGAGCTGCACCCGCCCGCCGTCAAGCGCGATGCGATGGAAGCCCGGCGTCAGCGTCGGCCAGTTCGCCAGCAATTCTTCCGATAGCGGAGCGAATTCCGGCCATTGCGCATGCAGCCGCGCCAGGTCTTCGGCACGGAACGGATGCTTCTCGACCGACAGGAAATGCAGCCGCGCACAGCGCGCCGGATCGTCGCGCCAGGCCGCCCAGGTCGCCAGGAAATTCAGCCCGGTGCCGAATCCGGTTTCCAGCACGACGAAACTGGCACGCTGCGCCCATGCCTGCGGCAGGCCGCAGCCCTGCAGAAACACATGACGCGCCTGCCCCGCGCCGCCGTCGGCGGAATGGTAGATGTCGCCGTAGGCAGCGGAGTACGGCACGCCCTCCTTGAATTCGAGACGCGCGGGGACGATGGTTTTCAGCATGGTCGAATGGTACATTGGAGCGGTTCACTGCCGCTCCTGGAAGAAGAGATCGTAGACGATGGCAGATCACACTTGGCCACCCCGAAAGCACCATGTGATTATCCTGGCTATCCTGCTGGCGCTGTTCTGCTTTCGCGTTCTGGCGCAATTGCTGCAGCGCTATGAAGAGCTCCCATTCCTCCCTCCTTTTGACGCATGGCACAGCGGTGCCGTGCCTTACAGAGTTTTGCTGATATCGCAAGTTTTGATCTGCGCTTTTTATGCATGGATCCTGCTGCGGATCGCGACGAATCGTTTACGACCGAGCCGCAGGCAAGGCTGGATATTTTTCTACATCGGACTCATTTACTTGATTGTCATGATCATGCGCCTGGCAATCGGATTGACTGGCCTATCCGATCATCATTGGTTCCACAGCTACCTGCCGACTCTGTTCCATTTCGTGCTTGCGAGCTATTTGATCGTCGTAGGACATTTTCAGATTCAAGCCACGGTACGACCACAATGAGCAAGCTTGGACCCACTGCGGCAACTGCCGCCCCACGCTCCCTCTGGCAAGAAGCGATCGCCCTGGTCGCCTACCCTGCTTCGTTCATGTTCGCGATCACTGCATTTCTATGGGCAAGCACACATGGCTATCCAAAATGGGTGAGCGCCTATTTACCGGTCATCATCTGCGCAGCCGTCGTCCTGCCTATGCTGGAACGCCTTTCGCCGTATCGCCTCGACTGGCGACCGGACCGCCGGGAGTGGTTCACTGATGCGCTTTACACCGTCGTGATCCAGATTGCGATGCCACCTCTCCTGGCCTTGTTGGTGGTACTGGGGTTAAGCGAGCTGACACAGCCTTACCTGTATTCTGCGCTGTGGCCACATCATTGGCCCCTTCTCGCGCAGGGCCTATTGATGGTCCTGCTCGTCGATCTGATGCGTTACTGGGTGCATCGCTTTGCGCACACGAACCCTATCCTGTGGCGACTGCACGCTGTCCACCATTCCCCCGACAAGCTCTACTGGCTAAACACGGCCCGCTTTCATCCGCTGGAAAAAGTCTTGCAGTTTTGCTTCGACTCCATTCCGTTCATCTTGCTGGGCGTGAATGAATACGTCCTGGCTTTCTATTTTGTCTGTTATGCGGTCAACGGTTTCTACCAGCACAGCAACGTCCATTTGCGACTCGGACTGCTGAATTACATTTTCAGCACAGCCGAGTTGCACCGCTGGCACCACTCGAAATTGCTGGCAGAAGCCAACCACAACTACAGCAACACCACCATCGTCTGGGACATCGTATTCGGCACTTATTACCGTCCACACGACCGGCAGATGGAACGGGCAGGCATTCAGAACGACCGCTATCCGATGCGTTTCGGCCAGCAGTTGATTGCGCCGTTTGTAAAAAATATCGAAAGCCTCGACCTACTCGTACCCTCGTTGCGCCAGGCCGCCCTGAATCTACTGCTCCGGGTCGGTTTTGCGCTCATTGACCGTACGGCCTGGCAATCGCTTGAGAAGGCCAGCGACGACGTAGCGAAGGTACAGGAACGCGTGCTGCGCGGAATCCTGCGCCAGAACCGGAACACCACATTCGGAGAGCGCCACCACTTCGGCGAGGTCAATTCCATAGCCGACTACCAACGCCTGTGCCCAGTGCAGAGCTACGACAGCCTGCGGCCTTATATCGACGAACAGGAAAACACGGGCAAGCCTGCCATTACGGCAGAAGCGGCGGTGTTCTACGCCCAGACCAGCGGCACCACCGGCGCAGCGAAACTGCTGCCAGTCACGTCCACGATGCTGAAGCAGATCAAACGCCAGCAGGCTCTGGCGGGTTTTCTGCAATACCGCGCCTGCCCGCAGGCGTTCCATGGCGCCTTGCTCGGCATCATGGGCGCCGCCCGGGAAGATCAAACCGCAAGCGGCAAGACGATCGGTGCGATCTCGGGAGTGATGTATGACATGCTGCCGTGGCCGATGAAACGGAAATTCATCCTGCCGTCCGGGGTGTTCGGGATCAAGGATCATCTGATCAAGTATCTTTTGATCCTGCGTCTGGCGCTGGTCGAAAGAGACATCACCTATATCGCTACTGCCAATCCCTCCACCTTCGTGCTGCTATTGGAACTGGTGCACACGCATCTTGAGGAACTATTGACAGGCATCGAGACCGGCCTATGGCCCTCAGAACGTCTGCTTCCTCCCGATGTGGCCAACACGATGAAGCGGAGACTGCGGCCCGACCGGGCCAGAGCCGTCGAATTGAGGGCGCTCTTCGCTACCAGAGGCCGGCTCATGATTTCCGACATATGGCCGCATGTGGCGCTGATGGCAACGTGGACCGGAGGCAATTGCCGCATCCCGCTGCAGGCCATCACGGCGCAATTGCCCGAGCGGGCGGTAACGATGGATTTGGGGCTGCTGGCAAGCGAGTGCCGCACCACCCTTGCAGTCGAGACAGACACCCGTTCCGGGCTGCCCGTTTTCATGGATTACTTCTTCGAGTTCGTCGAACGCGCCCTGTGGGATGACAAGAAGCCCGAATTCCTGACCTTGAACCGACTGGAACAGGGAAAAGAGTATTACCTGTTTATCACGACCACGGGGGGGCTCTATCGCTATGACATCAATGACATCATCAAAGTGGCCGGGTACCGGAACGGCGTCCCGCTGATCGAGTTTCTGCAGAAAGGCCGGGGCGTGACGAATATCACCGGCGAGAAGCTTTACGAAAAACAGGTGATCCAGGCGACTTCTGAATTGGCGGCTCAGTGCGCCCTAGACATACCCTTTTTTATCGTGCTCGCCGACCGGATTGCCGGGCGTTACGAATTTCATTTCGAACTGGACGGCCCCATTGCGCAAGACACCCGGGAACTGGGCAGCCTGCTTGACAGGTATCTGTGTCAACAGAATGATGAATACCAACACAAACGATCCAGCGGTCGGCTCAAGCCATTGCAAGCGCATCTGCTCAAGGTGGGGACCGCCACAAATTTTCGCGCACACATGGTGAAGCGCGGCCAAAAGGATGGGCAATTCAAAGCCCTATGTCTTGCCTACAAGGACGAAGTGGACTTCGATTTCTCGTCACGACTGGCCGTGGAGGCACCTGCATGAAAATCACAAACCTGACCTTGCAGCCTTTGCGCATCCCGTTCCGGGTCGCCTTCAAGCACGCCTCCGCCGAGCGGTGTGTGACGCAAAGCTTCTGGGTTGTCGCCCGTTCAGAAGAAGGCCTGACGGGTTGCGGCGAAGGCTGCCCGCGCGACTATGTGACAGGTGAAACCAATGTCAGTGTTGTCGCGTTTTTTGCAAAATTCCGCGATAGCATCTCGGCCCGGATTACGGATTTTCCGAGCTTGCAGGAATGGACTCAGGCGCATCGAGAGGATATCGATCGAAATCCGGCAGCATGGTGCGCGATTGAGCTGGCACTGCTGGACCTGCTTGCGCGACAGCACAATCAGTCCGTAGAGGCCTTGCTTGGTTTACCCTTTCTGACAGGGCCGTTTACATACAGCGCGGTGCTGGGTGCCACAGGTACGCAGCAATTTTCAGCAACCCTGGAGCGCTACCTGAAGCTGGGAATACGCGATTACAAGATCAAGCTTTCAGGGGACTTCAATCGCGATCACGGAAACCTCTGCGCCTTGCTCGCCGCAGGCGTTACGCCCACGCAGGTGCGCGCCGATGCGAATAATCTCTGGTGTGATTACGACGCGGCGAGGGCCTATCTCAAATCGCTTGATTTCAACTTTTCAGCCATTGAAGAGCCATTGCTGGCGGGCCAGTTCGCCGAGCTTTCATTGCTCGCCGAATCCCTTTCCACTCGAATCATCCTAGATGAAAGCATCACTCGCGAGAGCCAAATCGCGCAGTTGCCGGGGACAGCGGAACAATGGATCTTAAATCTCCGTGTCTCGAAAATGGGCGGCCTGATACGCTCGCTCAGGCTTATAGAGGCGTGCCGCACGCAACAGCTGAGCCTGATCGTCGGTGCCCAGGTCGGTGAAACAAGCCTGCTTACACGCGCGGCACTCATCGTGGCACAGGCGTCGCGCGACATTCTGATTGCACAGGAAGGTGCGTTTGGCACCCTGTTGCTGGAGTCTGATGTCGTCCAGCCTTCACTCATTTTTGGCACGAAGGGGGAACTCGATCTCCCACTTCGGCTTGAACACTCACCGGGTTTCGGTTTAACGCCAATACCAGGCCTGATCGAGCATTATTTCGATGATGACACGAAGGAAATTACCCGCAGCAACTAGACTCCCCATAGCGCCAGTCATCACAATCGATTAAGTGCTGTCAGGTCGCGATACCGCACGCCATCAACGCCAGGATAGGAGATACAACCACGGGCAGCGGAATACGCACGCCCTCCTTGAATTCGAGACGGGCGGGGACGATGGTTTTCAGCATGGTCGAATGGTACATTGGGGCGGTTCCCTGTTGCTTCGCCTCATCATGCCCAAATCGAAATCCTGGCTTCGCCTTGTCGTCGTCGCGCTGGCCGTCGCTGCGCTGGCCTATGCAGGCTGGCACTTCACCCGTCCGCAACCGCCCGAAGTCGAGCTCGCCACGATTGCGCGTGGCACGGTCGAATCGACGGTGGTCAACACCCGCGCCGGCACGGTCAAGGCCTGTCGCCGCGCCAAGCTGGCCCCGGTGGCAGGCGGGCAGATCGTCAGGCTGTGGGTCAAGGAAGGCGAACGTGTGAAGGCGGGCCAGCCACTGCTCGAACTGTGGAACCGCGACCTCGCCGCCCAGCGTGACCTGGCCACCCGCCAGCTGGCCACCAGCGAGGAACGCCGCCGCGAGGCCTGCATCATGGCCACGAACGCACGGCGCGATGCCGACCGGACGCAGCAACTCGCGGCCAAGGGCTTCATCAGCCCGCAGGGCACCGAAGACGCCCGCGCCAATGCACGCGCGCGCCAGGCCAACTGCGATGCGCTGGCCGCCGACGTCAAGCGCGCGCAGGCACAGATCCGCGTCGTCGCAGCCGGTCTGGATCGCACCACGCTCACCGCGCCGTTCGCCGGCATCGTGGCGAAGATCACCGGCGAGATCGGCGAGTTCACCACGCCCTCGCCCCCCGGCATTCCCACCCCGCCCGCGGTCGACCTGATCGACGACAGCTGCCTCTACGTGAGTGCGCCGATGGACGAAGTCGACGCACCCCGGCTGCAGGCCGGCCAGTCCGCGCGCATCACCCTCGACGCCCTGCCCGGCAAGGTCTTCAACGGTCATGTCCGGCGCATCGCCCCGTACGTGACCGAGGTGGAGAAGCAGGCACGCACGGTCGATGTCGAGGTCGATTTCGACACGCCGCCGGAAGCCGCCCTGCTGGTCGGCTACAGCGCCGATGTCGAGGCCGTCATCGAGCAGCGCGACAACGTGCTGCGCGTGCCCACCCAGGCGATCCAGCAGGACGGCACGGTACTGGTTCTGGGCAAGGACGACACGCTGGAAACGCACCATCTGAAGACCGGGCTGGCCAACTGGGCGTTCACGGAAGTCCTCAGCGGCCTCGACGCCGGCGACCGCGTGCTGCTGTCCTTCGACCAGGAGAACGTGAAGGCCGGCGTGAAAGTCACCCCCAATACCCCGACGGGCATAAAGACCGCGCAGCCATGATCCGCCTCGCCGCGATCACCCGCGTATTCCGCATGGGCGACCAGGAAGTGCGCGCGCTCAACGGCGTCAGCCTCGACATCGCGTCGGGCGAATACGTGTCCATCATGGGCCCGTCGGGCTCGGGCAAGTCCACCCTGCTGAACGTCGTCGGCCTGCTCGACCGTCCCGACAGCGGACGCTACGAACTGGACGGTTCCGACGTCACCGACCTGTCCGAGACCGAGCGGGCGCGCGTTCGCCGCGAGAAGATCGGCTTCGTGTTCCAGTCGTTCCACCTGATTCCGCGCCTGACCGCCTTGGAGAACATCGAGTTGCCCTTGATGCTGGAAGGCGTCGCGCCGGCCGAACGCAAGGCGCGTGTCGACGCCGCACTCGATGCCTTCGACCTGCGCGACCGCGCCCGCCACCGCCCATCCGAGCTCTCCGGCGGCCAACGCCAGCGCGTGGCGATCGCGCGCGCCACCATCCTGCGCCCCACCGCGCTCCTGGCCGACGAGCCGACCGGCAACCTCGACCACCGCATCGGCGCCGAAGTCATGGCGCTGCTGGAAGACCTGCACCAGGCCGGCACCACGCTGATCGTCGTCACCCACGACCGCGAACTCGGCGCACGGGCGCATCGCCACATCGCCATGCGGGACGGCGAGATCGTCGGAGATGAATCATGAATTTGCGCGACACCCTCACCCTCTCCTTCGAAACCGTGGTGAGCTACCGCACCCGCTCGCTGCTCATCGTGCTGGCGATGGCGCTGGGCGTGGCGGCGGTGGTGGTGCTGACGGCGCTCGGCGAAGGCGCACGGCGCTACGTGGTCGGCCAGTTCTCCTCGCTCGGCACCAACCTGATCATCGTGCTGCCGGGCCGTGCCGAGACCTCGGGCGGCTTTCCCGGTGCGGCCCTCGGACAGACGCCGCGCGACCTGACCCTCGACGACGCCCAGTTCATCGGCCACCTGCCGCAGGTCAGGCGCTACGCCCCGCTCAACGTGGGCGTGGCAGAGCTCTCCGCCGGCGGGAAGCTGCGCGAGGTGACGGTGCTCGGCAGCACGGCCGAGCTGCTGCCGATCCGGCACATGAAGCTGTCGCAGGGCAGCTTCCTCGCGCGCGGCTCGGAACGCAGCGCGCAGATCGTGCTGGGCAGCGTGCTGGCGCGCGAATTCTTCCCCGACGGCAAGGTCATCGGCCAGCGCATCCGGCTGGGCGACAGCCGCTTCCTGGTGTCGGGCGTGCTGGCCGTCCAGGGCGAATCGATGGGCTTCAATTCCGACGAGATCGCCATCATCCCGGTCGATTACGCGCAGGAACTGTTCAACACCTCCAACCTGTTCCGCATCCTGGTCGAGGCGCGCAGCCGCAACGCCATCGAGCCGGCCAAGGCCGCGATCAGCCATGCCCTCAAACTGCGCCACGACGGCGAGGACGACGTCACCGTCATCACCCAGGACGCCGTGCTCGCCACGTTCGACCGCATCCTGCGTGCGCTGACGCTGGGCGTGGCAGGCATCGCCGCGATCAGCCTGGCGGTGGCCGGCATCCTGGTGATGAACGTGATGCTGGTGGCGGTGGCGCAGCGCACCTCGGAAATCGGCCTGCTGAAAGCGATCGGCGCGCCCGCAGCCGACATCCGCCTCCTGTTCTTCGCCGAGGCGCTGTGGCTGTCGCTGGCGGGCGGCGCCATCGGCTTCGCGCTGGGGCAGCTGGGCGCCCTGCTGATCCGCCTCGCCTACCCGCAACTCCCCGCCTGGCCGCCGGTGTGGGCCAGCGTGGCGGGCGTCGCCACCGCCCTCATCACCGGCGTCCTCGCCAGCCTGCTGCCCGCCGCGCGCGCGGCGCGGCTCGATCCCGTGCGGGCATTGAGCGGAAAATGAGCTTCGTCGACACCCTGCGCTTCGCCCTGCACGCGCTCACCGCGCACCGGCTGCGCACCGTCCTCTCCGCCACCGGCATCGGCGTGGGCATCGCCGCGGTGATCCTGCTCACCTCGATCGGCGACGGCATCCAGCGTTTCGTGCTGGCCGAATTCACCCAGTTCGGCACCAACATCGTGGTCGTCAGTCCGGGCAAGGTCAGCACCCACGGCACCTCGGTCGGCGCCATCGGCAGCGCGCGGCTGCTGACGATCGACGATGCGCTGGCGCTGAAGGCCTCGCCTTATGCGCAGTACACCAATGCCGGCGTGATGGGCAACGCCGAGGTCCGCGCCCGCGGCCGCAGCCGCCGCGTGACGGTCTACGGCGAAGGACCGGACTTCTCGCGCGCATTCAGCATGCACGTCGCGGTCGGCCAGTTCCTGCCCGCCGACGACCCGCGCAATCCGCGTGCCTACGCGGTGCTGGGGGCGAAAGTGCGCAGCGAACTGTTCGGCTCGACCAACCCGCTGGGCGCCACCCTGCAGGTCGGGGCGTCGCGTTTCCGCGTGATCGGCGTCATGGAACCCAAGGGCCAGGTGCTCGGCTTCGACCTCGACGACACGGTCTACATTCCCACCGCGCGCGCGCTGGAAGTCTTCAACCGCGAAGGCGTGATGGAAATCCACATCGCCTACCGGCCCGGCGCGCCGCTCAAGGCGGTGATCGCGGACGCCCGGCGCATCCTGGTCGCGCGCCACGGCCGCGAGGATTTCACCCTCACCCCACAGCAGCAGATGCTCGACACGCTGACCACCGTGCTCGAAGTGCTGACCTTCGCCGTCGCCGCGCTCGGCGGCATTTCCCTGCTGGTCGGCGCGGTCGGCATGGTCACCCTGATGCACATCGCCGTGGCCGAGCGCGTCGCCGAGATCGGCCTGCTCACCGCGCTGGGCACCACGCGCGCGCAGATCCGCACGCTGTTCCTGATGGAATCGACCGTGCTGTCCACCCTGGGCGGACTCGGCGGACTCGCGGTCGGCGCCGGCATCGCCGCCCTGTTGAAGTTCACCGTGAGCGGCCTGCCGGTCAATACGCCGTGGGATTACGCCTTCGGCGCGCTGGGGGTGTCGGTGCTGATCGGGCTGGCGGCCGGGGTGGTGCCGGCGATGCGGGCGGCGCGGCTGAATCCGGTGGATGCGCTGCGGGCTGAGTAGCGTTGAATAAAGGAGCGTGCTTTAGTACGTCCCGCCTGGCAGCCTATTTAGTAAAAAAATGACGCGATTAAAATTAAAACTGCGCTTGGTAATGAAATCCAATAGCTAATAATTCCCCGCTCATGAAATGACCTGGAAACTTTTGCAAATACAGCTCCCCATAAAATCATTACAAATGCTGGAACCATTCGGTTCCCATCGAGAAAAGCGCTAATTGCGAGAATTGGTGTCACGGCCAACATCATGAAAAGCAAGAAATACAATCTTGATTTCAGCCATGCAAACTGAAATTCGATCAGTCCATCTCGTTGATTGTTGTTTGGCTCAGACATAGATGGCTAACGCTGAGGCAAACCGTCAGGTAAGAGCATGACGGATCGCAGCCTGTAAAGCCGGAACCAGCACGACCTTAGCAACAGCGATATAGCCAAACAAGGCCACGAAGAAAGCGAAAGGCCCAAGGCCACCCAACGACGAAAACAGTTTATGACCCTTGCTGGAAATGATGGTGAACCAGAGTACGGGAAGGCCAACAACGCAGGATGAGAAAAATACAATCGCAAAATCGATATTCACCAGGGCAGATGCGCCTGTGAAAAGAACGCAGCCCGCAACAGCCCAATAACCCAGGCGATCTTTTCGCTCAAGTGGGATATTCAGGTTTGTAGGTTCAATGCTCACGAGATATGTCTACCCTGAAGTGTCACCCTGAAGACGCTGCCATCATTCAGATACAACCTCAGGCTTCATACCCTTCGCGATGCGTCGCATTGATGGTACGCAGCAACTCCCGAAACGGGATGTTGCGCTCGTGCTTCTTGAACAGCGGCATGAAGGCCAGGTCCTCGCCCGATCCCACACCCGCATATTTTCCAGACGCCATCGATTCGTGCAGGTCGCGTAGCATTTTGTCGAGGTCGTCCAGGAACGGCGTGTAGATCGACGCTTCCTCGTCGTCGTGTTCCAGGCAGGCGCGCAGTTCATCAACTTCGTAAACGGCTTCGTGCACAAGGTCGGTCAGTTGATTGAGGTCTTGGGCTCTTTTCATGTTCGTATGCGTGTTGGATAAAACGTAAGGATACCGCCGCTTGGCGGGCGGTGCGACAGGCGCAGGATTTGATCGCAAGTTCCGGATTGCGGGTCGACCCGAACCGGTCGACACTGTGATTTCCGAACCCCGGATGAACGTCCATCATGGATACCGAATCAGTCGTCCCCCCACCGCATGCCGCAGCATCAGAAGCCGCACAGCTTGCCGAGCAGCGCTGGCAGGCGGTGGTCCGCCGCGATGCACAGGCGGACGGCGAATTCGTCTACGCGGTCAGGACCACCGGCGTGTACTGCCGGCCTTCATGCCCCTCGCGCGCGGCCAGACGGGAGAACGTGGCGTTCTTCGAGTCGGGCGACCGCGCCGCAGCGGCGGGCTACCGCCCCTGCAGGCGCTGCCGCCCGGATGCGCCCTCGCAGCAGCAAATCCGCAGCGCGCTGGTTTGCCAGGCCTGCGAGGCCATCGAACACAGCGCGACGCCGCCGGCGCTCGCGCAACTGGCACGGCAGGCCGGGATGAGCCCATTTCATTTCCAGCGCATCTTCAAGGCCGTGGCCGGTCTCAGCCCCAAGGCCTATCACAAGGCCGTTCAGGCCCGGCGCCTGGCGGCCTCGCTGCAGTCCGCGCCGTCGGTGACGGCAGCCCTCTACGACGCCGGCTTCAATTCGGCCGGGCGCTTTTACGAGGCCGCGCCCGCCCTGCTCGGCATGTCGCCGGGCAGCTATCGCAAGGGCGGTGCGGGCGAGCACATCCGCCATGCCGTCGAGCCCTGCACGCTCGGCTGGATCCTCGTCGCCGCCACCCGCAAGGGGATATGCGCCATCGAGTTCGGCGACGGGCCGCAGGGACTGGCCGACCGCCTGCGGACCCGCTTCCCGCAGGCGCAGTTCGAGCCGGCCGATGATGAATTCCGGCGCTGGATCGTTCGGGTGCTGGGCTATATCGAACAGCCGCGGGGCGTGCTGGGCCTGCCGCTGGATGTGCAGGGAACGGTTTTTCAGCATCGTGTCTGGCAGGCGTTGCAAGCGATCCCGGCTGGACAGACCGCCAGCTACGGCGAGATCGCCGAGCGCCTCGGACAACCGAAAGCCTACCGTGCCGTAGCCCGTGCCTGCGCCGGCAATCCCGTGGCGGTGGCGATTCCCTGCCACCGCGCCGTGCGTGCCAATGGGGCGTTGTCGGGCTACCGCTGGGGAATCCTGCGCAAGGCGGAATTGCTGCGGCGCGAACGCAAGGAGTGACTGTCCCGCCCAGCAAGCCTCTTTGCCCATGACGATCACGGCATGGAATTCCGGCGCAAAAAAACAGGGGCGCGCGGCCCCTGTTTTTCGAACAGCCGAAACGACTCAGCGCTTGACCGGCTTGGCGGCGATTTCTTCCAGACGACGCGCCTTGATGACCTGGCCATTGAGCGCAGCCTCCTTGGCGCTGCCGCCGTAGGCGACGACCATCAACTGGCTGTAGTACATCACCGGGATGTCGAACTTGGTGCCGTAGCGCTTGTTGATCTGGCCCTGGTAGATCTCGACGTTGGCCTGGCACAGCGGGCACGGCGTGACGATCATCTCGGCGCCGTGGTCGTAGGCCGACTCGACGATGTCCTTGATCTGCGCCTGCGCCTTCTCGGGTTCGGAGAACGCGAGCGCGCCGCCGCAGCAGGTGACCTTCATGTCGTACTCGGGAATCGACTCTGCGCCGACCATCTCGACCATCTTGTCGAGGTACTGGGGATTCTCGAACGACTCGCCGGCGACGCCGAACGGACGGTTGGTCTGGCAGCCGACGTAGCCCGCGATCTTGACGCCTTCGAGCGGACGCACGACGTGCTTCTTCATTTCGTCGAAGCCGAGGTCCTCGATCAGCACCTCGACCATGTGGCGGATCTCGGGCATCTCGTTGATCGTCAGGCCGGCTTCCTTCAGCGCCTCGCGCGTGTCGGCCATCAGCGTGTCGGAGTGCGTCAGGCGCTCGCGGGTTTCGCGCGCGCCCAGCCAGCAGGCGGCGCAGGTGGCAACGATTTCCTGCCCGGGCAGGTTCTTCTCGGACAGCGCGAAGTTGCGCGCGTTCATTACGTGGCGCGGCAGTTCGCCCGCCTCGGCGTAGCCGATCGATGCACCGCAGCAGTTCCAGTCGGGGATTTCGGTCAGCTTGACGTCGAGCGTCTTGCACATCGACTCGACCGAGGTCAGGTAGTTGGATGCGGAAGCACCCTTCTGCGACGAGCATCCGGGGTAAAACGCGTATTCATGTTTGGCCATATTTTTCTCCTCAGCCCGCCATCTTGGCGGCCTTGCGGCTGCGCTCGATTTCGTAGGCTTTCTTCAGCATCGCCTGGATGCCTTTCTGGTCCTTGCACTTGTGGCCGCCGAGCAGTTCGAACGGGTTGAGCCGCTTGGCCTTCAGGAGGCCAATCGCCACATCCTTCATCTTCATGCCTTCCTTGATGCCGGCCCCGAAGCCGTCCTTGAAATACAGGCCCATCGACAGCTTGAGTTCGTTGACACGTCCGGTATGGGTGCAGTTCTTCCAGAACAGGCCGGAGAAGAAGCGCGTCGGCTGCATCTTCGGCGCCATGCCGAGCCGGTGCGCATACTCGGCGATGCCATGCATGATGTGCGTGATCGGCAGCTTGCGCGGGCAGCGCACGATGCAGTTGTAGCAGGAGGTGCAGTTCCACATCGAGGTCGAGGTCAGCACTTCCTCGCGCTTGCCGGCGCGGATCATCATGAAGAGTTCCTGCGGCGGATGTTCCCACGCGCTCTGGAAGTTGGTCGGGCAGGAACCGGAGCAGACGCCGCATTGCATGCACATCTTGACCCAGTCGCCCATCTCGACCTGTTCTTCGATTTCCTTCAGGAAGTTGTTGCGGTATTTCTCCGCCAGTGCGGTGTTTGCGCTCATGGTGGATCTCCTGTTAGAAGCCTTTGAACGGGCTGGGGCCTACGGCAACCAGCTCGGCGGCATACTTGTTGATCATGTCGGGCACCCGCTCGATGTCGGTGATGGCGACTTCGAGATCGCGCACACGCTCCGATTCGAGATTCAGCGTCTTCAGCGTGTCGTCGATCTTGGACATCCGCACACGCCCCAACTCGGAACCCTTGACGAAGTGGCACTGGTATTCGTCGCCGGATTTGCAGCCCATCAGCATCACGCCGTCGTAGCCTGCGTTGAGCGCGTCGGTGATCCAGATGGTGTTGACCGAGCCCAGGCAGCGGATCGGAATGATGCGCACGAAGGCCGAGTACTCGTTGCGGCTCATTCCCGCCATGTCGAGCGCCGGATAGGCGTCGTTCTCGCACGCCAGGATCAGGATGCGCGGCTTCTCGGAGAATTCGTCGGGGATGTCGACCGCCTTGATCTGCGCGCCGACGGTGTTGACCGAATAGTTCTCGAACGAGATCACGCGCACCGGGCAGGCGCCCATGCAGGTGCCGCAACGGCGGCAGCGCGATTCGTTGAATACCGGGAAGCGCTTTTCATCCTCGTCGATGGCGCCGAACGGACATTCCACCGTGCAGCGCTTGCACTGCGTGCAGCCTTCCAGGCGCACCTTCGGGAACGACAGGTCGCCCGAACGCGGATGCGCGGCACGGCCGAGCTCGGCATTTTCCAGTGCCTGGATCGCCTTCAGCGCGGCGCCGGTGGCATCCTCGCGCGCCTGCGCGATGTCCATCGGGCGGCGCACCGGGCCGGCCGTGTAGATGCCGGTGCGGCGGGTTTCGTAGGGGAAGCAGATGAAGTGCGAATCGGTGAAGCCCTGCTTCAGCTGCGGCACGTCCGGCCCCTGACGGTAGGTCAGGTTGAGGATGGAAATCGGCTTCACTTCCACCGCGGCGCTTTCGGCAGACGGTTCGCCTTCCTGGCCTTCGACCTGCGGCTTGGTCAGGGCGTCGATGTTGATGCCCGAGTTGGCCACCTGGCCGGTCGCCAGCACCACCAGGTCGACGTCCGCCATGGCGGCGTCCTTGTCGTCGAGGATCAGGTCGTGGAATTTCACCGTGCTGGTATTGCCGCCGGGCACGACCTCGGCGACCTTGCCCTTGGTGAAGATGACGCCCTTCTCCTGCGCGCTGCGGTAGAAATCCTCGCCGTTGCCGGGGGTGCGCAGGTCGGTGTAGATGATGGTGGTGTCGACCGACGGGTTGGCGTCCTTGAAGTACATCGCCTGCTTGATGCTGGCATTGCAGCAGAAGCCCGAGCAGTACGACAGGTGCGTGCCGCTGGCGTCGCGCTGGCCGGCGCACTGGACGAACACCACCGATTTCACCGGCTGGTTGTCCGAGGGGCGGCGAATCACGCCGTCTCCGGCTGCGGCGGCTTTGGCCAGCACCTCGAGTCCGGCCTGGTCGACCACGTTGGGCGACTTGCCGCCGCCGAGTTCCGGCAGCTTGTTCATGTCATACAGCGTGAAGCCGGTCGCCTGCACGATCGCGCCGATGTCCTCGGTGTGCGTCGCGCCCGATTCGGTGGCGATGTCGACCACGAAGCGGCCCGGCGCGCCGTCTGTCTTGGCGATGGTGGCGTTGAGGTAGACCTTGATGTTGCTGTCGCCCATCACCTGCGAGGCCAGGTCGGCCACGCCGGTATCGGCCGGCGACTTGAACGGCTCGTGCACCGGCGTGCGCTTGTAGAGCTTGCCGGCCCAGCCCCCGAGTTCGCCGGACTTCTCGACCAGCACCACCGAATAGCCGGTCTTCGAGGCCTCGAGCGCGGTCGTCATGCCGGTCACGCCGCCGCCGACCACCAGCAGGGTCTTGCTGCTGCCGGTATTGGTGTTGCCGCCGGGTGCGGTCATCGCCTTCACTTCGGCACAGCCCATGCGGATGTAGTCTTCCGCCATGTCCTGGGTGGTCTCGCGCGCCTCCTCGGTGTCGGGACGGATCCAGATCACGCCTTCGCGCAGGTTGGCGCGCGCCACCGCATGGTTGGGGAAAAAGAATGCCTCGGTCTTGGCGCGACGCGAGCAGGCACCGATCATGATGTGGGTGACGCCCTCGGTCTCGATGTCGTTCCTGATCATCGCCACGCCGTCGGCGTTGCACAGGAAATCGTGCGATTTCGCCAGCGGCACCTTGCCGTCCTTCTGTGCGACCTTGACCAGCGCGTCCACATCCAGACGCTCGCCGAGTCCGCAGCCCTTGCAGATATACGCTGCGACTTTGATGTCAGCCATTTATGCCTCCGCCTTTGCTACTTTGTTGACCACCTGGATGGCGCGCAATGCCGCCGCGGTGGCCGATTGCACGGCACGGTTCACGTCCAGCGCGTTCGACGCGCAGCCGGCACCGAACACCGCGCCGTTGGCCGGGTCGGCTTCGATGAAGCCGCTCGAGTCCGCCACGATGTGGCCGGGAATGTTGATGCCCTTGACCGAGGGCTCCATGCCGACGGCCAGCACCACCAGGTCGTGCGGCGTGGTGTAGCGCTTGTAGCCTTCGGTGTTGACGCCCCAGCACACCGGATTGCCGTGCTCGTCCTCGGTGATCTTCGCGACCTTGGACTTGATGAAGCTGACCGACGGATCGGCCTGCACCTTCTGGTAGAAATCCTCGAAGCGGTCGATGGCGCGGATGTCGATGTAGTAGATGGTCGATTTCGCATCGTCGCCCCAGGCCTCGCGCACGTATTGCGTCTGCTTGAGCGAGGCCATGCAGCAGATGCGCGAGCAGTGGCGCAGGTGGTTCTCGTCGCGCGAGCCGGCGCACTGGATGAAGGCGATGTTCTTCGCTTCCTTGCCGTCGCTGGGACGCAGGATCTTGCCGCCGGTGGGGCCGTGGATGTCGGCCAGGCGCTCGAACTCGACGCTGGTGATCACGTTCTTGAAGCGGCCGTAGCCGTAGGGCTGAATCTTCGCCGCGTCGTAGGGCTGCCAGCCGGTCGCCCAGACCACTGCGCCGGCCTTGACCTGGATCGTCTCCTCCTTCATGTCGAGGTCGATCGCGCCGTACTTGCACGCGGCCTTGGCCTTGTCGGCGTCGGCCGTACCGATGATCGCCGGATCGAGTACGTAGCGCTGCGGATAGGCCATCACGTTCGGCAGGAACGCCGCCTTGTGCTGGCCGAGGTTGTAGTTGAACGGGTCGTCCACCATCGTCTCGACCGCGCGCCCGCAGTCGCCGCAGGCGGTGCAGTTCTCGTTGACGTAGCGCGGCTTGACCTTGACGGCCACGGTGTAATTGCCGGTGCTGCCTTCGATGCCGGTCACTTCGGCCAGCGTCAGCACGCGCACGCGCGGGTTGTTCTTGAGGCGGCGCAGGTTGATTTCCAGACCGCAGGTGGGGTGGCACAGCTTGGGAAAGTAGCGGTACAGCTGGGACGTCCGTCCGCCCAGTGCGGGATTTTTCTCAACCAGGACGACGTTCTTGCCGGTTTCGGCCGCTTCGAGCGCGGCAGTCATGCCGGAAATCCCGCCGCCCACCACGAGAATCGTCTCGTTGGTCGCAACATGCTCCGTCATTGTTGTTTCCTCCATCCGATGGATGCAAAATCATTTGAAACCACCCGAATTTTACGCGGGATGGTCGGGCAGTCAGCCCGGAAGTGAATCCCCGAAATGGTACTCCGAAGGCCATGCCTGCCGCCACGGGCAAGTGCGCATTCTCAATCGAAGTTTTCTATGCGGGAATAAGGGGAAGTATTTTAAGCGGCCGCACGTCCCGGTTCGCGAAAATGCCGCGACTCGGGCCGGCCTGCCGCGTGAAATAGCTTAAAATTGCGGCCTGCCTCATATCCGCCAGTCCTCCCCGATGGAATCCACCCCGACCGCGCCGGCGCAAACCGGCGATCCCGCCTTGACGCGCGACGTCAGGAAGCGCCGCACCTTCGCTATCATCTCCCACCCCGACGCGGGCAAGACCACGCTGACCGAGAAGCTGCTGCTGTTCGGCGGCGCGATCCAGATGGCCGGCACGGTCAAGGCCAAGAAAAGCGGCAAGTTCGCCACCTCGGACTGGATGGAGGTCGAGCGCGAGCGCGGCATTTCGGTGGCCAGCTCGGTGATGCAGTTCTCCTACGGCGACTGCGTGTTCAACCTGCTCGACACCCCCGGCCACAAGGACTTCTCGGAAGACACCTACCGCGTGCTGACCGCGGTCGATGCCGCGATCATGGTGGTCGACGCCGCAAAGGGCGTGGAAGAACAGACGATCAAGTTGCTGGAGGTGTGCCGCCTGCGCGACACGCCCATCATCACCTTCATCAACAAGATGGACCGCGAGGTGCGCGAGCCGCTGGAACTGCTGGACGAGATCGAGTCGATCCTGAAGATCCACTGCGCGCCGGTGACCTGGCCGATCGGCATGGGCAAGCGCTTCCAGGGCGTCTATCACCTGATCCACGACGAGATCCTGCGCTTCAAGGCCGGCGAGGAAAACGCCGACCAGCAGTTCGAGTCGCTGAAAGGCCTGGGCGACGCAGCCCTGCGGGAACGCTTCCCGCTCGAAGCCGATACGCTGCTGTCCGAGATCGAGCTGGTGCGCGGCGCCGGTGCCACCTTCAATATCGACGACTTTCTCGCCGGCAGGCAGACCCCTGTGTTCTTCGGTTCCGGGATCAACAACTTCGGCGTGCGCGAAGTGCTGCGCGCCCTGTCCGACTGGGCACCGTCGCCGCTGCCGCGCGAAGCCATCGAGCGCACGGTCGACCCGACCGAGCCCAAGTTCACCGGCTTCGTGTTCAAGATCCAGGCCAACATGGACCCGCAGCACCGCGACCGCATCGCCTTCTTCCGCGTCTGCTCGGGCCGCTACAGTCCCGGCATGAAGGTGCGCCACCGCCGCACCGGCAAGGACATGAAGATCGCCAATGCGGTCGTCTTCATGGCCAACGAGCGCACCCGCATGGAAGACGCGGTGGCCGGCGACATCATCGGCATCCACAACCACGGCCAGCTGCACATCGGCGACACCCTCACCGAGGGTGAGGCGCTGCAATACAAGGGCATCCCCTACTTCGCTCCCGAACTGTTCTCCAAGCCCCGCCTGCGCGATCCGCTGCGCGCCAAGCAGCTGAACAAGGGCCTAATGGAACTGGGCGAGGAAGGCGCGGTGCAGGTGTTCGAACCCTTCGCCGACAACACCCTGCTGATCGGCGCGGTCGGCCAGCTGCAGTTCGAGGTCGTCGCGCACCGGCTGAAGACCGAATACGGCGTCGACGCCACTTTCGAGAACGCCGGCATCTACACCGCGCGCTGGGTCACCTGCCCGGACGCCCAGCATCTGGCCGAATTCACCAAGGCCAATACGCTCAAGCTGGCGAAGGACGTCGACGGCAACCTGGTGTACCTGGCGGATACGCGGGTGAACCTGTCACTGGCGCAGGAGCGCTGGCCCAAGGTCGCGTTCCACGACACGCGGGAGCATGGGCAGGTGATGGGTTGACCTGGACGGTCATCCCGAAGACACCGCCGCTACAACGCCCACCCCGCCAGTTCCAGCGCCCCGCGCACCACCGCCGCCACGGCAAGCGCCACGCCGATGGAAAGCGCGACCGAATAGAGCGCGTCACGCCGGCCGAGCAGCTTCAGCATCATGGCGAAGGTGGACACGCAGGGCACGTAAAAAGTCAGGAACACCAGGAAGGTGGCAATCTGCGTGGTGTCGAGCACGCTGGCCAGCTCCTGCGTGCCGAGCGCCTGGAACACCATGAGCAGGGACAGTTCCTTGCGCAGCACGCCGAACAGGATCGGCACGCCCAGCGCCACCGGCAGCCCCAGCCACCATACCGTCACCGGCGTCAGCGCGAGATTGACCCAGGCATCGGCGCCGTAATGGCTCAGCAGCGCCAGCACCACGCTGCCCGCCACCAGGAGCGGCAGCACGATGGTGACGATGTCGCGGCTGCGCTCCCAGGTATTGGCCAGCAAGGCACGCAGGGTGGGCACGGCGTAGGCGGGGATTTCCTGGATCATGCCGGGCGTGGTCTCGGGATAGCGGCGCTTCAGAAGCTTGCCGACCAGGCTGACGACGACAGGAGCGAGCATGAAGAGGGCAAACACGCCGAACCCGCCGAGGTATTTGCCGCCCACCGCCAGGATGATGGCCGAGCGCGCCGAACACGGCAGGAAGGTGATCAGGAGCGAAGCCACCGTGCGGTCGCGGCCATGGGTGACGGCCGCGGTCGCGGCCAGTGCAGGCACGTTGCAGCCCAGCCCCATCAGGAACGGGAGAGCGACGCCGCCGTGCAGTCCCAGCCGATGGAAGCCGCGATCGACCACGAAGGCCACGCGGTGCATGATCCCGGATTCCTCCAGCCACACCAGCAGCAACACCAATGGAATCATGTAGGGAATGACGATGCCGGCGAGGCCGATGAAGCCGTCGAGCACCGCGCGGCCGAGCACGCCCGCGAGTTCGGTCGGCTGCCACGGCTCGGCCCACGCGATCAGGCGCGCGACCGTCAGGTTGTCGAGCACGGCGCTCACCTCGAACACGAACAGCAGCACCAGCGCGAACACCGCCAGCGTACCGACGAAGCCCCAGCGCGGATGCAGGAAAAGATCGTCGGCCCAAAGCTGCCAGCGCGGCGGCGTGCCTTCCTGGCCGGGGCGGGTCGCCGCCTCGGTCAGCAGGGCGGCGCGGTGATGGCGGTCGGCATGCAGTTCCTCCGCCAGTCGGCGCGGCAAGGCGGCGTCGGCGATGGCGCGCGCGGCGAGCAAGGCCGCGTAGCGATCGGGGAAATGCGCCTGCAATTCCTGCGCGAAGTAGCCGTCGTTTTCCGCGAGCTGCAGCGTCAGCAACGTCTCGGGGACGGCGAAGGCCGCCGCCACGTCCGGCTGGCGGGCGATTTCGGCAATGGCCCGCAATTGCGCCTCGATGTGCGCACTGTAGGGCGGAGCCGATGGATGCGGCTGCAGGAATCTTGCCTCGCGGGCGACGTGCACCACGGTGGTATACAGATCGGCCAGGCCGATGCCCATGTGCGCCACGGTCGGCACCACCGGCGCGCCCAGCTGGGCCGACAGGGCGCGCACATTGATGAAACGCCGTCTGGCACGCGCCTCGTCCATGCGGTTGAGCGCAAACACCATCGGCCGGCCCAGCTGCATCAGTTCCAGCGCGAGCTCGAGATCGCGTTCCAGCGCCGTGGCATCCATCACCACCAGCAGCACATCCGGGGCGGCAAACGTGCTGTCGGGCTGGTTCGTCTCGTGCTGCGCGATGGCCGGCCAGCGGTCGCCCCACAACAGATACTTCAACGTCACACAGACGTCCGCATCCAGATGGTGCAGGCCGCCGATGGCGGGCAAGGCGACCAGGGAAATCTGGTCGATCCCCACCTCGACCAGGCATTCCTCATACGCAGGCCCGATGCCGGCCAGACGCTCGTGGTGGGTGGACGTACTGGCGGCCGCACGAAAAATGCTGTGCTTGCCGCTGCCGGTGCGGCCGACGATGGCCACGCGAGGGCGCCTGGCACCGCGCAGCCCGGGACCGTGAAGGGGAAAACGATGCGCGGGCGAGGCCATGGAATGAAAACGCTCAGCTTTCCCTGAACAAACGGATCGCCTCGTCCAGCCGCTGCACCGCATGCACCGTCATGCCGGCGATCTTCTGCTTGGGCTGGTTGGCAGCCGGCACGATGGCCTGGGTGAAGCCGAGCTTGGCGGCTTCCTTGAGACGTTCCTGTCCGCGCTGCACCGGGCGTATTTCCCCGGCCAGCCCGACTTCACCGAACATCACCAGCTTGTCGGGCAGCGGCTGGCTTCTCAGTGACGAGACGATTGCTGCGAGGACAGCCAGGTCGGCGGCAGGCTCGCTGATCTTCACACCGCCGACGGCGTTGACGAACACGTCCTGATCGAAGCAGGCGATGCCGGCGTGGCGATGCAGCACGGCGAGCAGCATGGCGAGCCGGTTCTGCTCCAGGCCGACGGACAGCCGGCGCGGGCTCGGCGCATGACTGGAATCGACCAGCGCCTGGATTTCCACCAGCAGCGGCCGCGTACCTTCCTGCGTGACCAGCACGCACGAACCGGGCACCGGTTCGCCGTGGCGCGACAGGAAGATGGCCGAGGGGTTGGAGACGCCCTTGAGGCCCTTCTCGGTCATCGCGAACACGCCGATCTCGTTGACCGCGCCGAAGCGGTTCTTGAACGCACGCACCAGCCGGAAGGATGAGCCGGTATCGCCCTCGAAATACAGCACCGTGTCGACAATGTGCTCAAGCACGCGCGGGCCTGCGATGGCGCCTTCCTTGGTGACATGGCCGACCAGGATGATCGACGTGCCGGCCTGCTTGGCGTGGCGCGTGAGCTGCGCCGCGCATTCGCGCACCTGCGCGACCGAGCCGGGGGCGGAGGTCAGCGCCTCGGAATACACGGTCTGGATCGAGTCGATCACCGCGACCTCGGGCTTCATCTCGGCCAGCTGCGCGAGGATGGCTTCGAGGCGGATTTCCGGCAGCACCGGCAGGTTGGTCTCGGGCAGGGAAAGCCGCCGCGCGCGCAGTGCGACCTGGCGCGCCGATTCCTCGCCGCTGACGTAGAGCGTTTTCAGATGGCCGGACAGACCGGCCAGCGCTTGTAAAAGCAGCGTCGACTTGCCGATGCCGGGATCGCCGCCGATCAGCACCACCCCACCCGGCACCAGCCCGCCGCCAAGCACGCGATCGAGTTCGCCGATGTCGGTGGCGATGCGGCTTTCCTCGGAGGCCTCGACGTCATGCAGGAATTGCGCGGTGCTGGTCGCCGCCAGCCCGGCGAAGCGCGGCTTGGCCGACTCGGCGATGGTTTCGACCAGCGTGTTCCAGGCATTGCAGGATGGGCACTGGCCCTGCCACTTGGGCGACTGTCCGCCGCATTCGGTACAGGTGTAGAGCGTCTTGGTTTTGGCCATCCGCTACCCGCTACTTACGCGGCGGGGAATACGCCCGTCGACAGATAGCGGTCGCCGCGGTCGCAGACGATGGAGACGATGACGGCATTCTGAACCTCCTTGGACAGCTGCAGGGCTGCCCACAGCGCGCCGCCTGACGAGACGCCGGCGAAGATGCCTTCCTCGCGCGCCATGCGGCGGGTGGTCTCCTCGGCATTCAACTGGCTCACATAGATCATGTGGTCGACACGGTCGTAATCGCAGATTTCCGGGACGTATTCATCCGGCCATTTGCGGATGCCGGGAATCTGCGACCCTTCGGTCGGCTGCACGCCGACGATCTGGATCGCCGGGTTCTGTTCCTTGAGGTAGCGCGAGCAGCCCATGATGGTGCCGGTGGTGCCCATGCTGGAGACGAAGTGGGTGATCATGCCCTGCGTATCGCGCCAGATTTCGGGGCCGGTGGTGCGGTAATGCGCTGCGGGATTGTCGGGGTTGGCGAACTGGTCGAGGATCTTGCCGATGCCCTGCTTCTCCATCGCGATCGCCAGGTCGCGCGCGCCTTCCATGCCGGCTTCCTTGCTCACCAGCTGCAACTCGGCACCGAACGCACGCATGGTCTGCTGGCGTTCGATCGAGGCATTCTCGGGCATGAGCAGGATGAGCTTGTAGCCGCGCATGGCCGCCGCCATAGCCAGCGCGATGCCGGTATTGCCGCTGGTCGCTTCGATCAGGGTGTCGCCGGGCTTGATCTCGCCGCGCGCCTGCGCGGCGTCGATCATCGACAGCGCCGGGCGGTCCTTCACCGAGCCGGCCGGATTGTTGCCTTCGAGCTTGACGAGAATCGTGTTGCTGGTCGTGCCGGGCATGCGCTTCAGGCGCACCAGCGGCGTGTTGCCAACCGTATCCTCGATGGTCTTGTAGGGGCTCATGTTCTCAACAGGTGCTCGATGTAGCGGGAAGTGCCTTCTTCCACAGTGTAGAAGGGCGCATCATACCCCGCCCCGCGCAGCGCGGAGATGTCGGCCTCGGTGTAGCTCTGGTACTTGCCCCTGAGGGCCTCGGGAAACGCGATGTAGCTGACGATGCCCTGGGCCTGCATCTGCTCCAGCGTCAGCGCGGGCTGGCCTTCGGCTGCGCGGCACGCGTTCACCGCCGCCACCGCGACGTCGTTGAAGCTCTGGCAGTGGCCGGTGCCGACGTTGAAGATGCCGGACACGTTGGGGTGATCGAGAAACCACAGGTTGACCCGCACCACGTCCTCGATCGAGACGAAATCGCGCCGCTGCTCGCCGTTCGGGTAGCCGTCGCCGCCCTCGAACAGCTTCACGCGACCGTCGGCACGATACTGGTTGAAGAAGTGGAAGGCCACCGAGGCCATGCGGCCCTTGTGCTGCTCGCGCGGGCCGTAGACGTTGAAGTAGCGGAAACCGGCGATCTGCGCCGTGCGGTCGTTCCACAGGCGGCGCACGCTCTGGTCGAACAGGAACTTGGAGTAGCCGTAGACGTTGAGCGGCGACTCGAACTCGCGCGATTCCGAAAACACCCGCCCGCCGCCGTAGACGCTCGCCGACGAGGCGTAGAGGAATTGTGCGCCCTCGTCCTGGCAGAACTTGAGCAGCGCGCTGGAGTAGCGGTAGTTGTTCTCCATCATGTAGCGGCCGTCGGTCTCCATGGTGTCGGAGCACGCGCCCTCGTGGAATATGGCCGCCACGCTGCCGTCGAGCACGCCCTCCTCGACCAGGTCGAGGAATTCGGCCTTGTCGAAATAGTCGGCGATCTCGCAGTCGGTCAGGTTCCTGAACTTGTCGGCGCGGGTCAGGTTGTCGACCGCGATGATGTTGGTCTCGCCGCGCTCGTTGAGCGCCTTGACGAGGTTGGCGCCGATGAATCCGGCGGCGCCGGTGACGACGGTGTACTGGCTCATGCTGTTTCCCCAAAAACTTCGTCTGCGGTGGCGACCGCAGTGCCGAACTTGCCGACCACGATGCCCGCCGCGCGGTTGGCCAGGCGCACGGCTTCGACGCCGCCCGCGCCGGCGGCCAGCGCCACGGCATAGGCTGCGATGACGGTGTCGCCGGCGCCGGAGACGTCGAACACTTCCTGCGCCCGAGTGGCTTCGTGGTGCGCGCCATCCGCGTCGAACAGGCTCATGCCTTCCTCGCTGCGCGTCACCAGCAAGGCATCCAGTTGGTAGCTCGCGCGCACGGCAGCGGCCTTGTCGGCCAGTTCGGCCTCGGACTTCCAGCTGCCGGCCACGTCGCGGAATTCGCTGCGGTTTGGGGTGATCAGCGTGGCGCCGGTGTAGCGCGCCCAGTCGTCGCCCTTGGGGTCGACCAGGATGGGCTTGTTCGCCGCGCGCGCCAGTTCGATCATGCGGGTGACGTGCGTCAGCCCGCCCTTGCCGTAGTCCGACAGGATCACCACGTCGCAGCCGGCCAGCAGCTGCGCATAGGCTTCCAGCTTGGCCGCCAGTACCTCGTGGCCGGGCTGGGTCTCGAAATCGACGCGCAGCAGCTGCTGCTGGCGGCCGATGACGCGCAGCTTGGTGATGGTGGAGAACGCCGGGTCTTCGTGCAGGTGCACGGTGAACGACTCGGCCTCGAGCAGGGCCCGCAAGGCCTGTCCGGCCTCGTCGCGCCCCGCCACCGACAGCAGGGTCACCTGCGCGCCGAGCGCCGCGGCGTTGCGCGCCACGTTGCCGGCGCCGCCGATGCGGTCCTCGTTGCGCGTGACGTGCACCACCGGTACCGGCGCCTCGGGCGAGATGCGCGAGACGTCGCCGAACCAGTAGCGGTCCAGCATCACATCGCCCACCACCAGGATGCGGGCGCGGCGGATGGCGTCACGCAAGGGCATGGGGTATTCCCATCACTGGCGTCCGATCGGCAGGTAATCGAAGCCCATCTCGCGCATCGCCTGGGGTTCATAGAGGTTGCGGCCGTCGAATACCAGCGGCGTCTTCAGCAGCGATTTCATGGTGTCGAAATTGGGGCTGCGGAAGACCTTCCATTCGGTGACGATCAAGAGCGCGTCGGCGCCCTTCAGCGCGTCCATCGGGCTGTCGACCAGCAGCAGGTCGGATCGCTCGCCGTAGATTCGGCGCGTCTCTTCCATTGCCGCCGGATCGTAGGCCGACACGCTCGCGCCCATCGCCCACAGGGCTTCGAGCATGGCGCGGCTGGGCGCCTCGCGCATGTCGTCGGTGTTGGGCTTGAACGCCAGGCCCCACATGGCGAAGCGCTTGCCCTTGAGGTCGCTGCCGAAGCGCGCGGTCAGCTTGTTGACCAGGATGTGCTTCTGCGCCTCGTTGGCCTCTTCCACCGCGTCGAGCACACGCAGGGGGATGCCGTTTTCCTGGCCGGTGCGGCGCAGCGCCTGCACGTCCTTGGGGAAGCACGATCCGCCGTAGCCGCAGCCGGCATACAGGAAGTGGTAGCCGATGCGCGGGTCGGAGCCGATGCCGTGACGCACCTGCTCGATGTCCGCGCCGAGCTTCTCGGCCAGCACGGCGAGCTCGTTCATGAAGGAAATGCGCGTCGCCAGCATGGCGTTGGCGGCGTACTTGGTGAGCTCCGCGCTGCGCACGTCCATCACGGTCAGGCGGTCGTGGTTGCGCTGGAACGGCGCATACAACTGGCGCAACAGCGACGTGGCGCGCTCGCTGTCGGTACCGATGACGATGCGGTCGGGCTTCATGAAGTCGTCCACCGCCGCGCCCTCTTTCAGGAACTCCGGGTTGGAGGCGACGTTGAATTCGATTGCCACGCCACGCTTGGCCAGCTCCTCCGTGAGCGCGGCACGCACCTTGTCGGCCGTGCCGACCGGCACGGTCGACTTGTCGACCACCAGCTTGTAGTCGCTCATGTGGCGGCCGATGTTGCGTGCCGCCGCCACCACGTACTGCAGGTCGGCCGAGCCGTCCTCGTCCGGCGGGGTGCCGACGGCGATGAACTGGATCTGGCCGAAGGCCACCGATTCCTCGATGTCGGTAGTGAAGGACAGCCGGCCGGCGGCGACGTTGCGCTTGACCATATCTTCCAGCCCAGGCTCGTAGATCGGGATGCCGCCGGATTTCAGGATCTCGATCTTGTTGGGGTCGACGTCAAGGCACAGCACCTCGTTGCCGACCTCGGCCAGGCAGGTTCCGGTCACCAGGCCCACATAGCCCGTTCCAATTACCGTGATTTTCAAAGCGTCTTCTCCCTAAGAACTCTGTATGTCGGACTGTATCTGTTTGAGCGCAGCCAGCGGATCGGATACGGCGGTGATCGGCCGCCCGATCACCAGGTCGGTCGCGCCGGCACGCAGGGCTTCCACCGGCGTCATCACGCGGCGCTGGTCGCCGGCCTCCGCACCGGCCGGCCGGATGCCCGGCGTCACCAGGCGAAAATCCGCGCCCAGATCGGCGCGCAGCATGGACGCTTCCTGCGCCGAGCAGACCACGCCGTCGAGCTTGCAGGCCTGCGTCAGCCGCGCCAGCCGCAGCACCTGGTCGGCCGGCGCATCGGTCACACCGACTTCGGCCAGATCGTCGGCACTCATGCTGGTCAGCACGGTCACCGCGATCAACAGGGGTCGGCCAGGCAAGCCCGCCAGGGCTTCCTGCGCCGCGGTCATCATGCGGCGGCCGCCCGAGGCATGTACGTTCAGCATCCACACACCCAGCCCGGCGGCCGCACGGCACGCTGCTGCCACGGTATTGGGGATGTCATGGAATTTCAGATCGAGAAACACCTCGAACCCGCGCGCGACCAGCGCACGCACCAGCTCCGGCCCCGCCGCGGTGAACAGTTCCTTGCCCACTTTCAGCCGGCACAGCGCCGGATCGAGCCGCTGCACCAGCACCAGTGCAGACGGCGCATCCGGAAAATCCAGCGCCACAATGATCTTTGTCGAACTCACGCAATCCCTTCCACTCACCACTCACCCTTCGCCTTCGCGCCGCTCGGGGTCGAAACTGTCCCAGCGCCCGCACGCCGGGCAGCGCCAGAAGAACTGCTTCGCCTTGAAGCCGCAGCTGCCGCACTGATAGCGCATCATGCGCTGGCTGTGCGAGGCCACCAGGGTTTTCTCCACCTGCAGCAGTTCGCGCACATCGGGTTCCGCGTTGACGAGCTCGGCTTCAAGCAGGCGGTCCAGCGTGCGCAGGCTGGGATTGCGCCGCAACTCCTCGCGCGCAAGCTGGCTGGCCGCGGCGGCGCCTTCGGTTTCGGACACTGCCAGATACAGGGCATTGAACACATCCTGCGACGGTTGCCGCGCATGCAGCGCACGCAGCCACTGCACGCCCTCATCCAGCCGCCCGAGCCGGCGATAGCTGCCGAGCACGCGATCCACCACCAGCGCCATGTGCGCCGCGCTTTGCGTTTCGACCAGACGCCAGTCGGCAATGGCCGCCTCGTGCCGGCCTGCGGCCGCGTCGAGGTCGCCCGCCATCAGGTTGGCGCGTACCGACTGGCGGTTGATGGACAGCGCCTGTTGCAGATGGGCAGCGGCTGCGTCTGGATTGTCCCGGGCCGACTCGAGCAGCGCCAGTTCGCAGTGGAAGTGTGCAATGTCGGCATTGAGCGGCTTGCTGGTGTCCTTTTCCAGCACATGCGCAGCATCGATGGCTTTCTGCCAGTCCTTCTCCTGCACGTAGATTTCCAGAAGATAGGTGCGCGCCAGGCCATGTTGCGGGGTTTCCAGCAGCTTGCCGAACACCTGTTCGGCGCGGTCGAGCAGGCCGGCCTTCAGGTAGTCCTGCCCCAGTTCGCTCATCGCGCGCAGGCGCTGATCCTCGACCAGCCCCTCGCGCTCCAGCAGGTTCTCGTGCATGCGGATGGCGCGATCGAGCTCGCCGCGGCGGCGGAACAGGCCACCCAGTGCAAAGTGCAGGTCGATGGTTTCAGGTTCGAGCTTGACGACCTCGAGAAAGGCCTCGATGGCCTTGTCGGGCTGTTCGTTGAGCAGGAAATTCAGTCCGCGGAAATACGAATTGGGCAGCGCACGCGACTCGGTCACCACCTGGCGGATGTCGACCCGCGCGGCCAGCCAGCCCAGTACGAAAAAAAGGGGAAACGCCAGCAGCCACCAGAGTTCGAATTCCATGACGGTTTATACGACAGGCAGATCGGTTTGCGTGACCGTATCCAGCTCGGCTGCCCGCGGCCTGCGTCCAAGCTCGCGCCGCAGACGGAACAGGGTGGGCAGCAGGGCGAGCACCCCGGTCAGCGCACCGAGAACGAATGCCAGCCCCAGCATGACGATCAGCGGCGCCTGCCACACGTAGCCGAGATAGGAATAGAAAATCGCCGTCTGGCTGTTCTTGAGGGCAAAACCCAGTACCAGCAGGAACACCAGCAGTTTGAGCGCCAGCCCCAGATAACGTGTGAGATTTTTCATGGATATTCGCGTGTGATTGGCGCCCATTCTACCTTTGCAGGCCATCTTCAAAAAGCACGTCGGCCAGGCCGGCAAAAGAAAACGGCGCATTACGCGCCGTTTTCTTCATGCAAGTCCCAAAACGCTACCCGCGAAGGGCAGGCCGTGGCTGCAGCCGGCAAACCGGCGACAACCACGCTCAAAGCGGAAAATCCACCCGATCGCGCAACTCCTTGCCAGCCTTGAAGTGCGGCACATACTTCGCCGGCACCTGCACGCGCTCGCCAGATTTTGGATTGCGCCCGAGACGGGCGGGGCGGAAGCTCAGACTGAAGCTGCCGAAACCGCGGATCTCGATCCGTTCGCCGCGCGAAAGATTCTTCGCCAGCGCGTCCAGGATCGTTTTCACCGCCATCTCGATATCCGCAACCGAAAATTGCGAATGTCGCGCCGCCAGTTGAGCAATCAACTCGGACTTGGTCATGGATTACTCGGCGTTCTTGTTGTCGAGCTTGGCTTTCAGCAGTGCGCCGAGGTTGGTCGAACCGCTGGCAGCCGCTGCGGATTCGGCCGAGAATTTCTTCATCGCCGCATCCTGCTCGGTCATGTCCTTGGCCTTGATCGACAGGTTGATCACGCGGTTCTTGCGATCCACGTTGATGATCATGGCCTCGATCTCGTCGCCTTCCTTGTAGTGGCTGCGCATGTCTTCGACGCGGTCACGCGAGACTTCGGAAGCACGCAGGTAGCCTTCCATGTCGCTGTCCAGCTGCACGGTGGCGCCCTTGGGTTCCACGGTCTTGATGGTGCCCTTGACGATGCTGCCCTTCTCGTGGCCCGACGCGTAGCTGGTCAGCGGATCGCCTTCGAGCTGCTTGATGCCGAGCGAAATGCGCTCGCGCTCGAGGTCGATGCCGAGCACCACGGCTTCCACATCCTGGCCCTTGCGGAAGTTGCGCACGGCTTCTTCGCCGGGGACGTTCCACGACAGGTCGGACAGGTGGACCAGGCCGTCGATGCCGCCCGGCAGGCCGATGAACACGCCGAAGTCGGTGATCGACTTGATCGCGCCGCCGACCTTGTCGCCCTTCTTGTGATTCATCGAGAAGTCTTCCCACGGGTTGGACTTGCACTGCTTCATGCCCAGCGAGATGCGACGCTTGTCTTCGTCGATGTCCAGAACCATGACCTCGACTTCGTCGCCCAGCTGCACGATCTTGGAGGGGCTGACGTTCTTGTTGGTCCAGTCCATTTCGGAGACGTGCACCAGGCCTTCGATACCCTCTTCGATCTCGACGAACGCGCCGTAGTCGGTCAGGTTGGCGACTTTACCGAACATGCGGGTGCCCTGCGGGTAGCGACGTGCGATGCCGACCCACGGATCGTCGCCCAGCTGCTTGATGCCGAGCGACACGCGGTTCTTCTCGGTGTCGTAGCGCAGGATCTTGGCTTCGAGTTCCTGCCCGACGTGCACCACTTCGGAGGGGTGCTTGACGCGGCGCCAGGCCATGTCGGTGATATGCAGCAGGCCGTCGATGCCGCCCAGGTCCACGAACGCGCCGTAGTCGGTGATGTTCTTGACCACGCCCTTGACGATGGAGCCTTCCTTGAGGTTCTCCATCATCGCTTCGCGGTCGGCACCCATGGTCTCTTCCAGCACGGCGCGACGCGACACCACGACGTTGTTGCGCTTGCGGTCGAGCTTGATGACCTTGAATTCCATTTCCTTGTATTCGAACGGCGTGGTGTCCTTGACCGGGCGCATGTCCACCAGCGAGCCCGGCAGGAAGGCGCGCAGGCCGCCCACCAGCACCGTCAGGCCGCCCTTGACCTTGCCCTGCACCATGCCGGTGACGATGCGGCCTTCGTTCATCGCGGCTTCCAGATCCAGCCACGCGGCCAGCTTCTTGGCGCGCTCGCGCGACAGCTTGGTGGCGCCGAAGCCGTCTTCGATCGACTCGATGGCGACCGCAACGAAATCGCCGACCTTGGCTTCGATCTCGCCCTGGTCGTTCTTGAATTCTTCGAGGGGGATCAGGCTCTCGGACTTGAGGCCTGCATTCACCGTCACGAAGTTGTGGTCGATGCCGACGATTTCGGCGGTGATGACTTCACCCTGGCGCATTTCCTGGTGCTCGAGGGATTCCTCGAACAGGGCGGCAAAGCTTTCCATGGATTCGGGGGCGGAAGCAGCGGTAGCAGTAGACATTAAAAACCTTCTTGTCCGTCGGTGAGGACGGGGTTAGTTGCACATCGCCAGCCTGCGGGCGCAGGTCTGACACGAGTAATCACTTCATTGCTTGCTGCGGTAGTGCGCCAGCACCGCCTGCACCGCCGATTCGATATCCATATGGGTCGTGTCGAGCAATAACGCATCCGGCGCGGGTTTCAGCGGCGCAACTGTACGGGCGGAATCGCGCGCATCGCGGGCCTGCATATCCGCAACAAGGGCCGTTAGACTAGCAGAGTTCCCCTTTTCGATCAACTGCTTATAGCGCCGCTCGGCGCGCGCCTCGGCACTGGCGGTGAGGAAGACCTTGGCCGCCGCCCCCGCGAACACCACCGTCCCCATGTCGCGGCCGTCGGCCACCAGGCCGGGGGACTGGCAATAGGCGCGCTGGCGGTCCAGCAGGGCCGCGCGCACCGCCGGCAGCGCCGCCACTTTCGACGCCCCCTCGCCCACGGTTTCGGCGCGGATCGCGTCGGTCACGTTCTCGTTTTCCAGCCAGACCGAGCCGTCGCGGAACGTTGCCGGCAAACGGGCCGCCAGCGCGGCCACCCCTGCTTCGTCGTCCAGCGCCACGCCATGCTTCATTGCCGACAGCGCGGTCAACCGGTACAACGCGCCGCTGTCGAGAAAGTGAAATCCCAGCGCGGCCGCGACCCGCTCCGCCACGGTGCCCTTGCCCGAGGCCGAAGGGCCGTCGATGGTGATGACCGGAATTGGGCTGGGCGCGGCGCTCATTGGGCGATTCCCGCAAATGTCTTGAAATACGTCGGGAAGGTCTTGTTCACGCACGCTGGGTCGTTGATGCGCACCGGCACGTTGCCGAGCGTCACCAGCGAGAGGCACATCGCCATGCGGTGGTCGTCGTAGGTGTCGATGACGGCGTTGGGGATGAGTTCCTGCGGTGGCGTGATGCGGATAAAGTCCGCGCCCTCCTCCACCGTCGCGCCAACCTTGCGCAGTTCGGCAGCCATCGCCGCGATGCGGTCGGTTTCCTTGACCCGCCAGCTGGCGATGTTCCGGAGCGTGGTGGTGCCGTCGGCGAACAGGGCCGCCACCGCCAGCGTCATCGCAGCGTCCGGGATGTTGTTGCAGTCGAGGTCGATGGCTTTCAGCCGGCCGTCTGCTGGCGCACGCGCCTCGATCCAGTTCGGGCCCATGTCGATCTGCGCGCCCATTTTCGCCAGCGCGTCGGCAAAGCGCACGTCGCCCTGCACGCTGTCGCGGCCCACGCCCTGCACCCGCACCGGACCGCCGCCGATGGCGCCGGCGGCAAGGAAGTACGACGCCGACGAGGCATCGCCTTCGACCCAGATTTCGCCGGGGCTCCGGTAGCGCGCCGTCGCCGGGACGCCGAAGCGTTCCCAGCCGTCGCGTGCGATATCCACGCCGAAGCGGCGCAACATCGCCAGCGTGATCCCGATGTAGGGTTTGGAAATCAGTTCGCCCGCCACTTCGATCGTGGTATTGCGCTGGCGCAGCGGCAAGGCCATCAGGAGGCCGGTGAGAAACTGGCTCGATACATCGCCGCGAACTTCGGTGGTATCGCCGGCGATCTCCGCCGGATGGATCTTCAGCGGCGGGAAGCCCTCCTGGCCGAGATAGTCGATGCGCGCACCCAGCCGCCGCAGCGCATCGACCAGATCGCCGATCGGCCGCTCATGCATCCGTGCCACGCCCTTCAGCACGTACTCGCCGCCCGACAGCGCGCACGCGGCGGTCAGCGAGCGGAAGGCCGTGCCGGCGTTGCCCAGGAACAACTCGGCCTGCTTGACCGGAAACGCGCCGCCCACGCCGGTGATCTCATAGTCGTCGGAATCGCTCACGCGCGCGACGCCCACGCCCAACGCGCGCAAGGCGTCGAGCATGACCCGGGTGTCGTCGGAATCGAGCAGCGCCCGCACGATGGTCGTGCCTTTCGCCAGCGCCGCCAGCAGCAGCACGCGATTGGAAATGCTTTTGGAACCCGGCAGGCGCACGGTGCCGCGCGCGGCGCTGTTAGCAGGTAAATCGAGAAATTCCATCAAACGTCCTGAGTAACCGAGCCTATCCCAGCGAGAATCATGCCCCGCGCCGCTTGGCTGTGGGATGCAGTGCAAGGCGTAGGGGGCGAAGTGGAGTCATTCTCCACGAGCAACCTGCAACGCCGCAATGCGCCCACAGCCAAGCGGCCCTCCGGGTTGAGGCCGGGATCGGCGTCTGCGATGTTGCAGTGCTTGGCAATGGATGGCCATTGCCGGCGCACTGCGCCTTGCATCCATCCGATCCTGGCCTCAACGCGGGACATGATTCTCACTGGGATAGGCTCTCGATCCAGTGTTCGCGTGCCGCACGGGCGCGCGAAAAAATAGCCAGCAAGGCGTCGGCATCGTCGGCCGACACGGCGCTCCGCAGCGCCTGCAGCGAAGCCAGGTAGGCATCCAGTTCGGCCAGCACCGCCTCGCGGTTCGCCAGCGCAATGTCGCGCCACATCTCCGGGCTGCTGCCGGCAATGCGGGTGAAATCGCGGAAGCCGCTGGCGGCAAAGCGGAAGAACGTATCGCCGTCGGCGCGCTGCGCGAGGTCGTCCACCAGGGCAAATGCTGCGAGATGCGGCAGATGGCTCACTGCCGCGAAGACGCGGTCGTGCAGCGCGGCGTCCAGCGTTTCGACCTGCGCGCCCGCCGCTTCCCACAGCGCGCGCACGGTGGCGACCGCTTCGGCGCGGGTGTCGGCCTGCGGCGTCAGCACCACGCGCTTGCCCTGATAGAGGTCGGCGCGCGCAGCACCGGGGCCGCTTTGCTCGGAGCCGGCGATGGGATGGCCGGGAACGAAGTCGCCGAAGCGGCCGCCCAGCGTGGCGCGCGCCGCCTCGACCACGTTGGCCTTGGTGCTGCCGGCGTCGGTCACGATGGCGCCGGCTTTCAGATGCGGCGCCAGGTTTTTCAGCATGGCTTCGGTTTCGCCCACCGGCAGCGCCAGCAGGATGCAGTCGGCCTGCCCGGCCTCCGCCCAGTCGGCGGCACGGTCGATCAGGCAGAGTTCGCGCGCGACGGTGAGCCGCGCGGGATTCCGCCCGACGCCCAGCACCTCGCGCACCGCGCCGGCCTGTTTCAGCGCCAGCGCGAACGAGCCGCCGATGAGGCCGGTGCCGACGATGGCGAGTTTTTCGACGATCACAGGCAGGCTCTCAGGGCATCGAGGAAACGGGCGTTCTGCCCGGCCAGCCCGACCGACACGCGCAGGAACTCGGGCAGACCGTAATTGGCGACCGGCCGCACGATGACGCCGCGCTTCAGCAATTCGGTGTTGATGCGCGCGGCGTCGCCGACTTTCGCCAGCAGGAAATTGCCCTTCGACGGCACGATGTCGACCTTCATTTCTGCCAGCCCCGCCGTCAGCTGCGCCATGCCTGCGCTGTTCAGCGCATAGCTGCGCAGCAGGAACTCGATGTCGTCGAGCGCAGCTTCGGCAGCGGCCAGCGCAGGCGCGTTGACGTTGAAGGGATGGCGCACCCGGTTCAGCAGATCGATGACGTCGGGGTGCCCGACGCCGTAGCCGACGCGCAGGCCGGCGAGGCCATAGGCCTTGGAGAAGGTGCGGCTGATCAGCAGATTCGGGAAGCGCTCGATCCATGCGAGGGTGTCGCAACGGTCGTCGGTCGGCAGGTACTCGCCGTAGGCCTCGTCGAGCACCACCAGCACCTGCGGCGGCACGGTTGCGAGGAAGGCCTCGATCTCCGACCACGGCAGGAAGGTGCCGGTCGGGTTGTTGGGATTGGCGATCCACAGCACGCGGGTGTCGTCGCGGATCGCGGCACGCATCGCAGCGAGGTCGTGGCCGTAGTTCTTCGCCGGCACCGCGATGCCCTGCGCGCCCACGGTCAGCGTGGCGATCGGGTACACCGCGAAGGCGTGCTGCGCATAGACTGCGGAGGTGCCCGGCGCCAGGAAGGCGCGTGCGGCCATGTCCAGTATGTCGTTCGACCCGTTGCCCAGAACGATCCGGTTCGCCGCGACGTCCAGTTTCGCCGACAGCTTCGCCTTCAGCGCAAAGCCTGCGCCGTCAGGGTACAGGGCCATGTCGTGGAGCGCATCCTGCGCCGCGCCCAGGGCCCGGGGGCTCGGACCGAGCGGGTTCTCGTTCGACGCCAGCTTGACGATGTCGGCTTCGGCGAGCCCCAGTTCGCGGGCGAGTTCGGAGATGGGTTTTCCGGGCTGGTACGGGGCGATCGCGCGCACATACGGCGGCGCAGACTCACAGCAATTCATCACGATGCGGCAGGGTAGGAACCCAGAACCTTCAAAAAGGCGGCGCGCGTCCCGATTTCTGCAAGCGCGCCGGCCAGGTTCGCATCCTGGCGGTGGCCCTGGCAGACGACGAAGAAGAGGTATTCCCAGTTGCCCGAACGGGCCGGGCGCGATTCGAGCTTGCTCATGGAGATGCCGGCGTCGGCGAGCGGCTGCAGGAGCCTGACCACCGCACCCGGCTCGTTCTTCGTGCTCATCACCAGCGAGGTCTTGTCGCGACCCGACGGCGGGGAATCGTTTTGACCCAGCACCAGAAAGCGCGTGGTGTTGCTGGCCTCGTCCTCGATGCGCGCCTCCACCACCGTCAACCCATACAGCTCGGCAGCGGCTTCGCTGCCGAGCGTGGCGGCGTCGGGTTCGGCAGCGGCGCGGCGTGCCCCCTCGCTGTTGCTGACCACGCTGATGCGTTCGGCATCCGGCAGGTGGCGGCCGAGCCACTGCTGGCACTGGGCGAGCGATTGCGCATGGCCATATACCCGCCGGATGTCGCCCAGGCCGCCGTGCTTGCGCATCAGCGTCTGGTGGATCGGCAGCATGACCTCGCCGCAGACTTTGAGCGAACTGGCAACGATGAGGTCGAGCGTGCGTGCAATCGCCCCCTCCGTGGAATTTTCAACCGGCACCACGGCGAAATCGGCGCGCCCGGTTTCCACTGCCTGAAAACATGCGTCGATGTCGGCCTCGGCGAGCGCCTCGGCCTCGTGGCCAAAATGCTTGTGCACCGCCTGCTGGCTGAAGGTGCCGGCCGGCCCGAGATAGGCGATGCGGGTGGTCTGCTCCAGCGCGCGGCAGGCCGAGATGATTTCGCGGATCAGGCGCTCGACCACGTCCCCGGACAGCGGCCCCGGGTTGGTTTCGCGCAGGCGCCGCACGATCTGCGCCTCGCGCTCTGGGCGGTAGATCTTCTCACCGTTCTTGGTGCGCCCGACCTGCTGGGCGATGCCCGCACGCTCCGACACCAGCTGCAGGATGGCATCATCGATGCCGTCGATGCGCGCACGCAGCGCCTTCAGAGCGTCGTCCATCATGCAGGCAGGTAGTGCACCGCCAGAACCCCTGCAATCGCTGCAAGGTGCTGCATCACCGCAGCGGTCACGGCGCTGTCGACGTCAACCAGCGTGTAAGCCATGTCGCCCTTAGACTTGTTGACCATGTTGTGGATGTTGAGCCCGGCGCCGGCCAGCACCGACGAGATCTGCCCCACCATGTTGGGCACGTTGGCGTTGGCGATCGCGACGCGGTACGCGGACTCGCGCGGCATGCTGACGTTGGGAAAGTTGACCGAATTGAGGATGTTGCCGTTTTCCAGGTAGTCGGCGAGCTGCTCGGCCACCATCACCGCGCAGTTCTCTTCGGCCTCCTCCGTGCTCGCGCCCAGATGCGGCAGTGCCACCACCCTGGCGTGGCCCTTCAGCGCATTGGCCGGGAAGTCGCAGATGTAGGCGTGCAGCTTGCCGGCATCGAGCGCCTCGATCACGGCGGCATTGTCGACCACGCCTTCGCGCGCGAAATTCAGCAGTACCGCGCCGGGGCGCATCATGCCCAGCCGCTGCGCGTTGACGAGATTGCGGGTGGCATCCAGCAGCGGCACGTGCAGCGTGACGAAGTCCGCCATGCGCAGCACGTCCTCGACGCTTTCCGCGCGCTTCACCTGCGAAGGCAGTCGCCACGCGGCATCGACCGTGATCGCGGGGTCAAAGCCGACCACGTTCATGCCGAGCCTGATCGCGGCTTCGGCAATGTACGAGCCGATGGCGCCCAGTCCGACCACGCCGAGCGTGCGGCCCGGCAGTTCCATGCCGGCGAACTGCTTCTTGCCCGCCTCGGTCGCCTTGTGCATCTCTTCGTCGGTACCGGACAGGCCTTCGACAAATTTCAATGCGGGCACCAGGTTGCGCGCGCCCATCAGCATGCCGGCGATCACCAGTTCCTTGACCGCATTGGCATTGGCCCCCGGCGCATTGAACACCGGCACGCCGCGTTCCGACAGTTTCTTCACCGGGATGTTGTTGGTGCCGGCGCCGGCGCGTGCAATCGCGCGCACCGATGCGGGAATGTCCATCTCGTGCATGTTGGCCGAGCGGACCAGGATACCGTCCGGGTCGGCCACGTCGCCGCCGACGGTGTAGTGCTCGGGCAGGCGCGCCAGCCCGCGCGCGGAAATGGCGTTGAGGGTGAGGATCTTGCGCGGCTCAGCCATGGCTTTTCTCGAAGTCGCGCATGCAGTCGACCAGCGCACGCACGCCCTCGACCGGCATGGCGTTGTAGATCGAGGCGCGCATGCCGCCGACCGAACGGTGGCCTTTCAGCTGGATCAGGCCGCGTTCCTTGGCAGCCTTGAGGAAGGCCTCGTCGAGCGCGGCGTCCTTGAGCGTGAACGGCACGTTCATCAGCGAGCGGTTGTCTTTCGCCACCGGCGAATTGTAGAAGTCGGTCGCGTCGAGGTAGTCGTACAGCAGGCCGGCCTTCTCGCGGTTGGTCTTTTCCATCGCGACGAGGCCGCCGCGCGCCTTCAGCCACTTGAACACCAGGCCGGCGGTGTACATGGCGAAGGTGGCCGGCGTGTTGTACATCGAGTCGTTGTCGGCGTGGATCTTGTAGTCGAACATGGTCGGGGTGCCCTTCAGCGTTTCCCCGATCAGGTCGTCGCGCACGATGACGATGGTGAGTCCCGCCGGGCCGATGTTCTTCTGCGCGCCTGCGTAGATCACGCCGAACTTCGACACGTCGATCGGGCGCGACAGGATGGTCGACGACATGTCGGCCACCAGCGGCACACAGCCGGTATCCGGCGTCCAGAAGATCTCCACGCCGCCGATAGTTTCATTAGGCGTGTAATGGACGTAGGCGGCATTAGGGTCGAGTTTCCATTGGTCCTGTGCCGGCGCGTAGCTGAAGTTCTTGTCTTCGCTGGTTGCCACCACATTCACCGCGCCGTAGCGTTTCGCCTCCTTGATCGCCTTCTTCGACCACTCGCCGGTATTCAGGTAATCGGCGCTCGCCTTGCCGCGCAGCAGGTTCATCGGCACCATCGCGAACTGCGAGGACGCGCCGCCCTGCAGGAACAGCACCTTGTAGTTGGCCGGAATGCCCATCAGTTCGCGCAGGTCGGCTTCGGCTTCAGCCGCGATGCCCATGAACTCCTTGCCGCGATGGCTCATTTCCATCACCGACATGCCGCTGCCGTGCCAGTCGACCAGCTCGGTCTGCACCTGTTGCAGCACATCCTTGGGAAGCACGGCCGGGCCGGCGCTGAAATTGTAAATGGTCATGCTTTAGTCCCCTATTTCCTCTTCGTTGTCGGTTTCAGCCACTTTTTCCAGGCTGATCAGGGTCTCGCCCTTGTCCAGGTTGATCAGCGTGACGCCCTGGGTCGAACGGCTCATGGCGCGGATTTCCTTGACCCGTGTGCGGATCAGCACGCCGCCGGTGGTGATCAGCATGATCTCGTCGTCCGGCTTCACCAGCGTGGCAGCGACCACGCGGCCATTCCGCTCGCTGGTCTGGATCGCGATCATGCCCTGCGTGGCGCGTGCGTGGCGCGTGTACTCGGCGATAGGCGTACGCTTGCCGTAGCCGTTTTCGGTCGCGGTCAGCACGAAATCGTTCTCGTCCTCGGCCACCAGCAGCGAAATCAGCTTGGCGCCCTTGGCGAGTTTCATGCCGATCACGCCGCGTGCGGTGCGGCCCATCGGGCGCACGTCGTTCTCGTCGAAGCGCACCGCCTTGCCGCCGTCGGAGAACAGCATCACGTCATGGCGGCCGTCGGTGATCGACGCGCCGATAAGGAAATCGCCGTCGTCCAGCCCCACCGCGATGATGCCTGCGGTGCGCGGGCGCGAGAAGTCGGACAGCGGCGTCTTCTTGACGATGCCGTTGCTGGTTGCCATGAACACGTAATGGTCGTCGTCGAAGGTCTTGACCGGCAACAGCGCGTTGATCTTCTCGCCGTCTTCCAGCGGCAGCAGGTTGACGATAGGCTTGCCGCGCGCGGTGCGTCCGCCCGCCGGAACGTTGTAGACCTTGAGCCAGTAGAGACGTCCGCGGTTGGAGAAGCAGAGGATGTAGTCGTGGGTGTTGGCGATGAACATCTTCTCGATGAAGTCTTCGTCCTTGGTGCCCGCCGCCTGCTTGCCGCGCCCGCCGCGCTTCTGCGCGCGGTAATCGTCGATCGGCTGCGACTTCATGTAGCCGCCGTGCGACAGCGTCACGACCATTTCTTCCGGCTTGATCAGGTCTTCCATCGACATGTCCTGCGCGTTCTCGACGATGGCCGAGCGGCGCGCGTCGCCGAACTGCTCCTGCACCTGGGTCAGTTCCTCGCGGATGATCTGGGTGATGCGTGCCGGGTTGGCGAGGATGTCGAGCAGGTCGGCGATCTTCGCCATGATCTCCTTGTACTCGCCGATGATCTTGTCCGACTCGAGGTTGGTCAGGCGCTGCAGCTGCATTTCGAGGATGCGCTGCGCCTGGATCTCGGACAGACGGTAGCCGTCGGCGTGCAGGCCGAACTCGGGACCAATGTTCACCGGGCGCGAATACTCGGGATCGATGCGCGCCAGCATCTCCTCGACCATCGCCGATTTCCAGGCGCGTCCGAGCAGGCGCTCCTTGGCGATCGCCGGTGTTTCCGACGACTTGATCAGTTCGACGATCTCGTCGACGTTGGCCAGCGCCACCGCCAGGCCTTCGAGGATATGGCCGCGCTCGCGCGCCTTCCTGAGGTCGAACACGGTACGGCGGGTGACGACTTCGCGGCGATGGCGCAGGAAGGCGTCGAGCATTTCCTTCAGGTTGAGCAGGCGCGGCTGCCCATCGATCAGCGCCACCATGTTCATGCCGAAGGTGTCCTGCATCTGCGTCTGCTTGTACAGGTTGTTCAGGATCACGTCGGCGTTCTCGCCGCGCTTCAGCTCGATGTAGACGCGCATGCCCGACTTGTCGGACTCGTCGCGCAGGTCGGCGATGCCGTCGATCTGCTTCTCGCGCACCAGCTCGCCGATCTTGATCAGCAGGTTGGCCTTGTTCACCTGGTACGGCAGCTCGTCGATGATGATCGCCTGCTTGCCGCCGCTCCTGTCGAGGTCCTCGACGTGGCAGGTGGCGCGCATCACCACGCGGCCGCGGCCGGTACGGTAGCCGTCGCGCACGCCCGAGAGGCCGTAGATGATGCCCGCGGTCGGAAAATCCGGCGCCTTGACGATGCCGATCAGCGACTCGATGTCGATTTCCGGATCGTCCAGCAACGCGAACAGCGCGGCGCAGATGTCGGTAAGGTTGTGCGGCGGGATGTTGGTCGCCATGCCCACCGCGATGCCGGACGAGCCGTTGATCAGCAGGTTGGGGATCTTGGTCGGCAGCACCAGCGGCTCCTGCTCGGAGCCGTCGTAGTTGGGGCCGAAGTCGACCGTTTCCTTGTCGAGATCGGCCAGCAGTTCGTGCGCGATTTTCGCCATGCGCACTTCGGTGTATCGCATCGCCGCCGCGTTGTCGCCGTCGACCGAGCCGAAGTTGCCCTGGCCGTCGATCAGCGGATAGCGCAGCGAGAAGTCCTGCGCCATCCGTACCATGGTGTCGTACACCGCCGTATCGCCGTGCGGGTGGTACTTACCGATGACGTCGCCGACCACGCGCGCCGACTTCTTGTATGCCTTGTTCCAGTCGTTGCCCAGCTCGTTCATCGCGAACAGCACGCGGCGATGCACGGGCTTCAGGCCGTCGCGCACGTCCGGCAGCGCACGTCCGACGATCACGCTCATGGCGTAATCGAGATACGACCGCCTCATCTCCTCTTCGAGGCTGACCGGGAGGGTTTCCTTGGCAAACTGTTCCATAACCGGTTTTTTATTTATTCAGGCTTTAAAGCCCGCGATTTTAGCATGGCCGGAAGGCTCGGCCGCCTTTGCCAAACCACGGCCAAACAGTGAGAATGCAGGCCACCATGAAAGCCCCTGCCGACCTTATTCTCCTTCCGCAATGGGTGGTACCCGTCGAATCCGAGGGCGCACTGACCGACCACGCCGTCATCGTGCGGGACGGCCGCATCCTCGACGTGCTGCCCGCCGACGCCGCGCAGACCCGCTACGATGCCACACAGACGCTCGCCCTGCCGGGCCGGGCACTGATCCCGGGGCTGGTCAACCTGCACGGCCATGCCGCGATGTCCTTGTTTCGAGGCTTCGCCGACGACCTGCCGCTGATGGCCTGGCTCAACGACCGCATCTGGCCGGCCGAGAAAAGGCACGCATCCGAGGCTTTCGTACGCGACGGCACACTGCTCGCCGCCGCAGAAATGCTGGCCGGCGGCATCACTGCCTGCAACGACATGTATTTCTTCCCGCAGGCTGCGGGCGAGGCCTTCCTGCAGGCCGGCATGCGCGCAACGCTCGGCATGATCGTGCTGGAATTTCCCAGCGCCTACGCCTCGGATGCCGACGACTACCTGGCCAAGGGGCTCGCCCTGCGCGATGAACTGAAGGACGAGCCGCTGCTTTCCTTCGCCTTCGCCCCGCACGCGCCCTACACCATCACGGATGCCACCTTCGGCCGCATCAACACGCTGGCCGAGCAGCTTGGATTGCCCATTCACACCCATATCCACGAAACCGCCGACGAAATCCGCGACAGCCTGAAGCAATTCGGGATACGGCCGCTGGAACGGCTGGCGCGTCTCGGGCTCCTGGGACCGAACTTCATCGGCGTCCACGCCGTGCACGTGGACGAGGCTGAAATCGGCCTGCTGGCACAGCACGGCTGCCATGTGGCGCACTGCCCGTCATCGAACCTGAAACTCGCCTCCGGCATCGCACCGGTGGCCGATTTGTTGCGTGCCGGCATCAATCTCGGCCTCGGCACCGACGGCGCCGCCAGCAACAATCGCCTCGACCTGTTCGCCGAAATGCGCCTGGCCGCCCTGCTGGCCAAGGGCGCCAGCGGCGATGCCGCCGCCCTGCCCGCCGCCGCCGCCCTGAAAGCGGCCACCCTCGACGCCGCCCGCGCGCTCAACCTCGACAGCCAGACCGGCAGCATCGTCGCCGGCAAGCGGGCCGACCTGGTTGCAGTCGACCTGCACGCCCTGTCCAGCCAGCCGGTGTTTGACCCCGTGTCGCACCTGGTTTACGTTGCGGGACGCGAGGACGTCACCCATGTATGGGTCGACGGCAAACTGAAACTGAATGAACGCCGCCTGGTCGATCTGGAACCTGACGACCTGACCGCCCGCGCCACTTACTGGCGCAACAAACTGACTTCCTGAGGACAGGGCTCGGTAATGGATAATTTGGCCAAACGCTGGGGACGATTTTCGAGCAGGCCTAGGCGTAAGGCGCGCAGTTGTGTTACCACAACAAGTGACTTGCAACACCGGCATGCTCCAAAATCGCCCCAGCCCGGAGGGTTGCTGCGTATTCGGGCGTCTGCGGCGTTGCGAGACTTGCGGATGGAATAACCATTCGCTGCGTCTCACGCCTTGCATCCATCCCGAATACGCAGCAACGTTTGTCCAAATTATTCATTATCGAGCCCTACCATGAGCAACGTCGACGCTGCCGAGATCGCCAAATTCTCCGAACTTGCCCACCGCTGGTGGGACCCGAACTCCGAATTCAAGCCGCTGCACGAAATCAACCCGCTGCGCCTGAAATGGATCGACAAACTGGCGCCGCTGGCCGGCAAGAAGGTGCTCGACGTCGGCTGCGGCGGCGGCATCCTGGCCGAGGCGATGGCCGGCGCCGGCGCCACCGTCAGCGGCATCGACCTGTCGGACAAGGCACTCAAGGTCGCCAGGCTGCATCTCTTCGAATCCGGCAAGACGGTCGACTACCAGCTGGTGTCCGCCGAGGATTTCGCCGCCCGGCACGCGGGCGAGTTCGACGTCGTCACCTGCATGGAAATGCTCGAGCACGTGCCCGACCCGGCCTCGGTCGTCGCTGCCTGCGCCAGGCTGGTGAAGCCGGGCGGCTGGGTGTTCTTCTCCACGCTCAACCGCAACGCCAAGAGCTACCTCTTCGCCATCGTCGGCGCCGAATACGTCCTCAAGCTGCTGCCGCGCGGCACCCATGACTACGCCAAGTTCATCCAGCCCGCCGAACTCGCCCGCATGACGCGCGAGGCCGGACTCGACACCCAGGAACTGATCGGCATGACCTACAACCCGCTGACCAGGGTCTACAGGCTGGAAGCCGATACCGACGTCAACTATCTGCTGGCGGCACGGCGGGGAGACTAAGGCTGTGAAGCTCGGGAACATCCGCGCCGTCCTGTTCGATCTCGACGGCACCCTGGTCGACACCGCGCCCGACCTCGGCTACGCGCTCAACCTGCAGCGCGCGCGTCACGGCCTGCCTGCACTGGCAGACCAGGTCATCCGTCCGCAGGCCTCGCACGGTGCGCGCGGCCTGCTCGGCATCGGCTTCGATCTGCGTCCCGACGACCCGCGCTTTGGCCACATGCGCGAGGAATTCCTGCAGCTGTATGCCGACAACATCTGCCGTCATTCACGGCCGTTCCCGGGCATTCCCGAACTGCTGGACGCGCTGGAACGACAAGGGCTGGCCTGGGGTGTGGTCACCAACAAGCCGGCGGCCTTCACCGAACCCCTGATGTCCATTCTCGACCTGGCCGAGCGCGCCGCCTGCATCGTCTCCGGCGACACCTGCCCGCAACCCAAGCCGCACCCGGCGCCCATGCTCGCCGCTGCCGAGCTGTGTGGCGCCCTGCCGGGGCAATGCCTGTACCTGGGCGACGCCGAACGCGACATCCAGGCCGCCCGTGCCGCCGCCATGCCGGCGCTGGTCGCCGCCTGGGGCTACCTCGACGCCGCCGACCAGCCGCACACCTGGGGCGCCCACGCCCAGATCCATCATCCGCTCGAAACCCTCGATTACCTGGCGCCCTGATCCATGGACTACAGCCTCCTCAAACATGTCCACCTCACCACCATCGCCATCACCCTGACGCTGTTCCTCCTGCGCGGCGCCTGGATGATGGCCGACTCCCCCCGGCTGCAGGCGCGCTGGGTGCGCATCGTCCCGCACGTCAACGACACCCTGCTGCTGGCCAGCGGCCTCGGCCTCGCCGTTCTGCTGGGGCAATATCCGCTGGTAAACGGCTGGCTCACCGCCAAGTTCTTCGCGCTGATCCTGTACATCGTGCTCGGCACGATCGCACTCAAGCGCGGCCGCACCAAGCGCACGCGCATCGCCGCCTGGATCGCCGCCCTGCTCGCATTCGGCTACATGGTGGCGGTGGCGGTCGCCCACGCCCCCTTCCCTTTCATGTAAGTCCCTGTTCGGGATGAGACAGTCACGATTTATCCCGCGCCGGAACTTTCCCGCCAGCCCCCCCTCTATGCTGTACACTTGTTGCAGCAACACCCATGGGGCCGACCTGGCTTCGACGTGGGTCGCAAAGCAGCGTAGGGCATACCGAGGGTCAGAGCACCTCGTAAATCCAACTGAAAAACTTTAGTCGCAAACGACGAAAACTACGCCCTGGCCGCTTAAGGTCCAGGACTCACACTAGCCTGTTCATGGGCTAGGTCGGGGCAACCCGGCTGTGAGTTAATTCACATGAAATCGTGCTTGTCCGGGTCGCTTGGGCAGGTGCTAAATCCAAGGCGGCTCGGCGAAATCCAGCCTGTTCGGCGGGCGTGATCAAGCTTAAAGCTTAAAAACACCGGACTAAGTATGTAGAACTGCCTGTAGAGGGCTTGCGGACGCGGGTTCGATTCCCGCCGGCTCCACCAGAATTCGATCCCTGGTGGTCCAAAGATGGCCATAATTCTTGATAAATACAAGGATTATGGCCATTTCTCTTTCCGGCACTCGTCCTGGCAAATCAGCAATCCCCGGTTCTGGCTGGACGACCTACCCATTTGGGGTAATCCCGAGAAAATCAGTCAGGTATTGTCTAGACTGGAGAAGGTCTTCTTTTTCACTGGAGACCACCATGTCTACCACCCACCCCCTCCATGACACCCCCATGCTCGACCAGCTTGAGAGCGGCCCGTGGCCGAGTTTCGTGACCGGACTCAAGCGTCTGGCCCGGGATAACGGCATGATGGCCGATCTGATCGGCCAGCTGGAAACCTCCTATGAAACCCGCAAGGGATACTGGAAAGGCGGCACGGTCGGCGTGTTCGGCTACGGCGGCGGCATCATCCCGCGCTTTACCGAACTGAAGGACGAAACCGGCAAGCCGCTGTTCCCCGAGGCGGCCGAATTCCATACCCTGCGCGTGCAGCCGCCCGCCGGCATGCACTACACCTCCGACCTGCTGCGCAAGCTGTGCGATGTCTGGGTCGGCAACGGCGGCTCGGGCCTGATCGCCTTCCACGGCCAGTCCGGCGACATCATGTTCCAGGGCGTCAGCAGCGAGAACGTGCAGGCGGTGTTCAACGGCCTCAACGAGATCGGCTTCGACCTCGGCGGCGCCGGCCCCGCGCTGCGCACCTCGATGTCCTGCGTCAGCTCGGCGCGCTGCGAAATGTCCTGCTTTGACGAGGCGCGGGCGCTGCGCACCGTCATCAACAACAACATCGACGACATGCACCGCCCGTCCCTGCCCTACAAGTTCAAGTTCAAGTTCTCGGGCTGCCCGAACGACTGCGTCAACGCCATCCAGCGTTCCGACATGGCCACCATCGGCACCTGGCGCGACAACATCCGCGTGAACGAAGCTCAGGTTCAGGACTACTACAAGGCTCACGGAATGAATGATCTCGTCAACGACGTGATCAGCAAGTGCCCGACCAAGGCCATCACCCTGGTGTCCACCGACAAGTTCAAGGCCAGCGAGCATGTGTCCGCCGCCAACCTGGGCGACGGCAAGACTCTGTGCATCGACAACAAGAACTGCGTGCGCTGCATGCACTGCCTGAACGTCATCCCCGGCGGCCTGCTGCCCGGCAACGACAAGGGGGTGTCCATCCTGGTGGGCGGCAAGGGCGTGCTGAAAATCGGCGCCACCATGGGCAGCGTGATCATTCCGTTCATGAAGCTGGAGACCGACGAGGACTTCGAGAAGCTGAACGAATTGGCGCGCAACATCCTCGACTTCTTCGCGGAGAACGCGCTCGATCACGAGCGCACCGGCGAGATGATCGAACGTATCGGACTGGCCAACTTCCTCGAAGGCATGGATATCCCGGTCGATCCCAACATGATCAGCGCACCGCGTTCCAACCCCTACTTCCGTTCCGACGACTGGGAGGAGCAGGTGGCCAAGTGGGTCGAATACAAGCAGCAGGCGGCCTGAACCGGTGCGTCAGGCCGTGCCGCAGGGACGGCTCACGATTGCGGGTCGGCCCCTTCGCGCAGTTCATCCATGATGTCATCCATATCCTTCTCCCAGCGCTCCAGTACGGGTTTCAGCGCGGGATCGGCGAAGAACTGCTGCAGCGTCTGCGGATGGCTCGCCACCAGGATGGCCTGTTCGCCTTCGGCAAAGATCGTGATGTTCAGCGGCAGGAACGGGATCAGTTCGGGATGGGCGGCGGTCACCTGCCGCACTTCGTCCAGCTTGCCGAAATACACCACGCGGTACATGTCGCTCTTGAATTCGCGCCGGGCCAGGTTCTCGTTCACCTGCTGCAGGCGTGTGATCGTGTAGCCGCGGGAGGAGATGGCGCTTTGCAGCAAGGTCATCGCCTCGGGAAAAGGTGCATTCACGCGCGCCATGAGCAGGTCGTCCGCGAATGCGGGCGCCCCCGTGAAAAGCAGCGCCAGGAGGGCTGCGCCCATTTTCTGCATCAGCTTGTTCATAGCGTCGACTCCTCCATGATCGCGGTGTAGTTCTGCTTCATCTGCTCGCACAGCTGGTTCAGCTCGGAATTGTTGAACAGCCGGCTCAGCACCTTGGGATTGACCGACATCACCTGCACCTTGCCGTCCGGCTTCTCCAGGATGGTGATGCGGCAAGGCAGGAACATGCCCACGCGCGGGTCGATGGCCAGGGCCTGGTTGAGCAGGCTGATGTTGCAGAAATAGACGATGACCTGTTTCGGGTTTTCGGTTTCCGGCTTGGTCAGGCCATATTCCAGCGTCTGTACCCGTCCATAGAAGAAATTGTGGGTGGTCACCGCCGTCTTGACGTTTTCCACCGTGGTTTTGAGGTCATACGGCGAGTCGCGGACGATCACCGGATTTTCCGCCTGCAACACCTGCGCTGAACCCGCGAGCGGCTGCTTCTCGAAACTGCGCACGTAGCTGACGATGTCGTCGATGTCCTTTTCCTTGAGCCCCTGCTTGAGGAAGGAAACCATCGGCGTACCTGCCCGTCCCTTCATCAGGGTGGCCTTGATCATGGCGTCGGGCGCAGCGGCCAGGAAGCCCGGATTGTGCAGCGCGGGCGCCATGATCGGCAGGTCACGCGGGCGCGAGAACGTCACGCCCGTTCCCTTGGCGCCTTCGCCGTTGGCGCCGTGGCAGGCGACGCAGTATTTCTGGAACAGCTGCTTGCCATGCGCCGGATCGCCCTTCACGGGCTCGCTCGAATAGGTGACAGTCGGCCCGCTGTTCCAGGATCGAACGTAGCGGACGATGGCGTCGATTTCATCCTCCTTCAGGTTGGAGAAGGTCGGCATGACCCGGCCCGGGCGGCCAAGGTGGATGGTCTTGCGCAGGTAGTCGTCGCTGATGCTGGCCTGGAACGAGGGCAATGCCAGGGGAATGCCGATGCCACCCGTGCCTTTTTCACCATGACAGGCCGCGCAGTTGCGCGCAAACAGCCTGGCCCCGTTCGGGTCCGCCTGCGCCTGGGACAGACCGATCCCCCCAAGCAGGATCAATGCGAATAGACGAAGCAACATGAGCGTTCCCCTCCGTACAGTTATTCATACATGAATGTCCTAATATTCATTCTAACCCGTAATGTCTTCGGCAAGCCAGCCGTCGCCGGGCCTGCCAGGCATGCAAAAAACAGGCGTGCAATCGGCGCGCTATCCGGAGACAACCCGCCCCGGGCGACAGCCGTTTATCCGCTATAGCCATATCGACCGGTTTTGCAAACTGCGGCGCCGCGAACCGCTTTGTGTCAATCTGGCGCTACGATAGCCACACGTTTTTCCTTCCCCGCATCGAGATGAATGAACTGATCAACTGGCTTCCTCCCGAACTGGCCTCGCTGCCGCGCTATGTCGTGGCGCTGGCGATCGGACTCCTGATGGGGCTCGAGCGTGAACGCAACCCGGCGGCCAAGGCGGGGCTGCGCACCTTTGCCCTGACGGCGCTGTTCGGCGTGCTGGCGGCGCACCTGGCAACGGCCCTGGGCGGGTTGTGGCTGGTCGCCGTGGGCCTGCTCCTGGTCGGGGCGATGATGATTGCGGCCTATTTGCATGCCCCTCCCCAGCCGGATAGTGATCCCGGTACCACCACGGTGGCGGCGCTGATGCTGTGCTATGGCCTCGGCGTGCTGGTGTGGCACGACGAGATCCAGCTGGCGGTCATGCTGGGCATCGTTGCGACCATGCTGCTGTATTTCAAGCCCGAACTGCGCGGCTGGAGCCAGCAGATGAGTCGCCACGACCTGCTGTCGGTCCTGCAGTTCGCGGTGCTGGCGCTGATCATCCTGCCGCTGGTGCCGAACCGGAATTACGGCCCCTACGGCGCGCTCAATCCGTACCAGATCTGGTGGATGGTGGTGCTGATCGCCGGCGTGGGACTGGCGGGCTATGCCGCGCTGCGGCTGGCGGGCCAGGAACGCGGTGCGGTGATGCTGGGCGTGCTGGGCGGGCTGGTGTCGTCCACCGCCACGACGCTGGCGTTCAGCCGCCACGCACGCGCCAGCCGGGACATGGCGCCGATCGCCGTGATCGTCATCGTGCTCGCCAACCTGGTAGTCGAGGTGCGGCTCGGCGTGCTGGCCGCGGTGGTGGCGCCGGGCGTGTTGCCGCAACTCCTGCCGGTGCTGGCCGGCGGGCTGGCCATCGGCGGCCTGGGCGCACTCTACGGCGTGCGCCGGCTCAAGCCGCAGGGCGAGATGCCGGCGCTGGCCATGGCCAACCCCACCGAACTGCGCACGGCACTGGGGTTCGGCTTGATGTATGCGATCGTCCTGCTGGCGGCGGCCTGGCTATCCGACTTGATGGGAACACGCGGCCTGTATGCAGTGTCGCTGGTATCCGGCCTGACCGACGTGGATGCCATCACACTGTCCAGCCTGCGCCTGTATGACCTCGACAAGCTGCCGGTCGAGGTGGTGGTCAATGTCGTCACGCTCGCCACACTCGCCAACCTGGCCTTCAAGTCGATGCTCGCCCTGACCATCGGCGGCTGGCAGATGGCTCGCCACGCGATGGCGGGCATGGGCGCGATCGCGCTGGGACTGGTGGTCGCGTGGGCTATAATGCGCGGCTTTCACGCCTAGCCCCGAACACCATCATGGAAGCCGAAAGCCTCAATCAGATCGAATCCAGCCTCGCCGACCTGGGCGAGCGTGCCACCCAACTCCGGGGGTTTCTTTGACTACGATCACAAGAAAGATCGCCTCGAAGAAGTAGTCCGCCTGTCCGAAGCCCCGGATTTCTGGAACGACGCCGCCCGCGCCCAGGAACTGGGCCGCGAGCGCAAATCGCTGGAAGACGTCGTGATGGTGCTCGACCGCGTGTCCTCGGGCCTGAAGGATGCAACTGAACTGTTCGAGATGGCGCGCGAGGAAAACGACGACGACACCCTCGCCGCCGTGCAGGCCGACATCGCCGCGCTGGAAAAAGATGTCTCCACGCTGGAATTCCGCCGCATGTTCAACAACCCGGCCGATCCAAACAACTGCTTCATCGACATCCAGGCCGGCGCCGGCGGCACCGAAGCCTGCGACTGGGCCTCGATGCTGCTGCGCCAATACCTGAAATACGCCGAACGCAAGGGCTTCAAGGCCGAACTGCTGGAAGAGTCCGAAGGCGACGTCGCCGGCATCAAGTCCGCCTCGATCAAGATCGAGGGCGACTACGCCTACGGCACCCTGCGCACCGAAACCGGGGTCCACCGCCTGGTGCGCAAATCGCCGTTCGATTCCTCCGGCGGTCGCCACACCAGCTTCGCCAGCATCTTCGTCTATCCGGAAGTCGACGACTCGATCGAGGTCGAGATCAATCCGGCCGACCTGCGCGTCGACACCTACCGCGCATCGGGCGCCGGCGGCCAGCACATCAACAAGACCGACTCCGCGGTGCGCATCACCCACCTGCCCACCAACATCGTGGTGCAGTGCCAGAACGACCGCTCGCAGCACAAGAACCGCGCCGAGGCGATGTCGATGCTGAAGTCCAAGCTGTACGAAGCCGAGCTGCGCAAGCGCCAGGCCGAGCAGGACAAGCTCGAAGCCGGCAAGTCCGACGTGGGCTGGGGTCACCAGATCCGCAGCTACGTGCTCGACAACTCGCGCATCAAGGACCTGCGCACCAACGTCGAAACCTCCGCCACGCAGAAAGTGCTGGATGGCGACCTCGACATCTTCATCGAAGCGAGTTTGAAACAGGGCGTGTGACAGGCGCATTCGGTCAGGCAGTCGTTCCTGATATTCACCCAAGTCCGCAGCAGGAGACACCATGCGCACCGAATTTCCCGTCACACTGTTCCTGAAGGACTACGCTCCGCCCGCTTGGTGGATCGAATCGGTCGACCTGCATGTAGCCATCCACGGCGACCACGCCGAGGTGCGCTCGCGTCTCGCCTGCCGTCGCAATCCTGCGGCAGGCGGCGCGCTGGTGCTCAACGGCGAGGGACTGGAACTGATCAGCCTCACGCTCGACGGCACTGCGCTTGAAGCCGACCGTTACACCCATGCCGACGACCTGCTGACGATCGCCGCACCGCTGCCGGACGCCTGCATGCTGGAAACCGTGGTGCGCATTTACCCGGACAAGAACACCCAACTGTCGGGCCTGTACCGCTCGCGCGACGGCTATTTCACCCAGTGCGAGGCGGAAGGCTTCCGCCGCATTACCTTCTTCCCCGACCGCCCGGACGTGATGGCGAAATTCAGCTGCACGGTGGAAGCCGACCGTGCGCGCTTTCCCCACCTGCTGTCGAACGGCAATCCGGTCGAAGCAGGACTGTGCGCGGACGACGCGTCTCGGCACTGGGCACGCTGGGACGACCCCTACGCCAAGCCCTGCTACCTGTTCGCGCTGGTCGCGGCCAAGCTCGACGTGCTGGAAGACGAAACCGTCACCGCCTCGGGGCGCACGGTGCGGCTGGCGGTCTACGTCGAGCCGGGCAAGCTCGACCAGTGCGGCCACGCGATGGCGGCGCTGAAAAAAGCCATGCGCTGGGACGAGCAGCGCTTCGGCCTCGAATACGACCTCGACCAGTACATGATCGTCGCGGTCGGCGACTTCAACATGGGGGCGATGGAAAACAAGGGCCTCAACATCTTCAACACGAAATATGTGCTGGCCCGCCCCGACACCGCGACCGACGCCGACTACCAGGGAATCGACCGCGTGGTGGCGCACGAGTATTTCCACAACTGGACCGGCAACCGCGTCACCTGCCGCGACTGGTTCCAGCTGTCGCTGAAAGAGGGTTTGACCGTATTCCGCGACCAGGAATTCGGCGCCGACACCCATTCGCGCGCGGTCACGCGCATCCAGGAAGTGCGCGCGCTGCGCGTCGGCCAGTTCCCCGAAGACGCAGGGCCGATGGCGCATCCGATCCGGCCGGCCTCGTATGCCGAGATCAACAACTTCTACACCGCCACCGTCTACAACAAGGGCGCCGAAGTCATCCGCATGATGCACACCCTGCTCGGGCGCGACGGCTTCCGGCGCGGCATGGACCTGTATTTCGAGCGCCACGACGGCCAGGCCGTCACCTGCGACGACTTCGTCGCGGCCATGCAGGACGCCTCGGGTATCGACCTCGCGCAGTTCCGCCGCTGGTACGCGCGCGCCGGCACGCCGCGTCTGCACGCATCCGGCACGTACGACACCGCGACGCAGCACTACACGCTGACGCTCACGCAACACCTCGCGCCGACCGCCTACGAGAAGCGGCTGGCCGAATCGGGGCAGCCGGTCGCCGAGGGCACACTGCACATCCCCGTCGCGCTCGGGCTGGTGCTGCCCGACGGCCGCGACGCCGACCTGAAGCTGGCGGGCGAAACGGAGGCCGCCGGCACCACGCGCGTGCTGTCGCTGACCGAGCCCACGCAGACGTTTGTATTCGAGGATATTCCCGCCGCCCCCGTCGCCTCGCTGCTGCGCGACTTCTCGGCGCCGGTGCAGCTCGACTTCGAGCAGACCGATGCCGAGCTCGCGCACCTGATGGCGCACGATTCCGACGCCTTCAACCGCTGGGAAGCCGGCCAGCGCCTGGCGACGCGGGTGCTGCTCGCCGGCATCACGGCCGGCGGCGCGGGCACAAGCTGGATCCCCGAGTCCTTCGTCGCCGCCTGCGGCCGCGTGCTCGACGCCGGCCTCGCCGGCGACCCGGCGCTGGCTGCCGAAGCGCTCAACCTGCCGGCCGAAGCCGTGCTCGCAGAGGCCGTCGTGTCGCTTGGCCAGCCCATCGACCCCGAAGCCATCCATGCCGCGCGCGTGGCTCTGCGCCGCCACCTCGCCGCCCACCTGCGCGACGCATTCGAAGCCGCGTGGACCGCCCTTGCCCCAACCTCTGCCTACGCCCCCGACGGCGCGCAGGTCGGCCAGCGCGCCCTGCGCAACGCCTGCCTCGGCTACCTGGCCGAAAGCGACGCCGGCTATCTGAAATCCTCGGTCGTGCCGCGCCTCGTCGCCCAACTCGGGGTGGGCGACAACCGCACTGGCGGCAACATGACCAACGAAATCGCCGCGCTGGCCACGCTCGCCAACCTCAACCTGCCGGAACGCGGCCTGCCTGAAAGAGACACAGCGCTGGCCGACTTCTACGCCCGCTGGCAAAACGAGGCGCTGGTCATCGACAAATGGTTTGCAGTGCAGGCCACCTCGCGCCTGCCCGGCACCGCCGCGCAGGTGCGCGCGCTGATGCAGCATCCGGCGTTTGATCTCAAGAACCCCAACCGCGTGTACGCGCTGATCCGCGGTTTCTGCGGCGCCAACCCGCGCCACTTCCACGCCGCGGACGGCAGCGGCTACGCGCTGGCGGCCGACGTCATCAGCGAATTGCAGGCGATCAACCCGCAGGTCGCCTCACGCATCGCGCGCAGCTTCGACCGCTGGCGGCAGTTCGACGCCGGCCGGCAGGCCCATGCGCGCGCCGCGCTGGAGCGTATTGCGGCGATCGAGGGCCTGGCGAAGGACGTGGCGGAAGTCGTGGGGAATGCGCTGAAGGCTTGACGCCAGGTGCTGCGTCGGCGCCAAACCGTGACAATGGGTGCAACTATGCTGGGGCACAACCCACTCATCGGCCCCTGTTTTCTGGCATATCCGCCTGCAACTGAAAGCCGGCGCACGAACGGCACGAGTCAGAGTTGCCGGATCTTCACCAGCGCATCAGCCAGGCGTTCAGCCCCATCGATGGGATTGTTCTCGAACACCATCATGTAGCGGTAGTCGCGGCCAGCCTTGGCCTCCCACAGCTTGCCCAGCTTCAGTTTCAACTCGGAATCCGTGTTGTCCCGATCGTCGCCCTTGGTTTCCAGCGCGATGATGCGGCCTGCCTTGGTCTTCACGATGAAGTCGGGATAGTGGTTCAGAAAACCGTTGATCCTGAAGCCCTTGCCACGCGATCCATTGCGGTGCCACCACTGCACGCTATCCAGGTTGGCTACGTCGTTAATCAAACGCCGTTCGAAGTCACCCATAGCGGATTCGGTGACGTACAGGCTCTTCGGCACAGCCGATGCATTGGCGCTCGGCGTGATCGATTCAGGCAATGCGAAGCCCGGCTGCATGGCAATCCGGTCCACATCCAGCATGTCGGTAAAGGTTTTCAACGCATGCGCGTTAGCCAGCGTCGTGATCTTCTGCTTGATCTTGCGGACATAGGCCACGTCGCGCTCGATGCAGTCACGGACTTGCTCGGCATTCATGCCGGTCACCACGCGGCGGATGACCACCTTGTCTTTTCCTACCCAGTGCAGTGTTGGCATGTTCTTGGTTTTGGCAATCTATCAAGCGCCCGGCCACAGACGGGCGAAATCAAACGAAAGCTGGCGGTGGTGCCGGATGGACAGCAGGTAAACCGTGGCGTCGGTTTCCGATGCGGTGTACAGCATCAGGTAGTCGCCATGCAGGTATTCGCGCAGGGCCTGGGCGGCGCCGGCCGGCAGCGCGGCGAGTTGGGCCAGCGCTTCGGCCGATTGCGGCGGGTTGTCCAGGAAGCGGCGGCCGATGCGTGGATAACGGCTCAGGTTGGGAATGACCAAGGCGCGCAACTCGGCCAGCAGCGCATCGAAGGCAAAGGCCGCGTCGGCTTCAAGCAGAAAGGCTTCGATGGCGTCGAGGCCTTCGAGGAAGCTCGCGGTCAGTTCGACCCGGTGCAGGCGATCAGCCACGCTTCCGGGCAGGCTTGCCAGTTGCGGCCCGGCGCTGTTGCAGCCGCTCGATGGCGCCATCGGCCTCGAAGGTGCGCCCGGCGGCGATGTCGGCCAGGCCGCGGCGGGCATCGTCGATGAGCAACAGATGGATGCGCTCGCGTTCCAGCCGGTGGTAGTAGTCCAGCCGGTCGGCGTCGATCAGGGCGACGTAACTCTCGCCGTTCTTGGTGATGATTTTTTCGGCGCCGGCCTTGGCCTGGTCGGCCAGTTCGGAGAGATTGGCGCGCGCCTGGGTAAATGGCACCACATCGCCGGTGGAAAAGCCCATGATCGACTCCTCAAGGAGATTACAGAATTATGGACAGCATACTGCGCGGAAGGGTTTGTCGTCCAGCCCGCCAGCGCGGTTAGGTGGTGTGTGCTGGCGCTTACCCGGCCAAGGCTCGCTAACCCTCCGCCACCACCTCCAACACCGCCTCCCCGTAGGCCTCCAGCTTCTTCGTCCCCAGCCCCGATATCTCACCCAGCTCCGCCAGCGTGGCGGGGCGGCGCGCGGCGATTTCGCGCAGGGTGGCGTCGTGCAGGATGACGTAGGCGGGCACGCCCTTCTCGTTGGCGGTTTCGCGGCGCCAGGCGCGCAGGGAGAGGAACAGCGGATCTTCGTCGTCGTGGACGCCTGATCCGGAACTGGGGGCGAAGCACGATCTCTTGCTGCGCGCCGGGCGCACTTCGATTGCGCGCAGCATGACGGTTTCCTCGCCTTTCAACACCGGCTTGGCGGCCTGGGTGAGCTTGAGCGCGCCGTAGGCGGTGTGGTCAACCTCCAGCAGGCCGCGCACGACGAGCTGGCGCAGCACGGCACGCCAGACCTTGTCGGTCTGGCTCGCGCCGATGCCGAACACGCTCAGCTGGCTGTGGCCGAAGCGGTCGATCTTCTCCGTGGTCTTGCCGAGCAGCACGTCGAGCACGTGGCCGGCGCCGAAGCGCTGGCCGGTGCGGTAGACGGTGGAGAGCAGTTTCTGCGCGGCCTCGGTCCCGTCCCACAGCGTGGGCGGATTGAGGCAGACGTCGCAGTTGCCGCAGGGCTGGCTGGCTTCGCCGAAGTAGCTCAAGAGCGCGACGCGGCGGCAGCTGGCCGCCTCGCACAGGCCGACCAGGGCGTCGAGCTTGGCGTGGCCGATGCGCTTGTGCGCGTCCTCGGCCTCGCCCTCGTCGATGAAGCGGCGCTGGGTGACGACGTCCTGCAGGCCCCACGCCATCCACGCCTCGGCCGGCTCGCCGTCGCGCCCGGCGCGGCCGGTTTCCTGGTAGTAGCCTTCGACCGAACGCGGCAGATCGAGGTGGGCGACGAAGCGCACGTCGGGCTTGTCGATGCCCATGCCGAACGCCAGCGTGGCGACCATGACGACGCCGTCCTCGCGCAGGAATTTTTCCTGGTGACGGCGGCGCGTGTCGTTGTCCATGCCACCGTGGTAGGGCAAGGCGGTGAGGCCGGCCTGCTTCAGCGCGTCGGCGGTTTCCTCGACCTTCTTGCGCGTGCTGCAGTAGACGATGCCCGCCTCGCCTGTGTGTTCGGACAGGAAATCGAGCAGCTGGCGGCGCGGCTCGGTTTTTTCGGCGATGCGGTAGCGGATGTTGGGGCGGTCGAAGCTGGCGACGAAGACGCGCGCGGCGCCCAGATCCAGCCGCGTCAGGATTTCGGCGCGCGTGGCGGCGTCGGCCGTGGCGGTGAGCGCGATGCGCGGCACCTCGGGAAAGCGCTCGTGCAGGGCCGACAGGCCGAGGTATTCGGGGCGAAAGTCGTGCCCCCATTGCGACACGCAGTGGGCTTCATCAATTGCAAAGAGCGCGACGTGGGCTTGTTCGAGCAGCCCCTGGAAACGCGGCGTCAACAGGCGTTCCGGGGCGACGTACAAGAGCTTCAGCTTGCCGGTAGAGAAGTCGCGCTCGACCTGCATCGCCGCCGCGCTGTCGAGGCTGGAGTTGAGGAAGGCCGCGGCGATGCCGAGTTCCTGCAGGGCCGCGACCTGGTCCTGCATCAGCGCGATCAGCGGCGACACCACGACCGCGCAGCCGTCTCGCAGCAGCGCCGGAATCTGGTAGCACAGCGACTTGCCGCCGCCGGTCGGCATCAGCACCAGGGCGTCCCCGCCCGCCACGACGGTGTCGACGATCGCAGCCTGGTCGCCGCGAAACGCGGGGTAGCCGAAAATTCGGTGGAGCAGGCTTAAAGCGGTATCGGACATGTGGGAAACGGGCTTGCGGGCAGGCGATTCTGACGGCCCGGCTGGGAAATCAGGGGGTTACATCGGATATAATTGTGTCACGTTTTTGCCCGGTTATTTGCCCAAGCGCCAAGGTTTGCCACTAAGAAAAACCCGAACCGGGACGACTGCCCTTTCCGGCTTCAACACACATACCGACCCCCTTCCCGACCCCATCATGAACACCGAAACCAACGCCCCCGTCCTCGACGAAAACCAGGTCATCGCCGAACGCCGCGCCAAGCTCGCCGCGATCCGCGAGACGGGCGTCGCCTTCCCCAACGACTTCGAACGCCACGACTACGCCGGCAAGCTGGCCGCCGCCCACGGCGACAAGTCGAAGGAGGCGCTGGAAGCCGAAGGCATCCAGGTCCAGCTCGCCGGCCGCATGATGCTGAAGCGCGTGATGGGCAAGGCCAGCTTCGCCACGCTGCAGGACATGAGCGGGCGCATCCAGGTCTACATCTCCAACGATCTCACCGGCATCGAGTCGCACGACGCGTTCAAGCACTGGGACCTGGGCGACTTTCTCGGCGTCGCCGGCACGCTGTTCAAGACCAACAAGGGCGAGCTGACCATCCAGGCGAAATCGATCCGCCTGCTTTCCAAGGCGCTGCGCCCGCTGCCGGAAAAATTCCACGGCCTGGCCGACCAGGAGCAGAAATACCGCCAGCGCTACCTCGACCTCATCACCAACGACACGGCGCGCGAGACCTTCATGCGCCGCTCGAAGATCATCCAGGCGATCCGCGAGTTCATGACCGGCCACGGCTTCCTCGAGGTCGAGACGCCGATGATGCATCCCATCCCCGGCGGCGCCGCGGCGAAACCCTTCGTCACCCACCACAACGCGCTCGACATGGAGCTGTTCCTGCGCATCGCCCCGGAGCTCTATCTGAAGCGGCTGGTGGTCGGCGGCTTCGAGAAGGTGTTCGAGATCAACCGCAACTTCCGCAATGAGGGGCTGTCGACGCGGCACAACCCCGAATTCACCATGATGGAGTTCTACGAGGCCTATCGCGCATACGGCTATCTGATGGACTACACCGAGGCGCTGATCCGCCACACCGCTGTCGCCGCCACCGGCTCGACCACCGTGACCTACCAGGGCCAGGAAATCGAACTCGGCAAGCCGTTCGACCGCCTCACCATCGTCGACGCGATCCGCAAGTACCATCCCGAATACACCGTGGCGCAACTGAACGACCGCGACTGGCTGGTCGCGCAGTTCAACGCGATGAAGGCCAAGTTCCGCCCGCAGGACGGCCTCGGCGGCCTGCAGCTCTCCTTCTTCGAGGAAACCACCGAGGCGCAGCTGATCCAGCCGACCTTCATCATCGACTACCCGGCCGAGGTGTCGCCGCTGGCGCGCCGTTCCGACACCCAGCCCGACATCACCGAGCGCTTCGAGCTGTTCATCACCGGACGCGAGATGGCCAACGGCTTCTCGGAGCTGAACGACGCCGAGGACCAGGCCGCGCGCTTCATGGAGCAGGTGCGGCAGAAGGAAGCCGGCGACGAGGAAGCGATGCACTACGACGCCGACTTCATCCGCGCGCTGGAACACGGCCTGCCGCCCACCGGCGGCTGCGGCATCGGCATCGACCGCCTGGTCATGCTGCTGACCGATTCGCCCTCCATCCGCGACGTCATCCTGTTCCCGCAGATGAGGCGGGAAAGTTAAATGAGCCCGCAGATGCGCCGCGAAACCGTCTAGAACGCCAGACACGGGATATCGACCCGCCCGCTCGGCATCCTGCTGGCATCCCGGTTGCTTCGCCAATATTTATCCAGTTCACCCCTTGAGGTTTTCACTGCCATGACCGACGCCTTCAACACCCTCGACACCCTTTCCACCGGCAGGGGCAGTGCCCGCTTCGCCTCGCTGAAAAAACTGGAAGCCGCATTGGGGATGTCGGTGGCACGCCTTCCGGTTTCGATCCGCATCGTGCTGGAATCGGTTCTCAGGAACTGCGACGGCATCAAGGTGACGCCCGAGCACGTCAAACAGCTGGCCGGCTGGAAACCGACTGCCACGCGCACCGAGGAAATCCCCTTCACCGTGGCGCGCGTGATCCTGCAGGATTTCACCGGCGTGCCGCTGCTGGCCGACCTCGCCGCGATGCGCTCGGCCGCGCAGAAACAGGGCAAGGACCCGAAGAAGATCGAACCGCTGGTGCCGGTGGACATGGTGGTCGACCACTCGATCCAGGTGGACGCCTCGGGCACGCACGACGCGCTCGACCTCAACATGAAGATCGAATTCGAGCGCAACAAGGAGCGCTACCAGTTCCTGAAATGGGGCATGCAGGCCTTCGACACGTTCAAGGTGGTGCCGCCCGGCGTCGGCATCGTGCACCAGGTCAACATGGAATACCTGGCGCGCGGCGTGATGGAAAAGGACG
>CAZHKS010000014.1:46187-91580 GCA_964533095.1 uncultured Thiobacillus sp. | reverse complement strand
TGCGCGCCTGGTCGGCGATCGAGCGCGTGATGGCCTGGCGGATCCACCAGGTGGCATAGGTCGAGAACTTGTAGCCGCGGCGGTATTCGAACTTGTCGACTGCCTTCATCAGGCCGATGTTGCCTTCCTGGATCAGGTCGAGGAACTGCAGGCCGCGGTTGGTGTACTTCTTGGCGATCGAGATCACCAGCCGCAGGTTGGCCTCGATCATCTCGCGCTTGGCACGGCGCGCCTTGGCTTCGCCGGTCGACATCTGCTTGTTGATGTCCTTCAGGTTCTTGACCGGCAGGCCGACGCGATCCTGCATGGCGATCAGCGCTTCCTGGTGGGCCTTGACCTCGTACTGCACCTTGGAGAGCGTCGAGCAGTAGGCTTTCTTGGCGGCGATTTCCCGGTCCAGCCAGGTCAGGTTGGTTTCGTTGCCAGGGAAGGCCTTGATGAAGTGCGGGCGCGGCATGCCCGAGCGGGTGACGCAGAACTCCATGATTTTGCGCTCGTGCGAACGCACTTCTTCCACTGCGTTGCGGATCTGCTCGCACAGGTTGTCCACCTGGCGCACCGAGAAGCGGATGGCCATCAGCAGTTCGGTGACTTCGCTTTGCGCTTTCATGTGCTGCGGGCTGCCGAGGCCGTATTTGGCATGGGCGGTTTGCGCTTTCTTGTAGGCTTTGCGGATGAAGTCGAACTGTGCGAGCGCCTCGGCCTTGAGCTGCGCCAGGTTGGCGGCGGCGAGCTTGGCGCTGGCCTCCTCATCGTCGTCCTCGTCTGCATCCTCTTCGTCGGCAGACGTGTCTTCCTCTTCGGCCTCTGCTTCGGTTTCCACTTCGACGAAGCCGTCGATCAACTCGTCAATGCGCATCTCGTCTTTTTCGACCTGCGCCGCCATGTCCAGGATTTGCTGGATGGTGAGCGGGCACGACGAAATCGCCTGCACCATGTGGCGCAGACCTTCCTCGATGCGCTTGGCGATCTCGATTTCGCCTTCGCGCGTCAGCAGGTCGACCGAGCCCATTTCGCGCATGTACATGCGCACCGGGTCGGTGGTGCGGCCGAATTCGGAATCGACCGTGGTCAGTGCCTGTTCGGCTTCCGCGACCACGTCCTCGTCGGCGACGGCAGGGGCGGCTTCCTGCATCAGCAGGGTTTCGGCATCCGGCGCCTCATCGTAGACCTGGATGCCCATGTCGTTGATCATGCTGATCACGCCTTCGATCTGGTCGGCGTCCAGCACCTCGTCGGGCAGGTGGTCGTTGATTTCGGCGTAAGTCAGGAACCCGCGTTCCTTGCCGAGGATGATGAGGTTCTTCAGCTGGGTGCGGCGCGCTTCCGCTTCCACCGGCGTCAGCTCCTTCAGGGGAAGCAGCGCTTCGGGTTTCTTGGCGCTACCACCTGGTTTTCTTCCACGTACAGCCACAGGTTATTCTCCGCTCAGGTCCTGCCCCGCATACCGCACGCGGGCAGAAAAAAATCGTTCAAAAACCGGCAATTATACCCCAAGCCAGGGCTTTGTCTCGCCGTTTCTGGCAAGCTAGGAACGTGCCAGTTCAGTCAATTCCTGGCGTTCGCTGGCGCTCAAACTGCCGAGCGGGCGTGTGGCCAGTTCCTGCTGCCTTCGCCTGCGCCAGTCGTCGCGTAGCTGTTTGACGGCGCCCTCGAATTCCGCGTTCCAGTCCCAGGTGTCGTCTTTGTCGAGCAAATCCGTCATCAACTCATCGATCAAGGGCTCCAGCACGCTGCCTTTGGCCGTTTCGCTGAGGGTCTGCGGCTTGAGCGGGCCAACCTCGCGCAGCCAGGCCATCAGTTCGCCCGTTGAGCCGCTCAGCGGGTCATTTGAGTCGAGCCAGCAGGGCTCCACCTCGGCGACCCGCTGCGGATTCATCAGCAGGGTGCGTGCCAGACTGCGCACACGCGATGGCGCGGGGCGGCGCGGCGGCCGCGGGAGGGGGCGCCGTGCTGTGGCGGACTTGATGCCGAGATGCCCGAGTTCGTCGGCCCGCAAGTGCGCAAGTTCCGCAATCTGTCGTTGAATCAGGCCGGCCAGCAAGGGGGCGGCAATTTTTTCCAGCAAGGGCCTGGCGTCCTTGATCAGTGCGGCCCGGCCTTCCTGGCTGTCGAGCTTGCGGCCGTGCGCCAGTTCACGCACCAGAAAGGCAGAGAGCGGCAGCGTGTCGGTGTCCAGCAGGTGCAGGAACGCATCGTGGCCGTGAGTGCGTATGTAGCTGTCGGGGTCCTCGCCTTCGGGCAGGAACAGGAAGTTGACCTCCTTGCCGTCCTGCAACGCTTCCAGCGTGTTTTCCAGCGCACGCCAGGCGGCCTTGCGGCCGGCATTGTCGCCGTCGAAGGCGAAGATCAGGCGATCGGTGTGGCGTAGCAGGGTACGCGCATGGATAGGCGTGGTCGCGGTGCCCAGCGCTGCCACCGCAAATTCCACGCCGTGCTGCGCCAGCGCGACCACGTCCATGTAGCCTTCGACCACGATTGCGCGCCCGGCTGCCTTGATCGCTGCGCGTGCCTCGAACAGGCCGTATAGCTCGGAGCCCTTGTGAAAGAGCGGGGTTTCCGGCGAGTTGAGATATTTGGGTTCGCCCTGGTCGAGCACGCGTCCGCCAAAACCGACGATCTGGCCCTTGATGTTGCGGATCGGGAACATGATGCGGTCGCGGAAGCGGTCGTAGCGGCCGCGGTCGCCGTCGATGACGAGGCCCGATGCGGCGAGGGCGTCTGCCGAATAGTCAGTGAAAACCTGCTTCAGCGGCGAACCATCCGGCGCGTAGCCGATGCCGTAGCGGGCGGCGATAGCGCCGGTCAGTCCGCGCCGCTTGAGGTAGTCGATCGCGCGCAGCGTCTGTTTGAGCTGCTTCTTGTAAAACTGCGCCGCCTGTTCCAGCGCATCCCACAGGGCGGGTGGGGGCTTGGGGCGCTCGGGCTCGCCCGAATCGGGAACCGGCAGGCCGACGTCCTGCGCCAGCGCCGCCACTGCATCGGGAAAGCTCATGTGCTCGTATTCCATGAGGAAACCGAGCGCGGTACCGTGCGCGCCGCAGCCGAAACAGTGATAGAACTGCTTGGTCGGACTGACGGTGAAGGAGGGGGTTTTCTCGCTGTGGAAGGGGCAGCACGCCTGGTAGTTCTGTCCGGCCTTCTTCAGCGGCACACGCCGGTCGATGACGTCGACGATGTCGACGCGGGCGAGCAGGGTGTCGATGAAATCGCGCGGGATCATGGTTGCAGCATGATAAACCCGGGCGGACGCCGGGTGGGGGTCAGCCCGCCAGGCGGGTTTTGATCAGCGCTGAAACCTGTCCCATGTCGGCGCGGCCGGCGAGCCGGGATTTCAGCAGGCCCATGACCTTGCCCATGTCGCGGGCAGTGGTGGCGCCGGATTCGGTGATGGCTGCGGCCACGGCGGCTTCGACCTCGGCGGCGGAAAGCTGTTCGGGCAGGTAGGCCTGCAATACAACGAGTTCGGCCTGTTCTGCCGCCACCAGGTCGTCCCGACCGGCAGCCTGAAACTGGCTGATCGAATCCTTGCGTTGCTTGATGAGTTTTTCGACGATACTGCTGACCGCGGCATCGTCCAGTTCGACACGCTCGTCGACTTCCTTCTGCTTGACGGCCGCCAGCAGCAGGCGAATCGTGCCGAGGCGCGCCGTCTCTTTGGCGCGCATGGCCGCTTTCATGTCGTCAGTGATGCGTGCCTTGAGCGACATGCGTGGGAAGATTCCGCGTCAGTGCGGAATCAATACATCTTGGGGGGGAGTTGCTGGCTGCGCAGACGCTTGCTCTGGCGCTTGACCGCGGCGGCGAGCTTGCGCTTGCGCTCGGCGGTGGGCTTCTCGTAGAACTCGCGGGCGCGCAGTTCGGTCAGCAGACCGACTTTTTCGATGGAACGCTTGAAACGGCGCAGGGCGACATCAAACGGCTCGTTTTCTTTGACTTTGACGTGAGGCATGTGGACGTGGCTTCCGGGAAACGGGAAAAACGAGAATAATAGCAAGCCCTCAAGGATTTTTCCAGTCCCCCGGTTTTCCCCTATGTTGGTGCTTGGCGTCGAATCCTCCTGCGATGAAACCGGTGTCGCGCTGTACGACAGCGCGCACGGCCTCCTGGCGCATGCCCTGTATTCGCAGGTCGCCATGCACAACGACTATGGTGGCGTGGTGCCCGAACTGGCATCGCGCGATCATATCCGGCGGGTGTTGCCCCTGACCCGACAAGTCCTTAACGAGAGTGGGCGCACACTGGCCGATCTTGGCGGGATTGCCTACACGCAGGGGCCGGGGCTCGCCGGCGCCTTGCTGGTAGGCGCGGGGATGGCGCGTGCGCTGGCGTATGCGCTGAATATTCCCGCTGTCGGCGTGCACCACCTGGAAGGCCACATGCTGTCGCCGCTGATTTCCGATACGCCGCCGGAATTTCCGTTCGTCGCCTTGCTGGTGTCGGGCGGGCACACACAACTGATGCTGGTGTCGGGCATCGGGCGTTACACCCTTCTGGGCGAGACGCTCGACGACGCTGCCGGCGAAGCCTTCGACAAGACCGCGCAACTGCTGGGGCTGGGCTATCCGGGCGGTCCGGCGCTGTCGAAGCTTGCGGCAACGGGCGATGCCGGCCGCTTCACCTTGCCGCGCCCGATGCTCAATTCGGGCGATTTCGATTTCAGCTTCAGTGGGCTCAAGACCGCAGTGCTGACGCTGGTGCGCAAGCAGGGGCTGGAGCAGGCGGCAGATATCGCGGCGGCCTTCCAGGCGGCGGCAGTGGACGTGCTGGTGAACAAGAGCCTGGCTGCCTGCCGCCACAGCGGCGCAACGCGGCTGGTGATTGCCGGCGGTGTGGGCGCCAACGCACACCTGCGCGAGCGGCTCACACGCGATGCGGCTGCACGCGGCATCCGCGTGTTCTATCCGCGGCTGGAATTCTGTACCGACAACGGCGCGATGATCGCCTTTGCCGGCGCGCAGCGGCTGGCTGCGCAGACGATGGCATCGGATCTGGCGTTTGCGGTCAGGCCACGCTGGGAATTGGCGACGCTCGAGGCCGTGTAGGCCGGGAACGATTCACTACCGGAACATCGGGTAGGCTTCGCGCAAGGCCTTGAGCCATTTCTCGCCCCCGGCAAAATGGGCGATCTGATCCGGAAACAGCAGGAATCCCACCAGTACCGCCATCAGGCATACCAGGGCCAGCGTGCCGAAAATGCTGACCGGACGCAGCACGCCCCAGTAGCGGCTGACCAGGAACAGCGTGTCCTTCTTGTGTTCCGACATCGACAGCCAGCGCCGCAAAAGCCTGACCGCCAGGTAGGCCGCATAACCGCCGGCCAGCGAGGCGAACACGATGCGGAAGATGCCGAACATATCCAGTTCGCCGCCGAGGTACTGGTGGTACAGCCAGGATACGAAGCCGAGCGACAGCGAAGCCAGGATCGCGATGGCAATGTTGATGAACAGCCGCCGGCGTTCGCGGGCGAGGTCGCGCTGCCGCTCGATGAAGAAGCTGTCGATTTCACGCTTGAAGTATTCGACCTTGTCCTGCACCAGCGACGAGAACTCCGCCTTGGCGTGGACAATTCGGGCATCCATCAGCGCGCCAAGCTTTTCGCCTGCATAGTCGACCAGTTCGCGCACATCGTCCTTGGTGAACTGGCGCTGTTCGTGCAGTTCGTCGGAAATCTTGTCGAGCTTGGCGTCGATTTCCTGGCTGGCGCGCCAGATGACGTCCTTCAGTTCGGTGCCGGCCTGCGACACGCCTTCCTTGACCACGCCTGACAGGCGCTCGCCCGCGTGATCGATCGCTTCGCGCGACACCTCGGCAAGGCTCTCCTTTGCGTGCTCGATGCTTTTGTCGAAAAAGGCCATATCAGGTGGGCTGGATCAGGAGCGGGCGCCGATGCGTCCCTCCTGTCCGGATATCAGTTTGATGAGGTTGCTTTTGTGACGATAGACCAGCAGCAGCGCGATCACCAATACTGCGATCGCCGTATTGCCCCAGCCCATCAACAGTCCCGTGTAAACAGGGGCCAGCACGGCGGTGGTCAATGCGGCCAGCGAAGAAATACGGAACACTCCGGCCATGAGCAGCCAGCTGGCCAGACATGCCAGGCCGAGCCAGGGGTTGAGGCCGAGCAATACGCCGAGCGCCGTGGCCACGCCCTTGCCGCCCTTGAACCGGAAAAAAACCGGGAAGAGGTGGCCGATGAATACGGCCAGCGCGCACAACAGGTCGATTCCATCCGGCAGATCGAATTGCGGCGCCAGCACGCGCGCCAGCACCACAGCGACCCATCCCTTGAGCGCGTCACCGAGCAGCGTCAACGCCGCCGCCATCTTGCGTCCGCTGCGCAGCACGTTGGTGGCGCCGGGATTGCCCGATCCGAAGCTGCGCGGGTCGGGCAGGTGCATGGCGCGGCTGACGATCACGGCAAACGACAGGGAGCCGAGCAAATAGGCGACGGCGATAAACAGCAGCGAGGTCATAAGGGTTCGTTAATGGATGAATGGGGCATTCGCCGGGAGCGTCCTGGAGTCTCGGCCAGGCGCGAGACGCGCGATTGTGCATTCACAACTGGCGGCTGGCAACGTCGCGATGGATCCTGGCGGAAATGACATCCCATGTGCCCGCGGCGCTGAGGGGCGCAGCGTATTCGGGTGCATGCTGCATGGCGGGGCGTGCGAATGGAGTCGGCATTCACCGCGACGCTTGCCTCGTATCCATCCAGAATCCGCTGAAACGTATGCCAAATTTATCCATTAACGGGTCCTGAGTCAGTAAAATGATGGGTTTTGGGCGGGCTCGCCGGCGGGCGCCGCCGTGGACGAGCAAGGCAATGGATATTCTGTTTTTGCGGGACTTTCGTCTCGAGCTGATTATCGGGGTATACGAGTGGGAACGCAAAGTGCCGCAGCCGGTACGACTCGACCTTGAAATCGGCCTGCCCGACAGCAAAGCCGGCGGTACCGACGATGTGGCCGACACGATCGATTATGGCGTGGTGGCCACGCGGGTGAAGGACTACCTGCACAACGCGCCGCAGCCGATCACGCTGGTGGAATCGGTGGCTGAACATGTGGCCGCCATTGTGCGCGACGAATTCGGGGCGCCGTGGGTGAGGGTGTCGGTGACCAAGTTCGCCATCGTGCCGGGCATCAAGGAACTCGGCATCACCATCGAACGTGGCGCGCGCCCGTGAGTTTCGGACACATGGCCGTCATGGCGGCCGTCCTGCTGGCGGCATATTTCATCCGTGGCATCACCGGCTTTGGCTCGGGGCTGATTTCGGTGCCGCTGCTGGCGCTGTTCCTGCCGCTGAAGTTCGTGGTGCCGCTGATCCTGCTGCTGGATTTTACCGCCTCGATGGTGATGGGCGGTTTCAATTTCTCGCGTGTGAAATGGGGCGAGATCGGCGTGCTGATTCCGTTCGGCATCCTGGGCGTGGTGCTGGGTACCAACCTGCTGATCAGTCTGCCGCCCGGTCCCATGTTGATCGCACTGGCCGGATTTGTGGCTGTCTTTGCGGTGCGCAGCGTGTTCAATATCCGCGGCGACAAGCCGATCTCGCGCGGCTGGGCCGTGCCGGCTGCGCTCACCGGCGGTACGGTGGGCGCGTTGTTCGGAACCGGCGGACCACCCTACGTGATTTATCTGAGTCACCGCATCCATGAAAAAAGCGATCTGCGTGCGACCTTTTCAGCGCTGTTCTTTGCTGATGGAATGTCGCGCATTGTCAGCTTCCTGGTGGCCGGACTGCTGATGAGCGCCAAGGTGTGGATCGCATTTTTCGCTGCGCTGCCGCTCATGTTGGGCGCGCTCTATCTGGGTGGACGCGCGCATGTGGGATTGAGCCAGCCCCAGATGACTCGGCTGGTCGGTGTACTGTTGCTGGTGTCGAGCGTGTCGCTGCTGTTCAAGGCTCTGCATATATGAACGAACCCGAAACGCTGCATTTTCAATCCATCTCGTTCAGCGGCCTGACGCCAGGCACGCGTCTCGTCGTGCTGGGCGCGGTGCACGGCAACGAAACCTGCGGGACGCAGGCGATCCGGCGCGTGGTCGCCGAGATCGAGTCCGGACAACTGGACATCGTCGCCGGAAGCGTGACTTTCGTGCCGGTCACCAACCCGCTGGCCTATGCACGCCATCAGCGCATGGGCGACCGCAATCTCAACCGCAATCTCGCGCCCACCGCAGCGCCTGCCGAATTCGAGGACCACATCGCCAACTGGCTGTGTCCGTTGCTCGCGCAGCACGACGCGCTGCTCGACCTGCACTCGTTCCACACGGCGGGCAAGCCCTTCGTCATGCTGGGGCCGGAAGATAACCAGGGCACGCTGGAGCCGTTTGCGCGCTCGACGGAAGAAACTGCGCTGGCGCTGCGTCTGGGAGTGCACCGCTTCGTCGACGGCTGGCTCGATACCTATGCCGCAGGTGTCGCACGCCGTCTGGCGTCCGGCGCGTCGGCACGCGAGGCAGACGTGCACTATGGCGTGGGCACCACCGAATACATGCGGGCGCAGGGCGGCATCGCCCTTACCCTTGAATGCGGGCAACACGATGACCCTGCCGCGCCCCATGTGGCCTACCAGGCCATTCACAATACGCTGGCGCATCTGGGACTGTCGGCGGCGGCCAGTCCCGTACCCGTGAGCGACACCGAGGCGTTGCGCCTGTATCAGGTCGTCGATCGTGCCCATGCCGGCGATCGTTTCGTTCGCGACTGGGCCAGCTTCGATCGTGTGCAGGCAGGAGAAACCATCGGCACGCGCCACGATGGCACATCGGTGACGGCTGACCGTGATGGCTACGTAGTATTTCCCAACCCCAACGCGCTGCCGGGGCAGGAGTGGTTCTATCTGGCGAAATCGGGCGCGCGCGTGTAGGGCGAGGGCCTGTCGACCCTCATTTCACGCTTGCGGAGAGCGACCTGGACGCATTCCAGCGTCGCCGGCCTTAGCCTCGCGGATGGTGTTGCGCGTGCAACTGCTTCAGCCGTTCGCGTGCGACGTGGGTGTAGATCTGCGTGGTGGAAATGTCGCTGTGCCCGAGCAGCATCTGCACGACCCTCAGGTCGGCGCCATGATTCAGCAGGTGGGTGGCAAAGGCGTGACGCAGCGTGTGCGGCGACAGCGGACGGGTGATTCCGGCAGCCAGTGCGCGTCGCTTGATGAGATACCAGAACGCCTGGCGCGTCATGCCGTCGCCGCGCGCGGTCACGAACACCGCATCGGACAGGCGCTTTTCCAGCAGTTGCGGGCGCACTTCCGCCATATAGCGCCGCAGCCACTGCACCGATTCCTCGCCCAGCGGCACCAGCCGGTCCTTGTTGCCCTTGCCGGTGACGCGCAGCACGCCGTCGTTGAGATTGACAGCGGTCAGCTTCAGCCCCACCAGTTCCGACACCCGCAGGCCGGTGGCGTACAGCGTTTCCAGCATCGCACGGTCGCGCAGGCCGAGAAGGGTGTCGGCGTCAGCGGAGTCGAGCAGACGTTCGACATCCGTCTCGGTCAATGTCTTGGGGAGCGCGCGCGGCAGTTTGGGACGGTCCAGGTTGAGCGTGGGGTCGCTGGCGATCAGGTTTTCGCGCAGCAGATAGCGGTAGAAACGCTTCAGAGCCGAGCTGTAGCGCGCCGCGCTGCGCGGCTGGCTGCGGCGGGCAAAGCGCCAAGCCAGATAGGCCTCGATGTCACCTGATATGGCAGCGTCCAGGCCCTGTGAACGCTCTTTCTCCAGCCAGGTGGCAAAGGCTTTGAGGTCGCGTCGATAGGCTGCCAGCGTCAGGTCGGCCAGGCCGTCTTCCAGCCAGAGCTGGTCACAAAACCGGTCAATCAGGGCGTCGCTCATGCGTCAGCAGCCAGGTTTTCACGTCAAGCGGGATGCCGCTCGACGCATGCATGAACCCGCCCAGTCCGTTTGCAGCCACCACGCGGTGGCAGGGGATGAGAATGGGCAAGGGATTGGAACCACATGCCTGGCCTACCGCGCGGGCTGCCGTGCCGAGCCGCTTCGCCAGTGCGCCATATGTAGTCGGCTGCCCGATCGGAATGTTCATCAGCGCATGCCATACCTTTAACTGGAACGGTGTGCCCTGCGGGGCGAAAAGTAGGTCGAAAGGATGTCCGGGATTGTCCCAGTAGGCATCCAGTTCGTTGGCCAACTGGTGGGCACGGGCGTCCTGTTGCAAGGATACGGGCGTGTCCGCAGGCAGAAAATCCAGCCGGGTCAATGCCTCGCCTGTGAAGCGGGCGCCCAGGCGGCACATCGGAGCGGGAAGGACGGCATCGTAAGCAGACATGATGCCATTCTAGCCGAGCCGGAAACGTGCTTCGCCAGCACGGCTGACGGAGCATCCGCGTAGCGGTGCCCGTTCAGCTTCCGGTGGTGCTGTCGCCGATAAGGGCTGCCCGACCGGCAGGCGGGCGTTTTCACGGTGGTTTTCGCCGCTGTGGGAGAGACTAATCGTGCCGTACGGCAATGGTATGGCGCGTAGCGGCGAGATCAACCAGGCTGCAACTGGTCTTGCGGGTGGCGAGGCAGTCCGCCGAGCCGGCAGCATACTCGAAGGCGCAACTGCGTGCCTGAAGCATGGCCCAGTCGGCTTCAGGGTAGGCTTGCCGGGGCAGGTTGGGCGGATGGTATACGCAGCCGAGGCAGTATTCCTCGATGGCCTGTTTGTCGGGATGCGGCATGGTGTGCGACTCCTTTTGATTTCAGTGAGTGGCGACCGCTCGCCACGAACAGGTCCAGACTTCGTCCAGATAGGCTGGCAGTGGCAGTGGCAGGATGCCGTCCAGCCGTGCGGTAATCATGCGGATAGGGCCGCCGAACAGACAGGTGGCGGCGACCATCGCGTCCATTTCTCGGATTTCTCCGCTCGCCATGCCACGTCTGACCATCTCGCGCATCATGGCAAACGGACGCGAGGAGCAGACAGGAGGGTCGTCGGGCAGGAATTCCCGGTGGCGGGCATACAGCATGAAGCTCATGGTGCGCGGCGCCGTTTCGGTCAGCGCGAACAGCCGGGCCACCAGTTCTCGTGCCTGGTCGTGACTGCCCGTGGCCTGTCGTTCGACGTCCTCGATGAGCAGCTGCATTTGGCGGGTCAGCAGATCGTAGAGCGCACGGGCCAGGCCCTCCTTGTCACCGAAATGGTGATAGATCGAGCCGATGCTCACGCCGGCCGTGCGGCCGATATCGTGCACCGAGGTGTTGAAATACCCTTTGTCGGTAAACAGACTCAGCGCGGCATCCAGTACGAGGGTGCGGGTATTTTCGCGCGGGGCTGGCGTGTCAGGCATACCCATAGATTAGAACGAATGTTCGTTCTAATCTATGGGTATGCACCCGCGATGTCAAGCCAGGCCGCCGCCTTCCTGCTCGCAAGCCTGCGAAATTCAGGCAAAAAAACGCCCGCAGGGCGCGGGCGTCGTGTTTTGGCAGGGAGCGGCGGCTTATTCGGTCACCGTCGCTGCAGCCTTGCGGGCGGGCAGCTTTTCCTTGATGCGGGCGGACTTGCCGGAACGCTCGCGCAGGTAATACAGCTTGGCGCGACGCACATCGCCGCGGCGCTTGACTTCGACGCTGGCAACCAGCGGCGAGTAGGTCTGGAAGGTACGCTCGACACCTTCTCCGGCGGAAATCTTGCGCACGGTGAAGGCGGAGTTGAGGCCGCGGTTGCGCTTGGCGATGACGACGCCTTCGTAGGCCTGCAGACGCTCACGGTTGCCTTCCTTCACCTTCACCTGGACGACGACGGTGTCGCCGGGGGCGAAAACGGGGACGGTTTTACCCAGGCGGGCGATTTCTTCCTGTTCAAGTTGCTCGATGATATTCATGATGATGTTTCCTTACATCTGGCGGGAGAGGTGCGCTATCAGGTCGGTCTGACCCTCGGGCGGACATCACGCCGTTTCACATTGGCCCCGCGAGGGGCCGCTCATTTCCGGTCTGCCCGTAAAGGCAAGCCGGTCAATCCGGTTCCTTCTGCGGCCGACGCAACAGGTCGGGTCGCAGCGCGGCGGTAAGCCGCATGCTTTCTTCGTGCCGCCACTTGGCAATCGCCGCGTGGTTGCCGCTTTTCAAGACTTCCGGCACCGCCATGCCCTGCCAGACGTCCGGCCGGGTGTAATGCGGACAGTCCAGCAGGCCGTTGGTGAACGAATCCTGCGTTGCCGATTCGGCGTCGTTCAGTGCACCCGGCAGTTGTCGGATGATTGCATCCATCAGCGCCAGTGCGGGCAGCTCCCCGCCCGACAGCACGAAGTCGCCGAGCGAGATTTCCTCGTTCACACGGCGCTGCAGCAGTCGCTCGTCGATACCTTCGTAGCGCCCGCACAGCAACACCAGCGCAGGCTTGTCCTTCAGGTCCATCACCCGCTGGTGGGTCAGCGGCCGGCCGCGAGGCGAAAAATGCACCACCCAGGGCGTCACATTCTCGCCAGCCATATCCTGCTTGATCGCATTCAACGCCCGGTCCAGCGGCTCGGCCAGCATCAGCATCCCGGGGCCGCCGCCATAGGGCCGGTCGTCCACCGTGCGGTGCGGATCGTCGGTGAAGTCGCGCGGATTCCACGACTTGAACCGATACAGGCCGCGATCCAGCGCCCGCCGTGTGATGCCGTAATCCAGTATGGCATCGAACATCTCGGGGAAGAGCGTGAGCGCATCGAAGCGCATCAGTAGTCTTCGCCCCAGTCCACCTCGATCGTCCCGCCAGCCGGATCCACCTTGCCGACAAATTGCGCGACAAAGGGAATCAGGTGTTCGCGCTTGCCCTTGATAACCAGCACGTCGTGGGCCCCGGTTTCCATCAGGCTGTCCACCTTGCCCAGTTCGATGCCTTCGCGGTTGACCGCGGTCAGACCGATCAAATCGGACCAGTAGTACTCATTCTCATCTGGCGGCGGCAGTTCGCTGCGCGCCACCGAGATTTCCTGTCCGCGCAGGGCATACGCCGCGTCGCGGTCATCGATGCCAGCCAATTTGACGACCAGGGTGTTGCTGTGGTCCTGGATGTCTTCGACGCTGTAATGCGCCTGCTGCTCACCGCGCCCGACACGCCAGGAATCGAAATCCATCAGCGCGCCCGGGTCTTCACTGAAGGGCTGGACCTTGGCCCAGCCCTTGATGCCGAACGGGGCGGCAATTCGCCCCATCACGACCCAGTCGTCTGGTTGACTCAATTAGGCGGCAGCGGACTTGTTCTGCTTGACCAGACGGGCGACGGTGTCGGACATCTGCGCACCGTTGCTCACCCAATAGCCAATGCGTTCCTGGTCCAGACGGACGGCTTCGGCACCTTCGGAGGCGACCGGATTGTAGAAGCCGACGCGCTCGATGAAGCGGCCGTCACGGCGGCAGCGCGAATCGGCGACCACCACGTTGTAGAAAGGACGGTTTTTTGCGCCGCCGCGCGAAAGACGAATAACGACCATGGTTCAACCCACCGGTAAACGGAGAAAACCGCGAATTATACCCAAAATTTCCCGGCTTGCCAGTGGGGAAAGGATTACCGCATTCCCGGCAGCATGCCTTTCATGCCGCGCATCATCTTGCCCAGCCCGCCCTTGCCCATCATCTTCATCATCTTCTGCGCCTGCTCGAACTGGTTCAGCAGCTTGTTGACTTCCTGTACCTGGACGCCTGCGCCGGCGGCGATGCGGCGTTTGCGGCTGGCCTTGATGATTTCGGGCTTGCGGCGTTCAAGCGGGGTCATGCTGTTGATGATGCCTTCGACCCGGTTGATGGCCTTGTCGTCGGCGCCTGCGGGGAGCGGCATCTGGCCCGCGCCCGGAAGCTTGTCCATCAGCGCCGACAGACCGCCCATTTTCCGCATTTGCTGGATTTGTGCCTTGAAGTCCTCGAGGTCGAAGTCCTTGCCCTTCTTGACCTTGTCCGCGAGTTTCTTGGCCTCGGCCATGTCGACCGAGCTTTGCGCCTGTTCGATCAGCGAAAGGACGTCGCCCATGCCGAGGATGCGCTGAGCCATGCGCTCGGGATGGAAGGCTTCCAGTCCGGTGGGCTTTTCGCCGACGCCGATGAACTTGAGCGGTTTGCCGGTGATGTTGCGGACCGACAGTGCCGCGCCGCCGCGGGCGTCACCGTCGAGCTTGGTCAACACTACGCCGGTGAGCGGCAGCGCCTCATTGAAGGCCTTGGCGACGTTGACCGCGTCCTGGCCCTGCATGGCATCCACGACAAACAGCGTTTCGATCGGCTTGACCGCGGCGTGCAGCGCCTTGATCTCGTTCATCATCGTTTCGTCGATCGCCAGCCGGCCGGCGGTGTCGACGATCAGCACGTCGAAGAACTGCTTGCGCGCATGGTCCTGCGCGGCCTGGGCGATTTCCAGCGGATCGCGTTCGTCGCCTGCCTCAAAGAAGCTGACATCAAGCTGCCTTGCGAGTTGCCGCAACTGGTCGATGGCGGCGGGCCGATAGACGTCGGCGGAGGCGAGCAGGACCTTCTTCTTGCGGTTTTTCAGCAGAAGCGCGAGCTTGCCGCTGGTGGTGGTTTTTCCCGAACCCTGCAGACCGGCCATCAAGATCACGGCGGGCGGGGTGGCGGCCAGGTTCAGTTCGGCGTTTTCGCCCCCCATCAGCCGGGTGAGTTCTTCGTGGACGATGCCGATCAGCGCCTGGCCCGGCGACAGGCTGGTGAGCACCTCCTGGCCCAGTGCACGGGTCTTGACCGCCTCGATGAAGTCCTTGACCACCGGCAGCGCGACGTCGGCCTCGAGCAGGGCGAGGCGCACCTGGCGCAGGGTGTCCTGCACGTTGGCTTCGGTGATGCGGGCCTGTCCGCGCAGGGATTTGACGACGCCGGCGAGGCGTCCGCTGAGATTTTCTAACATGGCTTCCTTGTTGCCGCCAGGGGCGGCATGGATAATGGGGCTGGCTGAATCCAAATTCCATTTTAACGAATGTCCCCGCTATTGCTGGTTACTTTGTGTGTGAGCGCGCTGTATGGCTGGATCGCCTGGCGTCTGCAGCGTGCGCCATCCGCCACTTCGGTGCGCGCCTTGACGCCGCTGGCCTTGCTGGCACACGGTGCGCTGATCTTCAATTCGGCGCTGGGGCAGGGTGACATCCGGCTGGGATTCGGCAACTCCCTGTCGACGATTCTATGGTTGACTGCACTGGTCTACTGGCTGGCCAGTCAGGGTGCGCCGCTGGCGCGCCTGCAGTCGTGGGTCAGCGTGCTGGCGGCAGTGTCCGTTCTGGTCATGGCGGTCTTTACCGAAACCCATGCCATTCCCGACTCGCAGGCGTTGGCCTTGCGCGCGCATCTGGTCGTGTCTTTTCTCGCCTATGGTCTGCTGGCGGTGGCGGCCTTGCATGCGGTGCTGATGACCATGCTGGAAAAACAGCTGCATCGCGGTGCCTTGCTGCAGGGCGGTGCGCCGCCTTTGCTGACGCTGGAAGCGATGTTGTTCAAGACCATCGGCGTGGGGTTTGCACTGCTGACCCTGGCAGTGTTCAGCGGGGTGTTCTTCTCGGAGGAACTCTTCGGCACGCCGCTGCAGTTCTCTCACAAGATCGTGTTCGCCATTCTGTCCTGGCTGGTGTTCGGGGGCTTGCTGCTGGGACGCCATTTCCGCGGCTGGCGAGGCCGTACGGCCCTCTACTGGACGATCACCGGGTTTACCCTGTTGCTGCTGGCCTATCTGGGTACCCAGTTTGTGCTGGAAGTGATACTCAGGCGTTGAGGCGATTCTGATTGGACAGTATTCCCACCAGTACGCTGTTTGCGGTACTTGCTGTACTGTTGCTGACCTCGGCTTTCTTTTCCGCGTCCGAAACCGCGATGATGGCGATCAACCGCTATCGCCTGCGTCATGCAGCGGACTCCGGCGTGCGCGGGGCGATGCGTGCGCAGGCGTTGCTGGACAAGACCGACAAGCTGCTGGGGGTGATCCTGCTCGGCAACAATCTGGTCAATTCCGCCTCGGGCACGCTGTCCGCCGTGCTGGCCATACGTCTGTTCGGGACCGGTGAAATCGTGCTGTTCACGGCGACGCTCCTGCTCACCTTCCTGATTCTGGTGTTCAGCGAAGTGACCCCCAAGGTGCTGGGCGCTTCCTTCCCCGAACGGGTGGCCTATCCGGCGTCGCTATTTCTCACGCCGTTGCTCAAGCTGGCCTACCCGGTAGTGTGGTTCGTGAATCTGTTTGTGCAGGGCATCCTGCGGCTGCTGCGGATCAGGCAGCCCGAGCCGGGGCAGGGCAATAGCCTTGGCCTGGAGGAACTGCGGACCATCGTGCTGGAATCGTCCGGCAGGCTGCCGCGCGAACATCACCGGATTTTGACGAATCTGCTCGATCTTGAGGACATCACCGTGGATGACGTGATGACGCCGCGCAGCCAGATCGAGGCGATCGATATCGAGGACGACCCCGAACGGATGCGGCAGCAGATTTCCACCAGCCATCACACCCGGCTGGTGGTGCATGCCGGCTCGTCCGACAATCTGCTGGGCGTGCTGCATGTGCGGCGGGTTCTGCACGCGCTGACGGGTGATGAACTGAATCCCGAAACCCTGAAGGAAAATCTCGAGGCGCCCTACTTCGTTCCGGCGGGTACACCGCTGTTTACCCAATTGCGCAATTTCCAGTCCAGCCGGCGGCGGCTGGCGCTGGTGGTCGATGAATACGGCGAGTTGCAGGGCCTGGTGACGCTGGAGGATCTGCTGGAAGAAATGGTCGGCGAATTCACCACGCAGGCGCCGTCGGATACGGGTTATTTGCGGCGCGAGGAAGATGGCAGCTGGCTGGTCGAGGGCAGCGTGCTGCTGCGCCATCTGAATCGCAAGCTGGGCCTCTCGCTGCCGCTGGATGGCCCGAAGACGCTGAACGGCCTGTTGCTGGAGCAGTTCGAGGACATTCCCGAGGCCGGGGTGAGCCTCAAGCTGGGTGATGTGCCGGTGGAAATCGTGCAGACGCAGGACCGTGCGGTCAAGATGGCGCGCATCTATGTGCCGGCAGCGGATGAAGTCCTGTCCGGGCGTGCCTCAATTTAGTCGAAAAATCGCCGTTAAGGCCTGTGATTCCCCTGGTCGGCGCCGAGCAGCGCGACGTGTGGACGATAATTTGACGCTGGACTTGTCTGGAACCGAGCTATGGCTGCAGTGACAAACACCAACAATTTAACCGGGCTGGCGCGTGCCATGGTCAACCATGGCTGGCTGTCCGAGGACGATGCCGAAGGGGTCTGGAAACGCGCCAGCCAGTCGGGCGATTCGTTCGTGACCGAATTGATCAAGGGGCGGCGGTTCAAATCCGACCAGGTTGCCGAATTCGCCGCTGCCTCGTTCGGTTTCCCCTACCTGGACCTGAATGCCATGGATCATGAGAGCCTGCCGCAGGGGCTGCTCGATCCCAAACTGGTACAGAAACGGCGGGTGGTTGCCCTGTATCAGCGGGGCAACAAGCTGTATGTGGCGACATCCGATCCCACGCATCTGCAGGCGCTGGACGAGGTGAAGTTCCAGACCGGGCAGGCAGTGGAACCCGTGGTGGTGGAAGACGACAAGCTCGGCAAGCTGATCGAGAAGGCTGGCGAGGCGAACGACAACACGATGGCCGTGTTGAATGCCGAAGACCTCAATCTGGACTTCCTCGACGAAGAAAGCGCAGCTGCCGCCCAGCAGGATACCGGCGGCATCGAAATCGACGATGCGCCTGTGGTGCGTTATCTGCAGAAGATCATGCTCGACGCCATCAATATCGGCGCATCCGACATCCATTTCGAGCCCTACGAGAAGTTCTACCGCATCCGCTATCGCCGTGACGGCATTCTGTCAGAGGTCGCCCAGCCGCCGATGGCGATCAAGGACAAGGTGGCCTCGCGCATCAAGGTGCTGTCGCGTCTGGATATTTCCGAAAAGCGGGTGCCGCAGGACGGCCGCATGAAAATGGTGCTGTCTAAGAACCGAGCCATCGATTTCCGGGTCAGCACCTTGCCCACGCTGTACGGCGAAAAGATCGTCATGCGTATTCTCGATCCCACCAGCGCGCAGCTGGGGATCGAGGCGCTGGGATACGAACCGTGGCAGAAGGATCTGCTGCTGAATGCGGTACAGCGGCCTTACGGCATGGTACTGGTAACCGGCCCGACCGGTTCCGGCAAGACGGTGTCGCTCTATACCTGCCTGAACATCCTCAACAAGCCCGACGTCAACATCTCCACGGCCGAAGACCCGGCGGAAATCCAGTTGCCCGGAATCAACCAGGTCAACGTCAACGACAAGGCCGGACTGACGTTCTCGGCGGCATTGAAATCCTTCCTGCGGCAGGATCCCGACGTCATCATGGTCGGCGAGATCCGCGACCTGGAAACCGCAGACATCGCCATCAAGGCGGCGCAGACCGGCCACATGGTGATGTCCACCCTGCACACCAACGACGCCCCCGGGACGCTTACCCGTCTGCTGAACATGGGGGTGGCCCCTTTCAACGTGGCCTCTTCGGTCATTCTGATCACTGCGCAACGGCTGGGACGGAAGCTGTGCAGTTGCAAACAGCCGGCCGACATTCCGCAGGAAGCCTTGCTGGCGGCAGGCTTTACCGAGGATCAGCTCGACGGTAGCTGGAAACCCTACAAGCCGGTCGGCTGCGATATCTGCGGCGGCACCGGCTACAAGGGGCGCGTGGGCATCTACCAGGTCATGCCAATCACCGATGAGATGACCCGGATCATTCTCAAGGGCGGGAACGAATCCGATATTGCCGACCAGGCCCGACGCGAAGGCGTGCTCGACCTGCGGCAGGCAGGTCTGTTGAAAGTGAAATCCGGTCTCACCTCGCTGGAAGAGGTCGAGGCCGTTACCAATCTCTAAGGAATTCCCTCTATGGCTACAGCGGCAAAAGCAGTCAAGGACGCTACCTTCCTGTGGGAAGGGATGGACAAGCGCGGCAAGAAAGTCAAGGGACAGATGCAGGCTGGCGGCGAGGCCGTGGTCAATTCGCAGTTGCGCAAGCAGGGCATCACCGTCACCAAGGTCAAGAAGCAAAGCGCCCTGTTCAGTGGCGCCAAGAAAATCACCGACAAGGACGTCACGCTGTTCACCCGCCAGCTGGCCACCATGATGAAAGCGGGGGTGCCCTTGCTGCAATCCTTCGAAATCGTGGCGCGCGGACACTCCAATCCCTCGATGCAGCGCCTGTTGATGGAAATCAAGGCGGACATCGAGAAGGGCAGCAGCCTGACCCAGGCCTTCGGCCGCCACCCGCTGTATTTCGACGCGCTGTTCTGCAACCTGGTCGGAGCAGGCGAGTCGGCCGGTATTCTTGAAGGTGTGCTCGACCGCCTTGCGGTCTACAAGGAAAAGATCCTCGCCATCAAGAGCAAGATCAAGTCGGCCCTGTTCTATCCGGTATCCATCATCGTGGTGGCGTTTGTCATTACGGCTGTCATCATGATTTTCGTGATTCCGGCATTCAAGGAGTTGTTCAGCAGCTTCGGTGCGGACCTGCCCGGGCCGACCCTGGTGGTGATGGCGATATCGGACTACTTCGTCAAATGGTGGTGGGCGATCTTCGGGGTGATTGGCGGAGGACTGTATGCCTTCTTCCAGGCATGGAAACGTTCGCGCAAGGTACAGATGGCCATGGACCGACTCATGCTCAAGCTGCCGATTTTCGGCCCGGTGATCGAGAAAGCCACCATCGCGCGCTGGACGCGCACGCTGGCCACCATGTTTGCCGCCGGCGTGCCGCTGGTCGAGGCGCTGGAATCGGTGGGGGGCGCGTCAGGCAACCAGGTGTTCGTCGAGGCCACCCATAAAATCCGTGGCGAAGTGGCCACCGGCACGGCACTGACCGTGGCGATGCAGAACTCCGGACGCTTTCCCAACATGGTGCTGCAGATGGCGGCCATCGGCGAGGAATCCGGCTCGCTCGATTCCATGCTGGGCAAGGTGGCCGATTTCTACGAGGCTGAGGTAGACGACGCGGTCGAGGCGCTGTCCAGCCTGATGGAGCCGATCATCATGGTGGTGCTGGGCACGCTCATCGGCGGCATGGTGATCGCCATGTACCTGCCGATCTTCAAGATGGGATCGGTCGTAGGGTGATAGAGCTTCTGCACGCCGAGCCAGCCCTTCTCACCGGGCTGGTTTTTTTATTGGGTCTGCTGGTGGGCAGCTTCCTCAATGTCGTCATTCATCGCCTGCCCAGAATGATGGAAGCCGGATGGCAGGCGCAATGCGCCGAACTGCGCGGCGAAACCGTGCCCGACACGCCTCGCTACAACCTGTGGCTGCCGCGCTCGGCCTGCACCCAGTGCGGGCACCAGATCACTGCGATGGAAAACATCCCGGTGCTGTCGTGGTTGTGGCTGCGCGGGCGATGCTCGGCCTGCAGCACCCCGATCAGTGTGCGCTATCCGCTGGTGGAACTGCTTGCCGCGCTGCTGTCGGCGGCGGTTGCCTGGAAATGGGGCGCCAGCGTGCAGACCGCGGGCGCATTGCTGCTGGTATGGGCGCTGATCGCCCTGGCGTTCATCGATTTCGATACCACCCTGCTGCCCGACAGCCTTACCCTGCCGCTCATCTGGCTGGGCTTGATGTTCAATCTGTACGGGGCTTTCGCCAGCCTGCCGGATGCGGTCGTCGGGGCCATGGCCGGCTATCTGGTGCTGTGGTCGGTGTACTGGCTGTTCAAGCTGGCGACAGGCAAGGAGGGCATGGGATTCGGCGACTTCAAGCTGCTGGCGGCCATTGGGGCCTGGCTCGGCTGGCAGATGCTGCCCGTCACGCTGCTGCTGTCGTCGGTGGTCGGCGCCGCAATCGGCGTGGCGATGATCGCGCTGGTCAAGCATGATCGCCGCGTGCCGATTCCGTTCGGCCCGTATCTGGCGGGAGGCGGACTGGTGGCGCTGTTTTTCGGTGCCGACCTGACGCGGGCCTACCTCGCTCAATTCTGATGTTCACGGTCGGTCTCACCGGGGGGATCGGCTCGGGCAAGTCGACCGTCGCTGATTTGTTCGCCGAACAAGGTGTGCCGGTGATCGATACGGATGTCATCGCTCGTGCCTTGACCGCCCCGGGGGACGTGGCGCTGGATGCGGTCCGTGCAGCGTTCGGCGACCAGGTGATGCAGGCAGATGGAACCCTGGACCGTGCCGCCCTGCGCCGGCGCGTATTCTTCGATGCCGATGCCCGGCATCAGCTTGAAGCCATCCTGCATCCGCGTATCCGGTTGGCGGTGGAACAGCAGCTTGCTGCCCTGAGTGCACCCTATGTCCTGATCGTGATCCCCTTGCTGGTGGAAACGGGCGCGTACCAGGAGTTCTTGGATCGCGTTCTGGTGGTCGATTGCCCCGAAGATCAGCAGATCACGCGGGTGATGACGCGCAGCGGACTCACGCTTGAGGAGGTGACAGCCATCCTCGCGGCACAGGCCGGTCGTTCAGCGCGCCTGGCAATTGCAGACGATGTGATCTCCAATGCGGCGTCTCCCGAAGCATTGCGCACCCAGGTCGCGGCCCTGCATCGGCGCTACCTGGCGCTTTCTACTACGCCGTCGTCTTGATTTTCCGCATGGATAGGCGACAATCGGCCCAACCAAACCAACGCGGCGCGGCGTGATCCACTACGAATACCCCCTGAGCGAACGCATCCGCACCCTGTTGCGGCTGGAAGACCTGTTCGACCGTTTCGATGCCTACGCTGCATCGCCCGATCCGCACGCGCACCATGCAGCCTTGCTGACCCTGTTCGAGATGGCCGAGGTCGCGGCGCGCGCCGATCTCAAATCCGACCTGCTGCAGGAGCTGGACCGGCAGAAGGCGGCGCTGACCGCGTTGCGCGGCAATCCGCATGTGCAGGAGACCACGCTGGAGCAGGTGCTGGCTGCGATCGAGGCGGCCCATCACGGAATGTACCAGCTGCCCGGCAAAGTGGGCCAGCATCTGCGCGATGACGACTGGCTGATGGCCATCAAGCAACGCGCGGCCATTCCTGGCGGCATGTGCGAATTCGATCTGCCTTCGTATCATTATTGGCTGCACCAGGCTACGGAGGCACGCGCAAGCCAGCTGCACAGGTGGCTTGCACCGTTCTCGTCGATTCGCGCTGCGGTCGAAATCGTGCTCGGGCTGCTGCGCGACAGCGGCCAGCCGGAGTTGCAGCACGCGAACAATGGCAGTTATCAGCGCATGCTCGAGTCGCGCAATCCTCAACTGATCCGGGTCACCCTGGTCGACGAACTGCCATGCGTGCCAGAGATTTCGGCCAACAAGTACATGCTCAACATCCGTTTCGTCCACGCGGGGTCGGGTGCACAGCGAACCTGTACCGGTCAGTCGATCGATTTCGATCTGACTTTCTGCACCCTGTGAAACCGGCCTCCACCCCTCCGGTCGTCAGTTGCCCGACCTGCGGGGCAAACGTGACATGGTCATTGGAAAATCGCTGGAAGCCGTTTTGCAGCGAGCGCTGCAAGCTGATCGATCTGGGTCAGTGGGCCACCGAGAAATATCGTGTTCCCGCCGAGGAGCAGGAGCCCGACGACGAGTCCCCGCTGCCCCAGTGAGGATTTACTTCTTGTATGTCTTGACGCCACCGGTCGTGCCAAGCAGCAGCACATCGGCGCCGCGGCGGGCGAACAGGCCGTTGGTGACCACCCCGACGATGTGATTGATCGCGGTCTCCAGCGACACGGGATCGACGATGGACAGACCGTGGACGTCGAGAATGAGATTGCCGTTGTCGGTGGTGAAACCTTCGCGCAGTCGCGGCTGACCGCCAAGCTTCACCAGTTCGCGCGCGACATACGAGCGCGCCATCGGGATCACTTCGACCGGTAGCGGAAACTTGCCCAACACCCCGACCAGCTTGCTTTCGTCGGCGATGCAGATGAACTGCTTGCTGCATGCGGCGACAATCTTTTCCCGCGTCAGCGCCCCGCCGCCGCCCTTCACCATGGCGAAGTGCTCGGTGATTTCGTCGGCACCGTCGACGTAGATTTCAAGCTCGCCCACATTGTTGAGATCGAGCACCTGGATGCCGTGGCTTTTCAGGCGGCTGGCGGTTGCCTCTGAGCTGGCGACGGCACCGTCGATGCGGCCTTTGACGTCGGCCAGGGCGTCGATGAAATAGTTGGCGGTCGAACCGGTGCCCACTCCGATGATGCCGCCCTTGGCATAATCCACCGCGGCACGTGCCACGGCCTGTTTCATTTCGTCTTGAGTCATGATCTTTTCGTCGTTTTCGATGCAGCCCGCTAAGATAGCGGGATCGCCCCATTTTTACAAACCTCGCACCTGCCGCCGCCATGAGCCAACCTGACGATTATCTCGAACGCATCCTCACCTCGCGTGTCTACGACGTGGCTGTGGAGTCGCCGCTCGACGTCGCCCACAATCTGTCGAGCCGTCTCAACAACCAGATCCTGCTGAAGCGCGAGGACCTGCAGCCGGTGTTCTCCTTCAAGTGCCGCGGGGCCTACAACAAGATGGCCAAACTGACGGCGGCACAGCTGGCGCGCGGCGTGGTCGCCGCATCGGCCGGCAACCATGCGCAGGGGGTGGCGCTCGCGGCACAGAAACTCGGCGCGACCGCCATCATCGTGATGCCGGCGACCACGCCGAAGATCAAGGTCGATGCCGTCGCGGCGCGGGGGGCTCAGGTGATCCTGCACGGCGACAACTACGACGAGGCCTGTACCCATGCCACCACGATTGCCAAGGAAGCGAAGGCGACCTTCGTCCATCCCTACGACGATCCGGACGTGATCGCCGGACAGGGTACGGTGGCGATGGAACTGCTGCGTCAGCATCCCGGGCCGATCCATTCGGTCTACATCCCGGTCGGCGGCGGCGGCCTGATTGCGGGCATGGCGGCCTACATCAAGCGCCTGCGCCCGGAAATCAAGATCGTCGGCGTCGAGCCCGAGGATGCCGACGCCATGGCGCGTTCGCTGTGCAAGGGCGAGCGCATCACCCTGCCGCGCGTGGGCATCTTCGCCGATGGCGTGGCGGTGAAAAAGGTCGGCAAGGAAACCTTCAGGCTGGCGCAGCTGTACGTCGACGAAATCATCCGCGTCAACAACGACGCCATCTGCGCGGCAATCAAGGATGTGTTCGAGGACACCCGTTCCATCCTGGAGCCGGCCGGGGCCTTGTCGATCGCCGGGATGAAGGCGGCGATCGCCGGTGACAGGCTCAAGGGCAAGACACTGGTTGCGGTGGCTTCGGGCGCCAACATGAACTTCGATCGCCTGCGCTATATCGCCGAGCGCGCCGAACTGGGCGAAAGGCGCGAAGCGGTACTCGCCGTCACCATTCCCGAGACGCCGGGCAGCTTCAAGACTTTTTGCGGTCTGCTGGGTGCGCGCAATATCACTGAATTCAACTATCGCTACTCCGATCCCAAGGTGGCGCGCGTGTTTGTCGGCCTGTCGGTGCCGGGCGCGGGCGAGGGCGCGCGCGTGGTTGAACTGCTTCAGCGCCACGGGCTGGAGGCGCTCGACCTCACCGACAACGAAATGGCCAAGCTGCACGTCAGGCATCTGGTCGGCGGACGGGCACCCGAGGCGGTGAACGAGGTCCTGTACCGCTTCGAATTCCCGGAGCGTCCCGGCGCCTTGATGCAGTTCCTGCAGAGCATGAGCCGCGGCTGGAACATCAGCCTGTTCCATTACCGGAACCATGGGGCGGACTATGGCCGCGTGCTGGTCGGCATCCAGGTGCCTGAAAAGGAAAAGCCGGGCTTCAATAAGTTTCTGGACGAACTGGGCTACCGTTACTGGGACGAGTCCCGCAATCCTGCCTACAAGCTTTTTCTGGCCTGACGCGGCGCTTCCCCTTGCCCTGGGCAAGGGAAGCGGAATTCCGCTCCGGCGGCGTGAAGCGGCTGCATGTTACCCTCGTACGATGCTTCGAATAATTGCATTTTTCCTGCTGGGCGCACTGGCCGTGACGGCTGCATGGGCGGCGCCGGGCGACGCTGCCGTGAAACAGGCGCAGCAGGCCTATTCCGCACGCAAGCTTGCGGATCTGGAGCGTGCCGCGCGCAGCGTGCCGTCCGATCATGTATTGGCGCCCTACGTCGAATACTGGCGCCTGATGCTGACCAGTCCCGATGATGGCCGCATCACCGATTTCCTGGCCCGCTATCCGGGCAGCCGCCTGGCCGAAAACCTGCGTGCAGACTGGCTGAAGTCGCTCGGCGCACGCGAGGCCTGGCCGGCATTTCTGGCCGAGTACCCACGCCTCGTCAGACCCGATGTGGCACTCCAGTGTTACGCCTATCGTGGGGAATGGGCGCTGGGCAATCGCAGTCATGAGCGCGAGGCGGTTTCATTATGGTTTACCGGGCGCGACATGCCGTCGGCCTGTACGCCCCTGTTCTCGCAGTTGATCGAGGCCGGGCTGCTCGGACCGGAAGACCTCTGGCGGCGTTTTCGTCTGGCCCTGGATGCGGGCAATTCCAATGTGGCCAAGGCAGTGGCCAGCGCACTGCCCGAGGCGCAACGTCCGTCCGGCGCGTTGCTGGATCAGGCCAGCCGCGATCCGGCACGCGTATTGAATGCGGGCAGCCTTGATCTGGCCCGGCGCAGCGACCGTGAAATCGCGCTCTACGCGCTCGACCAGCTGGCCCGGCGCGATTCCGCCCAGGCAGAACAGGCGCTGCGCAAATGGGCGCCGCAGTTCAACCCGATGGAACTGCGCACCGGCTGGGCGCGACTTGCCACCTGGGCCGCGCGCCGTCACGAGTCCGTGGCGCTGGAGTGGTTTCAGCAGGCAGGGGACGTGGCGGCCAATGATTTCCAGAGCGAATGGTGGGCACGCGCGGCGCTGCGCGCGGGGGACTGGAAAACGGTGCTGCGGGCGATCGACAGCATGAGCGATGCCACCCGTGGGCAGCCGGTGTGGCGCTACTGGCGCGCGCGCGCGCTGCAGGCGGGCGGCAAGCACGTCGCAGCCAATGCCCTTTTCCTGGCGTTGTCGCGTGAGCACGATTACTACAGTCAGTTGGCCCAGGAAGAGCTCGGGCCGGTCGTGCAGGCTCCGGCCATCAATATCAAGATGGGCGGCGATGACGTGGCGGCGATCGCCCGCCAGCCGGGCATTGCCCGCGCAACGGCCCTGTATGAGCTGGGCCTGCGTGGCGATGCCACGCAGGAATGGAACTGGACGATCCGCGACTTTTCCGATGCGCAGCTGCTGGCCGCGGCTGAACTTGCACGGCGCATGGAATGGTATGACAGCGCCATCAACACGGCCGAGCGAACCCGTGAGATGCACGATTTCGAACTGCGCTTCCTGGCGCCCTATCGCGAGCAGGCGCAACAGGCCGCACGCGAGAATGAGATCGATGAGGCCTGGGTGTACGGACTGATGCGGCAGGAAAGCCGCTTCGTCAACGTTGCGCGCTCGAGCGTCGGTGCCGCCGGCCTGATGCAGATCATGCCGGCCACCGCGCGCTGGATCGCTAAACGCCTTGGCATCAGGCGCTTTCAGGTGGACGAGATGCGCGATCCCGCCAGAAACATCCAGTTTGGCGCGTATTATCTGAAGCATGTGCTGGCCACGCTCGACGGTTCTCCGGTGCTTGCCACCGCCGCCTACAATGCCGGTCCCGGACGCGCGCAGCGCTGGCGCGCCCCCCGCCCGATGGAAGCGGCGGTTTACATCGAGTCGATCCCGTTCGCCGAAACACGTAATTACGTGAAGAAGGTGATGAGCAACGCCATGTATTACGCAGCGCGTTTCGGGCAGCCCTCGGTGCTGCTGAAGGAGCGGCTGGGCATGATTCCCGCGCGTGAAACGCCAGCCGCACCGGCGCCCGAGCCGGATACTACGCTGGAAGTCGAGCGGCCGGACGATTAGAATCAGCATCGCCTTATATACTGAAACGAACCTCACCATGAAGATTGAACGCATCTGTATCCTCGGCGGCTCCGGTTTTGTCGGCACCCAGCTCGTCAGCCAGCTCGCCGCGCGCGGACTCAAGGTCCGTGTGTTGTCCCATCGCCGCGAAATGGCCAAGGAACTTATCCTGCTGCCCACGGTGGAGGTCATCGAAGCCGACGTGCATGACCAGCAGGAGCTGGTCCATCATTTCCGCGGCATGGATGCCGTCATCAATCTGGTCGGCATCCTTCACGAAAGCAGGGTTGGTCGCATCGACCTGCCCAGCGCACGACGGGGCGACTTCCAGAGGGTCCATGTCGAATTGCCGCGCAAGGTCATCCATGCCTGCGGCGAATCGGGCGTGCACCGCCTGCTGCACATGAGCGCGCTGGGCGCCAATCCGAACTCGCGCTCGGCCTACCAGCGCTCCAAGGGCATAGCCGAGGCGCTGGTGCGGGAGGCCGCCATGCGACACAGCGAGCATGAGAACTGGTACCTCAACGGACCCAAATTCATCCATGGCTACGGCCTCAACGTCACCATCTTCCGCCCGTCGGTGATATTCGGCCGCGGCGATTCCTTCCTGTCGATGTTCGCCCGACTGCTCAAAAGTTTCCCGATCCTGCCGCTCGCCGCATCCGGCAGCCGCTTTGCACCGGTGCATGTCGACGATGTCGCCCGCGCCTTTGCCGACAGCCTGGACAATACCGCCACCTACGGCCAGACCTATGACCTGTGCGGCCCGAACGTATATACCCTGCAGGAGCTGGTGAGCTATGTCGGCGACGTCATCGGCAGGAAGCGCAGCATCATCCCGCTGGGAAAATGGATGTCGTATTTCCAGGCCTGGGGGCTGGAACTCAAGCCCGGCAGAAAACTGATGACGCGCGACAACTACTATGCCCTGTGCACGGACAACGTGTGCAGCGGCGGCTGGCCGCCAGTGTTCGACTTCCAGCCGGCTGCGCTCGAAGCCATCGCCCCCGAATACCTGCGTGCCGACACGCCGCGTGCGCGGTACGAGGATTATCGGGAAAGCGCCCACCGCTGAACGAGCCGCCGCGCCGCCATGAAAACCTACATCGTCGGCGGCGCTGTGCGTGACAGGTTGCTGGGCCTGCCTGTGGCCGACCGCGATCACGTCGTCGTCGGCGCGACGCCGGATGAGATGGTTGCATTGGGCTATCAGCCGGTCGGCAAGGATTTCCCGGTATTCCTGCATCCAACAACCCACGAGGAATACGCGCTTGCGCGTACCGAGCGCAAATCCGGGCACGGCTACAAGGGCTTCACCGTCTATGCCGCGCCGGAGATCACGCTGGAAGAGGATCTGCGTCGGCGCGACCTTACCGTCAATGCGATCGCCGAGGACGAGGCTGGCGCGCTGGTCGATCCATACGGCGGCCAGCGCGATCTGGCAGCAAGGGTTTTTCGCCACGTGAGTGAAGCCTTTGCCGAGGATCCGCTGCGGATTTTGCGGGTTGCGCGGTTTGCCGCGCGTTTTCACGACTTTTCCGTGGCACCGGAAACCCGCGCGTTGATGCGGCAGATGGTCGACAGCGGCGAAGTCGATGCATTGGTGCCGGAACGCGTATGGCAGGAAGTCGCGCGCGGCCTGATGGAGGCGCAGCCCTCGCGCATGTTCGGGGTATTGCGCGACTGCGGCGCGCTGGCGCGGCTGTTTCCCGAAATAGATCGCCTGTTCGGCGTGCCGCAGCCGCCGCAACACCATCCGGAAATCGATACCGGCGTCCACGTCATGCTGGTGGTCGACTGGGCGGCACGGCAGGGCATGAGCCTGCCGGTGCGCTTCGCCGCGTTGACGCACGATCTCGGCAAGGGCGTCACTCCGGCCGAACTGTGGCCGAAGCATCACGGCCACGAGGCCAGAAGCGTCGAACTGGTGCGGGCGCTGAGCGAGCGGATCCGGGTGCCGGCCGAATGCCGCGACCTTGCCGTCGCGGTGGCGCGTGACCATGGCAACGTCCATCGCGCGCTGGATTTGCGTCCCGGAACGTTGGTCGAACTGCTGGAGCGGGTCGACGCTTTCCGCCGGCCGGATCGTTTCGAGGCATTCCTGCAGGCCTGCGAGTGTGATTTCCGCGGCCGGCCCGGATATGAGGAGAAACCCTTTGATGAACCGGGTCATCTGCGGCAGGCGCTGCAGGCGGCGCAGGCCATCGATGCCGCCGCGGTGGCGCGCAGCGCGGCGCCCGCGCGGATACGGGAAGCGATCTTTCAGGCGCGTGTCCAGGCGGTGGCGGCGTGGCGGGCACGCCGAGCCGAATTGCACTGATCAGATGGGGTCTGGCCCATGCCGTGCGCGCCTGGGGAAGAACCCGCCCAAGCCACGCAAGAGGCCGGCGTGGCGTGAAAACAGGTCCTTGCAGATGGAACTGCGCGGCGTCCCGGGCGTCGAAATTTCCGATAAAGATCCGGATACGCTGCCATGCGGGGCGTACCGGATAGCCCTCAATCAAACAACGGAGCGAAGCATGCCTTACAGCGAACAAACGGTGCAGTCGGTGCGTCCATGGTCGGACAAGACATTCAGTTTTACCCTCAGCCGACCGCAGGACTTTTCATTCGCCAATGGCGAATTCGTCACCATCGGACTGAAGCGCGAAGGCAAGCTGGTTGCACGCGCGTATTCCATCGTTTCCACCGCCGATCACGACCATCTGGAGTTTCTGAGCATTCACGTGCCGGATGGCCCCCTGACCAGTCATCTGGTCCGCATCCGCCCCGGCGACAGCGTGTGGGTCAACAGCAAGGCCACCGGTTCGCTCACGCTCAATCACGTCTTGCCCGGCCGCACGCTCTACCTGCTTGCCACCGGCACCGGGCTGGCGCCGTTCATGAGCCTGATCCGCGACCCCGAACTCTATGTCCGCTATGAAAACGTGGTGCTGGTGCACTCGGTGCGCACGGTCGCCGAACTGGCCTACCGTGCCGAAATCGAGGCGATTGACAACCCGCAGTTGTATTACGTGCCGACCGTGACGCGCGAGCCGTTTCCCACCCCCGAACGCGGCGGCGACCTGTTCCGCTCGGGAGCACTGTCGCAGCGCCTCGGTCTGCCCGCGCCCGACCCGGAACATGACCGCGTGATGATCTGCGGCAATCCGGCGATGACGCGCGAACTCACGCATCATTTGAAGGACACAGGCTGGACGTTGACCAACCATCGAGGTATCGGCAATTTCACCACTGAAGTTGCGTTTGTCGTGCACCACGAATAATCTGCCGGCTTCACATCTCCCGGCCAGTCACTTTGCTTCATGGAAGCACACGCTCACAGCCGCGCGGCGCTGACCCTTGCCGCGCTCGGTGTCGTCTACGGTGACATCGGCACCAGCCCGCTCTATGCCCTCAAGGAAACCCTGAGCCCGGCCCATGGCATCCCCGCCGGCCCCGAGACCGTGCTAGGCGCCGCGTCGGCGATTTTCTGGGCGTTGATGCTGGTGGTGTCCCTGAAATACGTGTTGCTGGTGCTGCGTGCCGACAACCACGGCGAAGGCGGCATCATGGCCCTGCTTGCGCTGGCACGGCAGGCCGTAGCGGAACGGCCGCGCGCATTGCGTACGGTGGCGCTGGCCGGCATGGCGGGTGCTGCACTGTTCTATGGCGATGCCGTGCTGACGCCTGCGATTTCGGTGCTGTCGGCGGTCGAAGGCCTGTCGGTCGGCACCCATGTGTTCGAACCCTATGTGATGCCGCTGGCAATCGCCGTGCTCACCGGCTTGTTCATCATGCAGCAGCATGGCACGGCCAGCGTGGGCGCCTGGTTCGGTCCGGTCGCAATGCTCTGGTTTGTCGCGCTGGCGGTAGGGGGCGTGTACCAGATAGCACATTATCCACAGGTACTGAACGCGCTGTATCCGGAACATGCCTGGTGGTTCATCACCCAGCACGGCTTTGCGTCGTTCGTGGTGCTGGGGGCCGTTCTGCTGGCCTTTACCGGTGCCGAAGCGCTCTATGCCGACATGGGGCATTTCGGCCGCGCGCCGATCCGGCTGGCGTGGTATGGCCTGGTGTTTCCTGCTCTGGTGCTGAATTATCTGGGCCAAGGCGCCCTGTTGTCGCGGATACCCGCTGCCGGACACAATCCCTTCTTTCTGCTTTACCCTGCGTGGGCGCTCTATCCCATGGTGCTGCTGGCGACCGCAGCCACCGTGATCGCCGCGCAGGCCACGCTCACCGGCGCCTTCTCGCTCACGCGACAGGCCATCCAGCTGGGCTACCTGCCGCGCATGCAGGTGGTGCAGACGTCGTCCAAGGCATTCGGGCAAATATACATTCCGGTCGTCAACTGGCTGCTGTTCGTGCTGGTCGTGGCGGTGGTCGCCGGTTTTGGCAAGTCGGACCACCTCGCCGCCGCATACGGGCTCGCCGTAACCGGCACCATGCTGGTGACGACGCTGCTCACCTTTTTCGTCATTCATTACGGGTGGGGGTATGGCCTGTTCGGCAGCCTTGCGGTGACCGCCATGTTCCTGCTGATCGATGCCGCGTTCTTTTCATCCAGCTTGCTGAAAATCACCGAGGGCGGCTGGTTTCCGCTGATCCTGGGGAGCCTGGTGTTCATCGTCATGCGAACCTGGGTGCGCGGAAGGCGCTGTCTGTTGGCCCAGGTTGGCGCGGCGGATATTCCCCTGACCGATTTTCTCGCCGGTCTCATGGCGCATCCGCCGACGCGCGTCCCGGGAACCGCGGTATTCCTCAATGCCAGTGCCCACACCGTGCCGCATGCGCTGTTGCACAACCTGAACCACAACCGGGTGCTGCACGAACGGCTGGTATTCCTCACCGTCAGAATCAAGACCGAACCGTGGGTGGCGTTCGAGGACCGGATGCGTGTCGAACCCTTGGGCAACGAAGCCTATGCCGTAATCCTCACCTTCGGTTTCAAAAACCGTCCCGACGTGCCCGCTGCGCTCGAAGGCCTGGGGCCGCAATTCGGCCTGGCGTTCGAGCCCATGCAGACCTCGTATTTCCTGAGCCGCGAAACCATCGTCTCCAGCCAGGAGGTCGACAGCAGGATGTCCCACTGGCGAGAGCAGCTGTTTCGGTGGTTGTCGCGCAATGCCGGAAGTGCGGTGGAATATTTCAACCTGCCTGCAAACCGGGTGATCGAACTGGGTTCACGGGTGGAAATCTGATCTGGATTCCCCGCATCCGGGCCTGATGCGTCGACCCGCATGCCCTAGGTTCCGGCCGGCTCAGTCGTAGTCATAACGACGATGCTCGCGGCGATGTTCCCGGCGTTCCTCGCGCCAGCCATCCCGCTCGCCGTGGCGGTGGTTCCAGCCGCGATCATCCCAGGGCCTGTAGTCATCACGGTAATAGACGCGCTCGACCCGATAGGGCGGCGGCAGCATGATGGTGGGGCCGGGATAGTACGACGTTCGGGTCCAGTAGCGGCTTCCGCCCGACTCGTACAGGACCCGGAAACCATCGGGCCGATAGGTCCCGAACGAAATGACAACGTTCGGCTCGACCGATACCACGCGGCCATAACCGTAGCTGCCGCCATGGGCGAAAGAGGCGCTGGAGGCGGTGAGCAGGGCGGCTGCAATCAGCAGGGTGCGTAACATGGTTGTTCTCCTTTACAGATAGGGACGGGTCTGCGGATGTGCGTCAATCGTTCCAGTCGCCGCGGTCGTCGTTCCAGCGCGCATCGCGCGGATCATCGGCCACCGAAAAATTTCCGTTGAGCGTCAGCCACTTGCCGGGGTCGTACGGCAGGCGGGTGCTGTATTCGCGGCCCTGGAAGCGGTAGCGCACGTCGTAGCCGCTGAGCACCTGGCGATAGTTGTCCTGGACGCGGCAGCGCTCGACCTGACGCGGGCGCGTTTCTTCGTAGCGTGTGCCGCCGCCATTCCAGCGGTCGCCTACCACGGCGCCGGTGGCTGCGCCCACGGCAGCGGCGGCCACCCGGCCGTCGCCCTTGCCGACGGTGGAACCGAGCAGGCCACCGGCGATGGCGCCGAGAATCGCACCGCCGCCGCCATTTCCTTCCCGGTAGCTGCGGGTTTCGTGGCCGACGGTTTCTGTCCAGCATTCGCGGCGCGGCTCGTTGACCGTGTCGTAAATCGGCGTGCTCGAAACCACGCGGGCACGGGTGACAAAGCCATCCGCGTCATAACGGCCAGGGCCGGCGTACGCGCCGCCGCTGGCGACAATCAGGGCGGCGACCAGCGTCGTGTTCAAAAGGCGTGTTTTCATGCTTACTCTCCTTGTTGCAGTGAATTCAGTACTTGCGCTCTGGGGTCAGCGGCGGTCGCGGGGGCGACCGTCGTCCTCGAATTTGCGTTGCTGACGACGCTCGTAGCCGTAGCCGTAGCCTTCCGGCTCCTCGCGAACGGTTTCGCGGCGGGTCGCGCGCCGTTCGTCCCGGCGGGCATCGCGCGCATCCTGCCGAGCCTCGTCGGCGCGGTCGCGCTTGGCCACGATGATCACGCCATCCATGAAATTCGGTGCTGCCTGAACCGGGACGGCAATCACCAGTCCCAATCCGGCCAGCCCAATAATCCAGTTTCGTCGTGTGTTCATCGTGGTCTCCATTTCTGTGGTTGCCTGTTTCGCTTCCACGCTTCGCAGTTTGGTTGAGGAAAGTAAGCGCACTGTTTCACGCAGGGGTGATTTTGTAACAGTGTGTAACCGGCGGATAGCGTGCCGTCCCTGCTGATATATTTGCCACATGGAAAAAGACATCATTTATGTGACCGACGACGACCCGGGTATCCGCGAACTGGTGGCCGAATACCTGACGAGCCAGGGCTATCGGGTCGAAACGGCTGAAGACGCCCCCGCGCTCGATCGCCTGCTGGCCGCCCGCCTGCCGGATCTGCTGGTGCTCGACTGGATGATGCCGGGCGAGGACGGCCTGTCGGTCGCGCGGCGCTTGCGCGCGCAGCCGGGCTTCCCTCCCATCATCATGCTGTCGGCCCGGGGTGAAGACGTCGACCGCATCATCGGCCTCGAGGTCGGCGCCGATGACTATCTGCCCAAGCCGTTCAATCCGCGTGAACTGCTGGCCCGTATCCGCGCGGTGTTGCGGCGGCAGAATGGCGCCGCAGCACCGGCCGCGGCCGAAACCGCCCGACTGGTGCGTTTCGGCCCGTTCAGCGTCAACCTCGACGCCCGGACGCTCAGTCGAGCCGATGCCGAGATCCCGCTGACCAGCGGCGAATACGAACTGCTGGAAATCTTTGTCACCCATGCCAACCGTGCGCTGTCACGCGACTGGCTGATGGACCAGCTGCGTGGATTCGAGCGCGATCCGTTCGACCGCAGCATCGACGTTCGGGTGAATCGCCTGCGCAAGAAGATCGAGGATGACCCGGCCAATCCAGCCTATATCCGTACCCAGCGCGGACAGGGCTACCTGTTCGTGCCGCAGGGCAAAGGGTGAAGCACTTTCCCCGTTCGTTGTTCGCCCGCACCGCACTGACGCTGGCGCTGGCGTTCATCGTGTTCCAGGCGGCTGCGTTCTGGGTGGTGTATCGCACGCTGATCGTTCCGGTGGCGGAGCGCTCGGCCGACGATCTGGCCGGCCTGATCGTGCTGTCGGCGCAAACCTGGGTGGAACTGCCGCCGCAGACGCGCGCGGCGTTCGAGCGCGAACTGGCGCGCCGCCATGGTTTGCGTCTGACGACCTTGAATATCGGCGCGACGGCAGACGCGCCGCATTTCGCTTTTCGTACCCAGATCGAGGATGCACTGAGCCGGCGCGTCGGCGACGACGTGATCCTGCGCGGCGTACCCGGAACCGAAGCGGCCTGGCTGGACATTCCGGTGGGCGGCCATGACCTGCACGTCGGCTTCTTCCCGCGCCGCTACGCCGTCAAGCCGCCGCTGGCGGCGATCGCGGTGATCGCCCTGGGCACATTCCTCAGTCTGCTGACCGCGCTGTTCCTGGTGCGCCGCATCACCGTGCCACTGGCGCGGGCGGCGGACGCGGCCGGCCAGGTCGGGGCGGGCGAGCTTCCGGAACCCTTGCCGGAAACCGGCCCTGCCGAACTGGCCGAGCTGGCGCGCCGTTTCAACACCATGGCGGCCGAGGTGCGTGCGCTGCTGGATAACCGCACCACTTTGCTGGCGGGCATCTCGCACGACTTGCGCACGCCCATGACACGTCTGCAGCTCAACCTGGAAATGTTGCGTGACGCCCCCAGCCCGGTGCGCATCGACCGTGCGGTGGCCGATCTGGCCGACATGAACAAGCTGATCACCGGCTATCTGGAACTGGCGCGCACGACCCAGGCGGAAAGCCGGACGCGCTTCGACCTTGCCGGTTTGCTGGAAGAGGCGGCCGTCGATGCGGATCTGCCTTGGCCGGGCGCGGCGCCGTGCATGATCGAGGCTGGTCGTCTGGCAGTGCGGCAGATCGTGTCGAACCTGATCCAGAATGCGCAGCGCTATGGCGGCGGCACGCCGGTCGAGCTGGTGCTGGAGTGTGCGGACACGCTTGCGAGGGTGGTCGTGCGCGATGGTGGGGCGGGGATTCCCGACGATCAACTGGAAAAAGTATTCAGGCCGTTCTATCGGCTGGAAACGTCCCGTTCACAGGCGACCGGGGGAACCGGGCTGGGGCTGGCGATCGTGCGGCAGCTGGCGGAAACGAACGGCTTGAAAGTGATGTTGCGCAATCGCCCGCAAGGCGGACTGGAGGCCGTGCTGGAAATCCGCCGTTAATGCATTACGCGCAATGTGCGGTGGTGCGTCGCAGCACCCGGAGTTCGACGAACAGCACGGTCAGGCTGAACATCGACATGCGGCAGGTACTGCCGCTGAAGAATCCCACCGGCGAACGCGACAGATTGATGCTCACGCTGGTGGCTCGACCGACCTGCATCAGACAGCGGGCTGGCGGGCAAACAGGGAAAACTGCACGAACAGCAGCGACAGGCTGGTGAGGCTCATGCGTTCGGTCTGGCCATGGAACCATGCGAAGGGCGAGGAGCTGAGTTCGAGAACCAGTTGGTTTTGGCCGAATTGCAGTTTCATGATGTGCTCCTTGGTGAGGTTGGTTGCCTGAATACTTGCAATGCCTGTGCCATGCGGGCGCCTACGATCTGGCCTCGAAAAACAATATTAAAAACAATATGTTGTGAATGGTGCATTGAAAGCCTGGGCGTGGGAAAAGGCAGGAGATGACGGAAAACCGTCATCCCGTGTCGAAGCGTTAGACAGCCGATACGCCGGCCGGGCGAATCAGCGGGGCAGGGTAGAATCCGGCTTTCGGTTTGGGCGGCGCGTTTCAGGCGCGACGCATCTTGTGCATGATCATCCTCAAGAATCTCAGCCTGCGGCGCAGTGCCAAGGTGCTGCTCGACAACGCCTCGGTATCGATCAATCCCGGCGAAAAGGTCGGCCTGGTCGGCCGCAATGGCGCCGGCAAGTCCAGCCTGTTCGCCCTCCTGAACGGAACCCTGCACGAGGACAAGGGCGATTTCTCGATGCCGGCGCAGTGGCGCATGGCGCAGGTGGCGCAGGACATGCCGGAGACAAGCGAGAGCGCGACCGATTTCGTCATTGCCGGGGATACCCAGCTGGTCGTGGCGCAGCGTGAAGTGGCCGCAGCCGAGGCGAGCGACGACGGCGAACGCATGGCGCACGCCTACATGGCGTTGCACGACGCCGGGGCGCACGACGCGCAGTCGCGTGCGCAGGCGCTGATCCTGGGGCTTGGCTTCCAGGTAGGCGAGCTGGATCGGCCGGTCAACAGCTTCTCCGGCGGCTGGCGCATGCGCCTGCAACTCGCGCGCGCCCTGATGTGCCCGTCGGACCTGCTGCTGCTCGACGAACCCACCAACCACCTCGACCTCGACGCACTGGTGTGGCTGGAGGCCTGGCTGAAGAAATACCCCGGCACCCTGCTGGTGATCAGCCATGACCGCGAGTTTCTCGACGCCGTGACCAATGTCACGCTGCATATCGAGAACGGCCAGCTCACCCGCTACGGCGGCAACTACAGCACCTTCGAGGATATGCGCGCCGAGCAGATGGCGCTGCAGCAGGCAGCGTTCGCCAAGCAGCAGGAGAAGATCGCCCACCTGCAGAAATTCATCGACCGCTTCAAGGCCAAGGCCAGTAAGGCCAGGCAGGCGCAGAGCCGGGTCAAGGCGCTGGACCGCATGGAACGCCTGGCGCCGATGCTGGCGAGCGCGGATTTCACCTTCGAGTTCAAGGAGCCGCTCAGCCTGCCCAACCCCATGCTGACGATCGATGACGCCAGCTTCGGCTACCCGCCGCCTGCCGATGCGCCGCCCGGCACGCCGCCGACGGTGATCGTGCAGCACGTCAGCAAGTCGGTCTTCGCCGGCCAGCGCATCGGCATCCTCGGTGCCAACGGGCAGGGCAAGTCGACGCTGGTGAAGACCATCGCCCGCACCTTGCCCGTGGTCGCTGGCGCGGTGACGGAGGGGAAAGGCCTCAACATCGGTTACTTCGCGCAGCAGGAACTCGACGTGCTGCGCCCTCTGGACACCCCGCTGGAGCACATGATCCGCCTCGCCCGCGACACCATTGCCAACGGCGGCGCCGGCCAGTTCAGCAGCCGCGAACAGGACCTGCGCAACTTCCTCGGCACCTTCAACTTCAGCGGCGACATGGTCAAGCAGGCGGTCGGCACCATGAGCGGCGGCGAAAAGTCGCGGCTGGTGCTTTGCATGATCGTGTGGCAACGGCCCAATCTGTTGCTGCTGGACGAGCCGACCAACCACCTCGATCTCGCCACGCGCGAGGCGCTGGCGATGGCCCTGAACGAATTCGAAGGCACGGTGATGCTGGTCAGCCACGACCGCGCCCTGCTGCGTTCGGTGTGCGACGAATTCTGGCTGGTGACGCGCGGCGGGGTTGAGCCGTTCGACGGTGATCTGGACGATTACCAGCGCTACCTGCTGGACGAGGGCAAGCGGCTGCGCGAAAGCCTGAAGGAGGCGGGCAGGGCTGCGGAACCGCCCAAGCCGGTCGCCGCCCCCGTGGCCACCAGGCGGGCCGTTCCGGGCGGCAAGCTCAAGCCGCTGAAACAGTCGCTGGAAAAACTCGACAAGAGCCTGGCCGCGCTTCAGGCCGAAAAGGCGGCGCTCGAAGCGCGACTGGCCGGGACCTTGCCGGTCGAGGACATCGCAAAAACCGGGCGGCAGCTTCAGCATGTCAACGAGGAGCTGGAGCGCGAGGAAGAAAAATGGCTCGAACTGACCGCGCAGATCGAGGCGCTGGAAGCGGAGAGCGCCTGATCCCCTCTTGCCTCGCATGGGGCTTGGGTTTTGTCGGCCTGTCACCTATGGTGCAAACGTTATAGACCCGCGCACAAACAGCCGGAAACGAAACATGCCGCCTCATGCTGCAACAGCACGCGTTCAGTCCACCTGGTACAGGCGGCATGCCTGGCCTGTCCGTGTCATGCACTGGGTCAACGTACTGGCGTTCACGCTGCTGCTGATGAGCGGCTTGCAGATATTCAACGCACATCCGGCGTTGAACTGGGGAAAGTCCTCCTACAACGGCCATCCGCCGGTTCTGCAGATGTACGCACGCCGGGATGCGCAGGGCAATCCGATGGGCGTGACGCGTGTTTTCGGGCATGAATTCAATACCACCGGTGTGCTGGGTTTGTCGGCCGGCATGGACGGCGAGCCGGTTCATCGCGGCTTTCCCGCGTGGATCACGCTCCCCGGCCCGCAATGGCTGGCGATGGCACGGCGCTGGCACTTCTTTTTTGCCTGGGTGCTGGTCATCAACGGCCTTGCCTACTTCATCTACACACTGGCAAGTCGCCACCTGACACGTGACCTCACGCCCAGCCGGGCCGATTGGCGTTCGATCGGGCAATCCATCAAGGACCACCTGCTGCTGCGTCATGCGCGGGGCGAGGCCGCCCGGCGCTACAACATCCTGCAGAAGCTGACTTATCTGAGCGTGGTATTCGTGCTGTTTCCCCTGCTGATTCTGATGGGCTGGGCCATGTCGCCGGGACTGAACGCGCTTCTTCCCGGCTGGATCGATGTGTTCGGCGGTCGTCAGTCGGCACGCACGATCCATTTCGTGGTGGCATGGGCGCTGGTGGGGTTTGTGTTCATCCACGTGTTCGAGGTCATCGTCAGCGGCTTCTGGAACAACCTGCGTTCGATGCTGACGGGCCGCTACAGGATTGAGGGAACCGAGGATGCGTAGCCAGGACACCAGCCGCAGACGCTTCCTGCGGCGCGCGCTGGCCGCCGGTGGCACGTTGTTGCTGTCGGGATGCGACCAGCTGTCGCGTAGCGAGTGGTTCACGAAAGTGCTGGGCAGCGCTGAAAAGCTGGCATTTGCCACGCAACGCCTGATGCTGCCGCGCAAGGCCATGGCGCAGGAATTTTCCGAAGCCGACCTGTCGCCGAGTTTTCGCAGCAACGGCACCAGCAATCCGGCCAATCCGGTCTACCAGGCCCTGGCGGCCAATCGTTTCGTCGATTACCGGCTGCAGATCGGTGGCCTGGTGGCCAAGCCCCGCGCCTATTCGCTTGAAGAACTGAAGGCCTTGCCCAGCCGCACCCAGATCACCCGCCATGATTGCGTGGAAGGCTGGAGCGCGATCGGCAAGTGGAAAGGCACGCCATTGGGCCGCGTGCTGGAACAGGTCGAACCGCACCCGTCGGCACGCTACGTGGTGTTCCATTGCGCGGATCCGATGGACGACCTGGGAACGCGCTACTACGAAAGCATCGACATGGAGGACGCCTGGCACCCGCAGACCCTGCTCGCCTATGAACTGAACGACGCGCCGCTGCCGATCAGGAATGGCGCGCCGATCCGCGTGCGCGTCGAACGCCAGCTGGGCTACAAGATGGCCAAGTACATCATGCAGATCGAACTCGTCGAGCGGCTGGACGACATTGGTGGCGGCAAGGGCGGCTACTGGGAAGACCAGGGCTACGAGTGGTATGCCGGCATCTGAACTGCCTGACATGCAATAAGCTCCAATTTTCAGCGTTTCGCCTGGAAACGCCGGCCAAGCACGGTAAAATGCCGCTTTCCCGAAAAGCCGTTTATTCGCCGTGAAACCCACCTTTCAGGACATCATCCTCACCCTGCAACGCTACTGGGGCGAGCGTGGCTGCGCGCTGCTGCAGCCCTACGACATGGAAGTTGGCGCCGGTACCTCGCACACCGCGACCTTCCTGCGCGCGCTCGGCCCCGAGCCGTGGAAGGCCGCCTACGTGCAGCCGAGCCGCCGCCCCAAGGACGGACGCTACGGCGACAATCCCAACCGCCTGCAGCATTACTACCAGTTCCAGGTGGTGCTGAAACCCGCGCCGGCCGACATCCTGGAGCTGTATCTGGGTTCGCTCGAAGCGCTGGGCTTCGATCTGAAGAAGAACGACGTGCGCTTCGTCGAGGACGACTGGGAAAACCCCACGCTCGGCGCCTGGGGACTGGGCTGGGAAGTCTGGCTGAACGGCATGGAAGTCACCCAGTTCACCTACTTCCAGCAGGTCGGCGGCATCGACTGCAAGCCAATCACCGGCGAGATCACCTACGGCCTGGAACGCCTCGCCATGTATCTGCAGGGCGTCGAGAGCGTGTACGACCTCGTCTGGACCGAGGGGCTGACCTACCGCGACGTCTACCACCAGAACGAGGTCGAGCAGAGCACCTACAATTTCGAGCACAGCGACGTCGATTTCCTGCTCACCGCATTCGGCGCACACGAGAAGACAGCGCAGGAACTGATGGCCATGCAGCTCGCGCTGCCGGCCTACGAACAGGTGCTGAAGGCTGCGCACACCTTCAACCTGCTCGATGCGCGCGGCGCGATTTCGGTGACCGAGCGCGCCGCCTACATCGGCCGCATTCGCAACCTTGCACGGGCGGTGGCGAGGAGCTATCTCGACAGCCGCGCACGGCTCGGCTTTCCGATGGCGCCCAAGGACTGGGGGAATGAAGTGCTGGCGCAAATCGAAAAACAGACTGAAAAAAAGGCGGCCGCAGCATGACCACCGCAAATCTGCTTGTTGAACTCTTTGTCGAAGAACTGCCGCCCAAGGCGCTGAAGAAGCTGGGCGAGTCCTTCGCTGCCGCGCTGGCCGAAAACCTGGTCGCACAGGGCCTGGCCGATGCGAAGGCCGCGGTCGTCAGCTTTGCCTCGCCGCGCCGTCTCGGCGTACAGGTCGCGGGCGTTTTGGCGCGCGCGGCCGACAAGCCGGTGTCGACCAAGCTGATGCCCGTCAGCGTGGGCCTGGATGCAGACGGCAAGGCCACGCCCGCGCTGCTGAAACGTCTTGCTTCGCTGGGGGCGGACGCGTCCGCAGTCGGGCAGTTGCGTCGCGCGCCGGATGGCAAGAACGAAGCACTATTCCACGACAGCATCGCGCCTGGCATCACGTTGACGGACGGCCTGCAGCGTGCGCTCGAGGTGGCACTGGAAAAACTGCCGATCCCCAAGGTGATGACCTACCCCGATCCGTCGGGCAAGGGTTGGGAAACGGTCCATTTCGTGCGTCCCGCCCATGGGCTGGTTGCACTGCACGGTGCGGACGTCGTGCCGGTGTCCGTGCTCGGTCTCGAGGCGGGCCGCATGACACAGGGACACCGTTTCGAAGCGCGTGTGGATCCCGTTGCACTCACGAACGCCGACTGTTATGCCCTGCAAATGGCTGACGAGGGTGCCGTGATAGCGAGCTTTGCCGAACGCCGTGCCGAAATCGTCCGCCAGCTGCAGGCTGCCGCCGTGCCGCTCGGCTTGAAGCCGATTGAGGATGACGCCTTGCTGGACGAGGTCACCGCGCTGGTCGAGCGTCCCAACGTGCTGGTCGGCAAGTTCGAGGAAGCCTTCCTCGAAGTGCCGCCCGAATGCCTGATCCTGACCATGAAGGCGAACCAGAAATACTTCCCGCTGCTCGACGCGGCGGGCAAGCTGACCAACCAGTTCCTGATCGTTTCCAACATTTCGCCCGCCGATGCGTCGGCCGTGATCCAGGGCAACGAGCGCGTGGTGCGTCCGCGTCTGGCTGACGCCAAGTTTTTCTTCGACCAGGATCGCAAGAAAATGCTGGCGGATCGCGTTCTGGGGCTGGCCAAGGTCGTGTACCACAACAAGCTCGGCACTCAGGGCGAACGCGTGACGCGGGTGCAGGCGATCGCCCGTGGCATCGGCCAGCAGATCGGCGGCGAGGCGCTGGCGCTGAAAGCCGATCAGGCCGCGCTGCTGGCCAAGGCCGACCTGCTTACCGACATGGTCGGGGAGTTCCCCGAACTGCAGGGCATCATGGGGCGTTACTACGCGCAGCATGACGACCTTCCCGGCGATATCGCCTTCGCTATTGAGGACCACTACAAGCCTCGCTTCGCCGGGGATGAATTGCCACGTAATGATGTCGGCGTGTGCGTGGCACTGGCGGACAAGCTGGAGACACTGGTTGGTCTGTTTGGCATCGGGCAGACTCCGTCTGGCGACAAGGACCCCTTTGCCTTGCGTCGGCATGCACTGGGCATCTTACGTATCTTGATAGGGAAATCGCTGCCGCTCAGTCTTTTCGATTTGGTTAACATTTCCTTCTCTGCGTTTCCATCAGGCTTTCTTGGCGATGCGCATACGGATGTGGAAACGTTCGTGTTTGAACGTCTGGATGGCCTGATGCGTGAGCAAGGTTACAGCGCGAATGAAGTCGAGGCGGTGTTGTGTATGCGTCCGGTGCGTATAGATATCGTGCCGCTGCAGCTCTTGGCAGTGCGTTCTTTCGCCGCTTTGCCCGAAGCGCCCGCACTCGCCGCCGCCAACAAGCGCGTCGGCAATATCCTGAAAAAAGCCGAGGGTGGAGTGGGCAACATGGTCGATCCGGCCCGCTTCATCGAGGCGGCGGAAACAGCATTGTTTGCCGCGCTTACCGAAATTGCACCGCAGGCCGACGCGGCCTTTGGAAGCGGCGACTACACTGCATCTTTACAGGCGCTTGCCGCGCTAAAAGCCCCGGTCGATTCCTTCTTCGATCACGTGATGGTCAATGCCGACGATCCCGCCCTAAAGGCCAATCGCCTGGCGCTGCTGAACCAGTTGCATCAGACCATGAATCGGGTTGCGGACTTGTCGCGTCTGGCGGCGTAATATTTCATCATGAAGCTCATCATTCTCGACCGTGACGGCGTCATCAATTTCGACTCCGACCAGTTCATCAAGTCTCCTGACGAATGGAAGCCCATTCCCGGCAGTCTGGAGGCGATCGCGCGGCTGACGCGCGAGGGCTGGCGCGTGGTGGTGGCGACCAACCAGTCGGGGCTGGCGCGCGGGCTGTTCGAGATGGCGACGCTCAACGCCATCCACGCCAAGATGCACAAGGCAGTGTCGCAGGCGGGCGGGCGTATCGAGGCAGTGTTCTACTGCCCGCATGCGGCCGACATGAACTGCGGCTGCCGCAAGCCCAAACCGGGGCTGTTCGACGAGATCGCGGCACGCTATGGGCGCGATTTGCAGGATGTTCCGGCGATCGGCGATTCGCTGCGCGACCTGCTGGCGGCGGCCAGCGTGGGCGCGAGCCCGTGGCTGGTGCGCACCGGCAAAGGCGAGCGGACCCTGGCGGCCGGGGGGCTGCCGGAGAACACGCCGGTGTACGCCGACCTGGGCGAGGCCGTCGATCATCTGCTCAAGACTGCGGCATGAGCCTGATCCGGTCGGTGATTTTCGCGGGCATGCAGACCGTGCTGACGATTTTCTTCAGTATCGTGGCGTTCTTCAGCTTTCCGTTTTCGGCGCATGTGCGATACCGGTTGATCACCGGCTACAATCGCACCGTGATCTGGCTGGCGCGCTGGGTGCTGGGCATCCGCTATGTGGTGGAAGGTGCCGAGAACCTGCCCGCGCAGCCTGCCATCATCCTCGCCAAGCACCAGTCGGCCTGGGAGACCGTGGCCTTCCTGTTCCTGTTTCCGCCGGTCTCGCCTGTGATCAAGCAGGAACTGCTGAAGCTGCCGTTTTTCGGCTGGGCCTTCCGCATGCTCTCGCCGATAGCGATCGACCGGGGTGCCGGGCGCGAGGCACTGAAGCAGATCGTCAGCCAGGGCAAGGACAAGCTCGCACAGGGGTTCTGGGTGCTGGTGTTTCCCGAAGGCACGCGCGTCGCGCCGGGCGAGAAGGGCAAGTACGGCATCGGCGGCGGCTGGCTGGCGGCGGAATCCGGCGCACCCATCGTACCCGTGGCGCACAACGCCGGCGAAGTGTGGCCGAAGAACGCCTTCATCAAGCGCCCCGGCACGATCACGGTGCGCATCGGGCCGGCGATCCATTCCGCAGGCAAGAGCGCGGCCGAACTTACCCGCGCGGTCGAGGCCTGGATCGAAACCGAAATGGCGAGGCTGCCTCCTGCTGCCGCACGCCAATAGCGGCGTCCTGCAGATCGGCGACGCCGCCGTTCCCTACCAGTTGCGCCGCTCGCGCCGTCGCCGCACGCTGGGGCTGACTGTCACGGCAAACGAAGTGCGCATCCATGCCCCGAGCTGGACCCCGCGCGCCGAAATCGAGTGCTACGTGTTTCAGCAGCGCGACTGGCTGCACCGCACCTGGGCCCGCATTCAGGCAAGCACGCGACGGGCCGAATCGGTGCCCGCCAACGAACTGCGCTATCTGGGGCGCAGGCTGACGCTCGATATCCGATCCTCGCTATTCCACGAGATACGCCGGCACGGCAACACCCTGCGTGTGTACGCGCCACTGGATGCGGATGCCGATGGGCTGGTGCGCGACTGGCTGCTTTCCCGCGCCGAGCGTTTGCTGGCCTGGCGGCTTGCGCGCATCGCGCGCCGGCTGGGACGCGCGCCCAGCCGCTTTGCGCTCTCCAACGCACAGACGCAATGGGGCAGTTGCACCCGGCGCGGCCACATCCGCCTCAACTGGCGGCTGGTGCAGGCCCCGCTCGCGCTCATCGACTACGTTGCAGCGCACGAACTGGCCCACCTCGTCCACCTCGACCATTCGCCGCGCTTCTGGGCGCAGGTCACCGAGCTGTGCCCAGACGCCCTTGCGCGGCGCGCCGAGTTGCGCACAATGAGCAATTCCCTGTTTCAGGTATAACCATCATGCGAATCCTTCACACCATGTTGCGCGTCGGCGATCTCGACCGCTCGATCGATTTCTACACCCAGGTGCTCGGCATGCGCCTGCTGCGCCGCAAGGACTACCCGGGCGGCGAGTTCACCCTGGCCTTCGTCGGCTACGACAGCGAGGACAGGTCGGCTGTACTCGAACTGACCTACAACTGGGGCGTCGATAAATATGAGATCGGCAGCGGCTACGGCCATATCGCCATCGAGGTCGACGACGCCTACGCTGCGTGCGACGCCGCCGCGGCCAAGGGCGGCAAGATCCTGCGTCCGGCCGGCCCGATGTCACACGGCACGACGGTGATTGCCTTCATCGAGGATCCGGACGGCTACCCGATCGAATTCATCCAGAAAGGAACGGCGGGGTGGAGCAAGGAGTGAGTGGTTGGTGGTAAGTGGTGAGCAGTAAGCAGTAAGCAGTAAGCAGTAAGCAGTAAGCAGTAAGCAGTAAGCAGTAAGCAGT
>CAZHKS010000014.1:0-46087 GCA_964533095.1 uncultured Thiobacillus sp. | reverse complement strand
ACTCACTTCTCACCGCTCACCGCTCATCCCCCGCCAATCGCCTTGGTGATGAGCGGCACCAGGGGCTCCGGCAGCCTGATTTTGCCCGACAGCGCAAAGGCCTGCGCATTCTTCGACATCTTGCCCCAGGTGCGGCGGACGATCTCGAGCCATTTTTCCTCGTCGTAATCGGGCTTGCTCAGGGCAAACGCCAGCATGTAATGCTCGATGAACACGAGGTTGGCGATGTCTTCCAGCAGTTGCGAGTCCGGGTTGACCTTGATGCCGCGTTTGCCTACCGCCTTTTTGACCTGCTCGATCATCGCATCGTCGTAGCCGGCCTGGCGCATCAGCTCGCCGGCGGTTTTGGCGTGGAAGGTATACAGGCCGGTGCGCCACGCATGGTAGCCCTCCTTGGTCATCGGATAGCTGCTGCGCGGCACAGTCCAGCGCCGGATATGCTGGGCGCGCACGGCCAGTTGCGCCGCTTCGGAGGCATCCGGGGCAAAACGGCCGATCATGTCGGACATGCGCTGGGCGTAGAGCAGTTCCTTCGGCTGGCCTTCGTCCTGGTTGGGGTCTTCCGAATTGGCCGCATCGAACAAGGCCATGGCCTGATTGAAATGTAGCGGGTTCCCGATCATGGCGTGCTCCTTGGCGGTGTGCGGATTCAACGGGCGACCACGGGGAGGATCCACAATTCGACCCGGCGATTCAACTGGCGGCCGGCTTCGGTGGCGTTATCCGCGCGCGGCTCGGTTTCGCCCTTGCCGTAGGATTCCAGGCGCACCGGATTGACGTTCTGGCTGACGAAGTAATCCAGCACCGACTGCGCGCGCCGTTCGGACAGTGCCTGGTTGTATGCGTGGGTTCCCACGCTGTCGGTATGGCCGATCACGGTCACCGTGGTCTTGCCGTATTGGTTCAGCACGCGGGAAATCTTGTTCAGCGTCGGGAGATAGCCCGGCTTCAGCGTGGTCGAGTTGGTATCGAAGCCCGTGCTGGCCGTCATGCTGACCAGCAGGGCATTGTCGCCCGGGCGTTTTTCCACGCTGATGTCACCGCGCTGGATTTCCGGCTGCAGCTGCCTCTGCAGGTCCTTGGCCTGCTGGTCCATGTAATAGCCGACTCCTGCGCCTGCCAGGCCGCCGCCGACTGCGCCTATCAGCGCGCCCTTGCCGCGGTTCCTGTGATTGATGATCGCGCCGAGCGCCGCGCCGCTTACCGTGCCGATGATCGCGCCGGTCTGGGTCTTGTTCAGGTCGCGCGGGTCGCCCAGGTCGTTGGTGGCGCAGGCAGAGAGCAGCAGCGAGGCCAGCAGGGGAATGACGACGATGAGTGGTTTGTGCATGGTGATTTCTTTCGGTCGGGTTGCAAGAGAGTGAAGATATGCGGGGATTTCGTTAGGGGTTGAAGCCGGCATTGGTGTCCAATCCCGCTGTCTGGCGGAACTCGCACGCCAGAGAGAAGTCCATCATGCCGTGCCTTCCCTCCGATCGTACGCGCAAGGCGTACCCACAAGGATACCAACATGACCGATCTTTTTTCATCCGCCCGGTTCGGCGCCATCGAGCTTTCCAATCGCGTGGTGATGTCGTCGCTGACGCGCAATCGCGCCGGGGCCGGCAACGTGCCGACCTCGCTCGCCGTCGAATATTATCGGCAACGCGCGTCCGCCGGCCTGATTCTCACCGAGGCGACGCCGATATGCGCGGAAGGCCACGGCTACCCGCGCACGCCCGGCATCCATACGCCCGAACAGATCGCCGGCTGGAAGCAGGTGACCGGGGCGGTGCATGCCGCCGGTGGAAAAATCGCGCTGCAGTTGTGGCACGTGGGGCGGATTTCGCATCCCGACCTGCAGCCTGGCGGGATCCTGCCGGTCGCGCCTTCGGCGATCCGTCCGGCGGGGCAGGTGTTCACCGGACAGGGCATGAAGGACTTCGTGACGCCACGTGCGCTCGGGACCGATGAACTGCCCGCGCTTGTCGCCCGCTATGCCAGGGCCGCCCGCGATGCGATGGATGCAGGCTTCGACGGCGTCGAGGTGCATGCGGGAAACGGCTATCTGCTGGATCAGTTCCTGCGTTCGTCGACCAACGAGCGCACCGATGCCTACGGCGGCAGCAAGGAAAACCGCGCCCGCCTGCTGCTGGAAGTGCTCGATGCGGTCTGCACCGAGGTCGGCAGCGAGCGCGTCGGCCTGCGCCTGTCGCCGGTGACCCCCTTCAACGATCTCAGCGACGAACACCCGCAGGAGACCTTCGACTATGTCGTCATGCAACTGAATCCGCTGCGGCTGGCGTTTCTGGACGTGCTGCAGGGCACCGGCGGCGCGCCCAGAGAGCAGTGGCTACCGTTCGACTACGACAGGCTGCGCGCACTGTATGAAGGCAACCTGATCCGCAACAACGGTTATGACTTCGCGTCGGCGCAGGCCGCGCTGGCCTCGGGGGCGGCCGATGCGATCGCGTTCGGTCGCCTTCTGCTGGCCAATCCGGACCTGGTTGAACGCTTTCGCCGCGGCGCGGCGCTCAATTCGCCTGACTACGCAACGTTCTATACGGGAGAAGAGAAAGGCTACACCGACTATCCCTTCCTGCAGGACTGAGCATCGGACGCTATTCAGTTTGCTTGCATGGGTTCGGGGCGGTGTATGGCGTAGCCCTGTGCGTAATCGATGCCGATCTCGCGCAGGCGCTGCAAGGTGGCATCGGTTTCGACGAATTCGGCGACGATCTTCAGGCCGAGCACGCTGCCGACACGGGTGATGGCCTCGACCATGGCGAAATCGGCAGCATCGTCGACGATATTCCGCACCAGCGCCCCGTCGATCTTGAGGGAATCCACGGGCAGATTCTTCAGATAGCTGAACGACGACATGCCGCTGCCGAAGTCGTCCAGCGCAAACCGGCAGCCGAACTGCCTGAGGTGCTGCATCACCTCGCGAACGCGCCCGAAATTGGCCACTGCCACGGTCTCGGTAATTTCGAAGCACAATGCCGGGGTGGTCATGCGAGTGCGGCGCAGCGCATCTTCCAGAAAGAGCAGAAACCTGTCGTCGTTGAGACTGGCACCGGACAGATTGATTGCATAGTTCATTTCAGTACGGCGCGCCGTGTCTGCCAGCAGGGGGCTGCGCGGGTTGTCGCGCAGCAGGTGCTGGATGACCCAGCGGTCGATCGCGGGCATCAGGCCGTAGCGTTCGGCCGCCGGGAAAAACACGCCCGGTGCGACGACCCTGTCTTCCTCGTCGATCAGGCGAAGCAGCATTTCGACGTGGCCGCTGTGCGGGTCGATCCCACCTTTGAGATCGAGAATCCGCTGTTGCCACATCTGGAAGCGGTTTTCTTCCAGCGCCTTCTGCAGGCGTGTCACCCATTGCATTTCCTGGCGCTTGCCCTTGCAGGTTTCGCCGCCGAAATACAGCTGTACGCGATTGCGCCCCTGGTCCTTGGCGACATAGCAGGCCGCGTCGGCTGCACTCAGCACGTCTTCCACGGAGATGGTGTCGCCGTCGATCGCGCACACGCCGACACTCGCGGTGATCTCGAAACCGCGTCCATCCCACGCGAAGCGATAGCGGGACACGGCGTCGCACAGCGATTCCGCCAGCCGCATCGCCTCTTCAATACCGCAATCGTGCAACAGCAAGCCGAACTCATCGCCTCCCAGGCGCGCGATCACATCGCGCGGGTTCACGAGCCGCTTCAGGCGTAGCCCCAGTTGACGCAATAATTCATCACCGGCCAGGTGGCCGCAGGTATCGTTGACCACCTTGAATTGATCGAGATCGACATAGAGCAGGGCGTGCGGTCCGCGCTCGGATGGAAGCGAATCGACCAGTGTGCGCAGGCGCTGCTGGAATTCGCGTCGGTTGATCAGCCCGGTCAGGTCGTCATGGCTGGCATGGTGGCGCAACGCAGTTTGCAGCACCATACGGTCGGTGACGTCGCGCAGGATGCCGATTACCAGTTCGCCGGCTTCCAGGCCCACGCGATTCATGCTGATTTCGACCCAGCGCGGCTCGCCGCGTGGTGGCCGGATCTCTGCCTCGAAACGTGCAGGCTGGCCGTGCAGAGCGGCACTGAAATGTTCGCGGAACTCGGCCTCGGTCTCGGCCACGCCGAACAGGTCCGTAATCGGCAGCCGTTCGCCATGCGTAGTCAATTCGGCTTCGTCGACTCCGAGCCACGTGGCCAGGAGGGGATTGGCCACATGGAATTTCATCTCGTCGCAGACAACGAATATACCGTCGCTGGCGCTGTCGATATAGGCACGCAGCAGTTCCCGCTCGATTTCTGGTTCCAGGTACGGGCTGCAGGCCAGCGCTGACTTCGGCGGGACGTTATTCATGGAAAGCTCGGTAGGGCGTAACCATCGTAACGGTTACCGGGGGCAACTCTTGAGCGGGTTCAGGTCATCCTTTTCCCTACATCCACAAAGGCTTAGGGCGGGCTGCTTCGGCTGACCAGACGCTGGGTGATGGCTTCGTAATCGGCCACGGCCAGCGCTTCCGCGCGCAATCCCGAGTCGATGCCGAGCGCGCCGAAATCGTCGGGTGTCATCAGGCTGCCAAGCGTATTTCTGAGCGTCTTGCGGCGTTGCGAGAATGCGGCGGCGACGACACGCGAAAACAGCGCCTCGTCGAGCGGGACGATTTCAGCCGGGGTCTTGGGGATCAGCCGGACCACGGCGGAGTCTACCTTGGGCGGCGGATCGAAGGCGGTGGGCGGGACCGCGAGCAGCCATTCGAGGTGGAAGCGGCGCTGCAGCATGATCGACAGTCGTCCGAAGTCGGGCGTGGACGGCGCGGCAACCATGCGTTCGACGACTTCCTTCTGCAGCATGAAGGTCATGTCGCGGATGTGCGCGGCGAAATTCATCAAGTGAAACAGCAGCGGCGTGGAGATGTTGTACGGCAGGTTGCCGACGATGCGCAGGTCGTGGCCAAGCTGTGCAAAATCGAACTTCAGCGCATCGCAACTGTGCACGGTGAGGCGTTCGGCCGGCCATCTTTTTTTCAGGCGCGCGACGATGTCGCGGTCGAGTTCGACGGCATGCAGGTGCGGCAGGCGTTCGAGCAGGGGGCTGGTGAGCGCGCCGAGACCGGGGCCGATCTCGACGACGATGTCGGTCGGCTGCGGATGGATGGCGTTGACGATGGCGTGGATGATGCCGTCGTCGATGAGGAAGTTCTGGCCGAAGCGTTTGCGGGGGGTGTGCATTGGGTAAGCGGAGAGCGGTAAGCAGTGAGGGGTGGTTTTTTGTCCGCTCACAGCTTACCGCTCGCTGTTCACCATCTCCAGTGCCATGTCGATCGCGGCAATCAGGCTGCCCACTTCCGCGCGGCCGCTGCCGGCGAGGTCGAGTGCGGTGCCGTGGTCGACCGAGGTACGGATGAAGGGTAGCCCGAGCGTGACGTTCACGCCGGCGCCGAAACTGGCGTACTTGAGCACCGGCAGGCCCTGGTCATGGTACATCGCCAGGACGGCGTCGCAGGGCTCGTGGCGAATGCGCGAGAAAAGCGTGTCGGCAGGCTGCGGGCCGACGAGGTCCAGACCTTCGCCGCGCAGCCGGTCGAGCACGGGTTCGATGATCTCGATTTCCTCGCGTCCCAGATGGCCGGATTCGCCCGCGTGGGGATTGAGGCCGGCGACGGCGATGCGCGGCCGGGCAATGCCGAATCGGCGTTGCAGGTCGGCGTTCAGGATGCGGATCACTTCAACGAGCAGTTCGGGCGTGAGGGCGTCGGCGACGGCGCGCAGGGGCAGGTGGGTGGTGGCGAGCGCGACGCGCAGGCCGCCGCCGGCGAGCATCATCACGACCCGGCTCGTGCCGCTGTGGTCGGCCAGATATTCCGTGTGCCCGGTGAAGGCGAAGCCGGCATCGTTGATGATGCCCTTGTGCACCGGCGCGGTGACGACAGCGTGATACGAGCCGTTCATGCAGCCGGCGAGGGCGGCGTCGAGCAGGGCCAGCACATGGGCGCTGTTGGTGGTGTCGAGCACGCCCGGGGTGACGGGTGCGGCAACCGGAATGTGGCGCACGTGCAGCGTGCCGGGCCGCTGGGCCGGCACGGTGTCGCCATCAATGAGGTCGACCGCGATGCCGAGCCGGGCGGCACGGGCGCGCAGCACGTCGACATCGCCGAGGACCGACAGCCGGCAGGGCAGCGTCTGGCGCGACAGGGCGATGCACAGATCGGGGCCGACCCCTGCGGGCTCGCCGGCCGTCAGGGCGATGAGCGGAGAATCCGCGGTTTCGCTCAACCCGGGCGTGCCCTGGTCAGTCGATCGGGCGGAGTTCGACATAGGCCGCGTCGCGGATCTGGCGCACCCAGTCCTGGAAGGCCTCGTCACCCTTGCGTTCGCGGATGGCCTGGCGCGCCAGCAGCTTCTGGCGTTCCTGGGTGACGTCCTGGTTGCGGCGCTCGAGCACCTGGATCAGGTGCCAGCCGAAGGGCGTCTGGACGGGATCGCTGATTTCGCCCGGCTTCAGGGCGTTCATGGCCTTCTCGAATTCGGGCACGGTGTCGCCCGGATTGATCCAGCCGAGATCGCCGCCCTTGGACGCGCTGGCGTCCTCGGATTGCAGGCGCGCCATGTCCTCAAACTTCGCCCCGTTCTCGATGCGTTCCTTGAGCTGCAGCAGGCGGTTGCGGGCGTCGGCTTCCGAGGTGAGTTCGTTGGTCTTGATGAGGATGTGGCGCGCGTGCGTTTGCGTCACGGTGAGCGTGGCATCGAGTCCGCGTTTGTCGATGAGCTTGAGGATGTGGAAACCGTTACTGCTTCGCAGGATCGGGCTGATCTGGCCCGGCTGCATCGATTTCAGCGCATCGGCGAACAGGGTCGGAATCTTGCCGCTGGCGCGCCAGCCGAATTCACCGCCCTGCAGCGCGTTGGGTGCATCGGAATAGCTGGCCGACAGCTGGGCGAAGTCGGCGCCCCTGGAGAGCTGGGCGACGATGTCCTCGGCGCGGGCGCGGCGTGCCTGGATCTGCTCGGGCGAGGCGTTTTCCGGTACGGTGACCAGGATGTGGGCAAAATTGTATTCTGTCTCCACGCCCTGCTGCGCCTGCGTCTGCAGATAGCCTTCGATCTCGGCGTCGCTGACGGAAATGCGGTTGTCGACATCGCGTTCGCGCGCACGCGCAATGAGGAGCTCGTTGCGGATGGTGGTGCGCATGCTGTCGAGGCTTTGCCCGTCCTTTTCCAGCGCAGCCTGCAGTCCGGCCATGTCGAGCTTGTTCTGTGCCGCGATGCGCTGCAGGGCGTGCTCGACCTGGGTCGGGTCGACGCGGATACCGGTGGCGCGGGCGTGCTGCTGCAGGGCAAGTTCGGTGACCATGCGCTCGAGCAGTTGCTTCTCCAGTACGTCGCGTGGCGGCAGAGGGGTATTCTGCCGCGACAGGTTCCGCACGACCTCGTCGTAGCGCCGGGCGAGTTCCTGGCGGGTGATGACTTCGTCGTTGACGACGGCGACGATGTGGTCGAGTTCCTGTACGGCCGCGTGGGCCGGGGACAGGACCGACACGGCGATCAGCAGCGCCAGGACCCAGTGCGGGCGGCGCCATTCAGGGCGTTTGAAGAATTTCATTGCTAGGCCTGTATCCGGGAACACTGTGTTTCAAAACGTCGAGCGGATTGGAGCCGATGCGGCCCATTCCGTTCAACTCCAGCTGGAAGAACAACGCATCGGTGGATTGGTTTACCTTGGTGGCGAGGCGCTGCAGCACCCCGCGCAGGGCCCAGCAGCCGCCATTGTATTCAAACCCCGCCAGGCCTTCGACCAGTTTGTTGTCCTTGAAGGAGTAGTTGTAGCGGAACAGGCCATACCAGCGCTGGGCGAGCGGCCATTGCGCGGACAGGTCGATCTGTTCCGTGGTCTGGTCGATGAAGCGGTAGCCCAGGTTCACCACGCGGCCGGGTCCGGGGCGGTAGGAGGCGCCAAGGTTCTGGCGGATGGTGGTGCCGTTCTGGGTGTCGAACTGCCACGCGGTGTCGATGCGCCAGTCGCGTGTGACCTGTCCGCTGATTGCGGCAAGCAGGTCGGTGGTATTGCTGGTGCGGACGGGGTCACCCAAATTCAGGGTGACCCGCTGGTCGCTGAAGTAAAAACGCTGGCCGAGGGTGACCTGCAGCCGCTCGAGTCCGCTGGCAGCCTCGGTGAAGCGGCTGGTGACGGCAACCGTCAACTGGTTGGCGTCGTTGACGCGGTCGCCGCCGATGAACTGGTTCTCGGTGAATATCTGCGCATAGCTGAAATCCAGCAGTGCGGTGTCGAAGTTCGGGATGTCGCTCTGGTTGCGGTAGGGCGCGAACACATAATAGGCACGTGGTTCCAGCGTCTGCGTGTAATCCTGTCCGGAAAAGTGGAATGGGCGTTCGAAGGTCACGCCGCTGTCGAGGCTGAAAATTGGCAGGCTTCGGCTGATGTGTTGCGGGCTTGCCGTCGTATTGTCCAGCGCGTAATAGGTGCTGTGCCAGCCGATCTGCGGTGTGAGGAAGCCGAATGAGTTGGACAGCGGCAGGCGCAGCGTGGGGTAGGCCAGCACCCGCGTGCCATCGACCAGGGTGGGATGGGTAAAGCGGGTGGCCTCGCCGTCCACCTTGAATTCCAGCCCGTTCTCGAAGGTTCTGGTCATGCCGAGGCGAGCCTGCGGCAGCCGGGCATAAGGCTCGGGGAGGGCGGTGGCCGAGGTGGAATCCTGCAGGGTCTGGAAGCTTTGCGCGCGGACTTCCGCATACCAGTTGGCGTGCCGGGTGGTCAGCCAGGCTTCGCGGTCGAGGTTGGTGAGCGAGGTGACAGCAAGCAGATTGGAGAGGTCGCGGAAATAATCGTTGTCTGATACGCGGTTGAACAGCATGCCGGCCTCGGTATTGGGACTCAGGCGATAGATGTTGTTCAGTGCGGCACTCCAGCGCGAGCGTCCGGCCACATTGTCGTTGGGCAGATATTCCAGGCGGTTCACGCCATGGAAGTCATTCAGCAGGTAGCGGAATTCGCCACCCAGCTGCACGCCGCGCTTGGACAGCAGGCGCGGGTACAGCGTGGCATCGTAGTTGGGCGCAAGGTTGAGGTAGTAGGGCACCAGGAAATCGATGCCGCTGCGCTGGGTGGTACCGAAGGTAGGTGCCAGCATGCCGGTCTTGCGCACATCGTTGAGCGGGAAATCCATCCATGGCGTGTACAGGATCGGCACGCCGAGGAAGTGCAACGAGGCGTTGCGTGCTGTCCCCACGTTGCGGCTCTTGTCGATGTCAAGGTCGTGCACGTCGAGGAACCAGTCGTCGTTGTCCACCGGGCAGGTCGTGTAGGTGGCGTCCTGCAGCTTGAAATGTTCCTTGTTGACGAAATCGATGTGGCTGGCGTTCCCCCGGCCATGCTGCGCGACCAGATGGTAGACCGGCTGGTTGAGTTCGCCGCTGTAGTCATCCAGGTCGAGCTTGAGCGAATCGCCGTCCACCAGCAGCGAAGGCTGTTCCAGACGGACCCGTCCGCGCGCCTCTACCCGATTCAGCGTGGTGTTGTAGCGCAGCCAGTCGGCGTAGAAGTTCTGCCCTGCCTGGCGGGCCTCCACCCTGCCGCTGGCTTCGATGATGTCGGGGCCGGTCGATTCGATCTTGTCCGCGGTGAGAAACAGGGGGCCCGCCTTGCCTGCAACCGTCGAACCTTTCAGTTCGACGTCCTTTTTCAGCACAAGTCCGTCCGCCGCCGCAGAATTGGCGGCTAGAAGCAGGGCAGCGAGCGTAATACCGGGCAAGGAGGGCAAGCGATGTAAAATCCGGATCAGGGTTATCAGGAACAGCGTTATTCGGAGCAGTGTGGCAGTGGAACGTTTGCAAGCTATACAGGACTGGGCCGCCCGGCAACTGGGCGGCGAGTCGCTGGACATCGCCCCGGCGTCGGCGGACGCCAGTTTCCGCCGTTATTTTCGCGTCACTGCCAAAGGCCGCGATTATATCGTGATGGACGCGCCACCGGCGCACGAGGATTGCCGACCGTTCATTGCGGTGGCCCGGCTGTTTGCCGACGCGGGTGTGCATGTGCCCCGGGTGCTGGCCCAGGATCTGGATCAGGGCTTCCTGCTGCTGACCGATCTGGGCAATACGACCTATCTGTCCGCGCTCGACGAAGCCGCCTCGAATCAGGGCGTGGCGCGCGAGCTCTACCTGGCGTCGAACGAGGCACTGATCCGCATCCAGCAGGCGAGCCGCCCCGGCGTGCTGCCCGAATACGACCGCGCGCTGCTGACCCGCGAACTGATGCTGTTCCCAGAATGGTATGTGGCGAAGCATCTGAGTGTCGCCATGAAGGACGACCAGAAGGCGATCCTCGATACCGTGTTCGAGCGGCTGCTCGCCAACAACCTGGCCCAGCCGCAGGTCTATGTGCACCGCGACTGGCATTCGCGCAACCTGATGGTTGCCGACCCCAACCCCGGCATCCTCGATTTCCAGGATGCGGTCTATGGCCCCATCACCTACGACCTCGCCTCGATCTACCGTGACGCCTACATCCAGTGGGACGAGGAGCAGCAGCTCGACTGGGTGATCCGCTACTGGGAAAAGGCCCGCGCCGCCCGCCTGCCGGTGCGCGAGGATTTCGGCGAATTCTGGCGCGATTTCGAATGGATGGGCGCGCAGCGCCAGATCAAGGTGCTCGGCATCTTCGCCCGCCTGTATCACCGCGACGGCAAGGACGGTTACCTGAAGGACATGCCGTTGGTGATGCACTACCTGCGCAAGACCTGCGAGCGTTACGACGAGCTGAAGCCGCTGCTGTTTTTGCTGGATGCGCTGCAGGACAGGCAGCCGCAGGCGGGGTATACCTTTTGAACGCTGCCACGGCCATGATCCTGGCGGCCGGACGCGGCGAGCGCATGCGCCCGCTCACCGACCACACGCCCAAGCCCTTGCTGTCTGTGGGCGGCAAGCCGCTGATCGTCTGGCACATCGGGCGCCTGCGCGCGGCGGGTTTTACGCATGTCGTCATCAACCATGCCCATCTCGGCGAGCAGATCGAGTCGGCGCTGGGGAACGGTGCGGCATTCGGTGTGTCGATCGAGTATTCGCGCGAGGCCAGCGCCCTGGAGACTGCGGGCGGCATCGCCACCGCGCTGCCCTTGATTGATAGCGAGGTCTTCACCGTGGTGAACGGCGATATCTACTGCGAATATGATTTCAGCCGGCTGGCCGAACCGATGGCGCGTCTCGCAGCGGGACATGACCAGACGCATCTGGTGCTGGTCGACAATCCGCCGCATCACCCCAAGGGCGACTTCGTTCTGGATGCCGGGCGCGTGGTTGGCTCGCCGCTCGCCGCTCGCCGCTCACCGTTCACCTTCTCCGGCATCGGCGTCTACCATCGTGCGCTGTTCGCCTATACTCCGCCGGGCCAGAAGGCCCCGCTGGCACCGCTGCTGCGGCGGGCGATCGACTCTGGACGCGCCAGCGGCGAACATTTCGCTGGCCGCTGGGTCGATGTAGGTACACCCGAACGTTTGCAACAACTCGACGAAAGCCTGCGCACCCATGTCTGACGCCTCCATCCATGCCGGCCGCCGCGCGCGGCTGGCCGCCACCCTCGGTGACGGCATCGCCATCGTCGCCACCGCCCCCGAGGTGCCGCGCAACCGCGACACCCACTATCCCTACCGCCACGACAGCTATTTCTACTGGCTGACCGGTTTCGCCGAACCCGAGGCAGTGGTCGTGGTGGTGGGCGGCGAAAAGCCCGAGACCATCCTGTTCTGCCGTGACAAGGACGAGACGCGCGAGATATGGGACGGCTTCCGCTATGGCCCGGCAGCGGCGCAGGAACAATTCGCCTTCGACGCCGCCTACTCGATCACCGAACTCGACGCCCGACTGCCGGAACTGATGGGCAATCGCGCGCGCCTCGCCTACGCGGTGGGGCAGGATCCGGCCTGGGATGCGCGGGTCATCGGCTGGCTCAATGCCGTGCGCGCGAAGACGCGGCAGGGCATCATTGCGCCGGGCGAGATCATCGACGTGCGCCATGCGCTCGACGAGATGCGCCTCATCAAGGATGCCCACGAGCTGACCCTGATGCGCCGGGCCGCCGAGATCTCCACCGGCGCGCATCGCGCCGCCATGCGAGCGACCCGCCCGGGGGGGCACGAATACGAGATCGAGGCAGAACTGCTGTCCGCCTTCCGCCGCGGCGGCGCCGAGGCGCCGGCCTACACGTCGATCGTCGCCAGTGGCGCCAACGCCTGCGTGCTGCATTACGTCTTCAACAACAAGCCGCTGCGTGACGGGGATCTGCTGCTGATCGACGCTGCCGCCGAGTTCGGCAGCTACGCGGCCGACATTACGCGCACGTTCCCGGTGAACGGCCGCTTCTCGGCAGCCCAGAAGGACGCCTACGAATTGGTGCTGGCCGCACAGGCGGCGGCCATCGACGCAGTCCGTCCGGGCAATCACTGGAATACCCCGCACGAGGCTGCGGTGCGCGTGCTGACGCAGGGCATGGTCGACCTCAAGCTTCTAGATGGCAGTGTCGACGGGCTGATCGAGTCCAGTGCCTACAGCCGTTTTTACATGCACCGCACCGGCCACTGGCTGGGACTCGACGTGCACGACGCCGGCGAGTACAAAATCGGTGGCGCCTGGCGGCCGTTGCAGCCCGGCATGACACTGACCGTAGAACCCGGCCTGTACATTCGCCCGGCGGACGACGTGCCCGAGGTCTTCTGGAACATCGGCATCCGCATCGAGGATGACGTGGCGGTGACCGAAGCCGGCTGCGAGGTGCTGACCACGCCGCCAAAATCGGTGGCGGAAATCGAAGCCTGGATGAACGGATGAGTGCCCCGAAGGGTATGAACGACGTGCTGATCGTCGGCGCCGGCCCGGTCGGCGCAGTCTGCGCACTGGCGCTGCGGCAGCAGGGCGTTGCGGCGCACCTGATCGAGGCGCAGGCCGGAGACGCCCGCGTCGACAGCCGCACGCTGGCGCTGTCGCATGGTGCGCGGTTGATCCTCGAGCGCCTCGGCGCGTGGCAAAAACTCGATGGCGTCACCCCGATCACCCGCATCCACATCTCGCAGCGCGGCGCACTCGGCGTGGCGCGGCTGGCTGCGGAGGATGTCGATGTGCCGGCACTGGGCTATGTGCTGCCCTACGCCGCGTTGACCACCGCGCTGAAGCAGGCGCTGACCGATGCCGGCATTGTGGTCGACTACGGCGTGGCGGTGGAGCGCATCGAGTCCGGCGGCGCGAGCGCTGCGCTGCACACGGCGGATGGCCGCGCATTGACCGCGCCACTCGTGGTGGTGGCCGACGGCGGACGTGGCGAGGCCGCGCCCGAACCCAGATTCGAGCGCGACTACGACCAGATGGCCGTGGTGTGCGACGTGCAGACCGAGTTGCCGCATGCCAACCAGGCGTTCGAACGCTTCACGCCGGAAGGCCCCGCGGCGTTGCTTCCCAAAGGCGACCGCTATGCGCTGGTGTGGACCGCGAGCAACGCCGACGCCCAGCGCATCGCTGCGATGAGTGACGGCGAATTTCTCGCCGCCCTGTACCGCCATTTCGGCGGGCGCCAGGGCCGCTTCCTGCAGGCCAGCCCGCGCAAGACCTTTCCGTTGAGGCTCGCCTACACCGGCAGCGAGGCCGCGGACCGCGTGGTGCGCATCGGCAACGCCGCGCAGACCCTGCACCCGGTGGCGGGGCAGGGCTTCAACATCGGCCTGCGCGACGCCTGGGAGCTGGCGGGCCTGTGCGGCGACACGGCGCCGGAGGCGATCGGCAGCGCCGCCATGCTGGCTGCCTATTCCCGCGGCCGGCGCCTGGACGTGCTGGGCGGCGTCGGCTTCACCGACTTTCTGGTGCGGGTGTTTTCCAACGACATCGCTCCGCTGCGTCATGCGCGCGGACTCGGCTTGCTGGCGCTGGAGGTCTTCCCCCCGCTCAAGGCTTTTGTCGCGCGGCGCATGATTTTCGGGGCACGCGGATGAACGCCGAACGCTATCAGGTCGTAATCATCGGCGCCGGCCTGGTGGGGGCGGCCGCTGCCCTGGCGCTTGCCCGTCAGGGGCTGCAGGTCGCACTGATCGAGCGTCAACCGCCGCTGGTCCCGGATGAAATCTGGGACACCCGCATCTACGCCATCAGTCCCGCCAGCCAGCGTTTCCTCGAGCGCATCGGCGCCTGGCGGCGCATGGATGCCAGCCGTATCCAGCCGGTGTTCCGCATGGACGTGGCGGGCGATGCCCGCGGCACGATCCGGCTTGACGCCTATGAGGCGGGTGTGTCGCATCTGGCGACGATCGTCGAGAGCGGGCGCCTGCAGGATGCCTTGTGGCAGGCCCTGCAGGCGGACGGCGAGGTGGCCTTGTACTGCCCGGCAGCGATCGAATCCATCGCCAGGGACGGCACGTCCACGCGGCTGACCCTGGCCGACGGTCAGGTGCTGGAGGCCGAACTGCTCGTCGGCGCCGACGGCGCCGCCTCGCGTATTCGCGAATGGGCCGGTCTGGCGTCGACCCTCACGCCCTACGGTCAAAGCGGGGTGGTGGCCAATTTCGAATGCGAGCGTCCGCACCGCGGTACTGCGTTCCAGTGGTTTTTCGACAGCGACATCCTGGCCTGGCTGCCCTTGCCGGGGAACCGTCTGTCGATGGTCTGGTCCACCCAGGCGGCGCATGCGGACGAACTGCTTGCCCTGGACGGTGTGGCCCTGGCCGATAAGGTGCGTGCGGCGGGTCACGATCGGCTGGGTGCCTTGCGTCTGCTCACACCCGCTGCGGCGTTTCCGCTGCGGCTGATCCAGGTGGAGGCCATCGTTGCGCCCGGCGTGGCGCTGGCTGGCGACGCGGCCCATGGCGTGCATCCGCTGGCTGGGCAGGGCGTCAATCTCGGCTTCGGCGATGCCGAATCGCTGACTGCCGTGCTGGCCCGGCATCGTCAAACCCGTTCGTATTGTGGTGATATCCGTGTGTTACAACACTACGCCCGCGAGCGAGCCGAGCCGGTGCGGCGGATGCAGGCGCTGACCCATGGCCTGCGCCATCTGTTCGCCGAACAGCGCGCCGGCTGGCTGCGCAACACCGGGATGCGGATCGTCGACCATCTGCCGCCGGTGAAGGCCGCGCTGGTGCGCGAAGCGATGTCCTGATGTTTTCATGATGTTTTTTTGGAGTCTCAAATGAAATTCACCTCCCTGGCGCTGGCCGCAACCCTGCTGTTCGCCGCGACCGCGCAGGCCAACGAGTCGGTCATCCGCAAGGCGCTGAGCCAGCAGTTTCCGGGCGCTACCATCACCTCGGTACAGAAGACGCCCTACAGCGGACTGTTCGAGGTCTATCTCGACGGCCAGCTGGTGTATGTGGACGCCAAGGCGCAGTACGTATTCGCTGGCGACGTGATCGACCTTAAGAATCGTACGAACCTGACCCAGGCGCGCTTGAACCAGCTGCAGGCGGTGAAGTGGGACACGTTCCCGCTGGACAACGCGCTGAAAACCGTCAAGGGCAACGGCGCACGCAAGCTGATCCTGTTCTCCGATGTCGACTGCCCCTACTGCCGCAAGTTCGAGGCCGAACTCGCCAAGGTCGACAACATCACGGTTTACACCTTCCTCTATCCGATCGAGGGCCTGCATCCCAATGCCCCGCAGGCCTCGAAGCAGATCTGGTGTGCGCCCGACCGCAACAAGGCCTGGGACGACTACATCAGCAGCCGTAGCGTGCCGAAAAACGATGGCAAGTGCGCCAACCCGGTGGATGCCAACATCGCGCTGGGCAACAAGCTGAAAGTGTCCGGCACGCCGACCCTGTTCTTCGTCAACGGCCAGCGTATCCCCGGCATGGTGCCGGCCGCGCAGCTCGAGAAGCTGCTCGCCGCCAACGCCAAGTGAGGACGGCGGGATGAGTTCGACCTTCTGGGATGAACGGTACGCCACCGACGACTACATCTTCGGCACCGCACCCAACCGTTTTCTCGAAAGCCAGGCTGCGCATATCCGGCCCGGGATGCAGGCGCTGTCCATCGCCGATGGGGAAGGCCGCAACGGCGTGTGGCTGGCCGAGCAGGGCGCCCGGGTGCACGCGATCGACGTCTCGCCCGTGGCGCTGGACAAGGCCCGCAAGCTGGCCGCCGCGCGCGGCGTGACGCTGGACTTCGAGCTGGCCGACATCCTCGACTGGGCCTGGCCGGACACGGCCTACGACCTGGTGGCCGCCATTTTCATCCAGTTCGCGCCGCCGCCCGAGCGCGACCGCATCATCGCCGGCATCCGCCGCTGCCTCAAGCCGGGTGGGCTACTCATTCTTCAGGGCTATACGCCGAAGCAGATCGAGTTCGGCACCGGGGGGCCGCCCCATGCCGCCAACATGTATACCGCCGATTTGCTGCGCGACTGGTTCGGCGACTGGGACATCCTCCACCTGGCCGAACACGAATCGGCCATCAGCGAGGGCAGCCACCATCACGGCATGTCGGCGCTGATCGACCTGGTGGCGCGGAAACCCTGAGGGCTCGCGCCTGCGCGTCCGGATCAGTCCTGGGCGCTCGCCTGTTCTTCGATGGCCAGCTTGCGCAGGCCTTCGAGGGCGATGGTCAGCGTGGGGCTCTCGCTCTCGCGTGGATACACCATGTAGGCAGGCAGCTTGAATTGCGGGGAGTCAGGCACATGCCATAGCTGGCCGTCCTCGATGAGATGACGCACCAGGCGCTGCGGGAAATACCCGCTTCCGCCATAGGCCAGCAATTGCTGCACGCCCAGCCAGCCGATGTTGGCGACCAGCGTGGGCGGGGGCGCGTCATGGTAGTGGTTGCTGAACTGGGCGTGAAATTCAGGTCCCCAGTCGATGTGGATGTAACCGTCGTCCGGCCAGCCGCGCGCAAGATCGCTGGTCACCAGCAGCAGGGTTTCGTCGAACAGGGGCTCGATCACCAGGCCGGTCCGCGAGGTCGGCGTATACATCACGCCGATGTCCACCGTGCCTTCGATCATCCCCTGCATGATGTCGGCCTCGAAACCGATTTCCAGCCGCAGCGAGACATCCGGTGCGGATTCGCGCATCCAGGCCACCCAGTGCGGCAGGAAACCTTCCCATACGGCGATGCGCCCGGACAGGGTCAGCACGTCGCGAAATCCCTGCGGCAGCCCTACATCGTGCAAGGCCTGTTCCAATGTCCGCACCAGGTGCTTGGCATGCCGCAGAAAGCGTTTTCCGGAAGGCGTCAGTTCCGCACCGTTGCGCCCGCGGTGGAACAGGCGGGCGCCCAGGGTGGTTTCCAGGGAGTGAATGCGGGCACTCACGGTCGATTGCGTGACGTGCAGGCGGCCGGCCGCGGCGACGAAGTTTCCGGTGGCAGCCACGGCCAGAAAGGTGCGGGCGAGTTCGGTGTCCATTTCAAAATATCGATTTTTTCGATATTAGACACCAAAATTTATCGTTGGATGAATATATTAGGGATCCCTAAACTAGGCTCGTCACAAGAACAAGGAGCCTGCATGAATCGCCGAGCTGAACTGGACAGCCTGATGCCCGCACGCGACAACGAGGGCTATCTGCTCGAGCCCAGCGACTGGAGCCGCGCACTTGCGCCGCTGCTGGCGCATGAAGATGGCCTGACGCTTACGCCCGCCCACTGGCAAGTGATCGATTTCATTCGCGCCTGCTACCGCGACACCGAGAGCGTGCCGGAAGCCCGGCAGGTCATTAAGCATATTGCGGAAGCGAACGGCGACAAGCGCTCCGCCAAGCAGGCGTTGTACGCGCTGTTTCCCCATGGCTACGGCCAGCAGGCATGCCGCATCGCCGGCATGCGCAAGCCGCTGAAACTGATGCTCGATGTGTGAGCTGGAGAACAAGAACAATGAAAACTGCTTACACGTTGTCGGAGCGTGCTGCCCGAAAATGGGTCGGCCTCATGCGGGGCTGGAACGCGCTGAAGATTGCTTATACGGTTTCGGAGCGCGAGCATTGGATATCGGCTACCGGCGGGCTGTTCGGTATTCTTTTGGTTTGGTGGGTCAGCAATCTCCTGGTGGGCAGCCACGTCGCCGTATTGGTCGCAAGCTCGATGGGGTCCTCTGCCGTATTGCTGTTTGCAGCGCCGCACGGCGGGATGTCGCAGCCCTGGTCGGTGTTCGGCGGCCATCTGGTGTCGGCATTGGCAGGTGTCGCCAGCCAACAGTGGCTGGGCCACGACCCGATGCTGGCCGCGTCGATGGCTGTCGCATTGGCAATTGCCTTGATGTACCCCCTGCGCTGTCTCCATCCGCCCGGAGGGGCCACCGCCATCACGGCCGTAGTAGGGGGAGAAACGGTGCATGCCCTGGGTTACGGATTCGTCCTGATGCCTATCATGGTGAATACAGTGATCATCCTGCTGGTGGCAGTGGCCTACAACTACCCGTTCTCCTGGCGCCGTTACCCGCAGGCGTGGTGGCGTTTGCCGGTGGTGTCCGAGCCTTCGGTGGCTGAAGGCACGGACGAAAAATGCATGATCCCGCACAGCGACCTGGTTTATGCATTGAGCCAGATCGATACCTTCATCGACGTCAGCGAAGAGGATCTGCAGAAAATTTATGCGCTGGCGCTGGGGCATCACCAACATGCTGTCGAAATGGTGGGGCCGATGCCTGAGCAGGTCGCCGAAGCAGCGGGGTAGCGCGGGAGGGCGCCCATCATGCGGCACGTGGCGAGGGTCCTTGTCGCCGATGTGGCAGATTCAGCGTAGCGCGGCAGCGTCCGGCGGCCGGCAAGAGACGGCCGCCGGTGGCGGAACAGTGGCGAAGCCATCGCGGCTGTTCCGTCTCCCGTGATCCAACCGGCCGTTGAATGCCCCGTAAAATCTTCCGGGGCCAAGTCTTGCGATCAGGCGAGATCAAAGCGATCCAGATTCATCACCTTGTTCCAGGCCGCCACGAAATCGCGGACAAACTTCTCCGGTGCATCTGAAGTTGCATAGGCTTCAGCCAGTGCCCGCAACTGTGAATTCGAACCGAAGACCAGGTCGACGCGGGTACCGGTCCACTTCTTTTCGCCGGTCTTGCGGTCGGTTCCTTCGAACATGTCCTCATCCTTCGACGTGGGCTTCCATACCGTGCCCATGTCGAGCAGGTTGACGAAAAAGTCGTTGGTCAGCGTCCCCGGTTGTTTGGTGAAGACCCCATTCCGGGACTGCCCGAAGTTGGCATCGAGCGCGCGCATGCCGCCCACCAGCACCGTCATCTCGGGTGCGGTGAGCGTCAGCAGCTGCGCCTTGTCGAGCAGCAGTTCCTCGGCCGAGACGGCGTACTTGCCCTTCTGGTAGTTGCGGAAGCCATCGGCGACCGGTTCGAGCACGGCCATGGCGTCCACGTCGGTCTGTTCCTGCGAGGCGTCCATGCGGCCGGGCGTGAACGGTACCGTCACGGCGTGGCCCGCTTTCTTCGCGGCTGCTTCGACACCGGCGCAGCCGGCCAGCACGATCAGGTCGGCCATCGAGACCTTCCTGCCACCCGCGTTGAACTCTTGCTGGATGGTTTCAAGCTTTGCCAACACCCTGGCCAGTTGCGCCGGCTGGTTGGCTTCCCAGTCCTTCTGCGGGGCGAGGCGGACACGCGCCCCGTTGGCGCCGCCACGCTTGTCGGAGCCGCGGAACGTGGATGCCGAGGCCCAGGCGGTCGAGACCAGCTCCGAAATGCTCAGCCCGGACGCCAGTATTCTGGCTTTTAAAGCGGCGATATCCGCTTCGCCCACCAGTTCATGATCGACTGCGGGGATCGGGTCTTGCCAGATCAGGTCTTCTGCCGGCACTTCGGGGCCGAGATAACGGGACTTCGGGCCCATGTCGCGGTGGGTCAGCTTGAACCAGGCGCGGGCGAAGGCGTCCGCGAATGCTTCCGGGTTCTTGTGGAAGCGCCGTGCGATCGGCTCATAGATCGGATCCATGCGCATCGCCATGTCCGCTTCGGTCATGATGATCGGCACCTTTTTCGAGGCATCGTCCGCAGCCGGCGCCATGTTGCTGTCGGTCGCCTTGTTCGGCGTCCACTGCCAGGCACCCGCCGGACTCTTGGAGTTCACCCAGTCGTTGCCGAACAGAACATCGAGATAGCTCATGTCCCACTTCGTCGGCGTCGGCGTCCACGAGCCTTCCAGGCCGCTGCCGATCTGGTCGCCGCCCTTGCCGCTTTTGAAGCTGCTCTTCCAGCCCAGGCCCATCTGCTCGATGGGCGCGGCTTCGGGCTCCGGCCCCACGTGCGTGGCCGGGCCGGCGCCGTGGCATTTGCCGAAGGTGTGCCCGCCGCAGGTCAGCGCCACCGTCTCCTCGTCGTTCATCGCCATGCGCGCGAAGGTCTCGCGCACCAGGCGAGCGGACTCAAGGGTATCGGGCTGGCCGCCCGGACCTTCCGGATTGACGTAGATCAGGCCCATCTGCACCGCGGCGAGGGGGTTTTCCAGGTTCTCCCGGCTGTCGCCGAAACGGCCCTTGTCATCCAGCCACTTTTCCTCATTGCCCCAGTAGACGTCGATTTCCGGCGCCCAGATGTCCTCGCGCCCGCCGGCGAAGCCGAAGGTCTTGAAGCCCATCGATTCCAGGGCGACGTTGCCCGCGAGAATGATGAGATCGGCCCAGGAAATTTTCCGGCCGTACTTCTGCTTGATCGGCCACAGCAGCCGGCGCGCCTTGTCGAGGTTGACGTTGTCGGGCCAGCTGTTGAGCGGGGCGAAACGCTGGTTGCCGTGCCCGGCGCCGCCGCGGCCGTCGCCGGTTCGGTAGGTGCCCGCACTGTGCCAGGCCATGCGGATGAAGAAAGGACCATAGTGGCCGTAATCAGCCGGCCACCAGTCCTGAGAATCGGTCATCAGGGCGGTCAGGCCTTCCTTTAACGCCGCCAAGTCGAGTTTTTTGAATTCTTCGGCATAGTTGAAGTCCTCGCCCATCGGGCTGGACTCGGGGGTGTGCTGGTGCAGGATTTCGAGGCGCAACTGGTTCGGCCACCAATCGTGGTTCGACGTCCCGCTTCCGGCTTTGTGTATGAATGGGCATTTGCTTTCAGACATGGTTGTCTCCTATCGATTCGATATACAACTCCACTGCGGAGTGCTTGCATTTAAGGCCATGTGTGTGCGTTTGTCTCATGAATAGTCTCAAATAACTTCATTGATAAAAACGAACGGTATGGCGAGCCCCGCGTCGTTAGTGCGCGACGATTCTGATCGTGGACCCTGGCGTGGGACCGGATGGGGCCGCACCTCGACCAGGCTTGGCTCGCCTTCCTCATTCCTGTTCATGCCAGAGGGCTGGCCGGTTGTGCAGCTGGCGTGAATATCTGCCCGATATATATATCGCGTTGTGATATATTCGGGCACAAATTGCCGGGTTGCCCAGCCTTGCGTACTTGGAGTGATATGTGGCCAACGAAGTTCGTGTCGGGTTTGATGCGGGACATCATCCATGCGAATCAATTAGTGTCTTGAGAACAGGGCAGATGAAGTCCGGGAAGATGATGTGATGCACGCAAGGCGGGATTATTCGGTCGACCGGCGGCTCGTGATGATGTCCGGTGTGGCTTTACTCATTGGCGTTGTCAGCACGTTTTCCGCTGCGGCACTGCTCGCGCTGATCCACTTCTTTACCAATCTGTTTTTTTATCAGCGCCTCTCGTGGGCCGACGCCTCGCCGGCACGACATGCGCTGGGACTGACGGCCATCCTGGTGCCGGCGATTGGGGGGCTGCTGGTGGGACTTATCGCGCGCTACGGCAGCGAAAAGATCCGGGGTCATGGCATCCCCGAAGCCATGGAGACCATCCTTTTCGGCAAGAGCCAGATGTCGGCGAGGGTGGCTGTGCTCAAGCCGATTTCGGCGGGCATCGTCATCGGCAGCGGCGGCCCTTTCGGTGCGGAAGGACCGGTCATCATGACGGGCGGATCGTTGGGATCCCTGCTCGCGCAATATTTGCATCTCACTGCGGCCGAACGCAAAACCCTGCTGGTCGCCGGCGCATGCGCCGGCATGACGGCCATTTTCGCCACACCTGTTGCATCGGTGCTACTGGCGGTCGAACTTCTATTGTTCGAGCTGCGCCCGCGAAGCTTGTTGCCGGTGGCACTTGCCTGTGCCGTGGCCGGTTTTCTGCGTGCCTTCGTGTTCGCCCCGGGCCCGCTTTTTCCTCTGCATACCCTGCCCGTTTCCATGCTGGCGCTTGCTTCGTGCGTGGTGGCGGGGTTGTCGTGCGGCGCATTGGCCGCGCTGCTGACATTGGCGTTGTACAAGACCGAGGATTATTTCCACGGGCTTCCGGTGCACTGGATGTGGTGGCCTGCCATCGGAGGGCTGGTCGTGGGCATCGGGGGCTATCTCGAACCGCGTGCGCTGGGCATGGGCTACGATGTCATCGGCGACTTGTTCAACGGCCATCTGCTGGTTGCGGCTGCCATATCGCTGTTGGCGGTGAAAGCAGTGATCTGGGTCGTGGCGCTCGGCTCGGGAACGTCTGGTGGCGTGCTTGCCCCGCTGCTGATATTGGGTGCGGGTCTGGGGACCTTGCTGGCCCCCTATCTGCCGGGTGCATCGTCTGGCCTTTGGGCGCTGGTGTGCATGGCAGGCTTACTGGGAAGCACGCTCGGGGCGCCCTTGACCGCGATCATTTTCGCCTTCGGTCTGACGCACGATAGCGAGGCGTTGCTGCCCTTGATGTTGACGACGGCCGTAGCCTACGGTCTGACCACGCTCACGATGAAACGCTCCATCATGACCGAGAAGATCGCGCGTCGAGGCCTGCATATCTTCCGCGAATATGGCGTCGACCCGCTGGAGCGCCAGCATGTGGGCGACTTGATGCGTCCCGGGAGCGTTGCCTTGGACGGTACGATGTCCGTGGCGGACGCCTTGTTGCGCTGCCGCGATGATCACGACCTGTATCGGGTCTATCCTGTGACGAGCGATGGGCGCGTGCTGGGGATGCTTGATTACCCCACACTGCGCAAACACGAGCATTCCTCGGCGCGATGCATGGATGTGCTTATTCCGCTGCAGCCCGAACACCTGCTCCTGCCGGATGCGACCGCGCGCTTTGCCGCTGGCCGCATGGCCCAGCTCGAAGTGGAGTGCCTGCCCGTAGTCGACGATCTGAACAGCATGCATCTTGTCGGCACCGTGTCGCTGCGCGATTTGCTCAGGCCAAGCCGCCGCCTGATCGAAGAGGAAACCTTTCGAGAAAAAATGCGCTGAGCGGTCTTTGCCGTAGAACACATCGGGGATCGGCGTTTGCGCTGGAAAGGCACAACAGCACTTGCTGGCTTCGTGACCGGTCGCTTCCGTTGTCTAATACGGCTTTACAGGATGGCTGACGGCACATGGAACCTTTATGACCCTTCAAGAGCTGAAATACCTGGTGGCCCTTGCCGATCACGGCCACTTCGGCCGTGCCGCCGAGGCCTGCTTCATCACCCAGTCGACGCTGTCGACCCAGATCAAGAAACTGGAGGATTTCCTTGGCGTGACGCTGTTCGACCGTAGTCTCAAGCGCGTGACGCCCACGCCGATCGGCCGGGAAATCCTTTCTGCGGCGCGTAATATCGTCGAGGAATCCGAGCGCATCCGCGAACTCGCCAGGCACGCGCAGGATCCCATGGCGCGCACCCTTCATCTTGGCGTCATTCCCACGCTGGGCCCGTACTACCTGCCGCATGCGTTGACGCTGGTGCACAAGAAGCATCCGGGCCTGCGTCTCTTGCTGCGCGAGGAAATGACGCCGCAGATCATCGAACGTCTGGTTGACGGACGACTGGATGCGGGCCTGCTTGCCCTGCCGGTCACCGACGACAGCCTGCGTGTCGAGCCGTTGTTCTACGAGCCGTTTTTCGCCGCGCTGCCTGCCGGCCATGCGCTCGCGAAACAAAGCGTGCTCAAGGTGTCGGACATCATGAAGGAAAAGCTGCTGTTGCTCGACGAAGGCCATTGCCTGCGCGACCAGGCGCTCGATGTTTGCGGTACCGGCTCGCGCGGCCGCGAAGAGGTTCGCGCCACCAGCCTGGAAACCCTGCGTCAGATGGTGGCCATGGGACTGGGGTTGACGCTGTTGCCTGCGCTGGCGGTGGACGCCGCGCCGCGTGCCAATAAAAAGGCAGTCGAAATTCGTCCGTTCAAGAAACCCGCACCCGGTCGAACCATCGGCCTGGTATGGCGCAAGCGCGCGCCATTTCCCGAGACGTTCGAACGTCTCGTCGCGACGCTGAAAGCATCTTTGCCAACTGAAGTGGAGCCCGTCTAAGCATGTCCGATCTCAACGACCCGCGTGTATTCTTCGCCGCCGAGCGCACCCTGATGGCGTGGAACCGCACCGGACTCACCCTGATGGCGTTCGGCTTCGTGCTGGAGCGCTTCGGCCTGTTCCTGCATGTGCTGCGCCAGAATCCGAACCAGGCCGGGCGCGACCTGTCCTTCTGGATAGGCATCGCCTTCATCAGCCTGGCGCTGATGGTGATCGGTTTTTCCATCGTGCAGTTCCGGCGCGTGTTGCGGACGCTGAAGCCGATCGAAATCCCGGCGCGTTATTGCACCTGGGGCGGGATTGCGATGAATCTCTCGGTGGTGGTGCTCGGGTTCGCGTTGCTGGCCTATCTGTTTTCCGAGTTGTAGGCGCGGCCGCTCGATACGTATCCGCGCGGCGCGCGGACGCTGCCGTGAAGGATTTACCGCAACGCGCGCAGTGCCTGCCGCGTGGCGTCGTCGGCAGTCGTTTCGAGCAGGTGCGACTCCAGCAGGGTCACGAATGCCTGCGATGCCTTCCCGGTGGCAGCCAGCGCCAATCCTTGCCGCAGTTCCTCGATCAGAAACCAGTCGCTGTCCGCCATGCCCGCGGCACCCTCGCCGTCCGAAGCCCGTGCCCAGCCGTCCATGTCGCCGCCGAAGTGCTGATAAATCCTGATTTTCTCGAGCGTAAGCATGTTGTGATACAGATGTCAGCCGGCTGCATTTTCCCATGGGCAGGGCAAGACACGATCAATCGTCCGGCCCAGGCTGCCGCGCTTGTAGTGCGGACGGATGCGGGGTTCTTCATTGATCTTCTCAATCGTCCAGATTCATTATTTCAGTTGGATCGATATATCTTCAATCTCTAAAATTCACCCTGTCTTGATTGACATCATAAATCAACCACGCAGGAGCGAATCATGCAGAACCCCAAGTCACCCACCATCCAGAACCTCGAAGCCGCCTTCGCCGGCGAGTCGATGGCCCACATCAAGTACATGTGGTTCGCACGCCAGTGCCGCAAGGCCGGCGACGAGGCGACGGCTAAAGTCTTCGAAGACACGGCTGCGCAGGAAATCCTCCATGCCTTCGGCCATGCGGAATTGCTGTTCGCCGACGAGACGATGACGCCTGAGAAATGCCTGCAATACGCGATCGAGGGCGAAACCTACGAATACACCGAGATGTATCCGAAGTTCCGCCACGAGGCGATGGCCGAGGGCAATACCGCCGCAGTGGCCGAAATGGACGGACAGATTGTCGAATCGAAGGAACATGCGGACATGTTCAGGAGCGTGCTTGAAAAGGCCGCCAGGCGCTTCGCCGCGCTGGCAAAGGTGGAAGAGAGGCACGCGAAGCAGTACCAGGCGCAAAAGGACGCGATTGCCGCCTGAGCGAATGAACAAACACTGATTGAATATACAGAAAGGACACATCATGAAAGCATGGCAATGTATCGTTTGCGGTTATGTTTATGACGAATCCAAAGGCGACCCGGAGCACGGCATCGTCCCCGGCACCCGCTGGGAGGATGTTCCGGAGAGCTGGGAATGCCCGGACTGCGGCGTATCCAGGGCGGATTTCGAGATGGTGGAAGTCACGGCCGCCTGAATATCGTTCAATCCAAGCGGGGCCGCGCTGATGCGGCCTCATCTACCAGGAGTCACCCATGCACCCCATCGTCATCGTCGGTTCCGGCCTTGCCGGGTACACCTTGCTGAAGGAAATCCGCAAGCGCGACACGGCCACGCCGGTCACGCTCATCACCGCGGACGACGGCGTCTTCTACGCCAAGCCCAATCTGTCGAACGCGCTCGCTGCGGGCAGGACCGCGGCCGCGCTCGCGGGGGCCAGCGCGGAGAAAATGGCGGTCGAGCAGAATGCGACGGTGCTGACGCATGCGCGCGTCACCGCAATCGACCCGCAGGCGGAGCGCGTGCAAACAGACGCCGGCGAGCTGGACTACAGCAGGCTGGTGCTCGCCCTCGGTGCCGACCCGATTCCGCATGGCCTGTCCGGAAGTGGTGCGGCAGGCGTGCTGGCGGTGAACGACCTGGCGGATTACGCCGGCTTCCGCGCTGCCCTCGAAGGCGGCACGCGCGTCACCGTGCTTGGCGGCGGCCTGATCGGCTGCGAGTTCGCCAACGATCTGGTGCACGCCGGCTTTGCGGTCGACGTGGTGCACCTCGGTGAATGGCCGCTGGAGCGCCTGTTGCCGGTCGAGGCCGGCAAGCGCCTGGCCGGCAACCTCGCCGTGCTGGGCGTGAACTGGCATTTCGGGCGCACCGCAAAAAGCGTGGAGCAGACCGCCGACGGCTACCAGGTGGGGCTGGACAACGGCGACACACTTGCCGCCGATGTCGTGCTCTCCGCGATCGGACTGCGGCCGCGCACCCGGCTTGCGCAGGCGGCGGGCATTCCGGTCGGCCGCGGCATCCAGACCAGTCGCCTGCTTGAAACCGGCATGCGCAACGTCTATGCGATGGGCGACTGCGCCGAAGTGGACGGCCAGAACCTGCCTTACGTGCAGCCGCTGATGGTGCAGGCGCGCGCGCTTGCCGCCACGCTCACCGGCACGCCGACGCCCGTCGCGTACCCGGCGATGCCGGTGATGGTGAAAACGCCGGCGCATCCCGTCGCCGTGCTGCCGCCAAAACCCGGCGTGCCGGGCGGCTGGAAGGTGGAATGCGGCGACACCGGAATCTGCGCGCTGCATGTGGACGAGAACGGCCGGTTGCAGGGTTTCGCACTCACCGGCAGCGAAACCGGCCGCCGCAATGCGCTGGCGAAGGAACTGGCGGCCTGAGGGGGACGTTCCGGTTTTGCAAGCCCCGGTGCGCTGTCTGAGACCCTATTGAATGGCACATGACGTGATGCTTGAATCCACCCTGACGTGCCCGCAGTGTGGCCATGTCAAAACTGGAACCATGCCCACTGACGCCTGCCAGTGGTTCTATGCATGTGAGGCGTGTCATGCGGTGCTGAAGCCCAAACCGGGAGACTGCTGCGTCTTCTGCTCTTACGGCACCGTGCCCTGGCCACCGGTTCAGTTACGCGGCAGGCAGGGCGAATATGGCCGGACGTGATGAACCGTTGGGCTTCAGCAGCGCGGGCAGGGATCAACCGGCAGCTTGCGTGCGATCCAGCCCGGCCCGGCGCTGCCCCCCAGCATGCCTTCCCTGATGGTGTAGACATGGCTGAAGCCTGACTCAAGCAGAGCTTTCTGGGCGTTGGCGGCGCGATTGCCGGCGAGACCGATCAGTCCGACTGGCGTGCTTTTGTCGCCGCCCAGGGCAGCATCCACCTGTCTGATAAACCCTGTCTCCCCCTGGGCGTCCGCCATGCTGATGCGCAGCGCACCGCTGGCCACGCCGGTCTGGCGCCATTCGTCGGGTGTGCGCACATCGATCAGCGTGAGCTTGCCGGCCTGGGCCTGTGCATAGGCAGCGGGCGCAGTCAGGGTGGGCCCCGGGTCCCTGGAACACGCGTAGAGCGACAGCAGAACGTATGCGGCAAGTACCGCAACCGACAGACGGGACACCGGCATGATCGCTCCGCAGGAGGACTGGACTGGCGCATAGTGTAGCCGGGGAGTCCGGGAGCCGGTAGACGTCGCATAGCCAGCGCCGGCGACATGCGCGAAAATGGCGCATGGACATATTCCGCACTTTCCACCTGCAATGCGCGCGCCGCCTGCCGGCCTTGCCGGACGCCCATCCCTGCTCGCGCCTGCACGGCCATTCGTTCAAGGTCGACCTGACAGTCAGCGGCGACATCGACCCCGTGCTTGGCTGGGTGCTCGATTTCGCCGACATCGAGGCGGCCTGGCAGCCTGTCCATGCGGCGCTGGATCATCGCTGTCTCAACGATATAGCCGGACTGGACAACCCTACCAGCGAAAATCTGGCCGTGTGGCTCTGGCGGCAACTCAGACCGGTGCTTCCCGGCCTGAGCGCCGTCACGGTGATGGAAACCCATGACGCGGGCTGCACCTACCGCGGCTAGCACACGCGGCAACGTCAATCGCGCGCACAACAAAGGCCGGCCCCGTGGCGGAGCGTTCCGCCACGGGGCCGGCCCGGACTGCTACAGGAGCCCGGACGGATCGTCCGGACCTTCCTCCTGCGGTGCTTAATTGCCCATGTCGTCGAACACCAGATCGGCATGCGGCGTGTCAGCCACGTTTTCATCGATCATGGCCCAGATTTCTTCGTCGACGATGTCTTCGGCGGGGTGATGGGCAAAGGCCGAAAACGAGGCGAGCATGGAGGTGAGAACGGCAACTTGAAGAACGTTTTTCATCATCTGATTCCTGTAAACATGAAGACATGAGGCTTGCTCAGCGCGCCGCGATCGCGTATCCGGGCGTTCGTGTCGGCTGATGGAAAGCATCCTAAGCAGCGGCGGTGCCCGGCGTGTGTCCTCCCGGGTTCAGTGTGTGACAGTGTGTTTCAAGCGCCCAATCAAAATCCTGGCGCGCACAAAAAGAAAGGGGCACACGATTCCGTGCGCCCCTTTCCCCTGCAACGTGCCGCTAATCAATGGGTGTGCTCGGCACCGCCGTCCTCATGAGCGCCGTCGGTGCCGCCCCCTTCATGGCCGCCGGACTTGCCGTGGAATATCTTGCCTTCCACCGACTTGCTGCCGCCTCCCGAACTGTCATGGTGTGCGCTGCCTCCCTTGTGGGACTCGCTGCTATGGCTGCTGCCTCGGTCGCCGCCCATGTACTTCGGACCTTTCTTGCCGCCCGAGTGACTGGACGACTCGCCGCCCTCGTCATGGGCAGCATAGGTGACTACGCTGCCCATCGTCAGGCCTGCAGCCAGCAACACAACCGCGGCCCATTTGCTGTATGCATGCATGCTGATAGCTCCTGTTGTGTGGAAATGGCCGGGCGGCAAACCGCCCGGCCAGACGGTCAACGAACCGCGTTGTCGTGGACGAACTGGATTACGCGCAGGTAGTCGTTGGCCGCGGCTGCAAAGTCATCCGCGCCGCCCACTGTCGTCGGGTCGGTCCAGTTGGTGCTGTTGAACACCGCGTCGTACAGGTTCACCACGGTCGGAACATAGACGCCATTCTGCAGTACCAGCACGGTTGCGGTCGCATTTTTCCAGGTGTCGTAGCGATCGTAGTCGGTGTTGAACGTGTAGTACGTGCTGCCGCTGTTGATCCCCAGAATGGAGTTCATGTAGACCACGGTATCCACGCTGATATTGCCGGTCTTGTCTGCAGCAGCAGCCAGCAGCGCGGCCGGGTTGAAATTGGCCGGCAAGGTCACGCCCGGCAGCGTGCCGGTCTTCATGTAGGTCTCATACAGCGCCAGGTTTTCCAGCGGTGAATCGATGGTCACGCCATTCACCGTCAGGCGGCCGGTCGAATCCAATGCAATGACCGCGCCTGTTGCGGTGAGCTTGGACAGTGCTTCGTCCAGCGAATGCGTCAGAACCTTGGTCGGTGCACGGCCCACGCTCAGGCGGCCCAGTTCGACTTCGGCGCCGTAGACGTCGTAGGTCGTGCCGTCGACGGTAGCCGTGGGCAACAGATCGCCTTCCGCATTGTAGGGAATGGTCACCAGATTGCCGGATGCGTCCTTGAGCGGAACCAGGTTGCCGTTCGCGTCGTAGACATAGGCGATGACCTGCACCAGGCCGGCGCTGTTCAGAATGGGCGCGCCATTGGGGTCACGAAGCACAACAACCATGTCGCCAAACAGATCGCCCTTCTTGCTGCCGGCACCGTCCGGCTTGCCGCCGCCGCCCGATTTACCACCTTTCACGCCTGCCCAGACGGGACGGTCGCTGTCTTCGCTTGCCTCGGGCACGCGGAAAATCTTCTTGCTCGCATCACCGCCCTTGCCCTGGGCGCCTTTCTGGCTGCCAGCCTTGCCTTTGTGGCCGCCGCTTTTCTTGGAGGCGCCGCCGTCATCCGCGGCCTGGGCCGAAGAGATTGTGCCCAGATCCAGGCCTGTCACCGAATTGACAGCCATCGGCACAGCCAGCATCGCGAACATCGTGCTGCCGGCCAGAATCAGTTTTCTCAAATTGTAAGTAGGGTGGGTCATGTAACTCTCCTGTTGATTGCTTCCATCTTCAGCCTCCGGTTTTGTGACCGGATCAAAATCGTATTTACTTCTATTTGTTGCTATTTAAGAGTAACAAATCTCTTTAAAATAACCATTGATTTATCGCAATATCCTTTCATTAAAATTGCATCGAATTCAGGGTCTTAGAAGCGATACCCAAGGCCCAGGCGGGCCATGCTTTCCACGTTGTCGAAACTCATGTTGTCCGGATTTGTCTGCTCGGTGACAAAGTGGACAGGGTCGTTGTAACGGGTATAGCTGTAGTCCATGCGCACGAAGACGTTCCTCGAGGCCGGGATCTCCGCGCCCACGCCGACCCGCGTACCGTCGAGCGAGTCGCTGCGGTTGACCCACTTGGCAGAATTGGACCCGCGGTTGTAGATCGTGTTGAAGCGGGTCTGCACCTGGCCGATGCGGCCGTACAACAGGCTGCCATTGGGCAGCACGTAGCCGACCCGCAGGCTGCCGCCGTAGCCTCCGCGCTTCTCTGCCGCGAAGTCGCGTCCGCCTGCGCCGCCGGTGGTGCGTTCGTGTTCCCAGCCGAAATTGGCGGCCTCGGCTTCGAGTTCAAGACCGACATAGATCTGGTTGTGGGTGTGGCCGTAGCCGGCGAAGACGCCGCCGGTGAAGCCTGTTCTGGCGAAGTCGCCGGTGAAGGCATAGTCGCCGGCGCCGATGTCGTGGGTGCCGGTCAACTGGGTGCCCAGCGTGCCGTGGCCGAGGCTGGCGCCCATGTAGAGACCGCGCAACCCGGAGGCCGGACGCGTGGCGACTGCGGGACGCTGGCCGCCGAAGCGCCAGCCGAGACCGAGGCTGAAGACCGCATCGCCGGTCTTGAAGGCTTCCGTCGTGATCGTGGTCGGGCCGGCACCGGACTGATACGGCACGTCGTAACTGCCATAGCGGGTGACGCTGTAGTCGGTGCGCACGAACAGATTGCGCGAGGCCGGGATCTCCAGTCCCAGCCCGATGCGGGTGCCGGTCTCGGTGTGATCCTTGTCGAACGCTCCCGACGGATACAGGTTCTCGGTGTAATAAGTGTGGAAATCGGTACGCACCTTGCCCAGCTTGCCGTACAGCATGCCGCCGTCGAGCAGGTAGCCCGTGCGCAGGCTCAGGCCTATGCTGGAATCCTTGTCGGCAGACACGGTCACGGAGTCCGGCTTGTCCTTGCGGTGATACCAGTCGGCGTTGCTGTCGCCGCCATCGAGTTCGACGCCGAGATACCAGGCGCTGGCGATCTCGGTGCCCCAGCCGCCGAACAGCGCATAGCTGGTACCGAAGCTGCCCATGTCGGCCGCATCGACGCCACCGCCGCCGCGCGGCCCCCAGGTCGAGGTGGTCAGGGCGCCATGGCCGAGTTGGGCGCCGAGGTAGAAGCCGGAAAACTGGCCTTGCGCATGCGGCGCTTCGGGCGCGCCGGCTTCCTGTTCGGGAATGATCGCGTAATCGCGGTTGCGTGCGGGCGTGTAGCCGATGCTGGCCATCACCTGGTTGCGGCTGTATTGCGCGGCGATGTCGCTGGAGGCGCGGTCGACGATGCGCAGGTCGGCGCCCAGGTACACGTTGGGCAGCACGTAGTAGCGCAGGCCGGCACCGGCGTCGATGATCTTGTCGAGGCGGTCGAAGTGATTGAATGTGCTGCGCGTGTAGGCGGCACGACCACTGACCGACAGCTTGCTGGTCAGGCGGCGTTCCACCTCGAAGCCGTAGGTGGTGTCGATTGAACTGGAGGCATAGGTGACGCCGTCGGTGACGGTGGTTTCTTCCAGCGAACGGTCGATGAAGCCGGTCGCGGTCAGCTGGGTGGTCGGTCTCCACACGGTCAGTGCGCCGAAATAGGGCTTGCTGACGTCGGAAAATCCGCCGTAGTCGAAATTCTGGCGCATCACGCCGGCAAAGGCTTCGCCCGACACGTGCTGGAGCGGCAGGATGAACTTCATGCCGACTGCCGCGCGAGAGCCATCCGAATCGCGGTTGAAGGCGCGGCCGTTGATCGGGTTGTCGTAACGGCGGTTGTCGGTTGCCACCTGGCCGAAGAGTTCGTAGCGGGACGACAGCACATAGCCCAGGCGCACACCGAGCGAACCCAGGTTGTGGTCGCGGTAGTCGTTGTCGGATAGGGCGCCGCTGCCGAGCACGCCGTCCTTGTAGTCGTAACGGTCGTAGGTGCCGCCGAGACGCAGGCGGAAAGCGCCGAAGGCATGAGCGAGGCCGAGGTGCGCCTCGTCATGGTCGTAGCGGGTCGGTTCGACCTGTGTGACGTCGCTGCCCGGCGTGGAGCGGTCTTCGTGGTCGCGCGCGTGGCGGGCGCCGCCGAACACGTTGGTCGTCGGGCTCAGGTCGTAGCGGCCGTCGAAGCCGAGCCAGTAGTCGTTGACGTTTTCCGTGTCGTGGTTGGCGTAGCGGTCGAAGTCGCCGCCGGCGTCGAAGTTCAGCGCATGCCGTGTCCAGTTGGATTTCAGCGCGAGTGCCGGCGACAGGGTGTAGACAACATCTTCGGTTACATAGGTCCGCGAGGCCGCATAGGGGCGTTCGGCGTAGATGTTGTCATCGTGGGTGGCGGTCAGCGACAGTTCCGGAAACACCAGGAACGATCCCCAGGGAATGCCGGGAAACTCGGTCTGACGGGAAGGGGGGGCGGGCGTCACGGGGCGGTTTGCCAGAAACGGGGAAATGGCGGTGGCGGATGTGCCTGCGCCCTGCTGGGTGTTGGCTGCGTTCTGGTTCTGGACCGGGACCGGAGGCGTGGCAGGCGGTGCGCCCCATACGCTGGACGAGGCAACACCGAAGAGGCTGGCCATGCACGCGGCCAGGGGGTTCAAGGCATGTTTCATTGGTTGTGTTCTCCGTGGGCGAGCTGGCCGGCTGATGCCGGTACTGCCTCTTTTGGGTCTCAGTATGCTGCGGCAAAGTATGACGTGATCCCTTGCAAATAATCGGAATCGCAGGGCACGATTGATAACCATCAATGCAAAATGCGTATCAATTTGGCGACAGGTGGCCTAGCCCTGAGCCAATTGTGTCAGTGCCGTGAGGTCGTAATCGATGCAGCCGCCCTTTTCGATGTGGACCAGACGGCGTCGTCTGAACTCGGCCATGATGCGGCTGGCCGTTTCGGTGGTAATGCCGAGCAGGGCGCCCATGTCCTCGCGGCTCGGCAACAGCGTCTCCGACAGGGTGCCGTCGCAGCCGAGCGTGATCAGGAGACGGGCCATGCGGGCTTCCGCCGGTCCGGTCGAGAGCGCCACGATGAAATGGTCGGCCTGGTCGACCGAGCGCTGCCAACGCTGCTGCAGGGCCTGGTGCACACTCGGGCAGGTTCTGTCGAGCTCCGCCACCACTTCGCGCGGAATGCGGCAGACATCGGCGTCCTGCAGGGCAATGGCCGTGTGGTGATAGGGCTCACCCACCAGCGTTTCCATTCCGGCTACATCGCCCGGACGCAACAGGCGCACGATGCGTTGTCCGCCATTGGGCAGATCGACCTTGAGCTTGATGAGCCCGTGGCGCAGAGTGAAGACGTTGGGAGCCGCAGTGCCCTGCTCGTATAGCACCACGTTCTGGGGCACATGCAGGTTGTCGATGGGCTGCAGGATCGCATCCATTTCGTGCCCGGACAGTCCCGAGAACAGGACGAAATTGCGTACATCGCACACGGCACATTTCGCGCGGCCGACCCATTCGGGATTGGTGCAATTCGACTTCATCGAGCCCTCCCCCTTTCTGACGAGGCGAGAGCAAACAACGGACTACGTCGTACCATCAATAACCAATCCACATTCAATCATTAAGTGTGTGCCCGCGTCGTGGGATGCAAGCATCCGGTCACGGGCGGGCGAAACTCACCTTCACCGTGGAAACCAAATCGCGCGTGCGCGCTGGCCGCCTTTGGGCAGATCGACCTTGGGTTTGATGAGCCCTTGTGCAGGATGCAAACAATTGCGTCACGTCGCCCCGTTCGCAGATCACCGACTTGCAGTGTCATGACGCACGCCCTGGTGAAAGTGCTTGCACGAACACTTGCAACGCCTGTGCCATCTCGGTCGACAGCGGCGCGGGTAAAAATGCCTGATAAACAATGCGTTGAAGATCCCTGTTTGGGGTGAGCGGTGCAGGCAGACGACAGGGGTGACGGAAAGCCGTCATCCATGCCGAAAAAAACGTCGCTACACCGACGGGGCGGGGACGCGCTACGGGGTGTAATCCGGCCTTCGGTTTGGGCGGCGTGCTGCATCCCCGGCATGATCATTCTGAAAAAACTCGGCCTGCAGCGTAGCGCCGCGGTCCCGCTGACAACGCCGAGGAGTCGATCAAGCTTGGCAAAAAATTGGCTGGCGCAACGGCGTCGGTAAGCCCGGCGGCCAGCGTCAGCGCGTCGACGTCGGGCGCGACATGCCGCCAGGGCGGGATGCGGGCCGTTTGCAGTGGCTGGTAAAAATGGTTCTTGAAATATTCTAATAATCGTGCGAATGTTCGCTTCATGAACAAACGTCAAACCAAGGACCTGCTCTACGAACAGGTCGCCCGCATCGGCAAGGCCGTCTCCAGTCCCAAACGGCTGGAACTGCTGGAAATCCTGGCGCAGGGCGAGAAGACCGTGGATGCCCTGGCGGCCGAAGCCAGCATCGACATCAAGCTGGCGAGCGCGCACCTCAAGGTGTTGAAGGCGGCGCGCCTGGTCGAGGCGCAGCGCGACGGCCGCTTCATCGCCTATCGCCTGTCGGGCGAGGACGTCGGCGCCCTGTGGGTCAACCTGCGCAGTGTGGCGGAAGAACATCTGGTCGAACTGAAAGTGGCCATGGACCAGATATTTGCCGCGCCGGAAAAGCTCGATGCCGAAACGCGGCGTTCGCTGATGGAGAAGGCGCGGCGCGGCGACGTGGTGGTGATCGACGTGCGTCCATCCGCCGAATTCGCCAGCGGCCATCTGCCGTTCGCGCGTTCGATGCCGCTCGACGAGATCCGCCAGCGCCTCAAGGAACTGCCTGCCGACCGTGACATCGTCGCCTACTGCCGCGGGCCGTTCTGCATGATGTCCGCCGAGGCGGTGGCGCTGCTGAAGAAGCACGGCTACCGCGCACAGAAGATCGCCGACGGCATCCCCGAATGGCAGGCGGCCGGCCTGCCGCTGGCCGAGCCCTGACCACTCACCACTCACCATTTCCCCCAGGAGACCCCCGATGTTCTTCCGTCAACTGCTCGCCAGGGACGCCACCCTGTCCTACTTCTTCGGCTGCGGATCATGCCATGTCGGCGTCGCGGTAGACCCCGTGCTGGGTGACGAAGAATGGTTTCTCGACGAGGCTGCGAAGCAGGACGTGAAGATCACCCACGTCATCGATACGCATGTCCACGCCGACCATTACTCCGGCGGCCGCAAGCTGGCCGAACTGAGCGGCGCGGCCTACTGCCTGCACGGGGCCGACCGCGGCCGCGTGAACTATCCGTTCGAGGCGCTCACGGACGGCCAGCGTATCGAAATCGGCAACGTCTTCGTCGACGTGCTGCACACGCCCGGCCACACGCCGGATTCGATCTGCCTGCTGGTGACCGACAAGCGCCGTGCCGAGACGCCGTGGTTCGTGCTCACCGGCGACACCCTGTTCGTCGGCAGTGCCGGCCGGCCCGACCTTGCCGGCCAGGAAACCGAGATGGCGGGGCAGCTCTACGACACCCTGCACCAGCGCCTGATGACGCTGCCGGCCGAGGTCGAGCTGTACCCCGGCCACACTTCCGGGAGCGCCTGCGGGGCCGGCATGTCGGGCAAGCCGATGTCGACGATCGGTTTCGAGAAGCGCTGGAATCCCATGCTGGCGATGAGCCGCGACGAATTCGTCGCCACGCTGACGCAGTCGATCCCGCCGCGCCCCGCCGAAATGGATCGCATGGTCGCCTTCAACCTGGGCAACTGATTATGTTATTGACTCAGGATATGGCGGAGTACCGCTATGGCATCCGCCATAATTTCGCCCAGTTCTCGCATCAGCTGGTGCAGGTGTTCCTCGTCGGCCTCACCATCGGCATGTTTCGCACGGTGGTGCCGGCGCTCGCCGAAACCGAGTTCGGCGTGGCCAAGGGCTCGTTCATGATGCTGATGGCCTTCGTCACCGCCTTCGGCTTCGTCAAGGGCACGCTCAACTTCGTCGCCGGCCGCCTGTCCGAGCGCATGGGACGCAAGAAGGTGCTGTTCCTCGGCTGGCTGGCGGCGGTGCCGATGCCCTTCATGATCCTCTACGCGCCGAACTGGAACTGGATCGTCGCGGCGACGGTGCTGCTGGGGGTGAACCAGGGGCTCACCTGGTCGATGACGCAGACGTCCAAGCTCGATCTCACCACCGCCAGCCAGCGCGGTCTCACCATCGGCCTCAACGAGTTCTCCGGCTACTTCGGCGTCGCGGTCGCAGGCATCATCACCGGCTATATGGCCACAGCCTTCGGACCGCGCGAGGGGCTGATGCTGTTCGGCCTGGCCGTCATCGTGCTGGCCGGGCTGCTGACGCTGCTGTGGGTCAGGGACACCCTGCCGTGGGCACAGGCCGAAGGCAGGAAGCACGCGGCCGGACAGATGGCCGGCCCGAAGCCGCGCTACCCCGCCAATATTTCCGACACGCCCGGCACCTGGGACGTGTTCACGCTGATGTCGTGGCGCGACGCGCGCATGGCGTCGATCAGCCAGGCCGGCCTGGTGGAGAAGTTCGTCGACGCCTTGGTCTGGGTGTTCTTTCCGGTCTACCTGCATCAGCGCGGCTTGTCCCTGCCCGGCATCGGCTGGGTGGTCGGCGTCTACGGCTTCGTCTGGGGCATGTCGCAGTTCTTCACCGGCCACCTGTCCGACCGCGTCGGCCGCAAGCAGCCCATCGTCTGGGGCATGTGGCTGTGCGGTACCGGCGTCGCGCTGGTGCTGCTGGGCGATGGCGAGTTGTGGTGGTCGTTCGCCGCCGCGGTGATGGGCTTCGGCATGGCGCTCTTGTACCCCACGCTGTCCGCCGCCGTTTCCGACATCGCCCACCCCAGCTGGCGCGGCTCGGCCATCGGCATCTACCGCTTCTGGCGCGACCTCGGCTACGGCATCGGCGCGCTGCTGCTGGGCGCTGTCGCGGCCCTGTTCGGCGGCATCGAGGCCGGGTTCTGGTTCACCGCAACTGCCATGTTCGCGTCGGGCCTCATCGTCCTGCTGGCGTGCGAGGAAACCCACCCGCGTCTCAATCCGGCCGAGGCCTGAGCTCTTGCGAGGACTATCCATGAAACAAACCGTGATCGCGTTGTGCGCCAGCCTGTCGCTGCTGGCCTTGCCCGCTCGTGCGGAGGACAACACCGCCGTGGTCGATGCGCTATCCGGCTACATGGATTTCAGCGAATACGGCAGCAGCCTGATCTGGCCGGAGCAGATTCCTGCCGACGACTGGAAGAAGGTCTTCATCGTCGACGCGCGCGACGCCGCGCAGTTTGAAAAGGAGCACATTCCCGGCGCGGTCAACATCGAATGGCGTCAGGCGGTGGCGCGCCGCGCCGAATTGCCGCGCGACCGCATGGTGGTGGTGGTGTACTGCAATTCCGGTTCGCTGTCGGCGCAGGCCGTGTTCGCGCTGCGCCTGCTGGGCTACGACAACGTCAAGGTGCTGCAGGACGGCATCGAGGGCTGGAAGAAGAAGGGGGGCTTCGAGGCCAACGCGCGCGCCAGCCCGCCCGCCGGCCATTGATTGGAACGTGAATCCCGCCGATTACGAGGGCTGGTACGCCACGCCTCGCGGCCGCTGCTCGGCGAAACCGAATACGCGCTGGCCGCGCCTGCGCGACGGCCATCGTCAGTCAGGCCCTGGCGCACTGCCCTGCGGCGTGTCTGCGACCGCCGCAATCGGCGTGGCGAGCACCTTGTCGATGCGCTTGCCGTCGAGGTCGACCACTTCCAGCCGCCAGTTTTCCCAGGTCATCACGTCGCCGGTCAGCGGCAGACGTCCTGACAGCCACATCACCATCCCGCTCAGCGTGTGGTAGCGGCCGCGCTCTTCTTCCGGAACGGTTTTCAGGCCCAGCCGGTCCTTGAGCTCGGGTATGGGGATGAGGCCGTCGAGCAGCCAGGAGCCATCCTCGCGCTGCACCGCCCAGGCTTCGTCCTGGGTGCGCGGCTTGAATTCTCCCGTCACCACTTCCAGCAGGTCCTGCAGCGTGACCAGGCCGTTGATCTCGCCGTATTCGTCGATGACCAGCATCAGGTGCGTGTCGGACGCGCGGAACTGTTCCAGCAGATCCAGCCCGCTGAGACGTTCCGGCACGTACACGGCTGGCGACAGCGGGCCATCGAGGCCGGGTGGATCGCCGGCCAGCATCGCATCCAGCAGCTGCTTGGCGCTGAGGAGGCCCAGTACCTCGTCGAGTCCGCCGCGGCAGACCGGAAAGCGCGTGTGTTCCGATTCGGCCACGCGCCGCAGGTTCTCCTCCAGCGGCAGCGTGACGTCCAGATAGACGATGTCGGGACGCGGCGTCATCAGCGACTCGATCGGACGGTTATCGAGGCGGAACACGTTGCGCACCAGTTCGTGCTCCTGCCGTTCGATCTCGCCGCTATCCGAGCCTTCCTGCAGCAGGGCGTGGATTTCCTCCTCGATGATGTCTTCGCGGGCGAACGAACGCCTGGCGAACAGGCGCAGCAGTGTATCGGTCGACCATGACAACAGATGTACGAACGGCCGTGTGAGCCGAGCCAGCAGCTGCATCGGCCGCGCGAGCAGGCAGGCGATGCGCTCGGGGGCGATCTGGCCGATGCGCTTGGGCACCAGTTCGCCGATCACGATCGTGGCATAGGTGATGAGGATCACCACCAGTGCGGTGGCGGCGAGAAGGCTTGCCTCGTCCGGCACGCCGAGCGTGTTCACCCAGCGGGCCAGCGGCCCGGCCAGCGCGGCCTGGCCGATGATGCCGTTGAGAATGCCGATCGAGGTGATGCCGATCTGCACCGTCGACAGGAAGCGCGTCGGGTCGTCGTGAAGCTGGATGGCGACGGCTGCAGCCCGGTCGCCATCCTCCGCCAGCCGGGCAAGACGGGCGCGGCGTGAGGTCAGCAGCGCGATTTCCGACATGGCGAACACGCCATTCAGCACGATCAATGCGGTCAGAAACAGGATTTCCATGGACGATCCGTTCGTGGGCGCGAGGGCCAGCTTCCCCTGCGTGACAAAAAAGCGGCGCCTTGAATGGCGCCGCGCTTGATTACCGTGCCGGAAGCTTACTGGATCGCCAGCTTTTTGGCCGAACTGGCTGCCTTCTTGGGCAGGGTCAGTTCCAGCACGCCGTCACTGTATTTTGCCTGGGCCCTGGCTTCGTCGACGTCGTGGGCCAGCGTGAAGCTGCGTGCCACCTTGCCGCTGTAACGTTCGGAACGCAGCATCTTTTCGCCTTCTTTTTCTTCCTTCTCCATCCTGGTTTCGGCGCTGATCGAAACCTGGTTGCCTTCGATGCTGACGTGAATGTCCTCCTTCTTCACGCCCGGAATGTCGGCGTGCACGGTATAGGCATTGTCGTTTTCCTTCACGTCCATCTTGATCTGCATCTGCGGCTGGCCTTCGAAGAGTGCGGGACGCACGAAAAATCCCTTGAGCAGGTCGTCGATGTCACCAAATGGATCAATGCGGGCGAGATTCAAGGGGTCGTAACGCGTGAGATTGGCCATGACTTTTCTCCTCTGAAACAAGTTGCCTGATAACGAAGCTTGGTCGCCATTGCGACCACGTCTTAAATCTAGGCCCGAATGCGGCTAATTCAAGACCGACGAGTCCTGTTGCGTGCGCCGCGCAAAGTCCCGCTTGCCTGCCACGGCCGCTATGCTGCCCGGGCGAGCAGGCCGGAGGGAGGCCCGTTCGGGAACGAGACAGACCCATGGCGCGATTGCCGACATTCAGGGGCCTTGTGAATGGCCGAATCCATCATTGGCTGGTGCAAATGACCGCCCTTGAAAACGATCTGCGCGAGCAGGAAACCGCCGCTGTTCGAGATAAAGAGCAAGCGTGCCGGGTTCTGATACCCCGTCAGTCAGGCGCACCGCCGGTTCAAGGCGGGCTCTTTCGCTGGCGGGTCACCAGCCGGCCGCAGCCTGCGAGGCCAGGTTTGATGGGTTCCGGGGGGATCGGCCGGATGAAGTGACGCGCTGAAGCGCCGCCTGCCGGCCTGCTGCGCTATGCTGCGCAGGCGAATGCGCCATCGCGGATCGGGCCGTCTGGCCATCTGGTTTGAACGCGCAGAGGAACGGATGATCAGTGGCCCCGCCGAGTGGGGGCACGAACTGGAACGGCAGGAGAGACCGGAACGTGGGAATGGAAGGGGAGAGCACCCTGCTTTACGCAGTCCGCTGGCCGGTGCTGGGCCGCTATCTGGGGCAGCTGGCGCTGGTGCTTGCCCTGCTCGTGCTGCCGAATATGGGCGTCTCCATGTATTACGGCGAATATCCTGTCAGCGTGCGCTATCTTGCCGTCATTGTCCTGCTGGTGGCTGCAGGCTGGCCGCTTTCCCGTCTGCAGGCGCCTGATCGCATCCAGGCCAACGAGGCCATGGTCATCGTCGCCCTGACTTTCGTGCTGGTCCCGTTGCTCATGAGCTGGCCCCTGGCGGCGGCGGGGTTGACCTACATGGACGCATTTTTCGAAGCCGTCTCCGGGGTCACCACCACTGGTCTGACCACGCTGGCCGCGGTGCAGGGCAAGGACCATTCCTTTCTCTTCGCCCGGGCCTGGATGCAGTGGTACGGCGGCCTGGGCATCGCCGTGCTGGCGACGGCCATCATGGCCCAGCACGGCCTGGCTGCCCGCAAGCTGATGGAGTCCTCCGGGGGCGAGGTACAGGTCTCGTCGACCCGCGCCCTTGCCCGCCGGGTGCTGGCGGTCTATGTCCTGCTTACGCTGTCCGGTGGGGTGCTGATCTGGGTCGCGGGTCTGTCACCGTTCGACGCTCTGGCGCACGCCCTGTCCGCGGTGTCCACGGGCGGTTTCTCCACCTTCGATCAGAGCCTGGGTGGCGCGTTGCCCGGCGCCGTTCCCTTCGCCGTGGAGTTCGTGAGCTTCCTGGGGGCCATTTCACTTCCCCTCTACTTCATCGCCTGGCGCCGCGGCATCGGCGAATTGGTGGGGGATCTGGAGTTGCGCGCGCTGGTGGGCGCCTGTCTGGCGGGCGCCCTGCTGCTGGCCCTGTGGTTCTGGCAGGCCGGCGCACCTCTGGCGGAGGCCCTGCGCGAGGGGGGGCTGCTGGCTGTCTCGGCTCAAACCACAACCGGCTTCAGCGTCCAGCCGATTGCCAGCCTGGATGCATTCCCGAAAGGCCTGCTCATCCTGTCCATGGCCATTGGCGGCAGTCTTGGCTCAACGGCCGGCGGGGTGAAGCTGTGGCGGGTGCTGACCCTGCTACGACTCGTCCAGACACTGTTGCGCCGCACCGCCGCCTCGGAACACGCCGTTGTGGAGGCGCGTCTGGAGGGCCGGCGCCTCGAGGAGGCGGACATGACCAATGCCCTGCTCATCATCGCGCTATTCGGTGCCGTGGTGCTTTTTTCCTGGCTGGCTTTCCTGGCGCATGGCTACCCGGCCCTGGATGCACTGTTTGAGGTGGTTTCCGCCACCGGCACCGTGGGGCTGTCCACCGGCATCACGGGCAGCGGTTTGCCCGCCTTCCTCAAACTGGTTCTGTGCGTCGATATGCTGGCCGGCCGCCTGGAAATCGTCGCCCTGTTGGTGACGTTATATCCTGTGACCTGGGCGGGCAGAAAACAGGAGGCATGATGCGTGCGGTATTTATCGGGGCGGGGGCAATCGCGGTGATGACGGCCCGGATTCTGGTCAAGCGCGGCCACGAGGTCGTGATCATCGAGCGGGACAAGGGGCGGATCGATGCGCTCGTCGAGGAACTGGATTGCGGTTTCATTCATGGCGACGGCAGCAAGCCGGCCATCCTGCGCGAAGCCGAGCCGGAGCAAACCAACTTCCTGTTCTGTCTCACCGGCAACGACCAGAGCAACATCATCGCCAGCCTGGTCGGCAAATCCCTGGGGTTCAGGCGGATGGTGACCCGCATCGAGGATCCGGAGTTCGAACACATCTGCATCGGGCTGGGTCTGGAGGACACGATCGTGCCCGCCCGTACCATCGGCCGCTATCTGGCGGACATGTTCGCAGGCCACGACCTGCTGGAACTGTCTGCCATGATCAAGGACGAGGCACGGGTATTCAGCTTCGTCGTCAAGGAAGACGAGGTGGGGACGCTAGAAGCACTCGACCTGCCCAAGGACAGCAGGGTGGTCTGCAGCTACCGGGACGGCAAATTCAGGCTGCCCGAGGCAGGTGATGGGCTGCACGTCGACGACGAGATCGTCGTCATCACCCACAGCCGCAATCTGTCCGACCTGGAAAAACGCTGGGGGCCGCACAAGCAGAAGCTACGCAGAAAATGAACTGTCCACACGCCATTGATCCTGCCTGGCGCTCGGGTAGGAGTGAAAAAACCCGTGCCTGCCCGCTGCCCGGCATGGATTGAAAAGGCCCCGGAAAATTTCTCACATCCCGATCAGTTGCGCATGCAGGCCGTGCTCCTGGAAGGTGTGCAGGAAGCTGGAGGCGCGTGCGACTTCCGAGTCGTAGACCACGGCCAGCAGGTGATTCTTGTTGGCCTGGTGTCCCACCGAGATGACACCCTGATCCCGGCGTATGCCCTGTTCGAGTTCATCCAGCGTGGCTTCGTCGACGCTCTCGCTGAGGTGTATGACGACTTCGTTCAATGTGGTGTCCATGATGTGCTCTCCTGACATCGGCGTTGCTTGAATTGATGCACGACAGGCATGCCCGATACGATCGATCCTTGGTCGGAACATTGCCTTGCTGTCAGGCTAGCAAGTTTGGGGACGAAGGCTACGGGCGGAACGCAAAGCGTCCGGTTCGGAACGACAAATCGGGCCACGGCAGACCACTAGGCCGCATGTCCCGCTTCGGCCGGGGAGCTCAAGGCAAGATCAGCCGCCGTTGACGATACGGTTCCGGCCGTGCTGCTTTGCCTGGTAAAGCAGCCTGTCCACCGCTTCGATGAACGCGAGTGGGTCGTCCTGGTGCGAGGGGATGATCGTGCCGACCCCGAGGCTCGCCGTCAGGATCTGGCTGACCGGAGAGTGGGCGTGCGGAATCTGCTCCTTGAAAATCAGGCTGCGGCAGCGCTCGGCGATTTTCGCGGCCGAGCCTTCGTCCGTTTCCGGCAGCACCAGCGCGAACTCCTCGCCGCCAAAACGGGCGAACAGGTCGCGCGCGCGGGTGGCAGCCGAATTCAGGGTCTGTGCGACCCGTTTCAGGCAGGCATCCCCTTCGATATGTCCATAGCAGTCGTTGTACTGCTTGAAATAATCGATATCGATCATGATGAGCGAGAGCGGCTGGTTGTTGCGCCGTGCGTGGGCCCACTCCACTTCCAGGATGGAGTCGAACATGCGCCGGTTGGCGACGCCGGTCAGGCCGTCCTTGAACGACAGCGCTTCCAGTTCCTTCTGCAGGATGACCAGCTGTTCCTCGGTCTTTTTCCGCTCGCTGATGTCGAACATGAATCCGACCAGCGCGTCGACCTCGCCGGCGTCGTTGCGGACCACGTGCACCACGTCGCGGATCCATACGTGATCGCCGTCCGGAGTCAGGGCGCGGTAGTCCGCCTCGTGGTCGGTTCCGGCCTTGGACTGCGCGACGCAGAAATTGACGACCCGCTCCCTGTCCTCGGGGTGGATCCTTGCCGCCCAGTCCTCCACGCTCGCCCAGCTTGCCGGCGACCAGCCGAGCAGGCCCTCGATCTGCGGCCCGATGTAGGCGAAGCGCATGGTTCGCCAGTCGATCTTCCAGGGGATGGCCTTGGTCGATTCCAGCAGGGTCTTGTAGACCGCGCTGTCGATTTCCCCGCTTTTTGCACTATCAGTCATGGTTCAGAATCCCGTCTGCGGAAAGGCGTATTGGTGTCGGTTCAGCGTACCACGGGTATGCAGAGGCGCCTTCCGCGCGTTTCGTCCGGATGGCAACCATACGCCTCCGCCAGCCGGAGCGCGAGCATCAGGCGGGAGCCTGTGCCCCGTCTGTATGGACCGGCAGGGGAGGGTCCGAAATGACGTGGGATCCGGGGCGACAAGGACTAGAATATGTCCGCAGGAAAATGGAGCGGCGGGAAAAGACTGTGGCCCAATCAGGCTTTTCGGCTGATCAACCTTACGCAACAACGATGAAGCCCTATGCTCGATCCGTATCGGCTGTCAGCGGCAGGAATGCGATGCCTTGAAAACGAATAGCCCTGTTTCCCTGGACAACGTCATGGACCTGCTGCTCGACGCCATCTGCGTCGTGGATGCGCAGGGACGCTTCGTCTTCATCAGCGCCGCGTGCGAGCGGATTTTCGGCTACTCCCCCGATGAGATGATCGGCAGGCCGATGATCGATTTTGTGTTTCACGAGGATCGGCCGAGGACGCTGGCCGCGGCGGCGGAGATTGTCGCCGGACAGGCCCAGCCCCACTTCGAGAACCGTTATCTGCGCAAGGACGGACAGATCGTCCATGTCATGTGGTCGGCCCGATGGTCCGAGGCCGATCAGGTGAGGGTTGCCGTGGCACGCGACGTGACCGGACGCAAGCGCGCCGACTCCATGCAAGCGGCCCTGTACGCCATCTCCGAGGCCGCGCACTGGGCGGAAGACCTCGTCACCCTGTTTCAGCAAATCCATCAGATCATCGGCGGATTGCTGCCGGCCGCCAATTTCTTCGTCGCGCTTTCCGATGAAAGCACGGGCGACCTGAGCTTTCCCTATATTGTCGATGAACACGACCCGATGCCGTCACCGCTGGAGTCGGATTCGAGAGCGCTGAGCGAAGAGATCATTCGCAGCGGACACGTCCGCCTGCTGGCGCCCGAACTCGGCGGGCGCTCGTTGAACTGGCTGGGCGTTCCGCTCAACGCAAAAAATGGCGTCATCGGCGCGCTCGTGGTGAAGAGCTATAGCGCCGAGGTCCGCTATACCGTGGAAGACGTGGAACTGCTGCAGTTCGTCGCCAACCAGGTCGCGCCCGTCATCGAACGCAAGCAGATGGAGGCCTGGCTGCAGCACATCGCGCGGCACGACCCGCTGACCGACCTGCCCAACCGCGAACTGTTTCATGACCGCCTGCAGACCGCGCTGCGCCTGGCCGATCGAAACCACGCCCAGCTCGCCCTGTTCTACCTCGATCTGGACAAGTTCAAGCAGGTCAACGACACGCTCGGACATCCCGTCGGCGATCTCCTCCTGCAGGAAGTGGCCCATCGGCTCGAACAGTGCGTGCGCGAATCGGACACGGTCGGGCGCGTCGGCGGCGACGAATTTCTGGTGCTGCTCAACGGCATTTCCCAGCCGGAGTGCGCCTTGCGGGTCGCCGAAAAGATCCGCGTTGCCCTGGACCGGCCCTTCGACCTCGCGGGGCATCGTGTGCATGTTCCACCGAGCATAGGCATCGCGCTTTATCCCGACCATGCGGACGATTACAAGCAGATGATTCGCCATGCCGACGAGGCGATGTACGAGGCCAAGCGGAACGGCGGCAACCGCTTCCAGCTGTCAACTCTGCCCGGGAGCCAGAAGTAATCAGGGATTCCAGGCGACGGTGCTGGGCGCGCTTGGCCACTTTGGCTGTGTAGACAGTCGACCGTTATGGACCCGAAGCTACCGGTGGGAGAGGAAGTCATGGCCGGCCGAAGTTCGGCCAGAATGATCTTACCCACAGACGATGGACAGTTGGATCAGGCGATTGTTGATTCCTCGAA
>CAZHKS010000013.1:74005-93098 GCA_964533095.1 uncultured Thiobacillus sp. | reverse complement strand
GCATTGATGGCGGTCGGGCGGCCTGCGGCGCAGGGCCAGTTCTTCTTCGTCGCCTTCTCCTTCGCCTGCCTGACCTGGGCCTTCATCACCAGCGATTTCTCGGTGGAATACGTGGCGCTGCATTCCAACACCGCCACGCCCCTGTACTACCGCATCACCGGCGTGTGGGGCAGCCACGAGGGCTCGTTGCTGCTGTGGGCACTGGTGCTGGCGCTGTGGACGGTGGCGGTCACGGTGTTTTCGCGCCACCTGCCGGACGTCTTCCTCGCCCGCGTGCTGGGTGTGCTGGGCTGCATCAGCGTCGGTTTCATCGCCTTCCTGCTGGTGACTTCCAACCCCTTCGAGCGCCTGCTGCCGGGCGCACCGGAAGGGCGCGACCTGAATCCGCTGCTGCAGGACCCGGGCATGATCATCCACCCGCCGCTCCTCTACATGGGCTACGTGGGTTTCTCGGTGGCCTTTGCCTTCGCCATCGCGGCGCTGCTGTCGGGGCGCATGGACGCCGCCTGGGCGCGCTGGTCGCGGCCGTGGACGACGGTGGCCTGGGTGTTCCTCACCGCGGGCATCACCGTCGGCTCGGGCTGGGCCTACTACGAGCTGGGCTGGGGCGGCTGGTGGTTCTGGGATCCGGTGGAAAACGCGTCCTTCATGCCCTGGCTGGTCGGCACGGCGCTGATCCACTCGCTGGCCGTGACGGAAAAACGCGGCAGTTTCAAGAACTGGACCGTGCTGCTCGCCATCTTCGCCTTTTCCCTGTCGCTGCTGGGTACCTTCCTCGTGCGTTCCGGCGTGCTGACGTCTGTCCACGCATTTGCCACCGATCCCAGGCGCGGCATCTTCATCCTGATTTTTCTGGCGGTCGTGACGGGGGGATCACTCCTGCTGTTCGCCTGGCGCGCGGCCAAGGTTGGCCTCGGCGGACGTTTCGATCTGGTGTCCCGCGAATCCATGCTGCTCGCCAACAACGTCATTCTGGTCGTGGCCGCCGGTTCGGTATTGCTGGGCACGCTTTACCCGCTGGTGCTCGATGCGCTGCGGCTGGGCAAGATATCGGTCGGTCCGCCGTACTTCGACACGGTGTTTGCACCGCTCATGGCACCGGCCATTTTCCTGATGGGGGTGGGCCCGTTCGCCCGCTGGAAATCCGCCAGCCTGCCCGACCTGGCCGTGCGCCTGCGCTGGGCCTTCGGGGTCAGCCTCGTCAGTGCCGTGCTGCTGCCTTTTGTCCTGGGACGCTGGTCCCCCATGATCAGCTTCGGTCTGCTGCTCGCGCTGTGGGTGTTCGCCACCACTGCGCTCAACCTGTGGAACCGGGTCAGACCGACCATGGGTGCCTCGGTGCTGCAGCGGCTGGGTATCCAGTCGAGAAGCTATTACGGCATGCTGCTGGCGCACCTCGGCGTCGGCGTGTTCATCGTCGGCGTGACCCTGGTCAAGGGCTACCAGGTCGAGAAGGACGTGCGCATGGAGATCGGCGACACGGCCACCATCGGCGCCTACCAGTTCGTGTTCAAGGGCGTGACCGAAACGCCCGGCCCCAATTACATGGCATCGCGAGGCGCCATCGACGTCCTGAAGAATGGCCAATTGGAGCGCACCCTGGCACCGGAAAAACGCATGTATTTCGCGACTCAGATGCCGATGACCGAGGCGGCGATCGACCCCGGCCTCACCCGCGACCTGTATGTCTCGCTGGGTGAACCGGTCGGAAACGGCGCGTGGGTGGTGCGCGTGTATTACAAACCCTTTGTGGACTGGATCTGGGGCGGTTGCCTGGTCATGGCGCTGGGTGGCGCGATGGCGCTGTCCGACCGGCGTTACCGCATGGCGCGGCGCCGGGAACACGCGGCATTGACTGGCCGTCTGGCGGAGGCAGCATGAAGGCGCGCTACCTGATCCCTCTGGCGATTTTCATTGCCATGCTGGTGTTTTTGGGCGTGGGCCTCAAGCTCGATCCGCGCGAGGTGCCGTCTCCGCTCATCGGCAAGCCGGCGCCCGCATTCCGCCTGCAGACACTCGATACGCCCCCGCGTGTGCTGTCTTCCGCGGAGATGCGAGGCCAGGTCTGGCTGCTCAACGTGTGGGCTTCGTGGTGCAGCGGTTGCCGCGAGGAGCATCCGGTTCTGGTCGAGCTTTCCAAAACCCGTGCCGTACCGGTCTACGGGCTGGATTACAAGGATCAGCCGGACGATGCGCGCCGCCTGCTGAACGGTTTGGGCAATCCCTATGTGGCCAGCGTATCCGACCTGGATGGCCGGACGGGCATCGAATTCGGCGTCTACGGCGTGCCCGAAACCTTTGTCATCGACAAGGCCGGCATCATTCGCCACAAGCAGACCGGTCCTATTACGCCTGAAATCTGGCGCGACACGATTCTACCGCTGGTGAAAAAACTCAATGCTGCATAAATTCGTTCTTCCGCTATTGCTCGCCGCGACGCTGTCCCCGGCGTTCGCCAAGGAAGCCGCGCCTGCGGCAACCGATCCCGCGGCCGAGGCCCGACTGATGAAACTCGCCAGCGAGTTGCGCTGCCTGGTGTGCCAGAACCAGACGATTGCCGATTCCAATGCCGATCTGGCCGTTGATCTGCGTAACGAAATCCGCGAAAAAATCGAGTCCGGCATGGGCGATGCCGAGATCAGGGACTTCATGGTCGCCCGTTACGGCGATTTCGTGCTGTATCGACCGCCGCTTAAGAACACCACCTTATTCCTCTGGATCGGCCCTTTCCTGATGCTGGCCGTGGGTGGCGGCATCCTGTATTTCAATCTGAGACAACGGCGGCAGCGCGCTGCCGAACCCGAGCTGAGCGGCGACGAACAGACGCTGGCCGAATCCCTGCTGCAAACCGACCAAACCAAGGAAACAACATGACCGGATTTTTCATCGTGATCGGCGTTCTCATTGCCCTGGGGCTGGCCTTCGTGCTGCCTGCGCTGGTCAGGCAACGCGGCGAGGATGACAGGAATATGCGGGCGCAGGCGAACGTATTGATCTACCGCGACCAGATCAAGGAACTGGATGCCGACCTGGCAAACGGCACGCTCAGCGCAGAACAGCATGCCGCAGGCCGGCGCGAACTGGAGAAGCGTGCGCTGGAAGACACACTGGCCGCTGTCAACGAAGCCGCGCCCTCGCAAGCCCGGCGGGGTGCCTGGGCGCCGATTGCGCTGACGCTGCTGATCCCCGCTGTCGCCGTGGGGATGTATCTCAAGCTTGGCGCGCCTCAGGCCATCGCGCCGTCAGACATGGCGCCGCAGGCGGCCGCTGCGCCGGCCGGCGCTCAGGCTCAGGGCGGCAGCCCGCACAGCACGTCCTTCGACGCCATCCGGGCCATGGCGGAGAAACTCGCGGCCCGCCTCAAGGACAACCCGGACGATGGTGCAGGCTGGGCCATGCTGGCACGCTCCTACAATGTGCTGGGCCGCTTCGCCGAAGCCGCCGATGCCTATTCCCAAGCGGAAAAACGGCTGCCGCCCGATGCTCAGCTGATGGCCGATCATGCCGACGCACTGGCCATGTCGCAAGGGCAGAAACTCGAAGGCGCGCCGCTGGCGATGCTGCAGCGTGCCCTGAAAGTAGACCCCGCTAACCTCAAGGCGCTGGCGCTGATGGGAACCGCGGCCTTCGATCGGAAGGATTACAAGGGCGCGATCGGCTACTGGGAAAAAGTGGTCCGGACGGCGCCCGCCGACTCCGAATTCACCCAGTCACTGCAAGCCAGCCTGGACGAGGCCCGTGCGCTGGCTGAAGGGCGTACGCCGCCCGCCGCACTGCCGTCCATCATGCAGGCCCCGCAGGAGGCTGCGGCACCTGCCGCCGTCAATGGCGGACAAGTCAGTGGCCAGGTCAAACTGGCGCCGGCGCTTGCGGCCAAAGTGTCGCCGGGGGATACCCTGTTCATATTCGCGCGTGCCGAAAACGGCCCGCGTATGCCGCTGGCCATTCTGAGCCTGAAGGCCGGCGAATTACCCACCCGTTTCAGTCTGGATGACTCCAGTGCCATGGCGCCGGGCATGAATCTGTCGGCCTTTCCCTCGGTGATGGTCGTGGCTCGTATTTCGAAAAGCGGTAACGCCAGTGCGCAAAGCGGCGACCTGGAAGGCAGCGTGGGCCCGGTCAAGCCGGGCACGCAGGATGTTCAGATCAATGTCGACAAAGTGATTCCCTGAACGTCAGGGAAGCGCATTATTTCAGCAGGGTAATCGCCAAGGTCAGGGCAGCCAGGCCTATCGCGGCAGCCAGCAGCCAGGTGTTGCGCGCCTGCTGGGCGGCGATGCGTTCGAGCCGGGTTTCGAGTGCGCTCCGGCCGTCGCTGCGGGAGAGGTATGTGTGAACCAGTCGTGGCAGTTGCGGCATCAGGGCGGCCCATTTCGGCGCCTCGTCTTGCAGGTTCTTCACCAGCGCACGCCAGCCCATCTGCTCGTTCATCCAGCGTTCGAGGAACGGCTTGGCGGTTTTCCACAGGTCGAGGTCGGGATCGAGCTGGCGGCCAAGGCCCTCGATGTTGAGCAGGGTCTTTTGCAGCAGCACCAGCTGCGGCTGGATTTCCACGTTGAAGCGGCGCGAGGCCTGGAACAGCTGCAGCAGCACGCGGCCGAATGAAATGTCCTTCAACGGGCGGTCGAATACCGGCTCGCACACCGCGCGCACCGCCGCCTCGAGTTCGTCGATACGGGTGTCGGGCGGTACCCATCCGGACTCCAGGTGCGCCAGCGCGACGCCCTTGTAGTCGCGGCGGAAAAAGGCGAGGAAGTTGCGCGCCAGGTATTGCTTGTCGACCTCGGTGAGCGTGCCCATGATGCCGAAATCGAGCGCGATATACTGCTCGGAACCGGGGCGCACCAGGATGTTGCCGGGGTGCATGTCGGCGTGGAAAAAGCCGTCGCGGAACACCTGCGTGAAGAAGATCTCCACGCCGGTGGCGGCGAGTTTGGGAACGTTGACGCCGGATTCGCGCAGACGCCCGATCTGGCTTACCGGGATGCCGTCCATGCGGTCCATCACCATGACGTCGCGGCCGCAGTAATCCCAGTACACCTCGGGGACCTTCAGCAGCGGCGAGTCCCTGAAGTTGCGCCGCAGCTGCGAGCAGTTGGCGGCTTCGCGCATCAGGTCGAGTTCATCGCCCAGGTGTTTCTCGAACTCCGCCACGACTTCGCGCGGGCGCAGCCGCTTGCCGTCGGCGAACAGTTTCTCCACCAGGCCGGCGGCGGCGTAGAGCAGCGACACGTCGTGCGCAATCACGGGCGCGATGCCGGGGCGCAGCACTTTCACCGCGACGGCGGTGCCGTCGTGCAGACGGGCGAAGTGAACCTGTGCCACCGAAGCCGACGCGACGGGCGTGGCGTCGAATTCGGCAAATACTTCGGCCAGCGGCTTTTTGTACGCCGCTTCCAGCGTGGCGACGGCCTCAACAGAGGGAAAAGGCGGCACCCGATCCTGCAACTGGGCGAGTTCGTCGGCGATGTCGAGCGGCACCAGATCGCGGCGGGTGGAGAGCATCTGCCCGAACTTGACGAAAATCGGGCCCAGCGCCTCCAGCGCGCGCCGCAGCCGCACACCGCGCGGCTCGGAAAGTGGACGCCAGAACAGCGTGACGCGCACCAGCCAGCGCAGTGGACGCACCCGCTCGTGGCCGAGGAAGAACTCTTCCAGCCCGTAACGCAGGCCGATGGTGAGGATGCGGGCGAGGCGCAGCAGTTTCATGCGTCGGGCGCTTCCAGCCGCCGCAGACGGACGTCCAGCCGCGCCGTGTCATCGGCGAGATGGTCGACTTCGTGGTTGAAGCGCGCGACGTCGACGCTACGTGCCATCAGCTCGGCTTCCTCGATCATGTATTCGCTGGCGTTATGGCCCAGTGCCGAGAAAGCGCGGGCGATGCCGGCAAGCGCCTCGCGTCCGGCCGTATTCAGCCTGTACGCGGCAATGTCGCCGACCAGTGGCGCCAGGTCGGCTTCTATATCCCAGTCCAGCTGCTTGAAGACGCGGTCGAGCGTGGCGAGCAGGGCAGGGTCGCCGCTGTAGTCGGCGTCGCGCAGCGCCTCGCGGCCGAAAAACGGCAGGCGGACGGCCAGCGCGACGGTCGGGCGGATGACGGCGTCGGGAACGTCGACCACGGCTTCGGAAAAACAGCCGTCGTCGGCGATACGGAAATCGAATTGCGCGAGCGTCAGGTCGAAGCGCACGCTTGAACCGGCATGCTTGACCAGCGCCTCCGCCGTACCCGGCGACTGCCGCAACAGGTGGTTGAGGCTGCGTTCGAAGAGGCTTTCAGCGATCAAACCTTGAAGCCCTTGTGCAGGGCCACCACGCCGGCTGTCAGGTTGTGGTAGCTGACCCTGGCGAAACCGGCGGTTTCCATCATCGTCTTCAGTTCTTCCTGGCCAGGGTGCATGCGGATCGACTCGGCCAGATACTGGTAGCTGGCGGCATCCTTGGCGACCAGTTTGCCCATCAGCGGCAGAAGCTTGAAGGAATACAGGTCATACGCCGGTTCCAGCGGCTTCCACACCTTGGAAAACTCCAGCACCAGCAGGCGGCCGCCAGGCTTCAGCACGCGATGCATCTCGGCCAGCGCCTGGTCCTTGTGCGTCATGTTCCGAAGGCCGAAGGCAACCGACACGCAATCGAAGTAATTGTCGGGGAAGGGCAGCCGTTCGCCGTCGCATTGAATGGCCGGCGGTGTCCTGCCCTCGTTGAGCATGCGGTCGCGGCCTTCGCGCAGCATGGAGAAATTGATGTCGGTGAGCAGCACCTGGCCGGTATCGCCGACTTCCTTCAGGAACAGCCGCGTCAGGTCGGCGGTGCCGCCGGCGACATCGAGCACACGCATCCCGGTCCGCAGGCCTGCCTGCGCCACGGCAAAGCGCTTCCACAGGCGGTGCAGGCCGGCCGACATAAGGTCGTTCATGATGTCGTACTGGGTGGCGACGGAATGAAAGACCTCGGCCACCTTGGCGGCCTTTTCGGATTCGGCGACCTGCTGGTAGCCGAAATGGGTGGTTTTATCCATGGCGGGGGAGGATGAGCGAATCAGCCGGGAATTCTACCAGTGCACAGGCTGGCGCGGGTTCGATGAGAGGCCGGGGGTGTCATAAATCAGTCATACTGCTGTCATAGTATGGCCTCCATTCAAACAAGCGTGGAACCCCCATGGCAGCCAACATTTTGCTGGTCGAAGACGAACCCGGTATCCAGGAACTGCTGAAATTCAACCTGACGCAGGCCGGACATCAGGTCACCGCCGCCGGCGACGCCGAGCACGCGCTGAAATTCCTCAAGAGCACGCTGCCCGACGTCATCCTGCTCGACTGGATGCTGCCCTGCATGTCGGGGATCGACCTGTGCAAGCGCCTGCGCAGCGACGAGCGCTACCAGCCGATTCCCATCATCATGCTGACGGCGCGCGGCGAGGAACGCGACAAGGTGCTGGGACTGGATACCGGCGCCGACGACTACATCACCAAGCCGTTCTCGCCGCGCGAGCTGGTGTCGCGCATCAAGGCCGTGTTGCGTCGCCGGGCGCCGCAGATGACCGACGAGCCGGTGGAAATCAACGGCCTGAAGCTCGATCCCACCAGCCATCGCGTGCAGGGCAAGGGCCAGGCGCTGGAACTGGGGCCGACCGAATTCCGCCTGCTGCACTTCTTCATGACCCATCCCGAGCGCGTCTACTCGCGCACCCAGTTGCTCGACCAGGTGTGGGGCGACGACGTGTTCGTGGAGGAACGTACGGTCGACGTCCACATCCGCCGCCTGCGCCTGGCGCTGGAGCCGTCCGGCCATGCCGAACTGATCCAGACCGTGCGCGGCTCGGGTTACCGCTTTTCGGCCGACGTGGGATAATCCACCCACCGCGGTTTTCAAGCAGGCAAACATGGGTTTCTGGTGGCGTCCGCTCAGCGTGCTGGCCGGCATATTGCTGGTGGCGCTGATTCTATGGGCAGGCTCTGGCTGGGTGGCCGCGCTGGGATTCCTGGCCGGTATTCAGGCCTTCGTCATGCTGCGCCGCCTGTGGCAGGAGTTCCGCCTGGCGCGCTGGCTGGAAAACCCGGATGAAGTCGAGCCACCCGACGCCACCGGCACCTGGGGCGACATTTTCTACCGGCTGCAGAAACTTCAGCGCCGTCAGAAGGCCAGCCGCGGCCAGCTTACCTCCGCACTCGAACAGTTCGAACATGCCGCGATGGCCGTGCCTGACGGCATGGTCATTCTAAATGGCAACGAGCAGATCGACTGGTGCAACCCCGCCTCGCGCATCTACATGGGGCTGGATTGCGAGCGCGATCGCGGCCAGTTCATCCGCTATCTGCTGCGGCAGGCTCATTTTCTGGATTTTCTCGATGCCGCCGATTATTCGCGCCGCCTGGTCTGCAAGTCGCCGATCAACCGCGAGATCACCCTGTCACTTCAACTGGTGCCGTTCGGCGAAGGCAAGAAATTGCTGGTTGCCCGCGACATCACCGACCTTGAGCGTGTCGACGCCATGCGGCGCGACTTCATCGCCAACGTCTCGCACGAACTGCGCACCCCCCTGACCGTGGTCGGCGGCTTCGTCGAAACCCTCGCCGATGCCCCCGAACTGCCCGCCGCTGAGAGCCGTCGCTATTTCGACCTGATGCTGGACCATACACGGCGCATGCAGCATCTGCTGGACGACCTGCTGACCCTGTCACGGCTGGAAAGCGCCGATCACATGCTCAAGAACGAGAGCGTCAACGTGCCCGAACTGGCGCAGGCCCTGAAAGCCGAAGCGGAGTCGTTGAGCCGAGGACGGCATCGGGTCAGCCTGCAATGCGACAGCGATGCCTTGTTGAAGGGCAGCCTGCAGGAAATCCGCAGCGCGCTCGGGAACCTGGTGTCGAACGCCGTGCGCTACACCCCCGAAGGCGGCGAGATTACCCTCGCCTGGCGGGAACGCAGCGGCGAAGGGGTCTTTTCGGTGATCGATACCGGCGAAGGCATCGCAGCCGAGCATATTCCCCGCCTCACCGAGCGCTTCTACCGCGTCGATCGCAGCCGTTCGCGCGAAACCGGCGGCACCGGACTGGGGCTCGCCATCGTCAAGCACGTATTGACCCGCCATGACGCACGGCTGGAGATCCTGTCCATCCCCGGCAAGGGCAGCACCTTCTCGGCCATTTTTCCCGCCCAGCGTCTTCAGCAGCCGGGTGCGGAGAAGGACGGCAAAGTCATCCCGTTTCCCGAACGCGGCCAAGCCATCGGTTGAGCGTGGTTCTTGGGGCTTTCGCGCCTTTAGAACCCGGCTTGCACCAGTGTGTCGATCGCAGCGGCAAGCTGCGCGCCCAGATCGGCCGGCACTGCATGCGGCGTGCCGCGCAGTTTCACGCCCCACACCGGACGGGGAAAATGCGGGTCGTCCTCGAAGCGCGGGATCACGTGCCAGTGCAGATGCGGCACCACATTGCCGAGCGAGGCGAGATTGATCTTGTCGGGCCGCATCACGTCGCGGACGGCCTGCTCGGTCTGACACACCATCCTCATCAGGCGCGAGCGTTCTGCCGGCACCAGGTCGGTCATTTCCCGGACGTGGCGGTTGAGGATCACGCGCAGGAAACCGGGGTAATCCGGTTCGTCAGCCAGCACCACCCGGCAGAAATCATCCTGCCACAACACATGCCCGCCCGGCGCATCGCATAAAGGGCAATCAGACATACCCGGTTCCCTGAAACAAGACGCCCCGCATGATGCGGGGCGTGGGCAAACCTGGCAAGCGCAGACTCAGGTGCGGCGCCGTGCCCGCCAGCCCACCAACCCCAGCCCGGCCAGCAACATGAGCCACTCGCCGGGCTCGGGCACGGTCGTCACGTTGTAGGCGTTGCCGGAGGCAAAGCTGGCCGTTGCACCCTCGGGCAGCGCGATGTTGACGAGGTTCGCGCTGTTGGAGAAGTCGAGGGTGGTGGCGCCGCTGCCCTCTTTAGTTGGACCGCTGCAGGAACTATCTGTGGAAAATGCGCAAAATGTCTCAATCCCGCCGAGGCCAGCACCCAGAGCGCCGATCAGATAAAACGTCTCGCCGTAGGTAAAGGTTAGTGTGCCGTGCAGCGTAATGTTGAGATTTTGCCCGACTCCTGGCGCGAGAATTTGGTCAACAAGCGTTTGTGGGGGCTGCAAAGCTGGAATCCCCTGGACTCCGTCCAGGGGAGGCTGTATCTCGGTTGTGAACAGAAGCGAGGTGTCGTTGTAGGGTGAAACACCAATGGTATGGCCGGTAATAGGGGTTACTCCATTTGTGTTCAGGAACCATGGGTTTGTCGGGAGCGATGCATAGTTGATGATTGTGTCGCTGGCCAGTTGGGTCGGGTGTACGTTGCTGGCATACAAACCATAGCCGACGATCCCGGCGATTGCGCCAGCATCTACGTTCCCGTTCAACTGTACTGTGAACTGCATCACGCCAGTACCGTTTCCACCGTTGATCGTAACGGTGTCATACCAGCCAGAATAACTAATGGTACTAAGCGTGCCCAAGGGAAACATGCTGGCACTGGCGTAAGCATGGTTGCTTCCCTGAGTAGTGCTGGCCGAAGCGGTGTAATACGGGAGGCTGGCAACAAATGGGCCGGATACGCTGATGCTTGCTGTTTCCCCAGGCAGCGTGGTGAAGTCCAAATTCGGAGTGTAGAGACTACCCGTCAGGAAATCATTGGCGACATCGGCAGCGGCCGAATAGGTTTGATAAGTGGGCAAACCGGTTGCCCAAGCAGGTGTGACGCCGACCATGAGTGCGGCCGCAAGCGTCGTCAGACGGACGTGCATGATTTCTCCCCCCTTAAGACCAAGTATTTGATTTGACTGCTTGTTATATCTGGTCTCCGCAGGCCGGACGATAGCATGGCCGGTTTTCCGGGGCAATCGCGCCCCGGCTTTTTCCGGTCGGACTGGAGGTTTACAGCAGCACCCGCTCGATGCCGCCGTTACCCACCTGCGCGAGATAGCTGGCCATCCAGTTCTCGCCCAGCAGTTTTTTCGCCAGTTCGATCACCAGGTAGTCCGGCTCGGTATTCGTGTCGTCGCTGTAGCGTGCCAGTCCCTGCAGGCACGACGGGCAGCTGGTCAGGAATTTGACTGGCTGGTTTCCCGTGGCCAGTGCGGCGACCCCGGCGCGGATTTCCTCTTCCTTGCGGAAGCGGATCTGCGTGGAGATGTCCGGCCGGCTGACAGCGAGCGTGCCGGATTCGCCGCAGCAGCGGTCGGACAGGTGCACGCCGCCGCCCAGCAGCGTGTTGGCGACTTTCATCGGCGCGTGGGTTTTCATCGGCGTGTGGCAGGGGTCGTGGAAGAGATATTTCTCGCCGCTTACGTTGTCGAGCTTGACGCCTTTTTCCATCAGGTATTCGTGGATGTCGAGCAGGCGGCAGCCGGGGAAGATTTTCTCGAATTCGTATTTCAGGAGCTGGTCCATGCAGGTACCGCATGACACGAGCACGGTCTTGATGTCGAGGTAGTTGAGCGTGTTGGCCACACGGTGGAACAGCACGCGGTTGGCCGCGGTGATCGCCTCGCCCTTGTCGGCCTGGCCGCCCGCGGTCTGCGGATAGCCGCAGCACAGGTAGCCGGGCGGCAGCACGGTCTGGGCGCCGAGCTCGAACAGCATGGCCTGGGTGGCGAGCCCCACCTGCGAGAACAGGCGCTCCGAGCCGCAGCCGGGGAAGTAGAACACCGCGTCGGAATCGTCGGACAGCTTGGCCGGGTTGCGCAGGATGGGGACGATCGACGGGTCTTCCAGACCCAGCAGCGCGCGCGAGGTCTTCTTCGGCAGCCCGCCCGGCATCGGCTTGTTGACCAGGTGGATCACCTGCGCGACGGGTTTGGGCCTGCCCAGCGAGGCGGGCGGATTTTTGGTCTGTGCCTGGATCAGGCCCAGGCGCCTGAACAGCTGGTGTCCCAGGCGCTGGCTGGCGTAGCCCCACTCGATCAGCGGCTTCCTGAGCGCCTTGATGGTGGCGGGATCGGTCGCGTTCAGAAACGCCATCGATGCCCAGGTGCCGGGGTTGAACTTCTTCTTGCCCTGCTTGCGCAGCATGTTGCGCATGGCGATCGAGACGTCGCCGAAGTCGATGTCGACCGGGCAGGGGTTCTTGCACTTGTGGCACACCGTGCAGTGGTCGGCGACGTCGCTGAATTCGTCGAAGTGCTTCAGGGAGACGCCGCGCCGGGTCTGCTCCTCGTAGAGGAAGGCCTCGATCAGGAGCGAGGTGGCGAGGATCTTGTTGCGCGGCGAGTACAGCAGGTTGGCGCGCGGGATGTGGGTGTTGCACACCGGCTTGCACTTGCCGCAGCGCAGGCAGTCCTTGATCGAGTCGGCGATGGCGCCGGTTTCCGAGGCTTCGAGGATGATCGACTCGGCTTCCAGCAGGCTGAACGACGGGGTGTAGGCGTTGTGCAGGTCCGCGCCGGGCAACAGCTTGCCCTTGTTGAAATGGTTCGCGGGGTCGACCTTCTTCTTGTACTCGGCAAAGGTCGCGATGGTGGCGTCGTCGAGAAATTCCAGCTTGGTGAGACCGATGCCGTGTTCGCCCGAAATCACCCCGCCGAGTTCGGTCGCCAGCGCCATGATGCGCGCCACCGCCGCGTTGGCGGCCTGCAGCATGGCGTAGTCGTCGGAGTTGACCGGAATGTTGGTGTGCACGTTGCCGTCGCCGGCGTGCATGTGCAATGCCACGAACACGCGGCTTTTCAGCACCACCTTGTGGATGCTGTCGCAGGATTCGAGCACCTTGGTGTATTCACGGCCGATGAAAAGCTGGTGCAGTTCGCGCCGCACCTCGCGTTTCCATGACACGCGAATATGCTTGTCGCGCAGGGCGGTGAACACGGTGCCGTTCTCGTGCGATGCGTCGGGATCGGCCAGATAGCCTGCCCAGCGGGCACGCACGGCAGCGATGAGATTGCGTGCCTGGACCTGTTTTTCTTCTACCTGCACAGGATCAGCGACGGTGTCGTCGTCCTCCAGCAGCGGCAGCGGCGCCGCGAAGAATTCGGCCAGGGCGTCGAGCAGTTTCAGCTTGTTGGCGATCGACAGCTCGATATTGATGCGTTCGATGCCGTCGGTGTAGTCGCCCAGGCGCGGCAGCGGAATCACCACGTCCTCGTTGATCTTGAACGCATTGGTGTGCGCCGCGATGGCCGCGGTACGGGCACGGTCGAGCCAGAATTTCTTGCGGGTGTCCGCAGAAACCGCGATGAAGCCTTCGCCGCCGCGCGCGTTGGCGAACTGGACGATCCTCGACGCAGCCTCGCCCACTGCGGCTTCATCGTCCGATACCACGTCGATCAGCAGCACCATGTTCGGGCGCGCGGCGCGCGGCGACTTGGTCGCGTAGCCGACCGCCTTGACGTAGCGCGCGTCGAGGTGTTCCAGCCCGGCGAGCAGGATGTCCGGATGGGTGTCGCAGTAATCCTTGATCTCGACGATGGCGGGCGTCGCGTCGCGTGCCGTACCGAAGAACTCCAGGCATACGGTTCGGGTATGCGCGGGCAGCCGGTGCAGGATGAAACGCGCCGAGGTGATCAGACCGTCGCAGCCCTCCTTCTGGATGCCGGGCAGGCCGGCCAAAAACTTGTCGGTGACGTCCTTGCCGAGTCCGGCCTTGCGAAAACGGTTGCCGGGGATGGTGAGAATCTCGGGCGAGCCTTTCGGCGTTTTGCCATCGGCTGCAAAACGTCGTACCTCGAAGGTCGCCGACGACGTGTCGTGGATCTTGCCGAGATTGTGGTTGAGGCGGCTGACCTCGATCCAGTCGGCGTCCGGCGTGACCATGCGCCACGACACCAGGTTGTCCAGCGCGGTGCCCCACAGAACGGCCTTCTTGCCGCCTGCATTCATCGACACGTTGCCGCCGATGGTCGAGGCGTCAGCCGATGTCGGGTCGACTGCGAATACCAGACCGGCAGCGTCGGCGGCTTCCATCACCCGCTTGGTCACGACGCCCGCGCCGCAGTGGATGGTCGGCGTTTCGAATTCGCAGCCCGGCAGATGCCGCATTTCCACCGCGCTCATCGCCTCGAGCTTTTCGGTGTTGATGACCGCGGCATGCTCCGTGAGCGGGACCGCGCCGCCGGTATAGCCGGTGCCGCCGCCGCGCGGGATGATGGTCAGCCCCAGTTCGATCAGCCCGGCCACCAGCCCTGCCATCTCGGCTTCGGTGTCCGGGGTCAGCACCACGAAGGGATATTCCACGCGCCAGTCGGTCGCGTCGGTGACGTGCGAGACGCGCGCCAGGCCGTCGAACGAAATGTTGTCGCGCCGGGTCACGCCCGCCAAACGGCGCAGGATGCGCGTACGCAGGCTGGCCGTGTCGTCGAACCAGGCTTCGAATTCGCGTACTGCGCGTTCGGCCGCTGCCAGCAATTGCCCGACCAGCTCGTTGCCCTGGCGTCGCACCTCGATCTCGTGCAGGCGATGCCGCAGCGCGTCGACCAGCATCTGCCGGCGTTTTGGATTGTCGAGCAGATCGTCCTCAAGATAGGGATTGCGCCGCACCACCCAGATGTCGCCCAGCACCTCGAACAGCATGCGCGCCGAGCGTCCCGTCCTGCGCTCGCCGCGCAGCGTGTTGAGCACGTCCCAGGCTTCGCTTCCGAGCAGGCGGATAACGATTTCACGGTCTGAAAACGAGGTGTAGTTGTACGGGATTTCGCGCAGGCGTGCAGTCATGCTGGATGGGATTCGGGCGTCGCCGGCGGCTGAGCCGAATCGTTCTGCTTCAAAGCCGGTATTTTACGGGATATGGATGGGTTAGGGCAGGGCGACGGTGCGGTGGCGAGTCGCCAAATCCATGCCCATGCCGGGGTTGTCGGGGTTCAATTGTCGCGGGACGGGCCTGCAGGCAAGTGGCTGGAGCATGGGGCGCGACCTTGATGGGCGACCTGCTGCGCCGCCCGCTCCGGCCTGCCGAAAACAAGCGGCGGATTACTGGATCAGGCGCCGGGCAATCGTCAGGCCACCCAGAACCAGACCGCCTGCAACGATGCCGGCCAGCACATTCAGCACCAGCGGGGCGATTACAGCCAGTCCGCTGCCCAGGGCCGGCAAGCTGCCTGCTGTCTGGGTGAAGGCATGGAGGAGGTCGTGCCCGCCCGGCAGGCCGTGCATGAGGATGCCGCCGCCAACGAGAAACATCGCCGCCGTGCCGACCACCGACAGGCTTTTCATCAGGTACGGGGCGACGCGCAGGATGCCGCGTCCGACACCGCGCAGCATTCCGGCGAAGCCGTCGCCGGTCCGCCGGCTCAGGTAGAGCCCGGCGTCGTCGAGCTTGACGATACCCGCAACCAGTCCGTAGACCCCGATGGTCATCAGAACGGCTATGCCGGCAAGCACCACAATCTGCGTGCTGAAGGATGCAGCCGCGACGGTCCCCAGGGTGATGACGATGATCTCGGCCGAGAGGATGAGGTCGGTGCGAATCGCGCCCTTGATCTTGTCGTGCTCGAACTCGGCCAGATCGACCGCCGGGTTGGACAGCGCCTGGACGAGTTCGGTTTTGTGCGCAGCATCCTCGTCGCTGCGGCCGTGCAGGAACGTGTGCGCCAGCTTCTCGAAACCCTCATAGCAGAGGAACGCGCCGCCCAGCATCAGGAGCGGTGTAATGGCCCAGGGCGCCAGTGCGCTGACGACGAGGGCCGAGGGAACCAGGATGAGCTTGTTCCTGAGCGACCCCTTGAATACTGCCCACACGACCGGCAGTTCTCGCTCGGCACGCACTCCGGCCACCTGCTCGGCGTTCAGCGCCAGGTCGTCGCCGAGCACCCCCGTGGTCTTTTTGGCGGCGACCTTGGTCAACAGCGCCACATCGTCAAGAAGCGTGGCGATGTCGTCGATGAGGGCAAGCAGGCTGGTTCCGGCCATGGGGGCGCCTCAGTCGCCCAACTGGATGGTTCCGGCCTTTTCGGCCGCGGCGAAATCCAGCATTTTCTGGATCGACAGCCGGGCGCGGGCGCGGATGGATTCCTCGATATGGATTTCGTTGCCGCCCTTCTCCAGGACGGCGGCGAGCTTTCGCAGGCCGTTCATCGCCATCCAGGGGCAATGGGCGCATGAGGTACAGGTGGCGCCTTCGCCGGCGGTCGGCGCTTCCAGCAGGATCTTGCCCGGAGCGGCGGCGTGCATCTTGTGGAAGATGCCGTTGTCGGTGGCAACGATGAATTCGGGGTTGGGCAGGGTGCGTACGGCCTCGATCAGTTGCGTGGTCGAACCGACGACGTCGGCCAGCGCGATCACCGACTGCGGCGACTCGGGATGTACCAGCACGGCGGCCTGCGGGTGCTCTGCGTGCAGCTTCTTCAGCGCTTTGGCCTTGAACGCCTCGTGCACCACGCACGAGCCCTGCCACAGGATCATGTCGGCGCCGCTGATGCGTCGCACGTATTCACCCAGGTGGCGATCCGGCGCCCACAGGAGTTTGTGGCCTTGCTGATGGAGGTATTTGACGATCCTGGCGGCGATGCCGGACGTGACGACCCAGTCGGCGCGCGCTTTCACGGCCGCGCTGGTGTTGGCGTAGACGACCGAGATCCGGTCCGGGTGGGCGTCGCAGAAGGCGGCGAATTCGTCTGCCGGACAGGCGAGGTCGAGCGAACACTCGGCTCCCAGGTCGGGCATGATGACGCGTTTTTCCGGGTTGAGGATCTTGGCGGTTTCGCCCATGAACTTGACCCCGGCGACGATCAGCGTCTTCGCCGGGTGGGCGTGGCCGAAGCGCGCCATTTCCAGCGAGTCGGACACGCAGCCCCCGGTTTCCTCGGCCAGGTCCTGCAGGTCGGCCGAGGTGTAGTAGTGTGCGACCAGCACCGCATCCTGCTGCTGCATCAGTGTCTTGATGCGGGCCTTGAGCGTGTCGCGCTCCTCGGCGCCAAGGACTTCTTCCACCATGGGCGGCGGCTGGATCACGGGTTTGACCGGAACAGAAAAAGCTGGGTTCATCGGAGCGGCTCGGGCTTCAAAAAGGCAAGTTTTCAAGTATAGCGCTGCACGGCGGGCGTTTTCACATGGCTGCGTCCGGGTTTTTCTGGAGCGGGCCGACGCTTATGCCTTATCCTTGCGCCCCATGCAGCAACTGCTTCTGGATATCCGCCCGCCCGCCCAACCCGACCTCGCCCGTTTCGTGGCGGGGCGCAATATCGAACTGGTGATGCAGCTTCAGGCCATGCTCGACGGCACGGCGACCGAACGCATGGTGTATGTGTGGGGCGCGCCGGGCAGCGGCAAGAGCTATCTGCTGGCGGCCTGGGCGCATGCCTGCCGGGCGCGCGGGATGGGCGTCGATTTCACCGGGCAGCAAGCCGCCCAGGTGGTGATCGCCGATCAGGTGGAAAACTGGAACGCCGCGCAGCAACATGCCGGGTTTGCCGCATTCAATCGCGTGCGCGAGGCGGGTGGGCTGTGGCTGGCGGCAGGGCGTATGGCGCCAGCCGAACTGCCGGTGATGCCCGAATTGCAGACCCGGCTGGGATGGGGCTTGGTGTTTCAGTTGCATGGCCTGGACGATGCAGAAAAGCGTGCCGCATTGAGCCAGCATGCCGAAACCCTGGGCTTCCGGCTGGAACCCCTGGTGGCGGACTATCTGCTGAATCACACCGCGCGCGACATGCAGAGTCTGCTGCGGGTGCTGGAGGCGCTGGACCGGTTCAGCCTGGAAACGCGCCGCCCGATCACGCTGCCGCTGTTGCGGCAGTTATTGCAGACTCAAGCCTGATTCTGGCCCTGCGCCTGCTGTTCGGCGATGTCCTTGTGGACCTGTGCCATATCCAGCCCCATGACCTGCTCGATCAGCGAGTCCAGCGCATTGGCGGGCAGCGAACCTGCCTCGGAATAGAGGATGACCTGCTCGCGGAACACCATCAGCGTGGGAATGGAACGGATCTGGAAGTAACCGGCGAGATCCTGCTCGACCTCGGTGTTGACCTTGGCGAACACGATGTTGGCGTGCTTGTCGGACGCCGCCTCGAAAATAGGCGCAAATCCGCGACAGGGACCGCACCACGGTGCCCAGAAGTCGACGATGACGACGTCGCTGCCGTTGATGGTGGATTCGAAGTTGTCCTTGGTGAGTTCGATGACGGCCATGCTGATTCCCGCAAAGTAATGAAGATACCCATTGAAGGATATTGAAAAACAAAAAGGCGCGAGGACGTATCTTCGCGCCTAGTGCCACCCTATCACGGATGGTGGGCCTCCGACAATGCGGAGGCGGCTTATCGGGTAGTTGGGGTTGATTACCCGCTACCCCGGTCCAGTCGAAGCCGGCTGGCCGTGAATCTATTTGGCAAAAGCCTGGTTGAGCAGGCTCCGCTTGTGCTCGGCGGGCTGTGTGCTGCGCACCATGTTATGGCTGTGCCTCAGGTTGCCGCGTACTTCCGCGCGGTTCACTGCCATGATCAATTCGGTGGCCAGTACCCGGGCCTGGTGCGGAGTGAGGTTGAGTTCACACCCGTGTGCGTCCAGCGTCACCACTACGCGGTCACGGCCGTTCGCATCCTCCTTGAGGGCGATATTCAGCGCGTTGCCGGGTTCCAGTTCGATCATTTCAGTCTCTCCTTGTCGTGCGTGTACAAGGACTCGAGCAGGGTTCATGCCAGTCTCCCGTGACGTCCGATGACGTTGAAAATCGCATTAAAACAAGAGGGTTTGACGGCTTGATGAATACAGGACAGGTCCTGCGCCGACGAAGCTTCGTCAGCCACGGGGGGGAGTTCGTCAATTCAGGGGTGGCGGGGGCGACGCAGGCCGTGCTGGATGCCGGGTGATAGGCGTATAAAAAAACGGGGGACAAGCCCCCGTTTCAGATTGGGCAGTGCCCGACCTGTTATAGCCCGAAAGGCTTGATGACCGGTACCGCCGGTGCGGGGGCAGCTGGCGCGGGAGCCGGTGCGGGTTTGGCGGCAGGAGCCGCTTTCTTCGCAACAGGCTTTTTCGCCGGGGCCGCTTTTTTGGCAGCCGGCTTGGCAGCCGGCTTTTTGGCGGCCGGCTTGGCGGCTGTCTTGCGGGCTACGGGCTTGGCGGCGACTTTCTTGGCCGGGGCTGCCTTTTTGGCTACCGGTTTTTTGGCGGCGACTTTTTTGGCCG
>CAZHKS010000013.1:0-73905 GCA_964533095.1 uncultured Thiobacillus sp. | reverse complement strand
CGGCGACTTTTTTGGCCGGGGCTGCCTTTTTGGCTACCGGTTTTTTGGCGGCGACCTTTTTGGCCGGAGCTGCCTTCTTGGCTGCCGGCTTGGCGGCTGCCTTCTTGACTGCCGGTTTCTTGGCTGCCGGTTTGGCGGCGGGTTTCTTTGCTGTTGCCATCTAACACTCCTTAGAAGTTGAACACATTCACTTATCACTACAGCTTGATGCCACGTGCAGTCAGAATTTGCACTTCCAAAGCGTGGTACCGACAGGCGACCGACTTGCCCGAAACCCGCTAGAAACGGGCGATACCGAGGCTCCGCTTGGTGAGCCTCATTCTAGTTACTTTTCTCCGGGGTTCAATCAATAGTCAAGATATGGTGGGAATAATTCGATGGAAAATGTCGCAGTCAAGCAAAATGTATCGAACCGATACCATTTTTTGGTAATCAATGAATTTTTGGTTCTTTCTGAAAGTCAATAAACAAGCCGTTCTCCGGCCATCATGCTGTCCTGTGTTTCCCGCTCTCGAATGAGGTGAATTTCATTCTTGTCGATGAGAATTTCTGCTGCCCGTGGGCGCGAATTGTAGTTCGATGCCATGCTCATGCCGTAGGCGCCGGCCGAAAGCAGTGCAAGGAGGTCCCCTTCCTCGATTGCCAGATCACGTGCAAAGCCAAGAAAATCGCCGGTCTCGCAGATTGGACCGACGATGTCGTAGCGTTTGGGCGGGGATTTCCGCTGGTCGACGGCGACGATGTCGTGATACGCCTCGTAGAGCGCAGGGCGCATCAGATCATTCATCGCGGCATCAACGATGGCGAAGTTCTTGTTTTCGCCCGGCTTCAGATACTCGACCCGGGTGAGCAGCAGGCCTGCGTTGCCGACCAGTGAACGCCCCGGCTCCAGCAGCAGTTTCTCGCGGCGGTCGGCAAAGCGGGTCGCCAGCACGCGGCCATATGCGGCGAGGTCAGGCGGGCTCTCGTCGCGGTAGCGGATGCCGACGCCGCCGCCGAGGTCGATGTGATGCAGGGCGATGCCTTCGGCCGTGAGTGCGTCGACCAGCGCCAGAACGCGGTCGGCAGCATCGGCCAGAGGCGACAGGTCAGTCAGCTGTGAACCGATATGGCAATCGATGCCGGTGATTTTCAGGTTCGGCAGCCCCGCGGCAAGGCGGTACAGCGCGGGCGCATCGGCGATCGGCACACCGAACTTGTTTTCCTTTAGGCCGGTGGAGATATAGGGATGCGTCTTGGGGTCGACGTCAGGGTTGACGCGGAACGAGACGGGCGCGACCTTGCCGGCTTCGCCTGCCACGCGGTCGAGGCGATGCAGTTCGCTGGCCGATTCGACGTTGAAGCACAGGATGCCGGCCTCGATTGCGGCACGCATTTCTTCCGCCGTCTTGCCGACACCGGAGAATACGACCTTGCCCGGGTCGCCGCCGGCAGCCAGTACGCGGGCCAGTTCGCCGCCGGACACGATGTCGAAGCCGGCGCCGAGCCGGGCGAACAGGTTGAGAATGGCCAGGCTGGAATTGGCCTTGACCGCATAGCAGATCAGGTGCGGCGTTCCGGCGAAGGCCCGGGTATAGGCGAGGTAGGCGTCCTCGAGCGCTTGTCGGGAATAGACATAGAGCGGCGTGCCGAAACGTTTGGCAAGGGTGTCCAGGGCCACGTCCTCGATATGGAGGCGGCCGTCGATGCGATTCAGGGTATTCAACCTTGATTCCTCGGTTGATCGCTCATTGCCCCTTGAGAGGGCGCACGGATGCGGTCGTAATTGTTTGCGATTAGGTTCATCATTTGGGTGTGAGCGCTACGCGCCCAATTGCACGGTTTCCATGCCGCCTGGCTGCGTTGCTCCTTCTTGCGGGGGGAGGCCCCGCTGCGCCGTCGCGCCTTGCCATACGACACGCAAACCGCGCACTAGGCCACGTTCAACCAGGGAGTCAAGGTTCAATTGGAGGTCCGTTGCGGTGCGGAGGGATTTTCGGGAAGATACAGGTCACCCTTGGAGCCGCAGGCCGTCAGAGCCAGGCTGCAGAGCAGCAGGGAGACAATATATAAGGTGCGCAGTTTCATGCGCGAAATGTTAGCACGGGACATCATGACGGAAATTGAATTCAACCAGGCCGCCGCGGCGACGCTGGCACGTATCGAGCAGGCGCTGGAAGATGCCGACCTCGATTTCGAGACGCCGGCCGACGGCATCATCGAGGTCGAGTTCGACGACGGCAGCAAGATCATCATCAACCGCCACGGTGTCGCACGCGAGATCTGGGTGGCAGCGCGCTCTGGCGGCTTCCATTTCAAGCCGCTGGATGCCGGCTGGGCCGACACCAAGAGCGGCGAACCGCTCTACGACAAGCTGGCCGCGCTGATCGCCGCGCAAGGCGGCGTCACGGTCCGCTTCTAGAAACATTTGAAAAGTCAGGCGCTTACCCTGTTTGACCTGGTCGAGCGGCTGTCGCTGCTGACCCGGGCCGACCTGCGGCAGGCAGGAACCGCGCAGGGCCTGCAGCCGGTGCACCTGCAGGTTTTGTTCTATCTGAACCAGGCCAACCGTTTCAGCAATACGCCGCAGGCGCTGACCGAATACCTCGGGCTGACCAAGGGCACGGTGTCGCAGACGGTGCTGGTGCTGGCGCGTCGCCGCCTGATCTCGCGTTATGCAGACCCCCGCGATGGCCGGGTGGTACGGCTGATTCTCACCGAAGGCGGCACCACGCTGCTGAAGACGCTTTCCGCCGGAAGTGCCTGGCGCGACATCGTGCAGACGGCGAGTCCGGCGCGGGTGACCTCGGCCATGGTGGTGTTGCGGCAGGTGCTGGCGCAGGTGCAGGCGCAAAGCGGGAAGCGCAGCTTTGGCGTTTGCGCGACCTGCCGTCACAATCAGCGGCTGGGGCCGCGCAGCTATTTCTGCGGACTGATGCAGGAAAAGCTCAGCAGCCCCGAGGTGCGGCGGATCTGCCGCGAGCACGCGCCGCCGGTGGCGCTGGAGACGGCCTAGATCCGGTTCCGGGCGCGGGCGATTGCCGCACGCACCTGTGACGGCGCGGTGCCGCCGAGGTGGTTGCGGGCGGCAAGCGAGCCTTCCAGCGTGAGCACGGCGTAGACGTCGTCCGTGATCATCGGGCTGAAAGCCTGCAGTTCGGCGAGCGGCAGGTCGGCCAGGTCGTGGCCGGATGCTTCAGCCTCCCGCACCGCGCGGGCCACGACTTCGTGCGCATCACGGAAGGGCACACCTTTTTTCACCAGATAGTCGGCCAGGTCGGTGGCGGTGGCGAAGCCCTGCATGACCGCGGCGCGCATGGCGTCCGGCTTCACGGTCACCCCGCGCAGCATGTCGGCATAGATCACCAGGGTGTCGGTCAGCGTGTCGACGGTGTCGAACAGCGGTTCCTTGTCTTCCTGGTTGTCCTTGTTGTAGGCCAGCGGCTGTCCTTTCATCAGGGTCAGCAGGGCGACCAGATGGCCGTTTACCCGTCCGGTCTTGCCGCGCACCAGTTCGGGGACGTCGGGGTTCTTCTTCTGCGGCATGATGCTGGATCCGGTGCAGAAGCGGTCGGCCAGGTCGATGAAGCCGAAGCGCGGGCTCATCCAGAGGATCAGTTCTTCCGACAGGCGCGACAGATGCGTCATCACCAGCGCGGCAGCGGCGGAAAACTCGATGGCGAAGTCGCGGTCGGAGACGGCGTCGAGCGAGTTCTCGCAAACGGCCTCGAAGCCGAGCTGGTCGGCGACAAACTGGCGGTCGATCGGGTAGCTGGTGCCGGCCAGCGCGGCGGCGCCCAGCGGCAGGCGATTGACGCGACGACGGCAGTCGGCCATGCGCTCGGCATCGCGCGCCAGCATCTCGAAGTAAGCCAGGAGGTGATGGCCGAAGGTGACCGGCTGCGCCACCTGCAGGTGGGTGAAGCCCGGCATCACGGTGTCGGCGTTCTGCTCGGCGAGGTCGACCAGCGAGGTCTGGCAGGCGCGGAGGCCGGCCAGGATGCGGTCGATGGCATCGCGCAGGTAGAGCCGGATGTCGGTCGCGACCTGGTCGTTGCGGCTGCGCCCGGTGTGCAGGCGCTTGCCGGCGTCGCCGATCTTGGCGGTCAGCGCGGCCTCGATGTTGAGGTGCACGTCTTCCCTGTCGAGCGACCAGCTGAACTGCCCGGCACGGATCTCGGCCAGCAGCTCGGCCATGCCGGAGCGGATCGCCTCCAGGTCGTCCTTGGACAGGACGCCGACGTGGTGCAACATGGCGGCGTGCGCCAGCGAACCCTGAATGTCGAACTCGGCCAGCCGATAATCGAAGGGAATGGACGCGGTATAGCGTTTGACGATTTCGGAAACCGGTTCGGAAAAGCGGCCGGACCAGGCGGCAGGCGCGCCGTCCGGCGGTGTCGATGTCGTGCTCATGGGACAAAACGGGGAATGAAAAGAAAGAATCATAACAACCGGCAGGTCGAATTGCCGAACTTCTGTCACCTGGGGGTGAACCTGCGCATCGCACTGACAGTGGAGGCGGCGCTGGTGGCCGGCGTGGTGGCGCGCGTGCCCGACGCTCCGGCATTCTGGAGCGACTTCATCGAGATGTCGGCGCTTGCGCAGCCAGCGCTGCTGCTGACGCTGCTGGCACTGTGTGCGGCGGGGCGCTGGCTGCGCGGCCAGCCTTATCGCCTGGGCGCGGGATTCACGCTGGCGCTGGGGATGGCGGTTCCGGCTCTGGTCGCATTGTGGCTGAATCCGCTGCTGTCTGAGCGCGGCGCCTATCCGCCGGCCGGCGTTGCACTATTTGCCTTGCTGACGGGCGCGGGGCTGCTGGCCTATTTCAACCTGCGTGCCCGGGCGCTTTCGCCCGCCATCACCGAGGCGCGCCTGCAGGCCCTGCAGGCGCGCATCCGCCCGCATTTCCTGTTCAACAGCCTGAATGCCGTGCTGTCGCTGGTGCGCAGCGACCCGCGACGCGCCGAGCATGCGCTGGAAAACATGGCCGACCTGTTTCGTGCGCTGATGGGCAACGCCAGCCAGCTGGCGCCGCTGGAGGACGAGGTCGCGCTGACCCGTGCCTATCTGGAGCTCGAGCAGCTGCGTCTGGGCGATCGACTGCAGGTGGTCTGGCACATCAACAAAATGCCGGCCGATGCGCTGATACCGCCACTGGTGATCCAGCCGCTGGTGGAAAACGCGGTCTACCACGGTATCGAGCCGCTGCCGGAAGGGGGCGAAATCAGCCTCAATCTCTATCGCAGCGCCGACATGGTTCATATCGTGGTGCGCAATCCGATCGCCACCGATGCCGGCCACCACAAGGGCAACCGCATCGCGCTGGCAAACATCCGAGAGCGCCTGCTGCTGCATTTCGACCTCGACGCCCAGCTCAAGTTGGAACCGCTGGGAGCCGTTTATCAGGTGCATATCGTGATTCCCTATACCCGTGAACGCACCCACCCCGCCGCTGCGCGTCCTCATCGTCGATGACGAGGCGCCCGCGCGCCGCCGTCTGCGCGACGTGCTGGCCGATTGCGCCGACCAGTTGCCGGTCGACATCGTCGGCGAGTCCGACAACGGGCTGGATGCGCTGGACCAGGTCCAGCAGCAGCCGGTCGACGCAGTATTGCTAGACATCCGCATGCCCGGCATGGACGGCCTGGAATGTGCAGCCCACCTGAACAGGCTGGACAGGCCGCCGGCCATCATTTTCAGTACGGCCTACGAGGCCTATGCCTGCCAGGCATTCGACCTCAATGCGGTCGACTACCTGCTGAAGCCGGTGCGCGCCGATCGTCTGCTGCGCGCCCTGTCGCGGGCGCACAGCCTGAGCGACAGCGTGCTGGAACGGCTACGGGCCGAACATCCCAAGGCGCGCAGCCATCTGTCGGTCAACGAGAAGGGCCGCATCGTACTGATTCCCGTGGCGGACATTCTTTATCTCAAGGCGGAACTCAAGTACGTCACCGTGCGAACCGCCGCCCGCGAATTCCTCATCGAGGAGTCGCTCACCCGCCTGGAAAGCGAATGGGGCGACAGCTTCGTCCGGATACATCGCAACTGCCTGGTGGCGCGCGCGCGCATCCGTGAAGTCGGCAAGCTGCCCGGCGAGGATGACGGTCATTTTCTGCGACTTGACGGACTGGACGAACGGCTGATGGTCAGCCGGCGCCAGTATTCCACCCTGCGGGAAACCCTCAAGTCCGGTTGATGGAGGCCGCACCCACGCGGCGGAATTTCAGTTGCCCGGGCCGTGCGATCCGGGCCGGCACACCTGTTTTCGGGCTGGGGATGAAAATAAATCCATTTTATAACAACTGGTTAGGGTGCGCCTACAACTAAAGTTGTATAGCCGGATTTCTTGCCGGCCCGTAGCATGCAGAGGCTTGCTGTTTTGCAGTGAGCAGAAGTTCTCCGCAATGAGGGTGTGTCTCCTCATCTCTGCCGGGTTCGCAAGAACCCGGCATTTTTTTGCCGCTTTTTCCGTGCTGGGTATCATGGCGACCATGAAAAACGATACTCCGGACCTTACCGAAACCGAACTGGCCAGCGAGACCGTCTTCAAGGGACGGCTGATGCACGTCAAGCGCGACCGCGTCCGTCTGCCCGACGGCGGCGAGTCGACGCGCGAATACATCGTCCACCCTGGCGCCGTCGTGATCATCCCGGTGTTCGACAACGGCGACCTGCTGCTGGAACGCCAGCACCGCTATCCGCTGCACCGCGATTTCATCGAACTGCCGGCCGGCAAGATCGACCCCGGCGAGGGCGACCTGGCCTGCGCGAAGCGGGAACTGGAGGAGGAAACCGGTTATACCGCCGCGGAGTGGCGCGAGGTCACCACCATCTATCCCTGCATCGGCTATTCCGACGAACGGCTGGCGTTCTATCTGGCGCGCGGGCTGGCGCCGGGCAACCACGGCCGCGACCCAGACGAATTCCTGGAAATCCTGCGGGTGCCATTCGGCGAGGCGATGCAATGGGTGCGCGACGGCCGTATCTGCGAGACCAAGACCGTGATCGGACTGTTCTGGCTGGAGAAGATGCGGCAGCAGGGGTGGTAGGTCCTGCTGAACCGGCTTAGCCGGGCTGGTAGGCCAGGTTCGGCGCCAGCCAGTGCTCCGCTTCCTGCAAGGTCCAGCCCTTGCGGCGGGCGTAGTCCTCGACCTGGTCGCGCTCGATCTTGGCCACGGCAAAGTACTGGCTGTCGGGGTGCGAGAGATAGAAGCCGGATACGGCTGCCCCGGGCCACATGGCGAAGTTCTCGGTCAGCACCACACCGATCCTGTCCGTGGCGTCGAGCACGCCGAACAGGCCGGCTTTTTCGCTGTGCTCCGGGCAGGCCGGATAGCCGGGGGCGGGGCGGATGCCCTGGTATTTTTCCGCGATCAGGTCGTCGTTGGCGAGCGCTTCCTCGCGTGCGTAGCCCCAGAACTCTTTGCGTACACGCAGATGCAGGTGCTCGGCGAAAGCCTCGGCCAGGCGGTCGCACAGCGACTTGAACAGGATGGCGGAGTAGTCGTCGTGCGCAGCCTCGAAGGCCTTGGCGCGCTCGTCTTCGCCGATGCCCGCCGTCACCACGAAGGCGCCGAGATAGTCCTTCAGCCCGCTGGCCTTGGGCGCGACGAAGTCGGCGATGCACAGGTTGGCGCGGCCTTCCGGCTTTTTCATCTGCTGGCGCAGGTTGTGCCAGGTCATCAAGGCTTTTGAGCGCGATTCGTCGGTATACACCTCGATGTCGTCGTCGTTGATGGCGTTGGCGGGGAACAGGCCGAACACGGCACGCGCCTCCACCCAGTTTTCCGCGATCATCTGCTTCAGCATCGCCTGGGCGTCGGCAAAGAGCTTGGTCGCTTCGACCCCCACCACTTCGTCGCTGAGTATCTTGGGATATTTGCCGTGCAGCTCCCACGAGGCGAAGAACGGTGTCCAGTCGATGACCTCAGCCAGTTGCGCCAGGTCGTAGGCCTTCAGCACATGGACGCCGGGCTGCTGCGGCACCGGTGGCGTGTAGCGGGCCCAGTCGATGCTGAACTTGTTGGCGCGCGCTTCGGCCAGTGGCAGCCGCACGGTGTCGGACTTGTGCTTGAGGTGGCGCTCGCGCGTCTTGGCATAGTCCGCCTTGATCTCGGCGGCAAAGGCGTCGCGCATGTCGTTCGACAGCAACTGGGTGCAGACGCCAACCGCGCGTGAGGCGTCCTTGACGTACACCACCGGATGTTCGTAGTTCGGTTCGATCTTGACCGCGGTGTGCGCCAGCGACGTGGTGGCGCCACCGATCAGCAGGGGAATGGTGAAGCCCTGGCGCTGCATTTCACGGGCGACATGCGCCATTTCTTCCAGCGAGGGCGTGATCAGGCCCGACAGTCCGATGATGTCGGCCTTGTGTTCGCGGGCAGCATCGAGGATTTTCTGCGCCGGCACCATCACGCCCAGATCGACGATGTCGTAGCCGTTGCAGCCGAGCACCACGCCGACGATGTTCTTGCCGATGTCGTGCACGTCGCCCTTGACCGTCGCCATGACGATCTTGCCGGCGCTCTGCGCGTCGCCGGCCCGCTTGTCGGCCTCGATGTAGGGGATCAGGTGGGCCACCGCCTGCTTCATCACGCGGGCGGACTTCACTACCTGCGGCAGGAACATCTTGCCGGCGCCGAACAGGTCGCCGACCACGTTCATGCCGGCCATCAGCGGGCCTTCGATGACGTGCAGCGGACGCTCGGCCTCGAGCCGCGCGGCCTCGGTGTCCTCGACTATATATTGTGTGATGCCCTGCACCAGCGCGTGGCTCAGCCGTTCGTTCACCGGCAGGCTGCGCCAGGCCAGGTCCTCGACCTTTTCCTTTGCCCCGCCTTTCACGTTCTCGGCAAAATTCACCAGCCGCTCGGTCGAGTCGTCGCGCCGGTTCAGCAGCACGTCCTCGACCCGCTCCCTGAGTTCAGGATCAAGGCTCTCGTACACCCCGAGCTGGCCGGCGTTGACGATGCCCATGTCCATTCCGGCCTGGATCGCGTGATACAGGAAGGCGGTGTGGATCGCTTCGCGCACGGCATCGTTGCCGCGGAAGGAGAAGCTCACGTTCGACACCCCGCCGGAGACGTGCGCGTGCGGCAGGTTCTGGCGGATCCAGCGGGTGGCTTCGATGAAGTCGACCGCGTAGTTGGCGTGCTCCTCGATGCCGGTGGCGACCGCAAAAATGTTCGGATCGAAGATGATGTCCTCGGCCGGGAAGCCGACCGTTTCGGTCAGCAATCTGTAGGCGCGTGCGCAGATTTCGGTCTTGCGCGCGTAGGTATCGGCCTGGCCCGTTTCGTCGAAGGCCATCACGATCACCGCTGCGCCGTAGCGCCGGCACAGCCTGGCGCGCTCGATGAACTCGGCCTCGCCTTCCTTCATCGAGATCGAGTTGACGATGCCCTTGCCCTGGATGCATTTGAGGCCGGATTCAATGACGCTCCACTTCGACGAGTCGATCATGATCGGCACGCGCGCGATGTCGGGTTCCGAGGCGATCAGGTGCAGGAAGCGCACCATCGCCGCCTCGGCGTCGAGCATGCCCTCGTCCATGTTGATGTCGATGACCTGGGCGCCGTTCTCCACCTGCTGGCGCGCCACCGACAGGGCGTCGTCGTAGCGGCCCTCGAGGATCATGCGGGCGAAGGCTTTCGAGCCGGTGACGTTGGTGCGTTCGCCGACGTTGACGAACAGCGAGTCCTTGCCGACGTTGAACGGCTCCAGCCCGGACAGGCGCAGTGCCGGCTCCAGCACCGGCGGCACGCGCGGCGCGACGCCTTCGACGGCCTGGGCGATCGCCGCGATATGGGCAGGCGTGGTGCCGCAGCAGCCGCCGACGATGTTGAGCAGTCCGGCGCGTGCCCATTCGCCAATATATACCGCCATCTGCGCACCATCCATGTCGTATTCGCCGAAGGCGTTCGGCAGCCCAGCGTTGGGATGGGACGAGATGAGCGCGTCGGCCTTGTTGGACAGTTCCTCGACGTATTGCCGCAGCAGATCGGGGCCGAGCGCGCAGTTGAGGCCGATCGAAAGCGGCCGGGCGTGGCGCACCGAATTCCAGAAAGCCTCGCCGGTCTGGCCTGAAAGGGTGCGGCCGGAGGCGTCGGTGATGGTGCCGGAGATCATCACCGGCAGCCGCAGACCGTTGGCCTCGAAGTATTCCTCGATGGCGAACAGCGCCGCCTTGGCGTTCAGCGTGTCGAAAATGGTTTCGACGATCAGGATGTCGACGCCGCCTTTCACCAGGCCGCCGATTGCCTCCAGATAGGCCGTGCGCAGCTGGTCGAAGGTGACGTTGCGGAAGCCGGGATCATTCACGTCCGGCGAGATGGTCGCGGTGCGCGAGGTGGGGCCCAGCACGCCGGCGACGAAGCGCGGCTTGTCCGGGTTCCGGGCTGTGGCTTCGTCGGCTGCCTCGCGCGCCAGCCGGGCGGCGGCGAGGTTGAGCTCGGGCACCAGGTGTTCCATGTGGTAGTCCGCCATGGAAATCGAGGTGGCGTTGAAGCTGTTGGTTTCCAGGATGTCCGCGCCCGCGGCCAGGTACTTGTCGTGGATTTCCCGGATGATGTGCGGCTGCGTCAGGGAGAGCAGGTCGTTGTTGCCCTTGAGGTCGTGCGCAAAGTCGGCAAAGCGCGTGCCGCGATAGTCGGCTTCGCTGAGCTTGTAGGACTGGATCATCGTCCCCATCGCGCCGTCGAGTACCAGGATGCGTTGGGCGAGCAGTGAGCGGAGCAGGGCGGTGCGGTTGGACATGATGCAGGCGGACTGGGACAAACCCGAATGTTATCACTGCCCGTCTGAGGGCCGACCACGGCTGTTGACATGTCGACAGCCCTATCCGGTTTGCAACATGGCTAGCGGTGCCCTCTCGGCCTGACAGGCGTGAAAGGCGCTGAAATGACTGGTCTGATACTTGCTGCGCTCTTGCCATGCAAAATGCCCCGCAAACGACACCATGAGCATTCGGATGACACCAAGAAAACGATGGACCCCAATCCTGCTGGCGCTCTTGCTGAGCACCCTGGCGCCTCATCCGGCGTGGGCCGCCGACCGTGCGGAGAAAGCCTCGGACTATTACGAGGATGCGCTGGTGCGCATGCAGAACAAGGACACCAGGGGCGCCATCGTCCAGTTGAAGAACGCCTTGCAGCAGGACAGCAAGATGCTGCCGGCCCTGGTCCTGCTGGGCAGGGCCTACCTCGACAGCGGTTCCCCCCTGGGCGCGGAGCGCGTGCTGGCGGACGCGGAGCGGCTGGGCGCGGACCGGTCGCTGATCATCGCCATGCAGGTCGAGGTCTACAACCTGCTGGGCAGAAACCAGGCATTGCTGGAGCGGTTTTCGCCGGATGGCTTGCCCCCCGACGTGAAATACACGGTGCTGGTCACGCGCGCCTATGCGCAGATCGACCTCGAGCAGACACGTGCGGCGATCCAGTCTCTGGAGCAGGCCCGGCAGATCGATCCCGACAAACCGGCAGCGCTGGTTGCGCAGTCGATGGCCTACTTGCGCAGCGGCAATTTTCAGGACGCCGCGGCCATGGCCCGGCTGGCGATCACCAGGAACCCGGGCGACCCTTCCGGCTGGAACATGCAAGCTTCGATCGCCCATGCGCAGGGGAATGCGCCGGATGCACTGGCGGGGTATGGCAAGGCCCTGGCCTTGAAACCCGATTATCTCGATGCGCTGATCGCCCGGGCGTCCCTGCTGTTCGACCTCAACCGGGACAAGGAGGCCGCCAGGGATGTGGCGGTGCTGAAGCAGAAATTTCCGGGCGACCCGCGGAGCGCCTACCTGCAGGCGCTCCAGGCCGGGCGCCAGGGGAAGGACAAGGAAGCCCACAATGCGCTCGTCGCCGCGGCGAGCGCGCTGGATGCCCTGCCCTTCGAGGCGGTGAAGACGCGGCCCCAGCTGTTGCTCCTGGGTGGCATTGCCCATTACAGCCTCGGCGAGAACGAGAAAGCCAAGACCTATCTGGGCAGCTATCTCAAGAAATATCCCCAGCACATGGGGGCACGCAAGATCCTGACCGCCATCCTGATGAGCGAGAAGGATTACGCCAGGGCGATTGCATTTCTGGAAGGCCCGGCGCGGGCACGTCCCAACGACCCGCAGGCGTTGTCCATGCTGGCAACCGCGTACATGGCGCTGGGGCAGCATTCCAAGGCGGTTTCGCTGCTCGAGCAGGCTGAGGGGATGAGCGGCGGCGATACGCCGGATATCGCCGCGAATTTCGGCTTGAGCCTGATTGGTGTCGGGCAGGAAGCGCAGGGCGTGACGCAGCTGCAAAAGGCCTATGCAAAAAAACCGGGCAGCGCCTATTCTGGCGTCCCGCTGGCCATCATGTATCTCAAGCAGAATCAGGCTAGGCCAGCGATACAGGTTCTGCAGGCCGTGCTCAAGAACGACCCGCAGAATCTGACCGTGCTGAATCTCCTGGCGGTTGCGCGCGGCGTGTCGAAAGATACGGCCGGTGCCCGTAAAGCCTACGAACAGGTACTGGAAAAGAATCCGGGCTTTACTCCGGCCAGGCTCAATCTGGCGCGCCTCGACCGCTATGAAGGCAAGCCGGAAGACGCACGCCGCCGCCTGCTGGCCGTACTCAAGGATCAGCCGAAGAATCAGGATGCACTGTACGAACTGGCTCAACTGGAGCTGGCCGCCGGGCGCACGCAGGATGCCGTGCGCTGGCTGGAGAAGGCGCGTTCGTTCAATCCGCAAAGCCTTCGGCCCAATCTCATGCTGGTCGATCTGTATCTTGGCACGGGCGATGCGCAGAAAGCACTGGACATCGCCAAGGAAACACAGGCCTCCAGTCGGGATAATTTACAGGCCCTGGCGGCGCTGGGCCGATGCTACCTGGCCATCGGGAATCGCGGCCTGGCGCGCGAGAACTTCAGGCGCATTACCCAGCTGGCCGGGTTCGATGCCGATTGGCAGCAGCGTGCGGCCGAGTTCCAGATCAGCGCAGGCGACTACGAGGGGGCGCGCTATTCGCTGGACAAGGCCTTGCTGAGCAAGCCGGGGTACTTCCCCGCCCTGCTGCTCAAGGCCAGCCTCGAGCGGTTCTCCGGCAATCTGGATGTGGCTGAAAAACAGGCGCGCGTCCTGGCCGCCCAGTATCCCCGCGAGGCGGCCATCCAGCAGTTGCTCGGTGATCTTGCGATGCAGCGCCAGCGCTATGGGGAGGCCATTTCCGCATACGGCAACGCATATAGTCTCGAGAAAAACGCAACGCATGCGATCGGGCTGTACAACGCCTATAGCCGATCCGGCAACAACGCCAAGGCATTGGCGTTCATCCAGTCCTGGGTCAGCAGCAATCCCACGAATTCCGCCGCCCGCCGTGTCCTGGCCGCAGCCTACATCCAGGCGGGGCAACTGGATCTGGCGCAGCAGCACTATGAGAGGCTGAGCAAGCTGTTGCCGAACGATGCCAGCATCCACAACGATCTGGCCTACGTCATGCTCAAGCGGCGCCAACCGGGTGCGCTGGCGGTGGCGGAAAGGGCCTATCAGCTGGCGCCGAGTGACGCCAATGTGGCCGACACCCTGGGCTGGGCACTGGTGGAAGCCGGGCAGGTCGAGAAAGGCCTGCGCTACCTGCGGGAAGCCCAGGTGCGATCGCCCGAAAATCCCGATATCCGCGAGCACCTGGCCGAAGCGCTGAAGCGCAAGGGCACGGCGGGCAGGTGACGAAGACCCGGGCGATATCCGGCCGGATATCGAGTCGGTTTTTTTTACACAATGGCGCTCATGGCATCGAGCTGGCCGTGAAAATCATGTATATCTATTTGAAGTAAAATACAAAATTGTTTTTGGTACACGTATTGCTTTGTACGGCGACGTGTATTCCTTGAATAACTAGGGACAAATCAAAATGACTAGAAAATTCTGGCAAATAACCAAGGTGGTGGGGGTTCTGGCTATTGGCCTGGGTGCCATGAACACCGCCCAGGCTACGTATTCCTCAAGCCACACCAGTAATTGCGGCGGAGGGGGCACGGGCAACCCCAATTGCGATACCTGGACATTCAACAACCAGACGAGCAATACGCAGGGCGGCATCACTGCCACGGCCTCGGGATGGTCCAATACGGTCGGCTCCGCCAATGTCCTGCTGGACAGCGCCTATATCACCCTGAACGGCAGCAGTGGTCTGGGGGTCAGGAACAACGATTGCACCGGCTTTTCCAATTGCACGGGCGGCACCTCCGGCAGGGATGCCAACGAGGGGGTCAGCCCGGAACACGCGATCGACAACAATGGCCGCGTGGACTCCATCCTGTTCTCGTTCACGGACAAGGTGAACCTCACTTCCTTCTCCGCGGGCTGGGTGTCGACCGACTCCGATTTCACGGTTCTGGCATATACGGGGGCGGGTACTCCCGCCAGCCTGGCCAACCAGTCCTATGCCGGTTTGCTGTCCAACGGCTGGTCGCTGATCGGGAATATTCTCGCGGGCGCCAGCACGGGCGCACATGACTTTTCCAACAGCACCTATTCCAGCTACTGGCTGATCGGCGCACTGAACACGTTTGTCGGCGGTGACCCGACCAAGGCCGGCAATGACAATTTCAAGCTGATTTCGCTGGCAGGGTGTACCTGCGATAACGCGCCGCCTGGAACGCCGGGGTGCAGCACGGGTGGCGGCGGCGGTGGCGTACCGGAACCCGGCACGCTGCTGCTGATGGGAGCGGGCTTGCTTGGCCTGACACGCTTCAACGCGCGGCGCATGATCCGCTCTGCGGCTGCCTGAGCGCATCCAGCAGCGCATCCTGTAGCGCATGCTAGGCCCCGTTCGCGGGGCCTTGTGTTTTTGGGGCATTGCACCCAATCTGCTAGGTTAATAAGAACGTTACAGTGGAGTGCGCGATGAAACATTTGACCCCCCGGGAGTCCCATGATTTTCTGCAATCCCGTCCCGAGGCGGTATTCATCGACTGCCGCTCGGAAATCGAATACCTGTTCGTCGGCCATCCGGTTGGTGCAATCCACATTGCCTGGCAGGATGGGCCGGACTGGGACGTCAACCCGGATTTTCTGGGACATGCGCGCAAAGCTGCGTCGGCCAACCGGCCGGTGGTGCTGATCTGCCGCTCGGGGCGGCGCTCGATAGAGGCGGGACGCTATCTCGAGAAATACGGCTTTCCCGAGGTCTACAACGTACTGCACGGATTTGAAGGCGACATGGACGAAACGCATCACCGCAGTACAAAAAACGGCTGGCGCCATGATGGCCTGCCGTGGGAGCAGACGTAAGGGCGGAACTCAGGCCAGCGACACGCCCAGCCAGGCGCCGATGAAATAGGTCGCGAGTCCTGCCGCACCGCCAATGCCCAGCATGCGCAGGCCGCTCAGGAGGGCGTGACGGCCGGTAAACAGGCTCATGCTGGCGCCGACGGCGAACAGGCCCAGCGCCGTCAACCCGATCGAGACGGTGAGCGCATGGTCGTAGCCGAACAGAAAGGGCAGCAGCGGCAGCGCCGCGCCGGCGGTGAAGGCGGAAAATGATGAGATCGCAGCCACCCACGGCGAACCGAGTTCGTCGGGATTCAGTCCGAGTTCCTCGCGCGCCAGGGTGTCGAGCGCGCGCTCGGGATCCTGCATCAGGGTATCGGCCAGTCGGCGGGCCTCGGCCGCATCCATGCCCTTGGCGGTGTAGATCAGCGCCAGCTCGGCCGCTTCTTCCTGCGGATACTCTTCCAGCTCGTCGCGTTCGAGCCCGATCTGGTATTCGAACATTTCGCGCTGCGAGCGCACCGATACGTACTCGCCCGACGCCATCGAGAACGCACCCGCCAGCAGACCGGCCACGCCGGTCAGAACGATGATCGACGGCTCCGGCGCGGCGCCGGCTACGCCATAGATCAGGGCCGCGTTCGATACCAGACCGTCGTTGATGCCGAATACGCCCGCGCGCAGGGCATTGCCCGCGGCGCCGCTCTGGTGGCGCTTGCCGATGTCGTCGCGCCGGAGCGGCATGGGGTGAGGTGGGTTTTGGGTATATAGCGCCATACCGCGCACCTTCATTGCCGCAAGCACACTGCGCATCGCGCGCGGCTTGAATGTGCGGGTGAGGCGGGCGACGACGCGCGCGCGCAGGCCGGGCTGGAAGGTGGCAGGCGGCTTGCTGCCTTTTTGAACGATGAGGGCAGACCAGATCCCCGCCTGTTCGTCGGCCGCCTGCGCCAGTTCGTTGAACAGCGCTTCGCGCGGCGTACCGCGCTCGCATTCAGCGACCACGCGGTAAAGCCAGGCCGACTGCTTTTCTTCCTGCCAGGATTCGTAGGGATCGCTCATGCGGATGACCTTCGGTATTGAATGGCTTCGGCGAGATGCGCCGGGGTGATTGCGTCGCTGGCAGCCAGGTCGGCGACGCTGCGCGCGAGTTTGAGTACGCGGTGATAGGCGCGCGCCGACAGGTTCAAGCGGGCAATCGCCTGCTTGAGCAGGGTTTCCCCGGCCCCATCCAGTCGGCAGAACTGTTCGATTTCCTGCGTGCCGAGCGCGGCATTGGCCTTGCCCTGGCGCTGTTGCTGGCGATCGCGTGCCGCCTGAACGCGGTCGCGAATGGCGGCACTGGGCTCGCTTGCCCCGGCCTGCATCAATTCATCCTGCGTCAGGGCCGGCACGCTGATCTGAATGTCGATACGGTCGAGCAGGGGGCCGGAAATGCGCGCGCGGTAGCGCGCGATCTGGTCCGGCGTGTCGCGGCAGGCCTGGGTGGGATGGCCGAGGTAGCCGCAGGGGCAGGGGTTCATTGCCGCGACAAGCTGGAAGCGTGCAGGAAAATCGGCCTGCCGCGCCGCGCGGGAAATCGTGATGTGCCCGGTCTCCAGCGGCTCGCGCAGCACTTCCAGCACCTGCCGCGAAAACTCCGGCAGTTCGTCAAGGAACAGCACGCCGTGGTGGGCCAGCGAAATCTCGCCGGGGCGCGGGTTGCCGCCGCCGCCCACCAGCGCAACCGCCGAGGCGGTGTGGTGCGGCGCGCGGAAGGGACGCCGCTGCCAGTGCTCATGGCGGAACCCGCCGTTGAGCGATGCGACGGCGGCAGCTTCCAGCGCTTCCGTCTCGTCCATCGCCGGCAGGATGCCTGGGAAGCGTGCGGCAAGCATCGACTTGCCGGTGCCGGGCGGCCCGGCCATCAGGACCGAATGTCCGCCGGCGGCGGCGACTTCGAGCGCGCGGCGGGCGGCAGCCTGGCCCTTGACGTCGGAAAAGTCGGGGTAGTCGGGCGCGGGCGGCACGCTGTCCGCCTCGGGAACGGCGAGCGTCGTTTGCCCCGCGAGCCAGGCGCAGACATCCAGCAGGCTCGTCGCACCCAGTGTTTCGATACCGCCGGCGAGCGCCGCTTCGCCGGCCGAAACAGTGGGCAGCACGAGTTTGCGGCCTGCGTTGCGCGTCGCCAGCGCCATCGCCAGCGCGCCGCGTACCGGCCGCAACTCGCCGGTCAGCGCGAGTTCGCCGGCAAATTCAGCATGCTTGAGCTTGTCGGCGGGAACCTGCCCGGAGGCGGCGAGGATCGCCAGGGCGATCGGCAGGTCGAAGCGCCCGGATTCCTTGGGCAGGTCGGCCGGGGCAAGGTTGACCGTGATGCGGCGTGCCGGGAAGTCGTAATGCGCATTCTGGATCGCCGCGCGTACGCGGTCGCGCGCCTCCTTCACTTCGGTCTCCGGCAGGCCGACAAGCGTGAAGGCCGGCAGACCGTTTGCCAGATGCGCCTCGACCACCACTTCCGGCGCATGCATGCCGTTCAGCGCACGGCTTTTGACGACGGCAACGGCCACCTTATTCGGTACGCTGCTTTTCCAGTGCGGCCAGGCGCGTTTCGAGTTGCGCGAGTTTCTCGCGCGTGCGTGCCAGCACTTCGGTCTGCACGTCGAATTCCTCGCGGCTCACCATGTCCAGTTTGCCGAGCATCGAGGTGACACCGGCCTTCAGATTCTGCTCGATGTCTTTTGCGGGGGACTGCTTCAGCACCTCCCCCAGCTTGCCGACCAGATCGTTGATGAATGCGGGGTTGGGAAATTTCGGATTCGTGTTCATGACGGCCTCCATAACGGGGAGAGTGTAACAAGCACAGCGCGTCGCGGCGTACACCGGTAGCCGGTCCGGATGGAGGCACGAAGAGGGTGCATGGCGAGTTGATAGCGCACCATGAAAGTGCGGTCTATTCTGAAGGTGGTGGGCGATTCCTTGTAATGCATTGTTATTTAATGGAAAAAATCCTGGCACGGCTTGTGCTCAATGTGGAGTGCGATTTTGCGCGCTCTCATTCAATCAGGAGAAATTCATGAAAAGACTCGTACACGCTTTGGTTCTGACCGCATTGGTGGGCGCGCCCGCCTTCGCCGTGGCGGATGAACCCGCTTCGCCGCATACCCTCTCGGCCAATATCGGCCTCACCTCCAACTATATCTTCCGCGGCATCTCCCAGACCGGCGGAGAGGCCGCCATCCAGGGTGGTTTCGACTATTCGCACAGCAGCGGCTTCTACCTCGGCACCTGGGGTTCCAACGTGGGCTGGCTGACGGAATTCCAGAACTACAACAGTGGCAGCATGGAGCTTGACCTCTACGGCGGCTACCGCAATGCCATTGGACCTGTCAGCTATGACGTGGGTGCAATCCGCTACATGTACCCCGGCAGCAAAAACGGCGGCGGCAATCTTGGCGCCTGGACCTCGGAAGCCTACGTTTCAGCTGGCTGGAAATGGTTCACCGCCAAGTATTCCTACTATCTGAGCGACGCGGTGTTCGGCGTCGGCCCGAATGCCAGTGGCTCCGATTATCTGGATATTTCCGGAAGCCTGCCCGTTGGCGACACCGGCCTGACCCTGGGCGCGCACTGGGGCACGTTCAACTTCAAGAACGTGAGCGCCGCGGACTACGACGACTGGAAAGTCAGCGCGGCCTATGACATGAGCAAATTGGGCAAGCTGGGTGACGGCGTGACCCTGAGCGTGGCGTACACCGACACCAACGCCGGCAAGGGTTTCTGGACCCAGGGAAATGGCGAGTACCTGGGCAAGGCCACGACCACCGTGTCGATTTCCAAGGCTTTCTAAAGCGTGGCCAGTCGGGGCGGTTCCAGCAGCCGCTCCATTTTTTCTTTTGCCCTAATTGGGGAGGCACTATGAAATTCGTAACGGCAATCATCAAGCCGTTCAAGCTGGACGAGGTACGCGAGGCGTTGTCCGCCATCGGCGTCACCGGCTTGACGGTCACGGAAGTGAAGGGGTTTGGGCGGCAGAAAGGCCACACCGAGCTGTATCGCGGCGCGGAATACGTGGTTGACTTCCTGCCCAAAGTGAAGATCGAGGTAGCCATCAAGGCCGAGTTGCTGGAGCGCGTGATCGAAGCGATCGAGAAATCGGCCAACACCGGCAAGATCGGCGACGGCAAGATTTTTGTCACTGCACTGGAACAGGTCGTGCGCATCCGCACGGGTGAATCCGGTCCTGACGCCCTGTGAGGAGCATGAACATGAAAAATATATTTGCTTCGTTGGGCCTGATGTTTGCCCTGCTGTCTCCCAATCTCGTTCTGGCAGAAGACGCGGCGCCTGCTCCGGCGGCCGCGGCCGAGACCGCCGCACCAGCAGACGCGGCACCCGCGATGGCTGCCCCGGCTGAAGCTGCGGCGCCTGCACCGGCCGCACCTGCGGCCGAGGCACCCAAGCTGGATTCCGGCGCAACGGCCTGGATGCTGACCTCCACCGCCCTGGTGTTGCTGATGACGATTCCCGGCCTGGCCCTGTTCTACGGCGGCATGGTTCGCAAAAAGAACGTCCTTGGCACCATGATGCAAAGTTTCGCCATCACCGCCATGATTACGGTGTTGTGGATGGTGGCGGGCTACAGCATCGCCTTCGACACGACGGGTATGGAAAAAGGCGTCACCAACTTCTATTCCTTCTTCGGCAGCCTCTCCAAGGCCTTCCTGTCCGGCATGGGCAAGGACAGCATGACCGGCGCGATTCCCGAGTCGGTGTTCATGACCTTCCAGATGACCTTCGCGATCATCACCCCGGCCCTGATCACCGGCGCCTTCGCCGATCGCATGAAGTTCTCGGCGATGATGTGGTTCACGGCGCTGTGGTCGCTGCTGGTGTACGCACCGATTGCCCACATGGTCTGGTCCGGCGACGGCGGCTTCATGTGGGACATGGGCGTGCTGGACTTCGCCGGCGGTACCGTCGTGCATATCAACGCCGGTGTGGCAGGCCTGGTGGCTGCCATGGTTCTGGGCCCGCGTCTCGGTTACGGCAGAGAGCCCATGGCACCGCACAACCTGACCCTGACGGTGATCGGCGCGGCCATGCTGTGGGTGGGCTGGTTCGGCTTCAACGCGGGTTCCGCTGTGGCTGCAGATGGCCGTGCGGGGATGGCCATGGCCGTCACCCAGATCGCCACCGGCGCTGCCGCACTCGGCTGGATGTTTGCCGAATGGATGAGCAAGGGCAAGCCGAGCGTGCTGGGCATCGCCTCCGGCGCGGTCGCTGGCCTGGTCGCCATCACCCCGGCCTCCGGTTTTGTCGGCCCCACGGGCGGTCTCATTATCGGCATCGTGGCCGGCGTGGTGTGCTTCTGGTCTGCCACTTCACTCAAGCGCATGCTGAAGTATGACGACTCGCTGGACGCCTTCGGCGTGCACGGCATCGGCGGTATCGTCGGCGCCCTGCTCACCGGCATCTTCGCGGTGGAATCCATCGGCGGCACCGCCGGCAGCATGGGCCAGTTCATGATCCAGCTGGAAGGCACCGCCCTGACCATCGCCTACACCGCGATCGGCACCTACATCATCCTGAAGGTGCTGGATCTGGTCATGGGCCTGCGCGTCAGCGAAGAGCAGGAACGCGAAGGCCTCGACATTGCCCTGCACGGCGAACGTGTAGAGTAAGCAGGACCTTTTCTCCGAAGGCAGCTGGGGCGCTCTGCAGGGCGCCCCTTTTTATTGCGCGCTCCCAGCGAACAGCCGGCGCATCATCGCGCTGCTTTTTCATGCCGTTCCGAAGTCGAGATGCCACGTCCTCCAGACGGCCCGACATAGCCGATCGATCCCGCCCAAGACGCCTGTCCCCCGGATTTCCCTCACGCCAAAACAGTGCGCATGCGCACTAAAAGCATGCTTGCCGCGTGACCGCAGGATCGAGGCAGATTGTTTATAAGTTCTTTGTTTTCATGTTGATAGATGGATGTTGTCGCCATGGCACGAGGGTTGCTTATTGGTAAACGAATATTACGAATATTCAATTCAGTAATACCCGTCATCAAGGAGCCCAACATGAACGTGAAGCACATCAGCAGCACACTGAAGACGCTGTTCACCCGACTGGTGATCCCCGCCGCCGCCGCCCTGTCCATTTCCGCCCATGCCGCCCAACCCCTCAAGGTGGGTTACAGCGACTGGCCGGGCTGGGTTGCCTGGCAGGTCGCCATCGACAAAGGCTGGTTCAAGGAAGCCGGCGTCGCAGTCGATTTCGAGTGGTTCGACTATTCCGCCTCGATGGACGCCTTTGCGGCCGGCAAGATCGACGCCGTGACCATGACCAACGGCGACGCCCTGGTGACCGGTTCGGCCGGCGGCAAGAGCGTCATGATCATGCTGACCGACTATTCCAACGGCAACGACATGATCGTGGCCAAGCCCGGGATCAAGTCGCTGAAGGATCTCAAGGGCAAGAAGGTGGCAGTGGAGATGGGGCTGGTCGAACACCTGCTGCTGCTGAACGGCCTCAAGAAGGCCGGCATGAAGGAATCCGACGTCACGCTGGTCAACGCCAAGACCAACGAAATGCCCCAGGTGCTCGCGACAGGCGACGTCTCGGCAGTCGGCGCCTGGCAGCCCATCGCGGGACAGGCCATGAAATCGCTGCCGGGTTCGCGTCCGGTCTATACCTCCGCAGACGAGCCGGGCCTGATCTACGATGTCCTCGCGGTCAATCCTGCCAGCGCCAAGCAGCACAAGGCCGAGTGGCTGAAGGTCGTGAAAGTCTGGGACCGCGTCGTGAAGTACATCAACGACCCCAAGACCCAGCCTGACGCAGTGAAGATCATGGCCGCACGCGTCGGCGTCACGCCGCAAGTCTATCTGCCCCTGCTCAAGGGAACCCATCTGCTGAGCCTGGCAGAAGGCAAGAAGATCTACGTCAAGGGTCCGGGCTTCACGTCGCTGTACGGTTCTTCCAGGGTGGCTGACGACTTCAACGTGGCGAACGGGGTCTACAAGACGCATCAGGACCTCGACAGCTACCTCGATCCGTCCTTCACCAACGCCAAGTAAACCCGGAGAGCGGAGCGGAGATGGGCATGACTTCCAAATGGCTGGGCAGCGTGGAGTTGGATGCGCGCAAACGGATGCTTTTGGGGATCGGCTCGTTTCTGCTGCCGCTGCTGGTCTGGTGTCTGGTCAGCTACGTGCCCTTCATCTGGCACCCCAAGGTGCACGTCGTCGATCCCGGTGGCGTGGACTATTTCCAGGTCGACATGCTGGTCGACAAAGCCATGTTCGCGGATGAAGTCGCCAACATGGAGCGCGAACACTTGGCCGTTCCGGTCGGCAAACCCGCCAACCCGATTTACCTGCCGGCGCCCGATCAAGTGGCGAAGGCCTTCTACAACGGATTCGTCAATCCGCCGAAGTCGAAGGACGTGCCCTCGATGCCGGCCAGCCTCTGGCACAGCATCCAGATCATTTTCTGGGGTTTCCTCATTTCGTCGATCATCGGCGTGCCGCTGGGCATCCTGTCCGGCACCTATACCCTGATGGGACGGCTGAGCGAGCCGTTCATCGAATTCTTCCGCTACCTGCCCGCGCCGGCTTTCGGTGCCCTGGCGGTAGCCATACTCGGCATCTACGATGGGCCCAAGATTGCCATCATCGTCATCGGCACCCTGTTCCAGCAGGTGCTGATCATCGCCAACACCACCCGCAAGCTGGAGGTCACCCTCATCGAGGCGGCCCGCACGCTGGGTACGAAAAACGCGAAGCTGCTGAGCAAGGTGGTGGTGCCCGGCATCCTGCCCGACCTCTACCGTGACCAGCGCATCCTGCTCGGCTGGGCCTGGACCTACCTGATCGTGGCCGAACTGATCGGCACCAGTTCCGGCATCACCTGGTTCATCACCCAGCAGGCGCGCTACCAGCATTTCGACAATGTCTACGCCGCCATCATGACCATCGGCATCATCGGTTTCGGCACCGACCTGATCCTGGCCCGGGCCAGCCGCCGGCTGTTCCCCTGGGACCGCAGCCAGGAACGGAAATGAGGACATCAGCATGAAACCAGCGGAACCCCATCTGCCCAGTTACCTGGACCAGTCGGACGAAGTCCGGGCGCGCTTCGAACGGATCAACCAGCGGGAAACCATCCTCGAGGTCCGCAACCTCGGCAAGCGCTACCGTTCGCCGCAGGGTGAGACCGAGGCTCTGCGCGGCATCGATTTCAGTGTCCGTCGGCGCGAATTCGTCTGCGTCATCGGTCCTTCGGGCTGCGGCAAGTCGACCCTGATCCGCATCCTCGCGGGCCTCGAGAACCATACCTCCGGCGACGTGCTGCTGGACGACAAGCCGGTTACCGGTCCGGGGCCGGACCGCGGCATGGTGTTCCAGGGCTATTCCCTGTTTCCCTGGCTGACGGTGAAAAAGAACGTGATGTTCGGGCCGGAGATGAACGGCCGCGGCAAGGATGAGGCCGAGCGCGATGCCCTGCTGTGGCTGGAACTGGTCGGCCTGGACAAGTTCGCCAACGCCTATCCGCATCAACTGTCCGGCGGCATGCGCCAGCGCGTCGCCATCGCCCGCGCCCTGGTCAACCAGCCGCGCATCCTGCTCATGGATGAGCCCTTCGGCGCCCTCGACGCCCAGACCCGGGCCAAGATGCAGTCGCACCTGATCGACATCTGGAAAAACATCGACATCACCGTCCTGTTCATCACCCACGACCTCGACGAGGCCATCTACCTGGCCGACCGCATCCTGGTCCTCAAGGCCCACCCGGGCGAGGTCCAGGAGGTGATCGAAGTGCCGGTGCCGCGGCCGCGTTCGCCGGAGCAGTTCAACTCGCCCGCGTTCCGCGCCACCAAGGCCCGGCTGGAACAGCTCATCCACCCGGCCCCGGAGCCGGAATCGGACGACGAGCAGAAGGTGAAGCCGCACCTGATCCGCTTCACCGACGTGCACGACAACGTGGAGTGACGACGATGCTCTGGGCTGATCTCACCTGGTCCGAAATCCCCGATGTCCTGGCCAAATGCGGCCACGCCGCCATCCTGCCGGTGGGCGCCACCGAGCAGCACGGCCCGCACCTGGGCACCGGCGTCGACTTCGTCATCGCGGAAAAGCTCTGCGCCGCCGTCGCGGCAAAGACCGGCGTGCCCATGCTGCCCACGCTGCCCTACGGCTGCTCGCTCGGCCACAGCCGGCGCTGGCCGGGCACCCTGGCGCTGCCGCCCGTCACGCTCATTCAAGTCGTCAAGGAACTGGGTGACTGGGCCTGGCACAGCGGCATCCGCCGGCTGTTCATCGTCAACGCCCACGTCACCAACGCGGCGCCCCTGCGCTGCGCCCTGGAGATGCTACGCGCCGAGCACGACGACCTGATGGTGGCGGTGATCAACACCGCCACCGTCAGCGAGCGGGTGCGCCAGTTCCATTTTCATGATGCCGCCGACTGGCACGCCAACGACGCCGAGACCTCGATCATGCTGGCCATCGCCCCGGAGGCAGTGCGGCCGGACAAGCTGCATGAAGCCGACGATCCCGACCGCACCTGCGGCTGCGTCTTCGCCCACCCGGTCAACCGCACCAGTCTGAACGGCGTCACCGGCACACCCAGCCTGGCGACGGTCGACAAGGGCCAGCAGTGGTTCGACTGGCTGGTGGAAGACCTGGCCGAACGCATTTCCCGGGGCTGCTCTGAGGACCCGCCACTGCCCTATTCCTACTACGAGGCCGCCTGACCGCCCCGTGCAACCCTGCAACAAGGAATAACCATGAACCAGATCGACGACACCGCCGTACTCGACCAGCCCAGCCAGACCGTCCCGGCCGGATCGGCCGATGCGGTCGCGCTCCAGCAACGCGAACTCACCGACAAGGGCGTGAAATACTGCATCGGCGCCTACGTCGACATCCACGGCGTGCCCAAGGCCAAGGTGGTGCCCATCGCCCACCTCGCCCACATGGCCAAGGGTTCCGAGCGCTACACCGGCTACGCCCTGGATGGCCTCGGCCAGGCGCCCAACGACGACGAGCTGACCTCGGTGCCCGACCTCGACCGCGCCATCCAGCTGCCCTGGGAACCAAAGATCGCCTGGATTCCCGCCGACAACCACTTCCAGGGCAAGCCCTACGCCCTCAACACCCGCGTCGCCCTGAAGAACCAGCTGGCCGAGGCGGCCAAGCTCGGCTACGGCATGAACCTGGGCATCGAGTGCGAGATCTTTCTACTGCGCCAGAACGCCGACGGCAGCCTGTCGGTGCCGGTCGCCGACGACAAGCTGACCAAGCCCTGCTACGACGTGCGCGGCTTTGTCGACAATTTCTCCTGGCTGGACAAGGTGGCGACCGCCATCAACAACCTCGGCTGGGACCTCTATTCCTTCGACCACGAGGACGCCAACGGTCAGTTCGAGTTCGACTTCAACTACGCCGACGCCCTGACCACCTGCGACCGCCTCACCTTCTTCCGCTTCATGGCCAAGCACTACGCCAAGGAGGAGGGCCTGCTCGCCACCATGATGCCCAAGCCCTTCGCCGACAAGACCGGCAACGGCGCCCACTTCAACATGTCGATCTACGACCTCGAAACCGGCAAGAACCTGTTCGCCTGCGCGCCCGAGGACGATCCGCACGGCATCGGCCTGACCCCGCTCGGCTACAGCTTCGTCGCCGGCATCCTCAAGCACGGCCGCGCCCTGTGCGCCGTGTTCGCGCCGACGGTGAACAGCTACAAGCGCCTGGTCCGGCGCGGTGCCATGAGTTACTTCTCGTGGGCACCGGTATTCAACTCCTGGGGCTCCAACAACCGCACCAACTCCGTGCGCATCCCGGCCGGCGGCGGCCGCTGCGAATCGCGCAACGCCGACGGCGCGGTCAACCCCTACCTGGCCGCGACCCTGGTGCTGGCCGCCGGCCTGGAAGGCATCCGCGAGGGGCTGAACCCGGGTAATCCGAACGAGGACAACCTCTACGCCATCAGCGAAGCGGAGCGCAACGCGCGCGGCATCGAGTTCCTGCCGCAGACCCTGCAGGAGGCCGTCGCCGCCTTCGCCGCCGACCCGCTGGTCGAAGCCACCCTTGGCAAGGAACTGCGCGACGAGTTCGTCCGCTACAAGACCGAGGAGTGGGAGGCCTACCACCTCTCCGTGAGCAAGTGGGAAGTGGAACGTTATTCGTACATGTTCTGAGCCATGAAGCCGAACCGCCTGGACAAGCCCGCCACCCTCGTCAGCCGCATCAGCGTCTCGCTGCCGCCTGATCTGCTGGCCGAACTGGATGGCATGGTCGAGAGCCGGGGATACGACAGCCGCTCGCAGGCCATCGGCGAAATGGTCAATTACCAGCTGGCCGAGCACAAGCGCAGCCTCGGCAACGAGGTCATGGCGGGCACGCTGACCCTGCTATACAACCGCGCGGCCCGCGGCCTGCAGGAGCGGCTGGCGGACATCCAGTACCACCACGTCGCCGAGGTCATCAGCTCGCTGCATGTGCACCTGACCGAGGACCAGATGCTGGAGGTGATCCTGGTCCAGGGCCCGGCCGCCAAGCTCCAGGCCATCACCAATGAAATGCTCGCTCAGCGCGGCGTCATTACCGGCCGTCTGCAACTGCTGGCGGCGGTGATCCCGCCCCTGCACGCGCCAAGCTCCGCCTCTTAATCTGTCGACTGGATTTCACATGGCACAAAATATCAACCCCATTCCCCCGGAGCTGTTCCTCTGGGAAGAAGCCTTGCCCGGCGGCTGCCACTGGTCGGGCATTCTCCGCCGCGGCAACGCGCTCCGGCTCACCGACCTGACCGGTCGCGCCAACGTTTCGGCATTGTTCTATAACGCCGAGGAGAAGCTCGAGCGCTACAACATGGCCGACACCCTGAAGGCGCAGCACACCGCGCATCTGACTACAGGCCACGCGCTCTACTCCGACATGGGCCATGTACTGTGTTCGGTCATCCATGACAGCTGCGGCTGGCACGACACGGTGTGTGGCGTGTCGAATGCCGAGATGGTGAAGGCGAAATACGGCGAGGCCACCTACCAGACCCACCGCAACGCCATGCACCGCAACGGCCGTGACGGCCTGCTGATCGAACTGGGCAAGTGGGGACTGGGCAAGCGCGACGTGGTGCCCAATGCCAACTTCTTCAGCAAGGTGGCGGCGGATGAGACAGGCCGGTTGCATTTCGACGAAGCGAATTCGCGTCCGGGCGCGACCGTCGACCTGCGATTCGAGATGAACGTGCTGGTGGTGCTGTCCGCTGCGCAACATCCGCTCGATCCGCGTCCCGACTATGCGCCGGGCGATGTCATGCTGACCGCATGGAAGTCCGGCACGCCGGGTGCGGACGACGTCTGCCGCAATGCCTGCGCGGAAAACCAGCGCGGCTTCCATCAAACCGAAATCCTGTTCCGTTGAGGTGAAATCATGAGCACATTCAACCTCGTCGAAAGTCCTTTCGATCCCAAGCATGCCGTCGTCGACGCGGTCGTCGATGCCGGCGATCCATGGATCCATGAAATCAAGAAGGGCCAGGTCTTTCGCATCCTCGACCTCGAAGGCAACCAGGCGGTCGACACGCTGTTCTTCAACGCGCGCGACCCCGAGGAACGCTACAGCGCCGCCGACACGGTGCGCGCGCAGGGCGCGCTCTACCTCACTGCCGGCACGCAATTGATGTCGACCGAAGGCCGGGCCATGCTGACCATCACCGCCGACACCTGCGGCCGCCACGACACCCTCGGCGGCGCCTGCTCGTGCGAGAGCAACACCGTGCGTTATGCGCTGAACAAGCGGCCGATGCATTCCTGTCGCGACAGCTTCCTGCACGCGCTCGCGCACTACGACGGCGGGCTGACCAAGCGCGACATCACCAGCAACATCAACTTCTTCATGAATGTGCCGGTGACCCCCGAGGGCGGGCTGACCTTCGCCGACGGCGTGTCGGCACCTGGAAAATACGTCGAGATGCGCGCCGAGATGGACGTGCTGTGCCTCATCTCCAACTGCCCGCAACTCAACAACCCCTGCAACGCCTACAACCCGACGCCGGTTCGGGTACTGATCTGGGATGTGAAGTGACGCCTGACCACCGTTCGGGCTGAGCTTGTCGAAGCCCTGTTCCTACACGGGCAGCCCTTCGACAGGCTCAGGGCGAACGGAGTTCGTAGTGAAAGGGGACTCAGGATTTAACAATCCCCGGCGGGACGCCCCGCCGCGGAGACTGCACGCGGGACGACCCGCAAGGAAGAAACATGTTCGACAAGGTTCTCATCGCCAACCGCGGCGCCATCGCCTGCCGCATCATCCGCTCCCTCCGCACGATGGGCGTGAAATCGGTCGCCGTGTATTCGGAGGCGGATCGCCACAGCCTGCACGTGCGCCTCGCCGACGAAGCGATCGAGATCGGCCCGGCGCCGGCAGCGCAGAGCTACCTGCGCGCCGACAAGATCCTCGACGCCGCCCAGGCCACGGGCGCCCAGGCGATTCACCCAGGCTACGGCTTTCTCTCCGAGAACCCCGGCTTCGCAGAGGACTGCGCCGCCGCCGGCATCGCCTTCATCGGCCCCGGCCCGGACCAGATGCGCGCCTTCGGCCTCAAGCACACTGCGCGCGATCTCGCCGAACAGAACAAGGTGCCGCTGTTGCCGGGTTCCGGCCTTCTGAGCGATGCCGGTCATGCTCAGGCCGAGGCCGCGCGCATAGGCTACCCGGTGATGCTGAAGAGCACCGCCGGTGGCGGCGGCATCGGCATGCGCCTGATCTGGAGCAGCGACGAATTGATCGAAGCTTTCCAGTCGGTCGAACGTCTCGCCCGCGCCAACTTCAAGGAAGCCGGCATCTTCCTCGAGAAGTACGTCGAGCACGCGCGCCATATCGAGGTGCAGATCTTCGGCGACGGCCGTGGCCATGTTGTCGCGCTGGGTGAACGGGATTGCTCGGTGCAACGACGCAACCAGAAGGTCATCGAGGAAACGCCCGCGCCCGGCCTCACCGACACGCAGCGCAGCAACCTGCTTGCCACCGCCGTGCGCCTTGGCGAGGCGGTTGGCTACCGTTCCGCCGGCACCGTCGAGTTCGTCTACGACACGCAGAGCGGCGAATTCTATTTTCTCGAAGTGAACACCCGCTTGCAGGTCGAGCATGGCGTCACCGAGGAAGTCACCGGCGTCGACCTGGTCGAGTGGATGGTAAAAGAGGCCGCGGGCGAGCTGGATCTCGACGGTTTCAAGGCCGAGCCGAAAGGTGCGTCGATGCAGGTGCGCCTCTACGCCGAGGATCCGGGCAAGGATTTTCAGCCGGCCGCCGGCGTGTTGACAGAAGTCGTGTTTTCGCCCGACGCCCGCATCGAGACCTGGGTCGAGCGCGGCTCGGACGTGCCGCCGTTCTACGACCCCATGGTCGCGAAGATCATCGTCAAGGGCAGCGACCGCTTTGATGCGCTGGAGAAGATGCAGCAGGTGCTGGCGGAGTCGCGTGTCGCCGGCATCGAGACCAACCTCGGTTACCTCGGCCAGATCGTGCGCGACGCGGTGTTCATGGACGGGCGCCAGACCACGCGCTATCTCAACGCCTTCCACTACCGCCCGGCGACGATCGACGTCATCGAGCCCGGCGTGCAGTCGAGCATTCAGGACTGGCCGGGCCGCACCGGCTACTGGGACGTCGGCGTGCCGCCGTCGGGGCCGATGGATGCACTGGCGCTGCGCCTCGCCAACCGGCTGGTAAGCAATGCGGAAGGCATGGCCGCACTCGAACTGACCGTCGCCGGCCCCACGCTGCGCTTCAACTGCGACAGCGTGATCGCGCTGGCCGGTGCCGACATGGGCGCCGAACTGGACGGCCAGCCGCTGGCCAACTGGGCCGCGCACGCGGTCAAGGCCGGATCGTTGCTCAAGCTCGGCGCGATCAGGGACACCGGCTGCCGCACCTATCTCGCGGTGCGCGGCGGCTTCGACGTGCCGGATTACCTCGGCAGCAAAGCCACCTTCACGCTGGGCCAGTTTGGCGGCCACGCCGGTCGTACGTTGCGGGTCGGCGACGTGCTGCACATTCCGGCGGCGCAAGACTCGGCAATCGAGAATACGCTGCCTGCGACGCTGGTCCCTGTTTACAGCCATGCCTGGGATATCGGCGTGCTCTACGGTCCGCACGGCGCGCCGGACTTCTTCACCGACGCCGACATCGACCTGTTCTTCGCCACCGACTGGGAGGTGCACTACAACTCCAGCCGCACCGGCGTGCGCCTGATCGGCCCGCGTCCCGAATGGGCGCGCAAGGACGGCGGCGAGGCCGGCCTGCATCCGTCCAACATCCACGACAACGCGTACGCCATCGGCGCCGTCGACTTCACTGGCGACATGCCGGTGATCCTCGGGCCGGACGGCCCCAGCCTCGGCGGCTTCGTCTGTCCGGCCACCATCGTGCAGGCCGAGCTGTGGAAGATGGGCCAGCTGCGCCCCGGCGACACCGTGCGCTTCAAGCGCCTCTCGCAGGCGCAGGCCGAGCACATGGAAGCGGCGCAGGACGCCGCCATCGCCAGCCTGGGCACACCGGCCGCGCAAATGCTCGTGGCGGACACCGCACCGCTCGCCGACCTGGTTCTCCACCGCACGCCCGAGAGCGACAACCCGGTCGCCGTGGTCTACCGCCGTGCCGGCGACAAATACCTGCTGATCGAATACGGCCCGCTGGTCCTCGACCTCAACCTGCGCTTCCGTGTGCACGCGCTGATGACCCGGCCCAAGGCCGATGCCGTGCCGGGCATCCTCGACCTCACACCGGGCATCCGCTCGCTGCAGGTGCACTACGATTCGCGCGTGCTGCCGCTGACGAAGCTGATGGACCTGCTGCTGGCCGCGGAAAAGGCGCTGCCCGCCATCGAGGACATGCAGGTGCCGACCCGCATCGTGCACGTCCCGTTGTCGTGGGACGATGCGGCCACCCGGCTCGCGATCGAGAAATACATGCAGTCGGTGCGCAAGGACGCACCCTGGTGTCCGAGCAACATCGAGTTCATCCGCCGCATCAACGGGCTGGATTCGATCGAAGAGGTGAAGCGCATTGTTTTTGACGCGAGCTATCTGGTGATGGGCCTGGGCGACGTCTACCTCGGCGCACCGGTGGCGACGCCGGTCGATCCCCGTCATCGTCTCGTCACCACCAAGTACAACCCGGCCCGCACCTGGACCCCGGAAAACGCCGTCGGCATCGGCGGCGCCTACATGTGCGTCTACGGCATGGAAGGCCCCGGCGGCTACCAGTTCGTCGGCCGCACCCTGCAGATGTGGAACCGCTGGCGCCAGACCGCCGATTTCACCGACGGCAAGCCGTGGCTCTTGCGCTTCTTCGACCAGGTGCGCTTCTTCCCGGTGAGCGAGGCCGAACTGCTGAAGATCCGCGAGGATTTCCCGCTCGGCCGCTACCAGCTGAAGGTCGAGGAAACCACGTTCAGCCTGAAGGAATACAACGCCTTTCTTGCCAACAATGCGGCATCCATCTCCACCTTCAAGACCCGGCAGCAGGATTCGTTCGACGCCGAACGCGAACGCTGGCGCGAAAGCGGGCAGGCCGAATACGCCAGCGACCTGACCGTGGCCGAAGCCGCCACGGACAGTGAACTCGACCTGCCGGAGAACGGCCGCGCGCTCGCCAGCCACGTCGCCGGCAACGTGTGGAAGGTCGAGGTCGCCGAAGGGGCCGAAGTGAAGCAGGGCGACACGCTGGTCATCGTCGAGTCGATGAAGATGGAGTTCGCCGTGATGGCGCCGTGCGACGGCCGTGTCCACAAGGTGTTCTGCCGCGAGGGCGGACAGGTGAGCGCCGGGCAGGACCTGCTGGTCATCGTGAGCGAGTGAGGAGGGCAGCATGAACTACTCGCTCGACATCGCCAGCCTGCGCCGACTGTACCGCTCCGGCGAACTTACCCCGATCCAGCTGGTGGAAGAGCTCCTCGCCCGCATGGCGGGCGAGGATACGCACCACATCTGGATCAGCCGCCTCGACGCCGATACCCTGCGCGCCTATGCCGGCAAGCTCGAAGGCAAGGACATGAACAGCCTGCCGCTCTATGGCATTCCCTTCGCGATCAAGGACAACATCGATCTCGCCGGCTTGCCCACCACTGCCGCTTGCCCCGAGTTTTCGTACACGCCGGAACGCAGTGCCACGGTCGTGCAGCGTCTGATCGACGCGGGCGGGATCCCGCTCGGCAAGACCAATCTCGACCAGTTCGCCACCGGCCTCAACGGCACCCGCTCGCCCTACGGCGCCTGCCGCAACGCCTTCGACCCGGCGTACATTTCCGGCGGCTCCAGTTCCGGCTCGGCCGTTGCCGTGGCGCTGGGCCTCGCAAGTTTCAGTCTCGGCACCGACACCGCCGGATCCGGCCGCGTGCCGGCCGCCTTCAACCACCTCGTCGGCCACAAGCCGAGCTGCGGTGCGCTCTCCACCCGGGGCGTGGTGCCCGCCTGCCGTTCGCTCGATGCCGTGTCGATTTTCGCGTTGACGGCCGAGGACGCCGAGCGCGTGCTGGCGGTCGCCGCCGGCTTCGATGCCGGCGACGAATACTCGCGGCCGTTGGCGCCGCACGGTTTCGACTTCGGCCGCGCGACCGGTTTCCGTTTCGGCGTGCCGATGCAGAAGGATCTGGCGTTCTTCGGCAATGCCGAGGCGGAACGGCTGTTCGGCGAAGCGGTGCAGCGCATGCAGGCGCTGGGCGGCACGCCGGTCGCGGTCGACCTCGCCCCCTTCCTCGACACCGCGCGCCTGCTCTACGGCGGCCCCTGGGTCGCCGAGCGCTACCTGGCCATCCGAGATTTCTTCGACGCGCAGCCCGACAAGGTCTTTCCGTCCGTGCGCGAGATCATCGCCGGCGGCCGTGCCATCGGCGCCGCCGACACCTTTGCCCATCTCTACGGGCTGCGTGCGCTCAAGCGGACCTGCGACGCCGTGTGGGGCGACATCGACGTGATGCTCACCCCCACCGCCGGGACGATCTATCGCGTGGACGAAATGGAAGCCGATCCGATCCACCTCAATTCCAACCTCGGCTACTACACCAATTTCATGAACCTGCTCGACCTCGCCGCCACCGCCGTGCCGGCCGGGTTCCAGTCCGATGGCCTGCCGTTCGGCGTCACCCTCATCGCGCCGCCGCATCAGGACGGTCCGTTGCTGCATCTGGCTTCGCGCATGCAATGCCAGCTTGGCGGCAAGCTGGGTGCGACCGATCACGCGCTGCCGCCTGCCGAACCGCTGAATCTGCTGCCGCACGGGCAGGTACGGGTGGCCGTCGTCGGCGCCCATCTGAGCGGCCTGTCCTTGAACTTCCAGCTCACCGAACGCAACGCACGCCTGATGAGCACCACGCAGACCGCTGCCAAATACCGCCTCTACGCCCTGCCTGACGGCAAGCGCCCCGGTCTCATCCAGGTACAGGAAGGCGGTGCCGCCATCGCCTGCGAAGTCTGGGAGATGCCCGCCAGCCAGTTCGGCTCCTTCGTCGACGGCATCCCCGCGCCGCTCGGCATCGGCAAGCTGGAGCTGGCCGATGGAACAGTGGTGAACGGGTTCATCTGCGAAGGCATCGGCATGACCGATGCGCGGGACATTACGGAATACGGCGGTTGGCGGGCTTGGCTGGCGGAGGGGGGATGACTTCCTGATGGCTCGAATTGAAATAAGCGCGGGTGCGAGTATCCACATCGGGCCGGCAAGCGGGCCTCAGTGATGATCCACACGATAAATCTGTATCCGGCCAGAAGCTGCCTTGATGGCAGAAAGTCCCGCCTGTTTGTACACGCTGAGCGTCACTGAGCACGGATGGCCGGCTTAAGACGTGTGCCAGCAGGATGGGGAATTGGGCGGCTTTATTATCAATGCGTCAATTGCGCATACAACATGGGTAGCTCGCGAGGCAATTCCGAAGGTTTGCGGATCACTACGTATCCGTTGACACCGAATAGATGGGGCAGATAGGTGGCACCCTTTTCGTCGATGGTCACGCAGAATGGACGTAAGCCTTTTTGGCGCGCTTCGTGGATGGCGACGCGGGTGTCTTCTACGCCATAACGGCCTTCATATTGGTCCAGATCGTTAGGTTTGCCGTCGGTGAGGATAAGCAACAGTCTTTGGGTTGACGCCTGTTTGAGAAGAAGCTGGCTGGCATGGCGGATGGCCGCACCCATGCGGGTGTAAAAGCCAGGCTTGATGGCTTGGATGCGCCCGCGCACTTCGGCGTTGTACTTGCGCTCGAATTCCTTGAGCACGTGGAAGCGAATGTTTTCCCGCTTGAGGGAGGAGAAGCCGTAGAGTGCGAAGCGGTCGCCGGTCGCCGACAGGGCTTCGGAAAACAGGAACAAGGTTTCGCGGATGACGTCGATGACGCGGGCATGGTCGTTGACGTAGGCGTCGGTGGACAGCGACAGGTCTGCCAGCAGCAGACACGCCAAGTCGCGATCGCGATAGTGATGAGACTTGTACAATCCGGTTTCTCGCGCTGCCAGACTACTGATGCGATCGGCGGTGAATTGTACGCAGGCATCGAGGTCGAGTTCGGTGCCGTCGAATTGACCCTTGAGCCACACCTTGGCCGGTGTCAGGGCTTCGAACTGGCTGCGCAGGCGGCGTGCAGTGGCGGACAGGTGCGGCGGCAGCGGCAGCGGTTCCGCGTTGCGCGCCACCATGGGCTGCAGGCGGCAGTGGTCGGGCTGCAGGCGCTGTTTTTTGTAATGCCATTCCGGCAGCAGGATACCGTCGCCGAGCGGCAAATCATCCGCTGCCTCGGAAGGCAGGTCCAGATCAAAGCGCAGGCGCGAGGCTGTGCTCTTCCCATCTTGGGTCACACTCAGGTGGTCCAGATCTTCGGCTGGCCGCTCGTCGGGCGGCTCGTCCTCTTCGGTGGGGCGATTGACCTTGATATATTCGGCCCAGCTGAAAATGCTCTCCGCGCGGAAATACATCATGAAGGCGTTTTTTTCCTCCGGCACGTCGACTCGCTCAGCCTGATAGCGGCGGTTCTTTTTGCTTGTCTTACTGTCGCCACCCTCATGATTTCCCGGCTCCATGCCGGCACCTTTGGCCGGGGCACTGATAGGCGGGTCGGGGTGCAGCCACAGGAAAACCGGCTGGGGCGCACGCCTGGCGGGTGGTAGCCGTTCCACGCTGCCGGGGTTCTGCAGCGCTGCGCGGACGGCCATTTCCTGTTCTCTTTCCCCTTCTGGCAGGCTTTTCGGGAGTGGGCGCATGGTCAGCGCAGCCGCCACCAAACGGTGGTAGCGGGGAGCCAGTCCGGGATAACGCGCCAGCACATCCAGCGTGGCTTGCTGGTTGCGCCGTATCCAGGGCTGGGCCGGATTGGATTCGGCAGCGGCCAGGGCGATCAGCCACAGGTAAAGATCGCGGTTCAGGCTGCGCTGGGGGAAGAGGTCGATGGCGGTGGGCAGGTTCAGCGTTTCCCCGTCCAGCCAGGTCAACTCGGTTTTGAGGTTGCTTCCGGCGATGCGTTGCAACAGGCTGCGTTTCGCCCCGTGCGTGGTCGCAGCGGCGGATTTCACCGCCAGCCCGCTGTCGCCGCCCCAGGCGCGGAACAGGATGCCGGCGGTCTTGCTGATTTGTTCCAGCGTCACGGCTTCTCCGGGGTGGCGTTTGTTTGCCGCGCCGGTGATGAGTTTGTGCCAGAGTGTGCCGATCTGTTCTTCCATTTATTTCTTTTTCCCCGGTCCATAACAATGCGCCGGGATGTCAATGTGATGACCGAATCCCCGTGCCGACTTGTCCAGCGCGCAGTCTCCCTGCACCCATTTCAACAGCGTTCCCTGGGGATTGTCGGCTTGTACCTGGAGGCAGGCGTTGGCACACTGGCCACACTGGGTGCAGGTAAACATGTGGCGTTTGATGCTGCGTGGTTTGATGCGCATCGGGCAGACATTGTCACAGGCGGAATTGCAATCGATGCAGGCAGTTGCGCGGCGGCGGTCGAAGCCGATCACCATGGCTTTGCGGTTGCTCATCCAGGCAAAACTTTGGAACAGGCCGACGGCACAGGCGTAGCGGCAGAACAGATGGCGTGCGAACATGAATTCGACGAAGAAGGCGATGGTGCCCGCCGTCAGGAAAACGCCCTGGTTGCGGGTCAGTGTGCCGTGCCACAGATTACCGTAGATTTCTGCCGGGGGGAGCAGATAGGTCAGCAGGACGATAGCCCACAGGAAAGCGAAGGCGATCACCAGCGGCAGCAACACCAGCCAGTAGATCGGATTGGCCTTGGTGATGGAACCGTCGGCATTTTTCTCTGGCAGGGCGTGGCGGTCCCACAGGCTTTGCCGACCGATGGCGCGGCGCATGAGCTGGTTGATGGTCTCCACCACCGAAAAATGGGGGCACAGCCAGCCGCAATAGAGACGGCCATACTTCCAAGAAATCCACAAACCGAAGGCAATGGTGCCGAGAATCGGCAAACCGCCGCGCAGAACGATATTGATAGCGGCCTCGGTGGCGTCGATTTTCCCGGCTACGAAGTCATCCAGCCCCAGCGTCCAGTGCATGCCGAGAAAAAAAAAGTGCTTGAGATTGAGATCGAGACGGAACAGGTCGAATACCGGTGCCAGCAGGAACAACATGAAAAAACCGGCCTGAGTCAGCAGGCGGTTGCGCTGGGTATTACCTTTCACAGGGTTTACCTACCAGGGGATAGATAAAATTCTGTCCCGCCATGGCTTTGGCGAGGCCGAGAATTCCAAGCAGCACCATAGTGGAATGGCAGGTGGTGAAATAGATGATGGCCACGGTCCAGGTGTTGACCGAGGTGTAACCGCCGAGCAGCAAAATGGCGAGGTTGGCGATGACCAGCAGGATGCCGGCCCAGATGCTGGCACTCACGGTCTGCCTGAGATGGCACACGGCCAGCGCCGGTGCGGATGCACGGTGCTTGAAATGCAGGCGCAGCAGGATAATGAAGCACAGCCCGGGCAACAGCAGCAGATTGGCAATGTAAAGTGCTTCCGCAACTACAGCGAGGGTTTGCCCGGGTACCTCTTCGTCATTTTCCGAAAGTGGCATGAACAATTTCCATCAGTGCTTCGGCGGTTTCCTCGTCATCGGTCAGGGGCTCCACCAGAGCAGCCCGGCAGGCTTCCACCGGATCGAAACCGCTGCCGATCAGGGTAGCGGTATAGACCAGCAGGCGTGTGCTGGCGGCCTCTTCCAGATCGTGTTCCTTGAGGGCACGCAGGCTGCTGGCAAGGTTGACCAGTTGCTTCGACAACATCACATCAGCACCGGTTTCGCCGATGACGATCTGTTGCTCCAGTTCTGACCCCGGAAAATCGAAGCGTAGACTGACAAAACGTTGGCGGGTACTGGGTTTCATGCCCTTGAGGAAATTCTGGTAGCCGGGATTGTAGGACACCACCAGCATGAATTCAGGTGGCGCGTCGAGTATCTCCCCGGTGCGTTCGATCGGCAGAATGCGACGGTCGTCAGACAATGGGTGCAGTACCACGGTGGTGTCTTTGCGCGCTTCCACCACTTCATCCAGATAGCAGATGCCGCCCTCGCGCACCGCACGGGTGAGCGGGCCATCGTTCCAGTAGGTCACGCCGTCGCCGATGAGATGTCGCCCCACCAGGTCGGCGGCAGTCAGGTCATCGTGGCAGGCCACTGTGTAGAGTGGAAGGCCAATTTTTGCCGCCATGTGGGCCACGAAGCGCGTCTTGCCGCAACCAGTAGGCCCCTTGATCAGCAAGGGTAGCTGGTTTCGGTAAGCGTGCTCGAACAGCTCGATTTCGTTACCGTGTGGCTTGTAGAAAGGTAAGTCGCTCATATTCAGTCGCCAAAAAATAACCACGGGAGCAAAGGGCTCACGGGGGAGCAGGGATATTTCCCGTGTGCCCGTGGTTAATGCTGTTTAGCCTAGTGCAAAAGGGCGAATGATTACTTGACCGGGGTCAAGTAAGCGATGGCAATCAGACCCGTCACCAGCAACAGCCATCCCAGCACGATGCCGCGCCACAGCCAGCGGGTGCGGTGCAGGCCCATGAAATAGTTGGCGACCATTTGCACCTTGACTACGGCAGTGCCAAGCACGGCCATCATGATGGCCAAGCCACCCAGGCCTAATTCGCCGATGACGTAGGTCGACCCGGTCAAAAGCATCAGTGCAATCCAGATGTAGGTGCAGGGACGGATGAAATGAGGTTTGTGCGGGATATCCATAGGCGCCTTAGTGAATGACGTAAACCAGCGGGAACAGGATGATCCACAGCAAATCGACCATGTGCCAATATGAAGCGCCGGTTTCCACTCCGGTATGGGATTCAGCACCATAACCGCCGCCTTTTGCTTTCAGCATGACCGCGGCCAGAATCACCATGCCGAGAATGACGTGCATGAAATGGAAGATCGTCAGCGACAGATAGAACATGTAAAAAGTATTGGTGCTGAGCGAGATGCCGGCGGAAAACTTGGTGTGAAACTCGAACAGCTTGATGACCAGGAATATTCCGCCAAACCCGATGGCCGCGGCAATCCAGCGCGCGCATTCGCGCGAGAGTCCCTGCTTGATGGCCGCGACTGCACGCACCATGAAGTAACTGCTGGTAATCAGCACCAGGGTATTGATGGCACCGGAGACGCGGTTGAGATGCTGTTGCGATTCATTGAACAGCTGCACATTGTGCGCCCGCGCAAAGGCGTAGGCCACGAAGAAGACGCCGAAAGCCAGAAGTTCAGCATAAATGAAAAACCAGATCGCCAGGTCGCCCGGCGGGGTGGCATGGATTTCGTGAGAGGCGCTTGTGTTTGTGGTCAAGGCGGTCAGCTGGTTGAAGCAAAAAAGAGGGGCGCGAACGCCCCTCGCAGGAGAGATTCCTAGGCTGTCAGTGTCTGGCCTTTTTTGCAGAAGAAACTCCAGATGTAAAGCACCAGGCCAAGCAGGAACACGAATCCGGTAATTTCACGCAACCCGTAGAACAGCATGATCTGGTCCTGTGCGGCCATGAAGCCCAGCGGATTGGTTCCCATGCGTTGCAGCCAGATTTGCAAGATTCCGGCGGCGGTGAGGAACAGCGTAATGAACACGATGGATACCGTCATCAGCCAGAACGACCACATTTCCATGACCTGCGCCGGGCCGGAGTTGGCATTGCGCCCACGCAGCATTGGCATGGCATAGGAGATCATGGTCAGGTTCACCATCACGTAGGCGCCGTAGAAGGCCATGTGGCCGTGGGCAGCGGTGATCTGCGTGCCATGGGTATAGAAATTAACCGGCGCCAATGTGTGCAGGAAGCCCCACACCCCGGCACCGAGGAATGACATCACGCCAGTTCCCAAGGCCCACAGTGTCGCGGCCTTGTTGGGGTGCTCGCGGCGGCGGCGGTTGACCATATTGAAGGCAAAAACGGTCATCATGAAGAACGGGATGGGTTCCAGGGCGGAGAACACCGAACCGAACCATTGCCAGTATGACGGCGTACCGATCCAGAAATAATGGTGGCCGGTGCCGATGATGCCGGTGATCAGCGTCATCGCAATGATGACGTAGAGCCATTTTTCTATGACTTCACGATCCACGCCGGTGATCTTGATCAGCACGAAGGCCAGCATCGCACCCAGAATCAGCTCCCATACGCCTTCCACCCAGAGGTGCACGGTCCACCACCAGAAATACTTGTCCAGCACCAGGTTGGAGGGATTGTAGAAGGAGAACAGGAAGAATATCGCCAGGCCCCACAGTCCCAGCAGCAAGACCAAGGCGATGGAGGTCTTGCGCCCCTTCAGCACAGTCATGCTGATATTGAACAGGAAGGCCAGCGCCACGATTACGATGCCGACCTTGGTTGGCAGCGGCTGCTCGAGAAATTCCCGTCCCATGGTCGCCAGAATATTGTTTCCCGTCATCCTGGCAAGCGTAGCGTAAGGCACTGCCAGATACCCGACGATAGTCAGCGCACCCGCAATCAGGAAAATCCAGAACATGAGTATGGCCAGCTTGGGGCTGAACAGTTCCGTCTCGGTTTCCTCGGGTATCAGATAATAAGCCGCGCCCATGAAACCGAACAGAATCCACACGATCAGCAAGTTGGTGTGGACCATGCGTGCCACGTTGAAGGGAATGGCGGGAAACAGAAAGTCGCCCACTACATACTGGTAGCCCATGATCAGGCCGAACAGAATCTGTCCGACGAACAGGCCAATGGCGGCAATGAAGTATGGCTTTGCCACCGCTTGGGATTTATAGTGCATGTTGAATTTCTCCTAAACCGTTTGTGTCAGGGTATCTGCTGGATTAGCCTTCAATGTTCGGCGGCCAGTTGTTTGTGTTGATCTCTGACGTCCACTTCAGGAAGTTGACCACGTCGTCGAGCTGCTGATCGGTCAGATTGAACTGCGGCATCTGACGGCGACCAGGGGCGCCGGTTGGTTGCCCCTTGATCCACGCCTTGATGAATTCGGGGCCACGGCGTTTGTAGACGTTGCCCAGTTCCGGCGCGAAATATGCGCCTTCACCCATAAGGGTGTGGCATCCGATGCAGTCGCGTGTCTCCCAGATGTGCTTGCCGCGCACGACAGAAGCGGTGAGGTTTTCACGGTGATCCCGTTTCGGCAGGCTCTGTACCGTGTCGAAGGTCAAGCCTAGAAACAGCAGGAAGAAGAACACGGCTCCACCATAGAATATGTTTCGTGCCATCGACTTGGTAAATGTTTCGCTCATGAATTACCTCCTGGATATCTCTTGATATGTTGGTTAAAAACCTGATTTCCGGCTTTTCCGGCTCCTGTCGATGGAGAGAAATGCTTACAAACAGACCCCTGAATTGGGCACGCTCACATTAATCTTTCGTGACCTGCCCATCCTTGACTCAAGTCAAGATATTCCGGAAACAAGACACACCAGCTTGCTGATGGCGGACTTCAAGCGTGCAGAAGCTGAATGCCGTCCGCCGCTTCCCTGTGATTCTGGCGCGCGTTGCATGGCCAGGTGCCTTCGCACGCGGTCACTTGCGCACCCGCTATGCCCCAGCCGGGCCAAACCATAGGTGCCGGAACGATATCGGCCACTTGTCGCTGCTGACGAAAAGCGCCGCCGCTACGGTGGCCCGGCCGGAGTTCCTCATGTGAGCCGTGAGCCCGCCCGATCACGATCAATTTCGCGCGGTGCGGGGTACGGCCTGTCCGAGCAGCGTATTGAACCGGCGATAGGTACGGCTGGCCGACATCATGTTCAGCCACAGCCACAGATTGGATATGCCGAACAGCAGAGCGGCCGGGTAAGTGAAGATCGCGGGTAAGCAAACAGCGGCGAGCAGCGTGATCAGGGCGGCATAGTGCAGCCACATCTGTCCTCTGGTGCGCGATTCCGGCAAGATTTCCCTGGCGTTGGGGACCGCTGGTCCGCTCGGCCCGCGCCGGCTCTGCAAGTGAAACCACACCAAGAAAGGCACAATCTTGTAGAGCATGCCGTTGATGACCGACATGGCAAACCCGACGATCATCAACATTCCGAGCAGCAGGCCGTAACTTTTCATGACGCCCAGAGCAGGAACGATCTGCGCCGCGAGCCAGAGTCCAATCGCCAGCAGCAGGCTGATCATGCCGCCTCGCCAGAAGCTCAGCGTCACGTCGGGCAGCTTGCGTCGCCGCTGCGACTGCAGCCATATGGTACTCATTGCAAACACGGCAAAGCCCGCCGCTAGCAGAATTCCAAGCAGCATCCGCAGTGCGGGAAAGTGGCTTGCCGGCGCGAGCCCCAGCAACAGCATGAAGAGCAGCACTGACAGCCAGCGCGTAAGTTTTTCCGGGTAGGCCGGCGTGAGCTGGAACATCGGCACCACCTGATAGGCGACCCCCATGACCAGAACACCAACCCAGCCCAGCAAGCCCCAGGCAAGATGGAGGTTGACCAGCATTTCGCGCGCGTGCAGCCACCAGCCGAATGCATGGTTGCTCAGCAAGGTCAGGCCGAGCAGAACGGTGGCGGCCAGCATCACGACAGCCAGTCGCATCGTTCGTGCGGTCATGTTGTGCGGCATAGTGCGACGCAGCGTGACGATGACCAGTGCGGCGAACAGAAGGAGCGCCGTCCCCAGCATTGGCAGGGCGATTTTCAGGGCGAGCGGCAGGGCGAATACCAGTCCGGTGCACAGCAGGACAATGCCGCAGGTTCCTAGCGTGTAAACAACGGCGGCGGCACGCTCTGGCCGCCGCATCGGCGCACCGGCCACCACTGGCAGCATTTGCAGGATCGCCCCCAGCATGATCAGGCCAATGTGGCCGAGGGTCAGCAGATGGGTGAGGCCCAACAGGGCCGGATTCCAGCGGCTGCTGAATAAATCCGCCCCCTGCCAGAGCAACAGCAGCGCTGCCACCATGGCGAACAAGGGGGCGGTGAGAAAGAAGCGCAGTGGCACCCCGATCGGCGGTGCCTGATCGAGCGACAAGCTGGCCGGCCTGCTCATGACGTGCCCAGTTCACCGTCTGGGGCAGCCGCCCCCTTGGGCCAGATGAATATTTCGTAAGTACCGTCGTCGAGGCTGCGGGTACGATAGCTGAAACCCCATTCAGTCAGAATGGGAAACAGCATGTGAGGGGTGCGATGAATAAGCAGGCGCAAATGCTCCCCCGACTCAAGCTCGCCGATCGCCTCGAGGGCGAGATCCATCGGCTCGGGCGGTTCCAGCCAGCGGGCGTCGAGAATGCGCTCCGTCATCAGATCAGGACATGGCGCGCATGAGCCCGACCATCTCGTCCAGTTCACCCGTCAATAGCCGGTCTGCCATCTGGTACAGCACCAGCTCTTCCTTCATGTTGTGCTGCTGCATGATGATGAGCAGGGTATCGGCAGCGCCGAGATAGGCATTGCCATTCCTGTCGGCCAGGGCGTCCATCATCTGGTTGAGCAGGTCGCTCATCTGGCGGTGTTCGGAGCGCATGATTGCGGTCGGGCCTTGCATCATGCCGGTGCGCGCCTCGAAGGCGGGAAACAAGATTGTTTCCTCCATGGCGAAGTGAAGTTGCAGCGCTTCCTGGAAATCGCTGAATCCGGTCGTGGCGTTATCCCAGTCGCCATGGGCGGCCGCCGCTTCCGCAACGGCGAACAGATTGTCGCAACGATGGTGATCGGTGGCGAGAAAATCGTTGATAGAGGTCACTTAGGGATGCCTGCAGAATGAAATGCCGGTTTGGCCAGATTGAATTATCGGGCGGGCCAGTGTTCGGCGCCTTGACCTGAATCAAGGGAGTAGACTTGCGAGGATCTCGGGCAGCAAGGCACGCCTTGCTGAATGATGGCCACATGCCTGCGTGCCGGGAAGCGGGTACGAAAAAGCCTGATGCACCGCCTTGGCAGCGGTGCCGGCTCAAAACCCTGCCTGGCAACCGGGGCGCGCCAACACCGTCTGCGCCAGGCGGAGGATCGGGTGTTTCATGGGGAATGAAGCGTGATGTGACTGAACCTGCGTTCGGGTTGCAGGGGGATTATTTATTCATACTGCTTATAATTTCGTTCCGGATTGTATTAGCCATGGAGTGGAACTGCCTTGACCCACACAGTAGTCATACCCGCCATCCTGGAAAATATTCCACTGTTTCGAGAAATGTCGTCGGAAGAAATCGACCGTATTGCCCAGGGCTCGCGCGAGCTACACCTGGCACGTGGTGATGCCCTGTTCCAGCGTGGCGATACTTCTACCGGTTTTTATGTGGTGATTCACGGACAGATCAAGCTGGCCTTGTCTTCGCCTCAGGGAATTGAAAAAGTAGTGGAGCTGTTTGGCCCGGGCCAGAGTTTCGGGGAGGCGGTGATGTTCATGGACAAGCCTTACCCAGTGTATGCGCAGGCACTGACTGATTCCCTGATATTGCATATCAGCAAGAATGTCGTATTTGGAGGGATCGATAGCGATCCTGTTTTCTGTCGCAAGATGCTGGCGGGACTTTCCATTCGCTTGCGACGCCTGATCTATCATGTGGAATCGTTCTCTCTGCGTTCTTCCACACAACGGGTAATCGGTTACCTATTGCAGGACCTCGAGGAAGTTCAGGAAGGGATGGATATTCATATCAATTTGCGGGCCAACAAGAACGTGATCGCATCCAATCTCAACATCACCCCGGAAACGTTCTCCCGCATCCTGCACAATTTAGCCGATGAAGGCCTGATCGGAGTGAAAGGAAAGGAAGTGCACATAAATGATGTCGCCAAATTGCGCGCGCATGACGAGTGATTCCTTCTGCAGATTTCAGGCAGCACGCAGGAGAATCCCGCAGGCCGCCCAGGCAAGGCAGTTCCAGGTCCGGCCCATACTGCTGTTACGCCTGCGGCGAGGCTGATCCGGAGACGAGCCCGCGAAGCGCGGCGTGTCTTGCATCCATCGCCTTCCCGCAGCGACGCAGGGGTAAAAACAGAGTGGGCAGGCCCTAGTTGTACCAGGATTTCGGCTTTTCTTTTTCCCAGTCCTTTTTCCCCAGGGCGATTAACCAGCCAGCGTAGAAAAAAACCTCGAACATCAGGAATGCCGATCCCCAGAGAAGAATGTTCATCAGCGAATAATCACCGCTCCTGGATACGGTTCCCCAGGCCTGGGGCGGGTTGATACTGTTGATCAACAGCGGGCCTAACCATGGCCCTAGCAGACAGGAGAACGTCACCATTGCGGCGAAATGGGTCGCCACCTTGCGGCCTGATGGCAAAGACCTGAAGCGCCGTTCTTCCTTGTTTCCCTGATCCATCCCGCCCACCTTTTCTTCAGTTAGGCAAACAGCCCCTCCACACCCGGAATATCTCGCACCTGCTTCGGCATTTCAATTCTAATCCGGTTTCCGGGTCGGACATGATGGGTGAATCGTTTGATTATTGATCTACATCAATGATTCCAGGCGGTAATTGTTTGACCATGTTTGTAAGGCAACCCAATGCCAGCAACACGCAGCACGATGGTTACCAATCTGGCGGCGCGATCAATGCAGGGCGTGTAGGAAACGACCGAGATACGGCGAGGTTCCTATGGCCCACCGAGTATGGAAACACAAAGACAATTGTCAAAGGGGAAGTGTCATGAAAGCACGTTATGCGTTGATGTTGGCTGGTATCTGTTTGTTCGGCTTGCAAACAGCTAACGCCTCTGTGAACATGGCTCAAGGCGAGGCGCTGGCGAAGGCCAAGAATTGCCTTGCCTGCCATGCCAGTGACAGGAAGGTGGTTGGACCGGCCTATCAGGAGGTCGCCAAAAAATACAAGGGTGACAAGGATGCCGTCGCCAAACTGATCAAGAAGGTCAAGGATGGGGGGGCCGGGGTATGGGGCCAGATTCCGATGCCCCCTAACGGCCAAAATGTCAGTGATGCCGACATCAAAACCCTGGTGGATTGGGTGCTGGCGCAATAAGTCTGTCGAAGCCAGGTGAAAAAGGGCGTGTCCGATATTTTGCATAAACGGAACCTCGGTCATATCTGAGGGAAACGCTCCCTGGCTTTTCATTGTCGTCGGCGTCTCATTGCGCTTGGCGATTTGGCGATATGGGCGCGAATGGTTAACAGGGCTACTCGAGGACTTGATGCGCAACACGCCTCTTATGTTGACATGCCGCGCCACGCCTCCACACACATAATTACAAGACCAGATATATCCATTAGTCAGCGTCGACCGCATCCCGTCTGGGAGACGCTCCTCTGCTTTTTGCTCATATTCGCCGTGATGCCATGGGCTCGTGCGAATATCGCCGAGGCATATCCTCAGGTGCACGATCTGTTCCCGTCCGCCGATCGGTTCGGTGAAGCCGAAGGGACACCTCCAGCCTCCCCTGTCTATCAAAACGATCGGCTGATCGGCTATGCTTTTCTCACCGCAGACATGGTGAACATCCCGGCCTATTCAGGTGAGCCGATCAATATACTGATAGGCATCGATACTGGCGGGCGCATTACAGGCACGCGCATCGTCCACCACGAAGAGCCAATCCTCGCCGCGGGCGTGAGTGAAGCGCGGCTGATGAACTTCGTCGACCAGTACCGTGGGAAATCTGCCAGCGGCCATATCATCGTCGGTGGCCAGCGGGAAGGTTATGCGACCATCGATGCGATCTCCGGCGCCACCATTACGGTCATGGTGATCAATGCCTCAATTACCCGTTCCGTCAAAATGGTGGCGAAATCGCGGGGAATTCAGCCCGCAGATACGGAGGCTCGCCCCAACCCTGTGATTGCCCTGCCATTGCAAAAGGCAGCCGTCCCCGAGCCCGCAAGCGTGCCGAAAACCAAATCGCTACAGCCTGCCAGGACTTCGCACCTGGGGACGCCTCACGCAGTCGCCCCCATTAAGCCAGCGCTGCCATCGCTCGCCGTGACAGCCACCACCTTGCCCCCCGTATCCAAGGTGGAGCACACGGAGGAAGAGGAACCCATATGGCTCACCCTGTGGGTGCAGCGCAAGCTGGAAATCGCCTTGCTGTTGATGGGACTGAGCCTGCTTACCGGCATCCTGCTGTTCCAGGACTATCTGGCACGGCGCCCGCGCCTCCTGAACCGGGTTCGCATGGGATTTCTCCTCTATACCCTGTTTTTCATCGGCTGGTACGCTCGAGGTCAGTTATCCATCATCAACGTGCTGACCTTCGTGAAGGCGGTCATGCACCAGTTCAACTGGAACACTTTCCTCATTGATCCCATGCTTTTTCTGCTGTGGTCCTTCGTCGCAGTCATTCTGCTGTTGTGGGGCCGGGGCGTTTACTGCGGATGGCTGTGCCCTTTCGGTGCCTTGCAGGAACTCACCTTTCAGCTCGCACGCAGGCTCAGGCTGCCGTTTTTCGAGATGCCCCATATGGTGCATGAGCGTCTGCTGGCGCTCAAATTCATCATTCTGCTCGCGCTGTTCGGCCTGTCCCTGCAATCCATGGGCTGGGCCATCCGGGCCGCCGAGATCGAGCCGTTCAAAACCACATTCACATTACATTTCCAGCGTGAATGGGGCTATGTGGCCTTTGCCTTGGGTGTGATTGCGCTCTCCGCCCTAAACCGTAAGTTTTACTGCAAATACATCTGCCCGCTCGGCGCCTCGCTCGTCATCCCTGGTCGTTTCCATTCCTTCGAATGGTTGCGCCGGCGCAAGGAATGCGGCAAGCCTTGCCAGGTCTGTGCGGTTGATTGCGAGGTCCAGGCCATCCGCCCCACGGGCGAGATTGTCATCAACGAATGCCATCATTGCCTCGACTGCCAGGTTACGTATTACGACAATAAAAAGTGTGTGCCTCTGGTCGAGAAACGCAAGCGGCGGGAACGTTTGGGGAAAGGACGAGTGCCGGGCCAAGCGTTGGGTGAAGCTTCACGTCTGGAAAATATCCCGATTTCCGTGGAAGCGGTTGCCGAGGGGAATAAAGACTTTCATTCATGCGACGAAACGAATCGTTGACCTAAATCAAGGACGGTCGCAGGCAGGCTTGCTAGATTACCCCATAGCAAGTAGGGCTTATACTTCAACCCCAAGAGAGGATCCACAATGAATACCAAATTGAGCGTGTTGGCTGCAAGCATCATTCTGATGGGCGCGACGCAGCTTGCAATCGCCGCCGATTCCCCGCCCTCAGGGCACCCGGGAACGTCCGTACCAGATCTAAGCTACAGGGGCGCCCCCGTCCCGCTGGGCGCGCAGACGAGTCCGGATGTCTCCTCGGCCAAAGCGCCGCCCCTGACTGCCGATGAATTCACCCGCGCCAAGCAAATTTACTTTGAGCGCTGCGCAGGCTGCCACGGCGTGCTGCGCAAAGGCGCCACGGGCAAGCCACTGACACCGGACATCACCCTGGCGCGCGGCACCGACTATCTCAAGGTATTCATTAATTATGGCTCCCCCGCCGGCATGCCAAACTGGGGAACTTCCGGCGTGCTGACTGACAAGGAAGTCGACATGATGGCGCGTTTCCTGCAACACGAGCCGCCTGTCCCGCCCGAATTCGGCATGAAGGAGATGAAGGCCACCTGGAAGGTGATCATTCCGCCGGAAAAGCGCCCGAATAAAAAGGAAAATGATCTCAATATCGAGAACCTATTCTCGGTGACACTGCGCGATGCAGGGCAGATCGCCCTGATCGATGGCGACAGCAAGAAAATCGTCGAAGTGATCGATACCGGCTACGCCGTGCATATCTCGCGCATGTCGGCCTCCGGACGCTACCTGTTTGTGATTGGCCGTGACGCTCAGATCAACCTCATCGACTTGTGGATGAAGAAGCCGGAGACTGTGGCTGTGATCAAGGTCGGGATGGAAGCCCGCTCCGTGGACGGCTCCAAGTACAAGGGTTACGAGGACAAGTACGCAATCGCCGGCGACTACTGGCCGCCCCAATTTGTGATTATGGATGGCAAAACGCTTGAGCCGCTCAAGATCGTCTCGACACGCGGCTTCACCGTCGACAAACAGGAATATCACCCGGAACCCCGTGTCGCCTCGATTGCGGCCTCGCACTTTCACCCCGAGTTCGCGGTGAACGTGAAGGAGACCGGACACACACTGATGGTCGACTATTCGAACCTCAACGACCTGAAAGTTACCGACATCGACGCCGCGCGCTTCCTGCACGACGGCGGCTGGGATTCGACCGGCCGCTACTTCATGGTCGCAGCCAACCAGTCAAACAAGATTGCAGTGGTCGATGCCAAGGAAGACAAGCTGGTGAAACTGGTAGACGTGGGCAAGATCCCGCATCCTGGGCGTGGTGCAAACTTTGTAGATCCGAAATACGGACCGGTATGGTCGACCGGTGACTTGGGCGACGATCAGATCGCGCTCATCGGCACCGATCCGGTAAAACACCCGCAGAATGCCTGGAAAGTGGTACGCACTCTCAAGGGCCAAGGCGGAGGATCGCTGTTCATCAAGACCCATCCGAAGTCCAAGAACCTTTGGGTCGACACGGCGCTCAACCCGGATCCGGCAATCAGCCAGTCGGTTGCCGTCTACGACATTGCCAACATCGACAAACCACCACAGATCTTGAAGATTTCCGAGATGGCAGACTTGGGTGATGGACCGAAACGGGTCGTGCAGCCTGAATACAACAAGGCGGGTGACGAAGTCTGGTTCTCGGTGTGGAACGGCAAGACGCAGGAGTCCGCCATCGTGATCATCAACGACAAGACGCGCAAGCTCAAGGCCGTGATCAAGGATAAGCGCCTTGTCACGCCCACCGGCAAGTTCAACGTCTATAACACCCAGCACGACATTTATTGAGCGGGTGTGGCGGAGTGGAGAAACTTCCGCTCCGCTGCTTTCTGATGGGCAGCCAACTGAATCTATGCGAATTTTGCTGACAGCGGGAATCATGATCGCCACCCTCTCAACCATCGCGTTGGCCGACTCGCCTCAGATCAGCCAGGACAGGCAAACCGAGATTATTCGCCTGGTTCGTCAAGACTGCGGCTCATGCCACGGCATGCAGCTTACAGGCGGCCTTGGACCCGCGCTCACGCCCGAAGCATTGAAATCAAAACCGGCAGCTGCGCTGGTTAGCACCATTCTTCAAGGACGGCCCGGCACTCCCATGCCCCCGTGGAAAAACTTCCTCTCCGAATCCGAAGCAATATGGATCGTGGACAACCTGCAAAATGGATTTCCCAATGCGCATTAGCATTGTCTCCCTTCTTTTTTCGCTCAGCCTCCTGGCTGGCTGCGCCAGCCCAGGCTTGCGCGGCACCGGCGATCTCGGCGTCGTCATCGAACGCGCCACCGGCAGCGTGCAGATTCTCGACACCACCCATCGCACGAGCCTGGCGCGCGTGACGGGCCTGGGTGACTTGTCACACGCCACCATCTGCTACTCGCGCGACGAACGCTATGCTTACGTGTTCGGCCGTGACGGCGGCCTGACCAAGGTGGATATCCTCGCCCAGCGCATCGACCGTCGCATCATTCAGGGTGGCAACAGCATCGGCGGAGCCATCTCACCCGACGGTAAATTGGTCGCCGTCTCGAATTACGTGCCGGGTGGCGTGAAAGTATTCGACGCGAACGATCTTTCTCTCGTTGCCGATATTCCCGCCATCGGCGCCAACGGCAAGCACTCAAAAGTTGTCGGGCTTGTCGATGCACCGGGACACCGGTTCGTCTTCAGCCTGTATGACGCCGGCGAGATATGGGTTGCCGACATGCACGATCCGAAGCAGCCCGTCCTGCATAAATTCCTGGATATCGGCAAGGAACCCTACGACGGCATGATCACCTCCGACGGCCGGTTTTATTCCGCCGGACTGTTCGGCGAAGATGGTGTGGCCTTGCTCGATCTGTGGAATCTCGACGCGGGCGTGAAGCGCGCGCTGGTCGAGTTCGGTCGTCACGGCGAAAAGCTGCCGGTCTACAAGATGCCGCACCTCGAAGGCTGGACAACCACAGGCGACCAGATCGTTCTGCCCGCCGTCGGCCAGCACGAGGTCATCATCGCCAACCAGAATACCTGGCAGGAAGTCGCGCGCGTTCCGGTCGCGGGCCAGGCCGTGTTCGCCGTGGCGCGTCCCGATGGCCGCCAGGTCTGGATCAACTTTGCCTTCCCCGACAACGAAACTGTGCAGGTTCTCGATCTGCCCTCGCGCAGCATCGTCAAAACCCTGAAGCCCGGCAAAGGCGTATTGCATATCGAATTCTCGCCACGCGGCGAGCAGGTATGGATGTCGGAACGTGATGAAAACCGCATCGACATCTACGACCCGGATACTTTCGAACGCACCGGCACGCTGCCTGCCGAAAGCCCAAGCGGTATCTTCTTCACCTCGCGTGCCCACAGGATCGGACAATGAGCGACGCGCAACTGAGCCTGCTCAACGATTTCCAGCGTGGCTTCCCGCTCACCGCGGCACCCTTCGACATCATTTCACATCAACTCGGTTTGGGCGTGGAGGAGGTGCTGGAGACGCTGCGCCGTCTCACGCGCGACGGCGTCATCAGCCGCATCGGTGCCGTGTTCCGCCCGAATCGCATCGGTGTCAGCACCCTCGCCGCCATGGCCGTGCCCGCGGCTCGCCTGGCTGAAGTGGCGCAACTGGTGAATCGCCACCCGGAAATCAACCACAACTACGAACGCGAACATTTGTTCAATCTTTGGCTCGTCGCCACCGCTGCCAACGCTGCCCATCTAGACCGCGTGCTGCATGACATCGAGCAGGAGACAGGATTGCCCGTCATGCGCCTGCCCATGGTGCAGGACTATCACATTGACCTCGGATTCGATCTGCGCGACACGGTGGCCCTTGCGGATCGCCGGAGTATGCAGCGCCCGGCTGCAAAAACCGGACTGATCCTTGACGCCCAGGACTATGCGCTAATCGCCGCAATCCAGGATGGCCTGCCGCTCGTGGCGCGGCCCTATGCCGAAATCGGCGCCACTGCCGGCCTCACGGAAGCAGCGGTATTGAATCGCCTGGAGCATCTGCTGAACCAGGACATCATCAAACGCTTCGGCATCGTGGTGCGCCATCACGAGCTGGGTTTCCGCGCCAATGCCATGGTGGTGTGGAACATTCCGGATGAGCGCATCGAGGAACTCGGTTTCTGCATCGGCGCTTCCGGCCTGGTCAACCTCTGCTACCAGCGCCCGCGCCGCCTGCCAGACTGGCCCTACAACCTGTTCGCCATGATTCACGGCAAGGACCGTACTGCGGTACTGGAACGTCTGGAGCTTATGCGCGAGCAGTGCGGCCTGATGGATTTCGAACACGAGGTGCTGTTCAGCAAACAGCGCTTCAAGCAGACTGGTGCGCACTATATCGAAGCGCAACACGAGAAGGCGGCGTGATGGACGAACTGGACCGCGCCCTCATCAATACCCTGCAGGGCGGCTTTCCGATTTGCGAGCGACCCTATGCCGAAGTGGCGGTGCGCTTGGGCAGCGATGAGCAAGCCGTGATCGACCGCATCGGCAGCCTGCTCGAACGCGGCCTGCTGTCGCGCTTTGGGCCGATGTACCACGCCGAGCAGATGGGTGGGGCCTTGAGCCTGGCTGCAATGCAGATTCCGCCTGATGATTTCGAACGGGTGGCCGGGATCGTGAACAGCCAGCCCGAGATAGCGCACAACTATGAGCGAAATCATCGCCTCAACATGTGGTTCGTGCTGGCGACCGAAACGCCGGGCGGACAGCAGGAAACCATCACGCGCATCGAGCGCGAAACCGGCTATCGGGTCTACAACATGCCCAAGATTCGCGAATACTTCGTGGAGCTGAAACTGCACGTATGAACGCGCCGAACGAACTGAAGCTGCCCGACGACACCGACCGCCGCATCATCCAGGCGACGCAGGCCGGTCTGCCCCTGAGCGCTCGCCCCTACCACGCCATTGCCGAACAGTTGGGCGTGGACGCGGAAGACGTGATGCAGCGCATGCAGCGCATGCTCGACATGGGCATCATCCGCCGCATCGGCGCCGTGCCCAATCATTACGCCTTGGGCTATCGCGCCAACGGAATGACGGTGTGGGACGTGGCCGAAGCGCGCATCGACGAACTGGGCGCGCGCATCGGCCAACTGGAATGCGTCACCCATTGCTACCAGCGCCCGCGCCATCTGCCGGACTGGCCCTACAACCTGTTCGCCATGGTGCATGGCAAAACGCGTGAGGAAGTGGAAGCCAAGGCCAGGCTCATCGCCGAGGTGCTGGGTGACGCCAGTCGCGGAAATGACATCTTGTACAGCTCACGCATCCTGAAAAAAACCGGGCTGCGCATCGGCTCATAGGAAAAGACATGTTTCGCATCTCCCAATACATGCAGGAACTGGCTCACCCCACGCCCTTCGGCTCCAAACGCAACCCGCCGGGCCCGGTGGTGATCTGGAATCTGGTGCGCCGCTGCAACCTCACCTGCAAGCACTGTTATTCGATCTCAGCCGACAAGGATTTCCCGGGGGAGCTCAGCACGGATGAAGTCTTCACCGTGATGGATGACCTCAAGCGTTTCCGGGTGCCGGTGCTCATCCTTTCGGGCGGCGAACCGCTTCTGCGGCCGGACATCTATGACATCGCCCAGCGTGCCAAGGACATGAGCTTCTATGTGGGGCTGTCTTCCAACGGCACCCTGATCGATGAGGACAACATCGACCGCATCGCCGCGATCGGCTTCGACTACGTGGGAGTCTCGCTCGATGGCATCAAGGGTACCCACGACCGCTTCCGTCGCAAAGAGGGTGCCTTCGATGCCTCACTGCATGGTATCCGCCTGTGTCGCGACAAAGGCATCAAGGTTGGCATCCGCTTTACCCTGACGCAGGACAATGCGCAGGATCTGCCGGGCCTGCTGCAGATGATGGAAGACGAGCAACTTGACAAGTTCTACCTGTCCCACCTCAACTATGCCGGGCGTGGCAACAACAACCGCAAAGACGACGTGGTGCACCAGACCACCCGCCAGGCGATGAACCTGCTGTTCGATACCTGCTGGCGCCACCAGCAGCAAGGCCGGCACAAGGAATTCGTTACCGGGAACAACGACGCCGACGGCGTCTATCTGCTGTTCTGGATCCGCAAGCACTTCCCGGAAATGGAAGACCACATGCGCGCCAAGCTGGCCCAATGGGGCGGCAACTCCAGCGGCGTGAACATCGCCAACATCGACAACCTGGGCAACGTGCACCCGGACACGTTCTGGTGGGACTACAGCCTCGGTAATGTGAAAGAACGACCCTTTTCAGAGATCTGGCCCGACACGTCCGACCCGCTGATGGCGGGCCTCAAGATGCACCCGCGCCCGGTCAAGGGGCGCTGCGGCGAATGCGCCTATTTCGACATCTGCGGCGGCAACACGCGGGTGCGCGCCTGGCAAGTCTCGGGCGACCCGTGGCAGGAAGATCCGGCCTGTTATCTGGATGATGAAGAAATCGGCGTCACCGACTCCCAGGAACGCCTCACGGTTACACCCTACGTGCGGCCACGCCGTATCAGGATGGCAACGCAGAAATAGCAGCCCCTTCACCCCCAGCGATACGGAGACACATAATAAATTGCAGAACATGCTTCCCATTCGAACTGACCGTCATCAAAACCTTGCTCAGCGCCTGTTCGCCTCTACGGTTCAGGCTTTGCTTGTCGGGGTATTCGGTTTTTCAAATCCCTCCGCTGCAGCCACCCCTGCAGACAAACTGTTCGCGACCCACTGCGCCGCCTGTCATGGCGCAGACCGCCTGGGCGCCATCGGCCCCGCCCTGCTGCCAGAAAACCTGGAGAGATTGCGCAAGCCGCAAATCGTCCAGACCATTACCGATGGTCGTGCCGCCACGCAGATGCCGGCTTTCGGCCAGAAGCTGGACAAGGACGAAATCCAGTCGCTGGCGGATTTCATCGTTACCGCCCCCGCAGCCGTGCCGAAGTGGGGACTGGCGGAAATCAACGCATCGCGCATCGAGAACCATGCCGATGGCAGCCTGCCGAACGCGCCCCAGTTCAAGGCCGACCCGCTCAATCTGTTCGTGGTGGTGGAGACCGGCGACCACCATGCGACGATCCTCGACGGCGATACCTTCGAGCCCATCTACCGCTTCCAGACCCGCTTCGCCCTGCATGGCGGCCCGAAGTTCACACCCGATGGACGCTATGTGTATTTTGCTTCCAGGGACGGCTGGATTTCAAAGTTCGACATCTGGAATCTCAAGGTCACCCATGAGATCCGTGCCGGCATCAATACCCGCAACCTCGCGGTTTCGGGCGACGGTCGCTACGTCATGGTCGGCAACTATCTGCCGCACACGCTGGTCATTCTCGACGCCCGCGACCTGAAGCCATTGAAGCTGATCCCCGTACAGGACAGAAATGGCCAGACGTCCCGTGTTTCTGCGGTGTACGACGCCGAACCGCGCAAAAGCTTTATTGCCGCCCTGAAAGATGTGAAGGAAGTGTGGGAGATTCCCTACGGCGATGACGCCAGGCCTGTCTATGAAGGCCTGGTGCACGACTACCGCTACGGCGAGGCCATCGCGGCAAAAGGTCCGTTTCCGGTGCGTCGCATCGAGCTGGACGACTATCTGGATGACTTCTATTTCGACCAGTCCTACTCCAGTCTGATGGGTGCGTGCCGAGAAGATGGCAAGGGGCAGGTGGTCAATCTCGACGTCGGACGCAAGATCGCCGACCTGGATCTTTCCGGCATGCCGCATCTCGGCTCGGGCATTACCTGGGTGTATGAAGGCCGGCCGGTCATGGCGACCCCCAACCTGAAGACAGGTGTCATCAGCATCATCGACATGAAAAGCTGGAAAGCCATCAAGCGCATCGAAACGCTTGGCCCTGGCTTCTTCCTGCGCAGCCACGAAAACACCCCCTATGCCTGGGCGGATAACTTCATGAGCCCGGCCAAAGACACCCTGCAGATCATCGACAAGCGCACACTGGAAATCGTCCGCAACATCACGCCCTCCCCGGGCAAGACGGCCGCCCACGTTGAATTTACCCGGGACGGCAAGTATGCCCTGGTCAGCATCTGGGAGATGGATGGTGCGCTGGTGGTATACGACGCGGTGACATTCAAGGAGATCAAACGCATCCCCATGAGCAAGCCCTCGGGCAAATATAACGTCTACAACAAAACAACCCGCTCGGCAGGGACAAGTCATTGAAGCCTGTTGCCCCTGAAAAGGCCACATCGCCCGGCCTGATGTCCCGGCAAAACAGCTCGTGAGGAAAAGAGACGTTGCTGGGCATCAGCTAGCGCGGTGATGCTTATGCCAGGTGCCTCCTGGTGCATGCGCACGCGCTGTAATCAGGTTTGCCAAGGGCAAAGATGACCGCTTGAGCCAGTGGGTGATGCGAATCGCCAATGCTCCCTCCATCCAATATTGCAGTGCTGCCATGGCAAACAAGACGGCACGAATCGCATGGGCGATGATATGGAAGGGATCAGATGGCCAACTGGTCTAACCGGCGCTATAAGAACCCCGAGGGCGTCAAGACCGAGAAAGCAATCGGGAGCTGGCGCGCGCATTTCCATCAGGGCCCGGTTCGGCTCCGAATCTGGCCCCTGCTCAAGGTCGCAGCGGCCCGATCAGGAACAAAATCCACCTTCCACGGGTCACCTGAGCGCTTTCGGATGTCTGCGACGCCCAAGAACGCGTGACGGATAATCGCAAAAAGTACAGCGTGGCCTCTTGAACGGGAGCCACGGCAATTGCAAAACGCATCTCCGATTTCAGTGCGCGTACCGGATTTGATCCGTGCTGGACAGCGTGTCCAGGCAGCGCGAGATGCCGAATGGGGGGCGCTACGGCTTGATTAAACGGTGCATTCGCTGCTGCAATCCATCGCCCTCTTTCTGAGCCCTTGGGAGTTCTCCCCGACGGTGCTGCTGCTATGTGCAGGCAGCGTGCTGTTGTATGTGCGCGGGCTGCGCCATGCGGGCAGCGAGGCGCCGTCGCCCGGATTCTGGCGTATCGCCGCCTTCTTCGTTGGACTGACGTCCATCTATGCGTTTCTGCAGACGCATCTGGATTATCTGTCCCAACACATGTTCTGGATCCATCGGCTCCAGCATCTGGTACTGCACCATGCAGGGCCGTTTCTCATTGCGTTGGCGGCGCCGCTGGAGATCATGGCTCTGGGGACGCCGCGCTGGCTGCGTCGGGGGCTCTTCGTGCCCGTGTTCAATAATCCGCTGACGCTGCGGCTCTACCGGCTCCTCCAGCATCCGGTCGTCGCCCCGCTGCTGTTCACGGGACTGATCGGCTTCTGGCTCATCCCGTCCGTTCATTTCATGGCCATGCTCAGTCTTGCGCGTTACGACGTCATGAACTGGAGCATGCTGATCGACGGCTTGCTGTTCTGGTGGCTGATCGTGGGGCCGGAGCAACACACCGGCCTCAAGCCATTGGGCTATGGCACCCGCATCATCATGCTGTGGGCCATCATGCTGCCGCAGATCGCCATCGGCGCCTACATTGCCTTGAGCAGCACCATTCTTTACACCAGCTACAGCGTATGCGGCCGTGCCTGGCCGATTGCCCCGATGACCGACCAGGATATCGGCGGCCTGATCACCTGGATCCCGGCCGCCATGATGAGCGCGGTGGGCGCGCTGGTCGTATTGCGGCGGTGGCGCCACGATACCCATTCCGAGCGGGCCAGGCAGTCATCGCTGGGCATGGAGGAGCAGTGATACCGTGTTCGGGCGTACGTCGCCTGTCGGGTTGTCTGCCCGATGGGCTGGACCCTCAGGCCGGATCAGCACGCACACGATCAATGGAGGCAACATGTTGCTGAAGGGTGTTTCGCGAAAACCGTTGCTGTGGCTTGCCGCAGCACTGTGCATGGCGTTTGCCGGCCTGGCGCAGGCCGCGGGGAGTCCCGCGTCTGTCGAGCATGCGCGCATCCGCTGGCTGCCGGGCGATCTGCCGCTGGCCGGATACTTCGACCTGGCCAACACGGGGCCGCGGCCGCTCACGCTCACGGGCGCATCGAGCACGGTATTCGGCGACGTGATGATGCACCGCACGGTTCATCGCGGCGGCGAAACGGGGATGGTGCCGGTACATGACTTGACGGTGCGCCCCGGGCAGACGCTGCATTTCACGCCGGACGGCTACCACCTGATGTTGATGGGCCGTACCCGGACGCTGGCCAAGGGCGACGCGGTGCCGATCCGGTTGACGTTTTCCGGAGGGTGCTCGATGGATGTGATGTTCGCGGTCAAAGGCGCCGACATGCAATGAACCTGCGGAATCCTGTTGTCCATACCCGAATTTTCCTGGCTGCGGCGTTCTGTTCGTTTGCGGCCCTGCTGAGCGGATGCAGCCAGGAGAAAGCCTGGGACCTGGCCAACATTACCGGCATCGTGTCGCCGCTCGCATTCTCGCTCACGGACGACACGGGGCGGCACGTTACGGCAGAGACCTATCGCGGCAGGATCGTCATGCTGTACTTTGGCTATACGCATTGTCCCGACGTGTGCCCCACGACGCTGGCCACGCTTTCCCAGGCGCTGTCGAAACTCGGGACCGCTGCCGACAGGGTGCGGATATTGTTCGTGACGGTCGATCCGCAACGCGATACGCCGCCACTGCTCAGACGCTATGCCGAGGCATTCGGGCCTGAATTCATCGGACTTCGCACCGACGACCCGGCACTGCGCCGGCTGGCCAAACGCTACCGCGTCACCTACAGCCTCGGCAAACCGGACGCCCACGGCAACTACGAAGCCACCCACAGCAGCGCGGTCTTCATCTTCGACGGCAAGGGCAAGGCGCGGCTGATGGCGGAATCCTCCAGCAGTGCGGTGGCCATTGCCCACGACGTGCAGCAACTCATCGGCGGAGCGTGAGCGCGCGGGGCGTCCCTGTAGATCGGGCTGAAAGGTCTACCGGTTGAAGTCCGCGATGCAGTTCTTCAGCGCGTTGACGTTGTTTGTGCCGAGCGTGCAGTTGCCCGCCTTGAGCGGACGGCTTCTCGGCTCGTCTCGGGGGCTGCGGCCGGCCAGCAGGTCCCGCCGGGTGCCGGGCGAGGCGTCGGCGACGTTGAGCGCAGCCAGCTGCTTTTCCGCCGCGTCGAGCTGCTTTTGTTTTTCGGCCACGGCCTTCGAGGACTCGGCGAGCTTTTCCTCTGCGGCGGTGCGCTTGGCCTGTTCTTCCGTCAGCGCTTTGTGCGTTTCCGCGCTGGACTGGGTCGAATCGGCCAGGGCTGCCTGCAGGCGACGGTTCTCCGCGACCTGCTCGCCGATCAGGCTTTCGAGCTGGCGATGGGCGTCGGAGGTGGCGGCCGAGTAGGCGGCGAGGGACGCCGCCAGTTTCTTTTCGGCGTCGGCGCGCTGGGTCTGCTCGTTGTCGAACGCCTTCTGGATGTCGGCGCTGGGCCGGGTTTTCTTCGAGCGTGCGGCTTCCTGGCGCAGGCTGTCGTTGAGCACCTGGTCGAGCTGTTGCTGGAACAGGGTATAGGCGAGGGCGCCGCCGCCGGCGCCGCCGACCAGGAGCACGCTGACATAAATCAGGAGTGCGCGCAGACGGCGTTTCGGCTTGGGGGCTTCGGCGGGCGTCTCGACCGGGGCAGCCGATGCGCCGCGCCGCGTCTCCGCGCGGTCCGGCCGGGCACCGCGCCTGTCATCGGCGTCGTAAGCCTTCTCCGGCTCCCCGCCGGCTTTCGTGCGCAGACGTTGCAGGAAGCCGATGCCGGCGTCGAGTACGGCCGTGATCCGGGTACGCACCCTGGTGCGCAATGCGCGCCTGGCGTGCGCCGCCAGGGTTTCTTCCGCAGCCGGTGCGTCAGTCGGCTCGCGGGAGCGTGGGCTCGCGGCAGGGGCGGGGGAAGCGTTCAAGCAGGTCTCGCATCGGCGTCATTCTTAATAGGGGTATCGGCCCGTTCTGGAATAACTGAATGCAGCAGCCGGGATGCGGCCGGTCACTGGTTGAGCTGGAGTGCGGCCAGCCGCGCGTAGAGCCCGCCCTGCCTGCGCAGATCCTCGGGCGTGCCGGTTTCCACGATGCGGCCGCCGTCCATCACCACGATGCGGTCGACCTTCTGCACCGTGGCCAGCCGGTGCGCGATGACCAGCGTCGTGCGCCCCTGCATGGCGGCGCCGAGGCCTTGCTGCACCAGGGCTTCCGATTCCGCGTCTAGGGCGCTGGTGGCTTCGTCGAGCAGCAGCAGCGGAGCGCCCTTCAGGATGGCGCGGGCGATCGCGATGCGCTGGCGCTGGCCGCCGGACAGGCGGGTACCGCGTTCGCCGAGGAAGGTCTGGTAGCCCTCGGGCAGGCGCTCGACGAATTCGTCCACCAGGGCGGCCCGGGCCGCCTGGAGGACGTCTTCGTCGCTGGCCGTGGCACGGCCATAGCGGATGTTTTCCAGGGCATTGGCCGAAAAAATCACCGGATCCTGCGGCACGATGGCGATGCCCTGGCGCAGGTCGTGCAGGCTCAGCTGGCGGATGTCCTGCCCGTTGAGCCGGATCGCCCCTTCGGATACCTCGTAGTAGCGCAGCAGCAGCTGGAACAGCGTGGTCTTGCCGGCGCCGGACGGGCCGACCAGCGCGACGCTTTCGCCCGGCAGGATGTCGAGGCGGATGTCGTGGAGCGCGTCGGTGTCCGGGCGGGCGGGGTAGCGGAACGTGACGTGATCGAAGCGGATCGCCGCCCGGGCCGGCTGCGCGGGCACCTGCGGGCTGGGCATCTCGCGGATGGCCGATTCGGCGTGCAGCAGGTCGAGCAGCCGTTCCGTCGCCCCGGCGGCGCGCATCACGTCGCCCCACACTTCCGACAGGGTGCCGACGCCGCCGGCCACCAGCGCCGCGTAGAGGACGAAGGAGGCGAGCTGGCCACCGGTCAGGATGCCGTCGTGCACCTGGCGGGCGCCGATCCACAGCACGAAGATGATCGTCCCCATCACGGCGGTGATGATCAGCGCCGTGAGCGCGGCGCGCACGCGCGTGCGCCGGATCGCGGTGGTGAAGCTGTCTTCGGTGCGTGCGGTGAAGCGCCGGGCTTCCTGCTGCTCCTGGGTGTAGGCCTGAACCGTCGGCATGGCATTGAGGATTTCGCCCGCCAGCGCCGAGGCGTCGGCGATCTTGTCCTGCGATTCCCGCGAGAGTTTCTTGACCTTGCGACCGATGGCGAGGATGGGCAGCGTCAGCAGCGCCATCAGGCCGAGGTTGAGGGAAAACAGATAGAGGCTGGTAACGGCCAGCATGATCATGCCGCCGATGAACTGGAACAGGCTGCGCAAGCCCATCGAAATGGAACTGCCGACCACGGTCTGCACCAGCGTCGTGTCGCCGGTCAGCCGCGACAGCACCTCGCCGGTCTGCAGGGTCTCGAAGAATTGCGGCGATTGCGCCAGTACGCGCGCGTAGACGGCGCTGCGCAGATCCGCCGTCGCCCGCTCGCCGATCCAGGCCACGGTGTAGTAGCGCGCCGCCACGGCGAGCGCCCAGATGCATGCCAGACCGAACAGGACGACGAAATGCCCGTTCAGGCTCAAGGCGCCAAGCAGGCCGCCGCTCGGTTGTGCCGGCTTGCCAAAGCCGAAGTCGATGAGATCGCGAAACGCCAGCGGCACCAGCAGGATGGTGCCGGAACCGAGACACAACAGCACGAAGGCCAGTGCAAGCCGGGCCCGGTAGGGCCGCAGGAAGGGCCACAGGCCGGTCAGCGCCGACAGGGGACGGGGGCTTGCCGTGGAGGTGGAAGAAACCTGGGCCATCCCCAATTATTGTCCAACTCGTTCCCCGGCGTGCGGGAAACCCGTCTTCAGCGCTGCTGGGCCCGGGCGAGCTTGGCCTTGAGTTCGGGCATGACGGCGGCGGCGGCCTTCTCGCCTTCCAGGATGGCGAGATTGCGATCCGCGAAATCGGTGCTGCTCATGGTGGCCGTCTTCGGCCGGATGACGACGTCCGCATCTTCCAGTTCGTGGCGGCTGATCGTATGGCCCATGATGGCGAAGGTCTGCAGCAGCACGTCCAGCGTGCCGGCGAGCTTGTCGCGGCGGTTGACGTTGGAAATGTCCACGGCGATGACGAAGTCCGCCCCCATGGCGCGCGCGGCCTGGGCCGGCACCGGCGAGGTGAGGCCGCCGTCCACGTAATCCCGGCCGTTGATCTCGACGGGCTGGAACACGCCCGGCACGGCGCTGGAAGCGCGGACCGCCATGCCCGTGTTCCCCTGGCGGAAGAGCACCATCTCGCCGCTTTGCAGATCGGTGGCCACCACGCCCAGGGGCTTCGGCAGCTTCTGGATGGGCAGGTTCTTCACCTGCTGGTTGATGAAGTCCTGCAGCGCCTCGCCCTTCAGCACGCCGCGGTTGGGCAGGGCCCAGTCCGCCACCATGCTCTCCTGGATATCCAGGGCCTGCTTCTGCAGGTCGTATCCGCTCATGCCCGAGGCATAGAGCGCCCCCACCACCGATCCCGCGCTGGTGCCCACTACCATGGTGGGCACGATGCCCTGGGCCTCCAGCGCCTTGATCACGCCGATGTGGGCAAAGCCGCGCGCCGCGCCGCCGCCCAAAACCAGCGCGATCCTGGGCGGCGGCTTCGGCGTCGCGACAGGCGGGGTCGGCGCCTGGGGCGGGGTGGCACAGGCGGTCAGCAGGGCAGTGAGCAGGAGCAGGGCAAGACGGCGCATGGATGAAACCGGACTACGTGGAAGCCGGATTATGGGGGATGGCGGTCGAACCGGGTAGCACGCACAGGCTTGTTTCGCGGGTATCCGGAATCGGTTGTTGAGAGCAATCCGTTCCACCTCGCCTGTTCGCCCAATTCGGGCGCTCCGTATCCTCGGATTATCCGTGTTTTTGAGGGAGGTTATAGAGCATGTGAAATATGGAACATGTTGATAATCAGGTTGTTACATGATCATAATGGACGCCTCGAATAATAGTTTCATGCGGACGCTGGCGACCGTAAATTGGCTGTTAGCCACCTTAAGAGCGAATACCGTGAACCTGCGCGAACTCGAAACCTACCTGCACGAGCACATCCCTCTGTCATTGGCTATGAAAGTTTCCGTGCTCGAAGCAACGCCAGAACAGGTCATCCTGGGTGCTCCACTGGCACCAAACATCAACCACCGGGAAACTGTATTTGGCGGTAGCGCCTCTGCGCTGACAATCCTTTCGGCGTGGGCACTTCTCCATACGAAACTCACTGTATCGGGTTTCAAGTGCACGCTTGTCATTCAACGCAGCACTATGAGCTACGAGAAAGCAGTCACAGGGAGTTTTTCGGCCAAAGCAACAGCACCTTCTATCGAAGCATGGCAGTCATTTACGCGCATGCTTCAGCGAAAGGGGCGCGCCCGAATCTCTGTTTCTTCCGTTCTTGTTCAAGAGGGGCATGCTGCCGGACATTTCGTAGGCGATTTCGTAGCACTGGGCGCCACAGGTGGCTAACCTCGCTCCGGACCTGCGCGAAAAGTCGCGCAGACCGCTGAATTCGAATGTTAGCCCTAGAGAAATTCCCGCACTATGCGCAAACCGCCACGGTCTCAGCGCTTCATCGTTGTCATTTTCGCAGCAGTTGGTTTCTCGGCTGGCTGCGCCACGACAACCTGCACACGCATTGATGACGTTCCAATATATGGGCAGCCGGGTATTGGACTTGATTCAGCGAAGAGGAGAAGCGCATGTCCGACGATTCTGCCAAAGTGGTACAAGTCGTTCTGGAATTCGCCGGGTGCTGGAATCGCCATGACATGAATGCATTCGCCGGACTCTTTGCGCCGGACGCCGAATTCGTCAATGTGATCGGCTTGTGATGGAAGGGGCGGGAAGCAATCAAGGAAGCCCACGCGTTCACCCATGCAACGATGTTCAAGAACAGCCGGCTGGCCATCACTGACGTCGCAGTGCGGTTTCCCGCCCAGGGTGTTGCGATCGCAAGGGCGCAGCATTGCCTGCGCGCAACGGGATCCTTCTCAGTGTGCTTTTGCCCTCGCCTGCGGGCTGGGTCATCGTGGATTCGCAGAACACCGACGTGGTCGAGGGAGCGCTGTCCCGCCCCCGGTAGGGAACCGGCCAAGGGTCTATGCTTGTACTCTCGGCGCCGCCCGGCGGTTCGCGGTGTCTGGTCGACGTGTGCATATCGCCGGGCTAACGGGGAGGTGGATCATGTATTCGAAAATTCTGGTGGCGGTGGACGAAAGTGATACGTCTTTCCATGCGCTGAAGCACGCGATCGAACTGGCCGGAAAACTGTCGGCCGCATTGCGCGTGGTTCATGTCGTGGACATGAGCTGGCTCCCGATCGCCCCGGAGGTGGCGATCGATATCGTGGCATGGAGTGCGGCGCGGCGCAGCGCGGGGGAAAAAACGCTCGCGGCGGCACGCCATGCCGTCCAGCAGGCGGGGGGCGAGGCAGACGCCGCGCTGGTGGAAACCGAAACGCCGATCCAGCCGGTTGCGGAAGCGATTGCCGGGGAAGCCTCCCGCTGGGGGGCCGACCTGGTGGTGATGGGAACCCACGGTCGGCGCGGCTTCCAGCATCTGATGCTCGGCAGCGTGGCCGAACGCATGGCGAGGCTGTCATCAAGGCCTGTCCTGATGATTCCCCTTCCCAGGACGTTGCCATCTGCCTGATGCGGAACCGCGGACGCTGCGGTCGGGCGCCTCAATTTCCTGCCGGTCCAATACGCCTATTTCTCTTTCCTGAAATATCCCACCAGCTCGCACTGCGCCAGGATGTGGCCCTGCATCGCTTTTTCCAGCGTGGCCTTGGTCGCGTTCCAGAAAACCGGCAGCCGGGTGTCGAGCGCGTAGAGCTTGAAGACGTAGCGATGGCGGCCGATCGGCGGGCAGGGACCGCCGTAGCCTGAGCGCTGCCAGTCGTTGAGACCTTCGCGCGAACCGGCCGGCAGATTGACCAGGGTCCTGCCGGCGGCGAGTTCAGTGGTGCCGGGCGGGAGGTTGTAGACCACCCAATGCACCCAGGTCGTCTTCGGCGATGCCGGGTCGGGTGCATCGGGGTCGTCGACGATCAGCGCCAGGCTTCGGGTCCCGGCCGGCACACCGGTCCACGCCAGCGGCGGCGACTGGTCGCGGCCCAGGCAGGTATACAGGCGGGGAATGTCGGTATCCGGTTCGAATGCGCTCGAGTTCAGTTGCATGTCTGTGTGTCTTTCCGCGGCGTACGCGATGCCGCTTGCCAGGGCGAGGACGATGCCAATCGATTTGCGTGCTGAATCCCGTATGGGAAATTTATCCGTACAGCCTGAACTATAGTCGGGCTGGCTGCGCGTATTGAATCAGGAAACGGGCCATCCCTTTCAGTTCTGCACGCCGAGTTCCGTGCACAGTCTGTTCACCAGATCCTTCAGGGCATCGACCTCTGCGTGCAGCCGCGCCACGTTGGCCTTGAGCGCGGCGATTTCGCCCATGCCGACAGCGTCGCCGGGATCGAGCGCAGCGGCATGTGCTGCCGGGGCAGCATCGATATCCAGAGTGCCGCAGAGCAGATGCGCCCAGCGGTTTTCGCGCGAGCCGGGCTGACGCGGCAGTTCGGCCACCAGGGCGCCATCGGGCCGTTCGGCCAGTTCCTGCAGGAAGGCCTCCACCGCCGCGATGTCGGCGAAGCGATGCAGGCGTTCGCTGTTGATGCGCAACTCGCCCGCGGTTTGCGGGCCGCGCAGCATCAGTGCGGTGAGCAGGGCGACGGACTGGGCGGGCAGGCGCAGGACTTTTTCCATGTTGTGGGCGTAGCGCGTCACGCGGCCGCCGCTGGACTCGATGACCAGAGCGGGTCCCTTGAGCGTGTCGATGGCGGCCTGTACCTCGGCCTCGCTGGCCTCCATGATGGGATGGCGGCTGGTCTTCTGGTTGCAGCCGGCCACCAGGGCGTTGAGCGACAGCGGATAGGTGTCGGGCACGGTGTGCTGCTTTTCGCAGAGCACGCCGAGGACGCGGGTTTCGAGCAGGGACAGGACGGGCAGGCGCGGCGTGGTCATGATGGAGCTGGAAATGTCGGGAGCAGTCATTATGCCCCGAGGGGTGCCAGCTTGCCGGATAAGAGCGGTGGCGGACGGCCCGGGGGACCGTGCGCAGGCAGCCCATTCTGTCGCGCGTCTATACTGGATGAATCCTCGACAAGAACTGAAGGTATAACAATGAACATACTCGGCGCAGTCATCCTGGCGGCCTTGTTTCTGCTGGCGGGCTTCACCCTGGCCAACTGGTCGGTGCTGACCGCACCCACCTTGCTGTCGTTCGTGGTCTTCCATGTCGAGGGGCCGCTCGGGGTGATCCTGCTTGGCGTGACGCTGGTGCTGGTGGCGCTGTTTGTCCTCTATGCCCTGACATTGCGCACGAACATGTTGATGGAGTCACGTCGCCACAATCAGGAATTGCAGGCGCAGCGCAAACTTGCGGAAAGCGCCGAAGCCTCGCGCCTGAACGAATTGCGTGCTCAGGTCACGCATGAATTCGCGCAATTGCGCGATGCGGTCGGACAGGCCGATGTCCATATGGACAAGATGGAGCAGGCGATGCGGCAATCCATGAACGAAGCCGCCAATGGCCTTGCCGCGCTGGTCGGCGAGATGGACGACAAGATCGACCGCGCGCTTGCGCGGAATACAACCGAAACGAAAGGACACTGACATGAGTACCCGCGACGAATATGTGCGCAAGATGCATTCCATGCTGGACAAGGGCAATGCCGAGATCGACGCACTGACAGCCAGGATGGAGCATGCCGAGGCTGGCGCACGCGACGCGTATCAGAAGCAGATCGCCACGCTGCGCACCCGGCAGGACGAGGCGCGCGCCAGGCTGGAGTCGTTGCGCAATGCGGGCGAGGGCGCCTGGCAGGATATGAAGGCCGGCGTCGAACTGGCATGGGACGCCATCGGCGAGGCGATCGAATCCGCCCGGTCCCGCCTCGGGAAATAATTCGCATGGATAAGAGGGAACAGTCGATGAATCTCTCCCTCGAGGAAGCTGCCGACGGCTTGGCTACTCTGATCGGGAGGCTGGACGCTGGTCGGGCTCGTCCGGAGTCTTGTGGCGGCTGGAGTGATTTTCTTTGCGATCGATTCGCGTGTGCGATGCGGTCATTTCATCTGGCATCGGTTTGCCATGGGGGGAGCCCTCCGCCAGTGCCTTGCCGCGTCCCGGTGGCGGCCTGAGAAGACGGCCGGGGGCGGGCGATGAGGTTCGCCTTTACCGCGCGTCATTGCCACGAATGAGCAAGGAGGCAAAATCCTCGGCAGACACGGGGCGGCTGAAATGGAAGCCTTGTCCCTCGTCGCATTGCCGATCCTGGAGGAACACAAGCTGTTCGTGCGTTTCCACGCCCTCGGCTATGACCCGCTGATGGAGGTTTCTCCCCATCCCGATCACAGCGCCCACGATGGTTGCATCGTCTGCATCGGTGACGATGTCGCGCACGAACGACTGGTCGATCTTCAGGGTATCGATCGGGAAGCGCTTCAGATAACTCAGACTCGAATAGCCGGTGCCGAAGTCATCGATGGCTAGCTGTACCCCCATGGCCTTGAGTGCCCCAAGCACCGACGCCGACGATTCGGCATCGTGCATGAGGATGCTTTCGGTCAATTCCAGCTCGAGATAGTGCGGTGCCAGGCCGGTTTCCTTCAGGATAAGCGCAACGCCCTCCACAAAACCTTCGTGCCTGAACTCCATCGCGGAAATATTGACCGAGACAGGCACGGCAGGCAGGCCTGCATCCAGCCAGGCCTGAACTTGCCGGCAGGCCTCGCGCAGCACCCAGCGGCCGAGCGGAACGATGAGACCATTGTCTTCCGCGATCGGCACGAATTGTGCCGGGTGTATGAGTCCGAGGTCCGGATCCTGCCAGCGGATGAGCGCCTCGGCGCCGGTTATCCCGCCGGAAGCGAGATCGATCTTCGGCTGGTAATGCAGCAGGAACTCGCCCTGTTTCAGGGCGCGGCGCAGACTGTTTTCGACAAACAGCCGGCGCACTGCGCGGGTGTTCATGTCGGCCCTGAAGAACTGGTAGGTGTTGCGGCCGCTTGCCTTGGCGTGATACATCGCGGTGTCAGCGTTCTGCATCAAGGTCGCCACGTCGGCGCCGTCATCCGGAAAAACACTGATGCCGATACTCAGGCTGATGTGGAGTTCGTGTCCGCCGATCATGTGGGGAGTGGAAAGCGCGGTACGCAAGGTCTCCGCGACGTGTGCCGCATCCTGCGGCTGTCCGATTTCGGCGAGCAGGATCACGAACTCGTCGCCGCCCTGGCGGCATACCGTGTCGGTGGCGCGCACGCACTCAACCAGGCGGTTCGCAATCGACTGCAGCAGCTGGTCGCCGACCGCATGCCCCAGCGAATCGTTGATGTGTTTGAAATGATCCAGGTCGAGGAACAGCAGCCCGACCTGTTTATTGTGGCGCTGGGCCAGCCCGATCGCATGGGTCATGCGTTCCGAGAGCAGGAGCCGGTTGGGCAGGCTGGTGAGAAAATCGTGCTGGGCCAGATGGGCCATCTCCAGCGCCATGGACCGCGATTCGCTGACGTCGTGGAAGACGATCACCGCACCGATGACCTGGCCGTGCCGGCTATGGATGGGGGCGGCGGAACCCGGTGCCGTCGCATTTCGCCCGCGATGCAGCGATCGCGCATGCGGTGTTCAGCCCCGAGGCACGACACCCGGTCGAGGTGGATGCGGCCCACGCCGCGCATCTGGTGAGCTGGCTTTCCAAACGCGTCGGCGTACCGATCAAGGCGCCGGAATTCGGTACGCTCGGTTTCGAACTGCTGGGCGGGCGCCTGCTGGCGGGCGAATCCGGCCCGGTGGCCCAGTTCATGTACCAGGATGCGGGCGGGCACCGCGTCACGCTCTATGTGCGGCGCGCCTTGACGGGCAATCGCGAGACGGCGTTCCGCCACGTCACCGAAAACGGCGTCGAGGTGTTCTACTGGATCGACCGCGATTTCGGCTACGCCCTGTCCGGCCAGATCGCGCATCCGGACATGCAGAAACTGGCCGACGCGGCCTATCGCCAGATGATGGGCGGCTAAAAATGCCGGCAGCCGTGATGGAAGCCGCATCGTAGGGCGTCCAGGGAATGGGTTCGGGCTGCCTGGAGCCGCCGGTCCCGAGCGTGCGTTGCAGCGGCCGGGCCCTGTGTCGCTACGTCACCTGTTCCCTGAGTTCTTCGCCTATTGACGGATTCAGAGCGCAGCGCCCAGGCCCCAGTCCAGGATCTTCCAGCGCCGCTCGTTGCGGCCTTCAATGGCGATCTGGTAGCCCAGGCGCTGGATGCTGCCCGGACGGGTGAGGAAGGTCTCTTCGCGAAACGGCAGGGTGGAATGCTCGATGCGCCAGGGATTCGGTCCCATGCGATAGCCGAAGCTGATTTCGACATTCAGCCAGTCGAGCCATTGCGCACGCGATGGCTGCATCTGCGCGATGAGATGCGCCAGGTCGGGGGCATCGGGCAAGGAATAGGGACGGCCTTGCACATACATGAAGCAGGCCCCGGCGACGAGCAGCCAGGTGGGACGGACGGGCGGTTCGCCCGCTTCCATCACGAGCTCGAGCGCGGCGGTGCCGCCGCGGCTGGGCGGCAGGCGTTCCCATGTCTCCAGGTAGTCGGTCTCGAGGCCGGTTTCGATCAGGCACTCGCCGTCGAAGACCATGCGGCCGATGTCGCGACGGCCGTTGGCAGGCTGAAAATCCATCTGGCGGTGCCAGGTGCAGCGTTCGCCATTGATCTGGGTGACGCCACAGAATCCCTGCTGGTGCGCGAGCCAGGCCAGCTGGGCGTCGTCGCATTGGGCGAGGCGGCTGATGCCGGAGAACTCCGGTCGTCCTGCAGGGATGCGCAGGTCGGCGTGCCAGCGCGGTGTCTGCAGCCAGAAAACATGGCTGCGCGCGTCGCGCAGCTGGGCGGTTTCCAGCAGCGTGCGCCGCCACACGCCGAGATAGGCGTCCGGAACCGGTGCGGGCGATGCCGTCGCGTCCGGGGAGCCGGTGACGGATGCGAGGCGTCCCCGCGACAGGTCGCGCAGGGCGTTGGCAAGGCTGAGGTCTTTTCTGGTGGTCAGACGCATGCGGTTCTTCATGTCAGGCGTGCATCGTCGGCGTGCAACAGGGCTTCCATTTCCCGCGCAGGAACGGGATGGCTGAAATAGTAGCCCTGCAGTTCGTCGCAACCATGCGGGCGCAGGAATTCCGGGTCATGCCGCCTCCCTGTGTTCGAATTCGGAAATGAGCGAAGTGCTGGCCACGACACGGCCGGACACGCCCCCTTACCAGTGCCGCCCTCTGCAGGGCGGCCTCATGCAGGGGCGGATGCGCGGAGCCGCAGACATCGACGGTGAGCGTGCAGAGCTTGCCTCCTTCGCGGTACATGCAGACAAAAGGCGCCGCTTTTCCCGTTTCGGTACTCATAGCAACTGCTGTGCCACACGACAGCAGGCGTGGGAAAAGGGCCGCCAGTGGCCCGATCGCCGGATTCGGCATGGCTGCGGCGTGGTGGAAGCGACGCAGCCATGGCCGGAATTGGTGCGGAAAGGCACGGGCGCGCCGCAAAAGAGGGCCGGCGGCGGCATGGCTTTCAGGAAGGGGACCTGCAGGAATTCGCGGGGGCATCCCGCCCTAATTCAAAAAAGCGTCTAGAGTGTTCTATTGCAGGTGCAGAAATCACTCTATAAATTTTATAAGGGGGAGGGTATGCCGATTGCTTCCGTGGGTAACGAAAACGCAACCCGGCTGCAGACTGCAGCCGGGTTGCGTGTGACATCACTGACACAGGCGGGCCTGGTTGCCGTCACCCTTGCCATCGCCGCACCGGCCGCCCGTGCCGCCGATACGCCGCCCGATCCGGGCGAACTGGCGGCGATCAAGCGGCAACTGGCAGATCAGGCCAGGGCGCTTGCAGCGCAGCAGCGGCAACTGGCGGACGACATGAAGGTGCTGGAAGCCCACAAGCGGGCGCTCAATGAGAGCCAGCGGCGTCTGGATGCGCTGCAGAAGCAGCTGGGTATGGCACCCGCGGACGACGCCGAACTGCTTGTGCGCGGCGGGCAATCGGCCGGGGGCAGCCAGGAAAGCACCACGGTGGACGTCGGCACGCTCTTCTCGCAGCCCACCATCCTCACGCCCAAGGGCACGCTGGTGTTTGAGCCTTCCCTGCAGTATTCCTTCAGCAACTCGGACCGGGTCTCGATTGTCGGCTACAGCATTCTGCCCGCCCTGGTGATCGGCCTCATCGACGTGCGCAGCGTCAATCGCAGCACCTGGGTGGCCGCCGCCGACGTGCGTTACGGCCTGACCAACCGGCTGGAGGTCGAGGCCAAGATCCCGTTCGTGTATCGCAACGACGATACGATCAGCCGCCCCATCAACCTGAGTCCCGGCGCCACCGACCGGCTGTTCAGCGCCGATGGCTATGGCCTGGGCGACATCGAGCTGGCTGCGCGCTACCAGCTCAACCTGCCCCGGGGGAACGACCCGTTCTATGTCGCGGGCCTGCGCCTGAAGACCCGTACCGGCAAGGACCCGTTCGAGGTGGACTATCTCGATGCCAGCAGCCCCGCCAATTTCGGCACCTTCCAGAAGGAACTGCCCACCGGATCAGGCTTCTACACCCTGCAGCCCAGCCTGAGCGCAGTCCTGCCGGCCGACCCGGCGGTGTTCTTCGGCGGCATCAGCTATCTGTGGAACATCAAGCGGGACGTGAACAAATACGTCGGCGGAACCGGAGCCGGCAACTACATTGGAACCGTGGATCCGGGCGATGGCATCGACATCAACCTGGGCATGGGCCTGGCGCTCAACGAGAAAAGCTCCTTCAGCGTGGGCTACGAGCACACCTGGATCGGGAAGAACAAGGTGGACAGCACCAGCCCCGATACCGCGATTTCGACCCAGCTGGCCAGCCTGCTGGTGGGCTATTCCTACAGGCTCAACAAGACAACCAACCTCAATCTGTCCATCGGCGCCGGGCTGACCAACGACACGCCCGACACCCAGATCACCCTGCGCGTGCCGATCCGCTTCTAGGCTTTGGATGGCTGCGCGGTCGGCATCGGAAAAGCCGGGCAATTCCCGGCTTTTTTGTGCGTGGCTCAGTGCGGCACCGAGGCGGCGATCGCCTGGTTGAGCGCGGCACCCAGCCGCATCGAGGCGGACGCGGCCTGGAGGGACAGGGTCGCATTCAGTACCGTGAGATTGCGGATGACCTGGTCGTTCACGGTGTTCTGGATCACCGTGGTGAGCGAACCCAGCGACTGGGGCAGGGTGAAGGTATTGCCCGATCCATTCTGGACCAGGGTGATGACACCCTGATTGTTGAGTATCTGGGTGGCCACGGTGGGCGGGGGAACTGTCTGGGGCGGCGTTGCCGGGACAGCGGGGACAGGTGGAACGGGCGGCGAGGCCGCCACGACGGTTTCCGGTGTGGGAGAGGTGGGCGTGGCGGGAAGGGTGAGCTGTATCGGGTTGAACTTCATGGAAGACACCAGTTCCCCGTTGACGTAGGTGAGCTGCTCCAGCGAGAAGGCCAGCATCAGCTGCATGCCGTTGAAATTCAATTCGAAGCCCCCGCGCATCTTGTCGAGTTCCTCGTCGCTTGCGGCTGCGTAAGCTTCGAACGTGTGGAGGGCGGCATGTGCCGTGCCCCAGCTGAGCACGGCCAGAAGCGCCAGCAGCGTGCGTAGGAAATAGGGGTACATGGCGGCACCTCAATAATCGCCCACCTGCCTGTGCAGCAGGGTCGCGTTGGCGATGCCGTCGGGGCCGGTGGCCAGGCTGAGCGGGGCTTTTTCGCGCACCCGCCAGTCGAGTGGATGGTTGAAGACGGCCTTCTGGTTGAGACCGTTGATGACGAAGACGATCTTGTTCGCCATCATCTTCTTGAATTCCTGTTCGGGATAGACGCGCGCGCCTAGGGAAGGGTCGCCGATGGCGACCTGTCCGTCGCGGATGCCCTTGATGACGACGAAATGGTTGTAGCCGTTCTCGCGGACCAGGACGATGGCCGGAATGCCCACGCGCTCCAGTCTGTCGAGGGGAACGGCATAGCCGTCGGCGGAATAGCCGCGGGCTTCCAGGAAATGCTTGAGATCGAGCAGGGAAAATCCCTCGCGGCGGATCTTCTGGTGGTCGCCCTGGTCCCACATGGCCTTGAAGATGGTGGGCTCGTCGACCGGATCGCCGTAGTGGTAGCTCAGCAGGGTGGACAGCGCCGCGGAACCGCAACTGAAATCCAGCTTCTGCCGGACCGTCAGCCGGAACTTGCGCTCCTCGAGGCTCATGACCTTGACGTTCATGGAGCCGGAGTCGACGCCGGGTATGACGACCGAGCCCGCCCACGCTGACGGCGCCAGCAGCAGCGAGAGCGCAATAAGCAGGATGCGCATGTCACTGCACCTGCAGGTTGAGGATCGTGGCATTCTGGATCAACACGTTGTTGCCGGAATTCTGGATCAGTGTGGAGAAGCCGGAGCTGCCCGCCAGCGCGCCGTCGGTGACGAAATTGTTGCCGGTCACGGAGTCGAGGGCGTTGTTGTTGTAAAGCGTGCCGTTCAGATCATTGATGTTGGTGATGCTGGCGCCGCCGCGGAAATTCGACAATTCCGAATCGGGCACGGCCGCTGCGCCGAACCCTGCGGGCGTTTGCTGGGTTGCCGCAGGGGGGGCTGCTGCCCATGCAGTTGCCGGCGCCGCCAGCGTTGATGTCGCAGCCATAAATAGCAGGATTGCGTGTCTCATGGCAGTCATCCTTCCAGGTAAAAACCCCGGAACCGCGGGATCGCGGGTTCCGGGGCACACAGGGTCAATGCACCGACAGGTTGGCTTGAACGGTCACGCCAATCTGGGTCAGCGCATTGGCGCCGGTGTTTTGCGACACGGAGACGATGCCCGCGGCATTGTTCAGGCTGCCGGAAATGGTGTTGGAGGCATCGAAGGTGCCGGCGTTGCCACCGGTCGAGTCCCCGCCGTTGCCGCCCACGCCGCCATTGCCCGTCGTGGCCGAGGCCATGGCGCTGCTGGTGGCGCTGCCACCCATCCCGCCATTGCCGCCAGGCCCGTTCGCGGTGGCAGATCCTCCGGCGCCGCCCGAGCCGCCCGAGCCGCCTGCGCCGCCGGTCGCACCTGCCCCGGCCACGCCGCCCGCACCTGCACCGCCTGTGCCGGTGGCACCGACTGCGCCTGCGCCGCCTGTGCTGGTACCGGCCGCACCGACCGCTCCTGCGCCGCCTGCGCCGCCGGTACCGGTGGCGCCTGCCGCGCCAGCGCCACCCGCGTGCTCGGGCTCGCCGAGGATGCGGACGTCGACG
>CAZHKS010000012.1:0-98552 GCA_964533095.1 uncultured Thiobacillus sp. | reverse complement strand
TCGAACGCGAAGACTTTGAAGAAGTGCCGCCCAAGGGCTACAAGCGCCTGTTCCCCATCTTTGGACCGCGCAATGATATCGCCGGAGCGAATTCCTGGGTCAAGTGCTTGCCGGATCATCCCGGCAGTGGCTGGTGTCGAACTGCCAATTGATTCGAGCCAATGTCCAAACGGCCGAGATTCCCCACTGTCGTAAATTGCAGGAATTAACTTTTGGGTGAGACCGCTGCTTGTCTTTCTGGAAGCTACCTCATCAAAGTAATGTGCTTCGCACAAATCGAATGCAAACTGCCTTGTGGCATTCGAATCGCTATTAGCCTGATAGCCAAGGTTAAGGCTGTATATGTCAGGCTCCAGGTAGTGAGAAAAGTGGTTCGCCATCTCCCAGTGAAGTTCCATCATGACAGCACCCCATGCCTGGCATGGTAGTCCTGCAATTTGCCCAAGTAGCCAGCATCCGTATTGGAAATCGTCATGTTGCACATTATGGTGTACGTTCGTACACCGCGCAAGCCTTGGAAAGCTGTTTGGTATGGATTCTCGATTCAATATCAATGCTGAGGCTGTATATGGGAATCCGAAGGAGGATCAAATTTTTCGTAACATGATTCTTGATAACTACTATTATCATGAGCGTCTGTTTTGTGTTGTAAACTGCAATCCAGTCACATGATGCTCCCCTCCCCCTTGGCAAATCAGGCACTTAACGCCTTCTCTTCGCACCGGAAGATCGGTCGTCACCACCTGGCTTTCTACCGGGCCTGGCTGCAGGGCCTCGATCTCAAGGTCGCGGCCGACCGCTACCTGGAATCGGGCCTGGACCTGCGGCTGGCGCGTTCGACCCTGGGCTGGATCCAGGAGATGCTCGCCATGGCGGCGCGGAGGCACGGCAAACACGCCCTGGTTCGCCTGCTCCGGCTGCCGCTCGGGCCACCCCCTCCGGAGACCTCGACCGCAGCCACGTCCGCGCCGTCCCTCGAAGATTTTCGTGCCGCGACCGATCCGGACGATTTCTATTCGGAGGCGGAGCTGATTGCGCTTTACCTCGTTGCCTATCCACAAAGCCACGACAAGCAGGCGCGCCACCGTGCGCGCCTGATCGCGCGCCAGCTGGCGGCGCTGGTCTGGCTGGAGGATCTCCTGGCCACCGATCCGCAGCCGCAGGATTCGGTCGCGGCCTGGTTCGACGACCGACTGGCGGCACGGCTCATTCTGGCCGGGATCGGCACACTCGGCGACCTTCAGGGGCGGATCCGGACACACGGCTACCGCTGGTGGGTCACGGTACCGCGCCTCGGCGAGAAAGGGGCCGCTCGCCTGCTCGCGTGGCTCGGGCAACACACGGCCTCGCTCGGCACGCTGCCGGCGCAGGGCCATGCGCCGCTGCGTTCGATTCCGGCATCTACTCTCCAGCGCCCTGCCGCCACCGCCATCATGCCGATGGAGTCCTTCGCCCCGCCGGCGGCGCTCGATGGCTCCCGTGGGGTGAACCGCAGCCCCAGCCGCTGCCAGATCGACGCCGGCAACGACTATCAGGCGATCCAGGCCTGGCTCAGGGCTCGCGCCTTGAGTCCCCATACCGAGCGAGCCTACCGGCGAGAAGCCGAACGTCTGCTGCTCTGGGCCATTCTGGAGCGCGGCCTGGCGCTCTCCTCCCTGACGATCGACGACGTGACCGCATACCGCGACTGGCTCGGCGGTCTGGCGCAGACCCCGCCCGAGAGATGGACCTGGCGCATCGTGCAGTCAGAATGGCTCGCCTCCCGATCGACGCCGCGCTGGTCGCCCGCCTGGCGTCCGTTCGAGGGTGCCCTCTCAACCCGCAGCCAGGCCCACGCGATCACGATCCTGAAGACCCTCTTCGAGTGGCTCTGCAAGGTGCGATATCTGGACAGCAACCCCTGGGAGGCCGTCTCGGCACGCCACGCCGGCACCCTGTCGAGCCCTTCGTTCGAGGTCGCGCATGCGTTCACTCGCAGCCAGTGGCGCTACCTGATCGGCTATCTCGGCACCCTGCCCGATGACGATGCGGCCCACCGGATGCGCTTCGTCCTGCCCTTCGCCTACGCGACCGGCTTGCGCCTTGCAGAACTGGTCGACGCGCGTCTGGGGCGGCTCTATTCCATGCCGCTGAAGGACGAGCTGGGGGTACGCTGGATGCTCAAGGTGCTTGGCAAGGGCGGGCGCTGGCGGTCGGTACCCATGCCGGCCGTGGTGATGGATGCGCTGCGCGTGTATCTGACCCGACGCGGGCTGGATCCCGAACCCGGAGCCAACGCACCCGACACCCCGCTCATCGCGCCGCTCGCCGGTGGAGACAGCCTGGAACCCCTGGACCCCTCGACCCTGTACAAGGCCCTGAGGAGATTTTTCAAGGATGCAGCCGTTTCGCTTGGCAGGCAGGGACACCTGGAGGACGCCCGCCAGATCGAGCGGGCGACGACGCACTGGCTACGGCATACGCGCGGCAGCCACTCTGCCGAAACCATGCCGATCAATCTGATCCAGCGCCTGCTGGGACATGCCAGCGTGGCGACGACGGGGATATACACTTCCACCGATGAAGAATCCCTATACCGTGCCCTCGATGAAACTGTCAGCGCTGCCCTCAGACCGAATGCCTAGCTGTGTAACCAAAGCTGGCTCCCTGCTCTCCCCTGTAGTTCTTTTGCTGGGCCTGGCCATGAGCTGTACGCCGGCCGGTGCCGACGTCCTCGAAGGCCGGGTAGTCGGCGTCACGGATGGCGACACCGTGACCGTGCTCGATGCCGCAAAGACCGAGTACAAGATCCGGGTGGCCGGCATCGACGCGCCTGAAAAGGCGATGCCCTGGGGGCAGAAGTCCAAACAGGCCCTGTCCGACCGCGTTTACGGCCGAGACGTGCGCGTCGACTGGTCAAAACGCGATCGCTACGGCCGTATCGTCGGCAAGGTGATCGTGGGCGGCAAGGATGCGGGGCTGGCCCTCGTGGGAGAGGGCTTGGCATGGCACTACAAAAAATACGAAAATGAGCAGCCTCTAGCCGATCGCCTTGAGTACGCCCGCCTCGAAAACGAAGCGCGCGCGATGCGGCGGGGATTGTGGTCGGATCCTGCGCCCATTCCCCCTTGGGAGTGGCGCAAACACAAAAAATAAAAACCTCCACGCTCGTTGCGGAGCCCTACTATCAATACAAGGGGCTACCAATGGGCCGAAAACGCACCGCAGCCATACCTGTCTGGATCGATCAGTTCATCAACCATCTTTGGCTCGTTGAGAGCCTGGCCGACTCGACGACATCATCCTACCGCTCCAACTTGCTGGTTTACAACGACTGGCTCACCCAGAATGGCCACGATCTCCTGAAAGCCCGGCCGGATGTCATCGAGCAGTGGTTCGCATTCAGATTTGCACGACGCGCATCTCCCAGAACGGTCGTGCGCGACCAGATCGTTTTGAAACGCTTCTACGGTTTCTTGAAGTCGCAAGGAAAGATCGATGTAGAACCAACCCTTCATCTGGTCAAGCCGCACATCCCGAGAAGTCTCCCTGATACGCCGTCCAGCAGCGACATGGTTTCCCTGCTTGACATCACCGAACTCAACTCCCTGTCAGGCCTGCGGGACAAGGCGATGCTGGAATTGCTATATGCAACCGGACTGCGTGCATCCGAACTCTCAGCGCTGGAGATGAACGACCTTAATCACCAGACCAGGACGATTCGAGTCAAGGGCAAAGGTGAACGAGAACGACTGGTGATGTACGGCGAGGAAGCGGCTTTCTGGCTCGAACTCTATGTCAGCCGTGCGAGGCCTGCTCTGAGGCGTGAGTATCGGGAGAGCCATATATTTCTCTCGACGCGCGGGAAGCCCATACGGGTTGAGGCAATCAGGCTTGTTGTGAAAAGACATGCAGAGTCGAACTGTATAGAGCGCCGGATGACCACGCACAGCGTCCGACACGCCTTTGCAACTCACCTCCTCGACGCCGGCGCGGATCTCCGAGCTATCCAGAAGCTATCCAGCTCCGCCCCCAAAGCCACCGTGCGTTCCAGCAGCTGGTAGATCACAAGCTTCGCAGCTTCAACTCCTGGTGCCTGACTGCAATAGGCACGCCGCAAATCCTCCGCCGCGAAGACCAATGAGTGCCCGGCCTTATCCAGGCTTTCCAAGAATGGCTGAAGGTCGTGAGATTCACCTGTCATGCTGCCTCCCGTTTCTGCTGCTGTTGTCTCGCCTCTTCCATCCAACGAGCCTCCTCTTCGGCTATACCGATCATCCCTGCCCTTACCATGGCCGAAACATCTTCCGAAAACGACTCCGGGATCGTCACACGAACTGCTGTGACATTCCCCAATGGCGGGAAGGGGCTGCCTTCCATGAATTCAAGACAGGTTTCTTCGGTTGCCCGGAGCACAACTTCCTGCCATGAATCGAGCAGTGGAATCGGAGACAAGGCCTTGTAGGATGACCAGATCAATTCGATCAGGCGATTCCGGGAATCCTGGCCAAATGCCTCATCCAGGAATACCCAGGCCGTGCGGCTGCCCTTGTCCGGCTGCAACATGACAGGGTCGTAAACCCAGACATGAACCAGATTGCCGGTCTGCAAAACCCCTTTCCACCCCCAGGAATTGATCTGCGCTGAATGCTTCTCCGGCCAAGACATCCTGGGCGATGCCTTTGGCCGCTGGGGTGACAATCTGGCTATAGAACGTGTCTTCTTCCAGATCGTGGTGATTGGCCAACTTGAGCAGGAGGTTCAGGCGGGGCTGAATGTTCCGGACGGACAGTCCTGAGAGCCATGGGCCGATGTCTGGGACTCGTTCGACCGCAAAGCGATACATGCTTAGGGTCCGAAGGTCAGTCTGCAGCCCTACCTTTTTGATCTCGCTTTCGAACTCGCGATACGTAAGAGTTCGCTGGCTTTCTTGTTCGAGCTGGCGCTTGATTTCAAGCGTCCCATTCGCACGATCCCAGAACGTCATGTCGTTGCGCTGGGTGTTCTCGGCCATGTGGGCAAGAAGAACGGCAGATTCACCCCGCCATTTCTTGACGATGACGCGTGTTTCGCGAAACTTTTCGTCGCCCGTCTCTTCCCAGAGCTCACGGATCGCCTGCAGTCGGGTATTGCCGCCGGCAAAGAGGATGTAATGGTTCTCCCCGGGTCGTTTGGTGACTGATAGCGGCTGCAGGATGCCATTCACACGAATGCTTTCCTTGAGCTCGGCAAAGGCCTCGTTATTGGCCTTGCGCGGGTTGCGCTCGTAGAAATGGACGCTGGTCACAGGCAGGGATGCCCATGCATCATCGACTTCAGTGTCGTACCGGAGGCTAGATCGGCTGTTCGGCGCAGGGACGTTCAGGCTTTCCTTGGCCAGTTCGAGTTTGAACTTGTCGCGCATTGCCCGCTTTTCTTCCTCAGGCTTCGGCTGAAAACCATGGCGGGCAGCCAGATCAGTGATTTTGACGGACGGCGGGATTCCGAGCAGCGGTGGTTTCTTGCGGTTCACCATCATTCGTCCGCTCCGCCGTTGTCTGCAGCTGAAGAGCTGGCCGAGGAGTGTCCGGACCCTGCGTAATGACCCGCAAGGCTTGGCACAAGCTCCCACAAAAGGGCGTGCATGGTCTCGTAGGCTGAAGGCATGGTGCCTTTACGTGATGGTTCGTGACGATGCGCAGGCACACACATCGTTGCGGATTCCTTGTAGGACTTGGCATCCGGAACTACAGTGTCCAGAACCGTGACTCGACCTCCCAGTTTCAGAAAGTCCTGCCGAATCGATTCGGCAATGATCCGGGCGTCAGCGGTTCTGTCCTGCATTGAAATGACTGCTTTGACAGGGCCTACCCGATACTGAGAATTTGGGCTCGGCTCAAGGCGCGCCAACAGCTCCATCGTTCCGGTCTTGAATTCCCGAGCGGACAGAATTTCCGGCTTGATTGGCGAAATGATCTGGGTGGCAGCGAGTGCTGCTGTGTCTTGCAGCGGTCCAACCGTACCCTGCGTGTCGATCAGTACGCAGTCGTAGTAATCATCTGATACAGCAGGTGAATTGAGTGCATTACCGAGACGTTCACCACGGTCAATGCGATGGAGCAGCCATGTTTGAAGGCTTCCATCCGGATCATCTGATCGGATAACATCCAGACCATCGATTTCAGTTTGCGAGATGCAGTCTTCGGTGACGTAACCGGTCGTGATGACCTTGGTCAGTCCGAATGGGGCTTCGCGCCGAATCCTGAAATACTTTGAAAGCGCGGGCTGTACGTCCGCGTCAACCAGCAAGACGCGCAGGCCCATATCAGCCATCAGCGCGCCAAGATTGGCAGCTAGAGTGGTCTTACCTACTCCGCCCTTGGTACTCAGTACAGTGAACTTGATCATATCCCTCCCCAGGTTTGAAATGGGAAGCGAACACGATCAACTGCTGCGATGCATTCCGCAGCAAAGACATACCTGCGCTAATCCTCGGGGTATTCACCCAAGGTGCAGCCGGCGCGAATCGTGGAATATACATTATGCGAAGTATCAGATGTGGAGCGGCAACCCGTGCCGCCAAGGGAAACCGCCCTTTCTGGTCCCGAAAATAGTCACATTTCGGGACTACCGTTCGACCAGACTGACGGTCGGCAAAAACCGCACTCTGGATCTCGTCGGCGGATTTTGTCCGGGTCCTATGTAATACCCGGACTTAGTGCCATGGGTGGCAACTTGTACGCCCACGCATCCACGCCGCTTCCCTGCTCGAAACTCCCTGCAAACCCGCGTCCAGACGTGGGGTCAAAATCGACCGTTTTTGGGGGTGCGGCATGAGCCAGAAAACTCTCTCTCTGACCATCCGTCCAGCCGGTCGCTTGGGCTGGGTTCTGACCGTCAACGGTACGGCCTACGCCCACGGCACGCAGGCCTACTGCATCCGCATGGCCGAACAGGCCCGGCTTGCCTTCGACGCCGGCGGCTGGGCCGCTTTCCCCGATCTTCCGCGCAAGGAGGCCCGCCATGTCTGAGGATTGGGACCGCCTGAACACCTGGCATCTGGAGCTTGCCATCCTCGCCGACGCCATCGGCCATGTGCTGCAAGGCATCGAGGAACCCGAAGGCCTGTCAGCCACAGCCTACGTGCTGCGCTCGCGTCTCGATGCGCTGGTCGCCTCCTGTCCGTTTCCCGAGGAGGTGCCCGCATGATCGAGAAACACCGCCGCAAGAAACAACCCCGCTCCCATCCGCACTACGTCTGGGCCGATCCCGACCGCTTCCATGCCGAGCGCATGACCGCTGGCCTGACCCAGAAGCAGGCCGCTGAATACATCGGGGTGTCTGTCCGCAGCATTCGCAACTGGGAAACCGGGGTCAACCGCATCCCCTACGCGTGACGTGCAGTTCTCCCAGACTTTGCAACATGATTGCGGTAGCGAAAACCTCGTCCGCATGGAACGTGGCGTTATGCGTACCGACGGTTAACTGCCTATAACTTTCACATGTTGCAGCCAGAACTAGTCAATGACTACTTGTGAGCCCAATAGCGAGAAGCTTTATTGGAGCCTCTGCTAGTCATTCGAAGTGAGGGCCGCATGAACACTAGATATGTGTTGGTTCGGGCTGGTAGTCACACCAGCCGCCTCTGGAACCCGCATTCCACCGCCGCCAAAACCGTCCCGTTTCGGGGCCATCGTTCGACCTGGTCGATGGTCGATCAAAACCGCGCGCGGGATCTCGTCGCCGGATATTGTCCGGGCCCTTTGTCCGACCACGCATCCAGGCTGCTTCCTGGCACGAATCCCCTGCATCGTTTAGCGGCTCAGATCGGCGTCTCTGAGTTCTGCTCTCTGAATTGTTGCCAGGATTGCCAGGCAATCGGTGATTGCGCGCATCCGTTGACCCAGCGCGGGATGATCCATCAAGTTGGCATGGCCTCGCTTACGCTTATCTATCGATCATTCAGATATATAGCGCTAAAAAATATCAATTGTTAAATATAAGAGAAAGGCTATCTTTGCTTGACGAGGCAGCGGCAGGGCAATTCCCCGAAACAGACGCTCCTGTCGCACGCTCCCTGCTGCTAGCCGGAGATTGCCCCTCGGCAACGCGAAGTACGTAAAGGATTTGACCCCTCAGCAATTTACGATCATCCAAGGAGGCCGATATGAGCAGACCCCAGTTCGAAACCCCTAATCTTGACGAACTCGAGAAAGGACCCTGGCCAAGTTTTGTGACCGGCCTGAAGCGTCTGGCTGAGGACAGCGCCATGATGGCCGACCTGTTGGGACAGGTGGAAACGTCCTACCAGCACATGAAGGGCTACTGGAAGGGCGGCACGGTTGGCGTATTCGGCTATGGGGGCGGCGTGATTCCCCGCTTCACGGAACTGAAGGACGGGAACGGCAAGCCGGTGTTTCCCGAGGCGGCCGAATTCCACACCTTGCGCATCCAGCCGCCGCCCGGCATGCATTACACCTCCGATCTCCTGCGCAAGATGTGCGACGTCTGGCAGGAAACGGGGGGCTCGGGCCTGATCGCCTTCCACGGCCAGTCCGGCGACATCATGTTCCAGGGTATCCGCACAGAGAACGTCCAGAAGGCATTCGACCGCCTGAACGAGATGGGGTTCGACCTCGGGGGAGCAGGTCCCTCGCTGCGCACCTCGATGTCATGCGTCGGCGCGGCACGTTGCGAGCATTCCTGCTTCGACGAAGCCCGCGCGCTGCGCACGGTCATCAACAACAACATCGACGACATGCACCGTCCGTCCCTGCCCTACAAGTTCAAGTTCAAGTTCTCGGGCTGCCCGAACGACTGCGTCAACGCCATCCAGCGTTCCGACATGGCCACCATCGGCACCTGGCGCGACAACATCCGCGTGAACGAAGCTCAGGTTCAGGACTACTACAAGGCTCACGGAATGAATGATCTCGTCAACGACGTGATCAGCAAGTGCCCGACCAAGGCCATCACCCTGGTGTCCACCGACAAGTTCAAGGCCAGCGAGCATGTGTCCGCCGCCAACCTGGGCGACGGCAAGACTCTGTGCATCGACAACAAGAACTGCGTGCGCTGCATGCACTGCCTGAACGTCATCCCCGGCGGCCTGCGGACCGGCGTGGACAAGGGCGTGACCATACTGGTGGGCGGCAAGGGCGTGCTGAAGATCGGCGCCACCATGGGCACGGTCGTGATCCCGTTCATGAAGCTGGAAACGGAGGAGGATTTCGAGAAGCTGAACGAACTGGGCCGCAATGTCATCGACTTCTTCGCGGAAAACGCGCTGGAGCACGAGCGCACTGGCGAGATGATCGAGCGCATCGGCCTGACCAACTTCCTCGAGGGCCTGGAGTTGCCGGTTGATCCCAACATGGTCAGCCAGCCGCGTGCCAATCCCTTCTTCCGTTCCGACGACTGGGACGAGCAGGTCGAGAAGTGGCTGGAGTACAAGGCCGGCAAAACGGCCTGACGGTCGTTTTGCCGGAACCAGCCGTCGGGGGGCGTCCCCCGGCGGCCATCCTGATCGGTCCAGTCCCCTCCCCTTGCCTGGCCCTCAACTCGTCGCGTTTCAGGCTGCCATTCGACCGGCTGATGGCCGTCGGTCCGGAGCGGGGCCATTCCTGTGGGTGAAAGTAGCCCCCTGTGAAAATGGACAGCAAGCCGGAGGATCCGCGCAAGCTCATACACAGGCCATCGTCTGTTCGGACACGCCCCGCTTACTGCCAATAGCCTGGGAGACAGTGAGCATGGCCGCCGCGTCCAGCGCCCGGGTACGGGCATGATCGCGACACAGGGCGCCGCGAAAGCCCAGATAATCCGCGCCAAGCGGCTTCAGAACGGGGATATCCGCCGTCCGCAGGGAACCGGCAAGTCCGCTGATCAGATTCAAGTCCCTGGCCTGAGCCACAAAACGCGCGAGCTGCGCGACCGGCTGATGCCGAAGCAGGCCGCCCGCAGCCTTGTCCTGCGTGTCCAGCATGATGCCCGCAAATCCGTATTCGGCCAGCCGCGCGGCCAAGCCGGTATCCGGATTGCGGTCAGCGAACAGAACCGCCACCAGCCGATACTGACGGCAAAGGGGCGCCAGCGCGGCCAGGCAATCCTGCAAGACCGGCGACGGGAACAGGCCGATCTTCACGAAATCGACGCCGGTGGCAACCATCATGCCGACGGCATGAGCCACCGCCCGGGGATCCATGTCCGGAAAATCCCCTATGGTTGCGCTGACCGGCGCCTGGCCGCCCACCGCATCGACGATGGCGCGCACGGTATCCAGGGGCAAGGCACCCAGTGCGCCGGCGTGCGGATTCTTGGTATCGACGATGTCGGCGCCGGCAGCGAGCACCTGCCGCGCCTCGTCGACATCCGTGATGCTGGCGAGCCAGCCTGTCATGCTGCCTGCTCCTTCAGACGATGCGCGTCGATTTTCTCCTTCAGCCAGCTCCAGGCCTCCAGTTCGCGCGGCCCGGCTGTCTTCTCGATCGCGATGGCCAGATAGTCCATTTCCAGCTTTACCTTGTCGGCGGACAACATGCCGAGGCGGCTGGCCAGTATGCAGGCCTCGATGACGGCGGCCTGGGCGCGGTTGTGGCCGGGGAAGGCCGCGTGGCTGACGCGGGCCACCTCGCGGCAGATGAAGCGGGGCCTCACGGCATCCTCTTCGATCCGCTCCACGACCAATTCGCTGTGGGTGAGTGCATCCGCGAGCCGGCCGCAGGCGACCTGGGTACACGGGACCAGCGGCCAGTCGCGCCGCCCGGTGAGACAGCCGGCGAACACGCGCACGTCGTCGGTATGGCTGAGTGCGGCCATGCCGGTGGCGCGCAGGTTGTCGAGCGTGCGCGAAGGATGGAAAGGCGAGAGGACGATGTGCCCGTCTTCACGCCGAAAGCCCAGCGGAGCGATGTGCGTCCCGCCGTCCGGTGTGGCAGTGGTAAGAATGGCCTCCAGGATCAGGCTCATGATGGCTCCGTCAGTGGGGTTGTGCGCGTGCTGCCGGGGCCGCATTGAACCGCGAGATCTTCTTCGGCGCGGCGCGGGCCCATGCAGCCCCAGGTCAGTTCTTCGTCCTGGCTGTAGCGCTTGCCGAGTTGCCAGGCGATCTGCGCCCGGGCCAGTTCGACGCCCAGGTAGAAAGCGTGGCCGCCGTCCTGTTCCAGTTTCAGGTGCGGCCACAAGGCGAACGGATCGGTCGCGCTGTGCATGCCGTCGCGATTGTAGATGTGGAGGCCTTCCTCGCTGATCTGGATGCGGAAGCTGGGGTCCTTCACGATGTCCGCCATCGCGGCGATTTCATCTTTGCCGTAGGGAAACGGCCTGCGGTGGTGCAGGCCGAGCAGCGCATCGGACAGGTCGCGCGGCAGGCTCTGGCCTTCGCGCGCGGCGAACATCATCCGGCGTGCGGCATCGATCTCGCGCACCGCGCTGCGGCAATGCGGGCTGACTTCGGTGGTGAGCAGCGCACGGATGTTCAGTTCCGCCATGACCCCCAGCAACAGGGCATGGATTCCGGCGGTGTCGGCGTCCGTCAGTTCGGAGAGATTGCCGGTGCCCATCAGGATGTCCGCGTCGGGCATCCGCCGGCGCAGTTCGTGGTAGCGCGCCAGCGAGGCGGCGAATCCGAACGGCAGCGGATCCAGGATGGGGTCGGCGAAATACGGGCGATTGTTCGCCTCCATCCGTTCCATGGCGCCAACAAGGTTGTCCAGATCGCCGTGGCGTGCGGGAATCAGTATCGGCGTCGCGGCCACCTCATCGGCCAGATGCAGGGTATCGGTCGTGAGCGACAGAAGATAATCCGCCCCTGCCCGGCCGCCGCGCAGCAATTCATCCGGGTCGAGCGAGTCGACGCTGACCCGGTGGCCGGCCGCCTTCAGCGCCTGCACTGTTTCTTCCAGATGCGGAAACGGCGTCTGCGGCAAACCGCCGATATCGATCACGTCAGCGCCGTCGGCCACATAGCGGGCGGCCTGGGCCAATATGGCCTCGATGCGCATGCGCGGCGCGTCGACCAGTTCGGCGAACAGCAGGACGTCATGCCGCGACAGGTCGGGCGCACGGCGCTTGCGGCCGAAGAACGCCGGCAAATCCATGAGCTCGTCGGGCCCGCGTTCGACGGGAATGCCGAAATGCCCGGACAAAACAGACAGATCGCCACGACAGCGGCCAGGCAGCAGAATGCGGTCGGCCCCCCGGATATCGGTCAGGCGGCGGCGGATCATGTCGGCCGTCATCAAGGCAGCCACCTGCACGCCAAGCACCTGCACATCCCAGGTGAAGCCCGCGTCACCCAGATCCGTCAGCACCCGCCGCAGCTGCGGCTCGGCCAGGCGTCCCGTCAGGAAGAGGATGTGCTCAGACATGTCATTCTTTGATCTATGGCGGATTTCAGCGCCTCGATGCTTTCCACCACGCGGGTATGGGGAAAGCTTTTGAGCCGCTCGGTATTCTCGAGATCGATGGGCCGGGGATACAGCGTGACGGTCTGGCCTGGCGCCTCGGTGATCACCGTCGGCTCGCAGTCGCAGGCGAACACGATGCTGGGAATGCGGCATTTGCCCGCCTGGGCATAGAGATTGGTGACCAGCGTATCGGAGATTCCGGCCACGCATTTGGCCACGGTGTTGGACGTTGCCGGGCCGACGACCAGCGTGTGGTAATGACCGCTGTACAGGAAGCCGACCGGTACGCTGCTGGCCGTACGGTCCTCGAAGACGCGCATTTTCTCGCGCAGGCTCTTGAGCGGAATGCCATACATGCCGAGCACCTCGGCCGCCGCCCGGGTGACGAAGAGATCGACATCCGGAAGCGCCTCGATGATCTCCAGGCTTTCACGAAGGTAATGTCCCGAACCCGTCAGTCCCCAGGCGATGCGGGGTGTTTCATGCGCTACCACAGCTTGGTGCCGGGGCTCATTGCGGAAAGACGTGCCGGGAGAACCCCCATTGGCGATCGGCTTCCTCTACCCCCACCTCCAGCAAGTGGACCCCGCCCGCAAGGTTTTCCCGGTGCAGCGCCTCGGTCAGGCGTTCGCCGATATGCCGGGCGATCAACTCCGCCGTGGCATTGGGAATCTGAAGAATTGCACAGCTCTCCTTCTCGATCCAGAAACGCTTGCCGAAGCTTTCCACCTTGACCAGCCCGTCTTCCTCCGCCAGGCGGACGACCGGGCTGGTCGCGGGCAGGATCACGCGATCCGACAATTCCTGGCAGATTTCCCGGGCCAGACGCGTCAACGCGACGAAGTCCAGCACATAGCCTTCACCCGTATCGTCTCCGTGAGCCGTCACACGCGTGTGGAAATTATGGCCATGCAGGTTTTCGCAGACATTTCCATAGGTGATGAAGTGGGCAGAATTGAAACCCAGATCGGCAGGCTCAACCCAGGTGACAAATGGGGACGGCATCAAATCATTCCTCCTTGTTGACGCGAATATTCAGATTGTTCATCTTGCGATACAACGTGTTACGGCTGATCTTCAGGTTGCGGGCCGCGAGCGTGACGTTCCAGCGGCTCTTCTCGAGGTTCAGCAGGATGGTTTCCCTTTCCGCCATTTCCAGCGCGGACAGCGGAGTCTCAGTGCCGTCGCCATGGCTGCTGTCGGCTTCCGCCCGGGGCGCCTGCGCGCAGATTTCCTGCGGCAGGTCGTAAATCGTGATTTCAGGACCGTCGCACAGCGCCAGGGCCGTCCGCAGGACATTGCGCAACTGGCGGATGTTGCCGGGCCATGCATACGACTCAAGCTGGCGCATGGCGCCCTTGCTCAGTCCTACCCGTTCCTTCTCGCCACATTCCAGGCTCAGGATGTGGTTGATGAGTTCGTGCTTGTCACCCCGTTCGCGCAGAGGCGGGAGTTTCAGCGTGATGCCCTGCAGACGGTAATACAGGTCTTCACGGAAGCGCCCTTCCGCCACCAGATCCTTGAGGTCGCGGTGGGTGGCGCTGATCAGCTTGATGTCGACCTTGACCGGCGTTTCGCCGCCCAGCGGGATCACCTCGCGTTCTTCCAGCACCCGCAGCAAACGGGCCTGCAGCATCACGGGCATGTCGCCGATTTCGTCCAGGAACAGCGTGCCGCCGTTCGCCTGGAGAATTTTTCCGCGACGCCCTTCACGATTGGCACCGGTGAACGCACCCGACTTGTAACCGAAGAGTTCGCTCTCGATCAGGGTTTCCGGGATGGATGCACAGTTCACCGCCACGAAGGGACGCTTGCCGCCGGCCTGTTCCTGGTGGACGCCCTGGGCAAACACTTCCTTGCCGGTCCCGGTCTCGCCCAGCAGCAGGATGGGGATATCCCGTCCAAGCACGCGCCTGGCGCAGTGAACGTTGTGCTCCATGGTCCGGTCGCCGAACTGGAGTTCACTGAGGCGTATGACCTTTTCGTCGCCCACAGGCGGATTCTCGATGACACTCTGCCGCGCGGTACGGCCGGACACGATGGAACCGCGGCCCTCGGGCGGCTGGACCAGGCCGAAGAAGCGATTTCCGCGCTTGGCTTCATAAAGGGCGACAGGATTGAGCCATCCCTGGTTGTTGCGCCCGAGCAAGGCGTCCATGCCTGTATTGAAGAGGTCGCGCAACTGAAGTCCCGCCAGATCGCCGGGCTTCTTGTAGCCAAGCTGAAACAATGCGCTTCGGTTGGCGGCCAGGATCCGGCCTTCCTCGTTCATGGCCAGTGCGCCTTCCCAAAGTGTCCCGATGAACTCGGGCCGGCTGTGGAAACGCAGCGCGTAATGGTCGCGAAAATTGCACAGAAAGGTGCGGTTCTCGATCATCTGCGCCGACATGTTCACCAGAACCAGCGTGTGCTGCTGCGCGAGATGCGAAAAACTGGACGCGTCCAGCACCGCCAGCAGCCTTCCTTCGTGATCGAAAATGGGTGCGGCCGAGCAGGTCAATCCAACATTGCGCGCCAGAAAATGCTCATGGTGATGGACCAGCAGCGGGCGCTGCTCGATGGCGCAGGTGCCCATGCCATTCGTGCCCTGGTACTGCTCGCTCCACAATGCGCCCTCGACCATCCCGCACTGCCTGGCGGCCTCGGAAAACGTCGGGTCGCCCAGGTAATCCAGCACCACGCCTTCGCGATCGGTCAGCAGAACGGAAAAGCCGGACCCCGACAACTGCTGGTATAGCGTGGCCATCTCGCCTTGCGCGATCTTCCGCAGGGATTCCAGCGGTTCCTGCCTGTCCTTGAGTTCCCGGCTCTCCAGAACGAGCACCGGTTCATCGCGAACCGGATCCAGGCCGAAATCATGCACGCATCGATTCCACGACTGAGCGATCGCCGGTCCGACTTCCGTCGCGTCCATGGCGCCACGCGACTCGATCACCGCGTTCACAATACGGGCATGTTCCAAGATTTCTCGCCTTTCCATCGCTTAAATCCTTACCGAGACCATGGAAGCAATATCCGCACCAAGACCTTCAAGAGTCATCCACAAACCACGATTTCATAATACATCCACAAAAATACGGCGTAAAAACGGATTACCCCGGGACAGCATTACATGACTCACGCGGTACAGGTTGTACCGAAACTGAAACGCCCACAAGCGCCTGTTCATGCCATTTCCAGGGCATCAATCACCCATTGTCATGATTCATGAGACAACGGGCCTGATGGCATGGTTCATGCTGAGTCACGCCTCAATGGATATTTCTGGACAATGAACAATGAAATCTGTGCGTTACTACATCGCGTCGCTGATCCTGCTCTGCACGTCCATGGCCTGGGCCAGCCCCCAGTCCCTGGGTGGGGATTTCACGCTGCGCACCCCAGGCAACAAGGATGTCTCGCTTTCCTCGTTCAAGGGCAAGGCGGTTCTGCTTTATTTCGGATTTACGCATTGCCCGGACATGTGCCCGACGGAACTGCTGCAATTCAAGCAATTGCTGGCAATGCTGCCTGCCGACAAGCGTGCCCTGGTCCAGCCCATCTTCATCAGTGTCGACCCGAAACGGGATACCGCCGAGGTTCTCGACCCCTACGTCGGCTTTTTTGACAAGAAGATCCTTGCACTGACAGGCAGCGAGGAAGAACTGCACAAGGTCGCCAGCCAGTATGGCGCGCAATTCCGCTATGTGCCGACAGGTTCCAGCTACACCGTCGACCATACGGTAAACGTTTTCCTCATCGATCCCCGGGGCAAGCTCGTGAGAATCATTCCCTACGGCACGCCCATCCAGGATGTCCTGCAACAAGTCACCGCGTTGCTGCCCTGACCGAACCAAACCAAGGAAGCTCATGACCACCTGCGACGCCCTCTGCGAAACCGACCTGCCCTGCCCCGTGACCCTTCCGCACAGCAAGGCTGCCGATACCGCCATCCCCGATGTCCAGAACACGCCGGATGCACGCAGGATCGCCATCGACAAGGTCGGCATCAAGGCCATTCGTCATCCGGTCAGGGTGAGGGATAAAAGCGGCGGCATCCAGCACACCATCGCCACCTTCGGCATGTTCGTTCACCTGCCCCATCACTTCAAGGGCACGCACATGTCGCGATTCATCGAGATCCTGAACAGCCAGGAACGCGAGATCACGGTGGAGTCCTTCGAAAGCATGCTGCGCCAGATGGTCGGGCGCCTGGAAGCGCGGTCGGGCTACATCGAGATGAGCTTCCCCTACTTCGTCAACAAGCGCGCGCCGGTGTCCGGCGTCAAGAGCCTGCTCGATTACGAAGTCACCTTCATCGGCGAGATCCGTGAAGGGAAATACCACCAGACCGTCAGGATCCTGGTGCCCTGCACCAGCCTGTGTCCCTGTTCCAAGGGCATCTCGAAATACGGCGCGCACAACCAGCGCTCGCACATCACGATCACCGTCAGGACGAATGACTTTGTCTGGATCGAGGACCTGATCCACATCGCCGAGGTGAATGCCTCCAGCCAGCTCTATGGGCTCCTGAAGCGGCCGGACGAGAAGTACGTCACCGAGAAGGCTTACGAGAACCCCAAGTTCGTGGAGGATCTGGTGCGCGACGTGGCGGCGGCGCTCAACAGGGATGCGCGCATCGAGTCCTATGTGGTCGAATCGGAGAATTTCGAGTCGATCCACAACCACTCCGCCTATGCGCTGATCGAGCGCACCGCACCGCTCGCCGCGTGAGTCGGCCCGGAAAGACGCAGGGTCAGGCGTAGGCGCGGGGCATCAAGCCCTGGCCAAGCCTGCGCAGGACCTGCAAGCCATCGTCCAGCCCGGGTAGATCGATGCGCTGCACATCCTCACGGTCCGTCATTCTTCCGAGGATCGTTGCCGCCCGGCCGTGCCGTGGCAGCACGCACTCGGGGTCGATTTCCACCAGCGGGATCAGCACGAAAGACCGCTGGTGCAGGCGCGGATGCGGCAGGATCAGCGCCGGGTCGTCCTCCAGGATCAGTCCCCCGTACAGAAGCAGGTCCAGGTCCAGCGTGCGCGGCCCGTTGCGCACATGGCGCACGCGCCCGTGGCGCGTCTCCATCTCCAGCAGTTCGGCCATCAGCGCATCCGGCGCCAGGCCCGTTTCCAGCAGAACGACTGCATTGATGAAATCAGGCTGGTCCGCGTAGCCCACGGGCGCCGTCCGGTAGAGCGACGACGCACGCAGCAGGCGGGTGTGCGGGAGCGAATCGAATTCGCCCATGACGGCCAGCAGCCGGGCTGCGGGACCGTCGACATTTCCGCCCAGCGCGACAAAAACCCGGTTCATCGGGGTTTGCCCAGGACCTGCTCGCGATGCCGGGTCAGCGCTTCGCTGACCAGCGGCGCCAGGGCGCTGTCCTGCGCCGAATCCAGATACGCGTACAGGCTCTGGCGCATGCGCTTTTCCCAGAAGCGGGCCAGATGATCGGCAACGCCCGCGCTTGCCGTCGCCCGGTCGGGCTCGGCCTCGAAGTAGGTGCCGATCTGGTTGGCCATGTGGATCAGGTGTTCAATGTTCATGTGCTGCTCGGTTTTCGATTCGTTCCGGGGTTGAATAGAGGGTATATCGGCCCTGGCGCACGAATCCTGCCAGGGTCAGGCCCACTTCCTGGGCCAGCCGGATCGCATAGCCTGTCGGGGCGGAGACCGCCGCCAGAACGGGAATGCCGACGCCGGCCGCCTTCTGCACCATCTCGAAGCTGGCGCGGCTGGTGACCAGCGCGAAGCCGCTGGCGGGATCGTGCGACGCTTTCGTCAGGGCGCCGATCAGCTTGTCCAGGGCATTGTGGCGCCCCACGTCCTCGCGCACCGCCAGCAGATTCCCGCCAGCGTCGGCCCAGGCGGCCGCATGCACGCCGCCCGTGCAGGCATGCAGCGGTTGCCGTTGCTGCAGCTGTGCCAGCGCCCGATGCAGCGACGCGTCGTCGATGACGGGCCCTGCAGGCAGCGGCGTCAGGGCGCGGGCCACCTGGTCGAGGCTTTCCACGCCGCACAGCCCGCAGCCGGTGCGGCCGGCCATGGCGCGACGCCGGTTCTTGAGCCCGGCAAAGCGCGCTTCGGCGATGCGCATCTGCACCACCACGCCCCGGGTGCCGATCTCCAGCTCCAGCTCATACAGCTCGGATACATCGGCCAGGATGCCCTCGCTCAGGCTGAAGCCGAGGGCAAAGTCGTCCAGATCGGCCGGGCTGGCCAGCATCACCGCATGCGAGATGCCGTTGTAGGACAAGGCGACCGGCACCTCCTCCGGCACCGTGTCCATGCGCGTGCCGCCCGGCCCGCAGGCGACGGTTTCCACCAGCGGGGACGGCAGCGTCATGGAGGAGTCGGGCAGGTCACCCAGGCGCACCGGCCGACTCCTGCTTCAGCAGCTTCAGCTGTTCCTCGCTGAACTGCGTGAACTGCTTCTGCCAGCTCGAAGGCTGCTCCACGCGCGACAACTGCACGGCGGTCACCTTGTATTCCGGACAGTTGGTCGCCCAGTCGGAGTTCTCCGTGGTCACCACGTTGGCGCCTGAGCCGGGCCAGTGGAACGTGGTGTAGACGACGCCGGGCTGCATGCGCTCGCTGATCCGGGCGCGCAGCACGGTCTCGCCGGCACGGCTCTGCACCCCGACCCAGTCGCCGTCGCGGATGCCGCGATCCTCGGCATCCACCGGATGCAGCTCGAGCAGGTCTTCCGGATGCCAGACGTTATTCGCCGTACGCCGGGTCTGCGCGCCGACGTTGTACTGCGACAGGATGCGGCCGGTGGTGAGCAGCAGCGGGAAGCGGCGGTTGACGCGCTCTTCCGTGGCGACGTACTCGGTCAGCATGAAGCGTCCCTTGCCCCGCACGAATTCCTCCACGTGCATGGTCGGCGTGCCGTCCGGATGCTCCGCGTTGCAGGGCCACTGGATGCTGCCCAGCCGGTCCAGCCTGGCGTAGGACACGTCGTGGAAGGTGGGCGTCAGACGCGCGATCTCGTCCATGATTTCGGACGGGTGGCTGTAATGCATCGGATAGCCGAGCGCGTTCGACAGCATCTGGGTCACTTCCCAGTCCGCGTAGGTGGCGAGCGGGCGCATCACCTTGCGGATGCGCGAAATGCGCCGCTCCGCATTGGTGAAGGTGCCGTCCTTCTCGAGGAAGCTGGCGCCGGGCAGGAAGACGTGCGCGAATTTCGCGGTCTCGTTGAGGAACAGGTCCTGCACCACCAGGCACTCCAGGGATTCCAGCGCATGGGTGACATGCCCGGTGTTCGGGTCCGACTGCGCGATGTCCTCGCCCTGCACATAGAGCCCCTTGAAGCTGCCGGCGATGGCCGCGTCGAACATGTTCGGGATGCGCAGGCCGGGTTCGTCCGAGAGCGGGACGCCCCAGACCGACTCGAACAGCTGGCGGGTTTCGACGTCCGACACATGGCGATAGCCGGGCAACTCATGGGGGAAGGAGCCCATGTCGCACGAACCCTGCACGTTGTTCTGGCCGCGCAGCGGATTGACGCCGACGCCGGGCCGCCCGATGTTGCCGGTGGCCATGGCGAGGTTGGCAATCCCCATGACCATGGTCGATCCCTGGCTGTGCTCGGTCACGCCCAGACCGTAGTAGATCGCCGCATTGCCGGCCGTTGCGTAAAGCCGCGCAGCCGCGCGCACTTCGTCCGCCGGCACGCCGGTGACGGACGCGGTCGCTTCCGGCGAATGGCGCGGATCGGCAATGAAGATGCGCCACTTGTTGAAGGCTTCCGTCTCGCAGCGGGCCGCAACGAAGGCTTCGTCCACCAGTCCCTCGGTCACGACGACATGCGCCAGGGCGTTGATCAGCGCGACGTTGGTGCCCGGCAGCAGTTTCAGGTGATGCGCGGCGCGCACGTGCGGCGTGTCGACCAGGTCGATGGCGCGCGGGTCGGCGACGATCAGTCTGGCCCCCTGACGCAGGCGCTGTTTCATGCGCGATCCGAACACCGGGTGCCCATCGGTCGGGTTGGCGCCGATCACCATGATCACGTCCGCCTGCATCACCGAATCGAAGTCCTGGGTGCCTGCCGATTCGCCCAGGGTCTGCTTGAGGCCATAGCCGGTGGGCGAATGGCATACGCGGGCGCAGGTGTCGACGTTGTTGACGCCGAAGGCGGCACGGGTCAGCTTCTGGACCAGATAGGTCTCCTCGTTGGAACAGCGCGAGGAGGTGATCGAACCGACCGATTCGGCGCCGTGTTTTTCCTGCAGGCGCCGGAATTCGCTCGCCGTGTGGGCGATGGCTTCCTCCCAGCTCACCTTGCGCCAGGGCTCGCGGATCGAGCTGCGGATCATCGGCGTGGTGATGCGGTCGGCATGGGTGGCATAGCCCCAGGCGAAGCGGCCCTTGACGCAGGCATGGCCGTGATTGGCGCCGCCATTGAGGTCCGGCACCATGCGGATCACCTTCTCGCCCTGCAGTTCGGCATTGAGCGAACAGCCCACGCCGCAATAGGCGCAGGTGGTGGTGACGCTGCGCTGCGGCTGGCCCATCTCGATGACGGATTTCTCCATCAGCGCCGCCGTGGGGCAGGCCGTGACGCAGGCCCCGCACGACACGCATTCGGAAGACATGAAATCCTCGCCGCCGGCCGCCGCGATGCGGCTGTCGAAACCGCGCTCGGTGGTGGTCAGCGCAAAGGTGCCCTGGATGTCGGAGCAGGCCCGCACGCAGCGCGAGCAGACGATGCACTTGGACGGATCGTAGGCGAAGTAGGGATTCGACGTGTCCGCCGCCTCCTGCAGATGGTTGTGCCCGTCGGCGTAGCGCACCTCGCGCAGGCCGACCCGGCCGGCCTGGTCCTGCAGCTCGCAGTTGCCGTTGGCAGAGCAGGTCAGGCAGTCGAGCGGGTGATCGGAGATATACAGCTCCATGACGCCGCGGCGCAGACGGAACAGCGCGTCGTTCTCGGTGGTGACCTCCATGCCCTCCTCGACCAGGGTGGTGCACGAAGCGGGATACCCGCGCCGGTCCTTCACCTGGACCACGCAGAGGCGGCACGAGCCGAACGCTTCCAGCTGTTCGGTCGCGCACAGCCTGGGGATATCGATCCCTGCCTCGGCTGCGGCGTGCATGACCGAGGTTCCGGCCGGAACGGTGACGGGAATCCCGTCGATGGACACGGTGACGCGCTGCGTGGCCGTGCGCGCCGGGGTGCCGCGGTCTTGTTGGTGATGCAGGCTCATAGTGCGGTCTCCTCTTTTTTCGGCGCCAGGCCAAAGTCCTCGGGATAGTGGTCGAGGGCGGACAGGACCGGGTATGGGGTCATGCCGCCCATGGCGCAAAGCGACCCCTCCAGCATGGTCTGGCACAGGTCGCGCAACAGGGTGTCGTCGTTGGACTGGCGCGGACGCGCGGCCAGCATGTCGTCCAGCAGTTCCACGCCGCGCACCGAGCCGATGCGGCATGGCGTGCATTTGCCGCAGGATTCGATGGCGCAGAACTCCATGGCGTAGCGGGCCATCCTTGCCATGTCGACGCTGTCGTCGAAGGCGACGATGCCGCCATGGCCGACCGTCGCGCCGACCGCCGCGAACGCCTCGTAATCGAGCAGCAGGTCGAAGCGCGACTCGGGCAGATAGGCGCCGAGCGGGCCGCCCACCTGCACGGCCCGGATCGGCCGGCCGCTGGCGGACCCGCCGCCGAAGTCGTACAGCAGTTCGCGCAGGGTCATGCCGAAGGGGACCTCGACCAGGCCGGGATACTTAAGGTTGCCGGCGAGCTGGAACGGCAGCGTGCCACGGGAACGGCCGCTGCCATGTGCCTTGTAGGCCTCGCCGCCGTGCGCCAGGATCCAGGGCACGCTGGCCAGCGTGATGACGTTGTTGACCACGGTGGGACGACCGAACAGACCCTGCAACGCGGGCAGCGGCGGCTTGGCGCGCACCAGGCCGCGCTTGCCCTCGATGCTTTCCAGCAGCGAGGTCTCCTCGCCGCACACATAGGCACCCGCGCCCTTGAAAAGATTCAGTTCGAAGCGCCGCCCCGAGCCGAGCACATTGTCGCCCAGCACGCCTTCGCGCGTGGCCGTGACGAGGGCGTCCTCCAGCACGTCCCAGGCGTCCGGGTATTCCGAACGCAGGTAGATGTAGCCGGTGTCCGCCCCCACCGCCAGGCCGGCGATGATCATGCCCTCGATCAGGCAAAAGGGGTCGCCCTCCATCAGCATGCGGTCCGAGAAGGTTCCGGAATCGCCCTCGTCGGCATTGCAGACGATGTATTTCTGTCCGCCCCCCGCGTTCATCACCGTGCGCCACTTGATGCCCGTGGGAAACCCTGCGCCGCCGCGGCCGCGCAGGCCACCCGTATCGATGGCATCCACGATGTCCTCGGCCTTCATGTCGAGTGCGCGCTCCAGCGCCTTGAGTCCGTCACGGGCACGATACTCCTCCAGCGACAGGGGATCGGTGACCCCCATGCGGGCAAAGGTGAGCCGGGTCTGGCGCTTCAGATAGGGGATGTCCTCGCTGGGGCCATGGCTCAGTGCGTGTGCGCGGCCCTGCAGCCATCCGGCCTCGAACAGGCCGGGCACATCCTCCGGGCTGACAGGGCCATAGGCCACGCGCTGCCCGTCGACTTCGATCTCGATCAGCGGTTCCAGCCAATACAATCCGCGCGAACCGTTGCGCACGATTTCCACGTCCAGCCCGCGCGTCCGGGCCTCGTGCCCGATCGCACGCACGACGCGCTCCGCCCCCACCGAAACGGCACTGGCATCGCGGGGCACAAAAATCCGCTGCGTCATGCGCTCCGTCCCTCCGCAAGAATTGCGTCGAGGCGCTCGGGGTTGACCCGGCCGTGCAATTCGTCATCCAGCATCACGGCCGGCGAACAGGCGCAATTGCCCAGGCAGTAGGCGGCCTCCAGCGTCACCTCGCCGTCGGCCGTGGTCGCGCCGAATTCGACGCCGAGCTGTTTGCTGGCGTGCAGGGCCAGGGCATCCGCACCCATGGCCTGGCACGACTCGGCGCGGCAGATCCTCAGGCGCTGGCGGCCGGGCGGCGTGCGGTGGAAATCATGATAGAAGCCGATCACGCCTACCACTTCGGCCTGGGCCATGTTGTGGGCTCGGGCCAGATCGGCAACAGCCTGGTCGGGTATGTAGCCGAATCGTTCCTGCAGCCGGTGCAAAGCGGGCAACAGGTCGGCTTGAGTTGAACTGGACATAAATCCTCTGCAGCAATCAAGAAAACCATTGGGGATGTTGACCGCTTGCAGCAATTCGCGTGCCAATCGGTTTTCCAGGGCGAGATCCATGGGCAAGCGCATTCATAAACAAGCGCTTAATCAATCGCAGGACGCGGCAATCCCGTCCGGGACGCGTCAGCGCAGTGACAGAGTGTCATGCGCGAACGCTCCGGATATGTGGCCTGGGGCTGAGACAAATTGTCACACTGCTCCGAGCGGTTCGGATGCAATCTGGTTAAGGGTTAACCCTAAACCACGCCAGGAACATGATGATTTATATGAAAAAGCATTTATGGCACGAGGTTTGCTTTCTATAAGTCGCTAACTTTGCTCTAGCCAGACAGCCATCAGCTAGATTTATTAGGGAGCGTTGCGCCAGTTTGTCAATTTAGAAGAGAAGGAGACTGATATGCTTAAACGTAACAACTTGTTTTCCGTAAAAATCCTGGCGGCGGCTTTGACTGTCGCTGTTGCAGCAGGGGTTACTGCCCTGCCGTCGGTCAGCCTGGCGGACGAGACCAGCTGCTCGCCCTTTACCCCCTTGATCAAGGGCCAGGAGGATTATGTTTACGTCTGGACCCTGGGGGTTGAGGGCGTTGGCGATGGATCCGACAAGCTGGTAACGGTGGATGTGAACCCGAAGTCGAAGACCTACGGCAAGGTCATTGCCAAACTGTCCGTTGGCGGACGTAACGAAGCGCACCACGTTGGCCTGACGGACGACCGTCGTGAACTGTGGGCAGGCGGCCTGGACAGCAGCCATATCTTCATCTTCGACATCGCCACCAATCCGGCCAAGCCCAAGCTGATCAAGGTCGTCAAGGACTTCGTCGAGAAGTCCGGCGGCATCGTGGGACCGCATACCTTCTACGCCATTCCTGGCCGCATGGTCATCACGGGTCTCTCCAACAACAAGGACCACAGCGGCGTCACCGCCAACGTGATTTACAACAACAAGGGCGAGTTTGTTAAGACCATCCCCATCCCCACCACCGAAATCGGTGGCGTCAAGGGTGACGGTTATGACTACGATGTTGCCATCAACCCCAAAGAGAACGTCATGCTGTCCACGTCCTTCACCGGCTGGAACAACTACATGATGGACCTTGGCAAGATGGTGAAAGACCCGGAGGCCATGAAGAACTTTGGCAACACCTCCGTCATGTGGGATTTCAAGTCGATGAAACCCCTAAAAATCTTCAGCACGCCCGGTGCACCACTTGAAGCCCGCTGGAGCTGGGGCAAGGGTGACGACTTTGCCGTGACCACGACCGCCCTGACCTCCAAGATCTGGGTCTACAAGAAGGATGACAAGGGCGAGTGGCAGGCGCACGATGTGGGCACCATCGGCAATCCGGCCGACATTCCTCTGCCGGTGGACATCTCCATGACCGCTGATGGAAAGGGTCTGTGGATCAATACGTTCATGGACGGCACCACTCGCTACTGGGATTTCAAGGACCCCATGCATCCGAAACAGGTCTATACGAAGAAGATCGGCTCCCAGGTCAACATGGTCTCCCAAAGCTACGATGGCAAGCGTGTGTATTTCACGACCTCGCTGCTGAGCCATTGGGACAAGACGGGCAAGGACGACGAGCAGTTCCTGAAGGCGTACAACTGGAACGGGAAAGAGTTGAAACTGGCTTTCTCGATCGACTTCTACAAGGAGAAGCTGGGACGCGCCCACCACATGAAGTTCCAGGCCCGTGATCTGAAGACGCTGCAACCGCTCAGCTCCCTGGCAGAAGGCCCGAGCCAGCTTAACGTGGCCCGCAATTCGGTTGCAGAGTAATTGATGCTGATTCTTCGTAACTGGCTTTTCAAGGCTGATCGCCCCCCCCTCGGGGGGGGCTTTTTATTGTTCCTGCTCCCGGTCTTGTTTTTGATGGATATCGCCTCTGCGGCACCTCCCTCATCCGGCCCAAAGGCTATCGATCCTGCCCCTCCCATCAACCAGGAAGTCGTACCGCCCAAGCCGGGCAGCTACGAACTCTTCAACATCATGAATGCGCCGGATGGTCGGGTTCTGGATACGGAAGGACGGAACAGACGGCTTTCCGAGTTTACCGGCGGCAAGGTCACGCTGCTTTCCTTTATCTATTCACACTGCTCCGACCCCGATGGCTGCCCCTTTGCCTATGTGATTTTTCATAACCTGAAGAGCCGCCTGGAACACGAGGCGAGATTCCGCGACAAGGTCCGTCTGGTCAGCCTGTCGTTTGACCCCAAACGGGATACCCCCGAGATACTGAAGCTGTATGCCGGCGATAACGCGCAATCCAGAAAGGGCGTGGAATGGGACTTCCTCACGACGGCCTCATACAATGATTTGATCCCCATCCTGGATGACTACGGGCAAGACGTGTCCCTGGACCTGGACCCTGTGACCCAGAAACCTCTGGGAACACTGAATCATGTCCTTAAGGTTTTTCTCATCGACCAGAATCATGAGGTGCGCGAAATTTATACGACGGCCTATCTCAAACCCGACATGGTTTACAACGACATTGTCACCCTCCTCATGGAGCACGGTTTCACACTCGACGGAAAATCCAACTGATCATGGGAAATTCGATATCGATTGGTATTGCAGGCATGCTTGGCATTGCGTACCTGTCCTGCGCCTATGCGCTCGGAACGCCGGTCACGATCACCCCTCCGCTCGGGCTGCCGCCCATGTCGATTCCCGCCGACAACCCCCTGACCAAGGAAAAAATTGACCTCGGGCGGCGTTTGTTCATGGACCGGCGTTTGTCGCACAACAACACCATGTCCTGCGCCATGTGCCACGTACCTGAACAGGGCTTCACCTCTCACGACCTTGGAATGGCCATTGGGCTCGAGGGGCGCAGCCTGCGGAGAAACTCTCCCACCATGTTCAATGTCGGCTACAACCGCTCATTCTTCCACGAGGGCCGTGAGCCGTATCTCGAGGACCAGATTTGGGGACCACTTCTGAACAAGAATGAAATGCATATGCCGTCTGTCGGCTATGTTCTTGAGAAGATACACCAGCTTCCCGAATACAAGGGCCTGTTTGAGGCAGCCTTCAACGGACCGGCCAACGCCGAACGCCTCGGCCAGGCCCTAGCCAGCTACGAGCGCACCATCGTTTCCGGCAATTCCCGTTTCGACCGCTGGTACTACGGCGGCCAGAAGGATGCGCTCAATCCCTTCGAGCAAACAGGATTCCAGGTATTCATGGGCAAAGGGCGTTGCGTCAGTTGCCACCAGATAGGCGAAAAAAGTGCCCTGTTTACAGATCACAAATTCCATAACACCGGTTTAGGCTGGGAACGCAGCATGCACCCGGAGCGAGCCAACTACAGGGTGCAACTTGCTCCGGGAGTATTCGTGCAGGTCAAAGGCAGCCTGCTCAAGGTTTTTGAGCCCCCGCAAGCAGACGTCGGCCGGTATGAAGTCACCAACGATCCCAAGGATCGCTGGTCTTACAAGACCCCCATACTCCGCAACATCGCACTCACCAAGCCCTATATGCACGACGGTTCACTGGCCACGCTCGAGGATGTGGTGGAGTTCTACGACAAGGGTGGCATCGATAACGAAAACAAGGACCCTCTGCTGCAGCCTCTTAATCTGAGCAAGGACGAAAAGGCCGCACTCGTCGCTTTCATGAAGACCCTAACCGGAGACAACGTTGACGCCCTGATCGCCGATGCGCGCAGTGCACCCGTGACGTTGCCCGTACTGAAACAAGATCCCATGGATAGTTACATGGACAAAATCCAGGATCTTCCCTAAGTCTTGTCTTTCGTTTCGTCACACCCCAACCCTATATAAAGTTTCATCTTGTCAAAGACTCTGCAACCGCATCGAATCGTAATCGTTGGCGGCGGGGCTGGGGGGCTTGAACTCGCTACCCGTCTGGGCGACACGTACGGGAAGCGCGGGACGGCCCATATCACCCTGATCGACTGCGCCCGAACCCACATCTGGAAACCCCTGCTTTACGAAGTGGCCGCCGGAAGCCTGAATTCCCATGCGGATCAGCTCGAGTACCTGGCCCAGGCGCACTGGCATCACTTCCGCTACCGGCTCGGTCGCATGGACGGTCTCGACCGCGCCAGCCGGCTGGTCCATGTCGCGCCCACACTGGACGATGCCGGAGTCGAGATCGTGCCGCGGCGCAGCTTTCCCTACGACACCCTGGTCATCGCCATCGGCAGCCAGGCCAACGACTTCGGCGTGCCCGGCGTCCAGCAACACTGCCTGATGCTGGATACGCCAGAGGAAGCGCGCGAGTTCCACCGCCGCCTGATCAACGCCTGCCTGCGCGCCCATACCCAGGAAGCGCCGGTCGCCCCCGGCCAGCTCACCGTCGCCATCGTCGGTGGCGGCGCCACCGGCGTCGAACTCGCCGCCGAACTGCACGGCACCATGCGCCAGCTCTCCGCCTACGGCCTGGAAAAGATCGACCCGGACAAGCACGTCCGCCTGCTCATCGTCGAAGCCGGCGAGCGCATCCTCTCCGGCCTGCCGCCGCGCCTGTCCGCCGCCGTGACGCAGCGCCTGAACGATCTCGGCATCGAACCGCACACCAACGAACGGGTGGTGGAAGTGCGCCCCGACGGCCTGGTCACCGCCAGCGGCAAGGTCATCCCGGCCAGCATGATGGTCTGGTCGGCGGGCATCAAGGCGCCGGACTTCCTCGCCGGCATCGATGGTCTGGAGAGCAACCGCATCAACCAGCTGGTGGTCCGTCCCACCCTGCAAACCACGCACGACGACGCCATCTTCGCCTTCGGCGACTGCGCCGCCTGCCCGATGCCCGGTGGCAACGTGCCGCCGCGCGCCCAGGCGGCCCATCAGCAAGCCGCGCTGCTGGTGAAATCGATCCAGCAACGGATGCGCGGCGAAGCCCTGCCCGAATACACCTATCGCGACTACGGCTCCCTGGTCGCCCTTGGCCGCTACAGCACCGTCGGCAACCTGATGGGCGCGCTCACCGGCGGCAGCGTCATGATCGAAGGCGCCATGGCGCGCCTGGTCTACTGGTCGCTGCACAAGATGCACCAGGTGGCGCTCAACGGCCTGTTCAAGACCGTGCTCGGCACCCTCGCCAACATCATCAACGCCCCCAACAAACCCACCATCAAACTGCACTGAATCAACGAAAGGAAAAAATGGACCGCAACAGGATCGTATTCAAATCGGGCGAAGCCACGGTGCTTGCCCGCGAAGGCCAGTTCACCGACGCCATGCCGGAAATTCTGATCGGCACGGTCGACGGACCCGTCGGGCATGCCTTCGCCAACATGATGGGGCAGACCGCAGGCCACACCCGCATGTTCGCCATCCGGGCCTGCAACCAGCAGGTGCGTCCCGCCACACTGATGGTGCCCAAGGTCACCATGAAAAGCATGGCCTACGTCGACCTGTTCGGCGGCACGGTCCAGGCGGCCACCGCGGATGCCGTGCTCGACTGCGTGATCGAAGGCATCCTGCCGCGCGACCAGGTCAACGATCTATGCATCGTCAGCCTGGTGTGGATCGATCCGCGATGCGCGACCGATCCCAGCCTCGACCACAAGGATCTGTATCGCACCAATTACGAGGCCACCAGGCTTGCAATCAGGCGTGCGCTCAACGACGAACCCGGCATCGACGAACTGATCGCCAACCGCAACATCATTCGCCATGACATGTACGACCCCGAGGCCTGAAGCCGATTACAGGTAATTTCCTGCCTGTACTAGGTAGTTCTCCGGATAGGAATTTTTCTGCCATCGCGCAGAATAACGACATGGCCTTTACAGGCTGTCCGCGAAGATTTTCGACGGGTCAATCAACGAAAGGAAAGCACGATGAAAGTTGTCTGGAATGAAAAGGCCTGCTGCCACAGTGGAAATTGCGTCAAGACGCTGCCGCAGGTATTCAAGGTGGAAGACGGCAAGTTCGTGATACAGCCCGAGAATGCCAGTGAGGAACAGGTACGCCAGGTGGTTGCCGCGTGCCCCGCGAAAGCCCTGCAGATGGAATGATCGATCCGGTTTTACTTTGACGGGCGGCCTCTCCTACAACTCCTCCTGCCCGTTGATTCCTGGCGGGCCCCTACGGGCCCGCATTTTTTTGCCGTCTGCCTGCCGGCATTTTCCGCTGCTCCCTCGCAGAATCTGGCTCACTCCCACGCGGCAGTGGCGCAATCCCATGCGACGATGGGCGCCGGGCGTGGGCGATCAATCCCGGATGGCGAAGCTCATGGCATGTTCCCTGGTTCGGGAGCATGCCGTCTCAATCGGCCAGGCCCATGAGTGTGAGATAGGCTGCAGCGTCGTGCAGGTGCCCGGTATCGCCCGGCCGGGTCAGGCGGATGCGCAGCGCCCAGCCATCTCCGTAGGGATCGCTGTTGATCAGGGCCGGCTCATTGCGCAGCCGGGGGTTGACCTCCAGCACGGTGCCATCGACCGGCGCGATCATGTCCGACACGGCCTTGCGCGACTCGACCGTACCCAGAGCGTCGTCGCAGCGGATCGTCGCGCCTACGCGCGGCAGATCGAGGAACACCACCTCGCCCAGGCTGTTCTGGGCATAGTGGTTGATTCCGACCAGGGCTTCGTCGCCCTCCAGCTTTTTCATCCAGAGTGCATCGCGATGATAGAGACGGTCTTCAGGGTAGTGCGTGGTCATGTTGCGCTTTCTTTCGTTTGATCGGTTTGTGCACGGCCTGCCCCAGCGCGTCTTCCGCCGCTTCGTGGATGGCTTCGGAAAGCGTGGGGTGGGCATGGACGGTCTGGGTGATGGCATGGACGGTGGCGCCCTGGCGCAGCAGCACGGCGGCTTCGTGCACCATGTCCGACGCGTGGGCGCCGATGACATGAACGCCGAGCAGGCGTCCGCTGACGCGATCAACCACCACCTTGGCCATTCCGGTCAGTTCGCTCATGGCCTGCGCCTTGCCGAGGCCGCGCAGGTCGAACCGTCCTGTGCTGACGGCATGGCCTTTCTCGATTGCGCACTGCTCGGTCATGCCGACGCTGCCGATCTCGGGCATGGTGAACACGGCCCACGGAATGATCGATTCGTCCAGGGGCATGCATTCCACACCGAGGGCATGGTCCACCGCCAGTCGTGCCTGGGCCGAGGCGGCATGCGCCAGCGCCAGCCGGCCGTTGACATCGCCCACGGCATACAGGCCGTTCAGGTTGGTGCGCATGTAGTCATCGGTCAGGATTTCTCCGCGCACGCCAAGGGCAACGCCGGCTTCCTCCAGGCCCATTCCATGCGTGTTGGGACGCCGGCCGATCGCGATCAGCACGCGCTCGGCGCTGGCCACGGCCTTCTCGCCTGCAAGGGCGACAACGCCGTCCGGAATGGACATCAGGCTTTCCACCGCACACTTGTTGATGAATTCGATCCCGCGCCGGCGCATTTCGCGCTGGACGATGGCGGAGACGTCACTGTCGATGAAGGGCAAGGGGCGCTCGCCCATGGCGACGAGCGTGACCTGCACGCCCAGTGCGTTCATGATGAAGGCGTATTCGCACGCGACCACGCCATCCCCGACGATCAGCAGGAATCGCGGCAGGGTGTCCCATTGCAGCAAATCGTCGCTGGTCGCCACGCGCGCGCGGTCGGAAACAAAACTTTCCGGCAATATCGGGCTGGATCCGGTGCAGACCAGAACGGCATCGGCCTCGATCACCCCATGACCCGCCACCTCCACATGCTGTCCATCCCGGATGCGGCCACGGCCTTGCACATGAACCACCCGTCGGTCCGTCATGAGGCTGTTGATGCCGGTGTTGAGAAGGTCGATCACCTGGCCCGCCTTGGCACGCATCGCGGGCCAGTCCGGCTCCACCGTGCCCGACATGCGCAGGCCATAGGACTCGGCACGGCGCATCTTCTCGAGCAGGTTGCAGACTTCCACCAGGGTCTTGGTCGGGATGCAGCCCCTGTGCAGGCAGGTGCCGCCGAGCGGATGCGGGTCGATCAGCGTCACGCGTGCGCCCTCCGCGGCGGCATGGGACGCTGCCACATACCCCGCAGGACCGCCGCCGACTATGGCGATATGTTTACTCATGTTTGACTCCTATGCATCCCGCCCGGCCAGACACCCGGCCGGACAGGACGTTCCGATCAGGCTGCGACCATTCCAAGCTCCACCGGCTGGCCGTTGATGGTGACCTGGCCGCTGACCTCGATGGCACGCACCAGGGTGTCCATCACCGGGCAGTGGCTTTCCACTGTTTCCACCAGTTTTTTCAGCGTTTCCATATCGGCCGGGCTATCCAGCAGGGTTTCGAAAACGACTTTCTGATAGCCGGGAGGAATGCTCGGGTCCAGCCCGAACAGGCCGCGCAGATCGAGATAGCCGCGCAGATTCACCTTGACGCTGTTGAGCGTGACACCCATGACCGATGCATAGGCGCTGTACATGATTTCCTGGCATGCGCCGAGGGCAACCAGCAACAGCTCGACCGGGTTGGCGGCCGCATCGGCCCCGCCCAGGTCGGGCGGTTCATCGACGATGATCGGGGCGAAATCGCGCACTTTGGCGCTGCAGCGCACATCTTCTTCCAGCTGGGTTTCTGCACGAAACACCACCTTGGCGGCACCGGGGTTGCTCTGGATCCCTGCGATGGACTGCATCAGGGCGGCTTTGACGGTCTCTTGCGACATGAGTATCTCCTGGGTCTGACTGATCGGAACGGCTCGGACAGGGAACCGTCCCGACATTAAAGGCTGATAGCGAAAGCCATATAAGTCGGACGAATGGGTAGGCCCTGTAGGGCTTTCCCTAGTCACCAGCAGACTCGCTCGCCATTCCGGACAGGCCATTATTTGGATGACGCCGAAATAACCCGCTCGAGATGTCGAGCAGCAAGCTTGTGTCAGTTCCAATTCAGGAGACGCACACATCTTCCCATGCCCGGCCTGAGCCTTAAGACGGCTCGACGCGACACGTCAACCATCGATCCGGCTAGGTATAACACCGGGGTTGGCTACGTAGTCAACCGGATTTCTCCTGATGTCCTGCATTGATACCCTGAAATTGAACACACGCCTTTCCATTTCAACACGGGGATCAAATGAGCAACCACCACATCGACCCGGCGGGCCAGCCAAACATGAAGGATGGTTCTATTGCCATGTCGGGAAAACTCAAGGCTTGGCTCGGCCTGGATCGAATTGCCGCCCTTGCGTGCAGAACCATTCGACACCGGTACGCACATCACGGCATGCAGAAGGATTGACGCAAGGCGTCGGGAATCCGTTCTCGCGCACAGCTCACTTCATACATTCAGAACCATATTTTTCATGTCATTCGAGTCATCACGATTAACAATTCAGGAGTCATTCATGAAAATATCCAGATCCGCCGTTCTTTTCAGTTCTTTTATTGCAGCAGCGAGCATGCTGGCATCCACTCAGGCCATTTCCGCGCCCGGCAAGGGATGGGATACGTTCAACTCCGGTTCGGGCGATCCCATCGTGGCCACGCCGAATACGGATAGCGCTTCGAACACCACCGCCGGCAAAGGCTGGGATACGTTCAATATGGGCCTGGGTCAGAAGCTCTAAAGAAGGCCTCGGGCATCCGGCGGAATTCCCGATTTCATGGATTGTCCCGAGCGTATGATCCCGCAGCCCGGTCAACTCTTGCCTTCTCGGCGAAGACGAGGCCGGAATCGACCGTCTCCACTTCCAGCCGCATGTACATCTGCACCAGCTCGGACAGGGAATGCGCCTGCATCTTGGACATGACGTTGGCACGGTGCACTTCAATGGTCTTCGGGCTAAGCCCCAGTTCGATGGCGATGACCTTGTTCGCCTTGCCTGCCACCACCAGGGCAGCCACTTCCCGTTCCCGCTGGGTCAGATGCTCATAGCTGGCGCGGATCATGGCCAGTTCGTCGTGGCTCTGGCGGCGCTGGCTGCAGAGGTCGAGCGCCTGCTGGATGCGATCCAGCAGGGTCTGGTCGTTATAGGGTTTCTGCAGGAAATCCACGGCCCCCGATTTCATCGCGCGTACCGCCATCGGCACGTCACCGTGTCCCGTGACGACGATCACCGGCAGGCACCAGCCGCGTTCGAGCAGATGATGTTGCACTTCCAGCCCGCTCATGCCGGGCATGCGCACATCCAGGACCAGGCACCCCGGCACGCTGCCGTCGTAGCGCTCCAGGAACTCCAGCGCCGAGGCATAACAATTCACGTGATGACCGACCGACTCCAGCAGCCAGCGCAGTGACTCGCGGGCAGCCTGGTCGTCATCCAGCACGAATACGGTTTGCTGCTTATTCAAGATCTGCTTCCTCCATTGCCAGGTGCAGCGTGAAACGGACGGTCAGGCCACAGCCCTTCGGGTTAGGGAAGGCCGTCAGGGTTCCACCGTGCGCTTCCACGATCGATCGACAGATCGGCAGGCCCATCCCCATGCCGGACGTCTTGGTGGTGAAGAATGGATCGAAGATGCGGGTCAGCGTCTCGCGCGGCAGGCCGGGGCCTGAATCACGCACTTCCACCACGGCCACGCCCGCTTCCATGAACGTGCGCAGTTCGAGGCAACGCAGCAAGGGCGGCATTTCATCCATGGCCTCGACCGCATTGCGTATGAGATTCAGGACCACCTGCTCGATCTGGATGGCATGCCCCAGCACCGGCGGCATGTCCGGCATCAGTTTCAGCCTGACATCGACCTGGTGCGTGTGTGCCTCCGGCCCGGCTATCAGCATGGCTTCGCTCACGATGGCCTGAAGCTCCTGCGGCTGGCGAGGACTCTCCTCCTTGTTTACGAAGCGCCGCAGGCTCCTGATGATGTCGGCGGCTCGGTCCGCCTGATTGCAGACCTGCTCGATGGCGCGGGTAAGATCGTCCACCGTGCCCGCACCCGAGCGGATGCGGCGCAGGCACCCACGTGAATAATTGGCAATGGCCGCAAGGGGCTGGTTCAGTTCGTGCGCCAGGCCGGAGGCCATCTCGCCCATGGTATTCACCCGGGACGCATGGGCCAGTTCGCGATAATGCAGGCGAACCTCCTCTTCGGCATGCTTGCGCGCGGTGATGTCACGCGTAATGCCGAGCAGGGCAATGACCCTGTTCCGGCCATCGCGCAAGGGGACGACATGGGTTTCCATCCAGCGGCGGCGCCCCTTCAGGCTGATGATCTGAAATTCCATGACGCCCGATTCACCGGCAAACACGCGCGTGGAAAGCGCACGGTATTCGTCGCGGAATTCCGGCGCGATGATGTTGTACACCGAGGTCCCGATGATCTCTCCGGGCTCACTGGCCTCCATCAGTCTCAGCCCGGCAGGATTGACTTCCAGCAGGATGCCGTCCAGGGTTTGCAGCTTCACGCATTCGGGCTCGGACGCAATGATCTGGCGCAGCCGGTTTTCGTTGTCTGCCAGCTTTTCCTCCGCCCGCCGCCGCTCACCGATTTCCATTTCCAGTACACGCTTGGAATGGCTCAAATGCAGATTGAGACGGGTGACATAGAGCACCAGTCCCATCAGGGTGAGAACGGCAATCAGTAATGCCCAGGCAGGAGGATGGGCGATAAATTGCATGCATTGCTCCGTTCGGAACGGGACAGTCGGGACAGGAAAACGCAGCCCACAACCTTATTCCTGATATACAAGCAAGTTCCGAACCACCTGGATGCGTTCTGCCGCCAGGCCAGGCGGCACGGGGCTTCCGGCCTGCCGCCAAAGGCCGGGGAAACTTCCGGCATGTCACCCTGCCAGCACAAAGCAATGACACTTCGTAACGCCCGCGGAGGTTCGCCCCCGGCTGGATTGCATGCCGCCGCGCCCGCCCTGCCGGCTAGGTTCGTCCCCCCTGCATGTGCGACGCATCGATGAACTTGTCGTAGAAGATGTGCTCCGGCTTCACACCCGCGCGGTTCAGGCATTCGACCGCGGTGTCGATCATGGCCGGCGGCCCGCACAGATAGGCATGGCTGTTGGGGAGGTCGAACGCGTCGGGCGAGAGGATATCGGTGCAGTGGCCACGCAGGCCGTCCCAGTCGCTGCCTTCCGGTTCGCGCGACAGCACCGGAATGAAATTGAAGTGGCCGTTGCCGCGTGCCTTGATCGCCTTCATCTCGTCCAGGCAATACAGATCGTCGCGCGTGCGTGCACCGAACACATAAGTGACCTTGCGCTGAAAGCCCTGGCTCGACATCTGTTCCAGCAGGGCCTTGATCGGTGCCATGCCGCTGCCGCCTGCAACGCACAGTATCGGCGCCTCGGACTCGCGCAGCCAGAATGAGCCGTAGGGTCCTGCAACGTTGACGCGCTGGCCCTCCTGGTTGGCTGCATGCAGCCAGCCGGTCATCTCGCCATCGGGCACATGCCGGATGAAGAAGCTGACATGGCCAGACTCTTCATTCTCCGGTGCGCTTGCGAAGGAATAGGAACGCGGCTTCTCGATCAGCCCCGGCACCGTCAGTTCGGCATACTGTCCCGCCAGGTAGGCAGGCATCGCCTCATCAAGGCGGACGCGTACTTCCAGGATATCGTGGGTCAGTCGCCGTGCACTGGCAATCACGCCGCCCACGCTTTTCGGTTGCGACAGCTCGACTGCCGGCCTGTCCAGGGCGACTTCGATCTCGACGTCGCTGCGCAATCTGCTCTGGCAGGCCAGGATCATGCCTGCGTCCATTTCCTCGCCGGTGAGGACGTAGCTGAAATCGTTGAGCGGCTTGATCTTGCCGCTCACCAGACGGCACCGGCACTGCCCGCAGCTGCCGACCCGGCAATTGTGCGGCCAGGCCAGCCCCTGGTTCAATGCCGCCTTGAGCAGATTGTCGTCGGCAGCGACCTCGATGGTGTCGCCGCTGGATGTGATGCGGGCCCGATGCGGGCCCTTGCGGGCAAAAAATCCAAACACGATGTAACTCCTTGTGCGAAGCAACGGGGTGCCGTCGGCCGGCACCCCGCGCGATTACAGATGGACGATCTCTTTCTTCAAGGAATACAGAATGCAGAGAACTTCGTCCTTCTCGCGCTTGCCCACATTATTTTTGTCGAGCGCGTCCAGAACGTCGTCGCATACCGCGATGAACTCGGCCTCGTTGATGTTCATGCCGGTGTGCGCCGTGATCATGTCCCTGCCGGTATAGGTCTCGGGACCGCCGAATCCGGCACAGCACATCTCGGTCACCAGGCGGATCACCTCGGCCGGATCGCTTTTTGCGTAGCGCGTTTTGACGATAGGGTTCTTGACGTGGTTGGCGAATATGTCGGTAGCGATCGCCTCGATACCGGGGCGCTTGCCAAGACGTTCGTAAAGTGTGGCTTCTGCGTTCATTTCAATCTCCTCATGGCGGCGGACTGCCGCGTGGTCGTGCTCATTTCGCCGGCCACCCCTGTGGCCGGCACGCTTGATCAAAGGGCGTAGCTGACTTCCAGGCGCTGGCCGCTGATGGCCTCAGGATTGACCTCGTAGCCGACCTTGCGGTTGATCTCCGTGGCAATCCTGCGCTCTTCAGGCGATGCGAAATCGCGATCCCAGATCGCCAGCTTCTTCTTGTATATCGCGTGCCACAGCGGCGGAACCAGTGCCAACACGAACTCGGTGTAGTAGCCGATGCGCGCGTTGGGCGCACCTGCGGGCGACGACGGCTGGCCCACGCTGGTGAGTTCCCAGAAGTGGGTTTCGCCACGGTCGTGGTGATCGGCCTGGCGACCGATCTCGATGAACGCCCAGCTGGTGAATGCGTTGTCGTTGTCCCACGAATGACGGTACTCGATCGGTTGGCCCTTCACGCGGATCAGGCCGTAGTGCTCCATATAGTTGAGCGCTTCAAGTTCGAAGGTGGAAATCACCCAGATCACGGCCATGCAGCCCAGACCCAGCAACAGGCCGTCCATGCCTCCCGCCATGTAGCCGACACCGGCGAACAGCGCGATGGTGGGAATGCTCAGCATGTAGCCCTGGATCCAGCGGTTCGAAAAGGACAGGAAGGACTTGTTCATGCGCTTCAGGCGGCGCTGCTCGGTGCGGTAGCCAAACAGGGACTGACCGATCGTCGAGATCACCCAGTGCTTGTAGAGGCTGCGGCCGCGCGGAGCGGTTGCCGGATCCGTGTCGTCCATGATCTTGTTGCCCTCGGGGCCCAGCCAGGCGCGCCCCAGTTCAAGGTGATGGTTGTAGACGTGGGCATAGCAGAACGCGGCGGCACCGGACAGACCCATCATCATGCGGGAGATCGTGAAGCTGAATCCCTTGGTGTGAGCGAGTTCATGGCCAAACATGATGCCCAGGCCCTGATGCATGCCGGCCCCCACCACGACGGCAACCAGCTCGAGACCGGTTATTCCGTTCTGGTAGGAATAGCCGTTCCACATCATGGTTTCGATGGGTACGCCGGCCACATACTGGTAAATGCGCCAGACCACTGCGATTTGAAGCGCGATGAAACTGAACAGCTGGGCGTACATCATCAGGTTGAGGATGGCGGGCGATCCGACAGGCTCCCCTTTCTTGTTGACTGCCGCACCCTTGCTGTGAATGCCGGAAGTAAGGGTATCCATGGCGATATTGAAACCAAAGATGCCGATACCGACCCACACCCAGGGCCCGCCAAGCAGGATCCCGGCAAGGGTGGCCAGGATGCCTAGTGGCGTATACATATAGACGAGATGACCGAATATGAGACTGCGCATGATGTGACTCCTTTTGTATGCCTCGTTTTGTGGACTTGGTGGTGACAGTGAGTCCGTCGAACCGGCCTGCGAGGGAGGGGAAGACCGGATCGCAAACTCACTATCTGAGGCGATTTATACCGGCTGCATACGCCTGGAGTAACCCGGAAAAATACGGTTGGATACGTGTAAATACGTGGATCCTGGCGATTTTTTTGCTGCGCGGGGGCGTCACGAAAATGGCTGCGGACATGTCGGGCAGGATGTCGCGCACGGCGTCCATCCGACGACGGCACGCGAGCTTACGGAATTCAGCTGGACGGATTGTCTGGATCGGACTTGAGCAGCAGCTCGATCAGCTGGCCAAGGGATTTGACGCCCATCTTCTCCGTGATATTGGCGCGGTGCCCTTCCACCGTGCGCACGGACAAGTCCAGCTCGGCGGCAATCACCTTGTTGGGCTTGCCCCGCCGCAGCAGTTCGAGGACCTCGCGTTCGCGCCGCGTCAGCGCGGCCAGGCTCCGGCTGGCCGCGCTGCGCCTGTCTTCCTGCTCCCAGATGAGACCGTACTTGTCCAGTGCCGCCTGGATGGCATCGATCAGGACCTGGTCATTGAAGGGCTTCTGCAGGAATTCGAAGGCACCTGTCTTCATGGCGCGCACCGTGATGGGGACATCGCCGTGGCCGGTGACGATGATGACCGGAAGGTGCGCATGCTCGCGGAACAGCATTTCCTGGAGTTCGATGCCGCTCATGCCGGGCATGCGGATATCCAGCACCAGGCAGCCGCGCATGCCGGGCTGGTAGGCCGCCAGGAATTCGCGCGCCGAGGCGAAGGTTCGTGCATTGAGGCCGACCTGCTCGACCAGCCAGCGGACGGCATCGCGGACGGCCGGGTTGTCGTCGACGATAAAGACGGTTGCCCTGACGGGCTGGGGATTCTTCATGTCAGGTGTCTCCGGAACCTGGCAGAGCGAAGCAGAACGTGGCCCCCTGCGCGCCCCCCTCTTCCAGCCAGAGACGCCCGCCATGCGCATCGATGATGCTCTGGCTGATGCCCAGGCCGATTCCGAGGCCGGTTGCCTTGGTGGTGAAGAAAGGTTCAAACAGCCGATCTGCCACTTCCTGTGGGCAGCCGCAGCCGCTGTCGCTGATGCACACCTTGACCGAATGTTGCTCGTGGAGAGCTGCCTTGATGGCGATCTGACGCTGCCCGGCGTCCACGTCGGACAGCGCATCCATGCTGTTGCGGACGAGGTTGAGCAGGACCTGTTCGATCTGGATCGGGTCGGCCATCACGGCCGGCAAGTCGCTGGGAATATCCAGTTGCAGCTGCACCTGGTTCTGCTGCATTTCGGCGCGCACGAAACTGACGACTTCCAGGATCACCTCGCGCAGGTCGATACGCTGCTGGCGCAGGTCGCCCTTGCGCGCGAAATTGCGCAGGCGGCGGAAGATCGCGCCGCCGAGTTCGGCCTGCTTCACCACCTGCTCGAGGCCGTAGCGCACATCGTCCGGCTTGCAGTCTCCGGACTGGATGATGCGCAGGCATGTCTGCGCGTAGGTGGTGATGGCGCACAGGGGCTGGTTCAGCTCATGCGCCAGGCCGGAGGTCATTTCCCCCAGGATGCTCAGGCGGCCGACGTGCGCCAGCTCCGCCTTGTGCTGACGATCGAGTTCCTCGGCCTTCACCAGGTCGGTGATGTCGTGGCCGGTCGAGATGAAGTGCGTGATCCGGCCCTGCATGTCCTTGAGCGGCGAGATGGTCTTCTGCTCGTGGAAAATGCTGCCGTCCTTCTTGCGATTGACCATGACGCCGCGATAGACGCCGCCGTTCCCGATGATGTCCCACAGGTCCCGGTAGAACACATCGTCGTGGACGCCCGAACGCAGGAAATAGGTCTTGTGGCCGATCACGTCCTCCTTGGCGTAGCCGGTCAGGCGCTCGAAAGCCGGATTGACATACTCGATGTACCGGTCGCGGTCCGTGATCATCACCGAGTCGACGGCCTGCTCCAGCGCACCAGACAGCTTGCGCATGTAGGCCTCGGCCCGTTCGCGCTGCAATTCGTTGCCCACCCATTGCGACATCAGCTTGAGGACTTCCATGTCTGCAGAGCTGAACGATGCAGGGCGCGGGGCGGGGCTGGCAAAGCAGAGGGTTCCGTAGACGCCGCCATCGACCACGATGCGTACGCCGATGTAGGCCTCCATGCCGCTTTCGAGATAGCTCGGGTGATTGCGCCACTCGGTGAGGCCGGCATGCTCGAAGGCCACGGGCTCGTTGGTGAAGACCGTTGAGCTGCAGTAGGTCTGGTCGAGCTCCTTGCTCGTTCCCGTCTGGTACGCCGGATGATCGCTGACTGAATCCAGAATCTGGAAGCACTCGCCGTCGATGCGCGACAGGATCGCGATCGGCAGGCCGAACTGTTCGCAGCCCAGCTTCAGAAGCCGGTGCAGCTTCTCTTCCAGGCTGAGTTCCCGGTTGGAACTGATTTCATGAAACGAGCGCAGAACCGTGGCGTGATAACGCAGGTCGTCTTCCGCGCGCTGCCGTTCGCGTTCCGCCGCCACACGGTCGGTCACGTCCTGCAGGATCAGCATGGCGCCGCGCTGGCCGGTACGATAGACCAGGGGGGCCGGGGTGACTTCCAGAAAGCGGCCAGATTCGCCCGGAATATCGACCTCGAAGATTTCCGGTTTGTGCCTTTCCACGCTCTTCAGTCCATGTTCGAGCAAGCCTTGCAGGCGTCCCTGCTCGCGCAGCGGGAAATGCTCCTCAAGGGGACGCCCCAGCGCACTTCGTTCGCTGACCCCCAGGGTGCTCTGGGCCTGCCGGTTGATGGTCAGGATGGCGCCATTCAGGTCGACCGTCAGCACCCCGATCGGGGCGTGATCGAGCAACTGGTCGAGGTAATAGGTCGCCTCAGGCTGCAGCAGCGGAAGCTTCTCCAGACGGATCTGTGCGCGCGAAATCGTATTCAGGTAACGCATGCGCTGCCGCCGCCGATTCACGGCGTCGCGGATTGCGGACGGCAGTTCGTCCACCTCGACCGTGGACCATGGCACCACCTCGTTGCCCAGGAAAGGACTGAACATCAGCGTGCGCTTCAACTGGTCGCAACGCGCGGGCGGCGTCAGGATCAGGATGGGAACATGCTGGTCGTAGGTGTGGATGCGCTGGGCGATCCGCACCGGTTCTTCGATGTCCATCCCAAGCAGCACGGTATCGGCTGACTGGTGGCCGTCCTGGAATCGCTGGTAGAGCCGCTCCTGGCTGTCCAGCGCCTCGACCGTCACGCCAGGTTCCAGCGCGTTTCGCAACAAGGTGTTGACGGCCGGTGCCACGCCGACCAGATGCAGGACCCCACCAAGCTCCGAATGGGCAAGGGCCATGTGCTCAATCCGACAACAGGGGCTGGCCAAGCAGGGCGCGGCCGATCCAGACACGCAGGATATCGGTCGTGGGCGACATCAGGTGGGCCGCGCGGGCGTCGCGCAACAGACGATGCAGGCGCGAGCCGTTGCGATAGCCGATTCCGCCGCTCAGGGTCATGGCTTCGTTGACCACGGTGACCGCGCAATCGGCAACTTCCACCTTGGCCGCCATGATCGCCGTCAGCGCATCCGGCTCGCCGGCATCGAAACTGGCGGCGGCATGATAGGTCAACTGGCGCGTGCGCTCCAGCGTCGCCCACAGCGTGCCGAGGCGATGCTGCAATACCGAGGCCTGCGCCAGGTTGGAGCCGGTGTGAGTGTGGTAGCGCCGGATCAGATGCTTGCGGGCCTCGTCCAGCGCGGTGCTGGCGACGCCCAGGAAGGTGCCGGCCATGGCCATCAGGAAATACGGCGTGACCACGTTGAAGATGTACCAGATCTGGTCGCCTTCCTTGCCCAGCAGGTTGCTGCGCGGCACACGCACTCCCTGCAATTCCATGGTGCGCGAGGAGTTGCCGCGCATGCCCAGGCCGTCCCACTCGGCCCCCCAGCGGACGCCCGCGGAATCGCCGGGCACGACCACGCAGGAGAACTGTCCGATCGGCGCATCGGGCGAGGCCGCCACCGCCGACACCACGTAGGAATCGGCATGGCCGCCATTGGTGACGAAGGTCTTGCTGCCCGTCACGCTGAACTCATCGGGAGACACCGCCTCCAGCGTGGTTTGCGGCAGATAGAAATGGGCGCCGGTACCGGCCTCGCTCAGCGACAGCGTCGTGATGTGGCGTCCCTCGCAGATCGGCGCCAGGAACCGTGCCTGCTGATCCGGCGTCGCATTCGCCGAGACCACCGAGGCGCCGACGCAATGCATGCCGTAGCAGATCGCGGTGGAGGCACACTCCCGGCCCAGCGTCTCGCATACCCGGACCAGCGCCATGAGTCCGTGCCCCATTCCGCCGTAGGCCGTCGGGACGACCACCCCACCCAGTCCCTCGCGCTGCAGCGCCCGGATGCCCTGTTCGGGCCAGCGCGCGTCGCGGTCCGTACGCTCCACGTTCGGCGCCACGACTTCCTTGGCGATTTCCTCCACCTTGAGCAACAGGGCGGACAATTCATGACGGCGCATATCTGCGACCCTTTCAACGACCGACTGGACAAACATACAGCGTGTAACTCCCTGCTGCAATGAACCCCGTACCGTTGCGTCCGCAAATTCGGGCAGCGCCGGCACGGGGCATGCAGAGGAATGTGCTCAGTGGTGGTCGATCAGCGAGAACGAAAGCACCTTGTCCACGCTCTCGATGCGATTGGCACCGGTACCCACCAGGCACTCGCCATGCTTGTCACAGCCCCACAAATGATAGGCCCTGAACTCGAGCAGGTCCTGATGCAACTGCTCGCGGTGAGGCATCGAGCGGGAGTCCAGAGATTCAGGTGACTTCTCCTGGATCAGCATCTTCTTGATGCGGGCAATCTCGGCCATCAGATCGCGGGCACGCTCGCCGTTCCAGCTGCCTACGACGCGGCCGCTACTTGTCTTGATCTCATCCATTGGTCCATCCTTCCCTAGAAAATTTCACGCACGATATTGAGTACAGGTTTGGGGATCACCCAGTTGCTGCCCTGTTTCTGTTCCTGAACGGCGATACGCATGTCGGAAGGAGAAAAATGGATGTCCCTTTCCGCAGCCAGCTTGCAGTACATGGCAATAAAGCTGTCCGCATCGCGAGCCTGATCCAGTTTCGCGAGAAGTGCGGGTTCGGCCATGATGATCTCGCCAAACTGCTTGATGCTCTTCTCGAACGGACGATTCTGACTATCTCTTTCCAGTGCTGCTTTCAACATGTTGAGCTCCTTGATTCATCGACGTATCGGGGCATGACGCCCCTGCCCTGATCCAGGCGCCGCAGGCCCCCCCTCGCATGAAGACATTCCGCCGGATACATTCGGATTTATACGCAATGTCCGGCCCGCGGTTAATCCGTATCGACACGGCAGCATGCACGTAGAACTACCTGGAAATCCCGTTTTTTCCTGGCCAGACGGCCTGCCGTGGAATGTCTGGCCCATGCCCTGTTTCTTCCTGCTCCGAACAAGAAAAACGCCGGGATACCCGGCGTTTTTTTTCAATGCCATTGTCGGAAAGACGCTTCTTGGGGCTCGTTCTCCTAGCGAATGGTGGCGTCCTCAGGCATCAGAACTGCTTGCCGACTGCCAGGCCGATCAGCACGGGATTGAGCGTGATCGTCTCAAGCTTCGCCCCGCCCTGGGGGGTCACATTCGTTTCAAGATAGAACTTCTTGACATCGAAATTGACGAAATAATCCTTGCTCACCGTGTAGCTGAATCCCGCCTGCAGAACGGCACCGGTATCCGCCTTGAAACGATCCAGGCCATCGAACGCCGGACCGCTCTTGTTGAAGAACACGGTATGGTGGATACCCACCCCCACATAGGGGCGGAAATCCGCCTTCGGCATGAAGTGATACTGGGCCATCAGGTGAAACGGGGCCATGGTGGCCTTGCCCAGGACACCGCCGGCATTGCTGAATTCGTGCCGGGTAACGCCGGCAGCCGTGTTCAGGGCAAAGTTGTCATTCAGGTAATACGTGAAGTTCGCAATCGGCACCCACTCGTTGGTGGCATCCGCTCCGACGACGGGGGATTTGACGAATGGCCGGACATTCGTGAGGCCAAGGCTGACGTCCAGGCCAAGCGGATCGGCACTTGCAGGCACGGCACAGGCTGCCAGAAGAGTTCCCAGGACAGCCGGGAGGATGCACGGTTTGTTCATGAAGCGCTCCTAAATAGAATGAAAACTTGCGCTTCATCCCTGCTGGATAAAGACGCCGGCCCCTATTACAGGGGCACGGACATGGCGTGTAAATTGGGAGGATTACTGTCGATTTGCGTACGAACCCGGTATCCACCAAGGGAAATTACCGAGTGCGGAATCTCCGGTTTTGTGGCATTCCTTCATGCAACGGGCATGGCTGCGGCTGGCCGGAAAATGCCATCGCTAGACTTGTGAATGAGCGGATAAAATGCACGGCCCCCTGCCAAGGGCATGGATGCAGGCACCCGCCCGGATGACGCCGGGAGTGGTCAGTCCCGGTCGGGTTCGGTCACGAATCCGATGCGGGTGAGGCCTGACCGGGCGGCCAGCGACATGACTTTCGCAACCGGCTCATATTCGGCATGCCGGTCGGCGCGGATGTGCAGTTCGGGCTGCGGCTGCGTCTTTGCGGCGGCGGCAAAACGGGGGGCGAACTGGTCCATCGTGACCTTCTCTCCGTTCCAGTAGAGGTCGCCGTTTTCACGGATGCCGAGCTCGATGTGCTCCGACTTCGTGACGTTGGGCGCGCTGCTTGCCCTGGGCAGATCGATCTTGACCGCGTTGGTGAGCAGCGGCGTGGTGATGATGAAAATCACCAGCAGAACCAGCATCACATCGACCAGCGGCACCACGTTGATGTCCGCCATGGGCCCCTGGCCCCGGCGCGGGTCAAAGCTTCCCATTGCCACGACTCAGGCCTCCTTCACGATTTGCAGCGGACGCGGCTCGCCGGCAGAACTGTTGGCCTTTTCGCCCACCGTGATGATGGCGTACAGGTCATGCGCGAACGCGTCCAGCCTGGCGAGCCACACCCGGTTCCGGCGGTTGAAGGCATTGAAGGCAAGCACGGCGGGGATCGCCACCGCCAGGCCCATCGCCGTCATGATGAGGGCCTCGCCCACCGGTCCGGAGACCTTGTCGAGCGTGCCCTGCCCCGACAGGCCGATATTGACCAGCGCGTGATAGATCCCCCAAACGGTCCCGAACAAGCCGATGTAGGGCGCGGCCGACCCGGCCGAAGCGAGGATGGTCAGGCCGTGTTCGACGCGTGTGGCTTCCTGGTCGATGCCGTTTCGCAGCAGCCGGGTAAGAAATTCGCCCAGCCCGCCTGCGGCCGCCAGCTTGTGCATGCCGTGCTTCTCGCTGTCGCTGGCCGCTTCCAGCGCATCGTGTGCCAGTTCGGCGAAAGCGTGGTCGCGCGGCTGCCGGAGCAAGGCGACGCGGATCTGCTGCAGCGAATCGGCCGCCCAGAACTGCCTGAGAAAGGCCTCGACTCGCCGCCCGGCCAGGTAATTGGCGATCGTCTTGGTCACGATCAGATACCAGCTCGCAATCGACAGCGCCAGCAGCAGAAACAGTACCGTTTTCCCCAATGCATCGCTCTGCGCCAGGAAGTGGGCAAAGCCTATGTTCGTATCCATGTCATCGTCCCTCGAGTACAAAATTAAAAGGCTGGATCGCGACAGCGCGCACGGCTGCGCCATCGCGAATGGCCGGGTTGCAGCGCCAGCGCCTGACGACAGCCAGTGCGGCCTCGTCGATGCGTGCATGGCCGGAACTTGTTTTGACCGTGGCGCGGTCGACCCGGCCCGTCTCGTCCAGCTCCACTCTCAGTACCACCTTGCCCTCCTCGCCCAGGCGGCGCGAAATGGACGGATAGGAAGGCGGCGTGCGGTCCGGGCAGGTAATGGCGAGTTCCCCGCTCAGCATGACGGGGCCCGCAGGTCGGGGCGGCGGCGCCGGCGGCTCGGGTTCGGCCGGCGCCTCGATCCGGGGCGGAGGCGGAGGCGGTGCGACCGGATCGGACGGCAGCACGACCGGCGCCTGTGCGACCAGTTGTTGCGGAGGCGGCGGCTGGACGGGCTTTTCGCGCCTGGGCGGACGGGGCCTGGGCGGTTCCGGCTCCCGCTTCGGTTTCGGCGGCTCGGCCTTGGGCGTCTCCGTCAGCAGATCGACAAACAGTGTTGCCGCCTCGGTGGGCGGCGGCAGGATACGGTAGTGCCACAGGCTATAGAACAGCGCGCCGTGCAGGGCGAGCACGACGGACAGACCTGCCAGGCGTGCTTTCAGTTCTTTTTGCCGTGGGCCATGCATGCTCAGTAATCCATGCGCAACTCGGCCTGGTAGGTGCGCTGCGGGAAGGGATGGGGTCCGATGAAATAGTTTTCATTGGTCAGGTTGTCGATCCCGAACGAGGCACGGATCAGTTTCGAGAAACGGTAGCCAAGCTTCACGTCGACGGTGGTGTATTGGCTCAGGCTGCCGGTGTCGTTGTGGTTGGTGTCCGAGTTGTCCAGATTGCCGAACTGGAGTCCGCTGTAAAGCAGGCCGAGGGAGCCGGTCCAGTGTTCGTCGAAGCGATAGGTGGCGAAGATCGAGGCGCGCCAGTCGGGGATGCGCGGCACCTTCTTGCCGACGATGGCCGGGTTGCCCGGATCGGAAAGGATTTCCGAGTCGGTGTAGGTCAGGTTGCCGTTGATATCCAGCCCGGGCATCAGGAAATCCGTAGCCTCGTACACCGCCTCGGCACCTGTGATGCGGGTGCGGCCGATGTTCTGGACGCGGTTGACGAGGGTGGTCAGGTTCAGCTGGCTGGTGAGGAAATTGTCGGTGTGCTGGTCGAACAGGGACAGCCGCAGGTTGCCGTTCCTGAGTGCATGCTCCGCGGTGAGGTCGGTCGCCAGGATTTTTTCCGGGTTCAGATTGGGATCGCTGATATAGGTGGTTCCGCTTTTTTTCTCGGTCTGGAACAGTTCCGTGACGGTCGGCATGCGATAGGCGCGGGCAACCGAACCCCGGATCAGCCAGTCATTCGCCGCCCGCCAGGCAAGCGACGCCTTGGGCGAATGGTAGGTGTCGTCGCGGCTGGCGATCGGCGCATAGCCGCTGATGAAGCCGTTGAAGGCCTGCCAGCGTTCGGTTCGCCAGCCGAGCGTCAGCGTCAGACGCGGGTCGAGCTTCCACGCATCCTGCGCAATAACGGCATCGGTGCGGGTGTCGCCCATGGTGGCGCTGGCGGGGGACGCGCCGATGCTGCTGTCGTCGGTCCAGGTGGTAGCGGCGTATTTGGCGCTGCTGTAGGTGTAGTGGTCGTAGTGGTAGCCGAAGGTGACGGTGTGGTTTTTCGTGCCCTGGCCGGGTTTCCAGATTGCCTTGGCATCAAAGGTTTTCCAGCCGGTGCCATCGCCGAGGGTTGTCGCGCCTGCCCCGCCTGCCGAGCCCGCCTGCAACCGCGGTGGTCGGCGTCCGTGAGATGTCGCGAGGGGTGGAATAATCCGAGGCGCTCAGCTCGATCGACCAGTCCGACGACAGGCGACTGTCCAGGCTCAGGCCCAGCAGCTGGTTCTGCGTATTGCTGTCCGACGGGGCGAGTGCACTCGTGCTGACGGTGTAGTTATGGTTGTCGATATTGACGCTGCCGCTCCATATGGGCTGGCCCGCTGCATTGCGCAGGTAGGTCCGGGTATCGCTGAAGCTGTCGTTCTGCCAGTAGGCATAGGTGAGCGCCGCGCGCGTGTCGGGCGTGAAGTCGTAGGCCAGCCGTATCTTTGCCGTGTCCTGCACCGAATGGTCCAGGCTGGTCGCGCCGAACATCATGCTGGGCACGTTGGTGGGGCTGGTGTAGCCCACGCCGCCTGCGACTGGCGTGCCTGCGGGGCTGGTGGATGCGGGAACGGCGGCCGTGGCGAAGTTGATCGGCTGCGAATGCGTATCGAGATGGTTGAACAGGAACGACCAGCTCAGGCTGCCGTTCACCCGCGCACCCAGCGCAACCTGTTCCTGGTGGCCCCGGTAGGTATCGTCCGTGGCGTAATGCTTGTAGTCCTGGGACCATCCCTGGACGCGCGCATGCGCCTCGAACTGCTGCGGCTTGCGCGTATTGATCAGAATGGTGGCGCCGGCCGAATTGCCGGGCAGCAGCGCCGAGAACGGCCCGTACAGCACTTCGATGTTCTCGATTTCCTCGCTGCCGACGATGTTCCAGCGCGGCGGGAAATTGTAGGAATTGCCCAGCAGGTTGGACAGCAGCAGTCCGTCCGCATAGACCAGCGACCAGGCACTTTGCAGGCTGCCCGCCGTGCGGCTGGCGACTATCCCGTTGCGGTCGCCGACATAGCGCTTGCGGATGAAGATGCTCGGCGTGTACTTGAGCGAATCCTCGACGTTGATGACGTTCATTTCGCGCATCTGTTCCTGGCTCACCTCGGCCGAGGGCGAGGGGTTGTTCGCGACGACGGCCGGGCGCGGCAGGCTGACCGTCATTTCCGGCAAGGCCTGTTCACCGGCCCGGGCGACAGGGCTGCCAAGGATGCCGGCTATGGCCAGCGCGAGGATTTTGCGTTGCATGATCTTCCCTTTGTCGAGTTTCTTGTTTTTTGACGTACCGGATCACCGGCCCTGCTGCCTGAGCCAGGCTTTCAGCTTCGCCTCGTCCAGTTCGCCCACCTTCGCCTGGCGCCGGTGGGTCTTGTCGTACAGATACGAACGCGGCAGTTCGCCCTGCCATGCGGGATCGATGGATGCGCGCAGGCGTTCCGGAATGGGATCGTCGAAAACCCAGGATTCGACGTGGTCCAATCCGAGCTTGTGCAGGGTTTTCCGGATCGCGTCGCCATCCTCCGGGCTGTCTACCGCGACCAGTACCAGGGGCAGGTTCTTCTCGTTTTTCGACAGTTTGCCAAGCATGGTCAGTTCGTCGATGCAGTGCCCGCACCAGTTGACCGACCACAGGCTCAGGATGAACGGCTTGCCCGCATGCCGCGCTTCGATCTTTGCCAGGCTGCCCGTATCGAAGCGGGCAGGCTCGGCTGCCGATGCGGGCCATGCGGCCAGACACACGAGAAGAAGACACAGACGGCGCAACATGATCACTCGACCTCCATGATCCGGACGCCTTCGCGGCGCGTGCTCCACACGACCTGCATCCGGCCGTCATGGATGAGGGGAATCGGATAGTCCGCGGCATCGGCAGTCGTCGCGATACGGCGCGGCGCGCTCCAGCTCGAACCCCCATCCTTCGACAGCAATGCCATCGCGCCATAAGCCTGGCCGTCGAACTCGCGCCAGGTGATCAGCACGGTGTGCCCGTCCGCCGCCACGGTGGCGTGGCCGGCCTGTGCCTGGGGATCGCCGAACGCCATGGACGCCGACATTCGACCGGCTTTTATCTGCCGATAAAACAGGCCCTGGCGATTTTTCCCTTGGGTATACCAGACCGCATGCAGCGTGCCGTCGCCGTCCACCGCGATCCCGCCGCCATGGTGCGGGCAGGCATCGATGTTCCATTCGTCATCGGCCAGCCGCTGCACCTTGCCCGTGTCGAGGTAGGAAAATGCGAAGTCGCGCGTATTGGATCCGTACAGGTTGCGCCACAGGGCGACCGGGCCATCCGCTGTCCAGGCCAGCGCTGTCCGGCAGCACTCGCAGGTATGCTCGGCCAACTTGCGGTTGGCATGGAAGCTGGCACCGTCATCGTCGGAGCGCGCCACATACACCGATGTGCCAGCGTATGCCACGCCCTGCTCTTTCGCAGCATCCCGGTCGCGGCCATCCAGCCAGACGATGGCCAGTCGGTCGCCGCCGTCTGCAACCAGCGAATCGAAACGGTGGCTGGTCAGGCGCTTGTCGTCGTTGATCGTGATGGGCGCAGAGTAGGTCTTGCCGCCATCGGTCGAGCGCGCGTAACGAATCTCGCCGGTATAGGGCTGCGGCAGCAGCAGCGTCCAGGTCAGGTGCAGCGTGCCGGTGCGGGTGACGGCGATCTTGGGCCGGTTTTCACCTTCCGCCCCGATGTTTTCCGGCTCGGCGTTGACGGCGACCGGAGCAGAAAAATGCTTGCCGTCGTCGTCGGTCGAATACGAAACCAGGAGTGTTCGGTTTTCCACCCGTGCAAGCCATATCCGGCCCTGCGCGTCGACGGTGGCGCCGATCGCCAGCGTGGGTTTTGCCGGTCGGGACGCGACGGCCTGTCCCGGATTCGCCGGCGGCATGTGTCCATGCGGCAAGGCCGCGCCTGCGTAACCCGACAGCAACAGCGCAGCTACGGTCTGCACCAGGCCCCAGCGGCCGGGAGCCGTTTTCATAATGCCCATCATGACGTCTCTCGTCCCCCTGGCCGGATACGGGCGAATATGCGGTAGCCGCTACCGCGTATTCGCCCTGCAATCCGTGCAGGCCCGAAAACATTCGGAAAATTTATTTGTTTCTATTTCGGGCGATTTTAGGCTGCGTGGCGTGCCGCAACAATGCGGCAAATTGCCGCAGCGCCCGGATGTCAATGCCCGGGCGCGATGGCGTCCAGCGTGATGCTGATGTTTTCCTGTTTGCCCTGCCCGTCCCTGAACGTCAGGGTCATGGGCACCTTGTCGCCAATCTTGATCTGCGAGACGAGGCCGATGAGCATGGCGTGCAATCCGCCCGGCTCCAGGCTGACCGTTTTGCCTTCCGGCAGCGCGATCGATTCAAGTTCGCGCATTTCCATCATGCCGCCATCCATGCGCATGAAATGCAGTTCGACATGGTCTGCACGGGGCGTCGAGCCTGCAACAAGTTCCATGTCCCGGTCGGCGGTGATCTCCATGAACGCACCCGCCACATTCTGCCCGGGCGCCGTGGCACGCACCCAGGCATGGTCGATCTTCACGTCGCCGGCCCAGGACATGAGCGGAAAAACCAGTGCGGCAAGGAAAAGCGAGACACAGGAAATATTGCGTGTGCGCATGATATCGACTCCAAGGTTGGGGGTTAGCGTGGTTCGGTACGCAGTGCGTGCACGACTTTCAGGGCATCGACCGTTGCCGCGACATCGTGGACGCGCACGATCGCCGCGCCCTTCAGCACGGCCAGCGTGGCCGCCGTGACGCTGGCGACCAGGCGTTCCGGCGCCGGCCGGCCGGTGAGCGTGCCGAACAATGATTTGCGCGAGATGCCCACCAGCGTCGGCGACTCCCGGGTGAAGCGCTCCAGCGACTGGAACAGGGCGATGTTGTGCGCGGGCGTCTTGCCGAAGCCGAAACCCGGGTCCCACAGAATCCGTTCACGGGCGATGCCGGCCCGCATTGCCATCTCCGTGCGAAGGTGCAGGTACTCCAGCACCTCCGACACCACGTCGCCGTATCGCGGCTGCTGCTGCATGGTCTGCGGCGTGCCCTGCATGTGCATCAGGCAGATGCCGCATGGCGACGCCGCCACGACTTCGAGCGCACCGGGCGCGCGCAGGGCATTGACGTCGTTGACCATATCGGCCCCGGCGGCCAGCGCGGCCGCCATCACCGGCGTTTTCATGGTGTCGGTCGACAGCGCGGCGCCGCAGTCGCGCAACCCGGCGAGCACCGGCAACACCCGTTCCAGTTCCTCGCCGGCCGCCACCGGCGTGGCGCCCGGCCGGGTGGATTCGCCGCCGATGTCGAGGATGTCGGCACCTTCCTCACGCAGGCGCAATCCGTGTTCAATGGCGCGCTCGCTGGCCGCGTAGAGCCCGCCGTCGGAAAACGAATCGGGCGTCGCGTTGACGATCCCCATGACCAGGGGACGCGACAGCGTGAAGTTGAAACGGCCGCAAATGAAAGCAGTCATTCCGGGTCGAATTCCAGTATTTCGCAGTGATCCACCCAGACGCGCCACATTTCTGGCAGGCCCGATTTCCGGAAATACCCCGTCACGGCCTGCAGGACTTCGTGATGCGTCACCACCAGCACCACGGACGCGTCGTCATGCCGGACTTCGTCGAGAAAGCCGTGCACGCGCCCGACCATTTCCACATAGGATTCGCCTGCGGGGGCCTTCCACGAGAACGGATCGTCCGCGCCGCGCATGGCGGCCAGATACTGCGCTACGGGCTGTCCTTCGTAGCCGGTATTGCGGTCGTCGAGCCGTCCATCCACACGAATGTTCGCGCAATGCGATGCGTTGACGATGGCCGCGGTCTCGTGGGCGCGCTTCAGGCGCGACACATACACACGCCGGATCGGCAGATCCCGCAGGCGTTGCGCAGCCGCTTCCGCCTGCAGCCGTCCCGTCGGTGTCAGCGACACCGGAACGCCAGGATCGGCATTGCACAGGCCGCGCAGGTTGTATTCGGATTCGCCGTGCCGCAGAAACACCATCTTCATGCCAGCACCAGGATTTCCCCCTTGCCGCCGAAGGCCAGGTCGCCCATGTAGCGGTGCGCCTGGGTAGCGGCCGGCAGCAGGCCGGGCAGGAATGCCTCCGTATGGCGATGCAGCAGTCCCAGGTAGCTCAGATCGACCCTGCCGGAATCATTGAAGCTGGCCGGCATGGATTCGGGCATGCGTCCCAGGATCAGGCTGCCGCGGCGCAACCCGGACGCAGGCAGGCTGCCGCAGCCGCCCGCCACGACGAGGGTGCCGGCGAGCAGCCGCGCGCCGCAGGCATCGCCCGCCTTGCCGCGCACCAGGATCAGCCCGCGCCGCATGCGGTCGCCGAGCCGGTCGCCGACGTTGCCTTCGATCGCCACCACGCCGCCTGCCATGCCGGCGCGGTCGCCGATCAATGCGGCGCCGAGCCAGTCGCCGGCGTTGCCACGGATGCGCAGCAGGCCGCCCTTCATGCCGTTGGCGGCAGCGTCGCCGGCATCGCCATGGATGTCGATCTCGCCGCCGCGCATCGCCTGGGCGGCGTAGTGGCCGACCGGCCCTTCGACCCGCAGGGTGCCGGAGGTCATGCCCTTGCCCAGGCAATCGAGACGGCCGCTGTCGGTACGGATCTCCAGCACGTCATCGTCGCCCGTCTCGATCTCGAACAGGTCTCCCAGTGCGACCGGGTTCCCCTCCAGGCGGAGGATCTGCCTCCCGATGTCGTCCGCAGTCCGCCCGGCAAGCGTTTCCGGCAGCACGCCGGTCATGTCGAGCCGCCCGTCCGGCACGGCGCGCAAGCTCAGTGTCGTCATGCCAGAATCTCCCGCAACCGATAGTGGAACTGGCCCAGCTTTCCGCCGTAGTTTCCAGCCGACAAACGCACGATGCCGCCTGCCGCACCGATGCCGCAGACCGCGTCCATGCCGGCCTTCATCGCCACGCGCATGTCGGCGTCGGTGACCGCATCGATCACGATCTCCAGCACGGCGTCGACGCCCGGACTGAGCTCGGTTTTCGCCATGCCGCGCAGGGTCGGGCAGAAGGCATCGTTGGTGGACGCGGGCAGCACCTTGTATCTGGACCCCACCTTGGAGCCCGAACGGACCACGCCGCCCGGGAAGGGCGCGATGGCGCCGGAAACGTTCATGATGGCGTCCACTGCGGCCTCGCAGGCGGCCAGCGCCTGGCTGCGCGTACGCGCCAGGACCAGGAAATTGCCGCCGCCGACCGAGCGCAGCAGTCCGGTCGACTCCTCGGCCAGAAACTCGCCGTCCATCACCGGGATGCGCCAGTAGCGCCGGCCGGCGATGAGCTTGGACATCTGCCAGCCGTCACCGAAGTAGCGCAGGTTCTTGCCCAGCGGCAGCGACTCCTCGCCCTTGCAGCCGGCGAACACCGCCGTGGTGGGACAGGTCAGCACGCACTGGCCGACCCGCCGCTCCAGCTGCTTGGCCAGTTCCTTGGTGGAGACCGCAAACAGCAGGCCGGCCACGCCGGGGCGGCCGTCCGGCGTTTCCGCCGGGGAAAGCTCGCGCTCGATGCCCGCTTCGCAGCCGCAGGCGATGACCGAGGTGGCGAAGCCGAACGCGGCGTTGGCCGCGTGCTTCGCCCAGGTCAGGTTGTCTGCGGTGATGACAATGCGTGTCGCCTTCATGCCGAAGGCCTCCGCATAGGTGTCGTCGATGAATACGCCGTTGATGATCACGCCGTCCTCCCCCTGCACGCATGGGGAATCAGTTTGCTGGCGCCGCACGTGCACACCTCGTCGTCGCTTATGCGGACGTTTTCCATCCTGACAGTCATGTAGCGGTCGAAATAATCCTTAAGGGGTTTCTCGATGCCCTTGTCGTACTCGGGCTTGACTGCATGCAGCGCACCGTTGACCACGTTCACCACCTTGCCGTCGCGCACGACGAGCTGGCCGTCCTTGAACACATACTCCGGCTTCTCGAACATCGCCTCGCGGTCGGCGAGATCGCGATACACCACGATGTCGGCGGCGGCGCCCTCGCCGAGGTGGCCGCGATCGGCCAGGCCGAGGGAGCGGGCCGGCGCCGCACGCGTCATGATCGCGATCTCGTAGAGGCTGTATTCCCGGTCCAGGCTGCGCAGCTGGCTGTGGGCGGCAGCCTCGGCGTTGATCTCGTCCAGCTTCGAATTGCGGAAGCCCCGGTCCATCAACAGCCGGATCAGGTGCGGATAGCTGGTGAAGGGCGCGCCGTTCGGGTGATCGGTGGTCAGGAAGATGCGCCAGGGATCGCCGACGCGCAGGAACAGTTCCAGGCCGATCGCCCATTGCAGGGCGTTGACGAAATTCTTGTCGCGGTACTTGAACGGCACCACGCCGCAGCCCGAGTCGCACTCGATGTCCATGACCACCCACTTGTCCGGACTGGCATGGCGATGGTTGCCATACTGCTTCATGCTGTCGCCCGAGACGGTCACCGTCTGGCCGAACAGGACTTGCCCGACGTCGGCCGACACGTTGCTCATGCGATTGATGGCATCGGCGATGCGCTCGGCTTCCGATGAAAACTTGCGTTCGCCTTCGGTACCGTAGCTGTGGAACTGGATGTGTGTCAGATGGATGGGCAGGCCCTCCGCCGCACCCATGGTCGCCAGCGTGGTGTCGGCATTGCCGGGAACGCCCAGGTTGCTCGCATGCACGTGCAGCGGATGCGTGACGCCCAGCTCGTGCACGGCCCGCGCCAGCGACCGCACCACCTGCCGGGGCGTCACGCGGTAATACGGATGGGCCTCGTCGAGGTCCAGGCTGCGCGCATTGAACTTGAAAGCGGAGATGCCGCCCGGGTTCACCACCTTGATGGCCATGGCCTGGCTCGCATCCAGCGTCCAGCCCACATAGTCGTTGATCAGGCGCTGGTCCGCGCCGCTGGCCAGCATGCGCAGGAAAAAATCGTCGCTGCCGAGCATGGCGTAGGCGCCCTTGTCCACCATGGGCGTATCGCCCATCTCGAGGTGGGTGTGGCGCGCGTTGATGGGCTGCATGGCAGGCTCGAAGCAGGCGGTGTAGCCCATTTCGGCATAGCGGTAGCCGGTGGTCCAGGTCGAGGGCGCGGCGTGGCCGCAGCCGGCGTGCATGCCGCCGCCGGCGGGGACCGGGTCCAGGCGGTGGTCTTCCGGCAGCAGCGCGCGGGCGATGTTCATCTTGCCGCCGCCGATATGGGTATGCAGATCGATGGCGCCACCCATCACCACGCGGCCGGCGAGATCGATCTCGCGGTCGATCCTGGCGTCCGGTCCCGGTGCGGCGACGATGCGGCCATCCTCGATATAGAGATCGCGGACCTGGCCGTCGATGCCGTGCGCGGGATCGTAGATCCGGCCGTTCTTAAGCCGCAGCATGATTCATTTCTCCTTGAATGGCCGCGAGGGCCTGGGCCACACTCGGCAGTCCGGATGGCGCAGGCGCCGCCAGGGGCAAGGCCACCACCGCATCCATGCGATGCAGGAAGCCCGTGTGCTGTACGCCCGGCACGGCGACCGGTATGAAGACATCCGGCGCCCGCTCGAACTGCATGTCGGCGCGCCCCAGCACCACGGCCGGACACTTCACGGCGGGCGGCGTGCGCTCGGGGTCGAACGCCGATATCCAGACCAGTGCGTCCACCTCCCCTGTTTTCAGCAGGTGGCCGGCGTCGAACAGCAGAGGCTCATAGCGCGGGCCTGCGATCTCGTACGCGGTGCGCAGGGGATAGCCGGTCTGCCAGGTGCAGGTCTGCGCGGCCGAGGTGCCGCCGTCATTTCCCCCCAGGGGAAGACCGGACCATCGCGTCGCCTGGTTGAGGTCCTTGACCAGATTCACGGCCGACTGGATGGCCAGGTCGGCGTGCGGAAAATCCAGTTCCGCTGCGTCCCAGACCAGCACGCCGTAGCGGGCTGCACGCATGTCGGCCAGCAAGGCCTCGATCTGTTCGACCGGCACACCCGCCACGTCGGTCGCCCGCAGGGAAGTTCCTGCCAACCGGGCACGCATGACGGCGAACAGTTCGCCCAGGCGCTCTGCTCCGATCGGGATGGATGAAACGGACACGCCGTCCATGGCAGGGAGGGACAGTGCCGGCCCGCCCAGAACCACGACCTTCCGCTTCAACTCGCCAAACTGGGAAGCCGGAGCCAGGCAGCGCTCGAAGAAACGCGGATAGCGCGAGGCATCCGTGCCCGCCAGCACGATCAGGTCGGCACGATTGCGCACCTCGGACAGCGTGGTCGTGACCCAGCCGCCATCCTGGAAGGCCCGCACATTGCGGAACTGCGCGTGTCCATGCATGTGGTCGACTACACCGCCCAGCCGTTCCGCCAGCGCCAGGGCGGCGCGGTGGCCCGTGACGTCGCAGCCCAGCCCGCCGACCAGCGGACGGCGCGAACCGGACAGGATGATTGCCGCCGACCGACAGGCCTCATCGAAGCTTACGGGCACGCCGGCAATCAAGGCCTGCCCCTGATCCGGGACACTAAACAGCCGCGATGCGCGGGAGCATGCCGGCGGACGCTCGAGCCGCACGTCAGCACCCTCACGCGAGACTTCCAGATCGTCACAAAGCAGACCGCAGAAAGGACAACAAACCGTAGGACTGGACACTGAAATAGAGGACTCGGGGAAACGAATTCCAAGGCATTTAGCAGGATCCATGCCATGCCTTCCCACTCTGCCGCTATGTGTCTGGCCAGGCAGGCAGTTTCCCGGCAGCGCATGCCGCCTCCGCGCAAAAAAGATGTCACGCGACCGATGCGTGCAGCGTGACAGTCTGTCACTTCACGGTTCTGGGCGCGCATGGCTAGGCAATTGATTATTTATGTATTTTCCTGTTGGCATAGCAATTGCTTTCTGGGCTTTACCACGTATTGCGCCATTCCATACACACATGCCACAAACCTCCACGATCAGCGTCACCGTACGTGCTTCCGCAAGGCTCCACATGGGGTTCCTCGACCTCAACGGCGGACTCGGGCGGCGCTTCGGCAGCCTGGGTCTGTCGCTGGATGAACTGGCCACGACGCTGACGGCCTATCCCGCCGAGCAGGTCTCGGCCGAAGGCCCGCAATCCGGCCGGGTGGAAGCCTTCGCACGCCAGTCGCTCGCGGCCATGGGCATCGCGGACGGCGCCCACATCCAGATTCACCAGGCCATTCCCGATCATGCCGGTCTCGGTTCGGGCACGCAGTTCGCGCTGGCTGTCGGCACGGCGCTTGCGCGGCTGTACGACGTGGACTGGCCGCTCAACGACATGGCCAAAGAAATGAATCGGGGCGCGCGATCCGGAATCGGCCTGGGCCTGTTCACGCAGGGCGGTTTCGTGGTGGATGGCGGGCGCAAGGACGACGGCGACCCGCCCGCGGTGATTTCGCGCATCGAATTCCCCGCTCAATGGCGCGTGATCCTGGTGATGGACAAGACTTACAAGGGCTTGCACGGCGAACCGGAAAAGCGCGCCTTTGCGGCCCTGCCCCGGTTTCCCGAGGCGCATGCGGCGCATCTGTGCCGCCTCACCCTGATGCAGGCCATGCCGGCACTGGTCGAACAGGATCTCCCCGGATTCGGCGCCGCGATCCGCGCCATCCAGCAGACGGTGGGCGACCATTTCGCGCCGGCCCAGGGCGGGCGCTTCGCCAGCCACCGTGTGGCCAGTGCGCTGGCATGGCTGGGCCAGAACGGGGCCGAAGGCATCGGGCAAAGCTCATGGGGCCCCACCGGTTTTGCCTTGACCGACTCGGAAATCCAGGCGCGCTCCCTGGTGCGTGCCGCGCACCAGAAATTCGGCATCGAAGGCCTGGAGTTCATGGTGTGTTCCGGCCGCAACCGCGGCGCGGAAATCCGCGCCGAAGCGTATCGGGCCCAGGCCCATTCCTGATAACAACAGCTGGATAAAACAATGGAAAAACCCTATCTGCTTCACTTTGCCACGCCGGGCGAGCGGGTCAGTCCGTTCGACGTGAACATGGCCTACGACGCCGGCTGGAACGCGGTGATCCCGTATGCGGGCGTAGGGCTGGAAGACATCGCAGGATTTACCCAGGACGCCATTTTTTCCCGGGGCCCGAAAGGCGTGAAGCACACCGGCATCTTCATCGGCGGCCGCGATCCCATGCTCGCCGCGGACATGCTCGATGCCGCGCGCAAGGCGATGGTGCCGCCCTTCGAGGTGTCGGTCTTCGCCGACCCGAGCGGCGCCTTTACGACCGCTGCGGCCATGATCGCCGCCGTGGAAAAGGCCCTGGCCGTCGCCCATGGCAGCACGCTTGCCGGGCGCCGCGTCACCGTGTTCGGCGGCACCGGCCCGGTCGGCATGACCGCTGCAATCCTCGCCGCCCAGGCGGGCGCCGACGTCACGCTGCCCGGCCATGATGGCCTGTTCAGGGCCCAGTCCGCCGTCGATGCCATCCAGGCCCGCTTCGGCGTGACGATACGCCCGGCGGATGCCCGTTCCGGCACAGCCAAGGCGGCACTCGTCGCCGACACCGAGGTCGCGCTCGCCACGGCAAAGGCCGGAGTGCAGGTGCTGGGCCCGGAACAACTCGCCCTCGCAGCCAGGCTGATGGTGGCGGCCGACCTCAACGCGGTCCCGCCGGCCGGCATCGAAGGCATCGGCGTCATGGACGATGGCAAGCCGCTTGCGGCAGCCTCGGGCCACGCCAGAGGGATCGGCCCCCTTGCCATCGGAAACGTCAAATACAAGATCCAGCAAGGCCTGCTGAAAGCCATGCTGCGCACGGACAGCCCGCTTTATCTGGGCTTTGCCGAATGTTTGCATGAGGCCAGGTTGCATGCCGCCTAAGGCCTTTCTGCTCACCTCGCTGTCCGGGCGCGTGCTGGCCAGGGCGGCGGCGCGCGCGCAGCGGCCGGTCGTCGGGATCGACGCGTTCGCCGACCGGGATGCCTGCGGCATGGCCACGCAATGGACACGCTCGCCCCTCGATGGCAATGGGGCGTTCGATGCGACAGCCATGCTGGAAGCGGCCGACTCGGCCTGTCCCCCTGCCGCCTGCCTCGGGCTGGTCTATGGTTCGGGACTCGAGGCCCAGCCGGCGCTGCTGCGCAGATTGTCCGAAAGCCGGGACCTGCTGGGCAATCGGCCGGAGGTTCTGGAAACCGTCGCCGATCCGGTCCGCTTCAGCGACCTGCTCGCCACGCTCGGCATCCCGCATCCGGCGACCCGCACGTCGCGCCCGGCGGATGTCGAAGGCTGGCTGACCAAACGGGCCGGCGCGTGCGGCGGCACCCATGTGCGCCTCGCATCCGCTTCGCCCGAAGACGGCGCCGGGCGCTATTTCCAGCAACAGGCCACCGGTGAGGAATGGTCGTTCCTGTTCCTGGCCGACGGACGCCACATCTGTCCGGTCGGTTTCAATCGGCCGTTGCCGACCCCGTCCGAGGCACCCGGACCCTGGAGCTACGCCGGAGCGACACGCATGAATGCCGGCCCGGCCGGGGTGGGCGATGCCGTCATGGAAGCGGCGCGCATGCTGGCAGCAAAACTCGGCCTGGTCGGACTCAACGGCATCGATTTCATCGTCACCCGCACCGGCTGGGTGTTGCTGGAACTGAACCCGCGTCCGCCCGCCACGCTGGAACTGTGGGATGTGCCGCTGTTGCCCTGCCTGTTCGATCTGCACATCGAAGCCTGCCGGGGACGGCTGCCCAAGCGCCTGCCAACGCCCGGCGGCAGCATGACGGTGGCCGTCGTCTATGCCGCATCCCGCACCCCTATCCATGACGATTTCGCCTGGCCAGGCTGGTGCGCGGATGTGCCCTGGGCAGGCAGTGCGATCGAAGCCGGCGAGCCCGTCTGCACGGTGCGCGCGGAAGGCCCGGACGCGGCGTCCGCCCGCCACCTGGCGCTGGGCAGACGCCAGGCGATCCTCGAACGACTGGCGCGCGTCCCGTCCCCTGCGGCCGCCTGGCATGCACCTGCCGTCTCTCAACCCAACCTGATGCACACGGCCTGATGGCACACGACATGAATCACCTTCCCAGCGTCAACCAACTCGCAGCCGCCCTGGTCGAAGACCTGGTGGAACACGCCGCCGATCTGCGTCTGGCGGTTTCGCATCTGGACAACGGCGTGCGCATCGTCGACGCGGGCATCCAGGCGACTGGCGGCATCGAGGCCGGCCGGCGCATCGCAGAAATCTGCCTGGGCGGCCTCGGCCGCGTCGCACTGGTTCCCGCTGCCGCGCATGCGGCCTGGCCCTGGGAACTGTCCGTTTCCACGGCGCAGCCGGTGCTGGCCTGCCTGGGCAGCCAGTACGCCGGATGGAGCCTGTCCCACGGCGAAGGCAAGGGCAGTTTCTTCGCGCTGGGCTCGGGCCCGGGCCGCGCACTGGCCGGCAAGGAGGAACTCTTCGGGGAACTCGGCTATCGCGACCGCGCGGATTCGGCCTGCCTGGTCCTCGAGACCGGCAAGATCCCGCCCCTGCCCCTGCTGGACAAGGTCGCCGGGCAGTGCGGCGTATCCCCTGACCGCCTGACCCTGATCCTGACGCCCACCACCAGCCTGGCCGGCAGCGTGCAGGTCGTCGCGCGCGTGCTGGAAGTGGCGCTGCACAAGGCGCACTTCCTGGGCTTCCCGCTCGAACACATCGTCGACGGCATGGGCACGGCGCCGGTCTGCCCGCCCTCGCCGGATTTCCTGACCGCCATGGGGCGCACCAACGATGCCATCCTGTTCGGCGGCCGCGTGCAGCTCTTCGTCGCCGGCGAGGAAGCCGCCGCCGAGGCGCTTGCGCAGCGCATGCCGAGCGAGGCCTCCAAGGACTATGGCCAGCCTTTCGCGCAGGTGTTCAAGGGCGCCGGGCACGACTTCTACAAGATCGACCCGCTGCTGTTCGCACCGGCGCAGGTCATCGTAACCTGCCTCGGAACAGGCCGCAGTTTCAGCGCCGGCCAGCTCAACGCAGACCTGCTGGAGCGCTCGTTTTCATGACGCGCCGCATCGCGATCTTCACCGACGACCCGGGCTGGCACGGCAAGCAGCTCAAGCGTGCGTTCGCACGCCGGGGCTATGCGGCCGACTACCTGTCGCTGACGGATTGCCGGGTGGACCTGGGCCATGCCGGCGGCGTGGCGATCCCGGGGTTCGAACACGCGCTGCCCGACGGCGTATTCGTCCGCGGCGTGCCGGGCGGAACCCTGGAGCAGGTCATCCTGCGCCTCGACTTCCTGCACCTGCTGCCGCTGCTGGGCGTACCCGTCTACAACTCGGTTCGCGCCATCGAGAAAAGCGTGGATAAGGCCATGACCAGCCTGCTGCTGCATCGGGCCGGCATCCCGACGCCCCCCACCTGGGTGACGGAATCGGAATCCCAGGCACGCGCCCTGCTCATGCGCGAAAACGCACTGGGACACGAACTGGTTCTGAAGCCGCTGTTCGGCTCCCAGGGCACGGGGCTCAAGCGCCTGGCCACGCCCGCCGATCTCCCGCCGGGCGAGGCGTATCGCGGGGTGTATTACCTGCAGCGCTACATCGGCTGCCAGGTGGGCGCATGGGAGGACTACCGGGTGCTCGTGGTCGGCGGCGGCAGCCGTGCCGCCATGACGCGCCAGGGCGCCAGCTGGATCAACAACGTGGCCCAGGGCGCCGTCTGCAAGCCGGCCCCGGTCGACCCTGATCTGTCCAGGCTGGCCGAGGACGCCGCCCGTGCGCTCGACATGGATTACGCGGGCGTCGACCTGATGCGCGATCCCGAAGGCCGCCTGTGCGTGCTGGAAGTGAACAGCATTCCGGCCTGGCGAGGCCTGCAGGGCGTCGTCGAGGACAACATCGCCGCCATGCTGGTGAACGATTTTCTCGACCGGCACGTGATCCGGGAATCCCGGGAGCAGTGCGCATGAATGCCCCCCTGCCGACCGCGTCCGCTGCCCCGCAGTTGTCAGGGCTGTTTCTCGCTGCCTGCGAGATGGATGTGGCCGCCTTCAAGCCCGGCAACGTGAGCCTGGAATCCCCGGGACACGGCATGACTGCCGACGATTTCCTGGCCAGCGCCGTAGCGGCTGCGCCGCATGTGACCGACCCCGCTCTCGGGATGGGCGAACGGATCTACCGCGCGATCGAGGCGACCCGGGAGGCGGTGGGTTGCAACACCAATCTCGGCATCGTGCTGCTGACCGTGCCGCTCATCCATGCCGCCCAGCATCGCATGCCGGGAGACACGCTGGCACGCCAGCTCCAGGACAGCCTGGCCGCGCTCACCCGGAAAGACGCGGAATGGGTCTACCGGGCCATCCGCCTGGCCGCGCCCGGCGGACTCGGCGAAAGCCCGCGCCACGATGTGCGGGACGAGCCGGCCGTCACCCTGCTGCAAGCCATGCAGGAGGCCGCCGAACGGGATCGCATCGCCTATCAGTACACCCATTGCTATGCCGACATCCTGGGCCCCGGGCTGATCTCCCTGCATCAGGGCCGCATTCACTGGGGCAGCGAGACGGCGGCGGTCACAAGCACCTATCTCGGATTCCTGGCCGGATTTCCCGACAGCCACATAGGGCGCAAACACGGCCTCAGCACCGCCGGCAAGGTACAGGCGATGGCATTCGACTGCATTGCCAGCCTGAACCGGTGCGCTGACTGGACCTGCGCCGAAACCCATTTGAGGGATCTGGACAAGGCCCTCAAATCCGCAGATTTCAACCCGGGCACGAGTGCCGATCTGACCGTGGCGACATGGCTCGCGGATCGGCTGATGCACGAGGAGGAGATCTGTATTTCAAACCATACCAAGGGAGACACTCAGTTTGTTTGATTTACTGAAGCGCCTGGTTGGTCGTGCAACAAGTGGTCAGCCGACGGACGACTCGGCGCTGGCAAACCGCTATACCCCAACCGAGTCTGTTCAACTAAAGGAGTCAATGATGGCGAAAATCAATAGCGTAATGGTAGGCGAGGCCCTGGTGGGCGACGGCAATGAAGTGGCACACATCGACCTGATCATGGGCCCGCGCGGCAGCGCCGTCGAAATGGCGTTCTGCAACGGTCTGGTCAACAACAAGGACGGTTTCACCTCCCTGCTGGCCGTCGTGGCCCCCAACCTGCCCTGCAAGCCCAACACCATGATGTTCAACAAGGTGACCATCAAGGGTGCCAAGCAGGCCGTCCAGATGTTTGGCCCGGCCCAGCGCGGCGTGGCAATGGCTGTTGCGGATTGCGTGGAAGACGGCACCATCCCGGCCGACGAAGCGGACAACCTGTTCATCTGCGTGGGCGTGTTCATCCACTGGGAAGCAGAAAACGACGCCAAGATCCAGGACTACAACTACGAAGCCACCAAGCTGTCCATCAAGCGCGCAGTGACTGGCGAGCCCAAGGCTGCCGAAGTGGTTGCCAAGAAAGCCACGGCGGGTCACCCGTTCGCTGCGCATAACTGATCGGGAGAACGGGCGTGATCTGCAAGGAATGTGGGGCCATGGTGAGCGAACTCGACAACGGGCACCTGCTCGCCTGTAGCGGCCTGACCTTGCAGGAGTATGCATTGCGTCATGCCCTGCCGCTCGACCTGCTGGTATCGCCGGACAGGGTCGCGGCAGGCGTCACGCAGGCTGAGCTTCCCCTCATGCCTGTTGCCGTGCCTGATGAGACAGCACGGGCCGTGCTGGCCGGCCTTCGCCTGGCCGGCAAGGTCCACGATGCCGGGCCGGTCTGTTTCGTCGAGGGCGAGATCGCCTGGCTGGATCTGCTGTTCTGTGATCTGGCACAGCTCGCCCCCTACGGCTTCCGCTTCCAGCAGGAATATCACTACGCACCCGGTACCCACCGGGTCGTGGCGAAGAACCGCCTGGTGACGCAAAAGCGCAATCTGGTCGGCCCCTGGCTTCCTGCCAGGGTGCCTCCACCGGAACAGCGTCTGAAATATGCAACCTATCTGGCCCATGCAGCCGAGCTGCATGCCGGATTTTTATTTCTGCCCTTCGCCTCGGTCGACGAAGCCGAAGAGGCAGCCGAATTCCTGTCGCGCGAACTGAGCGTGCGCACCCGCCACCTGGCCGCCGGCACGCCCCTGTTGCGCACGCTGACCCGGGACGATGCGACGCGCCTGCTGGACAGTCTGCGCAACGAACTGGAGGCGATGCCCGGCGTCTGGCCGCGCTTCCATCCGGACACTCCGGAAATCACGGTGAGCAAGGAGGTCGTGTTCGATTCCGCCCACTTCCTCACCGACCATCCTGCCAAATGCAGCAATCTGCATGGCGGACGCTACGTCCTGCACGTCAAGGTGCGCGGGCAGATCGACCCGGTCACCGGCTGCGTGCTGGATTACGGCTATCTCAAGCGCGTGGTCAACGCCCGCGTGGTGGAACGCTTCGACCACCACACGCTCAACTATGCCGGGCCGGAACTGGCCTGGCGCTCCACCACGGAGCTGCTGAGCGTGTACATCTGGGAACAGCTCATCGATTTCCTGCCCGAACTGACCGAGCTGACCCTGTACGAAACCCCGCAGTCGTGGTGCCAGTACAGCGGCCCCGACCTGGAAACCTGGCAGCGTCAGGGCAGCCAGCCGCTGCTGGGCCGATTCACCGATCCGGCGCTGGGCCGTTCGCCCTGGCGCCACTGGCTGCGGACGTGGGACGACCAGCATGGAAAACGTCAAGCTCAGCGCGACTGAGCCTGCCGTCATGCAGGGCCGATGCCAGCAGCACGCCGGCAGCCCCGGCCGCGGACAGCGCGGACAGATCGCCGGCATCGCGCACGCCGCCTGCCGCATACAGCCGGCAGGCCGGGTTCAGACTTTGCAATTGCGCCAGGCGCCGCAGATCGGGGCCGGCATTCATGCCCACACGCGCCAGGGTCATGACGATCACCTCTGCCGGCCAGCGCCCGGGATACTGCAGCAGGGCGGAGGGACCGAGAAAGTCGTCTTCGCGAAAATCCAGCGACAGCACGCCCTGCGCCGGCCATGCGCCGTGTTCGGGCAGCATCGTCAGGCTCTCGCTGCCCAGCACCGGCCGCCCCAGGCCCGCCTCCTGCCAGGCCTGCGCGGCAGCCGTATCGGAAAAGCCGCCGTCCACCCAGAACGCCAGATCCGGATGGGATCGCTGCAGCCCTTCCACGACACGACGGTGATCGCCCTGCCCCAGGATGGCGCCCAGATCGGCGATATACACTCGCCGGAACGGGTACAGCGCCAGCAACCCATCCACCACCGCCTCGGGGCGGCTGGAACCGCACAGCGCCGATTCCAGCGGCCGGTATTCATCGCGCTTGCCTGCAATGGCGCGCACGACCTGCCCGCCCATCAGGTCGAGTACCGGGACAAGGTCTAGGGATGCGGACATGAAAGTGTTTGTTTTCGAGTACGTGACGGGAGGCGGATTCGCCGGCATGGCGCTGCCGGAGTTTGTACACGATGGCGAAGTCATGTGGCAAGCACTGGTCGACGACCTGAGCGCCATCGATGGCGTGGACGTGTTCACCCTGAGGGACTGCCGCCTGCCCCGGCCTGCCGCGGACAAGGTGGACATCATCACCACGAACGCTGGCCGCTTCGACGCGGATTACCGGCATTGCCTTGCACTGTCCGACGCAGTGTGGCCGGTCGCACCGGAAGAAGCCGGCATACTCGAGTCCCTGAACCGGGATGTTCTCGATGCCGGCAAGCGCCTGCTGGGCTGCCAGCCCGTTGCCGTGCGCATTGCAGCCAGCAAGCATGCCACCGCGCAGCGCCTGGGCCGGGCGGGAATTCCCGTGGCGCCCACCTTTACCTCGCCGTTCCTGATGGTGACGGATGGCCCGGTGGTGGCCAAGCCCGACGAGGGCGCCGGCTGCCAGGACACCCTGTACTTTCCCAGCCAGTCGGCTGCCGGGGAATGGACGCTCGACGAAGGCGGCGCAGGATTTGTTTTCCAGCCGTTCCTGTCGGGCGAGCCGCTGTCCCTCTCCGTGCTGTGCCATGCCGGCGGCTGCCGTTTGCTGTCGGTGAACAGGCAGCACATCCGGCTAAAGGATGGCCGCTTGCGCTACCATGGCGTGACGGCCAACGCACTGCCCGATCCGGATGGCCGTTATGCCGACCTCGCCCTGCGCGTGGTCTCCTCCATCCCCGGCCTGTGGGGCTACGTGGGGATCGACCTGATCGATACGGCAGCCGGACCGGTGGTCCTGGAAGTGAATCCCCGCGTCACCGCCTCCTATGCCGGCCTGCGCGCGATGCTGGGATTCAACCCTGCGGAAAAAATCCTGGCGCTGCCGGACAGCCCGCCGATGAGCGCGCTGCCGTCCGCCAGCCTGATGAACGACGCCCTGGCGCCTCGAAGCCTATGAACGCACCGACACCCCTAACACCCATGGATGCCGCCGTGACCGGATGGGATGTCGGCGGCGCGCATCTGAAGACCGCACGGATCGGGCACGACGGCAGTCTCACTGGCGTCTGGCTGGAACCCTGTCCGCTCTGGCGCGGACTCGACCAGCTGCACCAGGCCATCGACCGGATCGAGGCCGCGATGCCGGCAGGCGATCCCTGCGTGCATGCCGTCACCATGACCGGAGAAATGGTCGACCTGTTCGAAACGCGGCAGGCCGGCGTGCAGGCGCTGGCCGCCTTGCTGGATCAGCGCCTGGGAAGCGGCCGGGTACGTTTTTACGCCGGCGACCAGGGCTGGCTCGATACCGGCCAGGCCTGCCGGCATGCCGAGCGGGTCGCCTCCGCCAACTGGCATGCCACGGCCCATCTGGTTTCGACCTGCGTCAGCGAGGCCCTGCTGGTCGACATCGGCAGCACCACCACCGACCTGATCCCCATCCGCGACGGCGCGGTCGCCACGCCCAGCAGCAGCGACCGCGAACGCCTGTCCGCCGGCGAGCTCGTCTACACCGGCGTGGCCCGCACGCCGCTCATGGCCATGGCGAGCGAAGCCCCCGTGGCCGGGCATTTCACGCCGCTGATGGCGGAGCATTTCGCCACCAGTTCGGATGTCTACCGGATTCTCGGACTGCTGCCGGAAAAGGCCGACCTGCATGACACCGCGGATGGCGGCGCCAAGACCGCGGCCGCCAGCCGGGTGCGCCTCGCCCGCATGGTGGGGCGGGATGCCGCGGAGCTGCCGGACACGGCCTGGACCGAACTGGCAGCCTGGTTTGCCGATGCCCAGATGGCCCGGATCGGGCGCGCGGTGCGGCAGGTGTTGTCACGCGGGACACTGGCCGCCGACGCCCCGCTGGTCGTCGCAGGTGTCGGCGGATTCCTCGGTACACAACTCGCTGCGCGATTCGGGCGGCCGGTGATCAATTTCTCTCACATCCTGGCCCCCAACGCCCACCCGGACCTGGTCGACGGATGCGCCCCCGCCGTCGCGGTGGGGCGGCTGCTCGCCGCGCACCGGCAGCTCCGGGGCCATCATTCGTCCGCGGGCACCTCATGCTGATAAGCCCGCTTCCCTATTGTCCTGACAGCGCCGAACGCTTCGAGGCGATCGCCGACGAACCGTGGGCGGTATTCCTCGACAGCGGCCGGCCGCGCTCCACCATGGGCCGCCTCGACATCCTGGCGGCGCGTCCCTTCATCACCCTGGTGACCCGGGGCGGCATGACCGAGATCCGCGAACGCGAACGGCCGACGCTCTCCCCGGCGGATCCGTTCGACCTGCTGCGTCATTACCTCGCCGCGGACGGCCAGCCCACGGGACTCCCGTTCGCGGGCGGCGCGATCGGCTATTTCGGCTACGACCTCGCCCGCCGCATCGAGCACCTGCCCAGCCACGCACGCGATGCCGAAGCCATCCCTGACATGGCGGTCGGCATCTACGACTGGGCGGTCGTCGTCGATCATGCGCAACGCGCCAGCTGGCTCGTCGGTGCGGGGCGTGACGCCCGGACCGAAGCCAGCTGGAACGAACTGCTCGCCCTGTTCAGCGACGCGCCGCGCGCCACGGCGCGACGCCCCTTCCAGGTCGGCCCTGTCACCTGCAACTTCACGCCCGACAGTTACCGCCAGGCGTTCTCGCGCATCCAGCGCTATATCCGGGCCGGCGACTGCTACCAGGTCAATCTGGCCCAGCGCTTTGCCGCCGAAGTCCGCGGCGACCACTGGCTGGGCTACCAGACCCTGCGCCGCCTCAACCCGGCGCCGTACTCGGCCTATCTCAATATGCCGGGTGCACGCATCCTCTCGTCCTCGCCCGAGCGTTTTCTGGAAGTCAGGCAGGGACGCGTGGAAACCAAGCCGATCAAGGGCACGCGCCCTCGCGCCGCCGCGCCCGAAGCCGATTCGGCGCTGGCCCGCGAACTGCGCGACAGCACCAAGGACCGCGCGGAAAACCTGATGATCGTCGACCTGCTGCGCAACGACCTGGGCAAGGTGTGTGAACCGGGCTCGGTCGCCGTGCCGAAGCTGTTCGAGATCGAGAGCTTCGCGACCGTGCATCATCTGGTCAGCACCGTCACCGGCCGTCTCGGCGACGACGTCGATGCGGTGGGGCTGTTGCGTGCAGCCTTCCCCGGCGGCTCCATCACCGGGGCGCCCAAGCTTCGCGCCATGGAAATCATCGAGGAACTCGAGCCGAATCGTCGCGGCATCTATTGCGGCGCCATCGGCTGGCTGGGATTCAATGGCGACATGGATACCAACATCACCATCCGCACGATGGTCAGCTCGGATCATTCGCTACGCTTCTGGGCGGGCGGCGGTCTCGTCGCCGACTCCCGCGCAGACGACGAATACCAGGAATGCCTCGACAAGGCGTCGGCCATGTTGAAGCTGGTGCGGGAATGCGGCGGCAATCCGGAAGGGGAGCAATGCTCAGAGTTGTGAAGCTGGGGGGCAGCCTGCACAGCGTGCCCGAACTTGCAAACTGTCTCGACACGCTTGCCCGTGCAGACAAGGGCGTCGTGCTGGTACCCGGGGGCGGCCCCTTTGCCGACACCGTACGCATGGTCCAGACGCAATACAGGATAAGCGATTCCGCTGCGCATCACATGGCCATGCTTGCCATGGGCCAGTATGGCCTGATGCTGTGCGACCTGAAGCCAGGCCTGGTTCCCGTCGACAGCCTGGACGCGATCGACCGCGCCCTGAAGCAGGGACTCACGCCTGTCTGGCTGCCGTCCGGGATGTGCCAGGACGCGCCCGACATCCCGCAAAACTGGTCCGTCACCTCCGACAGCCTGGCGGTCTGGCTGGCGATCCGGCTGTCGGCGGCCAGCCTCACCCTGATCAAGTATGAACGCCCGGCCGACACCGATCCCGTCGCCATGGCCAAGGCGGGATGGGTCGACGAGGCCTTTCCTTTCTTCGCCAGCAAATTTGGCGGGGCCTTGCATGTGCTGGATTTCCACGAGGCCTGCGTCATTTCAGCCTGGCTGGCCCAACCCGCCTGACCCGGATGGAGGCGATCGAGGTGCGCACCCGCAACGGGCTGGAACAGAGCAGCGTCAGACACATGCTGTACTTCCTGTTCGCCCTGTCCGTCTGGACGATCACCGCAGGGGCGACCGGGACCAGCCGCGACCCGAAAACCGGCCTGGAAAGCTGGCAGGTCGAAACGCGCGGCATCCAGATCCGCCTGACGCAGATCAGCCCCGATCAGGCGCGGGCCTTCTACCAGGCGCGCGGCTTCACGCCGGAGCAGGCGGAAGACTACGCATCCAGCTGCGTCTTCATGACGGTGGTCCGCAATATCGGGGCCATCCCGATCGAACATCGCCTGGCCGACTGGCGCTACGTCAGCGACAATGGCATCGAGCGCCCCATCCGCAGCAAGGCGGAATGGGACCAGGCATGGATCGGCCGCGGGGTCGCGGAGCCCGCACGGATCGCATTTTCCTGGGCCCAGTTTCCCGCGACCCAGACCTTCAACGCGGGAGACTGGAACCAGGGCATGACGACCTACCAGCTTCCACGGGGAAGCCGCTTCAACCTGATCGTCCGCTGGCGCGCAGGCCAGTCCGGACGCGAAACAACACTCGAAAACGTGAGGTGCACGGATGAAACTCAGTAGCATGTTGGGCACTTTGCTCATGACACTTGGCGTGGCTGCTTCGGCGGCGGACCTGCCGGCCCTGTCGCACAGCCTGACCGAACAGGCCGCGAAAGCGCCGGCGCCCGCTCTGGTCCTGAAGGATGTCGAGGGGCAGCTACACGATCTGGCCAGCCTCAAGGGCAAGGTCGTCCTGGTCAATTTCTGGGCGACCTGGTGCCCGCCCTGCCGCCGCGAAATGCCGTCCATGGATCGCCTCGCACGCAAGCTGGCCGGCACATCGTTCACCGTGCTGGCGGTGGACATCGGCGAAGACGCCGATACCATTCAGGCCTTCGTCAGCCAGCTGGACGCCACGCCCTCGTTTCCCATCCTGCTCGATCCCCATGCCCGGATGATGCAAACCTGGAAGATCTCCGGCCTGCCGACGACCTACCTGATCGACCCGCAGGGGCGGATCGCCTACAGCGCGGTGGGCGGCCGCGAATTCGACCACCCGGAAATCGAGCGACTGGTGCGCGCCCTGCTCAAACCCTAGGGCCGACATGCCATTCGACCGGGAAAGCCTGGCCCTGCTGGACGAAGCCCTGGCCATGCTGGCGGACGGCTTTCGCCATCTGCCCGGCGTTCCGCCGCCCCTCGACGCTACGCAACTGCGCGAACCCCTGCTTGCCGCGGCCCGCCGGCTGCAGGACAACGCGCCCTATCATCACCCGCTCTACATCGGGCACATGCAGAAGCCGCCGCACCCCGTCGCGCGGCTGGCCTACATGCTGACCCTCTGGCTCAACCCGAACAACCATGCCTACGATGGCGGGCGCGCCAGTTCGATCATGGAGCAGGAAGCCATCGACGAAATCGCGCGCATGTTCGGCTGGACCGCCAGCCAGGGCCATCTGTGCAGCGGCGGCACGCTGGCCAATTTCGAAGCGCTCTGGGTCGCGCGCGAACAGCATCCCGGCAAGGCCATTGCCGCCTCCAGCCAGGCGCACTACACCCACGAACGCCTGTCCGGCGTACTCGGCACATCGTTCCGCCCCATCGCGACCGACGCCCGGGGACGCATGGATGTGGCCGCCCTGGAAGCCGCCTTGCAGGACGGCACGATCGGCACGGTGGTCGTCACCCTGGGCACGACGGCAACCGGCGCCGTCGATCCGCTCGAGCAGATCCTCGCCCTGCGTGCGCGCCACACGTTCCGGATTCATGTCGACGCCGCCTACGGCGGCTACTTCACGCTGGCCGGCAACCTGGACGCCGACACCCGGCAGGCGTTCGACGGCATTGCGCAGGCCGACTCCATTGCCATCGACCCCCACAAGCACGGACTCCAGCCGTATGGCTGCGGCTGCGTGCTGTTCCGCGATCCCGCCGTCCGGCACCACTACCGTCACCACTCGCCTTATACCTACCTGGGCTCGGACGACCCGCATCTCGGCGAGATATCCCTGGAGTGTTCCCGCCCGGGCGCCGCGGCCGTGGCGCTGTGGGCCACCCAGCGCCTGCTGCCGCTCGTGCCCGGCGGCACCTTCGCGCAGGACCTGGCGGCCGGCCGCGCGGCCGCCCTGGACCTGCATCGCGCCCTGGCCGCTGACGCCCGTTTCGCCCCGCTTTTTTCGCCCCAGCTCGACATCGTCGCCTGGGCCGTCCGCGCCGAAACCGCCAGCCAGGCCTCCCGGCGCGCGCGCACACTGCATGCCGCAGCCAGCAAACGTGACCTGCATTTGGCACTCGTCAGCCTGCCCAAGGCCATGCTTGAGCACACCCATCCAGTCGGTGCGTGGGATGCAGAAACCATCGTCTGCCTGCGCGCCTGCGTGATGAAACCAGAGCACCACGAATGGATGGCAGAGATATTGGCACGCCTGGATGCCGCATCCGGAAACGCCGAACCTCACCCCTGAAAAACCACCCACCTTCGCCTTGCAACGAAACGCCCCACAGGGCAGCTTCGGGCTCGCTCCGGACATGGGGCCTGCAGGCCGATTCCCCCCGACGCCAGCGTAATGTGCGGCCGGTCAGGGCGAAAGGCCGACCGAAGCCATTTCAGCCGCAGAACAGGCAAAATTGCAACTAAAGGATGAATTCCTGTCCAAGGCCATGGTCCCCGGCAGGACTGCCTTTCGATATGGAAACGGAATGTGTCGTCCTGCAGCCCATCGGCCCATGGTTGCGGCGAGCGGCGCAACCCGATGAAACGCGCAAGTTCATGCCGGACTTGCCAATAATGAATGTAATTCCGATATCCGAGGTGATTGATGGCCTGCAATCATGAAGTTCTCAAGGCGGTTCCGCTGTTCGCCCTGCTCGATGAAGAAGAGCTGGCAGTTCTCGCCAGCCAGGTTGAGCTGCGCAGCTTTGCGCCCCGCCAGCGCATCTACAAGATCGGCGATCCCAGCGCGCATGCCTTCGTCATGGTGTCCGGCTCGGTCCAGATCACGACCATCGACGAAGACAACCAGGTCGTGCAGCTGGGGATGCCGATCCATGGCGAGGTATTCGGGTTTGCGTCGATGCTGGCACAGACGCCGCATCAGACCAACGCCACTGCAATCGAGGCGACCGAATGCATCGAGGTGGACCTGAACGACATCACCGTCCTGCTCAGGAAAAAACCGGATGCCGGACTGGACCTGATGACCGTCATGGGCAAGCAGTTCCACGCCACGGAAAGGCTGGTCCGCCTGCGTGCCGCGCGCAACCCGAACGACGTGATCGAGGAGGCGGAAACCCTGAGCGAGCGGGTTGCCGACATGGTGGCATCATTCGGCGGCTCCTGGACCTTCATCATCACGTTTGGCCTGGTCCTGGCCGTGTATTCGGCGATCAACGTCGAACTCGGCAGCAAGGCGTGGGACCCCTACCCCTTCATCCTGCTCAACCTGTTTCTGTCGATGCTTGCCGCCATCCAGGCGCCCATCATCATGATGAGCCAGAACCGCCAGGACAAGAAGGATCGCCTGCGGAGCGAACTCGATTTCGACGTCAATCGCCGGGCGCACGTGGAAATCCAGGGCCTCGCCCACCGGATCAACCTGCTGCACGACAAGATCGACGACGTGGATGAATTGATCCGCAAACCCGGTGGGTCTTCGTTGCCGATGAAAGACTGAAATTCAAGCCGGCATTCGTGCACTTCACCCGTCAGGCATCTTGCCAGACCAGCGGAGCCGGATAACTGCCGCGGCAGTCCGGCTCAGGTAACGTTTGAAGTAACCTGCGCTGAGGGAACCCCAGCAGCGCAGCTATTGGGGGAGTCCATATATGAGGGGTTAGCTGGCAGCCCATAGGCACCCAACTACATTCTCCCCCATGAACCAAATTTTCCGGAATGAATGACGAATAGCGTCGAACCACGGAAGAATGGTTGGAATAATGACATTATCAGGCGATATGACGACGCCCTCGCTGTAGATCAATAGCTCCATAGGGTGCGGAGTCACATAGGTCTTTTTCAGCTTTTTCCTGACGATGCGTTCTGACGGGTCTGCCGTGGAGGACGCGCCTTGGTGGGTCTTCGGCCCGGCTGCAAGAACCTGTGCAATGTTCGGATCGCAGATTCTCACAAGTTCAAATGCAATTGGCCCCTCTTTGACGTGGACGCAAAGTAGGTCCGGTTCATCCGGTTTTCGGCTCTCAATGCTCAGCCACTCGTGACGCAACCCGAGGCGCTCGGCAAATAACTGAAACGCCTCGCGCTCTTTCCTGGCCTTTTCGCTTTCCTTCACCATTGGCTTCTTCCAGCTAACGAATGAAATGGACTCCCACGCCCCCGATGGCATCGTATGTGCCAGATTGAATGGAGTCGTTCCGATCAATCGAAAAAAAGGAGAGTCCGTCATGAATGTTACTACCGTGGGAATTGACCTGGCCAAGTTCGACAACGGACGGCAACTGGCCGCCTGGCTTGGGCGGGTGCCCCGGCAATACAGCACCGGCGGCAAGACCCGGCTGGGACGCATCACCAAACAGGGCGACAAATACCTTCGCATGTTGTTGATCCACGGCACCCGCGCCGTATTCGCCGCGCTCAAGGGCAAGCAGGACCGCACCCGCTGCTGGCCGCGCGAACTGGTCGCGCGCCGCGGCTACAAGCGTGCGGCGGTGGCGCTGGCGGCAAAGAATGCCCGCATCGTGTGGGCGATGCTCGTGCGAAGCGAGGCATGCCGAAGACTGCACAGGCAATGAATGACGAGAGGTCGGACGGGGTGTGAAAGTCTGTTTAACTCAATGGCCGACGAGGCCGGCTAAGGTTGGGCTTCCTTCTGATTCTCGCCGCTTGTAATACAAAATGAACCCAAACTTGGGTTGCAGTATGCGCACCAGGAAATTCAGAAGGCGTGTCGATTTCCGTGAGGCCGGCGCGTCGTAGGCAAAGGGCAGCCGGAATCCCTCCGTCGCCATTTCACACAGGAGTCATCCATGCGCTACCTGATCATCGTCAAGGCCACCCCCGAAGCCGAGTCCAGTCCATGTCCGGACAATCCGGCCCTCCTGGCCGAGATGACCGCCTACCACGAGCAGTTGAGCCGGGCCGGCGTGCTGCTCGACGGCGCCGGCCTGAAGCCCAGTTCGCAGGGCTGGCGCATCCGCTACGAGGGCGAGGCGCGCAGGGTCGTCGACGGGCCGTTCGCCGAGACGAAGGAACTGATCGCCGGCTACACCCTGATCCAGGTCGCCTCACGGGAGGAGGCGATGGAATGGGCGCGGCGTTTTCCCAACCCGGCCGGGCGTGACAAGCCGGCGGAAATCGAGGTGCGGCCGCTGTACGAACTGGAGGATTTTCCGCCGTCGCCGGAAGTCGAACGACTGCGCGCCCTCGATCTTGGCTGATTTTTTTCTGCCGCCATGTCGATTCCGGCCAGGCTCGCTCGTCGTGATGATCGGAAGCACCTACACGTGCCACTATTTCAGCATTCAAGGAGACTCTCATGCAGGAAAACCCCGTCCGCTGGTTTGAAATCTACGTCCAGGACATGGCGCGCGCTCGCACCTTTTACAAAAGCGTTTTGCGGCGCAAACTGGATAAGCTCGATACGCCCGACATGGAATACTGGGCCTTCGGTATGGAGCAGGATCGTCCAGGCGTCGGCGGCGCGCTGGTGAAAATGGATGGCGTGCCGTCCGGCGGCAGCACCCTGGTGTACTTTGGCTGCGAGGACTGCGCCATCGAGGCCGCGCGCGTCGTCCCCGCGGGCGGGCACATCCATCGCGTGAAAATGTCTATCGGCCAATACGGCTTCATCGCGCTTGCGGTGGACACCGAAGGCAATATGTTCGGCCTGCATTCCATGCAGTAACCGTGTGGCGGCACCCCATCCAATCAAGACAAGGAAAATTCGATGCGTTACCTGTTGATGATCGTCGAGCCGCGCGGCCAGCGCGAGATCCGCTCCGAGGACGAGGGCCGAGCGCTCTACGCCGAGATGGTCGAATTCGGCCAGGGCCTCGCCGCGCGCGGGCAACTCCACGCCAGCGAGTCGCTTCGTCCTGACAGCCACGGCGTTCGCGTGCAGCGGCGGGACGGCGCACCCAGCCTGATCGATGGCCCTTTTGCCGAGGCACGCGAAATGGTTGGCGGCTTCTTCCTCGTCGAATGCGCCAGCCGTGACGAGGCCGTCGCGCTTGCAGCGGCCTGTCCTGCCGCACGCTTCGCCACGGTGGAGGTACGCGAATGCGCACCGTGCTATGTGCAATGAGGTCCTGCCGGACACGAAGGCGCCACACATGAAAGTCACCGTCGAAACCACCATCGCCGCGCCGCTTGGGGCAGTCTGGCATGCCTACACCACGCCCGAAGAGATCATGCAGTGGAACGCCGCATCCGACGACTGGCATACCACTGCCGCCAGCGTTGACCTGCGCGAAGGCGGAGCGTTTTCCTCGCGCATGGAAGCCAGGGACGGCAGCCAGGGCTTTGACTTCTCCGGCACCTATACGCGCATCGTGCCGAACCAGCTGATCGAATATGTCTTCGGCGATCGAACCGGCCGGGTCGAATTCGACCCGGCGGCCCGGGGCGTGTGGGTGCGCGTCACCTTCGACGCCGAGACCACCTTCCCTGTCGAATACCAGCGCGCGGGCTGGCAGGCGATCCTCGACAACTTCGCGCGCCATGTGATGGCCCGCTGAGCCTGCATTCCAGAAAGGGGAGCAACCCATGAGCCGCATCCGAGTTCTGGTCGGCACGCGCAAGGGCGCGTTCATTCTCACCTCCGACGCCGTGCGCCGCGACTGGGACGTCGCCGGGCCGTTCTTCGGCGGCTGGGAAATATTTCACGTCGCCGGCTCGCCAGCCAATCCGGACCGGATCTACGCTTCGCAGACGTCGAGCTGGTTCGGCCAGGTGATCCAGCGTTCCGATGACGGCGGCGCAAGCTGGAACCCGGTCGGCAACGATTTCCGCTATGTCGGCGACCCGGGCACGCACCTGTATTACGACGGTACGCCGAAGCCCTGGGCGTTCAAGCGCGTGTGGCACCTGGAACCCTCGCCGACCGATCCGGACACGGTCTACGCCGGCGTCGAGGACGCCGCGCTGTTCCGCTCCACCGACGGCGGGCAGACCTGGCAGGAGGTACCGGCTCTGCGTGAACAGCAGGGGGCGAAATGGATGCCCGGCGCGGGCGGGATGTGTTTGCACACCATCCTGCTTGACCCCACCGATCCACAGCGTCTTTACGTGGCGATCTCGGCCGCTGGCGCCTTCCGCAGCGACGACGGGGGGGCCTCGTGGCGACCCATCAATCGCGGCCTGCATTCGCAGTACATGCCCGACCCCGAAGCCGAGGTCGGCCACTGCGTGCACCGCATCGCGATGCACCCGGCGCGGCCGCAGACGCTCTTCATGCAGAAGCACTGGGACGTGATGCGCAGCGACGACGCCGGTGATTCCTGGTATGAGGTCAGCGGCAACCTGCCCAGCGACTTCGGCTTTGCGATGGCGGTACATGCGCACGAACCCGACACGGTCTACGTCGTGCCGATCCAGAGCGATTCCGAGCACTATCCACCCGAAGGCAAGCTGCGCGTCTATCGAAGCAGGAAGGGCGGCAACGCCTGGGAGGCATTGACCGACGGCCTGCCACAGCAGCACTGCTACGTGAATGTGCTGCGCGACGCGATGGCGGTCGATACGCTCGATCCCTGTGGCGTATATTTCGGCACCACCGGCGGCCAGGTCTACGTCTCGCCAGACACGGGCGATCACTGGCAAGCCATCGTGCGGGACCTGCCGGCCGTGCTCTCCGTCAGCGTGCAGACGCTGGCCTGACCATGGCTACCGTTCGCGTCGTCCTGCCGTATCACCTGCATACGCTTGCGGGCCGCAGCACTTCCGAAGTTGCGCTCCAAATTGCCGGCCCAGCCACGCTCGCCGCCATACTCGATACGCTCGAAGCGGCCTACCCCGTGCTTGCCGGCGCCGTGCGCGACCGTACCACCGGCCGGCGACGTCCGCTGGTGCGTTTCTATGCCTGCCAGGACGATCTCTCGAGTCTGGCGATGGATGCGCCCCTGCCCGAGGCCGTTGCCACCGGTCACGAGCCGCTGCTCATCGTCGGCGCCATCGCCGGCGGCTGAGGCATGGGAACCCCCATTTCGAACGCCATCATTCCCTGCATTCGCTGATGGCCCATTCTGCTGTTCATCACAGATCGACTTCGATCAAAAATGAGAGGAAAACACATGCCCAAACTCCGCGTCCAAAGCTTCACGACTTCCATCGACGGCTACGGTGCCGGGCCGAATCAGGCTATCCAGACTCCGCTCGGCATCAGGGGCCCCGAGTTGATGGAGTGGTTGTTCCACACGCGTGTCTGGCAGAAGATGCATGGCCAGGACGGTGGGGAGACGGGAATCGACAACGGAATTGCGGAGCAGGGTTTTGCCGGAATCGGGGCCTGGATTCTTGGGCGCAACATGTTCGGCCCTGTCAGGGGTCCGTGGCCGGACGACAGCTGGAAGGGCTGGTGGGGCGACGAGCCCCCGTATCACACGCCCGTATTCGTGTTGACTCATCATCCGCGGGCGCCGCTTAAAATGGCAGGAGGTACGGAGTTTCACTTTGTCACCGAAGGCATTCACGCCGCGTTGGAGCAGGCGACCATTGCAGCGGGCGGCCGGGATGTTCGCCTCGGTGGTGGCGTATCCACCGTCCGGCAGTACTTGCGCGCCGGCCTGATTGACGAGTTGCATATCGCCATACGACCGGTTCTGCTCGGCTCCGGCGAGCATCTATTGAACAACATCGATATGCATGCATTGGGCTACGAATGCGAAAAGTACGTCGCGGGCGAGCGTGCGGCCCACGTCTTCCTGCGCAAGCGTGCGTGACACTTATGGTTCGCCTGGCGGCACGGCTACTCCTATCATTCACGTGGATGGAAGGAGCCCGAGCGCGCTTCTTGGTTCAAATACCAGCCATTTCCTTCAGGCATGCGTCTTTCCCGTCAAGTGAGCGGCCATCATGAGAATGCTCGCGCTATCCGGTAGAGCAATCAAACCTGACTCTCAGTACATCACAATGCTTTCTGCTGACATATAGCTGTGTTCACCGGCATCCGATGCAGAAACAATCGTCAGTTTTTTTACCCTAGTTCTCCTAGCCGTGCCATACGCCATCCCAAGTCAATTACGCGCTTATCCATTTCGTTCTCCTATTTGTGCCGTACCCAACACGGCATCCAAGCGGGCTGCTTCGCAACCGCTTAATTTGTTCTTTAGCGATCAGGGAACACCATGCCAAATTTTTTACGCACCATCACTTTATTTATCGGCCTTCTTGCTAGCAGCTGCATTTGCCGGCGATGAAATTGAGCCCCTGTGCCACCTGGTGAAGTTGAATTCCTGGAAGCCGGACAAACCAAGCCTTCCGGTCAGCTAAACATGAGCATTACCATGCTAGAAATACATTCTGGTGCCGGCTGGGCCCCTTGCGCTTATATCGGTTTCATCGACCATGATGAAAAGAATACCTGCCTGGTAGGCGCGTATCAGGCTTGGTGAACCTGCCAGTGCTGCAATGGGAAACAAAGGGATGAAACCACGATCCGATCCATCCGAAACGCTGCCGATCCAGCATTTCGAGCGACAGGAAGACTGGGCCGATTGGCTGGCTGAAAACCACGGTTCGTCACCTGGGCTCTGGCTTCAACTCACAAAAAAATGGACTGACGTACGATCGATTTCATATGATCAAGCTATCGAGATCGCGCTTTGCCTTGGATGGATAGATGGACAAAAGAAGACCCACAACGAGCAGTTCTGGCTCCAGAAATTCTCCCGGCGCTCGGACAAAAGCGTTTGGTCGAAGATCAACAGGGATAGGGCGCTTGCCCTGATCGAAGCCGGAAAAATGAAGCCATCGGGGCGCCAGGCGGTTGAACAGGCAGGGCCGACGGGCGCTGGGACGCCGCGTATGACTCGGCGAGCAAGTCCGCTGTGCCGGATGATTTTCAGTCCGCACTGGACGGAAATCCGCGCGCCAGGAATTACTTCGAAACGCTCGACAGCCGGAATCGATATGCCATCCTGTTCAGGATCCAGACTGCCAGAAAGGCCGAACCACGCCCGAAGAAAATCGCCTGGTTCGTGCAAATGCTGGCACGTCACAAGAGGCTGCACGCGTGATCGATTCATCGACAACAGACTTCTATTGAACAACCCCTCTGTTTTTGGCCCCCCGAAGCCCAAGGAGCGAGCATGAAATTCATTTGCCTGATCTGCGCCGAGCAGATGATGGAAGACCTGGAACCCGCCGACCGGGCGGCGCATTTCGGCGACTACCTGGCCTTCACCGAGGCGATCAAGCGCGACGGTCATTTCGTTTCCGGCAACCGCCTGTTGCCCGCCGCGACCGCGAAGACCGTGCGCGTGCGCGAAGGCCGCACGCGCGTGACCGACGGCCCGTTCGCCGAAACCCGCGAGCTGCTGGGCGGCTACTACTTGATCGACGCGCCGGACATGGAGGCCGCGCTCGCCATCGCCGCGCGCATCCCCGGCGCACAGCGCGGCTGTGTCGAGGTCCGCCCCGTCGCGGACGATCCGCAGACACGGGCACTGGGGCTGGGAGCCTGATGCAGGTGGCGGGTCGGAAATAATCTTGGTCGGGCCGGGCGCCATGTCGATTCGCCGGCGTGCCAGCCGTCGTCAAGTCGACGGGCTGTTCCGTCGCCCCTTTCAGGAGCCATCATGCACACCATCACGCCCTTTCTCTGGTTCGACGGCACGGCCGAGGCCGCCGCCGAGCACTACGTTTCGATCTTCCCCGACTCGCGCATACTCCAGGTCATGCGCTACGGCGAAGCGGGCCGGGAACAGCATGGCCAGCCTCCGGGGTCGGTGATGACGGTCGAATTCGAACTCGACGGCCAGCCTTTCACCGCGCTCAACGGCGGGCCGCATTTCAAGTTCAGCCCGGCGGTGTCTTTCGTCGTGCATTGCAGGACGCAGGCCGAGGTCGATCATTATTGGGACCGGCTCGGTTCAGGCGGGCTGGTGGCGGCGCAGCAGTGCGGCTGGCTCGCCGACTGCTTCGGACTTTCATGGCAGATCGTGCCGGATCGCCTGATCGAACTGCTGTCCGGCCCCGCCGCCGGGCGTGTCATGGAAGCCATGATGCAAATGAAGAAAATCGACATCGCCGTGCTCGAACGTGCGGCAGCGGTCTGAATCGCAAAGGGTGCATCATGGTCAGGCAAATTTTCGTCAACCTTCCCGTGGCCGATCTCACGGCGTCCATCGCCTTCTTCACCTGGCTCGGCTTTGCCTTCAATCCGGATTTCACCGACGACACCACCACCTGCATGATCGTCGGCGACAGCATCTATGCCATGCTGCTCACGCGCGAACGCTTCGCCGGTTTCGCGCCGCATCCGCCTGCCGATGCGCGCACCGCGACCGAAGTGCTGCTGGCCCTGCAACTGGAGTCGCGTGCATCGGTCGATGCGATGGTCAGGGACGCCGTGGCCGCGGGCGGCAACACCTACAGCGCGCCGCAGGATCACGGCTTCATGTACCAGCATGGTTTCCAGGACCTGGACGGGCATGTCTGGGAGGTGTTCCAGATGAATTCCCTGCCGGAGGGTTGAGAGGCTCTACTGCGATGGCGACGCCCCCCTCACGCCCTGACGCGACGAACGCGTCCCGCAGCGCGGTCGGCGACACGCTCGCGGCGATCTGGCATATCGAGTCGGCCCGGGTTGTCGCTGCTGTCGCACGGCTCACGCGTGACCTGGGGCTGGCGGAGGAGTGCGCGCAGGACGCGCTGGTGGCGGCGCTGGAACACTGGCCCGCAGCGGGTTTGCCCGACAATCCCGCGGCCTGGCTGACCTCAGCGGCGAAGCGGCGCGCGCTTGATGTGCTGCGTCATCACGCACAGGCCGCACCAAAGCACGCCGAACTCACCGTCGAGATCGATACGCAGCATGCGATCCGGCAAGCCGATTTTGCCGATGCGGTGGACGCTGCGCTCGACGACGACATTGGCGACGGCCTGCTTGCACTCGTCTTCACCGCCTGCCACCCGTTGCTCTCGCCCGAGGCACGTGCGGCGCTGACCCTGAAGGTGGTCGGCGGCCTCTCGGTGGAAGAGATCGCGCGCGCCTATCTCAAGCCGCCTGCCACCATCGCGCAACGTATCGTGCGCGCCAAGCGCACGCTGGCCGAAGCGCATGTGCCGTTCGAGACGCCGCGTGGCCCAGAACTGCATGCGCGGCTGCCCTCGGTTCTTGAAGTGCTCTATCTGATCTTCAACGAGGGCTACGCCGCCACTGCCGGCGATGACTGGATACGTCCCGCGCTGTGCGAGGAGGCGCAGCGGCTGGCGCGCGTGCTGGCGAGCCGGCTGCCCGCGGTTGCCGAAGTGCACGGTCTGCTCGCGCTGATGGAAATCCAGGCCTCGCGGCTCGCTGCGCGCGTTGATGCGGAGGGTAATCCCGTGCTGCTGCTGGAGCAGGATCGCGGTCGCTGGGACCGGCTGCAGATCCGGCGTGGGCTGGCGGCACTCGAACACGCCGAGTCGTTGCCTGGCCCGCTGGGCGTCTATACCCTGCAGGCCGCCATCGCGGCCTGCCATGCCCGGTCCGCCATCGCTGCAGATACCGACTGGGCACGCATCGCCGCGCTTTACGACGCCCTCGCTCAGGCTGCGCCTTCACCGGTGGTGGCGCTCAACCGTGCCGTCGCCGTCGGCATGGCCTTCGGCCCGGCGGCAGGACTGGAACTGGTAGAGACGCTCGTGGACGAACCGGCACTCAAGGACTACCACCTGCTACCGGCGGTGCGCGGCGATCTGCTGGCGAAGCTGGATCGAATCGAGGAGGCGCGCGCCGAATTCGCGCGTGCCGCGCAGTTGGCGCAAAACGCACGGGAGCGGGCCTTGCTGCTGGCACGGGCGTTGGGTGGGTAAAACTCGAACGCGACGCTCCAGCCCTGCAGCCGAGTGGCCCTCGCGCCTGCAGTGTGTCACGCATGGCAACTGGGACGCCCCTTAATTCCGCTCGGCGCCTGTGGTTATGGTCAAACGCAAGCAGCTTCCATTTTCTTCTTGAAGCTTTGGTTGCGTTGCCCAATCGCAAGCCGCCAGGTCTGCCGGCGAGACTCATCGAAGCACGCCTGGCGGGATGGGCGACACCGGCTGCCATCCGCCCGGGCAGGACGCCACATAGGGGTAGTAGCCCTTCGGTGCTGCGCAGTAATACCAGTATTGCGAAGGCTGCTGCATGGCGGCCTGCGGACTGGCCGGCGGCTGCACGACCACCGTGGCCGGCGCGGGTTGCCGGATGATGACCGGTTGCGGATCGTAGGTTCGATACGGCAGCGTGGCCATGACGGCCAGCGGTGGAACGATCCACCACCAGGGTACGCCACCGCCGTAATGGCCGCCGTTTCCTCGGTGATCCGCGAGCGAAACCTGCGGAGCGGCCGCCAGCAAGGCGGCCAGAACGACGGCGTTCATCCATAGTGCGTTTCATATCATGGACTCCTGTGGGTGGATGCCGCACCGCGGTCGTTGCGCCCGCGCTCAGTAGCCCGGCGGTGGCGGCGGCGGAATGGTCGCGGGCGGCGGCGGTATCTGCGCCGGCGGGCTCTGCAGGATCACGGTCGGGGGCTGCTGGTAGACCGTCACGGGATGCCGCCCATAACGATAGTAGGTCGTGGTGGGCCCCCCGTAGGATTGCGGTATCTGGTTGCCCTTGGCGTACATGCACTGCTGATAGGCAATGTCGTATCGCCGCTGGGCGTCGTACTGGACGCCGCTGGCATTGCCCGCGCCGATTGCCGAGCCCATCAGCAGGCCGGCGCCCGCTCCGCCCTCGGCGCCGTGATGGCCGCCCAGTAACGCGCCGGCGGCGGCGCCCACGACCGTTCCCACGGCCGCGCCGGACACTACGTTATTCGTCCCGGCTTCGGTGACATGGGTACCGATCGACTCGTCGGCATAGGCCCGGCAGATGCGTTCATCGGCCACGAACTGTTCGAAGCTCTTGCCTATGCCAGGCATCACGGCGACGTTCGGTCCCTGGGGAACCGACGCGCACCCGCCAAGGACAAGCAGGGCCAAAGCGGGAATTCCGGCTTTCCTGGTGACTGTATTCATGGTTTTCTCTTGCGCGCTGGATTATTGAGGGGCGTCCTGTGGCGCGGCCGGCACCAATTGCCAGTCGACGGAGCAGGTGCCGGCATAGGGGTAGTACGTCCGGGACGTTGGGCAGTAGTACCAGTACTGGACAGACTGCGGGGCCGACTGCCCAATGGGTGAGACTGTGCCGGGCGGCGGCTGCTGGATCATCACCGTGGGCGCGGCCTGCTGCACGACGACGGGCGGTCCGTAGGGATCGGGGAAGGGATAGACCGGCGCGGGGTAGAAGTTCCACAAGCCGCCCGCGACCCACCACCAGCCGATGCGGCCGTCATGCCAGCCATGGCGCCAGTGGCCCTCGCGCCAGTGTTCAGGCTCGCGGTGCTCGAAGCGGGGGCCGCCACCATGCCGGTCGCGTCCATCCCTCTCCGCGATCGCAGGTTGCGCAAGTAGGACCAGGGCCGGAGCCAGGAGGAGAAGTGAAGTCAGGTTCCTGTTCATGATCACCTTTCAGTCATCGCTGTGAATGGACGGTTCGACCGGACAGCCGCATCTTTCAGGCGGGCCCCATTCCCTCGTGCCAGCCGTCGGGATGGCCGCGGTGATGGCGGTGCTGCTCAAACATGTCCTTCAGCTTCTGGCGTTGCGCATCGGTCAGCACCTTGTCCATTTGCGCGCGCATCTGCTTGCGCAGGACCGTCATGTCGGCCATGGTCTTGCCTTGCGCGGCAGCCAGTTCCTGCAACCCGGGATCGCTCGCATCCATCCTGTGCAGCGCCTTGCGGTTGTCGAACGACAGCTGTCTGAGCTCGCGCATCTCGGGCCCATATTTGGCTTCGATGGACTTCAGCGCCTGCTGCTGCTCGGCACTCAAATCCAGAAACCTTGCCATGCGTTCGAAGCCACGGCCTTCCATGCCTGGTCGGGGGTGATCGCATCCATGGGCAGGCATGGCCTGTCGGGGGCCCGCGTCAGCGTGAGACAGCGCGGGTTGGCCGAGCAGGCCGAAAACGGCCATGCTTGCGGCCAGGATGGTCTTGTTGATCGTCATGCAGCACTCCTTGAGAGGGGATGGAAACTGCCGGGCGGCCCTGTGCCCCCGACCCTGAAGTCATCGTAGGATCGGTGCAGGTCAAGGGATGTAAGCGGCTCGCAAATTCATGTAAAGATGCGCGAACCCGCCCCATAACGGGGTCGAAACTTTTAACATCACGTTCGTGCCCTCTTAGCCTGCCAGCAACTTTGATGCCTCACCTGCTTCTAGCCGACGACGACCTTGAACTCTCCCTCATGCTGAAGGAGTATCTGGAACGTGACGGCTTCCGGATCGATACCGTCCCGGATGGCGCGCTCGCCCTGAAGCGGGCGCTGGCCGAGGATTTCGATCTGGTCATCCTGGATGTCATGATGCCCGGCCTGAACGGCCTCGACGTGCTGCGCGAGTTGCGCGCGGAGAAGGTCACCCCGGTCCTGATGCTCACCGCCCGGGGAGAGGACGTGGACAGCATCATCGGGCTTGAGCTGGGTGCCGACGACTATCTACCGAAGCCCTGCAACCCGCGCGTGCTGGAAGCGCGGATCCGGGCCCTGCTTCGGCGCAGCGAGTCGCGCCCGGACGAGAACGAAAACGGCTCCGGCCAGCCCCTGCAAGTCGGGGACGTGTCGCTGCATGGCGGCACGCGCAGCGTGCTGCTGGGTGGCAGGCCGGTCACGTTGACCAGCACCGAATTCAGTATCCTGGAAATTCTGCTGAACGAAGCAGGACGCGTCGTCAGCAAGCCAGACCTGCTGGAGCGGGCCCTGTCGAAGCCCCTTGGCCGCTTCGACCGCAGCCTGGACATGCATGTGAGCAATCTGCGCCGCAAGCTCGGTCCTCTGGCCGACGGCGGCGAACGGATCAAGACCGTACGCGGCGTCGGTTATCAATATCTGCAAACCTGATGATCAATCTTGGCATGCACCGCCTGTTCTGGAAGCTTTTCGTCACCTACTGGATCGCGCTGATCCTGTTCGCCCTGGGCAGTCTGTTCGCGGCGTCCTTCTATATCGAGCAGACCCATGCCCGCCATGATGCAAGCAGCCCGATGGAGGAATTCAACAACCGGCTGCAGCAGGCGCGCCAGGCCGCCGCTGCGGACGGCAAACCGGGGCTGCGCGAATGGGCAACCCGGCTCGACGGCGAAGAACTGGTCCCCCTGCTGGTGCTGGACAAGGATGGCCACGACCTGCTACAGCGCGAAGCATCGCCCCGCGCGCTGGGACACCTGATGCGACATCTGGAACGCCTCCGGAATCAGCCCTCCCATGACGAACGCCATCCTTCGATCCGCCTGCCGGATGGCAGCGAATACTGGCTGGTTCCGGATTTTCAGGGCGCCACCCTGGGCCGCTTCCTCTCGCGGCCCAGGGTCATTGCCCTGCCGCTGATCGTGGCCGCACTGGTAAGCGGCCTGGTCTGCCTGCTGCTGGCCCGTTACCTGACCTCGCCCATGGAGCGCCTGCGCCAGGCATCGCAAGCCTATGCCGCCGGCGATTTCAGCAAGCGGGTCGGGCCGAGCCTGGGCGGCCGGCGCGACGAAATCGTCGATCTGGCCCACGCGCTGGATAACATGGCCGCGCGGCTCGATACCCTGCTCAAGTCCCAACGCGGACTACTGCGGGATGTCTCGCACGAATTGCGTTCGCCCCTGGCACGGGTGCAGGCCGCGCTGGGGCTGGCCAGACAGCGCAGCAGCGGCGCGGAGAACGAACTCGACCGCATCGAGCGCGAAACCGAACGGCTGAATGAACTCATCGGCGCGATTCTCACCTTCTCGCGCCTCGATACAGGGGTTCACCCGATCGCACCCGAAACCATCGACCTGGAACTGATGCTTGAGGAAATGGCCGAGAATGCACGGCTCGAAGGCGCAGCCCGGGGCATACGGATCGACTATGCGCATGCGGGCGCGGCGACTTGTTTGGGCGATCCCATGCTGATTCACAGCGTCCTCGAAAATGTCCTGCGCAACGCCATCCTGCATTCGCCCGACGGCGGCCTGATCAGGCTCACGCTGACGGATGAAGCGGATGCAGCCGGCCGCATCGGTCATGTGGTGCGGATTCTTGACCAGGGCCCGGGCGTGCCGGCAGACATGCTGGAATCCATCTTCGATCCGTTCGTGCGCGTCGACGACGCGCGCGGGCGCAACGCGGGCGGGGTCGGGCTCGGACTCGCCATTGCGCGCCGCGCCATCCGCGCCCAGCATGGCACGATCCAGGCAGAAAACCCTCCTCAGGGCGGATTGCTGGTGACCATACGTCTCCCGCCTTCCTCATGAAAACCTCCTCATCCACCCCAGCACAGGCCAACGATATGGGTTCCCCAGCCGCTCCCCCTCACCGCCACCGCCATCCCTTCCGCACCGCCCTGATCGCTGCCGCGCTGGCCGGCCTGATCGGCGGAATCTGGTACTGGAGCAATCACCATGCCTCGTCATCCCCTGCCCCGGGCGCTGAGAAAAAAGGCATGAAGGGTGCGGGCGGCAGCCGCCCGCAACCGGTCTCGGTTGCGGAGGCCCGCAAGACCGATATCCGGGTCTGGCTGAATGCACTCGGCACGGTCACGCCCGCCAATCTGGTAACCGTCCGCGTCAAGGTCGACGGCACCCTGCTCAGCGTGAATTTCCGCGAAGGCCAGATGGTGAAGGCGGGGGAACTGCTGGCCTTGATCGATCCACGCCCGTTCCAGATCCAGCTCGATCAGGCCAAAGGGCAGCTGCAGCGCGACATCGCCCTGCTCGACAACGCCCGCATCGACCTGGTGCGCTACAAGCAATTGCTGGCCAAGGATGCCATCGCCAGCCAGCAGGTGGATACCCAGGATGCGCTCGTGCGCCAGTATCAGGGCACGGTGGAAGCGGATCGCAGCCAGGTGGACAACGCCAGGCTGCAACTGGAATGGACCCGTGTCACCGCGCCCTCGTCCGGCCGCATCGGCCTGCGCCAGGTCGACCCCGGCAACCAGGTTCACACAAGCGATGCCAACGGGCTGGCCAGCATTGCCCAGCTGCAGCCGACCACGGTTCTGTTCGCCGTGCCGGAGGCGCATCTGCGGGCCATCAACCGCAGGGTCGCGGCACGTGAACCTATCCCCGTCGAAGCCTGGGACCGCGAGCAGAAAAACCACCTGGCGGACGGCCATCTCCTCACGACCGACAACCAGATCGATACGGCCACGGGCACCATCAGGATCAAGGCCGGATTCGCCAATCGCGACAACGCGCTGTTCCCCAACCAGTTCGTCAACATCCGCCTGCTGCTGGACACCCTGCCCCAGGTGCTTGCCGTGCCGGCCGCCGCGATCCAGCGCGGCGAGCAAGGCAGCTTCGTCTATCGCGTCGGCGCGGGCGGCACCGTGGCGATGGTACCGGTCACGCCCGGCACGCTGGATGGCGACTGGATGGCCGTGAAAGGCGCGATCGAGCCCGGAGACAAGGTGGTCATCGACGGCACCGACAAGCTGCGCGACGGCGCCAGGGCCGAGATCATCGTGCCGCGTGCGAAGGGCAACCAGAGCAAGACAGGAAAGCCGCGCCTCGAAGGGAATCCGAAGCGCCCTGCCGACTCCGGCAGTGCAGAATAACCCGGCTCGACGATGAATCCATCCCGCCTTTTCATCCTGCGGCCGGTGGCGACTTCGCTGCTGATGCTGGCCATCCTGCTGGCCGGCGCGGTGGCGTATCGCCTGCTGCCGCTGTCGGCCCTGCCCGAGGTGGACTATCCGACCATCCAGGTCATGTCGCTCTACCCGGGCGCCAGCCCGGACGTGGTCACCGCCACCATCACCGCGCCGCTGGAACGCCAGCTCGGACAGATGCCGGGGCTCAAGCAGATGTCCTCGACCAGTTCCGGCGGCGCCTCGGTCATCATCCTGCGCTTCAGTCTCGACCTGACGCTGGACGTCGCCGAGCAGGAGGTGCAGGCCGCCATCAACGCGGCGTCCAACCTGCTGCCGAGCGACATGCCGATGCCGCCGGTCTACAGCAAGGTCAACCCGGCCGACGCGCCCATCCTGACGCTGGCGGTGACCTCGCCGTCGCTGCCGCTGGCGCGCCTGCACGACCTGGTGGAAAGCCGCATCGCGCAGAAGATCTCGCAGTTGCCAGGCGTCGGCCTGGTCAGCCTGGCCGGCGGCCGCCGCCCGGCGGTGCGCATCCAGGCCAATCCCAAGGCGCTGGCCGCCTCCGGTTTGTCGCTGGAGGATGTCCGCACCGCCATCGGCACCGCCAACGTCAACACGCCCAAGGGCAGCTTCGACGGCGCGCTGCGCGCCTCGGCGATCGACGCCAACGACCAGTTGAAGTCGGCCGACGACTACGTCAACCTGATCATCGCCTACAGGAACGGCGCACCGATCCGGCTCAAGGACGTGGCCAATGTCGTCGACGGCGCCGAGAACACGCGACTCGCAGCCTGGGCCAACACCAGTCCCGGCGTGATCCTCAACGTGCAGCGCCAGCCCGGCGCCAACGTCATCGAGGTGACCGACCGCATCAAGGCCGCGCTGCCCGCCCTGCAGGCCAGCCTCCCCGGCTCGGTCGACGTCACGCTGCTGTCCGACCGCACGGTCACCATCCGCGCCTCGGTGGACGATGTGGAATTCTCGCTGCTGCTGGCCGTCGCCCTGGTGGTGATGGTGATCTACCTGTTCCTGCGCAAGGTGCCGGCGACGATCATCCCCAGCCTCGCGGTGCCGATCTCGCTGGTCGGTACCTTCGGCGTCATGTACCTGGCCGGCTTCTCGATCAACAACCTGACGCTGATGGCGCTGACCATCGCCACCGGCTTCGTGGTCGACGACGCGATCGTGGTCATCGAGAACATCACGCGCTACATCGAGGACGGCGAGTCGCCGCTGGAAGCCGCGCTGAAAGGCTCGAAGCAGATCGGCTTCACCATCATCTCGCTGACCTTCTCGCTGATCGCGGTGCTGATCCCGCTGCTGTTCATGGGCGACGTGGTGGGGCGGCTGTTCCACGAGTTCGCCATCACGCTGGCGGTGGCCATCCTGATCTCGGCCGTGGTGTCGCTGACCCTGACGCCGATGCTGTGCGCGCGACTGCTGCGCGCCGAAGCGGCCGAGCCGCACAATCCCAACGCGTTCTTTCAGCGCGTCGTCGCGGCGTATGGACGGGCGCTGAGCTGGGTGCTGAACCACCAGACCGCCACGCTGTGGGTCGCGGTGGCCACCCTGGGGCTGACCGTGGTGCTCTACGTGTGGATCCCCAAGGGCTTCTTCCCGGTGCAGGATACCGGCCTGATCCAGGCGATCACCGAGGCCGACCAGTCGATTTCCTATACCGCCATGGCCGGGCGCCAGCAGGCGCTGGCCGCCGAAATCCTCAAGGATCCCGCGGTGGCCAGCCTGTCGTCGTTCATCGGCGTGGACGGCGACAACGTCACGCTCAACAGCGGCCGCATGCAGATCGCCCTGAAGCCGCATGCGCAGCGCAGCGAGTCGGCCACGGAGGTGATGCGCCGCCTGACCGAAGCGGCCGGGCGCGTTCCCGGCATCGCCGTGACCATGCAGCCGGTCCAGGACCTGACCATCGAGGACCGGGTCTCGCGCGCCCAGTACCAGTTCACCCTCGGGTCGCCGGACTCCAAGGCGCTGGCCGAGTGGGTGCCCAGGCTGGTGACTCGACTGAAGCAGCTGCCGCAACTGGCCGACGTCGCCAGTGACCTGCAGAACAACGGGCTGCAGGCCTATGTGGACATCGACCGCGATGCCGCCGGCCGGCTCGGCGTCACGGTCGCGGCGATCGACAATGCGCTGTATGACGCCTTCGGCCAGCGCCTGATCTCGACCATATTCACCCAGTCCAGCCAGTACCGCGTGGTGCTGGAGGTGCAGCCCGAATACCAGGCCGGGCCCGCTGCGCTCGATGGCATCTATGTGCCGACCGTCTCGGGCCAGCAGGTGCCGCTGACGTCGGTGGCCAAGGTCGAGGAACGCAAGACCCCGCTGCTGATCAGCCATGTCGGCCAGTTCCCGGCCGCCACCGTGTCGTTCAACGTGGCGGCCGGTGCCTCGCTGGGCGCCGCCGTGACGGCCATCCAGAAGGCCGAGACCGAACTCGGCCTGCCCTTGTCGATCGAGACCAGCTTCCAGGGCGCGGCGCTGGCCTTCCAGTCCTCGCTGACCAACACCCTGCTGCTGATCCTGGCGGCGGTGGTGACCATGTACATCGTGCTGGGCGTGCTCTACGAAAACGCCATCCATCCCATCACCATCCTCTCCACCCTGCCCTCGGCTGGCGTCGGCGCCCTGCTGTCGCTGATGCTGGCCGGCGGCGAACTGGACGTGATCGGCATCATCGGCATCATTCTCTTGATCGGCATCGTCAAGAAGAACGCCATCCTGATGATCGACTTCGCGCTGTCCGCCGAACGCGAGCAGGGCCTGTCCGCGCGCGAGGCGATCTACCAGGCGTGCCTGCTGCGCCTGCGGCCGATCCTGATGACCACCATGGCCGCGATGCTCGGCGCGCTGCCGCTGATGCTGGGCGCCGGGGTGGGCTCCGAGCTGCGCCAGCCGCTGGGTCTGGCCATGGTCGGCGGCCTGTTGTTCAGCCAGGTGCTGACCCTGTTCACCACGCCGGTGATCTATCTGGCGTTCGACCGCCTGGCCGCCCGCTTAAAGAAGTCTCGTCCATCTGCTGAGCCGGCATGAACGTCTTCGCCACCTTCATTCATCGCCCGGTTGCCACCACCCTGCTGACGCTGGGGGTGGTTCTGGCGGGCTTGATGGCCTATTTCAACCTGCCGGTGGCGCCACTTCCGCAGGTGGATTTCCCGACCATCTCGGTGTCGGCCGATTTGCCCGGGGCCAGCCCGGAAACGATGGCGGCGACCGTGGCAACGCCGCTGGAGCGCACGCTGGGACGCATCGCCGGGGTGACCGAGATCACCTCGTCGAGCTCGCTCGGCAGCACCCGCGTCACCCTGCAATTCGATCTCGACCGCGACATCGACGGCGCGGCGCGCGACGTTCAGGCGGCCATCCAGGCTGCGCGCGCGCTGCTGCCGTCCGGCCTGCCGTCGATGCCGACCTACCGCAAGCTCAATCCGGCCGATGCGCCGATCATCATCCTGTCGCTCACCTCCAGCACGCTGACGCCGGGGCAGATGTACGACGCCGCCTCCACCGTGCTGGCGCAGCGGCTGTCGCAGGTCGACGGCATCGGCCAGGTGCGCATCGGCGGCGGCGCCCTGCCGGCGGTGCGGGTCGAATTGAACCCGACCGCGCTCAATCACAAGGGGCTGTCGCTCGACAAGGTGCGCAGCGCCATCGTCGCCAGCAATGCCTACCGGCCGCTGGGCACGCTGGAAGACGGCGACCGCCACTGGCAGCTCGGCGCCAACGACCAGGGCCGCACCGCGGCCGATTTCAGGCCGCTGATCCTGCGCTATGTCGACGGCGCGCCGGTGCGCCTGGATGACGTCGCCAATGTGCACGATTCGGTGCAGGACGTGCGCACCTTCGGCGCGGCCAACAGCCGCCCGGCGGTGCTGCTGATCCTCTACCGCCAGCCCGGCGCCAACATCATCCAGACCGTCGACAGCGTGCGTGCGCTGCTGCCGCGCCTGCGTGTAGCTATCCCCGCGGCGATCGACCTCAACGTGGTGATGGACCGCACGCCGACCATCCGCGGCTCGCTGCGCGAGGTGCAGCGCACGCTCGCCATCGCGGTCGGGCTGGTGATCCTGGTGGTGTTCCTGTTCCTGCGTCGCGCACGCGCCGCGATGATTCCCACCGTCGCCGTGCCGGTGTCGCTGATCGGCACCTGCGGCGTGATGTATCTGGCCGGCTACAGCATCGACAACCTGTCGCTGATGGCGCTGACCGTGGCGACCGGCTTCGTGGTCGACGACGCCATCGTGGTGACGGAGAACATCAGCCGCCACCTCGAGGCCGGCATGAAACCGTTTCCCGCCGCGCTGGCCGGGGTGCGCGAAATCGGCTTCACGGTGGTATCGATCAGCCTGTCGCTGGTGGCGGTGTTCATCCCCATCCTCTTCATGGGCGGCATCGTCGGCCGCCTGTTCCGCGAATTCGCCGTCACGCTGTCGGCCGCCATCCTGGTGTCGATGGTGGTCTCGCTCACCACCACGCCGATGCTGTGCGCGCATTGGCTGAAGGCCCGGCCGCCCGAGACCGCGCCCGGACCGTGGGCGCGCTGGAATGCGCGCCTGCTGCGCCGGCTCAAGCGCGGTTACCGCGCCAGCCTTGCCTGGTCGCTGCGGCACAGCGTCCTGATGCTGGTGCTGCTGGCGCTGACCATCGCGCTCAACGTGCATCTGTATGCGACCATCTCGAAAGGCTTTTTCCCGACCCAGGATACCGGCCGCATCATGGGCGGGGTGCGCGCCGACCAGAGCATTTCCTTCACGGCGATGCGCCAGAAAATGCTCAATCTCATGGGCATCGTGCAGCGCGATCCGGCGGTGGACACCGTGGTCGGCTTTACCGGCGGCGGACAGACCAATTCCGGCTTCATGTTCGTCACCCTCAAGCCGCTGAGCAGCGGGCGGCCCTCGGCCGGGAAGGTGGTGGCGCGCCTGCGCGGCAAGCTGGCGCACGAGCCCGGCGCCAGCCTGATCCTGAACCCGGCGCAGGACGTGCGCATCGGCGGACGGCAAAGCGACGCCACCTACCAGTACACGCTGCAGGCTGACCACCTGACCGACCTGCGCACCTGGGAACCCCGCATCCGTCGCGCCTTGATGGCCATGCCCGAGCTGACCGACGTCAACAGCGACCAGCAGAACAAGGGCCTGCAGACCAGCCTGGTGTTCGACCGCGACCGCATGGCGAGCCTGGGGCTGACCATGAGCGCGGTCGACTCCACCCTCAACAGCGCCTTCGGCCAGCGCCAGGTGTCGGTGATCTACAACCCGCTCAACCAGTACCGTGTGGTGATGGAACTGGCGCCGGCGTGGCTGACCAGCCCGGAATCGCTGCGCTCGGTCTGGTTCAGCACGCCGGGCGGTGGGCAGGTGGCCCTGTCCGACATCGCCCGACTCGAAACCACCAATGCGCCGCTGGCGATCAACCACCAGGGCACCTTCCCCGCCAGCACCATCAGCTTCAACCTGCCGCCGGGCGTATCGCTGGGCGCGGCGTCCGCCGCCATCGACCGCACCCTCGCCCGGATGGGCGTGCCCACCTCGGTGCACGGCGGTTTTCAGGGCACCGCCAAGGCCTTCCAGGATTCGCTGTCCAGCCAGCCCATCCTGATTCTCACCGCGCTGCTGACGGTCTACATCGTGCTGGGCATGCTCTACGAGAGCCTCATCCACCCGATCACCATCCTCTCCACCCTGCCCTCGGCCGGCGTGGGCGCACTGCTGGCGCTGATGGCCTTCGGCAACGAATTCAACGTCATCGCCCTGATCGGCGTCATCCTGCTGATCGGCATCGTCAAGAAGAACGCCATTCTGATGATCGACTTCGCCATCCATCACCAGCGCCAGCACGGCGTCAGCGCGGCGCGCGCGATCTACCGTGCCGCGCAGATGCGCTTCCGCCCGATCATGATGACCACTCTGGCCGCCACCTTCGGCGCCGTTCCGCTGGCGCTGGGCAGCGGCGACGGCGCCGAACTGCGCAACCCGCTCGGCATCGCCATCGTCGGCGGCCTGCTGGTCAGCCAGGTGCTGACCCTCTACACCACGCCGGTGGTCTATCTGCTGATGGATCGCCTGCGCAACCTGGTCGTGCGTCGTCCGGCTGCGCCGGTGCCGGCACTGCATACCCCCTGAAGGAGACCCTGGTGCGACCCCGTCTGCTCATCCTGTTCATCCCGCTGCTGTGGCTCGGCGCCTGCGCGGTCGGCCCCGAGTACACGCGCCCGGACGTGACCGTTCCGGATCGTTTCAGCGAGGCCGGCGGCGAATGGCATGCCGCACAGCCGGATGACTACAGCGTGCCCGAGCGCTGGTGGAGCGTCTTCGGCGACGCCGAGCTGGACCGGCTGGAGGCACGGGTGGTGATCGACAACCAGTCGCTCAAGGCGGCCGAGGCCCAGTACCGCGCGGCGCGCGCGGCGGTCGACAGCGCCAGTGCCGCGCGACTGCCGGGCGTGACGGGCGCGGCGAGCGCCAGCCGCGGCCGGACAAAAAGCGAGTCCGTCAGCAATGCCTACGGACTGTCCGCCAGCGCCAGCTGGGAAGTCGATTTATGGGGCCGCGTCCGCCGCAGCATCGAGGCGGCCCAGGCGCGTGCCGAGTCCAGCGCCGACGACCTGGCCGCGGCGCGGCTGTCGATCCAGGCCCTGCTCGCCCAGACCTGGTTCCAGCTGCGCGCTGCCGACCTGCAGCACCAGTTGCTGCAGCGCACGCTGGAGGCCGATGCGCGTTTTCTCCAGTTGACGCGTGACCGTCACAGCGCCGGCGTGGCCTCGGGCCTCGACATCGCCCAGGCGGAAACCCAGCTCGGCAGCGTGCGCACCCAGCTCAGCGAAAACGCGTTGCAGCGCGCCCAGCTGGCGCATGCCCTGACGGCGCTGCTGGGCGGCAAGGACGTCCCGGCCGTGGCCGTCGCGCCCCTGCCGGCAGCCCCGCCATTGCCGGAACTGCTGCCTTCGACCGTCCTGCAGCGGCGGCCCGACATCGCCGCGGCCGAGCGTCTGGTGGCGGCAGCCAATGCGCAGATCGGCCTGGCGCAGACGGCCTACTTTCCGGTACTGGATCTGGGGGTGAATGGCGGCCTGAGCAGTAGCGTGCTCGACCAGCTGTTCAGCGCACCGAGCCGCATCTGGTCGCTGGGCCCCAGCCTGGCGATGACGCTGTTCGACGGCGGCGCGCGCAGCGCGGCGGTCGAACAGGCGCGCGCCGGGTACGACCAGGCCGTGGCCACCTACCGGCAGACGGTGCTGACGGCGTTCCAGGAGATCGAGGACAATCTTGCGGCGGCGCGCCTGCTGCGGCGGGAAGCCGACGAACAGGCACAGGCGCTGGCCGCGGCACGACGCGCCCGCGCATACGCGGAGGACCAGTATCGCGCCGGCACGATCAGTTCGCTCAACGTGATCAGCGCGCAGACGGCCGAACTTGCCGCCGAGCTCAATCTAAGCAGCATACAGACGCGCCAGCTCGCCGCCAGCGTGGTGCTGCTCAAGAACACGGGTGGACAGACCGGCATGCCCGATCCGGCGTTGACGGGCACCAGCGGCCGTTAGATCTCACAGGACCATGATCCCCGCACGGTCCATCCAGACTGACCAGCCGGCCTGGGGTATCGGCATGAACCCGGGCTCGTCCACAGGTTGCAAGGCATGAGCACGACGCCCATGTAGAAACCCGCGTCGGGTCTTGCTGCCGCGGCCGGCACTCTGTTCGTCGGCTGGGTCGACTGCCGGACGGGAACGGAAATCCACGTAGTGTGCCTCTAGTTCCCGCCTCGTCTTTGGGCGGGCTGAAGCCCGGGGACGACCGGGGCGGCCATCGCGGCGCTATTCAACACCTCGGTATGGCTGGCTGTCCCGGCAACTGCTAGCCCACGGCAATCTGGTTGATGACATTGTCCACGGCGAACAGGCACCACGCGTCCTGCTCCGCCCGGTCTTTTTCCGTTTGGGTAGCGACCAGTCCCTGCAGGGTGACCACGTAATCATGCGTCTGGGCGCGGATCTGCTCGGGATGGGGAATCATCGGGTCCATTTCAAGCACCAGCGACAGGGCATCGCTGATTTCGTCATCGCCGTCCTGTTCCGGAGGCAGGACTTCGAGTGCGTCGACCACGTCGCGACAGCCCGGCACCCACCATGCCAGCACGCCTGCCAGACGCTTGTGCGAAAGACTGATGACCCATCCATCCAGCGTCACCACGCCCGCCTCCACCGCAACCAGGATATCGCCGCTGGCATCCTCGGCGCTGACATCCTGCAGCGTGAAAGGCTGTCCCTTCTTCATCACGCGCAAGGTGCAGTTCTTCAAATCGCGCGCCTCAAGCAGCAGGGCTTCCAGTGTGCCGAGAATCTCGCCATCACCCCTTGGTTCCGCAGGCGCTATCTGAAGGCGATCCACCACACCGCGCACATCGGGCACCGTGCCCGCAATTTCACGGGCCATCTTTTTCGCGGCGACGCTCTCGACGTTGCCTTCCATAATGAGGACCCCGTCATCGCTCATCTCGAGATGGATGGGCCAGCGGTGCAGGTTGATGCGGGGTTCACGTTCCAGCCCTGCGCGTGCGGTCTTGATGAGGGGATGTAGGTTTTGCATGCTGGAAGCACCTCCAGGTTCAACATAGCACACGCCATTCATCCGAATGCTCAGGCTGTCTGGCGGGCCCGCAGCACCTTGATCTGGAACAGCGTATTGCGCTCGTCCTCCTCCAGTGCGGCACGGATGTGCTGCACCGTCGCCAGGTAGCGCGGGATGATGTTGTATTTCAGGGCGTTGACCCGCTTCTGCGTCTTGCGGCTGGCGGCGAGCAACCGCCACAGGGCATTTTCCGCCTCGCCCAGCCGCGCCAGCGTCACCGTCAGTTCGCGCAGGCGGATACGCGCTTCGTCGAAGCTGACGTCGGTCCACATCAGGCCGACCGGCTGCAGGGGCAACGGCTCGGCCGACACGCTGGGATATTCCACGCCGACGCTGGAACGCGCCACCACCCTGATCGCCACCGCCGGCTTCAATCCGACCGACGCCTGGCGCAGCATCTGCTCGCCCATGCGCATCTGCACAATACCGAGCCAGCGGTAGGCTTCGGCAAGTTCGCGCCGGGTCTGCGCGCGCAACGCGCGATATTGCGCCAGCCGTTCATAGACCAGCCGGGTCAGCAGATCGCGTTTCTTTTCCAGCATCTGCCGGCCCTGCTCCAGGAAACGCGCCTGCCTGCCGACCTGGAGCAACGCGCTTTTCGTTGGCGGGACGGGAAGGCGTTTTTTCATTATGGGTGAGCAGTAAGCGGTGAGCAGTGAGCGGTGAGCGGTGAGCGGTGAGCGGCAAGGGTGGCAGCGAGACGGGGCTTTCCGCTCACCGCTACCTGCTTACTGCTCCCCCGTTTCATCACGCAGTCCCCTTGTGATACTTCGCCAGTTCCTCTTCCGACACCCGGATCAGCGATTCCGGCGGCAGCATGGAAAGCAGATCCCAGGCGAGGTTGAGCGTTTCATGGATACTGCGGTCCTCGTCCTCGCCCTGGTTGATGAAGCGGTGCTCGAAGGCGTCGGCGAACGCCAGGGTGCGGCGGTCGGCGTCGCTCAACTCCTCGGCGCCGATGATGGCGGCCAGTCCCCTCACCTCAAGCGCCTTGGCGTAGCTGGCGAACAGCTGGCTGGCAACGTGCGGATGATCCTCGCGGGTGAAGTTCTTACCGATGCCGTCCTTCATCAGGCGCGACAGCGACGGCAGCACGGTCACCGGCGGGTACACGCCCTGGTTGGACAGTTCGCGCCCGAGCACGATCTGGCCTTCGGTGATGTAGCCGGTGAGGTCGGGAATCG
>CAZHKS010000011.1:0-102358 GCA_964533095.1 uncultured Thiobacillus sp. | reverse complement strand
TCCGGGCCTACCAGATGGTCGGCTTCACCCCCGACCGGGATTACCGCTACCTGGAAGTGAACCAGATTCTGCGCCGCCTGCATCCCGCAGTCATTGCCGAGGCCGAGGCGAGGATAGCCGACATCGGCGGTGAGATGGTACGCGACCCTGCCACCGACCTCCTGGAGGTCAACGGCGAATTCAGCGTTTCGCTGGTCCTGGCCCGCTGTCACGTTACTCCTGCAGGGAACCATCGCTGGAAGGTGCGCTTTGACACCAGCCTGTGCCCGGACATCACGGTGGCGATTCGCCTCGACTATGGCAACCAGGCTGCCCTCGACTATTACCTGCTGCCGCGGCTGGATTTTGGGCAAGCGGGTATCTGTCTGGCCGACAACAATGCGTTCGAGCTCGACACCTATCGCTTCGACACCCTGGATTACCTGTACGGGATGGCCGAGCGCTTTCGTATCCGGAGGGCCGCATGATTCCGAAACACCGCGACCGTACGTTCAAGATGGTGCCCCTGGCAAGCGTCCGGGTACTCAACCCGCGTGAGCGCAACCAGCGGGTGTTCGATAGCATCGTCGAGAACATCAAGTCCGTGGGTCTCAAGAAGCCGGTCATCCTGACCCCTCGCACCGATGAGGCAGGGCAGGACTATTTCCTGCTGGTATGCGGCGAAGGCCGCCTGAACGCGCTGCGGTCTCTCGGCGAAGAAACCATACCGGCCCTGGTCGTGGACGTCAGCGACGAAGAGGCCTTCGTCATGAGCCTGGTGGAGAACATCGCCCGCCGCCAGTACCGGCCCCTGGAAATCCTCTCCAGCATCCGGCAGCTGTTCGAGAAGGGATACAGCCCTTCCGCGATCAGCACCAAGACGGGGCTGACGCCAACCTATGTATCGGGAATCCTGACTCTGCTGAAACAGGGGGAAGAGCGCCTGCTCGTCGCTGTCGAAAAGGGCATGGTGCCGCTCAACACGGCCTTGGACATCGTGGCCGCGGGGGAGAACGAACGCGAACTGCAGTCGGCGATGCAGGACGCCTACGAAGCTGGGACGCTGCGCGGCAAAAAATTACAACTTACCCGTCGCATCATCGAACGGCGCCGCACGCTGGGTGCTTCGATGGCCCGCCGCGCAGCGCGCAAAGCGGTCGATATCACCAGGTCCAGCCTGGTCCGGGTCTACGAGAAGGAAGTCGAGCGGAAGAAGGTGACGCTCAAGAAAGCCGACCTGACCCAGAAGCGGCTGCTGTTCATCGTCAGCGCGCTGCGCCAGTTGCTGGCGAGCGAAAACTTCGTGAACCTGCTGCGGGCCGAACACATGGACGCCATGCCGAAATACCTCGCAGACCGGGTCTGGCCGGATAAGGGGGCGCGATGACCCAAGTTGCTCTGGCGTTTACGCCGCAGGTTATGCAGGTGCCGCTGACGAACATCCTGCCTTCGCGCATGCTACCGGCGTCCGTCCCGGGGTCGGTCAAATACGTGCAGATCCGCTGCTCCATCCAGGACGTCGGCGTCATCGAGCCCCTGTCCGTCACCGTCTCCGATTCGGAGGCTGGCCAATATCTGCTGCTGGACGGCCATGTGCGACTGATGGCAATGCGCGAACTGGGTTTTGAGGAAGCACCGTGTCTGCTGGCGAATGACGACGAGGCCTACACCTACAACAGCAAAATCAACCGGCTCTCGACCCTGCAGGAGACGCGCATGCTGCAGGAGGCGGTCAACAAGGGCGTTTCCATGGAGCACCTCGCACGCGCCCTGAATGTCGACGTCAGCCATGTCCTGAAAAAGCTGACCCTCCTGGAGGGAATCTGCCCTGAGGCGGTGGCGCTCCTGAAGGACCGCCAGTTCTCGGTGGAGATTGCGCGGGTGCTCCGCAAGATGAAGCCGACCCGGCAGGTGGAGTGCATCGAGCTCATGCTCTCGGCGAACAGCCTGACCATGAACTATGCTGAGGCCCTGTTGGCCGCAACCCCGGTCGAGATGCTGGTGGACGGAACCAAGCCTGCCACCATGAAGGGCGTGACGCCGGAGCAGATGGCGCGCATGGAACGGGAGATGGCCAATCTGCAAGGGCAGTACAAGCTCATCGAGGAGAGCTATGCCGAGGATGTACTGAACCTGGTCCTCGCGCAGGGCTACTTGGCGAAGCTGCTTGAGAATGTCGCGGTGAAGCGCTACATCACCCAGCAAGGCCCGGACATTTATGAGCAGCTGAAGCTGATTGCCGAACTGAACTCGCTCGACCAGCCGTGAAGGGTGTTCTTTAACAATTCGGACAATTCGTCCGAGGAGATCGCCGGTGGCGGGGCGGCGACCTCCCCTGGACATTTCTTACCGATCTTGCGTGTCTCGTGGAGCTCAGATCTGCGCAACGAAGCGACTGCACATTTTGCGCCGCCAGGTGTTTCGACTAGTGGCGGTGCTCGATATCCGGGAGGACTGAAACGCTGCCTTCACTGGAATGGCTATAGAGGACACGAAGCAATGCTTCAGTTTTGCAACGGGCGACCCCCGTGCTTTTGCTGGCCACTTCAAGTGACTGCCCCCGGAAGAACTGTTCAATGGCCGTCAGCGCACGTGAGTAATTTTCGTCTCCGAGTGACGGCAAGCCGAGCTTCGTGAATTCTACTCCCACGTATTTTGTGGAAAGGCCCAAGGCCTCCGCAATCGACGCGTGGGACCCCTTATGGTTCAACCACATTTCTCGCAACGATCGTTCACTGCTCCTCGCGATGGGGCCAAAACGTGGTTTTGGTTTGACCTTGTCCGGGTTCGCGCCCAGAAAGATGCTTACCGCCTCGTCAGGATCGTCCCAGAGCAACGCTAGAGCAAGAGCAAAAGCCGTCACACTCGCAGGCTTTGTACGCGCGTGCCCCGTGTAGTCTATCCACGGAGAAAACTCATTGTCTTGCTTGCCCGTACTGGCAGGGAAATGCTCGCCCAGCCAACCCGCGGGCAGCTGCTCCTTGGCTTCGTCGCTGAGGTATCTGGCGCTCTTGTAGGGCATGACCTTCAGGCCCTGGAGCGCCGCACGATCCCTGATGACCTTGCCTGCACAGCCGTAGTGGACTGGAGCCCGAGCGTTTTCCAACAGTGATGCCATGATCGAGGCATATCGCTGCATGACAGGTGAGTCCAGGGCCACGCGCAGCTCGGAAAATGTCCGGTCAGCCGCGTATGCCACGGCCCTGTCAGGACTCAAGGCAAGCGCACCACTGTCAGTTACGTAGCTCAACGGCCGCAAGTGCTTGAGACACCAGGTTACGCCAGTGAACTGATGGATCCTTCGCCAGTGAGAGCTCCCCCAATGGTCCAGGTCTTCGGCCACGCAATCACGGCACAAGCCCATCACTCGACTGCCGTGGACAGCGAACCGCAGATACCGCTTCTCTCCGAAGTCGGGCGGGGCTGCGTTTTCAAAATCGTAATTGACCACGCACTTCTGCACTGGAACAAGGCTATGTAAGCACATCAGGTCATGTGCGCTCATCCCTAGCGCAGCACGGAGTTCTTCGAGAAGTGCGGCAGCGGTTGCCGGCGCCTGTTCAATGATGCCAGCTGCACGCAGTGCGTTCGCGAGCTCTTGATTGCTGTGAAGTACGTTCTCGTTGCGCAGCCGAGACAGATAGGTGGAGGCCAGTTCGTCAGGAAAAAGCATGGACAGGCGCATGGTCTCACTCCCTCGTGGCGTGTGTTGGATCTGGTGGCGCAAGGACGCGTAACGAGCGAATCACCGTGGCCAGTGCCTCCGCATGCCGAGGACTCCCGTCCCACGCAAATGCGATCGCCTCCAGCAACTCACGATTCTCGCGTACGCGATCAACCGATGTACCGCTCAGCGAACCCATCAAGAATTCGCATAGCCTATGCATCAGTGGGGTAACACGCGTCGCCTGCCCGGACAGCAGTCGACTGATCTGGGACTGGCTGACGTTTAACGCCAATGCCATTTCCGACTGGGATAGCCCGCTACGTCGAGCGAGTTCTCGCAACAACGGCTGAGACGGTGTCGAGCATCTATCGGGCATGCCTAAATTATGCATTTATGCATCTCGAATGCAAGAGCCCGTCTTTCACCCGCCCGGAAGTCCGCTGAAATCGTTGTGCACGTAGCTTCGCCCTGACTTCCCGCGCATACTTCATTCGTGGATACCTCGCATGCCTTGGCTGACTGGCCTGTTACCCTCCCGGCCCTGGCCCCAGGTGAGACGCTGTATAGCTGGTGTGGGACATTCCACAGGCATGCTTTTACGGGAAACGTACTCGCCACAAGCCGGCTTCTGTTTGGGGCCAACTATGCTGCGCTGTTACACGATTTTCCGGCGCGTCTGGGCGAACTCGAGCAACGTACCCGGGGTGTCATCGGTTCGGCACGCGAGATCGCGCGACACCACACGCTACTCGGCTACTTCCTTCCATTCCTCGATGCCGAGCGCGCCGAGACCATCTTGTCTGGCGTTGCGGCGGGGTCGGTCCCTGATCTCAAAATGAGACTGGGGATACCCGCCAGTGGAGTCGGCGGATACCACCCACTGCGTTGTTGCCGGGAATGTATCGACCATGACAAAGCGACCGTGGGTTGGCCTGTCTGGCATGTGGAGCATCAAGCTCCCTCCGCACTCGTCTGCACTAGACACGGGCGGCCTCTTGTCCAGACCTGGCATCGAGCGTCTCCGGTTCATCAGCGCGAATGGCTCATTCCGGACGCAAGCCCGGCAACCGATCGCCATGAGATCAAGGTGCCTAATCGGGACGCACTGACGCTCCTGCATCAATTGGCCGAGATTTCGGCACACCTTTTCGGCGTCGAGCCGGGCCTTTGGCATCAAGCAAAGCTGGCTGCGGTCTATCGGCGCTGGGCACGCGATCATGGGGCCCTCACAAAATCCGGCAGCTTGCGGCATTCGACATTCAAGGCAGCGATTGGCCCCCGCTTCGATCAGCTACGTGAGGCCTTTCTGGCGATGTCGCCGACGCCTATCGAGTTGTGCCTAGAGTCAATCATTGGATCGGCAATTCGGACCTCACCCAAGCCGAACCATCCCCTCAAGCATCTGACCGTTCTTATCGCCATGTTTGGCGATGCGGATGCGGCAACTGCGGCTCTCGATCAGGAAGAAGTGGACGACTTCGATTCGAGGATGGCCGGACCTATCAGAAATTCGTCCGAAGAGGATACGGAAGCCAAGCAAATCCCTGACAGGGAAGCCATATTCCTTGCCGCCGTCAAACAGGGGAAAAGCATACGCGCAGCCGCCGCTGCAGCCGAGGTCTCTACTGGCACGGGCGTACGGTGGGCACAGCAGCACGGCATCGTGTTTACGCCGCGCAGAAAGCTCATGCACGAAGGCGTCATCGAAAACATCCGCTCGGATCTAAAGCGTGGGCTCGACAGGACGACCGTGGCCGCAAATCATGGTGTCTCGCTCGCGTCCATTAACCGGTTGCTCTCCACCGAGCATGACCTGCGCGACGCCTGGAGCAGCGTCAGACATGAGGCCGCGCGCGAGAAAAATCGCGCCTGCCTGTTGGGGCTGATCGACAGCCAGCCCACCATTTCCGTTTCACAGCTGCGCAAGACACCGGGTAGCGGATGGACCTGGCTCTACCGCCACGACAAAGCATGGCTGGAGAAGACGCTGCCGACGCTGTGGACCAGCCTGCCTGACAATCCAGGAGAACCAACGACAGGCTGAAGCTTGAACGGCTATTCTCCTGCACCTCCGTTTGGTGAGCCTTCTATTCGCTTCATGAGCTCTGCCAAAGACGCCATTGCATGCATCTTGCATCCTTCGATACGCATGTCTTCTGCCGGCAATTTGTCGCCAAGCGCGTCCCTCTCGGCCTGTTTGTTGCGTTCACGGGTTTCCTGGGCCTTCAACTTCGCAGCGGCTGATTTTTCCTTGCGTGGCTTGGGTGGAAGGCGGTCTTTGTCGGCAGGGGCGGAGGATTCGACATCCACGGAGGGCCCGTCTTCTATCTCCGATTTCGGAATCGATTTTCGCCAGATTCTTGCGTAGTACTCAACCGGAATGTCCGTTTTCGACCATTGCAGCAACAGCAGAGGATCACGGTTTGCGAACCCGTCGCAAAGTGCACGTATGTCATCGAAATTCTCATCCCGATAAACCTGCTCAATATCTTCTGGCGTGACCTGCCTGCCACCATCCAGCAGGACGTTCAGCTGTGCCATGCTCCAAAGAGACAGACCGAGCCGAGGAATGCCGCCGGAGCGCCGTTTGAGTGTCGCCGAACAACCTTCCTCGTCAGAGGGTGGATCATCCAAAAGATAGTACGCCCGGATGCCCTGATACACCATATCCCAATCATCATCATCTTCACCGACAGCACCGTGCGGATGAAAGAATGCCTGCTGCCGCTCGAGAGACCGCGTAAGGTTCTGCGTGTAGGTCAGAAGCCATGTAAAGCCAAGCGGGTTGCCAATCAGCACAAGCGGTATCCCGCTGTTGGCCAGGTTGAGCAGGAACAAGTGCATTTTCTCGGCGTGTTCAGAATGGACAAGATTCAGGAGTTGAATCTCATCGATGATCAGAACGCCCAGATACAGGCTATGCAGCTTGCTGATCACTGCACCGGCAAGCCGGTCCAGCGTCCTGTATTTCTTGGGCAGATCGGTCGCGAAGCTGGTACCCAGAATTCTGTCAACTTCAAGGAGGATGGCATTCAGCAATCCGCCCCGGGAACCGTCATGGCTCATTCCGACATATAGATACGAGATCTGCGTAGCAGCCTTCCACAAGGCGGCCGGCTCTTCTGAATGACGGATCACCTGATCACCCAACAAGCGCAGCGTGTGCTTGACGGTCACAGACTTCGATGTGCCTGTTATGCCCTTGATAACTAGAAGACACGCGCCCGGGGCTGGCGGCTGCTTGATGAAATTGCCGTCTTCCAAGCCCTTGGTCAATGCGTCATTCACAAGTCGTCGGCCTTGGGGAACGGTCGGGTTCCGCATACGCAGAGAATGACGGTGCATATTGATGATCGTCATCGAAGTCTTCAATGACTGCTGAGACGGATGCAGAGGGTTTTTCTCGGCGATCAGCAGCTCATGCCGCTCAATGATAGACAGGCTGGAAATGTCGAGGCCTTCGAGTGGATTGAAGCGCAGGGCCTCACTTATTTCCTCGATCGTCTCGAATGTCGGTAGATAGCGTGTCAGCGGATTGGGGGCGTAATACCAGTGGGGATTGGTCATGGTCTGTTAAGCCTCCGGCGTGCTTGCTGACAGTTTTTGGATGGCGGCGCGGAGCAGCGAATTACGGGGCCTGGATCGCTCCTCACTGCGCGGGGGTATCGGAGTGGCGGGGGATGGGGCTTCACTTTCGCGCTCTGATGGCGCCATCCCGCAGGCTTCGGGTTGCGGTGGCTGGGCCTCGCCACCAGCCTCTCTCACGGCATTCTTGGCGAGCTCGGGCACCGGCATCCCATACAAGCTCTCGGCTTTCTCCGCATCACGGTTGTCTCGTTTGTTCCGACGCAGTTCAGCCCTTGATGGCGTTTTCCCGGCGCTCGCCAGCGCGGCTTGATAGGCTTGCTCTGCCTCGGCACCCGCAGCGCGTTGCTTCGCCTCCATGTCGCCTAGTTTTCTTTCTCGAGCGTCGTTGAATTCAATGCGCTCTGACGCCTCGACTTGGTCGCGATCGATCATGTCCGGGATGGTCATCACATACGGGAGATCAGGGTCCCGCACCTTCAACACTTTCAAGTTCAATTCGATCTCCTCACCCGTCTCCAGGTCCACATGCCAGGCACGCCGCGGCCGGTAGGGGTTGACCAGGAATGAGGCGCGGAAGTAATCAGGATCGAGCTTGCGACCTCGCCTTGCTTCCTCACAACGCCGCAATATGATCGGGTGGTCGCTGACATAGGCAATGTGGTTGATGAACTCAACCTTTTTTTCGCCATTTCGGCGATGGAGACGAATCCCTTTTTCGGTGAATGTCCCTTCGTATTTGGGCAGCAGTTGGCGTCGGCCCAGATCGATGGCGTGCGCCGTTCTGGCTATGCGGCCCAAGCGGATCATTTCACGCGTCATGGCCAGCCGTGTCGGCGGCACTCCATTCATGCGCATGCGCAGGGGGCGGTTGTCTTCAACTTCCGCTGTGTTGTGGACATGTATCGCCCGCACAACCTCCCGAGTTGCTTCCAACATCGTGTGTCGAGCGCGGTCATCTGCGCTGGCTTCACCCCGTTCCTTGCGTTTGCCATAGGTGGAACCCGAGAGTTTGTGATCGACCAAGCGGTGCAGGATATGATGGCCGCTCTCAGCCAGAGGGTTGAGATCGGAGCGCATCTTGGGAATGAAATGGATGTTGGTCCCGATGCCTTGGGCGCAGCTTTTGATCGCCTCGTTCCGTAAATCCGTGTTATCTGCCCAAAGATTCTCGAAGACGATTGGGATGAAATGTTCCGCTGGGACTTCTTTGTCGAGACTCAGGTCCTCTAGCCACCCGGTCTTGTCCGGATCCATCGCGTTGTACAGAGCAAGCTGGACCGTGGCGGCAGAGGGTGGGTCAAAGCCCATGTAGAGTCCCGGGATATATCCGAACATCGCATCCACAACGATGATTCTGTGACCTCCACCTACCCGCGCCAGTCGATCGATGGCACGGACAAGTTGGAGATCCGGAGGGGTACTATCGATGCCGCCGCGCTGCCCGATGGCATAGACATCGTCCGAAGCGGAACCCATGACAGCCCGGTAACTCTTGTCGAATTTCGTGGGGGGCAGGTGCTTACGCCATGCAACCGCTCCTGCATCGTCCTTGGTTCCCCAGTAGCTGAACTGGGCGAGTGTCGGCCGTTGCTCGACGGGCAGCCACTCCAATTTGGTCGAGCCATCCGGCTGTTGTATCGCTACGCTATAGAACTCGGTCCACATTCTCCGAAGGGCCATTCCTTCTGTTGTCCCTCGAATCACCCAAGTGTCGTGGCAGAACTTGATAATCTTGGCGTGCTGGCTTCCTTCTTCGACGTTGAGTCCCGCGAGATCTCCGCGACCTTCCTTGACTGCGGCGTTTGGACGCCCTCGCTTCGCAGCACCTGCTTTCTTCGGCTTCCAGCGCATCAACTGGATGAACGCCTTGTATGCCTCGCCATGGCCGAAGCCTCGCCCCTCAGCGATGTATCTGGCAAGCAGGTCTTTTGTAACGCGTGGAGCAGCCACAGCTAAGATTCCGCTTTGGGGACTTGCCTCAGTGTCGAGCGGACGCCCCCGGTTTGCCTGGGTTTCGATGCGTTTTTTGCATCACCCAATCCACGAGCGTCCCGACGCTTCTTTTCTCCGCCGGAACTCTCCGCTTCCTTGAGGCGCCGCATAGTTGCAGCAAAGAGATATAGCGTCTCGCGTTCCAGCATTGCAGAACCTAGAGTGCAACTTCCAGCTCGCACGGCCGGAGCAAACATTTCGCTACGGGGGCATTGAGCGATGTCGATGTAGGGACAAAGCGGTTGCTGAGAGGGCGAAACGGGATTGACTTCCTTTGTCGGCAGCCGAAATCCACGCCCAGATCGTGTACCAAAAAGCCAGTGAGGGCTCGCCGGTGCAATGTCATTGGTGAGGCAGAGCGGGGCCTGGCGAGTTCTGGATTTGCCGCGCTTGCTCATAGGACACCCCCAACCGAGACAAATCGGCTGCTGAGCGTAGGCTCATCCCGACAAGACAAAACGTCGTGTTGAATTGCGCGCCAACCAGCACGCCTTTTGTTCTCACTAAGAAACATAGCAGCCTCCGCCTCTCCACCTTGGGGAAGCCAAGGAGGGAGTTCAGAAATGTGAACGAATGTTCAGCCGGAGGCTTGACAAGACGCGTGGCATCGACCAGACTGCCACTCAAGCGTTGTGCAAACTTGATTCGTCAAGGCACGCCGGAAGCCGCCTGCGTCAACAGGCGGCTTTCTTTTTTCCGCGCTGGGTTTTGCTCAGGCAGGTTGCGCCTGCCGTTTCCCCTCCCCCTCCTCTTCATTGCGGGTGTTGTCCCACTGATCCTTGCTGACGAAGGTCAACCCTTCTGCGGAATCAGCGAGCCCGGATTTCAATCCCAGAAGCACGCAAATCGTGTGGCTTTGACCCCTGAGCCCAAGCTTGCGCCCAGCCAGAATCTGATAGGTCAGCTGCGCTGAAACGCCATTCCGCCGCGCCCACTCGGAGATCGAAAGGCCTCCCCTACACGCTTCTGTCAAACGTGTTTCGAGTCGTCGACGAGTTTTGCGTTGACGAGAACGGCAAGCCGTTAACACGCGAGATCCGTCTTCGCTTCTTCCAACTGCTCTGCGTTTCTCTCAAGGACCGATCGGAAGAGGAGACAAACATTGATGCACTGCGCGCAGAGTTGACGCGTTTTACCGGCACCTGAGTTCGCCCGCATGCGGTTACCAGTTCTGGCAATAGAAACGCACATCCGCCGCCTATCAGGCGCGGTAGACTATTTCTGGTCAGCGGCTTGGTGGTGGTCCGCTCGTTGCTGGGTTGCCGAGCGTCGCCTAAGCAAAGCCCTCGACCAATACGGTGAAAACTCACTCGAGGTGCGCCGCTGCACGCTCAGGTATCAGGAGCTTTATTTCGGAGTCAGATACTGGCGCACCGCGCCGCCACTCGTGAGACGCGCAATTGAAGCTGCAGAAAGCAAGGGCGTGTCTCGCACTGACTTGCGGCTACTCGCACTCAATCGCGACGTGCGTCAGCTTAACGACAGGATCCTTGTCCGCCGATCCTGGTGGATGCCAGTGTTCGCATACGCTGCACCGGTTGTGATGGTCTGCAATTGGGCCTACCTGACGGTGTTTGTTTTGGTCTCCCCTGGACCTTGGTTTGCCAAGACTGTGACGGCGTTTGCGATTACGTCGCTTTATTGGCTAATGTGGCCTGGATTTGGCCTCTACTCGACGCGCGCATATGCCACCGTCAAACGCTCAGGCGCGATGGTTCAGGAAATCGCACGTTCGATGAACATGCCAGCGAAGATCCACTCCTTGTCTGACAAGAGCAGGGCTTAGGGGAGTCTCTGACGCATCGGCAACTGGGCGGACTGCGTAGGGGCGCGTCGTAGTTCAAGTAATTCGAACAATCAGCCTGTGTTTATTCTCCCTCCTCCACAAGAAGCTCAACGAGCGAGGCCGCCTTGGCCGCAGGAGGGCGAGGCCAAATTTTACAAATGTCCTCGCCCAGCGTTTTGCCCCGACGAGTGATCGCATCGTCATCCTAAGTAGCTTCCATATCGTTATATGAGGTTCGGTCGTCTCTAATCACCCGATCCTGGTTTTCAATAACGATTCTTTCTGATCAGGCATCCCCCCGATCAGGATCGCAGAGGCTCAGAACTACGCAACAAACTGGATGTGGACCTACAATCACGAACACCAAAACATGGCCTTGGGTGGTATTACCCCCCAAACAGCGGTTGGCCAGGACCCAGTGACCACTACTTCTTGGGGCGATGGGAAATGGGAGGGTTACCGTAATAACGGAAAATATCGAACATGAGTGGGGGCAATCGCTGTGAACGTCTTTGAATTACGCAATCAGCTGGTTGGTGACTACGGTGCGTTTGCCCGCTCATTCACCAAGATCAAGTCGGCAGATATCCGCGAACAGCTGCATGAGATTTATGCGGGTGATCGGTTCTGGCCTGAACCACTTCTCCAGATCAACCCGAACTATATGGTCGGCCCTACAGTGGCAGACCTTTCTCAAGCAGGTGAGCTCCATCCTCTCTGCGCTTCAATATTTCAAACCAAGGATGAAGTCAGTGGCGCATTAAGCCCATTGCGGCTGCATACGCACCAATTTCAGGCACTGTCAGCTGGGAAATCAGGAGCAAGTTACGTCGTCACCACCGGAACGGGTTCCGGTAAGTCGCTGTGCTTTTTCATTCCGATAATCGACGCGATTCTGCGTGAAAAGGCAACGGACTCAACGCAGCGCACTCGGGCGATCATCGTTTACCCGATGAATGCGCTGGCCAATAGCCAGAAGGAGGAACTGGAGAAGTTTCTTCAGAACATCACACCGAGCCCGCTGACTTTCGCACGTTACACGGGGCAGGAAGATTCGGCACTCAGGGAAAATATATCGAACAACCCTCCCGATATCTTGCTGACCAACTTCGTCATGCTTGAGTACCTGATGACACGTCAGGATCCAATCGACAAGAAAGTCATCGGGAATTGCGCCGGGCTTCGTTTCCTCGTTCTCGATGAATTGCATACCTATCGTGGTCGGCAGGGTGCGGATGTGGCACTCCTCGTCCGCCGAATCAAAGCTTCGCTGGCGGGTCCAACGATGCAATGCATCGGTACCTCTGCGACGATGGCCAGTGGAAACGAGCTTGACCGCAAGCAGGCCGTGGCAGAGGTGTCCTCGAAGCTATTCGGCACTGACATCACCACCAACAACATTATCGGCGAAACTCTGCGCCGAGTTACTCATCCGGAAAAAACGGCGGAGTCCGTCAAAGCCGAACTGGCGTCAGCCCTGACTGCGGCGATTTCGCCGACACTCACCGATGCCCAGCTTTTTGACCATCCGTTGGCCATTTGGGTCGAGACTCGGCTGGGACTGGAGAGTGAAAACGGCAAGTGGGTGCGGGCCAAGCCCCAAAAGCTATCGACAGCCGTTGAATGGCTAAGTGAAGACAGCGGTATCCCCCCCAAGCAGTGCGCAGAACAACTGCAGAAATTCCTGATGCTTACATCGCTGGCGGAGGCCGACCGGGCCGCAGGACATCACACAAACTCGCGAGGGTTTTTTGCCTTTAGGTTGCATCAATTTATCTCCGGCGCTGGTACGGCCTACAGCACGATTGATCCGCCTGGATTCCGGGTAGTCACCACTAATGGACAGCAGTACCTGCCCGGACAAGATTCCAAGCGTTTGTACCCAGTCCATTTTTGCCGCGACTGTGGCCAAGAGTATTACCCCGTGCTGCTGGATGATCATGATGGCATCAAGCAAGTACTCCCGCGCGAGATTGAAGATATTCCCGTTCCACAAGAGCCTGAAGGCGATACCGCAGCATCGGGTCAACGGCATGGCTTCCTCGCTTTGCCTCCGGATGATGGATCGTTGGATTTTGCCGACCGCATCGAGGACTATCCCGAAAGCTGGCTGGAATACGATGCCCAAGGGCTTCCCAGACTAAAGGCGGTGCCGGCGCGTCAATATCGGGCCAAGGTAATCAAGGTCGAGCCAACGGGTGCCATCGGAACCGGGACGAGCGGGTGGTTTCTGCCAGGGAAATTCCGTTTCTGCCTTAACTGCAAAACAGTGCATTCCGCTCAGGGCAAGGATAGTAATCGGCTGGCCTCCCTGTCTTCGGAAGGACGTTCATCGGCGACCAGCATCTTCACGCACTCGATACTGCGCTGGATGGATGGCCAGTCGGGCCAAAGCATTCCTCCGTCCAGGAGGAAGGTGCTGGGCTTCACAGACAATCGCCAGGATGCCGCGCTTCAGGCAGGCCATTTCAACGACTTCCTCTTCGTCAGCATCTTGCGGGCCGGCATCCTTGGCGCGGTCAATAAAGCCGGGGATGACGGTCTCACCGCAGACCGCATCGGCCAGGCCGTTTCGCGTGCCCTGGGATTTGATCGCGCCGAATTACGCGATGAGTGGCTACTGAATCCGGAACTCTCGGGAGTTCAATTTCTGAACGCCCAACGCACCCTCCGCGAAATGCTCGGCTATCGGGTATGGGTGGACCAGCGGCGGGGATGGCGCTATACCAATCCAAACCTGGAGCAACTTGGACTGCTCTCAGTCGAATATGAGGGATTGGCAGAATTCGTTGCCGATGACTCCAAATTCACCGGTACCCACGATCTATTGGTGGATGTTCGCCCGGAAACACGGCTAGATGTCTTCCGCGAACTTTTCGATGCCATGCGCCAGGGGCTTGCGGTCACCGCCGATGTTCTCGCCGCACCTGAAGCGGAAGCCCTCAAGACTCGCTCACGCGACCTACTGCGAGCACCATGGGGTTTTGGCCGAGAGGAGCGGCCCAAGACATCTCGCTATCTGATGCCCCAGGCGCCCAATCGGCGGGACAACAGTCTGGGCGATGAGGATCTGATCATCCGGGCTGGTCCGCAAAGCGCCCTGGGACGGACCCTCCGATCCGCAGGACTATGGCACAACGACCCGCGTGTGGCCGCGCTACGTCGAGACGAATATGACCGACTGCTCGATGGCATGTTGCGAGCGGCCGCCCGTGCCGGGCTGGTTGTTGATGTGCCGAGTCCGTTCAACGGCTTCACCGGTTGGCAACTGAGTGCCAGTTGCGTGCTGTTCACGCTTGGCGATGGCTCCGCGCAGCGCGGCGCCATGGACAACGCCTATTTCCGCAGCCTGTACGCCAATTTGGCTGACGCCCTTTCCAGCGGCTATCACGTGTTTCACTATGAGGCCCGTGAGCACACCGCCCAGGTTGATGCGGATCGACGGGAAATCCGGGAAATGCGCTTTCGTTTTGGCGATACGGAAAAGGAAGCGCTGAAGTCTCGCGCTGCGCAATTGACGGAGATCGGCGAGAACAACCGCTTTCTGCCAGTGATGTTCTGCTCACCGACGATGGAACTCGGTGTGGATATTTCGGCGCTCAACACCGTTTATCTGCGCAACGTGCCACCGACCCCGGCAAACTATGCCCAGCGTAGTGGCCGCGCCGGACGTAGTGGTATGCCTGCACTAATCCTGACCTATTGCGCCGCCAAGAGCCCTCACGACCAGTTCTTTTTCGCCGACCCTCCGGCGATGGTGCATGGCGAGGTACGCGCACCAACGCTTGATCTCGCCAACGAAGATCTGGTTCGCAGCCACTTGCAGGCCGTCTGGCTGGCGGCTACCGAATGGCGAATCTCTCCCTCCATTGCTGAAGTTATCGATCCCGACGAAAAAGGCGGCCTCCCATTGCGATCCGAGGTCACCGAAGCCTTGTCGCGCCCATCCATCGCTCCGTTAGCCAATGCTCGGGTTAGCAAAGTCCTGGACCTAATCGAATCCGAGCTTAGCCCGGAAGCGGCGCCATGGTTCAAAGGCAAGCAGCAGCTTGCCGAGGAAGTTACGACCCATGCTTTCGCACGCTTCAATCACGCATTTGCCCGTTGGCGCGACCTCTTCATGAGCGCCGCTCGACAACGCGATCTAGCCCGCAAGACCATGGATACCCACAACCTGCCGGAACGCGAGCGTACTGCTGCACGCATTCTCCATGGTCAGGCCATGGATCAGCTTGCGCTTCTTCAGCGCGGCAAGGAAAGCCTATCGAGCGACTTCTACACCTACCGATATCTGGCTACCGAGGGCTTCATGCCCGGATACAACTTCCCCCGACTGCCGCTCACCGCCTTCATCCCCGGCAGTACCGACCGGGGGCGCGGCGCTTATCTCCAGCGCCCGCGTTTCCTGGCGCTCTCGGAGTTCGGGCCCCGTAGCCTGGTCTATCACGAGGGACGTGCCTACCGGGTTGTTGCTGCCGCGCTTGGCGTCCGGCAAGGTGAAACGCTCGATGGTGGGCAGTTGCCAACCGAGACGGTCATGGTGTGCCGCACCTGTGGCGCTGCCCATTTTCAGTCGGATGGGGGCGACCATGATGTCTCCCATTGCCGTTCGTGTGGCGTCGCCCTGACCGACAACGTTGAGATTGTTCGCAATCTCTACCGTATCGAGAACGTGCGCACCAGTCCGGCCGACCGGATCACCGTTAATGACGAAGAACGGCTACGACAGGGATTTGAGCTGCAAACTACCTTCCGCTGGGCACGACGGGAGAACGGTCAGCCTGATGTCCGCTCTGCCAAAGCAGTCGATGCTGAAGGCGAGACCGCCATCCTGCGCTATGGCCCAAGCACCGAGATCAGTCGCTTGAACAAGGGGCTCCGCCGCCGCGCCAACCAGACCCAGCATGGCTTCCGTATCAACCCCATGAATGGTGCCTGGTCCAAGCTCGAAGACGAGGATGGGGAGGTCAATGACGACCCCACGCGGATCGCCAGCCAATGGATCGTCCCGTGGGTGCGCGACCAGAAGAATGCCTTGCTTCTGCTCTTGCCCCATGCCGACATTACGGAAACAACCGTGGCCACAGTGCAATATGCGCTGAAGCGCGGCATCGAGGCGGTCTATCAACTCGAAGAGTCCGAGTTGTTGGCCGAGCCCATGCCAGATCGCAAGCGTCGCAACGGCGTGCTCTTCTACGAAGCCACCGAAGGCGGTGCGGGCGTACTCTCACGCCTCGTCGGCGAGCCGGAAGCGATTTCCCGGATCGCTCACGCCGCACTGCGTCTGTTGCACCTTGATGTCCCAGATCACGGGCAAGTGCTGCCCGCTATCGATGCGTTGCAAGATATCGCAAACGCAAACTGCGTCGCCGGTTGTTATCGCTGCATCCTCTCCTACTACAACCAGCCCGATCATCCGGTCATTGATCGCCGCGACCGTCTGGCCCGTTCCATTCTTCTGCGCCTCGCCAGCGTTACGACGCAACCTATCGACTCCATGGCCCCCAAGGTATCGCCAAGGGCAGCTCCAACCACCGTAAGCAGGCAACCGGAGCATTTCGACCCGGCCGTCCACGGCCTGCCATCTGCCGATCTGCTGAATTCCGAAGTTGCCGGAATTCCTGTCATCGCCGCCTGGCGTGCCGCCCGCGTTGCTCTCGTCAATGTCGGCGTGGATACCGCCGCTTTATACGAACGCGGGATGACGGTTGTCGAACTGCCAGTTGAAGCCGAGAATCTTTCGTCAGCCATCGACACATTGAAAGCACACCTGAAATGAACACCGCAGCGTCGATGGCAACTGATTTGCCGAATCACTTTGCCCCAGGCTCGCTAGTCCGTGCTCGTGGCCGCGAATGGATCGTGCTGCCCGGTGCCTCCGAAGATGAACTGCACCTGCGTCCGCTTTCGGGATCGGAAGAAGACGCCACGGTGCTGTGCCCTGCGTTGGAACTCGATCCAGTTGCCCCGGCAACCTTCCCGCCGCCTGATGGCCGGCTACGCGCTAGCCAGGAAGCTGCCCTACTGCTGCGCGACGCGCTGCTCATGTCATTGCGCCGCGGTGCCGGTCCGTTCCGCAGTTTCGGCAACCTCGCCTTCGAGCCGCGCACCTACCAGCTGGTGCCCCTGCTCATGGCACTCAAGCTGGGCGTGGTACGGCTCCTGATTGCCGACGACGTCGGCATCGGCAAAACCATCGAAGCGGGAATGATTGCCCGCGAATTACTCGATAGGGGCGAACTCAAACGCTTCGCCGTACTTTGTCCACCGCACCTGGTGGAGCAGTGGGTACACGAGCTCGACGATCGCTTCCACATCAAGGCCGTCGCGGTCACCGCCGGCAACGCAGCACGCCTGGAGCGCGGCCTGCCGGCGACCGACAATATCTTCACCGTTTTTCCCTTCACCGTCGTCAGCCTGGACTACATTAAGAGCGACAGCCGTCGCGGCGACTTCGTTTCGCGCTGCCCAGAACTGGTGATCGTGGATGAAGCGCACACCTGCGCAGGCACCGGCGTCGGCCGACACCAACGCTATGATTTACTCCGACTGCTGTCGGCGGATGCCAATCGCCATATGCTGTTCTTGACCGCAACCCCGCATTCGGGGGACGAAACCAGTTTCCACAATCTGCTTGGGCTGCTGAAGCCCGAATTTTCTCAACTCCAGACGCTCACCGGCAACGCCCGCGACCGTCTACGAGAAAAGCTGGCAAACCATTTCGTTCAGCGCCAGCGCGTCGATATCGACGAATGGCACGATAGCGGTATCTTCCCGCGCCGCGAGACCGCCAACAAGCCCTATGCCTTGTCGGGGCAGTGGGAGAGCTTCTTCGAGACCGTGCTCGATTACTGCTCTGCGGTCGTCGAGCGCGCCGGCGAGGACGAACGACGCCAGCGTCTCAACTTCTGGGGCACCTTGGCGCTGATGCGCTGCGTGGCCAGCAGCCCGGCCGCAGCCGTCCAGGCACTCCGCACCCGCATGAGTGCGCAGATGACTGGCGAGGAAGAAGACGAGTTACGCGAACGGGTCTTCGACGGCACGGAAGACAGCCTGCCCCAGGATGACGGCGAGCTCCCGGCCCAAACGGGCGACCCCGAACTGGGCAATCTGGTCAGCCAGGCCGAGCGCCTGCTGGGCCAGAAGGGCGACCCCAAGCTGGTTGCGCTCATCAAGCACCTGGAGGAGTTGATCCGAGACGGATTCGCCCCTGTGGTGTTCTGCCGCTATATCGCTACGGCCCATTACCTTCATGACCAACTGAAGAACAAGTTTCCTGGCGTCACGACCGGCGTCGTGACCGGCGAACTGACTCCCGACGAACGCAAGCAGCGAGTCGATGAACTGACCGAGGCCGATCGTCCCTTGATGATCGCCACCGACTGTCTTTCGGAAGGCATCAACCTCCAGCACGGCTTCAACGCTGTCGTGCATTACGACCTGTCCTGGAACCCAACCCGCCATGAGCAGCGCGAAGGTCGAGTGGATCGCTTCGGCCAGGAAGGCGTCATCCGCGACGGCAAGCGCACCGTCCGCGCCATCCTGATGTGGGGCAATAACAATCCAGTGGATGCCGTGGTACTGGAGGTGATTCTCAAGAAAGCCAAGAAGATCCGGGAGGAGCTTGGAGTGCCGGTTCCCCTCCCGGACGATGACCACACCCTGACCAACGCCCTCATGCAAGCAGTGCTCTTGCGTCGACATGAAATTCGCGCCCGGCGCGAGGAAGCCTCCCGCCAAGGGGTATTGGCACTGGACTTCCCTGAAGTGCCGCAGATCAAGGCGATGGAAATCGCCTGGGTCGATGCTGCCGAAAAGGCCAAGAAGAATCGCACTGTCTTTGCCCAGAACAAACTCATACCCGCCGACGTACTGCCCGAGTGGGAAAAGATGCAAGCCGCCCTCGGCCAAACCGACGACGTGCGCCGTTTTGTCCACCGTGCGCTTGCTCGCCTGGGTGCGGGTCTGGAGGAGCGCGGGCGCAGCTATCGCGTACCCCTATTGTCGCTGCCAGAGATGTTGCGCGAACGACTATTCGCTGAAAACCTGAACGGCACCCTGAAAATCAGCTTCACCCAGCCGCCGGCCATCGGTGCACGTTTCGTCCATCGCAGCCATCCCTTGGTCGGCATCCTGGCGGATGGTTTGTTGGAAAGCAGCCTGACCACCACGGCTGCAAAAGTCGGTGCGGGCGAGACGGCGGTCGATGAGTCCACGCCCTCTGCTGAGGCGTCTAGTTCCGATCCGGCCGTGCTCGGACGTACCGGCTGCTGGGCCACGCAAGCCGTCCAGCGACAATCCACCGTGCTCTTGCTACGCCTGCGTCACCAACTCATTACCCAGGGTGCCGCCCCGCTGCTGGTTGAAGAAGCCGCCGCCATTGCCCTGGTAGCCACCGATGGTGGCCAGCGCATGGAGTTGGTGACCACCGGCGAACCTCTCGATTGGCTGGGAGGCCCAACCGCCGAGGAAGTGGCCGACAAACTGCGCGTTGAGCAGGTCGCCAATGCCTTGGCCCAGCTGGATGCCTGGCAGCCCCTACTCAAGAGTTTTGCGGAGGACCGGGCAAATGCCCTGCTTGCCGACCACGAGCGGGTGCGCGAGGCATCCGGCGTGCGAACGGCACGGGGCCGCACCGCCGTGCGCGCTTTGCTGCCGGTTGATGTAATCGGCGCGTTCGTCCTGCTGCCTTCCCTGGGCTTTTGATCATCATGAAACGAAACGAAGCCCAACTGCAGTTCGACACGCTATTCATTGAGGGAGGCCTCTTTACCGCCGAATGGATGGGCAAGGTCGCCAGCTTCAAGGCCCCCGGCCAGACTGACGCCGACTACAATGTGCGCGCCGGTTTCGAGAAGCGCGAAGAAATCGCCCTCGCCTGGCGCAGCGCCCAGCATCTGTGGGGGCAGTTCAAAGCCGCACGACAAGCGTCCGACGTTGATGCTTGGGGCATCACCCAACGCTTTGTCACCGAACTGCTGCGCCAATCCTTTGGTTTCTCCAATCTGCGCGCGGTCGAGCACTCGCAGGAAATCGATGGCCGGCGCTACCCGGTCGGTCACTTCGCGCTCGATCAATCGGTGCCTGTGGTGATTTCCACCTGTGCCGAACCGAAGTTGCTCGATACCCCGCATGACCGGCTCGGCGATAGCAGCGGCGATCGTCTGCGCCGCCGCAGTGCCTTTGGCCTGTTGCAGGAGTATCTCAATGCCGCCGACCACGCCCTCTGGGGTATCGCCAGCAACGGCCTGCTGCTACGCATCGCCCGCGACAACGGCAGCCTTACGCGCCCGGCTTGGCTGGAGGCCGATCTGGAGCGACTTTTCGAGGAAGAAAATCAGGCCGAGTTTTCCGTACTCTGGCTGTTGCTTCACGCCAGCCGCTTCGGCAGCGAGGGGCAGGCCCCCCACAACTGCATCCTCGAACAATGGCGTAATGGCTGCCGAGACCAAGGCATCCAGGCGCGCGGTCTCCTGCGCCAGAACGTCGAGCAGGCGCTGGAGGATCTCGGTCAGGGCTTTGTCGGGCATCCGGCCAACACGGCCCTGAGGGAAGCCCTCGGCAACGGTACTCTCTCTACCCGCGAATACTTCCGCCAACTGCTGCGCTTGGTTTATCGGCTGATCTTTTTGCTCACAGTCGAAGAGCGCGGCATCCTGCATCCGCCCGGTAGTCTGGAGTCGGCCAAAGGGCTGTTCGAGCGCGGCTATAGCCTCAAGCGGCTGCGCGACAAAGCCGTGCGCCGTAGTGCCCATGATCGCCACCACGATCTGTGGGAAGGACTGAAGCGCGTCTGGCTAGGTCTGGCCGAAGGCGAGTTGCGCTTGGCCCTGCCGGCATTGGGTGGACTGTTTTCGACCAACCAATGCCCGGAGCTCGATCAGGCGAAGCTCGAAAACCGCCATCTGCTTGCCGCGCTGTTTCATTTGGCCTGGCTGCGCGATGCGCCCGGCGAACCACTCACCCGGGTCAATTGGCGTGACATGGGGTCGGAGGAGCTTGGCGGCATCTACGAGAGCTTGCTCGAACTGACGCCGCAACTTGCTCACGACAACCGCCATTTCAGCTTCCTCGAAGGCGCCGCTACCAAGGGTAATGCGCGCAAAACCAGCGGCAGCTACTACACGCCCGATAGTCTGGTGCAGGAACTGCTCGACTCCGCATTGGAGCCGGTGGTCGCCGACCGACTGGCTCCGCACGGTGGTGCGCTGGCGAGTGGGGAAGCTGCGGCCCAAGCCCTGCTGTCGATTACCATCTGTGACCCGGCCTGCGGCAGCGGACATTTCATTCTTGCCGCCGCGCGTAGGCTGGCGACGCATCTAGCCCGGGTACTGGCCGAAGGTGGCCAGCCGACGCCGGACGATTACCGTCATACGTTGCGACAGGTAATTACCCATTGCATATACGGGGTTGACCTCAATGCCATGGCCGTTGAGCTATGCAAGGTTGCTTTATGGCTAGAAGCTGTCGAGCCTGGGCGTCCCCTCAATTTTCTCGACGCGCATATTCGTAACGGGAACGCACTTGTTGGCATTCATGATCTTTCGGTTTTACGAACCGGAATTCCCAACGAAGCATTTGCTGCACTTAAGGATGTCTTGGCCGACTCGCTGCTGCCCCACAGCTTTGTGGACGATCCGGTCACCTGCACCGCTTTGCGTCGGCGGAATGCGGGAGAGCGTTCGGCACCGGCACTCACGCTAACGGGACTTAATCTATCGATTCCTGATGAACTTAATGAAGCTCTAGCTCGCATCGAGAGTGATGACGAAAGCTTGTCAGATGTAGAAGCCAAACGTCAGCTTTTCGAGTCTGTTCGCGCCACGGGTACTATGGCTTGGCGTCTTCGCCGTGCATGTGATCTTTGGACTGCTGCATTCTTTACGATAAAGCGACCATCAGAGCTAATTGGTGGGGAAGCAACCCCCACTTCCGATACGGTTTGGCGATTCCTTGCTGATCCAAGCAGTTTGCTACCTCAAATCGCCGACGCGACAGATGATGTTCTTCGCGAGTACAACTTCTTTCATTGGCCGCTTGAGTTCCCGGAGGTGTTCAAGCATGGTGGATTCTCGCTAATGCTTGGAAACCCCCCATGGGAAACCATGAGTCCGGATGCCAAGGAGTTCTTTTCGCGATATGAACCTGAAATTGCCAGCCTGCCACCTGCCGCCCAACAAGAACGGACTGATGCCCTGCTAGCGTTCGACTCCATTCGCCATGATTGGGAACGGCATGCGAGAGAACTGTATGGCGTAGTTCGTTTTATCAAGGAAAGCGGACGTTACAAACTGTTTGCTCCCGGCAATTTGGGCAAAGGCGATTTCAACATCTACCGAATGTTTGTCGAGCTGTCGCTAAGTTTTGCAGCTCCAAATGGTGCTGCTGCGCAGATCGTGCCAGAGAATTTCTACAACGGCGCCAATGCAGCAGCTATTCGGGTAGCACTGTTTAGTGAATTTACAGTAAATGCCCTTTGGGGATTTGAGAACGCACGGGAAGTCTGGTTCAAAGGCATCGATACCCGTATGAAGTTTTCAATGTACGCAGCTCGTCGTGGTGGACCAACAGAAGAATTTCCAAGCGCATTTTCAATAACATCGGAACAGAGACTCTCTGACTTACGAGCAAGCCCTCTTCACTTGCCTGTCGAATTGGTCCGGGAGTTTTCTCCAGACGCAATGGCAGTGATGGAATTCACAAATCAACTTGAGATTGACATTGCTCAGAAGATGTATGCGAGTTTCCCTCGACTTGGTCAATCGGTGATCGGGCTCCCTCAATGGCTACCTGCCACTGAGTTACATATGGGAAACGACAATGAGTTGTTTGCATCTGATTCAACCGGATTCCCACTTTATCAAGGCAGCATGGTGACGCATCATGACTATCGTGCGAAGGGCTATGTTTCTGGTCATGGTCGTAATGTTGTTTGGGAGTCCTTTCAATTTGGTCAGACGAACAAGGCAATAAAGCCACAGTGGTGGATTGCGGCTGACCAGGTTCCAGAGAAAATTCGTGATCGCGTTCAGCGATACCGCATCGGCTTCTGTGATGTTGGCAACTCCACCAATCAACGTGCATTAATGGCTGCGCTGATTCCACCGAATACCGTATGCGGCCATAAAGTTCCAACAATTGAATTTCATCCAGCAAGTCCAGCAGTGATGTTGCTTTGGTTGGGTGTCGCCAATACCCTGGCTATGGACTTCATCGTCCGGATGAAGATTGCTCTAACAATGTCCATGTCACTGCTGGCAACCCTTCCATTCCCACGCCAGGTTCTTGCCGGCCATCCATCTGCCAAAGTGTGTGCACTAGCTGCTCGTCTTTCCTGTGCAGGCCCGGAAATGTCGGATTTTCTGGAGCAATTACGCCTAGAGCCGGCGCTTGTTGGCCAAGATCTCACACCATCCGAGGATCCCGAGGAACGGGCGAGAATTTCTGCTGAACTTGATGTGACAGTTGCCCGTGATCTGTACGGCCTCACGCGAGATGAAATTCGCTATCTGCTAGACCCGCGCGACGTACTCGGTCCTGATTGCCCGGCTGAAACGTTTGCAGCGCTGCGCCGTGCTGAAGAGAGGGAGTTTGGCCATTTCCGAACAGCACGATTCGTGATGGATGCATTCGACAATACGACTGTTCTCCGCGAATGCTCCGCTAGTCAGTCACTAACGTCGCATCATGCTTATTCGGCAATTGGTACGCTTCGCAATCAGGACGATGCTCGCATGGCGGGCTTGTTACTCGTTATGATTCGGCAGACTGGTTCTTTGCCGCGCCAGAAGTTGGGCCTTGCCCTTGCAGCCCTACAACATGGAAATTCAGTGTCCGATGCCGCAGCAATTGCTGATGCCACTCGACTTGCCGCTTATCGAGATACCCACGTTTCGATGCTCTCCAGTTCCTCGGATCGGCAACAGGAGTTCCTGCGTTTCTTTGAAACTACTGGCGCGATCCGCATGCAGCAACAGGGAACCGTGATCGAAGCGGTAACCGGAGCGCCGTTGCCTTCCGGCGTACTCGTCGACACCGACACCGAGGCCGTTGCCGGCCTGCTACTGCACATAGCCTCTGTCACACTGGAACGGCAGGCATCCGCTGGCCAAGCCGACACAGCGCCATCGAGCGCCAAACAGGCATAGGTGCAGGCCGGCCATGGGGGGGTTGATCCAGCGTTTGACGACACCGCAAGCAACCCCCCGCTTGTGGGTCGAACGGCTGGCAATCTTCAGTGAGGCGGACCGCGACCATCGCCTGCGATCAATCACTCTTCGCCGTGGCATTAACCTCGTTTGGGCGCGTGAACCGGATGAGAACAGCCGTTGTGCCGGCATCCACGCGGCGGGTCATGGGGTCGGCAAAACCACCTTGTGCCTGCTGTTGCGCTACTGTCTCGGCGATAGTTCCAGGTCAATAGACGAGTTGCGAGAGGAAGTGCTGGCAGAGTTTCCCCAAGGGGGCGTGGGCGCAGTGGTGCATGCCGGTGACGAGACCTATTCGGTGTTCCGTTACTTCAGTGCGCATCGTGATGGGCTGTCTGCCAAGGGCGGGGACATCGAAGCTCTTTTCGGCAACGGTGAAGCTGAGCCCTATAAGGAGTTCGAGACCAGGCTTGCCGAACTGATGCTGGAAGGCGTTACGCCACGCACGATCCCGGAAACAGGCCAAGCCATCCTGTGGCGCCACCTGATGGCATGGATTGCCCGCGACCAGGGGGCGCGCTTCAAAAGCTTTTTCAGTTGGCGCGAGGGGGAAGGCACCGGCCTCCAGCGTTCCCGGCAAGATCCGCCCATCGTGATGCGTGCCACACTCGGCTTGCTGGACCAGGGCGAATCGCAGTTGCTGACTCGCCTGCGCACACTGGAACGCGAACTGGATGATGCAAGGGAGGATACTGCACGCTTAGAACAGGCGCCGGGGCTGATCCGCAAGCGCATCGAGTCCGAATTGCGATCTTGGTTGAATGTGCCCGCTGGAACACCCCTGTATTCGGATGACTTGTTCAAGGAGTCCGTGCAGTCGGAGGTCAAGCGCACCCGAACCTCTGCTGCGACAACGCTGGCGCAACTGGAGGCTGAAGAAGAGACGACGGATAGCGACCTGCTGGAATTGCGCGTTGATCTCCGCCAGAAGCAGCATGAATACGATCTGGCTAACACAGACTATCAGTTGTACGAAGCGGCCCGAAGTAAAGACGAGGCTGCTTACCGCCAACTGGCAGAGCGCAGGGAGAAGTTGAAAACTCTAGTTGGTCTTTGCGAACACGGCCAGGTTGAATTCCAGAAATGCACGTATGTGCAAGAGGAAATTCAGACCGTGAGCTTCCACGATGGCCGCGATATGAGCGCCCTCGGAAAAGGTGGTGCTAATTGGACGGAACGAGCGGCGCTGGCACTGGAGCGTTGTCGTCAGGCCGAGACCCCGCTACGCATTGCAAAAGAGCGGGTGGCTGGCAAGGAACAAGCACTTAAGGCGCTGAAGCTGCGGCGGCGTACTGTCGAAATTGAGCAGGATCGCGGGGAAAGGCTGCTCGCCGAGCTCGACCGCTGGGAAACGGCGGCTGGTTCGCCCGAGGCGGCAGAGCGACTGGACGCCGCAACCGAACGTTGCTCGGATATTCAGGCGGATATCGACAAGGCCCGCGTGAATCTAGCCACCTTGCGACACGAGCAATCGGCACGGGAGAAATCCTTGGCTGAACTGACAGACCTGTTTGTACAAGAGTTGCTCTCCCATGAGGCTTTCGGGGGGCTGGATATTCGCGACGAGGATCGGCCGTTCCGTCTCTCGCTACGCGGTGGCGAAGCGTACCGAGTCCTCGAAATCCTCGTGGGTGACTTGGTATGTTTGCTCGATTCCAGCCATCCGGCCAGTGCATTCCCCAGCCTGCTGATCCACGATTGCCCTCGCGAAGCCGACATGGGGCCCCGTCCTTACCGCGACTTTCTGCATCTCATCGAACGCATCGAGCGGGAAGCCTATGGCGATGCCGTGCCATTCCAGTACATCGTCACCACGACCACGCCGCCGCCGGAATCGCTCCAGGAGCAGCCTTATCTCCGACTGACGCTCGATCCGAGCCAGGATGAGGGGTTGCTGTTTGGACGGAGGTTCAAATCTTCCATTCAAACCATGGCTCTTACAACCCATGAGGGTGAACCGTGAGCATCGTTCAAGACAAGTACCGGCATCTCGCCCCGCGATTGGAACTTCTGCACGACGTTGTGGTTCTGTCACAGGCATGGAAAAAGGCGCACAGCTATATCCGTCGGCATAACTGGTATGCCGATACGCTGGAACTCGATTGCTCCGCGCTTGGACTGGAACCGTTACTAGAAACGTGGTCAGAAGAGATCAAGAAGGAAAGCTACCAAACGCTGCCAATGCGTTTGGTTCCCGCACCAAAGAATGGGGCTTGGGAATTTACTGAGCAGCATCAGGGAGGCTGGGGGCCGAAATCTGTCGAAGACTATGTACTGCGGCCCCTGGCCCACGTAGGCATTCGTGATCAGACAGTCAGTACGGCAGTCATGCTCTGCATGGCGGACTGCATTGAGACTGCGCAAGGCGATCCATCCCTTAAACCACAGGAAGCTACCGACGCAGGTGTCTACAGCTACGGGAATCGATTGTATTGCCGATGGACGAAGGCAAAGCGAAAGCTCCCCCGTGCTCTATTTTCTTGGGGAAATTCTGATACCTACAGTCGCTATTTTCAGGACTATCAGCAGTTTGTTGAGCGCCCCAGCAAGATTGCCGAAGTGGTTGCACGTCGAGACCCGAAGAAAGCGGTCTATATCGCCAAGCTTGACCTGAAGGCCTTTTACGACAACATCGATATTGACCGCCTGATTGCTTGCCTGCATACGGAGTACGAACGCTATCGGCGTAGGCATCCCGATCTTCCAGCAAGCGACAAAGGATTCTGGGAGCTTGCCCGTCGTGCCCTGAGTTTTCAGTGGCACAGCTCGGATCAGGCTCTCAAGGGCCTATTGCGGGATAAGGTATTGCGACAGGGATTGCCGCAAGGCTTGGTTAGCAGTGGATTCTTTGCCAATGCCTACTTGCTCGATTTTGACCGTGCAATCGGCCACCAGCTGCGCACCGGCCAGGGGTTGATCTTTCAGGCACTCCAGCTTTCACCTATCGCGGTTCACGACTATTGCCGCTACGTCGATGACCTGCGGCTTGTCGTTTCGGTTGATAGCAGCCATTCGATAGAAAGCCTCAAGAGCGAGATCACGGCATGGGTGCAAAGCTGTCTTGATGCGAGTATCCAGGTTGACGCTGAATCTCGGGCAAGGCTAGAGGTTAGCGAGCAGAAAACAGAAATCGAATTGTTTGCGGCAGCCGGACGACAGTCAGGCGTGGCAGCACGGATGAAGTTGCTTCAGCAGCAGCTGAGCGGGCCATTCGATATGGCCACCTTGCAACAGGTTGAGAACGGGCTCGATGGGTTGTTGGCATTGGCAGAGCTGGATTTTGGCGAAGAGAATGACTCATCAAAGAGGCCATCCGAACTCAGCTTGGCCTCCATCGAACGCCCCAAGATTGAGGTTCGCGACGACACCCTGACACGCTTCTCGGCTTATCGCTTGACCAAGTCATTGCGTCTGCGTCGCAGCATGACCGATCTAACCGAGCAAAGCGATGCTGGGCTGGCAGGAGAAACGCTCAAGCATGAATTCGAAGTCGCTGGGCGACGACTGGTGTCGGCATGGGCTCGTAATCCGTCGCTCGTCCAAGTGCTTCGATACGGTCTGGACATATTCCCGGATGAAGGGCTTCTGTCGCCTGTGCTTGATGCACTGACCAAGCAGCTTGATGTCACAGAGCCAAAGCAGCAACGTGTCGCGTATTACGCCGCCGCCGAGGTGTTGAAGGCCGGTGCGACCGAAACCGGGTGGCGAGTTGCAAATGATCCAAGCTTTGAGGTTGGGAATATCCTGAAATACCGAGGGCGTCTGACCAGTTTCGCCAAGGAGGTTATGGCGCGACAGGATGCGCCATGGTATGTGCTTCAACAAGCGGTTCTCTACCTCGCAACCCAAGGAATTGCAGCCGATCCTCCACAAGATCAGGATGCCGCCACGTACCACTCCATCTTGGCGGATTACATTCGGGGTTTCTATAACCCCCGGCGTTCAGCGCTTGAAGAAACCGTTGCTGTTTCACTGGTCGGGCATCAGCTGCTTGGCAACCCTAAGCACTACCTGAAGTGGTTCCGAGAATTTGCGAGGAATCGACAAAAGGAGGAAGTTGCCGCAGCACTGGAAATGGTGGGGCTCAATAATGCTCCCCTATATGACGCATTGACCAAAATGCCTAGAAATGGATTGGCTGCGGTAAGTAAGCAGCTTCCAGGCTACCTGAGGCAGGCATCCTATAGCCCCACCAGCAGTGGAGAGGCTGGCCTGGCTGGTGGTGAATGGTTACCTCTATCGCGCATTTTCCGACATCAACCGAACCCGCTGGCGCAAGAGAATGGGCTGCTGCAGCTTGCACTAGCTCTTGGCCGGCTATTTTCGGACAAGTTGCTGGATCCGATGGCAGTAACTCCTTTCACAATCAACGTCCGGTGTGACAACTGGGAGTTGATTAACGATCCAAACCTTATTGGTAGGCTATCGCTGGAGATTGAGCCAGGCCCAATGGATGCGGTCGGCGATCCTCGCTATCGAGCTCCAGAGTGGTGTCAGAAGAAATTCTCGTGGATGTACGCCATTGGCCGATTGCTTCGTGCAGCCGCCACCGGCGAGCTTGATTTCACGTCACGGCAATGGATCCTCAGAGAGGAGACCGGTCGCTACGCAGGCATCCGATCGACGTGGCAGAAACGGCGACTCGGCATGATGCATGCTGCTACAGCACTCGGTGGAACGACTACACCAATAACGCCGTGGTTCTCAGAACTGTTGCTGAGGCTGCTTCAGTGGCCCGGAATTGCGGCAGAAGCAGAATTACTTCCTGAGTTCGATGGTATTGACTCTCCCCCGGGATTCGTGAGGTTCATCAAAAATCGTCTCAGGGTGCAGGCTGGCATTTTCGGAAAGAGTTCTGGATTGCCGATATATGTGTATCCGGTCGAATGGAGGCTCGACAGAGAAAATGGCTTTCGTGTTGCGTTGGTCCAAGGACTCATGCCCAGTGAAAATGACTTCACAAGCACCGAAGGAAAGCTGGATGCCTCTGGCTATCGAGCCAGACACCGCAACCATACGGCATCTCTGATCCATCTTATTCATCGCCACATCCAAGCCCACGACTCGATTACAGGCCGGCCGCACAAACCGTACGTAGACTTAATTGTGTTTCCGGAATACTCGATTCATCCTGCAGATCAGGATCTGATTCGAGGGTTATCAGACGCAACCGGATCCATGGTCTTCTATGGTCTTCTAGGGGCCAAGAACCCCGCAACGGGAGAGTCCGTAAATGCGGCACGTTGGCTCGTCCCACAACGACGAGGCACTCGTCGATCTTGGGTTGAGGTTGACCAAGGGAAGAAATATCCAACGCAATTCGAGAAGAAGTTTGGCGTTACTCCTTGGCGCCCCTATCAGGTAGTTATTGAGTTGCACGATACCAAGGAAAAAGGGGATCCGTATCGCATTGCTGGCGCAATCTGCTACGACGCAACTGATATATCACTGGCCGCTGATCTTCGAGACGTCTCGCATATGTTCGTGGTCACAGCCATGAACAGGGACGTCAAGACCTTCGACAACATGGTCAGCGCTCTGCGCTATCACATGTACCAGCATGTCCTAATCGCCAATACCGGCGAGTTTGGTGGCTCCACCGCTCAGGCCCCCTATCAGAAGGAACACGACCGACTAATCGCGCATGTGCACGGCAATAATCAGATTGCAATTAGTCTCTTCGAAGTAGATCTGAATCACTTCGGACCCGAATTGACTGCACTACGTCCTGAAGGGAGCAAGGTCGAGCCAGAGAAGACACCAAAACAAAAATACGGGAAGACCAAGCCTGCAGGGTTGAAGAGAAAGCCAGTGAAGTCATGACGCTCCCACTCCTTGCCGAACTTAAACTTCTTACGCTTGCGCAGCTAGAAAAAGCGGCCATAGATTCGGGCTTCGATGTCGTTGGTGGGCTCGTGAATAGTCTGATGGCATTCCGGAGCAGCCAATCACCCCTTAGGATTTGGTTGGGAATTATCGAGGCAGATGCATCAACCCCTCAGCCCGTCATTGGTCTGTCGATGCCGAATGTTGCTGCGGAGCTGCGTTGCCCGGAGATCACTGACCCAATCAATATTGACGGTTGTCACGCCTGGGTCACCGCTCGCGACTTAGTAGATTTGGATCGTGTATTGGGCAGGGCTTTTGCACTTTCACGTGCATTGCCAAATCAGTTGCTCGAGACCTGGCAGTCACAAGTCAAGACTTTGTCGGTTACCGAGCGTGAGTCCTTGGTCCGCCAGCGTGTTGGACAGGAACTGTTCCGGGAGGGATTGTTGGCCCTCTGGGCCGGACGATGCGCAATCACCGGCGTGGATGAGCCGGCGCTGCTGCGCGCAAGCCATGCCAAGCCTTGGAAGGATGCCAGCGATAGTGAACGGCTGGACGTTTATAACGGCTTGCTTCTGACCGCGCACCTTGATGCTGCCTTCGATAAAGGGCTAATCACCGTCGACGAGAACGGTGTCGTTATCTCCAGCGCGGCGTTGTCTGATGAAACGCTTGCCGTTCTCGGTCTGGAAAAAATCGGCACGTTAGCCCGGCGAGTACCACTACGCCCTCAGCATCAGCCCTACATGGCTTGGCATCGCACACACGTTTTTGAAAAATAGTCACCCCCTCCAAAACCACTATCCACCTTAAAGCTGCTTGCCGCTGGCAATGCGTCGAATAGGCGATTGCTGCCGCTGCTTATCGGTACGGCAAAGTCGGCAACGGGTCTGAAGTGTGGTTTCGCCGGCGTCGGAAGAAGCCGACATCAACGCGATGTTCTTCTTATGACTGCCATTAGCTTTAGCGTTTACGAATTTATTGTGCCCCCGAAAGAAATTTTTACGTCTTTATTACGGCGTTTACGAATTTATTCTCGGCAAACAGCGTTTTTTCATTCCAGCGCCGGCTCACTCCACGGTGACACTTTTCGCCAGATTGCGCGGCTTGTCGACGTCGGTGCCTTTCTGCAGGGCAGCGTGATACGACAGCAACTGCAGCGGCACGGTATGCAGGATGGGCGACAGGGCGCCGTTGCTGCCGCCGGGCAGGCGGATGACGTGGACGTAAGCCGATTCATCGATATGCACGTCGCCGTCGGCGAACACGTACAGCTCGCCACCGCGCGCGCGGACTTCCTGCAGGTTCGACTTCAGCTTCTCGATCAGCTGGTCGTTGGGCGCGATGGTGATCACCGGCATGTCTTCGTCGACCAGCGCCAGCGGGCCGTGCTTCAGTTCGCCCGCAGGGTAGGCTTCGGCGTGAATGTAGGAAATTTCCTTGAGCTTCAGCGCGCCTTCGAGCGCGATCGGGTAATGCACGCCGCGCCCGAGGAAGAGCGCGTGATGCTTGTTGGCGAAGCGCTGCGACCAGGCTTCGACCTGCGGCTCCAGCGCCAGCACCTGTTGCAGCTTGTTGGGCAGGCTGCGCAGCGCGGCGAGGTGGGCGGTCTCCTGCTCAGGCGTCAGCCGCCCGCGCAGCTTGGCCAGCACCAGCGTCAGCAGGAACAGGCCCGCCAGCTGGGTGGTGAAGGCCTTGGTCGAGGCGACGCCGATTTCCGGGCCGGCACGCGTCAGGAACTTGAGCCGCGACGCCCGTGTAAGCGCCGATTCCGGCACGTTGCAGATGGTCAGCGTCTTGTCCTGGCCCAGCGCCTTGGCATGGTTCAGCGCCGCCAGCGTGTCGGCGGTTTCGCCGGACTGCGAAATGGTGACGATGAGCGCATCGGGATTCGGCACACTGGTGCGATAGCGGTATTCGCTGGCGATTTCGGCATAGGCCGGAATGCCCGCGATCTCTTCCAGCCAGTAGGTGGCCACTTTCGCCGCATGATAGCTGGTGCCGCAGGCGAGGAAGGTCACCGCGTTCACCTTGCCCAGCACCTCGGCCGCGTCGAAACCGAACCATTCGGGCTGCACGCGATCCTGCGACACGGCGGTCAGCAGCGTGTCGGTGAGCGCACGCGGCTGCTCGTGGATTTCCTTCTGCATGAAGTGGCGGTAGTTGCCGAGTTCGGCCATGTCGGACGACAGCTCGGAAATGTGCACGCTGCGGTCGACCTTGTTGCCCGCCACGTCGTAGACCGTCACTGACAACAGCCCGATGTCGGCGACGTCGCCCTCCTCCAGGTACATCACGCGCTGGGTCACCGGCAGCAGTGCCGAGACGTCGGAGGCGATGAAGTTTTCCTCGATGCCCAGGCCGATCAGCAACGGGCTGCCCTTGCGCGCGCACACCAGACGATTGGGCGCATCCTCGCTCACCACGCCGATGGCATACGCGCCTTCGAGTTCGCCCGCCGCTGCGCGGGTCGCTGCAAGCAGATCCCTGGACTGCCGGAAATAATGCTCGATCAGGTGCGCGATGACCTCGGTATCGGTTTCCGACGTAAATACGAAGCCTTCCGCTTTCAGGCGCGTGCGCAGGGCTTCGTGGTTTTCGATGATGCCGTTATGCACCACGGCGAGGCGGCCGCTGACGTGCGGATGCGCATTGGATTCCGACGGCGCGCCGTGCGTGGCCCAGCGGGTATGCGCTATGCCAAGGTGTCCGTGCACCTGCTGTACTGCGCATGCCTCCGCCAGTCCGGCCACGCGGCCGACGCTGCGCACCCGCCTGAGGCCCCCGTTGATGGTGACGAGGCCCGCCGAATCGTAGCCGCGGTACTCCAGCCGCCGCAGGCCTTCAAGCAGGATGGGAACCACGTTACGCTGCGCTACCGCACCGACTATGCCGCACATGTTCAGCCTTCCTTTTTCTGTTTGACCGGCCGTTTCCAGCCATTGACGGTGAACTGTTTCGCCCGCGATAACGTCAACTCGCCGGCTGGGGCATCACGCGTCAGCGTCGTGCCTGCGCCCAGCGTCGCGCCCTGGCCAACAGTGACGGGCGCCACCAGTTGCGTGTCGGACCCCACGAAAACATCGTCCTCGATGACCGTGCGGTGCTTGTTGGCGCCATCGTAATTGCAGGTGATGGTGCCCGCGCCGATGTTGACCCGCTTGCCCATGGTGGTGTCGCCGACGTAGGACAGATGGTTGATCTTGGAGCCGTCGTCGACCCGGCTGTTCTTGATCTCGACGAAATTGCCGACATGGACGTCGCGCGCCAGCGACGTGCCCGGGCGGATGCGCGAGAACGGTCCCAGCCGGTTGGCTTCGCCGATCTCGGCGTCGTCGATCAGGGTGAAGGCATCGATGCGCGTACCACCTGCAACCTTCACATTGCGCAGTACGCAGTTAGCGCCTACTTGCACGCCATCGCCCAGTTCAACCCGGCCTTCGAATACGCAATTGACGTCGATCACGACGTCGCGCCCGCAGGTCAGCGTGCCCCGCACGTCGAGCCGTGCCGGATCCATCAGGGTGACGCCCGCGTCGAGCAGCACCTGCGCGATCTCGCCCTGGTGGATGCGCTCGAGCTCGGCCAGCTGGGCTTTGCTGTTCACCCCCAGGACTTCCCATTCCGAAGCAGGCTGGTAAGTGGCCACTTCCATCCCGTCGCTCACCGCCATGGCGATGATGTCCGTCAGATAGTACTCACCCTGCGCGTTGTCGTTCTTCAGCGCATCGATCCACTGCCTGAGCGGGCGGGTCGCCACCGCGAGGATGCCGGTGTTGACTTCATGGATCGCCCGCTCGGTGGCGCTCGCATCCTTGTGTTCGACGATGCGCCGCACCCGCCCACCGGCATCCCGTACGATACGGCCGTAGCCGTCGGGATGCGCCAGGTTGACGGTCAGCAGCCCCAGCTTGCCCGCCTGCGCCGCGGCCACCAGGGGCTGCAGTGAGCGCGTATGCGTCAACGGCACATCGCCATACAACACCAGCGTCACGCTGTCATCGGACAGTTGCGGCAGCGCCTGCTTCACGGCATGACCGGTGCCGTGCTGTTCGGCCTGAAGCACAAACGTCAGTTTGTCGTCAGCCATGGCCTGGGGCACCGCCTCGCCGCCGAAGCCGTAGACCACGCAGGTTTGTGCCGCACCCAGCGCATGGGCAGTGTCCACCACGTGCCCCAGCAGGGGTTTGCCTGCCAGCTTGTGCAACACCTTGGGCAGGTCGGAACGCATCCGGGTGCCCTTGCCCGCCGCGAGAATCAGGATTTCAAGCATGGAATGCATTCGTGTCGTCTGGAAGTGAGAATCGCATCAGCAGGAGGAGAGCAAATCGCGCGCCAAGTATAAAGCCTGTAGGGGGCGGTCAATATGAAATGGCGATCCGGGGTCGCTGTCGATTTCCGCCAATCTGGTAATAAATGGCGCTTAAATTATGTCGTTGCGTACCGTATAAACACATCATGAAGACACGGACGATCAAAGCCATCATTGCTGATGACGACAGCGTCACCCGTCATCTGCTACGCACGCTACTCCGTCAGCACAATGTTGATGTAGTGGGCGAAGCAAGCAATGGCAAGGAAGCGTTGCTTAAGTGCGCTGCAGCGATTCCGGACATCCTTTTCCTCGACATCAACATGCATGAAATGGGCGGCTTTGAAACGCTGCAACATACGCGCCAAACCCTGCCCAACCTCGCTGTCATCATGATCAGTTCGGATTCAACGGCAGACAATGTACAAAAAGCGCATGCCCAGGGTGCCCACGGCTTCATCGTCAAGCCGTTTACCCCGGCACGCGTGATGGAAGCTATTGCTCGTTGCTGCGACTAGGCAAACCGTTTTTTCGGCCGGCCTGATGAACGTGCGGGTCATCCTTCAATAGACTGGCTCGCCGTCGGCCGGTGGCAGCCCCCCCGATTGTCTCAGATGAATCAGGCGGTCGATATTATGCAGCACCACATTCACAGCCTCATGGAGCGCATGGGCATTTTGCTGCAGGCATAGCGTTTCCAGTTGCCTGGCTGCCGCGTGTACGGCGACGGTTCCGCAATAACTGGAGGCGCCGGAAAGGGCGTGCGCCACACTATGCATGCGTGCAATGTCGCCTGCCTTCAGGGTCGCGCCGAGATTGTGGGCGTATTCCGGCAGCAGTCCATACAACAGATCAAGCGCCTCGCGCCACGTTACCGGATCGCCATACGTGCATTCAACGCCTAGACGGGGATCTAAAACAGGATCTGCCATGTGTTCGCGGGCTCCGGTTTGAAATTTGCGCAGGGTTAGCGCCGGAATCCGTTACGGGGCGCACGGCTGCGGATTCTCTTGCCCAACAAAAAGGGCAACCCAGAGGTCGCCCTTTTTTACGTCAGAATCACAACCGGATCAAGTCAGCTTGCGCAGCTTTTTGATTGCAGCCAGCTGGGCTACGGCCTGTGCCAGTTCCGCCTGTGCTTGCGCGTAGTCCATGGTAGCGGCTTTGTCCTTCATCGCTTCCTCGGCGGCGCGTTTGGCCTCGAGGGCCTTGGCTTCGTCGAGATCGGCACCGCGGATGGCGGAGTCGGACAGGATGGTAACGAGGTTCGGCTGCACTTCGAGAATGCCGCCCGAAACATAAACCAGTTCTTCGCCAGCCTGATTCGGTACCTTGATGCGCACTGCGCCAGGCTTGAGCGTGGTCAGAAGCGGCGTGTGCCGCGGGTAAATGCCGAGTTCGCCGCGCTGGCCAGGGGCGATCACCACTTCGGCACTGCCGGAGTAGAGTGATTTTTCAGCGCTGACGATGTCGACGTGGATGGTCATGGCCATGGCTTACCTTTCAGGGGCGGAGTCGGTCTTCAGGATTCGGGAACGGGCAGCGGTGCCACAATCCCTGATTCTGAAACCTGTATCCAGGCCCCTCGGATTATTGGATCGTCTTCGCCTTTTCGACTGCTTCTTCGATCGGGCCAACCATATAGAAGGCCTGTTCGGGCAGGTGATCGTATTCACCGTCGACAATCGCCTTGAAGCCGGCGATGGTTTCCTTCAGCGTGACGTACTTGCCCGGTGCGCCGGTGAACACTTCGGCGACAAAGAAGGGCTGCGACAGGAAGCGCTGGATCTTACGCGCACGGGCCACGGCCAGCTTGTCTTCGGGCGACAGTTCGTCCATGCCCAGAATCGCGATGATGTCGCGCAGCTCCTTGTACTTCTGCAGCGTGCCCTGAACGGCGCGGGCAACGTTGTAGTGCTCTTCGCCGACAACCTGCGGGTCGAGAATACGCGAGGTCGAATCGAGCGGATCCACCGCGGGGTAGATGCCCAGTTCGGCGATCTGACGGCTCAGCACCAGCGTCGCATCCAAGTGCGCGAAGGTGGTCGCGGGCGACGGGTCGGTCAAGTCGTCCGCCGGCACGTACACGGCCTGGAAGGACGTGATCGAACCGGTGCGCGTGGAGGTGATGCGCTCCTGCAGGCGGCCCATCTCGTCGGCCAGGGTCGGCTGATAGCCCACTGCGGACGGCATCCGGCCCAGCAGCGCCGAAACTTCGGTACCGGCCAGGGTGTAGCGGTAGATGTTGTCGACGAACAGCAGCACGTCGCGGCCTTCGTCACGGAAGTACTCGGCCATGGTCAGGCCGGTCAGCGCGACGCGCAGACGGTTGCCCGGGGGCTCGTTCATCTGGCCGTACACCAGTGCCACTTTATCCAGCACGCCGCCTTCCTTCATCTCGTGATAGAAGTCGTTGCCTTCACGGGTACGCTCGCCCACGCCGGCGAACACGGAGAAGCCCGAGTGCGCCACGGCGATGTTGCGGATCAGTTCCATCAGCGTCACGGTCTTGCCCACGCCGGCGCCGCCGAACAGGCCGACCTTGCCGCCCTTGGCGATCGGCATGATCAGGTCGATGACCTTGATGCCGGTTTCGAGAATTTCAACCGTGGCGGCCTGGTCGGCGTATGCCGGCGGCTTGCGGTGAATCGGCATGTGCGTGTCGGTGTTCACCGGGCCCATTTCGTCGATGGGGGTGCCCAGCACGTTCATGATGCGGCCCAGGGTCGCCTGGCCGACCGGCACCAGAATCGGGTTGCCGGTGGCGAGCACTTCCATGCCGCGGCGCAGGCCGTCGGTGGAGCCCATTGCAATGGCGCGGACCACGCCGTCGCCCAGCTGCTGCTGAACTTCCAGTGTCAGCTCGGGGGCCTGCATCTTCAGCGCTTCGAAGACCTTCGGCATGGCATCACGTGAAAACTCCACGTCCACCACGGCGCCGATGATCTGAACAATTTTTCCGTTGCTCATGTTGATTTCCTAATCAATTAAATTCTGTGTGCCGTGCGCTCAAACCGCCGCCGCCCCTGCCACGATTTCAGACAGTTCCTTGGTAATCGCAGCCTGACGGGTCTTGTTGTAGACCAGTTTCAGCTCGCCAATCACGTCCTTGGCGTTGTCGGACGCCGCCTTCATCGCCACCATCCGGGCCGACTGCTCGCACGCGATGTTCTCGGCCACGCCCTGATAAACCAGCGACTCGATATAGCGCATCAGCATGCCGTCGACCACCGGCTTGGCATCGGGTTCGTAGATATAGTCCCAGTGTGTGGTCAGGCTGGCTTCCTCGGCGTTCTCCATTTTCGCCAGCGGCAGCAGCTGGGTCAGCGTCGGCTCCTGCTTCATCGTGTTGATGAAACGGTTGTAGACGATGTAAAGCGCGTCGATCCGGCCTTCCATATACGCATCCAGCATGATCTTGACCGGGCCGATCAGCTTGTCCATGTGCGGTGTATCACCCAGGCCGGTCAGCTGCGACACCACGCTGGCGCCGAGACGCTGCATGAAACCGAGCCCCTTGTTGCCGATCGCGGTGACGTCTATGCCGACGCCTGCCGCTTCCCACTGCTTCATCTGGTTCACCACCACGCGGAAGGCGTTGGTGTTGAGACCGCCGCACAGCCCCTTGTCGGAGGTGATGACGATCAGGCCGACGCGCTTGACGCTGTCACGCGCGATCACGAACGGATGCTTGTATTCCGTGTGTGCGTACGCCAGGTGCGTCGCCACGCGAGCGATCTTCTCGGCATACGGACGCGCGGCCTTCATGCGGTCCTGTGCCTTGCGCATCTTGGACGCCGCGACCATCTCCATGGCCTTGGTGATCTTGCGCGTGTTTTCCACGCTCTTGATCTTGGTCCGTATCTCTTTTCCGGCTGCCATAGTTGCTCCTTAAAACCAGCGGCTGCTATTCAACGCGGCCTATCAATAGACGCCGGTTTTCTTGAACTCGTCCGCCGCGGCGGTGAGCGCCTTTTCGGTGGCCTCATCCAGGTTGCCGCTGGTTTCGATGGTGTCCAGGATGTTGGCATGCTTGGACTTCACGAACGCAATCAGCGCGGATTCGAACGGCAGGATCTTGTTGACCTCGACGTCGTCCATGTAGCCCTTGTTGACGGCAAACAGGGACAGCGCCATCTGCGAAACAGACATCGGCGAGTATTGCGCCTGCTTCATCAGCTCGGTGACGCGACGGCCACGTTCGAGCTGCTTGCGGGTGGCTTCGTCGAGGTCGGAAGCAAACTGTGCAAACGCCGCGAGTTCGCGGTACTGCGCCAGCGCCAGTCGGATACCGCCGCCGAGCTTCTTGATGACCTTGGTCTGCGCGGCGCCGCCGACGCGGGACACCGACAGGCCGGCGTTGATCGCGGGACGGATACCGGCGTTGAACAGGTCGGTTTCCAGGAAGATCTGGCCGTCGGTAATCGAGATCACGTTGGTCGGCACGAAGGCGGACACGTCGCCGGCCTGCGTTTCGATGATCGGCAGCGCGGTCAGCGAGCCGGTCTTGCCCTTGACGGCGCCGTTGGTGATCTTCTCGACATAGTCGGCGTTGACGCGTGCGGCGCGCTCGAGCAGACGCGAGTGCAGGTAGAACACGTCGCCCGGATAGGCTTCGCGGCCCGGCGGGCGGCGCAGCAGCAGGGAGACCTGGCGGTAGGCCCAGGCCTGCTTGGTCAGATCGTCGTACACGATCAGCGCATCTTCGCCGATGTCGCGGAAGTATTCGCCCATGGTGCAGCCGGAGTACGGTGCGATGTACTGCATGGCAGCCGCATCGGAAGCAGTCGCGGCCACGACGATGGTGTGGTCCATTGCGCCGTGCTCTTCCAGCTTGCGCACCACGTTGGCAACCGACGACGCCTTCTGGCCGATGGCGACGTAGATACACTTCACGCCGGTGCCCTTCTGGTTGATGATGGCGTCGATCGCGACGGCAGTCTTGCCGGTCTGGCGGTCGCCGATGATGAGTTCGCGCTGGCCGCGGCCGACCGGCACCATGGCGTCGATGGACTTGAGGCCGGTCTGCACCGGCTGGTCGACCGATTTACGCTCGATGACGCCGGGCGCAATGCGCTCGATCGGCATGGTGGTGTCGGCGGCGATGGGGCCCTTGCCGTCGATCGGCTGGCCCAGCGAGTTCACCACGCGGCCGAGCAGGCCGCGGCCCACCGGCACTTCGAGGATGCGGCCGGTGCACTTGGCAACGTCACCTTCCGTGATGTGCTCGTAATCGCCCAGGATCACCGCGCCCACCGAGTCGCGCTCGAGGTTGAGTGCCACGCCGAAGGTGTTGCCCGGCATTTCGATCATTTCACCCGACATCACGTCGGACAAACCATGAATGCGGACGATACCGTCGGTGACGGACACGATCGTGCCCTGAGTGCGCAGTTCGCTCGACGCACCAAGATTTTCGATCTTGGCCTTAATCAGTTCGCTGATTTCGCTTGGATTCAATTGCATGTCTGATCTCCGAACCGTGAGGTTCCGATAAATATGAGTACTTGATTAGCCTTGCAGCGCAAAAGCCATGCGCTGCAGCCGCCCCTTCACCGAGCCGTCTATCACCTGGTCGCCAATGGCAATCACCGCGCCGCCGATCAGTTCGGGGTCGACTGCAACCTGCACGTTCACCGCACGGTTGAATTTGCCCTTGAGCCCGGCCACCAGATCGTCGATCTGTGCCTGGGTCAGTTCCTGGGCGCTGGTGATGGTGGCTTCGAGCGTGCCTTCGGCATTTGCCTTCAGCGTTTCGAACTGCGTGCTGATTTCCGGAAGCAGCGCCAGACGGTCGTTTTCGGCCAGCACCTTGACGAAATTGCCGCCATGCTCACCGAGGTCGGCGCCAGCCACATCGATGACCAGGCCCGCCACGCGTTCCGCCGAGACCGAGGGGTCCACGATCAGGCGGGCCACCTGGACATCCGAAACGATGGCTGCCAGCGTGGCGACACGCGCAGACCAGCCCGCCAGGTCATTTTCACCCTGCGCCATGCGGAACACCGCTTCGGCGTAGGGACGAGCCAGGGTAGACAGTTCGCTCATGGCTTACAGCTCGGCTTTCAGCTGGCCCAGCAGGTCAGCATGCGTTTGCGCGTTGACTTCACGGCGCAGGATCTTCTCCGCACCGGCCACGGCCAGCGCTGCCACCTGCTCACGCAGCGTTTCACGTGCGCGGTTGGCTTCCTGATCGATATTGGCCTGGGCAGCGGCAAGCTGGCGGTCGCCCTCTTCCTTGGCGGCGCTCTTCGCCTCTTCGATGATCTGCGCAGCACGCTTCTCGGCCTGTGCAATCACTTCGGCAGCCTGAACCTTGGCATCACGCATGTTGTCGCCAGCCTTTTTGGCAGCCAGCTCCAGTTCGTGCTTGCCGCGATCGGCTGCAGCAAGGCCATCGGCAATCTGCTTCTTGCGCGTTTCGAGCGCGCTCATGATCGGCGGCCACACGAACTTCATGCAGAACCACACGAAGAAGATGAACGTGATGGACTGGCCGATCAAAGTTGCGTTGAAATTCATATCCGCACCTTAACTAATGACGGGTGTAAAAACGGGGTTGGCGATGCGTTCCGCAGCAACCCGCGAATTAACCGGCAACGGCAAACAGAACGTACATGGCCAGACCGACGGCGATCATCGGCACGGCATCGACCAGACCCATCACGATGAAGAACTGCGTGCGCAGCATCGGGATCAGTTCGGGCTGACGGGCTGCGCCTTCGAGGAAGCGGCCGCCGAGGATGCCGATACCGACGGCAGCACCGAGCGCGCCCAGGCCCATCATCAGGGCGCCAGCGATGTACAGTACGGCTTGAGTCATTTCCATTTGTTGCTCCTAAAAGTAAAAATCAAAGTTGAAAACAAGAAACCAGGAAAATTGAATACGACCGAAATCAGTGATGCTCGGCGTGCGCCATGTCCAGATACACGATGGTCAGCGTCATGAAGATGAAGGCCTGCAGCGTGATGATGAGGATGTGAAACACCGCCCACGCCCACTGCAAGGCGCCGCCGAATATGGCCAGCACCCAGCCACCGCCGAACATCAGCGCGATCAGGATGAAGATCATCTCGCCGGCGTACATGTTGCCGAACAGACGCAGCGCCAGCGAAATCGGCTTGGCGATCAGGCCGACGCCTTCAAGCAGCAGGTTGACCGGGAACAGGAACTTGGGGAAGGGCTGGAAAGCCAGCTCGGAGAAGAAGCCGCCCGCGCCTTTCATCTTGACGCTGTAGAACAGCACCAGGAAGAAGATCGACAGCGACAGGCCAAACGTCACGTTGGGATCGGTAGACGGAACGATTTTCAGGTGCGGAACGCCCGCTGCCGTCGCCAGAAAGGGAAACCAGTCCACCGGGAACAGGTCCATCAGGTTCATGAGGAACACCCACATGAAGACGGTAAGCGCCAGCGGCGCAACCAGCGCATTCTGATGCGAGAAGGAACCGCGCACGGAACCATCGATGAACTCAACGATCCATTCGACGAAGTTCTGCAAGCCGCCGGGCGTTCCGACAGTAGCCTTCTTGGCCGCCATGCGGAACAGGAACAGGAAGATCAGACCCAGACCAATCGAGAACAGCATGCTGTCGACGTTGATCGCCCAGAAGCCCATGGCCTTGGCCTCTGCGGCACCGTGGGCAAAGCCCCAGGTGCCGTCAGGAAGCTGTCCGTAGGTCAGGTTTTGCAGGTGGTGCTTGATGTATTCACCGGAGGAATGGGATTCCGTAGCCATAGTGATCAAATTCAATAAGTGGGTTTTGGATGGACACGCCGCGCGCTCCCATTCAAAACCAACCTCGATACAACCTAGCCCCCTTGTGTGGGGCTATCCACCCCGTCGACTCGCCGCAACGGCCAGCCAGGCAAACTGTGCCAGCACCAGGCCCAGCAACAGGGGCAAGGGCTTGAGCTTCAACGCGCCGAGACCAACAACCAGCAAGACAACCAGCAGGATCAGACGCTCGACCCCGACGCGAATGAACAGCTTCATCAAACGATGCTGATCCCATTCCGGATGGTCCATTGATTGCCGCTCACGCCATGCCAGCACTGCGCTCACGGCCAGCGCGACCAGCACGCCATACATTGCCGCCAGCGCCTCGTCCATGCCTGCAATGGCAGCACCGGTTAGCGCAGCCACGGGCGCAAGCACCGCCTGGGCCCAGACTACCCGCCGTGTGCCGGTTGGGATACCGCTAAACATTTAGCCAGCAATGATACTAGAATTAGAGCGGTCTATGCAATCATCAAGCAGCTTGATGATGAATTTCAGTACGTAGTGATGTTGCCATTCCGGCACGTGCTGACCTGCCTGGCGTCACTCAAAGCCGGATGCCAAGACGTTGCAGCAGTCCCTGCAATTCCTCATTGCTGGCAAAGTGCAGCGTCAGCCTTCCGTGGCCCTTGCTGTTGGTCTGCACATGGGCCGTCATCCCGAGCGCATCCGACAGCGCCTCCTCCAGACGGAGGGTGTCGCGCGAAACGGCTTGCTTGCTGGGCGTCACGGCAACATCCCGCAGCCGCGCCACCCGACGCTCGACCTCGCGCACCGACAGGCCCCTGGTTTCGATTTCGTGCGCCAATTCGCGTTGTGCCCCGGCATGCAGGGGCAGCAGCGCGCGCGCATGGCCCATTTCTATCAGCCCTGCCGTGAGCATATCCTGCACCGGGTGCGACAGGTTCAGCAGACGCAGCAGATTGGACACGGCCGCGCGCGACTTGCCGACCGCCTGCGCCACCGCGTCGTGGGTCATGCCGAATTCCTGGATCAGACGCTGCAGGCCGTGTGCCTCGTCGATGGCGTTGAGGTCCTCGCGCTGGATGTTTTCGATCAGCGCCATCGCGGCCACGGCATCGTCGGCGACTTCGCGCAGCAGCACCGGCACTTCATTCAACCCGGCCAGCTGCGCCGCACGCCAACGGCGTTCGCCGGCGATGATTTCGTAGCCGCCGGCAACCTCGCGTGCCAGGATCGGCTGCATCAGGCCCTGCGCGCGGATGGAGTCGGCGAGTTCCTGCAGCGATTCGCTGTCCATCTGGGTGCGTGGCTGGTACTTGCCGGGCGCCAATTGCGACACGTTCATCATGCGCAGGTCGCCCTGCGGCGGCGCGGTGTTGTCCTCGCCACCCAGCAGCGCGTCGAGCCCGCGTCCGAGTCCCTTGAGTTTGGCCATTATGCTGTCTCCCCTGCAGTGATGCCGGCACGTTTCATCGTTTCCTCGGCCAGTTCCATATACGCTTTCGCGCCCTTGCACTGACGGTCGTACGCCAGCACCGGCAAGCCGTGGCTGGGCGCCTCGGCGAGCCGTACGTTGCGCGGAATCACGGTGTCGTACACCTTGTCGCCGAAATGCTGCTTGATCTGTTCCGATACCTGCTGCGCCAGCGTGCTGCGCGGATCGAACATCACCCGCAACAGGCCTTCGATGCGAATGTCCGGATTCAGCCGCTGCTTCACCTTCTTGATGGTGGCGATCAGGTCGGTCAGCCCTTCCAGCGCATAGTATTCACACTGCATCGGGATCAGCACCGCCTCGGTCGCGGCGAACGCGTTGACGGTCAGCAGGTTCAGCGTCGGCGGGCAATCCAGCAGGATGAAATCATAGTCGTCGGCCACCTGCGCCAGCGCCGCTTTCAGCCTCAGGTCGCGCTGCTCCAGGTTGACCAGGTCGATTTCCGCGCCCGCCAGTTCGCGGTTGGCCGGAATGACGTCGAAATGGCCTGGCTCCGAGCGCATGCGCGCATCGCGCACCGTGACCTGGTTGAGCAGGATCTGGTATACCGTGGGCAGCGCGGTGCGCTTCTGGATGCCCGCCCCCATGGTCGCATTGCCCTGCGGATCGAGGTCGGCCAGCAGCACGCGCTGCCCGAGTTCGGCGAGGCTTGCCGCCAGGTTCACCGCCGTCGTCGTCTTGCCGACGCCGCCTTTTTGGTTGGCTATTGCCAGGATTCGGCTCATTCAACACGCTCCAGAACGATCAAATGGCGGCTCGCTTCCAGCCCCGGGACGACAAGCGCATGGTCAGCGCTCACTTTCACGTCATCCGGCAGCAGCGCGATCTCTTCATGCGGATACAGGCCCTTCATCGCCAGCCAGCGCCCCCCCGGCTTGAGCAGATGGCGGGTCAGGTTGACGAATTCCCTGAGGTCGGAAAACGCCCGCGAAGTGATGACGTCGAAGCCGGTCACGGGGCGGAAGTCCTCCACCCGGCCCGTCACCACATTCAGATTGGCCAGCCCCAGCTCGGCCTTGACCTGCAGCAGGAACGCGGTTTTCTTGGCGATGCTGTCGATCAGAGTCACCGGCAATTCCGGCCGCGCGATCGCCAGGGGAATCCCCGGCAGGCCGCCGCCGCTGCCGACGTCGAGCACCGACGCCCCCTGAAAGCACGACACCGCCGCCAGCGAATCCAGCAGGTGATGGCTCACCATGCGCTCGGCATCGCGCACGGCGGTCAGGTTGTACACACGGTTCCACTTGTCGAGCAGTGCCAGATAGGCCAGCAGCTTCGCTTCGGCACCCTCGGGCAATGCCAGTCCGAGGGCGGCGACTCCCGCCTTGAGTTGGTGTTCGACAGTCATGCGCTTTTCTTCTGCTCGTCGGGCTTGAAACCCCGCTTGGCATACACCAGCAGGACCGAAATCGCGGCCGGAGTGATGCCCTGCAGGCGCGAGGCCTGACCCAGCGTTTCGGGACGCGCCTTCTGCAGGCGCTGCCGCACTTCCATCGACAGCCCGGTCAGCAGGCTGTAGTCGAGATCGGCCGGCAGGCGCAGGCTTTCCTGCTCGCGCTGCTTTTCAACCTCGTCGTTCTGGCGGTCGATGTAGCCCTGGTACTTGGCAGCGATCTCGACCTGCTCGGCAACGCACGGGTCGTCGACCCCCGCCCCGCCGCCGGGCAGCGCGAGCACCTGCGCGTAACTCAGGTTCGGCCGGCGCAGAAGTTCGAACAGGCTGTATTCGTGCTCGATACTCTGGCCGATCAGGCGGGTAGCCTCGTCGGCCGGCAGGATGACCGGGTTGACCCAGGTCGACTTCAGGCGCTCGGTTTCACGTGAAACCGCATCCCTTTTCCGGTTGAAGGCACCCCAGCGCTCGTCGTCGACCACGCCGAGAGTGCGTCCGGTTTCAGTCAGCCGCTTGTCGGCATTGTCTTCGCGCAGCTGCAGCCGGTATTCCGCACGGCTGGTGAACATGCGATAAGGCTCGGAGACGCCGCGCGTGATGAGGTCGTCGACCAGCACGCCGAGATACGCTTCGTGCCGTCCGGGACTCCAGGCATCGTGCCCCTGCACCTGCAGGCCGGCATTGATGCCGGCGAGCAAACCCTGCGCGGCCGCCTCCTCGTAACCGGTGGTGCCATTGATCTGGCCGGCAAAGAACAGGCCGGCGATCGACTTGTTCTCCAGCGAGGCCTTCAGGTTGCGCGGGTCGTAGTAGTCGTATTCGATGGCGTAGCCGGGGCGCAGGATATGGGCTTGCTCCATCCCGGGAATCGAGCGCACGATGGCCAGCTGGACGTCGAACGGCAGCGAGGTCGAGATGCCGTTGGGATAGATCTCGTGCGTCGCCAGCCCCTCGGGTTCGAGGAAAATCTGGTGGCTCGCCTTGTCGGCAAAGCGGGTGATCTTGTCCTCGATCGACGGGCAGTAACGCGGCCCCACCCCTTCGATGACACCGGTATACATCGGCGAACGGTCGAGGCCACCGCGGATGATCTCGTGCGTCTGCTCGGTCGTATGCGTGATCCAGCACGGGCGCTGCTCGGGATGCAGCGTCGCATTACCCATGAAGGAAAACACCGGTGCCGGGTCGTCCCCGGGCTGCACCAGGGTCCGGCTGTAATCGATGGTGCGGCCATCGATACGCGGCGGCGTACCGGTCTTCAGCCGCCCGACAGGCAGACTCAGCTCGCGCAGGCGCGCAGCCAGCGACACCGCGGGCGGGTCACCCATGCGCCCGGCCTGGAAGTTTTCCAGACCGACGTGCACCAGGCCGGCGAGGAAGGTGCCGGTCGTCAGCACCACGGCACGGCCACTGAACACGATGCCCAGCTGGGTCTTGACGCCGACGACGCGGTCGCCATCGAGAACCAGATCGTCAACCGCCTGCTGGAACAAGGTGAGATTGGGCTGATTTTCCAGGCGCGACCGGATCGCCGCCTTGTACAAGACACGATCGGCCTGCGCACGGGTGGCGCGCACCGCCGGGCCCTTGGACGAATTGAGCGTGCGGAACTGGATGCCCGCCTCGTCGGTGGCCAGCGCCATCGCGCCGCCCAGGGCGTCGACCTCCATGACCAGATGCCCCTTGCCGATGCCGCCAATCGACGGATTGCATGACATCGCGCCCAGCGTTTCGATGTTGTGCGACAGCAGCAGCGTCTTCACGCCCATCCGCGCGGACGCGAGTGCGGCCTCGGTGCCGGCGTGGCCGCCACCGACAACGATGACATCGAAGGACTCGGGGAATTTCATGATGGCCGCATTCTACCCGTTGCCGGCCTCGGTTTCACGTGAAACATGGCCAACAGGCTCCACCCACGCCGCAGGAAACCGCCGCTCAGCCGGCTGCCGCCTTGGCCTCGAGGGCCTCCCAGCGCGCCAGCGCGTCGAGCAGCTCCGCCTCGATCGCCTCTGAACGCGCCTGCAGCACAGCGGCGTCCTGTGGGCTCGACTGATACAAGGCGGGGTCCGCCAGCCGCTCGGCAACCACCGCCTGTTCGGCCTCCAGCGCCTCAATCTGTCCTGGCAGCGCTTCGAGCTCCCGTGCCTCCTTGTAGCTGAGCCTGCTCTTGGCGGCTGGCTTGGCCTGAGCCGTGCTCGCCGATGCCTTGGGCGGCGTCGTCACGCGCGGCGCCTCGGCAACGGCGCGCTGCCGCTGTTGCCAGCTACGCCACTCGGCGTAGCCCCCGACAATTTCGGTCAGCCGCCCCTCGCCCTCGAACGCAATCGACTGGGTGACGACGTTGTCCAGGAACGCGCGATCGTGCGAGACGATGATGACGGTGCCACCGTAGTCCTGCAGCAGTTGCTCCAGCAGTTCCAGGGTATCGATGTCCAGATCGTTGGTCGGCTCGTCCAGCACCAGCAGGTTGGCTGGCCGGGCGAACAGGCGCGCCAGCAGCAGCCGATTACGCTCGCCGCCGGAGAGCGCCGACACCTTGGCGCGCGCGCGCTCGGCCGGGAACAGGAAGTCCTCCAGATAGCTGATGACGTGCTTTTTCTGTCCGCCGATCTCGACGTAGTCGGAACCGGGCGAAATCATGTCGATCAGCGTCGCCTCGTCGTTCAACTGGTTGCGGAACTGGTCGAAGTAGGCCACCTCGAGCTTGGTGCCCTGCTTGATCCAGCCGGACTGCGGTTTCAGTTCGCCGAGAATCAGCCGGATCAGCGTGGTCTTGCCAACGCCGTTGGGGCCCAGCAGGCCCAGCTTGTCGCCGCGCAGGATGGTGGCGGAAAAGTCGCGGATCAGCACGCGATCGTCATAGCCATAGGTGACGTGATCGAGCTCGGCCACCACCTTGCCTGAGCGGTCGCCGGCATCGATCTGGAACCCCACCTGGCCGGCATGGGCGATGCGCGCCTCGCGGGTGCGGCGCAGCGCCTCAAGCCGCCGCACCCGCCCCTCGTTGCGGGTGCGGCGCGCCTCGACCCCCTTGCGGATCCAGGCTTCCTCCTGCTTCCAGAACTTGTCGAACTTGCGGTTGTGCACCGCCTCGACTTCCAGTTGCTCCGCCTTCTTGATCTGGTAGGCACTGAAGTTGCCCTGGTATTCGCGAAGCTGGCCACGGTCGAGCTCGACGATGCGGTTGGCGACATTGTCGAGGAAGCGCCGGTCATGGGTGATGAAGAACAGCGCGCCGCGGTAGTCGTTGAGCAGCGTCTCCAGCCACTCGATGGCAGAAAAATCCAGGTGGTTGGTCGGCTCGTCCAGCAGCAGCAGTTCGGGGTCGGTCACCAGCGCACGTGCCAGCGCCACACGTTTTTTCAGGCCGCCCGAGAGCGTTTCCACAGCCGCGTCGGCATCCAGCCCCAGACGCTGCAGGGTCTCTTCCACGCGGCTGTTGAGCCGCCAGGCGTCGGCCGCCTCGAGCTCATGCGACAGCCGCTCGAAGTCGGCATACACCGTCTCGTCGCCATCTGCCATCGCATGCGCCACGGCATGATATTCAGCCAGCAACTTCTGCGCCGCGCCCACCCCCTCCGCCACCGCCTCGAATACGCTGTGGCCGGACTGGAACTGCGGCTCCTGCGGCACATAGGCCAGTTTCAGGCCGGGCGCGCGCCACACCTCGCCCGCGTCCGGCCGGCTCTCGTCGGCGATGATTTTCAACAAGCTGGACTTGCCGGTTCCGTTGCGGCCGATCAGGCCGATGCGTTCGCCGGCCTCGACCACCAGCGACGCGCCATCGAGCAGCGGCCAGTGGCCATAGGCCAGTTCGAGTTGATCCAGAGTAAGAAGGGGCATGGCGTGAGCGGTGAGCGGTGAGCGGTGAGCGGTGAGCGCGGAATTATCCGCGATTGAGCGCCGCATGGACGGCCTGGGCGACATTTAATGCGCCGGGGGTATCGCTGTGCAGGCATAGCGTCTCGGCCCGAATACGGAGTATGCCGCCATCCAGCGTGGCCACGGCCGCACCCTGTGCCAGGGCACGTGCCTGGGCCGCCGCCGCGCCGGGATCGGCCATCAGCGCCCCTTCCGTTTCACGTGAAACAAGCTGGCCATTGGCCAGGTAGCGGCGATCCGCAAACGCCTCGTTCAGCACCACCAGCCCGGCAGCCTGGCCGGCGACCACCAGTTGCGAGCCGGACAGCCCGACTAGTGCCAGGCTGGGGTCGAATGCCGCCACCGCCTGCGCAACAGCGTCGGCCACATTTCGGTCCCGTGCCGCCACGTTGTAGAGTGCGCCGTGTGGCTTCACATGCGCCAGACACAACCCCAGCCGCGCCGCCTGTTCTGCCAGCGCCTCGGTCTGCCGCGTCACCCAGGCAACGATGTCTTCCGCCGATGCGGCGAGCACACGCCGGCCAAACCCTGCACGGTCAGGGTAGCCCGGATGGGCACCCACTGCCACGCCATATTCGGCCGCCAGCCGCAGCGCTGCCGCCATGCTTGCTGCATCTCCGGTGTGCCCGCCACTGGCTATCGACACCCGCGCCAGATACGGCATCAGTGCGGCATCATCACAGCCTTCACCAATATCCGCATTCAGCTCGATCATGCCAGCTCCTTGATTGTCCACGCCGCCGCCGCCAGGTCACGGGCAGCCTCGACCTCGATCGTTACAAACCGGATTGCATCGCCTGGCTTCAGTTGCGCCACCCGGGGGATGTCCGCGGTGATCACCCCGGCAATCACCGGATAGCCGCCCGTCACCGGCCCATCCCATCCCAGGATGATCGGCTGGGCATCGGGCGGAACCTGTATCGCGCCGGGCACCACGCCCTGCGACGAAAGCTCTATCTTGCGGTGGCTTACCGGCGCCCCGCTCAGGCGCAACCCACGTCGGTCCGATGCGGCATCGACCCGATACGGGCTGCCGAAAAAAGCCGCCAGCCCGGCATCGTCAAACCGGTCGACCTGCGGCCCGGCCACCACCCGCAAGCAGTCATCCGTCGCGCCGGGGGGAGGAAACGCGCGCAACAGCTGCAGATCCCCCGTCGGCTCACCCCGGTGCAGGACATCACCCGCCGCCAAGGCCCGGCCGCAATGCCCGCCGAACCCCGACGGCGGAAACGTGCTGCGGCTCCCCATCAGGCGAGGCACCGCAATCCCGCCACGCACCGCCAGCCAGCAACGGCAACCCACCTCGGGGCGATCCAGCGTCAGAGTCTCGCCCGACGCCAGTACCAGGGTTTCATTCCATGCCACTGGGGTGCCGCTACTGCGACGGGCGGTGAAACGTGCGCCGGTGAGCGCCACCACCCCGCCCCGCGGAAACTGCAGGCGCGGTCCCGACAGGATGATCTCCAGCCCGGCCGCCGCCTCGTCGTTGCCCACCAGACGGTTGGCCGCCGCCAGCGCCAGCGGATCGGCCGCCCCGCCGGCAGGCACGCCCAGCGCCCCCCACCCCGGCCGCCCCGAATCCATGACCAGGTCGCACAGCCCGGCACGCAGGATCTCGATCATGTCGGGACGAAACGTACCCGGTCACCCGGCATCAGCAATGCCGGCACCTCGCGTTGCGGGTCGAACAGCACTGCGGCGGTCCGTCCGATGATGTGCCAGCCGCCCGGGCCGCCAGTTGGGTAAATTCCGGCATAGGCCCCGCCGACTGCCACGCTGCCCGCTGCGACCCGCTGCCGTGGCGTCGCCCGACGCGGCGCACGCAAGGCTGTCGGCAAGCCGCGCAGATACGGGAATCCCGGCTGAAACCCCAGGAATGCCACTGTATACACCGCCGCCGCATGGCGCTCGATGTAGGCTGTCACGCTCATGTCCGCCCGTTTCGCCAATCCCTGCAGATCCGGTCCTGCAGTCCCGCCATAGTCGACCGCGATTTCATGCAGTCTCGCTGCCGTCTCCCCGCGCAAATCCGCCAGCGGCTCGACAAGCGCCGCCCATACTTCCGGCGACACGCTTGCCGTTGGACGAAAAACCAGTAACAAGCTGTCATGTGCAGGGATAATGTCCTCAATATCCTTTAATCCAACAGAAATCAACAGCTCATAGCGGGCCAGGGTCTGCTCGCCCGTCGCCACCCTGAGCCCGCGCTCGCCGATCCAGCGGCAGTGGGCCAGTGGGGCATGTAGTTGACCAGTCGACGGCTTTCCCATAGGGTGAGGTCTCTATTGGCGTTTCGCACGATGCGGTGAATCGCGCGCGGGGCAGAAAGCCGCCAGTGTAATGGCAACACCGGCACAAGCCGCCATGCGGTGTACCGGAAAAACTTTATGGATCGCGGTGACACGCTCTCCCTTCGCGCCTGAACAATATAAAATCAACACGCATCGTCCAGATGGAAATCTACCAGCGCATTTTTGAATACACGCCAGACGCCCTGTTCGTCGTTGACCAGGCGGGGCGCATCATTCTGGCGAACGCACAGGCCGAAACCCAGTTCGGATACGACCGCAGCGAACTGATCAATCAGCCTGTCGAAATGCTGATTCCGCACCGGTTCACGGCGCACCACGCCGGCCACCGCAGCCGCTATATGAGCGACTCACACAGCCGTCCGATGGGCGGGGCGACCGAACTGTTCGCCCTGCGCAAGGACGAAAGCGAATTTCCGGTCGACATCATGCTAAGCCCGATGATTCTTCATGGCGAGCCCCTTGTCCTCTGCGTCGTACGCGATATCACCGAACGCAAGCTCGCCCAGGACGAACTCGCGCGGCAAACCACAGAGCTCCGTAGGCTGCATGCGGAACTGGAGCTGCTCGCGAACCACGATGGCCTGACCGGCCTGTACAACTGGCGGGCCTTTTACGAATACGCCGGGCAGATGCTTAAAACCGCCCGTCGCCGCCAGGAAAACGCGACCTTGTTGATGCTCGACCTGGATCACTTCAAACAGATCAATGACCGCTTCGGCCATGCCGAGGGTGATCGCGTCCTGCAAGCCGTAGCGGCCACGCTCAAGGCCACCGCGCGGGAAAACGACATCGTGGCACGGCATGGCGGCGAAGAGTTTGTCGTGGCCGCGCTCGGCCTGAACGAAGCCGAAAGCCTGGTGGCGGCCGAACGGCTGCGCGCTGCCGTGGCCGCCATCGAGAACATGAAAACCCGCATCACTACCAGCGTCGGCATCGCCACGCTCGTGCCGCTCGCCACGAAACATGAGACATCCCCTATCCTGGCCGAACTGCTCGACCAGGCCGACCAGGCACTCTATACAGCCAAGCGCAACGGCAGAAACCAGGTCTGCCACTTCAACCAGCTTGCCGGCCAGGCGCACATGGCTCCCCCGCAAATGAACACGCCCATGTAAGCCTCTCCGGTTCCGGAATCACCAGAGCCGACACGAGAAAAAGGGGGCACAAGCCCCCTTTGAATTACCGGACTGATCGCGAGCGATCAGTCCTTGAAGCGGCCCCGAACCCCGACGCGGTTGCCACCGCCCCGATTATCGTTGCCACGCGGCTGGGCCGCCCGCGCGCCGGGCGCACGATTGCCGTAGCTGCGGGTGGCCGCGGCCGCGGCCTTGGCCTTGGCCTCGCGCTCGCGCCTTTCCCAATATTCGACGCTGTTGCCGTTGATTTCGCCGTTCGGCTCGCGCGGAACGTCGGCACCGCGGAACCCTTCGTGGCGCGGCGGACGGTCACCGGTCATGCGGGGCACATCGGACGGGCCACGCACGGCGGCCTGTTCAAACCGGTTGCCGCGCGACGCATCGTTGCGGGCAAAACGGTCGCCGCCAGGGCGCGCGTCGGCACGGTAGCCACGATCGCGGTTGTCACGGCTGTCGCCGCGCGGCGGACGATCGCCGTAGCTGCGCGGTTCGCTGCGGTCGCCGAAGCTGCGCTTCTGTCCGTCGGGACGCTTGTCGCCAAAGCTGCGCGGACCGCTGTTACTGCGCGGGCGGCCCGAAGACGGACGGCCCGATGCGGGTTTCTGCGTCGGCTCCAGCCCTGGCAGCGTGTGCACCTCGATGCGGTTGCCGGTGTAGCGTTCGATGTTCTTCACCAGCCCGCCTTCGCGCATGCCGGCAAAGCTCACCGCGATGCCGGTGCGGCCGGCGCGGCCGGTACGGCCGATACGGTGGACGTAGTCCTCGGCCTGGCGCGGCAGGTCGAAGTTGATGACATGGCTGATGCTCGCCACGTCGATGCCGCGCGCGGCGACGTCGGTCGCCACCAGCACCTTGGTGCGGCCTTCGCGCAGGCGCTGCAGCGCACGGTTGCGCTGACCCTGCTGCATGTCGCCATGCAGCGCGTCGGAAGCAAAGCCGCTGTCGGCCAGCAGGTCGGAGATTTCCTCGGTGCTGCGCTTGGTCGAGGCGAACACGATCGCCTGCACCATCTCCACGTCGCGCAACAGCGCGTCGAGCAGACGGTTCTTGTGATCCATGTTGTCGGCGAACAGCAGGCGCTGCTCGATCTTGGATTCTTTATGGGGCACCGCCTCGATCTCGATGCGCTGGGCGTCGCGGGTCAGCTCGCGCGCCAGGTTGCCCACCACGCCGTCGAGCGTGGCCGAGAACAGCAGCGTCTGGCGCTCGGCCGGGCAGCGCGCGGCGATGGCCTTGATATCGTCGACAAAGCCCATGTCCAGCATGCGGTCGGCTTCGTCCAGCACCAGCACTTCCAGGCGCGAGAAGTCGATCTTGCCGCGCTCCAGATGGTCGATCAGACGGCCCGGCGTAGCCACCACCACGTCCACCGGTTGCGACAGGCGCTTCAGCTGCAGGCCATACGGCGCGCCGCCGACCAGGCAGGCCGTGCGGAAGCGGCGCATATCCTTGCCATAGGTCATGGCGGCCTTTTCGACCTGCAGCGCGAGCTCGCGCGTCGGGGTCAGCACCAGCACGCGCGGCCCCATGCTCTTGACGGTCGGCTCGGCCAGCATGCGCTGGATCGACGGCAGCAGAAACGCCGCTGTCTTGCCGCTGCCGGTATGCGACGATACCAGCAGGTCACGGCCGGTCAGCGCAGCGGGAATCGCCTGCATCTGGACCGGCGTGGCGTTTTCGTAGCCCGCGGCCAGAACGGATTTAAGGATGAGGGGATCAAGCCCCAGTTCGGAAAAGCTCATGGCAAACCTTTTTAAGTGCGCTCGAACGCGCAAATCAGACCTGCGCCCGGCACCCAGCCAGACAGGCCACAAAATACGAACCGGAAATAGCGGCGTTCGAAGTGGTCACTCCTGAACGCCCAACGGGTCGCGTCGATCACATCGGCGCCAACCACAAGACTTGTCACGGCCGACGCTGAAACGTGCCGGCTGCACAAAAGAGAGAGGTCGAAGACGATGGGGCTGTGAGAACAGTCCCGAGGCACGGCTGGAAACCTGCCCACTGCTGTATGCACAACTGCGTGTAGTGTATCAGAAAACGCTGATTTTCCCGAGCATTATTTACGCATGGCGGTAAAGCTTGTGATACAGCCCGCCGCGATCGATCAGTTCGTCATGGCCGCCCTCTTCCACCACGCGGCCGTTCTCGAACACCAGGATGCGGTCGGCCTGTTTCACGGCTGACAGGCGGTGGGCGATGATGAGCGTTGTGCGGCCGGCCAGAAAGCCGTCGAGCGCCTGGTGCAGCCGCCGTTCGGTGTCGGTATCGAGCGCCGAGGTGGCCTCGTCGAGGATGACGATCTGCGGATTGGCGATGATCATGCGTGCAATGGCCAGTCGTTGGCGCTGTCCACCCGACAGCCGCACGCCCTGTCGCCCGACCACGGTATCCAGCCCGTGCGGCAGGGCCGCAATGATGTCCTTCAACTGGGCGATCTCCAGCGCCTGCCACAGCGTGGCGTCATCGGCCTCGCGTCCGAGCGTGAGGTTGGCGCGCACGCTGTCGTTGAACAGCACCGGATGCTGCAGCACCACGCCCACATGCTCGCGCACGGCTTCCCAGCCGATCTCTGTGACCGGCACCGTCCCATACAGGATCCGGCCGGATTTCACCGGATAGAGCCCCAGCAGGGCCTGCACCAGCGTCGACTTGCCGCCACCGGAGGCCCCGACCAGCGCCACCTTTTCGCCCGCCGCCACCTCGAGGCTGACATCGTCCAGCACCGTCTCGCCGTCGGCATAGGCAAAACTGACATGGTCGAGCGTGATGCCGACCGTGGGCTGGCCGGCGAAGGGATCGCTCAGCGCGGGGTGCTGCGGCTCGCTATGCAGGCCCAGCAGCGCGTTGATCCGTCCCACTGCGGCATTGGCGGCGAACCAGGAATACTGCAGGTTCACCAGCTCCTGCACCGGCGTCATCATGAACCACAGGTAGCCGAACACCGCCAGCATCTCGCCGATGGTCAGGTTGGAAAACACCACCATCAGCATGGCGCCGGCGCGGAAGGCATCGAAGCCGACAAGAAACACGAAGAAGGAGATCCGGCTCATCGCGTCCGACTTCCAGGCGAATGCCGCCGCATGCCGGCGGATGTCGGCGGCCCTGTCCGTCACCCGCGCAAGGTAATGCTTTTCGCGGTTCATCGCCCGGATCTGGGTCAGCGCGTCGAGGGTTTCGGACAGGGTCTCCTGGAACACTTCGAAGGCACGGTTTTCGTGCTTCTTCAGGTCTTTTACCCGCTTGCCGAGCCGGGTGGAAAACAGGATCACGACGGGATTCAGCAGCAGGATGAACAGCGCCAGCTGCCAGTGCATCCAGAACAGCACCGCCGCCACGCCAACCAGGGTGAGCACCGATACCACCAGGCCGGAAACCGACGCCCCGAGGAAGCTGTCGATGGCGTTGAGGTCGGTGACGAAATGCGAGGTGACCCGGCCTGCGCCCACCGTCTCGAACTCCGACAGCGCGATGCGCGACAAGCGGGCAAGCATCCGCACCCGGATGCGGTACACCACCTCCTTGGCCAACAGGGAGAACGTGCGTCCCTGCCATACGTTGAGCAGGATCGCCGTCAGGCGCAGCACGATCGTCAGCAGCAGCGCCGCGCCGATGAACAGCACCGGCCCGTGCCAGGCCGCCGGGAATACCGCACCGATCCTTTCCACCAGGGCGCCCGGGTGATGCAGCAGCACTTCGTCCACCATCAGCGGCAACAGCAAAGGCACCGGGACCGCGGCCGCCACCGCCAGCAAGGCAATGGTATTGGCCTGCAAAAGGTGCTTGCGATGGGTTTTGAGTTCGTCGGCGATGCCGCGCCACGTCAGCATGACTGGCCATCCTGCAGTAAGGAAACACCTGCAAGCATAAGCGCTGACGCGCCCGGGCAAAAGCACCGGGCAGGCTTGTGCTGCCCGGCTGCCGAAACCGGTCATGGGCACAGCGTCAAATCAGGCCGTTGCGCCGCCTATCCAGAGCAGTCCATAAACGAGCGCCGCCATGAGTCCCAGCAGCACAAGCGCACGCCAGGTCGACACCATGCGGCCGGCGGATACGCCCGCTTCTGCAGTCTTCATCCCTGTGAACATCGCCTTGACCATGTCGTCGCGACGCAGCAGCTGATGAACGAATACCGCCGCAACATGCACGCCGACCAGGCCCAGCAGCAGGTCGAAATTGTAGGCATGCAGGGCGGTGATGAGGCTGCTGGTGCCGTGGCGGATCCAGTGTGCGAAGGGTGCCTCGAAATCGTTGTCATCGTTTCCAAACAGGCCGGTAACGGTCTGCACCAGCAGCACCAGCAGCAGGCTCAGGATCATCCATCCGCCCAGCGGGTTATGCCCCAGATATGCCCTGGGCCGGCGCTGCAACACGCTGCGAAAATACGCGTAGCTGGCGCGCGGACCGCGCACGAAGTGGACAAAACGTGCCGGGTCGCTGCCTGCGAATCCCCATGCAATGCGGAACAGCAGGAGCGTGAGGATGGCGTAGCCGGACCATTCGTGGTATTCCATCCATTCTCCGCCCTGATCCCCACTCCACCAGGAAAACCCGAGCAGCGCCAGCAGCAGCCAGTGGAACAGCCGTACCGGCACATCCCATACCCTGATCGGCGCAAACGGCTGCGTCATAACACCGACGGTCCGCGAAACGCTTTGTGGCAGGCGGCACAGCTCTCGCTCACGTGCATGTAGGCCGGCCGGATCACATCCAGGTTGCCCGTTTTAGCCGCGGCAGCGAGGCTGGCGACCGCCTTGATGTAGGTATCCTGATCCTGCTTGAATTGTGCCGACTGCAGCCACACCGCCGGTTTGGCGCGACTCGGCGCATAGGTGCTGCCCGGCGGGAAATCAGCCCACGGCTGCGTGCTCAGGGTTTGCAGCTTGTCGGCGAGCGCCATGAACTCTGTTGCGACATAAGGATTTTTTCCCCGCACCATGATCCCCATCGGCTCAAACGTGCGCATGGTTTCCTGTAACAGCGCACGGCGCTTGGTCACCGGCTGGCCGGGATGGGTATCGGGCTTGGGACCGCATCCTGCCAGCGTCAGGCAGGCACCGATCAGTAATGGCGCAGCGCGCAGAGTGGATTTGAACGAGATCATGATCATTCCTGGCTGGATGAATAAACGGCAAAGCCCCTATGGATAGGGCAAACACGGGCCGAGTTCCCCGGGGTGCGCGATGGTCGTCAAATAATGGCGCGGAACGGCCGGGCGGCACCGGCGGGCGCGTCATTTCCCGATGCAGAACTTGCTGAAGATCTCGCCCAGCAAATCGTCGGCAGTGAATTCGCCGGTGATTTCCGACAGGGCCGCCTGCGCCAGCCGCAGTTCCTCGGCAAACAGTTCAAGCTGCCCGGCGGATTCGCGCGCAACGGCAAGATGGCCCGCGGCACGGGCGAGCGCATCCAGGTGCCGCGTACGCGCCATGAACGTGTCTTCCCCCGCCGCCTGCCAGCCGGCCGCTTCAAGCAGCTTGTCGCGCAGGAGTTCGACGCCGGCGCCGGTCCTGGCTGAAAGCCAGATTTCGTCGCCCGCCATGCGCGGCGCCTCGCCGGCGACATCGATCTTGTTGTGAAGGGTGAGGCGCGTCACCTGCGGCAGGCGCGCCAGGATCGCGGCCTCGTTCTCGCCCAGGCCGTGCGCGGCATCCACCAGCAGCAGCGCCACGTCGGCCTTTTCCACGGCCGCCCAGGTGCGGGCAATGCCCAGTTTCTCCACCGCATCGTCGGTTTCCCGCAGGCCTGCGGTATCGACGATGTGCAGCGGAACGCCCTGGATCTGGATCGACTCGCGCACCGTATCGCGCGTCGTGCCGGCGATTTCGGCGACGATCGCGGCCTCGTACCCGGCGAGCTGATTCAGCAAGCTCGACTTGCCCACGTTCGGCTGGCCGATCAGCACCACCGTCAGGCCCTCGCGCAGCAATGCGCCCTGCTTCGCCTGCGACCGCACCGCGGCAAGGCTGGCGCCGATTGTATCGAGGCGGCCGTAGGCATCGGCCTGCTTGAGAAAATCGATCTCCTCTTCTGGAAAGTCGAGCGTGGCCTCGACCAGCATGCGCAGGCGGATCAATGCCTCGACCAGATCCGAAATCCTTGCCGAGAACGCGCCGGCCAGCGAGCGCACCGCCGAGCGCGCCGCCTCGGCGGATGCCGCGTCGATCAGATCGGCCACAGCCTCGGCCTGCGCCAGGTCGAGCTTGCCGTTCAGAAACGCGCGGCGGGAAAACTCCCCCGGCTCGGCCAGGCGCGCACCGAGTTCAAGGCAGCGCTGCAGGATCAGGTTCAGCACGACCGGCCCGCCGTGGCCTTGCAATTCCAGCACGTGCTCGCCGGTAAACGAATGCGGGGCGGCAAAATGAAGCGCGATGCCTTCGTCGATCGCCTGGCCGTCGCGATCGAGAAACCGGCTGAACGTGGCGTGGCGTGGCTCGGGAACGCGTCCAAGCATTGCCTGCGCGAGCGGGGCGATGTCCGCCCCTGATATCCTGACCACACCCACCCCGCCGCGCCCGGAGGCGGTGGCGATGGCGGCTATCAGGTCAGGCCTTGCCGGCGGCGGGTTTGCCACCATCCTGGACCTGCTTGTTGATCACCCACTGCTGGGTGATGGACAGGATGTTGTTGACGATCCAGTACAGCACAAGGCCTGCCGGGAAAAAGACGAACATCACGGTAAACGCCACCGGCATGATCATCATGATCTTGGCCTGCATCGGATCCATCGGCTGCGGATTGAGCTTGACCTGCAGGATCGAGGTGACGCCCATGATGATCGGCAGGATGAAGAAAGGATCGGGCGCGGTCAGGTCGTGGATCCAGCCCAGCCACGGCGCGCCGCGCATTTCCACCGCCGCGAGCAGCACCCAGTACAGCGCGATGAACACCGGGATCTGGATCAGGATCGGGAAGCAGCCGCCGAGCGGATTGATTTTCTCGGTCTTGTACATGTCCGCCATCGCCTGATGCAGCTTGGCGCGGTCGTCGCCGTAGGTTTCCTTCAGCTGCTGCAGACGCGGCGTGAGTTTCTTCATCTTGGCCATCGACTTGTAGCCGGCGGCCGACAGCGGGAACAGCGCCAGCTTGAGGAGGATGGTCAGGATGATGATGGCCCAGCCCCAGTTGCCGACGAAGTGCTCGATCTTTGCCAGCGACCAGTAGATGGGAAAGGCTAGGGGCGTCAGCCAGCCGTAATCGCGCACGAGGTCGAGACCGGGCGCGGCGGCCTCCAGCAATTTCTGTTTCTGCGGACCCGCATACAGGGGCACGGTAAAGACTTTCTGCTGGCCCGGTGCGAGCGTGCCCTCGGCCAGGATGACGCCCGCCGAATAAAGTCCGTCCCCGAGGGCACGTGCATAGTATTCGCGCTTGATGCTGCCTTCCGGCAGCCAGGCCGCCACGAAGTGATGCTGCACCATGCTCACCCATCCGTTATCGGCAGTTTTTTCAAACTCGGCTTTGCCTTCCTCGATGTTCTTGAAGGCGACTTTCTGGAATTTCTTGGCGTCGGTGTAGAACGCGGGACCGGTAAAGGTGTGCAGGAAGAAGGATGCGCCGCGCGGTGCGCCGGAATGGCGGGTGAACTGGTAGTACGGAGTCAGGTCGACGGGCTGGGTGCCGTTGTTGATTACCCGCGTCCTGACGGCGATCTGATAGCTGTTGCGCGTGAAAATATAGGTCTTTTCGACGCGCACTCCCGTGGCGGGATCGTTCCACACCAGCGGAACTTCCACCTGCGAGGCGCCACGGGTCAGGCGATAGGTTCCGGGATTCAGCTGGAAAACGGTGCGGTGTGTCGGCATATCCTTGCCGAGGAGGCCGCTCTGCGCCAGGTAAGGCTCGGCCGGATCGTCTTCAAACAGGGTGAAGACCTGATTGCGTTCCTGCGTCTCGCGATAGGGCAACAACTGAAGCTGGCGGAGGTCGCCGCCGTTGGCATCGATCGTGGCGCGCAACACATCGGTTTCCACCACGGCACGGGCGCCCTTCACAAATCCGGCCTGGGCCGGCGCGGCGGCCGGTGCGTTCAACGCCTGACTCGGTACGGGCGGCGTGCCCGTGCTGGCGCCCGGGGCGCTTGTCGCCGTGACTGCGGATGCGGGCGGCGCATGCTTGTCCTGCCAGGCTTCCCACAACAAAAGCAGTGAGAAGGAAAAGACGATAAAAAGTATCAGCCGCTGGTTATCCATGGAACGGGGCGCTATGAGTTGGGGTGAGGTTCCGGGGTGGCCATCAGGAATTCGCCTGACTCCGTGGCCGGCCATTTTGCCATGGCTCGATGGCCGGCACGTGTGAGGGTGCGCAACAAATCGCGCGCCTCATCGCCTGGAACCGGCTTGGCAATGAGACGAACGACAAAATCACACGCGGGCAGTTCCGGCAACGCCTGACGAAAGCTTGCGCGCACGCACCGCTTGACGCGGTTGCGATCCACCGCGCGCGCAAGCAACCGCTTGGCAACGACCATGCCCAAGCGGGGATAACCCACCTGGTTGGGCCGCGCCATCACCATCAGATAATCCGTCCGAGCGCGCTGGTTTTCCGAAAAAACCCGATCGAAATCGGCTTTGTCGACCAGACGCGCATCGCGGAGGCGCACGCCACCCGCTTGGTTTGGATTCGCGTTGATTAGACAGCCAGACGAGCGCGGCCCTTGGCGCGACGCGCGTTGATCACGGCACGGCCGGCCTTGGTTTTCATGCGGGCACGGAAACCGTGGGTACGCTTGCGGCGGACGGTGGAAGGCTGGTAAGTGCGTTTCATGGCATATCCTTTCTGGTTACTCGCTGGCGCCGGCCAAGCCGTTGAAGCAGGCAAGCCGAACACAAAAAATCTGTTGAAAAACCGCGTATTAGACCCGCCCATCCGGGGGGATGTCAAGTTCGGGCGGGAACGTCGCCGCAGCGCCAAGGCTCCATGCCTGTGGATAACCTCACCGAAGGGGAGTAAGATTCGCGTTTGAATCCCATGCTGCTTTCTGCCCCCCTCCCCTCGACTATGGATTCCTTCTGGGACCTTTGCCAAGAGCGCTTTCGCGCCAATCTGACCCAGCAGCAGTTCAGCACATGGATCAAGCCCCTGGTGTTTGAAGATGCCGGCGGCGAGGTGCGCATCCTGGCGCCCAATCATTTCGTGATGGACTGGGTACGCGAGAAATTCGCCGAGCACATCGATGGCTGGGCACAGGAATTCTATGCGCGTCCCGTGACCATTACCTACGCCCTGGGCAAAAAACCCAGCGCCCCGCGTACGCATGTGGCGACGCCCGATGTCACGACGTCTGCACCCCTGCCGCCCAGCGTTGCCGCGCCGGCCCAGATGGGCATGCGCATCAACCCCGGCTTCACCTTCGACAATTTCGTCTCCGGCCGCGCCAACCAGCTGGCGCGCGCGGCCGCGCTACAGATCGCCGACAATCCCGGCGTAGCCTACAACCCGCTGTTCGTCTACGGCGGTGTGGGCCTGGGCAAGACCCACCTGCTGCAGGCCATCGGCAATACCGTACGCCAGGCGAATCCCGATGCACGCATCAGCTACATCCACGCCAACGACTATGTGGACGATGTGGTCAAGGCCTATCTCAACAAGCAGTTCGACGATCTGAAGCGGCGCTACATGTCGCTGGATCTGCTGCTGATCGACGACATCCAGTTTCTGGCCAAGAAGGATCGCACCCAGGAAGAATTTTTCTACGTCTTCAACTCGCTGATCGAGAACAAGAAACAGATCGTCATTACCTGCGATACCTTCCCCAAGGAAATCAGCGGTCTCGACGACCGTCTGAAATCACGCTTTGCCTGGGGCCTGACGGTGGCCGTCGAACCGCCGGAACTGGAAATGCGGGTCGCCATCCTCCTGGCGAAGGCCCAGGCGGAAAACGTCAAGCTCGACGAGAACGTCGCCTTCTTCATCGCCAAGCAGGTGCGTTCCAACGTACGTGAACTCGAAGGCGCCCTGAAACGGGTGATCGCGTTTTCGCGCTTTCACGAAAAGCCCATCTCCCTGGAACTGGTGAAGGAGGCGCTGCGCGATCTCATCGCATCGACCTCGCGCATCGTCTCGATCGAGAACATCCAGAAGACCGTCGCCGACTTCTACAAGATCAAGGTCGCCGACATGTTTTCCAAGAAACGTACGCGCAATCTGGCGCGTCCACGCCAGATTGCCATGGCCTTGGCCAAGGAACTCACCAACCAGAGCCTGCCGGAAATCGGCGAATCGTTCGGCGGCCGTGACCACACCACGGTAATCCATGCCTGCCGCAAGGTTGCCGAACTGCGGGAAACCGAGGCCGACATCGGCCGCGATTATCTGGTGTTGTTACAAAGCCTGACAGGCTGAGGATGAAATGTGGATAAAGCGAGCGACCCGAGCAGAATGGAAAATTCATCCCCATCCTTCCCGTGTTTCCCCGCGTTTATCCACACCCAAAAACAAGCAACAAGTCGCTGTTTCAACTAGGTAAAAAGGCTTACCCCCAGTTTCAGGCCGCCTTTATTATGATTCTCAGGAATATATAAATGCTATTAGTACAAAGCGAACGCAACGCACTGCTGGCTGCCCTTACCGCTGTCGTGGGGGTCGTCGAGCGCCGTCATACCCTGCCCATCCTGTCCAATCTCCTGCTGGAGAAAAAAGGCAGCAAGCTGACCCTGCTGGCAACCGATCTTGAATTGCAGGTCAGCACGCAGCTGGATGTACAGGCGGGAGAAGATTTCGCCATCACCATCGCGGCCCGCAAGCTGTTCGACATCGTGCGGGCACTGCCCGATGCGGCCAAGGTCAAGCTCGATTCCAGGGACAGCCAGGTGGTGGTCAGCGCAGGCAAGTCCCGCTTCACGCTGCAGACTCTGCCGGCTGCAGATTTCCCGCGTGTCGAAACCGGCGCCGGCCTGGGCGAGGCGATCCGACTGCCCCAGAAAACACTGAAGCGTCTGCTGCAGCTGGTGCAGTTCGCCATGGCCAGCCAGGATATCCGCTACTACCTCAACGGCATGCTGCTGGTGCTTGAAGGCAAGCAACTGCGTGTCGTGGCGACCGACGGGCACCGGCTGAGCTATGCCGAAACCCAGCTGGAAACCGAAGCGGAAGCGCGCGAAGTCATCATTCCGCGCAAGACCGTGGTCGAACTTTCCAAGCTGCTGGGTGACGTGGAGGACCCGGTCGAACTGCGCATCGGCACCAACCAGGTCACCATCACGCTGCCCGGGACCGAACTGGTCACCAAGGTGGTGGATGGCAAGTTCCCCGACTACCAGCGCGTCATCCCGGCCAATCAGCCACGCCACCTCAAGGCCAATCGCCAGAGCGTGATGCAGGCGCTGCAGCGTGCAGCGATCCTGTCGAACGAGAAATTCCGCGGCGTGCGCCTGGTGATGAGCGAGAACACGCTCGGCATCGTCTGCAACAACAACGAGCAGGAAGAAGCCGCCGACGAGATCGAAGTCAGCTACAACGGCGATCCGCTGGATGTCGGCTTCAATGTGACTTACCTGCTCGACGGCCTCGGCGCGGTCAATACCGACGAAATCACGCTGTCGCTCGGGGACGCCAACAGCAGCATGCTGCTGACCAGCGAAAGCGAAGCCGGCTTCAAGTACGTCGTGATGCCCATGAGAATTTAAGCTCGGGCAGCGGTCAGCCAGGCAAAGCCCAGATATCACACAGCAATAACCGACAGGAAAGCCCCGCAAGGGGCGCGAATACCATGAGCGACAAGCCCGACAACGCAACCCCCGAAGACATGAACGGAGGCTACGACGAAGACAGCATCCAGCAGCTGGAAGGGCTGGAGGCCGTGCGCAAGCGCCCGGGCATGTACATCGGCGATACGTCCGATGGTACAGGCCTGCATCACATGGTGTTCGAAGTTCTGGACAACGCCATCGACGAGGCGCTGGCAGGCTGGTGCGACGACATTAAGGTCATCATCCATCCGGACAACTCGATTTCGATTTCCGACAACGGGCGCGGCATTCCGGTCGGCGTCAAGTTCGACGACAAGCACGAACCGAAGCGCAGCGCGGCCGAGATCGTCATGACCGTGCTGCATGCCGGCGGCAAGTTCAACCAGAACAGCTACAAGGTATCGGGCGGCCTGCACGGCGTCGGCGTGTCGTGCGTCAACGGCCTGTCGAAATGGCTGAAGCTGATCGTGCACCGTGACGGCAAGAAATACGCCATGGAATTCCACCGCGGCAAGGTGGAGGACCGTGCGATCGAAATTCAGAATGGGGTAGAGGTTTCACCGATGCAGATCGTCGGCGAAACGAAGAACCGCGGCACCGAGGTGCACTTCCTGGCCGACGAGGAAATCTTCGGCAATGTCGAATTCCACTTCGACATTCTCGCCAAGCGCATCCGCGAGCTGTCCTTCCTCAACAACGGCGTGAAGATCGAGCTGATCGACCACCGTGACGGCAAGACCGAAAACTTCGCGCACTCGGGTGGCGTGAAGGGCTTCGTCGAATACATGAGCCGCCTCAAGAATCCGCTGCACCCGAAGATTTTCAGCGCCATCGGCGAAAAGGACGGCATGACCGTCGAAGTCGCGATGCAATGGAACGACAGCTATTCCGAAACCGTACAGTGCTTCACCAACAATATTCCGCAACGTGACGGCGGTACGCACCTCACCGGCCTGCGCATGGCGATGACCCGGGTGCTGAACAAGTACATCGAGGAAAACGAGGTGGCCAAGAAGGCCAAGGTCGAAACCACCGGCGACGATATGCGCGAGGGGCTCACCTGCGTGCTGTCGGTGAAAGTGCCGGAGCCCAAGTTTTCCTCGCAGACCAAGGACAAGCTGGTGTCCAGCGAAGTGCAGCCCGTGGTGCAGGAAGTCGTCGGCCAGAAACTTGCCGAATTCCTGCTGGAAAACCCCAACGATGCCAAGCTGCTGTGCGCCAAGATCGTTGATGCCGCGCGTGCCCGCGAAGCCGCCCGCAAGGCGCGTGAAATCACCCGCCGCAAGGGCGTCATGGACGGTCTCGGCCTGCCCGGCAAGCTGGCCGACTGCCAGGAAAAGGATCCCGCGCTTTCGGAAATCTACCTGGTCGAGGGCGATTCCGCCGGCGGTTCCGCCAAGCAGGGCCGCGACCGCAAGTTCCAGGCGATCCTGCCGCTGAAGGGCAAGATCCTCAACGTCGAGCGTGCGCGCTTCGACAAGGTCATCGGCAGCCAGGAAATCGCCACCCTGATCACGGCGCTCGGCACCAGCATCGGCAAGGACGACTACAACCCGGACAAGCTGCGCTACCACCGCATCATCATCATGACCGACGCCGACGTCGACGGCGCCCACATCCGCACCCTGCTGCTCACCTTCTTCTACCGCCAGATGCCGGAACTGGTCGAGCGCGGCCATATCTACATTGCCCAGCCGCCGCTGTACAAGGTCAAGCACGGCCGTTCCGAGCGTTACATCAAGGACGAGCACGCGCTGAAGGAACACCTGATGGCCGAGGCGATGAAAGACGCCGAGCTGACTCCGATGGATGGCGCCATGCCGATCGCAGGCGAAGCGCTGGAAACGCTCGCACGCGAATATTTCCTTGCCGAGGCGGTGAGCGACCGGCTGGTGCGACTGCTGCCGGAAGATGTTTTGCAGGCGCTGATGCGGATTCCGCGACTCAGCCTGGCCGACAGCGGCGCAGCCATGATGGCGGAAGCCAGCCTGGGCGCAGCGCTCGATGCACAGAAATTCGAAGTGGCCGCCGAATACATCAGCGAGACAGACAGCCATCGCCTGCGAATCACCCGCCATGCCCATGGCAATGCCCATGTAAGCTTCCTCGAAGCGGACCTGCTCGAATCCGGCGATTACAACCAGCTGGTCAAGGTCGGCGATCTCCTGCGCGACCTGATCGGGCTGGGCGCCAGCGCCAGACGGGGCGAGAAGGAGGCCCCGGTGCAGAGCTTCCGCGAAGCGATGGACTGGTTCCTTGCCGAAGTCAAACGCGGCATGAGCATCCAGCGCTACAAGGGACTGGGCGAGATGAACCCGGCCCAGCTGTGGGAAACCACCATGGATCCCAAGGTGCGCCGCCTCATGAAGGTGCAGATCGAGGATGCGATCTCAGCCGACCAGATTTTCACCACGCTGATGGGCGACGATGTCGAACCCAGAAGAAATTTCATCGAGACGAATGCGCTGGGGGTACGGAACCTCGACGTGTAAAGTGTAGGTTCTTGTAAGTAAACGGAAATAGTGTCACTAGAAGCAATTCTGTGGCACTGGAAAAACGGAATTAGTGGCACTGCGGTGATATAAAGGCCAACCAGACTGGTTGGCCTTTTCTTATCATTGGTCAGAGAGGCTGCTCAACCCACAGGCTGATCGAAGGTCTGGCGTGTATGTCTGCCCATACCGAACAGGGCTCACTGTTTGCCAAGCACGAGATTTTCACACCGACCAAGACCTACCCGCCGATGACGGTACGCGAGCTTTCATGCTTAGCCCTCGGGGATGCGCGGAAGGAGGCCTTATGAACAGCCAGGCGTCCTTCACGCTTCGCAGCCGCAACCCGGATGTGCTGACCTGCATTGCGAACCTTTCCAACGATGAGGTGTTTACGCCGCCCGAGTTCGCCAGCCGGATCCTGGATACCCTAACCGAGGCGTGGGCGGCCAGCCACGGCGGGGCCACGCCCCTGGAAGACATCAAGGCCGATGTTCCCGGGGTCCAGCAGGCGTTGATTGCACTGCAAGAGAAAAAGCTTGCTTGGCGCGCCGCACGCGGAATCTATGCGGTCGAGGAAAGGGCCGTCGTCGAGCTACTCAGGGCAGACGGCTTGCTCGCGGGGCTGGAGTAAGCGGGTCCTTCCCTTCAGGGCCAGCCGTCAACAGGTTAACGTAACGGCTAGGGCAACACCGGGCTTTTTGCATGGAAAACAAGCGAGACCACCCTTCCCTGGCGATGACCAGCATTCCCGCTTCCTTCCGTTTCTAGAACCCACCACGGAACCGGTGTTCTTGGCCCCGTTTTAACTCAAGTCGATCCGGGCGTATCTTCCAGCCAACCCTGCAATATCGCGCTCAACCGGTCTTCCTGTACCGGCAGCGGCAGTGCAGCGTCGATGCGCAAACGCGCGCTGACCTTGTCGAGCACGGCCTGGTGGGCCGTTTCGTAAAAGACCAGGATGCGGGTATCGGGTGCGCTTTGCACCGCGGCCAGCAGCGACTCGAGGTTGGACAGCCGGTCGCGGAAATCCGTCTGATGGTAAAAATCCGCCACGATGACGGCGGGCGGGGTCTTGCGTACATGACTGATGGCCTTGCGTTCAGACCATTCGGCGACAACGCTATAGCCCAGTTCCTGATAAAGCTTCTTGTAGCCTGCCGTGCCGATGAAGGCGTTGAGCATGAGCAGCCGGGGCGGCGTGCTCATGCCGGGGCTTTTTTGCTGGCTGCCTTCTTGGTCGTGGCCTTCTTGGCAGTGGGCTTTTTCGCTGCGGGTTTCTTCGGCGTGTCCGCGTCGGCGGCCTTGGCTTTTTTGCTGGCCGCGGGTTTGGCCGCTGCCTTTCTAGCAGGCTTCTTGGCGGGCCCCTTGGCGACGCGCGCGGCGATCAGCGCGAGCGCTTCGTCCAGCGTGATCTCTTCCGGCGTGATGTCCTTGGGCAGGGTGGCGTTGGTGCTGCCATGCTTCACGTAGGGGCCGTAGCGACCGCTGCGCACGGTGATGTCCTTGCCGTCCTCGGGATGCGGGCCCAATGTCTTGAGCACCGAGGCCGCCGACTCGGCGCCGCGCGGGGCACGCTCCATCGCCAGTACTTCAAGCGCGCGCGGCAGGTCGATTTCGTACACGCTGTCGGTCTTGGGGATCGACTTGAACTTGCCGTCGTGCAGCAGATAGGGGCCGAAGCGGCCGTTGTTGGCGACGATCGGCAGACCGGTGGTCGGGTGGTGCCCCACTTCGCGCGGCAGCGAGAGGAATTTCAGCGCCAGTTCGAGGGTGGCGTTTTCCAGCGGGATGTCCTTCGGCCACGAGGCGCGGCGCGGTTTCGGCGCCGTCTTGTCTTCCGGCATTTCGCCGATCTGAACATAGGGGCCGAAGCGGCCGGACAGCAGCTTGACGTCGAGGCCAGTGGCCGGATCCTTGCCCAGGATGTTGTCGCCCTCGGCGGTGACCGCATGCAGCGGCCGCGTGTAGTCGCACTCCGGATAGCCGGAACAGCCGATGAAGAGCCCGCGCTTGCTAGCCTGCATGAACAGCGGCTTGCCGCACTTGGGGCAGGCTTCGAGGATCGGGCAGCCGCGCTCGACGTCCTGCTTGGCCTTGAGCTCGCCGTCGAAACCTTTCCAGAATTCGCCCAGCAACTGCGACCATACGCGCTTGCCGTTGGAGACGTCGTCGAGCTTGTCTTCCAGCTTGGCGGTGAAGTCGTAGTCGACGTAATGGGTGAAGTGCCGGGTGAGGAAGCAGTTGACCAGGCGGCCGATATCGGTGGGCTGGAAGCGCTTTTTCTCCAGCACCACGTATTCGCGGTCCTGCAGCGTGGAAATGATGCTGGCGTACGTCGACGGCCGGCCGATACCGTATTCCTCGAGCGCCTTCACCAGGCTCGCTTCGGTGTAGCGCGGCGGCGGCTGGGTGAAATGCTGTTCGCCGTAGAGCCTGTCGACCGGCAGGGTTTCGCCTTCGACCAGTGCGGGCAGTTTGGACTCTTCCTCTTCCTCGTCGTCCTGATACACCGCCAGAAAGCCGGCGAACGCGAGCGTCTGCCCGGTGGCGCGGAAGGTGCCTTCGCCCACCGTGATGTCGGCGGCGACGGTGTCGAACTGCGCCGGCGTCATCTGGCAGGCGACGGTGCGCTTCCAGACCAGTTCGTAGAGGCGCGCCTGGTCGTGTGACAGGAATTGCTTCACCGCCTCGGGCGAGCGCATCACCGAGGTCGGGCGCACCGCCTCGTGCGCTTCCTGCGCATTCTTGGTCTTGGCCTTGTAGGCGATCGCGGCCGGCGGCAGGAAATCCTTGTCGAAGTTGGCGCCCACATACTTGCGGATGTCGGTGATCGCTTCCTGAGCCAGGTTGACCGAGTCGGTCCGCATGTAGGTGATGAGGCCGACCGGGCCTTCGCCGAGGTCGATGCCTTCGTACAGCTGTTGGGCCGTACGCATCACGCGGTCGGTGGTCATGCCGAGCTGGCGCACGCCGGCCTGCTGCAGCGTCGAGGTGGTGAACGGCGCGCCCGGATGGCGGGCACGGCGCTTCTTTTCGATGCGCATCACCGTGGCGTCCTTGCCTTCCAGCGTGGCCAGCCATTCCTTGCTGCGCGCTTCGTGCTCGACCGAGAACTGTTCGAGTTTTTCGCCCTTGAAATGCGTGAGCTTGGCGCTGAACGGCTGGCTGCCCTTGTGGGTGTCGAGATGCAGCGACCAGTATTCGCGCGGCACGAAGGCTTCGATCTCTTCTTCGCGCTCGACGATCATCCTGAGCGCGGGCGACTGCACGCGGCCGGCACTCAAGCCCGGGCTGATCTTGCGCCACAGCAGCGGCGACAGGTTGAAGCCGACCAGATAGTCCAGCGCGCGCCGTGCCTGCTGCGCGTCGACCAGATCGGTGGCAATTTCGCGCGGGTGGCGCACCGCGTCCTGGATGGCCGATTCGGTGATTTCGTAGAAGGCCACGCGCTTCATCGGCGTCTTGACCTTGCGCTCCTTGAGGATTTCGCTGATGTGCCAGGAAATCGCCTCGCCTTCCCGGTCCGGGTCGGTTGCCAGCAGCACTTCGTCAGCCTTCTTGGCGGCCTTGACGATGGCTTCGACGTGCTTGGCGTTGCGCTCGATGACCTGGTATTTCATGCTGAAATTTTCGGTATCGACCGCGCCGGTCTTCGGCTCGAGATCGCGCACGTGACCGTAGCTGGCGAGAATTTCGTAGTCGGCGCCCAGGTATTTCTTCAGCGATTTGGATTTCGACGGCGATTCGACAATGACGAGTTTGGACATGTTAGGGCGTATTAACTCTGATTTCGCGCTCGCGTTGCTGCGAGAAAGCGATGGATGCAAGGCGTGTCGCGCCGGAAAGGGTCATCCCTTGCCAAGAGACGCAACGTAGCAGACGCGCTTTCTCGCAGCAACCCAAAGGGACGGGACGATTCGGGCACATCCCTTTGTCGCGAGCCGCTTGCTGTGAATGGCGCAGCGGCGCGTCTCGCTTCGCGGCCTGCGTCCCGAATCGTCCTCGTCGCGAGTGTGAAATCAGAGTTAACACGCTCTAATTAATGTAGACGTCCCGGCTCGTGATTCAACAACATGTCTTCGAGATGCGTGAAATGCTCGATCAGTCCGCGGCTCCACAGCACGATCAGCGTCATCCAGCGCACATGGTCGGGCTCGATGTCCTCGCCGCCCAGCGCCATCAGGCCGGAAATCACCCATTCGCGCGATTCGGGATCGAGTATCTCGGCACCGACCAGAAACGCGAGTTCGCTGCGGCAGGCCTCGTTGAGGCGCTCCAGCTCTTCGGCGGCGTAATGACGATCATAGGCCAGAGCAAGCCGCTCATGGGTGGCGCTGCCGGTCAGGTTGGCATACCAGTCCAGGGCGGCGTTGATGTCGGATTCTTCGAACCCGGCGGCAAACAGGCGCTTTTCCAGCGCATCGCGATCGGGCGCCAGCTCCGCCATGCGGAAGCTTTCATACAGGTAAACCAGGATGTCGAGCATAGTGTCAGTGAATTTTTTGGTAGCGCCCGCCGGGCAAGGAAGCAATCCGCCCATCCAGTTCAAGCGTCAACAGCTTCGCTGAAAGCGCATCCAGCGTCAACCCGGTTCTTTGTGCCAAGGTATCGAGGGTGGTCGGCGCACCATCCAGCGCGTCCAGTACCGGGTCGGCCAGGGTTTCCGGCAGGCTGGGCGGGGCCAGCCGCTGCTGCCAGGCGAGTTCGTCGAGAATGTCGGCGGCGGACTCGACCAGCTTGGCGCCCTGCTTGATCAGCGCGTGGCAGCCGCGCGCCAGCGGCGAGTGGATCGAACCGGGGATGGCGAACACCTCGCGCCCCTGTTCGGTGGCCACCCGCGCCGTGATGAGCGAACCGCTGTCGGGTGCGGCCTCCACTACCAGCACGCCGTGGGAAAGCCCGCTGATCAGCCGGTTGCGGCGCGGGAAATGTCCGGGCAAGGGCGGCGTTCCGAGCGGAAACTCCGATACGATCAGGCCGTTTTCGGCCAGCTGGTGCGCCAGCGTCTTGTTGCGCGCGGGATAAATGCGGTCGAGTCCGGTGCCGATGACGGCAACGCTGGATCCGCTTCCTGCCAGTCCGCCGCGGTGCGCCGCCGCGTCGATGCCGAGCGCCAGGCCGCTGACGATGGTGAGTCCGGCGTCCGACAGGACGTGGGCGAAGGCCTCCGCATCGCGCACGCCCTGCGGGGTGGCGTTGCGGCTGCCGACGATGCCCAGCGCAGGCTGGTTGAGCAGGCGGCGCTGTCCCTTGCAATACAGCATGGCCGGGGGATCCGCGATCTCGAGCAGGGACTTGGGATAGTCCTCGTCCGCCAGCGTCATCAGGCTGTTGCCGGGCTGGTCGAGCCAGGCCAGGGCCGCATCAAGCTGTGCGGCATCGGGTTCGGTTAGCAGGGCGTCACACTGGGCCGTGGTCAGATGGACCGCCAGCGCGGAGCGGCCGGATGACAAAACGGCCTCCGGAGAACCGAAGGCCGTGAGCAGACGAATCAGGCTGGTATTGCCAACCCCCGGTGCGAGGGCGAGGCGCAGCCAGGGGTCAAGTGCGTTCAATCAGGATTTTTCACGGAATCGAGCAGGTAGACCGGACCTTCAGAGTTCATGATGAGCGCATAGGACACGCGGTCGAACACCCGGTAGACCATCACCAGGCCGCTGCGGTCGTTGGGCAGCTTGATGGTATGGTCGCTGCTGTTGCCGAGGCAGGTGCTGCGGAAGGAGTTGCGCACGTCGACGACCTGGTCGTAGGTGGCCTTGCTGTCTTCCTTCAGGCAGCGCACATCGCTGTATAGCCAGGCGCCGCCGCCGGGAATGCCGGCGGACTTTTCCTTGACCCAGGCCATGCGGTCCTTTTCGTCGCGGGTGAGCGACACGGCCAGGCCTTCGCGATACACCGCCAGCACATGGCCGGGCTCCAGCCCGTCGCGGCTGCCGCGGTTGATGACCACGGTCTGATAGCGGCCACTGTCGCCCAACCCGCCGTACGCCGAGATGATGCGGCCGCTGATCCTGGCTTCCGGTGCATGGGGAATGTACTCGAAGGGGGTGTCGTTGTCCGCCTCCACCAGCTTGTCCTTGGGCAGGATTTCCCGCACAGCCTGGGTAATGCGGATTTTCTGCGGCGCACCTTCCGCCAGCGTGCGGGCGTCGCCCAGGTATTCGACTTCATAACCCAGTACTTCGCCGGTTTCCGGGTCTTTCAGTATCTTGCCCGGACGCAGTATGTTCCAGCGGGTGACGCCGGGCTTGCCGCCGGTGGCGAAGGCATCGTCGCCCGAACCCAGCACCACACGTTCGGCGTTGGTGCCCAGGATGAAGGGCGCATCATCGAGTGCGCCCTTGGCCACCACGCGCGGACGTGACAGGAAGGGATGAATCGCCCGGATGGGGATGGACGGAATGGCATCATTGCTGATCGCGGTGCTGCGCACGCCGGGCGACAGCTTGACAGTTTCCATGTCGCCGCCGCCCTTGACCAGCGACAGACGCGGCTCCTTGCCGCTACGGTCGAGCACGATCAAATCGCCGGGATAGATCCAGTGCGGGTTCTTGATCTCTTCGCGATTCATTTTCCAGATCTGGGGCCAGCGCCACGGATCCTTGAGAAAACGTCCGGAGATGTCCCACAGCGTATCGCCTTTGACCACGACGTACTGGTCCGGCGCGTTGTCCTGCAGTTTAAGGGTGTCAGCCAGCACGGGAGCGGCGGCCAGCAGCAGGGCGAGAGAAACTACGAGTTGACGCACGGGGAACCCTCCATTTAGACCTTGTCTAATTTTCTGCGTTGAAAATATACTGTGCGCTTAGCTTACGGCTATCTGCCGTCTTATATTTAGGGTCGTGCGCAACTAAACGCAGATTCTGCGTCAAAGTTTGCGCCTAGCCCGTTCATTCGTAAAGTTTTTATGGCCAGACTCGACATTTTGCATTACCCCGATGCGCGCCTGCATACCGTCGCCAAGCCAGTGGCAGCGGTGGACGAACGCATTCGGAAACTGGTCGACGACATGGCCGAAACCATGTACGCCGCGCCCGGAATCGGGCTGGCCGCCACCCAGGTTGACGTTCACGAGCGCGTCATCGTCATCGACATTTCCGAAACGCATGACCAGCTGCGGGTGTTCATCAATCCCGAAATCATTGCCCAGTCGGGAACCGAGGAGAGCGAGGAAGGCTGCTTGTCGGTTCCCGGCATCTTCGACAAGGTTGTACGCGCCGAACGCGTCAGCGTGCGTGCGCTGGATCGCGACGGCAATTCCTTCGAGCTCGATGCGGACGGCTTGCTGGCCGTGTGCATCCAGCACGAGATGGATCACCTGATGGGCAAGGTGTTCGTCGACTATCTGTCCAGCCTGAAGCGCAACCGCATCCGGACCAAGCTGCTGAAGCAGGCGCGCGAACATCGGCCCGACGCAGCGCCGATGCGCGCCTCGCTCTGAGTTTTCGTACCCGTGCGCATCATCTTTGCCGGGACGCCGCCGTTTGCGGCGGCCGCGCTCAACGCCCTGGCGGACGCCGGGCACGACATCGCCCTTGTACTGACCCAGCCCGACCGGCCGGCCGGGCGTGGCATGAAGCTCACGCCCAGCGCGGTCAAGCAGGCCGCATTGGCGCGCGCCCTGCCGGTGTCGCAGCCGCCCAGCCTGAAATCCCCTGACGCCCAGAGCGAACTGCGCACGGCGGATGCCGACGTCATGGTGGTCGCCGCGTACGGCCTGATCCTGCCGCAGGCTGTGCTGGACCTGCCGCGCTTCGGCTGTCTCAACATCCATGCCTCGCTGCTGCCGCGCTGGCGCGGCGCGGCGCCGATCCAGCGGGCGATCCTGGCGGGCGACGCGGAAACCGGCATCACCATCATGCAGATGGACGCCGGTCTCGACACCGGTGCGATGCTGTCCAGAACCGTGGTGCCGATCCGCGACGACGACACGGCCGCGAGCCTGCACGATGCCCTGGCCAAGGCGGGTGCGTCTGCCATCGTCGCGGCGCTGGCAAATTACGCCACGCTGGTCCCGGTGGCGCAGGATGACGCGCAGGCCACCTATGCGGCCAAGCTCAGCAAGGACGAAGCGCAGCTCGACTGGGGCCAGCCTGCAGCCGCGCTGGCGCGCGCCGTGCGTGCCTACAATCCGGTGCCGGGGGCGTGGACCTTGCTGGACGGCGCGCCGCTGAAAATCTGGGCAGCGCAGCCCGTGGCGGGCTCGGGTGAACCGGGCGAAGTCCTGCGTGCCGAAGCGGACAATCTGGTGATCGCCTGCGGCAGCGCCGCGCTGGCCTTGCAGACGGTCCAGCCGGCGGGCAGCAAGCGGATGAGCGCGGCCGCGTTTCTTGCCGGGCGGCCGTTGCTGCCGGGTGTCCGGCTCGGTCATTGAAACCCGAATAATTCACCCCCATCTAACGCTCGTTGACGCGCCACGGGCGCCTGCAAGGAGCTTCTCATGTTCGGAAACTGGGCCAAGACCTCCCTCCTGTTTGCCGGGATCATCGCGCTGTTCGGCGCCATCGGCGCAGCCATCGGCGGCGCGCAGGGCATGCTGATCGCGCTGCTGTTCGGTGCCGGCATGAACCTGTTCGCCTACTGGAATTCCGACCGGATGGTGCTCTCCATGTACCACGCACGCGAAGTGGATGCCGCCAGCGGCGGCCATTTCTACGCCATGGTGCAGGAACTTGCCGCACGCGCCGGGCTGCCGATGCCGCGCGTGTATGTCATCGACGAGGCGCAGCCCAATGCGTTTGCCACCGGCCGCAGCCCGGCGCATGCGGCTGTGGCGGCCACCACCGGCATCATGCAGCTGCTGACCGAACGCGAGCTGCGCGGGGTGATGGCGCACGAACTCACCCATGTGAAAAACCGCGACACCCTGATTTCCACCGTTTCGGCGTCGATCGCAGGCGCAATCTCGGCGCTGGCCAACTTCGGCATGTTTTTTGGTGGCCGCGACAGCGAGGGGCGTTCGGCCAATCCTCTGCTGGCGATCGCGATCATGGTCATCGCACCGGTTGCGGCGATGCTGATCCAGATGGCGATTTCGCGCGCCCGCGAATTCGGCGCCGACGCCGGCGGCGCCGAGATTTCGGGTGACCCGCAGGCGCTCGCGAGCGCGTTGCGGAAGATCGAGGCCTACGCCAAGGGCCTGCCGCTGCCGACGGCAGAGGCCCATCCCGAGACGGCACAGATGATGATCATCAATCCGCTGTCAGGGGGTGGCCTGTCCGGCCTGTTTTCCACGCATCCCGCCACCGAGGAGCGCGTCGCACGGCTGCTGCAGAGGGCGCGCACGGCCTGACGCGCAGCCTGCTATCATCCGCCGCTCCAGACAGCGGCCCACTCCCCGATGAACCAGCAGACTCCTTCCGGCCATTCCCTCCATGCGTAAGCTGCAGAAACTGGCGGCCGGCATGCTGGAAACCGTGCTCGCCGGATCGGCCCTGCATCAGGTCCTGCCGCAAGGCCTGCAGCAACTGCACACACCGGGCGAGCGCGGCGCGCTGCAGGACATCGTATACGGCAGCCTGCGTCAACTGGGTCGCCTCGATGCCTGGCTGGCGGCATTGCTCGAACGTCCCCTGACCGATCCGCAACTGGGCTGGCTGCTGCGCGTCGCGCTGTACCAGCTGGCCTACACGCGCGCGCCCGCCCACGCCGTGGTGCACAACGCGGTTACCGCCGCCGGCCAGGGCTGGCGGCGCGGACTGGCCAATGCCGTGCTGCGCAATTTCCAGCGACGCCGCGCCGAGCTGGACGCGCTCGCCGACGCCCAGCCGTCCGCCCGCTGGTCGCACCCCGACTGGTGGATCGACAAGCTCAAAACAGAGCATCCGCGCCATTGGCAGGGCATTCTCGAAGCCAGTCTGCTGCATCCGCCGTTCACCCTGCGCGTCAATCGCCGCCATGGCGATGTGGCGGACTACTTGCGGCGCCTCAACGAGGCCGGATTGCCCGCGCACCAAACCGGCCCGGATGCGGTCACCCTCGACAAGGCGGTGCCGGTGCATGCGCTGCCTGGTTTCGAGGAAGGCCACGTGTCGGTGCAGGATGCCGGCGCGCAGTGGGCGGCGCGCCTGCTCGATGCGCAGCCGGGCGAACGGGTGCTCGATGCCTGCGCCGCGCCCGGCGGCAAGACCGGCCATATCCTGGAGCGCGCCGATGTGGTGCTGACCGCGCTCGATGTCGACGCCACGCGGCTGACGCGGGTCAAGGAGAACCTGGACCGCCTGCAACTCACCGCCACCCTGCTCGAGGGCGATGCCGCGCACCCCGGACGCTGGTGGGACAAGCAGCCGTTCGACCGCATTCTGGCCGACGTGCCGTGCAGCGCCTCCGGCGTGGTGCGCCGCAACCCCGACATCAAATGGCTGCGTCGCCCCGAAGACATCGCTCAATTTGCCGCACAACAGGCCGTTATGCTGGATGCGCTCTGGCGGCTGCTGGCGCCGGGTGGTACATTGCTTTACGCCACCTGCTCGATATTCAATGAAGAAAACGACGGGCAAGTGCGTGCGTTCCTGACGCGTCATCCAAGCGACGCCGAACGTTGTACGTTTCCTGAACCTTTGTCAGACGGGTCGCTGTTGCCTGATGCCGAGCATGATGGTTTCTTTTACGCCCTGTTGCGCAAGACGTGAGCCTGTCCTTCGCTGGCTGGCCGGGCTGTTGCTGGGTTTCTGGCTGACGGCCGCGTACTGCGCGCAGGTCAGCGACAAGAGTGCGGTCAGCCAGGCGGCGATCCGGGCGACCCCGCAGGGCTATGTGCTCGATGGCGATGTCAACATCGTGCTCAACAGTACGCTGGAAGACGCGCTCACCCGGGGCATCAACCTGTATTTCCTGCTGGAACTCGAACTGTCCAGGCCGCGCAGCTGGTGGTTCGATGAAGGTATTGCCGAGCCGGTGCGCAAGATGCGGATTTATTACCATCTGCTGCTGCGGCGCTATGTGGTCGAATCCGGCTACACCACGCGAACGGCCGCCACGCTGAGCGAAGCACTGGCCATGCTGGGGCGGGTGGAGGCGTGGCAGATACTGGAGCGCGGCGCGCTCAAGGCCGGCCATCTCTACGATGCGCGCCTGCGCCTGCGGCTCGACACCTCGCAACTGCCCAAACCGCTGTCCATCGGCGCGGTGGGCGGCGACCGCTGGGAGCTCACCACGCCCTGGTACGACTGGTCGTTCGAAGCGCCTGCCATGCCTCCCACGCCCGCGCCGTTGCCCTGATGCGCAGTCTGATCATTGTTGTCCTGGTTCTGGGTATCGTGCTGCTGTCGTTGCTGTTCTATGCCAGCGGCGGCAGCAGCACCTTTTCCGACACGCTGCCCACGCTTTTCATCGGCGGCGGCATCCTGGGCATGGCACTGCTGGTGCTGCTGGGCTGGCGCATGTGGTGGCTGCAGAAGCGTATCCGCCGTGGCGTATTCGGCGCCAAGCTCACGCTGAAACTGCTGCTGATGTTTGGTGTCGTCGCCATGTTGCCCGGCCTGGTGGTGTACGGCGCATCGGTCTTCTTTCTCAATCGCTCGATCGAGACCTGGTTCGACGTACGGGTCGACAATGCGCTGGCCTCCGGCGTCAACCTCGGCCAGGCTGCGCTGGACGATCTGCTGCGCGATCTCGATAAAAAGGCCCAGCGCATGGCGCTGTCGCTGTCGGACGAAGGCATGGGCTCGATGATCACCAGCCTGTCCACCCTGCGCGAGCAAAGCTCGGTACAGGAACTGACCCTGTTCGACGAACGTGGCGGCGTGGTGGCGCACGTCAGCGGCGAACGCGAAACCCTGTTGCCGGTGCTGCCCGATCGCAACGTGCTGTGGCAGGTCCGCCAGCAGCAGCCCTACAGCCGGATCGAGGAGGTTCCCGAGCGCGGGCTCATCATGCACGTCATCGTGCCGGTTTACACCAGTTCACTGACCGGCGAGACGCGCGTGCTCCAGTTGGTGCAGCCGGTGCCGGCCCGGCTTGCGCACGATGCGCAGGCGGTCCAGCTGGCGTACCAGGAATACCAGCAGATTTCGATCTCGCGGCTGGGCCTGAAGCGGATCTACGGCGTGGCGCTGACCCTCACCCTGATGCTGGCATTGTTGATGACCTTCGTGATCGCCTACCTGCTGTCGGAACGGCTCGGGGCACCGCTGCGCACGCTGGCCCGCGGCACCCGTGCCGTGGCCAAGGGGGATTTCTCGCAGATGCCGTCGGTGTCCAGCCGTGACGAACTGGGCGTACTGATCCAGTCGTTCAACCGCATGACACGCCAGCTCTCCGACGCGCGCGAGCAGGTCGCGCAGAACCATCAGCAGACCGAACAGGCCAAGGCCTTTCTCGAACGCGTGCTGGCGAACCTGTCGTCCGGCGTCGTCGTGCTGGACGAAGCATTGCGGGTGCGCACGGTCAACAGTGCCGCGGCACAGATTCTGGGCGTGGAGGCGACGACGCTGGATGCACAGCCGCTGGCGGAACTGGGCCCACCGGGTGCGGCCCTGCATGCGTTCGGGGAGAAGGTGGCCGCGCGCTTTGGCGAGCACGAAGGCGAATGGCAGGAGCAGGTCGATTATGCGGGCAACGGCGGCAGCCAGTCGCTGCTGCTGCGCGGCACCCGCCTGCCGGCGGGCGTCGAGCGCGGCTACGTGCTGGTATTCGACGATGTGACCAAGCTGATCGACGCCGAGCGCAATGCCGCCTGGAGCGAAGTGGCGCGCAGGCTGGCGCACGAGATCAAGAATCCGCTCACGCCCATCCAGCTGTCGGCCGAGCGCATCGCACGCAAGCTGGGGGGGCGGCTGGGAGAGGCGGACGCCGAGTTCCTGACGCGTGCCACCCAGACCATCGTCAACCAGGTCGCCGCCATGAAAAGCATGGTGGACGCGTTCGCCGGTTATGCGCGGATGCCGCGCGCCAAGCTCGAGGCGCTCGATCTCAACGCGCTGGTGCGCGACGTGCTGACCCTGTACGACGCCAAAGCCCTCGGACTCGTGCTGAACCTTGACGATGATTTGCCGCGAATCGCAGGCGACGCCACATTATTGCGTCAGGTGATACATAATCTGTTGCAAAATGCGCAGGATGCGCTGGCCGGCCTCCCCACACCCAGTGTCGAGATCGGCACGCGCCTGCGCCAGAATAAAACTGCAGTTTGTTTATCCGTAACAGACAATGGGGCCGGTTTTCCGGAACATCTGATGACGCGGCTGTTCGAGCCATATGCCACCACCAAGGCCAAGGGGACCGGCCTCGGCCTGGCTATCGTCAAAAAGATCGTCGAAGAACATCACGGCAAAATCCAGATTGAAAATCTCAAACCGGGCGGTGCGTCAATCCGTATTGCGCTACCTGTTTTTGAGGCAGGCGGAGAGAACGCGTGAGTGGGCATATTCTCGTCGTGGACGACGAAGTGGGCATTCGTGAATTATTGTCGGAAATTCTTACCGACGAAGGGTACGACGTGCACCTGGCGGAAAACGCCGAGGCGGCCCGCGCCTTTCGCGCCCAGCGCCGGCCCGATCTGGTGCTGCTCGACATCTGGATGCCCGACACGGACGGTGTGACGCTGCTGAAGGAATGGGCGGGTGGCGGCCTGCTCACCATGCCGGTGGTGATGATGTCCGGCCACGGAACCATCGATACGGCCGTGGAGGCCACCCGTTTCGGCGCTGCCGATTTCCTGGAAAAACCGGTGGCGCTCGCCAAGCTGATCGATACCGTCAACAAGGCGATCAAGCGCGGCGTCGCCCTGCCCCGGCGCGCTGCCGGAATGGACCTGTCGGCGCTGGGCAAGAGCCCCTTGATCCTCGAACTCAAGAAACGCCTTACCCAGATAGCCGGCAATACCGCCCCGGTGATGCTGCTGGGCGAATCCGGCAGCGGCTTTGAAATTTGCGCCCATTTTCTGCACCAGCCTTCCACGCCATGGGTCGAAATCAAGGACCGTGCGCGCCTGGTGTCCGACCCGCTGAGTTTTGTCGAAATGCTCGGCAGCGGCACGCTCTACCTGCCCGAGGTGTGCGAACTGGCACGCCTGGAACAGAAGGGGCTGGGGCTGCTGCTCGATCGTATCGAGGGCAGTGGCGCGCGCCTGGTCTGTGCGTCCAGCCGCAGTCTCGATACCATGGTTGCGGCCGGAGAGTTCGACAGCCGCCTGTACTATCGCCTGTCCAGCCTCGCCATCCAGGTGCCGCCACTGCGCGAGCATCGCGAAGACATTCCCGAGATCGCCAACTTCATGCTTGCGCAGCTGGTGGAAACCAGTGTCTGTCCGGTACGGCGACTCACGACGCCGGCGCTGAACCAGTTGCGCAACTTCGACTGGCCGGGCAATCTGCCGCAGCTCAACAATGTGGTGCGCACGCTGGCGGTCACCGCGCTGGCAAGCGAAATCGACGCTGCCGACGTCAATCGTGTGCTGGCCCCGATGAAACTTTCGGCGCCTGCCGTAGCGCACGGCATCCCGCTCGACATTCCGCTGCGCGAGGCGCGTGATGCCTTCGAGCGCATGTATTTCGAACACCTGATCCAGAAGGAAGGCGGCAGCATGACCCGGGTCGCCGACAAGTCGGGACTGGAGCGCACCCATCTGTATCGCAAGCTGAAACAACTGAACATCCGGCATGGGCGTCGTCTCGACGAAGACCTGTAGGCTTACCGGGGAACACGCTTGAAGATCATCATTCTGGGCGCAGGCCAGGTTGGCGCCAATCTGGCCGAGAGCCTGGTCGCCGAAAACAACGACATCACGGTCATCGACCTCGATACCAGCCGTCTGACGCTGCTGCAGGACCGTTTCGACCTGCGCACCGTGCGTGGTCATGCCGCGCATCCTTCGGTGCTGAAGCAGGCCGGCGCCGAAGATGCCGACATGCTGGTCGCGGTCACGCAAAGCGACGAGACCAACCTGGTGGCGTGCCGCATCGCATCCACCCTGTTCAACGTGCCCACGCGCATTGCGCGTATCCGCTCGAACGATTTCCTGGGGCTGGATGCCAGGTTTCTGGCCGAGCAATTCGGCGTTGATGACGTCATCAGCCCGGAACAGGAAGTGACCGATACCCTGAGGCGGCTGATCGAGCACCCCGAAGCCCTGCAGGTGCTCGACTTCGCAGACGGCAAGGTGCGCCTGATCGCGGTACGCGCCTACCATGGCGGTCCGCTGGTGGGGCACGAACTGCAGGAGATCAAGCGCCACATGCCGACGCTGGAATGCCGCATTCCGGCGATCTACCGGCGCGACCGTGGCATCGTCCCCAAGGGGATCACGGTGATCGAACCGGGCGACGAGGTGTTCTTCCTCGCGCGCAAGCAGGACATTCCCTCCGTGATGCGCGAACTGCGCCGCATTGAACGTCCGGTCAAGAAGGTCATGATCGCCGGCGGCGGCAATATCGGGCGGCGGCTGGCCGCCCGCATCGAGCGCGAATACGATGTGAAGGTGATCGACCACAACAAGGCGATCAGCAACCTGCTGGCTGAACAGCTCCACCACACGCTGGTCTTGCAGGGCGACGCGACCGACGAGGAATTGCTCGATCAGGAAAACATCGCCTCCATGGATGTGTTCTGCGCGCTCACCAACGACGACGAGGACAACATCATGTCCGCGCTGCTGGCCAAACGGATGGGTGCGCATCGCGTGATTGCCCTGATCAACCGCTCGGCCTATGTCGACCTGGTTCAGGGCGGCCAGATCGACATCGCCATCTCGCCGGCGCAGGCTACGGTCGGGCCCTTGCTGTCCAAGATCCGCCGCGGCGACATGGTGGCGGTACATTCCCTGCGGCGCGGCGCAGCCGAGGTGCTGGAGGTGGCGGTGCATGGCGACGTCAGGACCTCGCGCGTCGTGGGCCGCCGCATCGAGGAGATCGACCTGCCCGAAGGCGCGACGATTGCCGCGATCATCCGCAACAACGATGTCATCATTGCCCACCATGACACGCTGATCGAGGCGGAAGACCATCTGGTCGTGTTTGCGCTCAACAAACGCATCATTCCCAAAGTGGAAAAACTGCTCCAGGTCGGCTTCGGTTTCTTCTGATGTCCCGCATTGCCCCCGTTCTGAATGTGTTGTCCAGGGTGGTGATGCTGTTCTCGGCCACCTTCCTGCTGCCGCTGACGCTTTCCTGGCTGCTCGCCGACGGGGCGCAGCGCGCCTACGACGACGCCATCATCGTCACCTTCGTCGCAGGTGCGCTCACCTGGCTGTTCACCCGGAAATCGCAGCGCGAACTGCAGACCCGGGACGGCTTCCTGCTGGTTCTGCTGGCGTGGACCAGCCTGCCGGCCTTCGCCACCCTGCCCCTGCTGATCTACCTGCCTCACCTCTCGTTTACCGATGCCTATTTCGAAACGGTCTCGGGCATTACCACGACGGGCGCCACCATCCTGGCCGGCCTGGATGCGCTGCCCCTGTCCATCAACCTGTGGCGCGGCCTGCTGGTCTGGTTTGGCGGCATGGGCCTGATCGTGCTGGCGGTTGCCATCCTGCCGCTGCTGGGCGTGGGCGGCATGCAGATCTACAAGGCCGAGACCCCGGGCCCGATGAAGGACACCAAGCTCACGCCTCGCATTACCGAAACCGCGAAGGGACTGTATCTGGTCTACGTCGGCATCTCGATCGCGTGCGGGCTCTCCTACTGGGTGGCCGGCATGACGCCGTTCGATGCCGTCATGCATACGTTCTCCACGATGGGCCTGGGCGGGTTTTCCTCGCACGACGCCAGTTTCGGCTACTGGAACTCGCCCGTCATCGAAGCGGTGACAGTCGTGTTCATGCTGGTGGCCGGGATCAATTTCTCCACGCATTTCCTGGCGTGGCGTCACCGTTCGATATCAGCCTACCGGCTCGATCCCGAGGTGCGCTGGTTCCTGACCGCGACGCTGGGCAGTGCGCTGGTGATCGCGATCTACCTGACCGTCATGCACGTCTACCCGAGCTTTTTCCAGGCGCTGCGATTCGCGCTGTTCAATACCGTCTCGATCGCCACGACGACCGGTTTCGCCAACACCGACTACAACAAGTGGCCGATTTTCGCCCCGCTCTACATGCTGCTGCTGTCCTGTTTTGCGTCCTGCTCGGGCAGTACCGGTGGCGGCATGAAAATGGTGCGAGCCCAGCTCCTGTTCCGGCAGGGCCGGCGTGAGCTGAGCCGCCTCGTTCATCCCGCGGCCCGGCTGCCGGTCAAGCTTGGCGGACAGGTGGTGCCCAACAATGTGATCTACGCCGTGCTGGCCTTCGCATTTCTTTATGTGTTCGCCATCATTATCATGACGCTTTTGATGACGCTCAGCGGACTGGAGTTCATCACGGCGTTCTCCGCCGTGGTGGCTTCGATCAACAATACCGGACCCGGGCTGAATCAGGTCGGCCCCGCATCAACCTATGCAGGCCTCAGCGACTTCCAGACCTGGATCTGCACCATCGCCATGCTGCTGGGGCGTCTGGAGTTGCTCACCGTGCTTGTCGTGTTTACGCGGGCGTTCTGGCGTGCCTGAACCCCTGGAAAATTTCCTTGCCATGCTCGCCGGCGGCCGCGACAGCGCGCTGCTGCGCTTTTCGCTCGGCAACGAATACCTCAAACAGGGTGAGGCTTCTAGTGCCGCCGAACACCTGCGCCGCGCGGTCGAGTACGATCCGAAGTATTCGGCCGCCTGGAAGCTGCTGGGGAAGGCCTTGACCGACGCCGAAGCCTGGAGCGACGCACTGGCCGCCTACCGTCAGGGCATCGCGGTGGCCGAGGCGCGCGGCGACAAGCAGGCGGCCAAGGAAATGACGGTGTTTGCCCGGCGTATCGAGAAGCGGCTTGGGTTAAAATTGAACGATTGAATTTTCAGGAGCAGCAAATGACGCGGATGGTGAATTGTGTGAAGCTCGGGCGCGAAGCCGAAGGCCTGGCCTTCCAGCCGGTGCCCGGAGAACTGGGCAAGAAGATTTTCGAGAATGTGTCGAAGGAAGCCTGGAGCGGCTGGCAGCGCCACCAGACCATGCTGATCAACGAAAACCGCCTTAACCTCGCCGATCCGCAGGCACGCAGCTATCTGATGGAACAGATGGAGCGCTATTTCTTTGGCGGCGGCAACGTCGATGCCGCGGCGGGTTACGTGCCGCCCAGCAAGTAAGGGGACCACATCGCACAGCAAAACGGGCGCCCAAGCGCCCGTTTTCTTTGGTTCGGCACGATCAATGCCTACAGCACTTCCTTCTCGATCTCTTCCAGCGAAGTGTGGCGCACGTCCTTGCCCTTCACCATGTAGACCACGTATTCGGACATGTTCTTGGCATGGTCGCCCATGCGCTCGATCGCCTTGGTGACGAACAGGATGTCGATGAATACCGAGATGGTGCGGGGGTCTTCCATCATGAAGGTGATCAGGTGGCGCAGGTTGAGGCGGAATTCCTCGTCCACCGACTGGTCCTGACGCGCAATCTCGACCGCCAGCGTAGCGTCCAGGCGGGCAAAGCCGTCGAGCGCCTTGCGCAGCATGTCGAGCACCAGGTCGGCCATGTACTTGACCTCGGAAAAGCGCGGCAGGCTGATGCGCTCGGCCTGGTGGATCAGGCGGGCCATCCGCGCGATCTTCGCCGCCTCGTCGCCGATGCGCTCCAGGTCGGTGATGGTCTTGACCACCATCATCACCATGCGCAGATCGGAGGCCGTCGGCTGGCGGCGCGCGATGATGTGCGTGCAATCCTCGTCGATGGCCACTTCCAGCGCATTGACGTTGTGGTCGTTGGCGTCCACCTGATCGGCCAGTTTCATGTCGCCCTGGACGAGTGCCTCGATGGCGTTGGTGATCTGCTCCTCGACCAGGCCACCCATTTTCAGCACGTTGGCGCGTACGGCCTCCAGTTCGGCGTCAAACTGCTTGTAGGTGTGTTCAGTTGGCATCGTGTTGACCCTTCAATAATCCACTTTTCATTATAGGCTGCGTATTATGACGCTTACATGTACGGAAGGTTTCAGCGCGTACTGAAGGGCAGCGCGTAATGCACCCCGTCGATCTCGAGGTACAGGGTCCAGTCGCGCCGTCCGCTGACGCATACCGGCAGCGTCACGCTCGAGACAAAGACGCCGTCTCCGGCCGCATGCAGATCATAGCGATTGAAGCCCATTTCCATGCCATTCATTTGAAACTCGGCGCTCACCCGGGCCGCCCCCGGCGCGCTGGCGCTGAGTGCGAACGCCTCGAGCGGTTTCGGATGACCCGAAAAACGCACGTTTACCGTGGTCCCGCGGTGTTCGAAGCTGCAGCCGGCCAACGGGTCGGCGCATGCGACGGCCTGCGCTTCGACCGGGCGGTTCAGCCAGTAGCTGGTTACCGCAATTGCTGCCAGGGCGACGGCAAGCAGCAGCGGCAGCAGCACCCGCCTCATGTCCACGCCCCCCGCAGCAGCGCCACGCCGTGCGCGCCGTGCGACTGTGCCAGCGCCACGTCGTCATGGCCCAGCCCGCCCAGGCCATATACCGGGATCGGACTGGCGGCGGCGAGCGAAGAGAAAGCCGCCCAGCCCAGGGTGGCGGCGCCCGGATGCGTCAGCGTGGGCAGTACCGGCGACAGCAACGCAAAGTCGGCGCCGAGGGCGGCGGCATGCGCCAGTTCGGCGCCGTCGTGGCACGACACCCCCACCCACTCGCAGTCGGGGCGCGCCGTCAGGCGGGCGGCGGCGGACGAATCGAGGTGCACGCCGTCGGCGCCCGCGGCGCGCGCCAGCTCCAGCGGGCCGTTGACCAGCACGCGTGCACCATGCAGATGGGCGCGGCGCACGGTCTCGCGCGCGAGTTGCAGGCGGGCCTCGTCCGGCAGCGACTTGTCGCGCAGCTGGATCAGACGCAGGCCGTTGGCGAGCGCCAGATCCAGGCGCGCCAGGAAGGTGTCGATCCCGAGCGACTCGGCGTATGAAATTCCCAGCACCGGGGGCAGCGAGAGCGCCTTCACGATCGGGAAATTGGCCGGCAAGAGCGGCGTCACTTCGACTGCCTCGGGCCGCTGCCAGGAAAAAAGCTGTCCCTCGTGCGGATGTGGCGTGCCCTGCCATTCGAACACACGGAAAAAATTCAGCCGCACGGTGGCATGGGGGTATTCGAACACACGCGTGATCCAGCGGCAGGCGCGGGTGACGACGACCCCCAGTTCCTCGTGCAGTTCGCGCGCCAGTGCGGCTTCGAGCGACTCGCCCGGCTCCACCTTGCCGCCCGGGAATTCCCAGTAGCCCGCATAAGGCTTGCCGGCCGGCCGCTGCGCCAGCAGCACGCGCCCGTCGGGTTGGGTGAGTACCGCGGCGGCGACTTCGGTGATGGGGGGCTGACTCACCGGCGGCCAGCCCAGTCGCGCGCGAACTGCCACGCCACGCGCCCATTGCGCGCGCCGCGTCTGAGCGCCCATTGCAGCGCGGCGCGCTCGAAGCTTTCGTCCGCAGGCGTGCCCAGGGTTGCGGCCCAGTGCCGCGCGATCGCGAGATAGGTGTCCTGATCCATGCCGTGAAACGGCACCCACAGCCCGAAGCGATCGGACAGCGAGATCTTTTCCTCGGTCGCCTCGCCCGGATGCACCTCGCCGCCGAGATGCCTGGTTTCGAGGTTTTCCGCCATGTACTCGGGCATCAGGTGGCGGCGGTTGCTGGTGGCGTAGATCAGCACATTGTCCGACGGGCCGGCCAGCGAGCCGTCGAGCGCGGCCTTGAGGCTGGCGTAGCCGGGCTCGTGTTCGGCGAAGCTGAGATCGTCGATGAAGACGATGAAGCGGTAATCGGCGTCCGCCAGCAGGTCGAACAGATCAGGGAGATGCGGCAAGCCGGCCTTGTCCACCTCGATCAGGCGCAGCCCCCTGGGCGCGTATTTGGCGTGCACGGCCTTCACCAGCGAAGACTTGCCGCAGCCGCGCGCGCCGGTCAGCAACGCGTTGTTGGCGGGTTTGCCGGCGACGAACTGGCGCGTGTTGGCATCCACCAGCTGCTTCTGCTCGTCGATCGCCAGCAGGTCCTTCAGCGCCACGCGTTGCGGATGCAGGATGGGCTTGAGCTGCCCCGTCTGTGCGGCCCAGCGTGCGGCACGGACGGCTTTCCAGTCGAGGTCGCGCGGCGCGGCGGCGTGGTCGAGGCGGTCGAGCAGTCGCTCGATGCGGGGCAGGAGGGCGGCAAGATCGGTCATCCGCAGATTCTAGCCGCTGGCTTAGGAAAAATTTAGGTTTCTGCTAGCAAAGACTTATCAACGCGCGATCGGCTATCTGCCTAAGCTCGTGCTCGTTCGGGTGCACTGTTCGCCCGGTTGACGAGGAAGGAGAGAACATGAACACATCCATGAAAATCGCGGGGGCACTGTTTGCCGGCCTGATCCCCCTTGCAGCCTGGGCACAGGGTGACGCCGCCGAGATCCGGCACGGCCGCTACCTGATTCAGACCTCGGGATGCAACGATTGCCATACTCCAGGCTACGCGCAAAAAGATGGCCAGGTGCCCGAAACCGAGTGGCTGACCGGCGATGCGATGGGCTGGCAGGGTCCGTGGGGCACGACCTACCCGGCCAACCTGCGCCTTCTGTTTCAGCAGATGGACGAGAAGGCCTGGCTTGCGCGGGCGCGCCAGCCGATGCGGCCGCCGATGCCTGCACCTTCGCTGCGGGCCATGAGCGACGCCGACCTCAAGGCGATCTACCGCTACGTGCGCAGCCTGGGGGCGAAGGGCCGGGACGTGCCTGCCTACGTGCCGCCGGGCGGCAAGGTGGCCACGCCTTATCTCGACATGATGCCGAAAAACCTGCCGACGCGGGTGGCCCGGTGAACGCGGCCGACACGGCCACCGATGCCGTCCGCCGGCTGGAGACGATGCTGCTGGTTCGCGCCTACGAGGAGAAGCTGGTCGAGCTCCAGCGCAGCGCCGCCCCCGGCACCTGCACCAGCGTCGGCCAGGAAGCCTGCGCCGTCGGCGTGATCGGTGCGCTGGACGCGCGTGACCGCATCCTCACCAATCACCGCAGCGCCGCCCACCTGATCGCCCGTGGCGCCGACCCTGGCCGATTGATGGCCGAGGTGCTGGGCCGCGTCGACGGCTACTGCGGCGGCCGCAGCGGCAGCCTGCACATCTCGGTGAAGGAACTCGGCGTGGTGCTCACCTCGACCATCGTCGGCGGCGAGCTGTCGATGGCCCCCGGCGTGGCGCTGGCGCAGAAGATGGGACAGGGCGAGCCGGGCGGGATCGTCGCGGTGTTCTTCGGCGACGGTGCGGCCTGCGAAGGCATCTTCCACGAGTCGCTCAATCTCGCCGTGCAGTGGCAGCTGCCGCTGCTGTTCGTGTGCGAGAACAACGACTGGCAGGCTTTCGTGCACCGCCGCGAGACCATGCCCGACAATGCGATCGCCAACTGGGCGGCGGGCCATGGGCTGCCGGTTGCGACGGTCGACGGCAACGATGCCGAGGCGGTGCATGCAGCCGCTCTCGAAGCGGTCGCAGCGATCCGTGCCGACGGGCGGCCGCGTTTCCTGGAGCTCGTGACCTACCGGCTGCGTGGCCACTTCGAGCCCGACGACCAGGCCTATGTCGATGCCGCAGAGCTCGCAAGCTGGCAGGCGCGCGATCCCCTGCAACGCCAGGCCGACCGGCTGCTCGCGCAGGGCGCGCTCGACGCGGCGAACCTGACGCAATTGCACGAGCAGGTCGCCGCGCGCATCGAGGCGGCCATGGCCTTCGCGCAGGCGAGCGCCTGGCCCGACCCGTGCACGCTCACCCGCAACGTGTATGCCGAACAAGGAGCCCAGCCATGACCCGCATGACGATCGAACAGGCGATCCACCAGGCGCTCGCCGAGGAAATGCGGCGCGACGAACGCGTGTTCCTGATGGGCGAAGGCGTCGCCACCAAGCGCCGTGACCTGGTGCAGGATTTTGGCACGGCACGCGTGCGCAATACCCCGCTGGCGGAGGCCATCATCGCCGGCACCGCGGTGGGCGCCGCCGCCAGCGGTCTCAGGCCGGTCATCGACCTGCTGTTCGCGCCCTTCCTCGCCTATGCCATGGACGCGCTGGTCAACAGCGCCGGCAAGCTGCGCTACCTGTCGGGCGGGCAGTTCGAGTTCCCGCTGGTCGCGATGAGCATGACCGGCAGCGGCTGGTGCGTCGGCGCGCAGCACAACCACAACCTGGAAGCGATGTTCGCGCACGCGCCCGGCCTGAAGGTGGTAATGCCGTCGACCGCGGCGGATTTCAAGGGCCTGCTCAAGGCCGCTATCCGTGACGACAACCCGGTGCTGTTCTTCAGCGATCTGGCCTTGTTGCATCAGGAGGGCGAGGTGCCCGATGTGGCTGACCACATCGTGCCGCTCGGCCAGGCCGCCGTGCGCCGTGCCGGCACCGACGTGACGCTGGTGAGCTACGCCAAGACGGTCGAAGTATGCTCGCAGGCGGCCGCACAATTGCAGGCGCAGGGCATCGCCGCCGAGGTGATCGATCTGCGCACCCTGAAGCCGCTCGACGAGGCGACGGTGCTGAACTCGGTACGCAAGACCGGGCGGCTCGTCGTCGTCACCGAGGCCAGCGGCCTGTGTGGCATGGCGGCTGAACTGGCCGCGCTGGCCGCCACCCGGGCATTCGATGCCTTGTGCGCACCGGTGGTGCGACTGACCGGGCCGGACGCGCCGGGCGCGTCCTCGTGGGTGCTGGAGCAGGCCGCGCTGCCGACCGCAGAGGCGGTGGTGCAGGCGGTGCGGGGCATGCTGGGCGAAGCCGCGGTCGGCCGCGAGGTGCTCGTAGCGTCCTGACGAAGGGTCAGGCGTTGAGCTGCAGCGGCCGGCCGATATTCAGCCGGAAGCGGCCGCGGCCGGTCTTTTCCAGTGCGATCGCCGGGCAGCGCTCGGCAAGTCGGCGCTGCAGCAGGATCAGGCGCGTTTCCAGGTTGTCGCCGAAATCGGGCAGCGGCAGGCGCGGGTCGCGCCGTAGTTCGCGATTGCAGAAATCGCGGCGGCCATTGCTGGCGTGTTCGTTGAGCAGCGTCCACAGAATGCTGCCGGCCACGCCCTTGATGAGGTAGTCGTTGTCGATGAAGACGCTGTGGTCGGAGGCGAAGTAACGGACCGCGAGCGGTGCGCCGCTGGGGCACGCGGCGGGCACGGCGTGCACGGGCTCGACGTCGTCGGGTTCGCACGCGGCCTGCGCGACGAGCGCGGCGAGGTGGCGGGCGTAGACGACCAGCGCGTCCTCGTCGGCGTGGCTGAAAAAGGCGTCGTGTTCACTTTCGGCATAGAGCACGCCCAGGACCCGGCCACCATGAATCAGCGGCACGGCGATCCGACTGTGCGGATTGGCCAGCATCGGCAGGGGGATGCGCGGTTCGGTCGCATTCGTCGCGCGTATCGCCGCCTGGTAGGCATAGTCGCCCGTGCGGTAGTTGATGCGGATGGGAATGCGTTCACGCGCGGCGACACCGATGATGCCTTCGCTGACCTTCACCTCGGCGCCGATCCCGGAATCCGGGTAGCCGAGGCTCCCCAGCGTATAGAGCGCATCGCCGGCCTCGTCCAGCATCAGCAGCAGCGCATGATGGATGCCGAAGCCGGGGGTCAGCGCGGTGAGCGCATGGTCGGCCAGATCCGACAGTTCCGTTGCGTCGCCCAGCAGATCGAGCGTGCGCCTCAGATTCAAGAGCGCATCGGCCGGCGCGGGCGCGGGCGGAATGTGGGGGTCGACGGACTCGATGTCGAGCACCCGGTAGATGTCCGCACCGCGCAGCAAGAACACCTTGTCCATGCGGGTCTGCGCGGCGATGCCGGCAAGCTGCGCCTTCATGTATTCGAACAGCGGGCCCTCGGTTTCGGTACGCTGGTAATGCAGCTTGAGCCGGAAGTGGCGAAAGCTGCCGGGCTCGATCACCTGCACCTGCGCGTAGGGATGCGCGAGCACGTTCTCGCGCGTCTTGCTGAAGAACTGGTACGACAGCGCCACGTGTTCGGCGTCGACGTAATGCACCTGCGAGGCATAGGCTACGTTGGGGGTGCCGTCCGGGGCGCTGGTGGCGACGACGGCAGGAATCGCGCCGTCGAGGCAGGGACGCAGCGACTCGAGCGAAATTTTCATGCGCGCGCCAGCACGCGTCCGGCGTCGGGTCCGGGCGTCTGGTCGAATACGATTTCCGGCGCGAAGCGCAGCGCCACCAGATCATCCGTGGACAGGAGGGTGGCAAGCGCCTGTTCCAGCCCTGTGCCGTAGCCCAGCGCCATCAGTTCACCGGCGAAAGCCGCCACGCAGCGCGCACTGCACGCGCGATGCGCGGCACCGGCCTTCGCCCGCGTTGCGCCGGCCGCCTTGAGCTGCAGGGTCGTATGGGTGGACGGGCGACTGACCACCAGCGTGATCCCGCTGCCCGCGTCGAGCGCGTCGATCACCGCGCCCCCGCGGCTGGCCGACAGCAATACGGTCACCGCGTGCCGGTCGCGCGCCACCATGATGCCCTGCGCCCGGCTCACGCACGGCCAGCCATCGCGCCCCACCGCGCCGACGTTCATCGACGTCGGTCCCTGCAGGAAGGCGGTCTGCTCGACGGTCAGCTGCACGCTCATGGCATCAGGTGCGGTACTCCGCGTTGATCTTGACGTAGTCGTAGGAAAAATCGCAGGTCCACACGGTGGCATCCGCACTGCCGCGATTGAGGACGACGCGCACCGTGATCTCGGATTCGCGCATCACGGTCGCACCCTGCGCTTCGGTGTAGCTCGTGGCACGCCCGCCCTTTTCGGCCACCAGCACGTCGCCCAGATATACCTGCAACGCGTTGACATCAAGGTCGGCGACGCCGGCGTATCCGATTGCGGCGAGAATGCGGCCGAGATTGGGGTCGCTGGCGAAGAAGGCGGTCTTGACCAGCGGAGAGCGCGCAATGGCGTAGGCGATCTGCTTGCATTCGGCGCGGTCGCGCCCGCCTTCGACGGTGATGGTCATGAACTTGGTCGCGCCCTCGCCGTCGCGCGCCATCGCTTGAGCCAGCTCGATGGCCACCTCGCTCAAGGCCGTCTTGAGCACTGCATAATCGGCACTCGCCGCCTCGCTGATCACGACGTTGCCAGCCTGGCCGGTCGCGATGAGGATGAAGCTGTCGTTGGTCGAGGTGTCGCCGTCGACGGTGACGCAGTTGAACGACACGTCGGCCACCTCTTTCACAAGCTGCTGCATCAGGGCGGGCGCAATCGCCGCATCGGTTGCAACAAAGCCCAGCATGGTCGCCATGTTGGGGTGGATCATGCCGGAGCCCTTGGCGATGCCGGTCACCGTGACCGTCCTGCCGCCGATCGATACCTGGCGCGAAGCGCCCTTGGCGACGATGTCGGTGGTCATGATCGCGTGCGCGGCTTCCGACCAGTGGCTGGGCGCGAGGTCGGCCTGAGCGGCGGGCAGCGCCGGCAGGATCCTGTCGACCGGCAGCGGTTCCAGGATCACCCCGGTGGAAAACGGCAGCACGTTGTGTGTTTCGCACCCCATCAGTTGCGCCACGGCTTCGCAGGTCCGGCGCGCGCGGTTCAGGCCTTCTTCGCCAGTGCCTGCGTTGGCGTTGCCGGTGTTGATCACCAGCGCGCGGATAGTGCCTGTCGTCAGGTGCTGCCTGCACAGCGTGACCGGGGCGGCGCAGAAGCGGTTTTGCGTGAATACGCCGGCGACCTGGCTGCCTGCCGCAAGTTCGATCAGGGTGATGTCGCGCCGCCCCGGCTTCTTGATGCCGGCGGAGGCGATGCCGAGGCGTATCCCGGCAACGGGATGCAGCGAGTCTGGGTCGAGGGCGGTAAGCTTGACGGGCATGGCGGCTTGGCAGAACGGAAAGCCGCTATTTTATGCCGGGCCGCCGGCAAATTGATGGCGTGGCTTACTGTGTCCGACCCAGCAGCAGGTTCATCAGGCGGCGGAACCCGGGCCGCCACGGCCACACCGGATCGAACTCGATCGAGCGCGCCAGCGAGGCCAATGCAATCAGGCCAAACACGAAAAACAGCATTTCCGAGATGAGCTGGCGTGAGGTGAGCATGCCCAGGGGCATGTCCAGAAAGCCTGGAACATAGAACAGACTGGCAAATGCAGCGAAGAGAAAAGCCGGGCCGAGGTACATGATTTCCGCAGTTGGAGTTGTTGTGCCAGGGAGAACAGCAATCGTCGTGCCAGGAAATAAACACCCTAAGAAACAATGCGCTGTCTGGTTTGCACCACGCGAAGCAGCCTGGCCTGTAAATTAATTCGACAGCTATTTGCCCAGCGTCGACGGGCCGGCCAGCCGGCGCAGGATTTCGTGCGACAAGGAATAGAACTGCGGGGTGGGGCCGAGATCCTCATAGATCGGATCGCCGTAGTCGTCTTCAGCGATGATGCGGTTGCCCGGAATGTAGGGCATGGCGACCTCGAGCTCGTCGAGCGCGGCACGGATCAGGTCGGCTATCAGTTGCGAGTCGCTGCGACCGGGGTACATCACGTGCAGCGCTTCGATGCGGGCGGCGTCGCGCAGCGGCAAGTGAACGGTATAGGCGCGCACGTCCGCGCGCGCGTGTCCCTCCTGGCCCCAGCGCTGGATCAATTCGGCGATGCGCATGCGTGTTCCCCAACCTCAAGATGGTTGAGTTATAGCAAAGGCCCCCGCAAGACAAAGCCGCCATCGGGATAAATTCGTCTCAAATCTTGCGCCACACGAGCGTGCGGTTGTTCGCCGGCATGGCGATGTCCTGCTGCAGAACCAGTCCCTGCGCACGTGCCAGTGCATCCACGGCCTCGAAGTCGCGCACGCCCGAGGCCGGGTCGCGAGCCTTCAGCCAGGCGTCGAAGCGGGCATTGCTCTCCGACGTGTAGCGGCCGTCGTAGTTGAACGGGCCGTAAACCGCGAGGACGCCGCCAGCTTGCAGTACCTCGCCGACGCCCCCGAAAAATTTTTCCACCTCGGGCCAGCTCATGATGTGGAGCGTGTTGGCCGAAAACACCGCGTCGTAGCGGCCGTCGCGCCAGGTGCTCTGGTTGACGTCGAGCGGCAGCGGCGGCAGCACGTTGTCCAGTCCCGCTTCGGCCAGCCATAGCTGGATTCCCGCATGGTGCAGGGAAACGTCGGCGGTCTGCCAGCGCAGATGCGGCAGTTCGGCACCGAAATACACGGCATGCTGCCCGGTGCCGCTGCCGACTTCGAGCACATGGCTGCGGTCGGCGAAGATCTCGCGCAAAACTGCCAGGATGGGCTCGCGGTTTTGTACGCAGGATTCGGAAAAAGGTTTATCAATCAAGGCGAAATATCCTCATGGCTGTGAGTGCCGTTTGTTGGGGCGCCGTTCAGGGCGACCAGCCGCCCGTCGGCCAGCAGCAGCGCGGCATGGAGGGGCTTGTCGGGGTAGAGCCCCGCGAGCAGGATCTGATAACCGGCCAGTTGCGCACGATGACGTTCGGCCAGTTCGGCGCCGGTCAGGCTGCGGCTGTCGTCGCCCGTCTTGTAGTCGATCAGCCATACCGAATCGTCGAATTCCACCACGCGGTCGAGCCGCTGCTGGCGCCCGTTGCCATCGAGCAGCGTCAACTCGCTGAATGCGCGGCGATAGTGTTTCGGGTCGAAGAAGCGCGCCAGATGCGGCTGGGTCAGCAGCGTGCGGGCGGCGGACGCGATGGCGTCGAGCGTGGCCGCCAGTCCCAGGCGCGTCGCCAGCGTCGGCAAATCGCGCGGCACACCGGGCGGTGCGTAGTGTTCCAGGCAGGCGTGGAACAGTTCTCCGCTTGCCGCAGCCAGGTTCGTCCCTGGCGTGGCGACGCGCTGCCCGACCGCCGGAGCGTCGATGCGGGCCGGCGGCATGAGGCGGTCCGGTTCCCGCGCGGCGGCGACCGGCAGGTCGGCAGGCAGGCCCATGTCCTGCCAGGCCGCATCGACGCGCTGCAGCCAGGCGTTCCTGTCGGCGCCGCCACTCACGATCAGCGCCTGCTGGGCGCGGGTAAGCGCCACGTACAGCAGATTGTCGGATTCGCGCTGCGCCAGCATCGCTTCTTCCTCGAACCACGCTTCGCGGCACGCGCCGCGTTCTTCCTGCCGGCCGAACAGCGAGAAGTGCACGGGCCGGGGAGCCTCGGGCGGCCACGGCGCCAGCACGGCATGGCTCTCCCCTTTCTGATGGTCGCTGCCGCCGAGCAGCCAGACGATCGGCGCCTCCAGCCCCTTGGCGCCGTGGATGGTCAGCAGCCGCACAGCGTTCTCGCCGTCGGCCGCGAGACCTTCGCCGGGCGCGGCATCGGCGTCGTCGATCAGCGAAGCCAGCTCGCGGATGAAGCCGGCCAGCGTCGGATAGCGCCCGGCGTCCTGCGTCAGCGCCAGCTGCATGAAGGCGCGCAGGTTGGCGGCCACCTGCGGCCGCATCGCTTCCGGCACGGCCGCGGCGTAGCGCGCCTCGAGGTCGCCCTCGAAATACATGCGGTCGAGCAGATCATGCACCGGCAGCGTGCCGCAGTGCGCGCGCCAGCGGGTCAGGAGCCGTGTCGCGCGCGCGAGCAGCAGCGGGCAATCCGGCTGTCCCGCCAAAGCGACGAGGCGCTCCCAGCCGTGCGCTTCGCCCGCCGGCTGCGGCGCAAACACCCGCAGCAGTTCGTTGTCGCTGCAGCCGAAGACCGGGCTCTTCAGTACGTGTGCCAGCTTCAGGTCGGCGTGCGGCAGCAGCAGGGTTTCGAGCAACGCGATCATGTCCTGCGCTTCCAGTGCGTGCAGCAGACCGCCGCGGCGCGAGGTGATGAAAGGAATGCGCGCGGATTCCAGTTCGCGCTCGTACAGGTGCAGGTGGGTGCGCTTTCGCACCAGCGCCATGACGTCGCCGGGCCGTGCCGCGCGCGTCGAGCCGGTCTTGTCCGTCACCCCCCAGCGGTCCAGCACCTCGTCACGCAACAGCCGTGCGAACTGCCTTGCTTCCTCGTGCACCGCGCGGTCATCGGCTTCCGGCTGGGGCGTGGTGAGCGGGTTGCGCAGGACGTCCAAGGCATCTTCCGCTGCGGTTTTTTCCGCGCGGACCGGCAGGCTGCGTACCGCGCCCGGACGTGCCGCATTGGCTGGCGCCGGACTGTGCGCGGCGAATCCCTCGACGGCGGCAAATACCGGGTTGATCGCCGCCACCACCGCGGGCGCCAGCCGCCGCGTCATGTCGGTGCTGAATCGCGGCGCGCCGAAATGCTCGGCCAGGAAATCCGCCGCGGCGTCGAATACCCGCGCCTCGCCGCGGCGGAAACGGTAGATCGCCTGCTTGGGGTCGCCCACCATGAATACGGTCATGTCGCTGTCGGCGCCGCGCGCCTCAAGCAGCCAGGTCGACAGCGCCCGCCATTGCAGCGGATTGGTGTCCTGAAACTCGTCGAGCAGCAGATGCCGGTAGCGCGCGTCCAGTTTCAGCGCCAGCGCCGGCGCATGCTCCTCGCTGGTGAGCAGGCGGCAGGCCTGCCACTCTGCGTCGGCAAAGTCGATCACGCCCTGCTGCGCCTTGGCCTCCTGATAGGCCGTCAGTAGCGCGTGGCCGAGCAGCAGGCCGTGACGGTTGAGGACCCAGATGCGCTGGTCCGTTTGAATACGGGTGATCGTTTCAAGCGCTATTTCCAGAGATTCGTAATCTCGCACATACGCGTCTTTTTCCGTGCCCATGGCTGCCAGCGTGGGTGCATTGGCCTTCTTGACCCGCCGTCCGCCGTCCTTTTTCAGGATGAGTGCGCGCAAACACACAATATCGGAATCGGTCACGGCCTGCAGAATGGCAGCGCTAGTCTTGCGTTCGGCGTCGCTGCCCTTTTCGAGCAGCAGCCCCACCCGCTTCACCCGCGCCACCATAACGTCGTCGGCCCAGAATGCCGCCACCGGATCATGCTCGAGATCGGCGTGCAGCAGCGGCCGCAACTGGCCCAGCGCATGCGCGACGGGGTCGGCAGCGCCGTCGGTATAGGCCCACCATTCCGCGCGCGCCTGCACAAAACGCTTCAACAGCGCCTGCAGGGTGTGTTCGCCGATGTCGGCCAGCAGCACCAGCAGGGCGGCGCCTTCGGCGGTATCCGGCGCGGCGGCCCAGCGGTTGACCTGGCGGTCGCGCACCTCGTTCAGCAGCTGGCTTTCGCGTTCCAGCAGCGGCGCGCCCCACGGCAGCCCGGCTTCGAGCGGCGCGCGCTTCAGCAGATCAAGGAACCAGCCGTGGAAGGTCGTCACCGTCGGCCCCGGCTGCGCGGTCAGCACCGCCTCCAGCAGGCCGCGTGCACGCGGCAGCAGGGCATCGACCTCGGCGTCCGGCACCGCGCGTTCGCGCAGGAACGTGCGCACCGTCGCGTCGTCCTCCAGCGCCAGCACCCGCAGCCACTGATGCAGCCGGTCGGTCATCTCCTGCGCCGCCTTGCGCGTGAAAGTGATCGCCAGCAGTTCCGACGGCGCCGCCCCGGCCAGCAGCAGACGCAGCATGCGCGACACCAGCAGCCAGGTCTTGCCGCTGCCGGCGCAGGCTTCCACCACCGCCGAGCGGGCAGGGGACAGTGCGACGGCGTTATCCAGCGGCATATTCATGCCACATTCCCTTGCGGCACAGCCCGCGCGCTTCACAGAACTGGCAGACAGCATCGATCCCGCCTGCAGGCAGCGCGGCGCCCGCAGCGATGGCCTCGAGCAGGTCCGGCAGCCGGCGGCAGATGGCGTCGACGTCGGTTTCGCCGTCGAGTTCGAGCGCGGCGACAGGCGTTTCGTTGATCGGCAGGTAGGCGGCCGCGGCTTCGGCGAGCCAGGCATAGAACGGCAGCTGGACGGCTTCGGCGGGATGCCTGAGCTTTTTCTTCAGGCCCTGCGAAGCGCCGGTCTTGTAGTCGATGACGGTGCGGGCCTCGCCTTTTGCGTCGACGCGGTCGACGCGGCCTTTCAGGGTGATCTCGCCCAGCCCTTCGACGTTGCAGGGTACGGCGAACTCGGCTTCGCCCGACTGGTAGTGCCAGCCCTCGCCGACCCGGTCCAGCCAGGCGTCGACATAGGCGGGCTGGATTTTCTCCCAGCGGCTGCGCCAGGCGGCTGCGGTCCAGGCGGGCAGCGTGGCGAATTCGGCGGCGGACAGGTCCCGCAGGCGGGCCAGCGCGGTGTCGTGCTGCGGTGGCGGGGCGCTGTCATGGAAGGCCTTGAGGATGCGGTGCAGGGCGTTGCCGTAGTCGCTCTTGTCGAGCGCCTCGTCGGCTTCGTCGAGTTCGCGGATGTCGAGCACGCTGCGCACGAAAAAGCGGTAGGGGCAGTCGAGCAGGGTCTGATACGCGGTGGGCGAATACTGGCGCGGCAGGTTCGCTGCGGCTACCGTGGGTGCGGGCTGTGTGCTGGCATCGGTCGGCGGACTTGCCTGTGCGGGTGGCTCGCCAACGACCTGGGCGGGCAGGGCCATGCCCCAGGCCGCCCGATGCAGGGCCTGCAGCCGCAGCACCAGCGGCGAGGCGGGGTTGGGTTCGTCGTTGTGCCAGGCCTGCCAGCTCAAAAGCGCCGGTCCCTGGGCCAGCAGCTGCATCAGGTCGGCGGTGGCGGCGAGCGCTTCGTCGGCGGCCGTCGACAGGCCGAGCTGTGCACGGGTGGCCTGGCTGAACAGGCCGGGCGCGGGGCGCGCCGGCAGGTGGCGGGCGTCGGCGCCGATCACCGCCACGGCGTCGAACAGGCGGCCGCGCGCAGCGGGCAGCGAGGTCAGCACGAGGGGGCTGGCGACGCTGGCGTCGATGAAGCTTTCCGACTCCAGCGCCAGGTTGAGCCAGCGCCGCCATTCGGCGAAGCCGTATTTTTCGCTGTCGTCCGCCAGGTCGCGGCGCAGGCTGTCGAGCGTGTCGAGTACGCCGGCGCCGGCGGCGTCGGCCCTGAGCGGCGTGGTGGCATCCAGCGTGTCGAGGCTGTCGGCGAGGCGGGCGAGCCAGACCGCCAGCGGCGCACGGGTCTGGGGGAAATCCTGCCGGGCGTCGGCCAGTGCGGTCAGCCAGTCGGGAGGCGCGCCGAATTCGCCGTGCGCCAGCCGCCGCATGTCGGCCATGCCCTGCGACACGCCGTGCCGGCGCAGGGCCAGTTCGAAGGCGAGCACGCGGTCCTGCCGCGCGGCGGGTGCGCCCAGCACGAACGGCGATTTCAGCAGGTCGAGCAATTCGACATGCGGAAAGTCGTTTGCCACGCATTCCAGCCAGCGGTCGATCACGGCGGCGGCGGTGGTGGTCGACAGTGTCCAGCCGGTTTCGTCGGCCACCAGCACGTCCATGCGCTCGAGCAGCGCGCGCACCCGGCGGGCAGTTTCGCGGTCGAGCGCGATCAGCGCAATGTCGCGCCGGCCGGCCTGCACCTGGTTGGCCACCCAGGTGGTGACGGCGCGCGCTTCGGCTTCCAGATGCGGTGCCGGACTGAGCGTGATGCGGGTCTGCAGGGGCGAGACGGGGTGGCGCTCCGTCAGCAGGGCAGCGCGTTCACGCAGTGGCGGTTCGGTCAGCTGCCAGGCTTGCCGAAGGGCGAAGGCCACGCCATCGCGGGCATCCGTGGCCTGTCCGAACAGCGTGAGCGGGACAAGTTCGGCACAGCGCGCGAGAAACTGCTGTTCGACGGCGGTGAGCGTGCCCAGCGCATAGCCGTAGACAGGCTGCGGTGCGGCCTGGATCTGGCCCAGCAGGTTATCGAGCGCGCGCGCATAGCGTGCCTGTGGATCGCTGCCGTCGGTGTTGAGCGTCTGCCACACGGCTTCGATCAGCGCGGTTTCGCGGTCGAGGATCCCGCCTTGCAGGGCACGGATGCGCGAACCGATGGCGCCGCCGAGTCGCGCGGCAGACAGTTCGTCGGCCAGTTGCAGGAGTTCGTTAGCGAGCGCCCACTTGTCGACCGCGCCCAGCCATTTCTCGTGGCGAAGCACGCCATGCAGGCGCGCCAGCCGCTGCGCCTGGGGTTCGGCGCGGCCGTCGCCCAGGCCTTCGGCCCAGCTTTTCAGCGGGGTGATGCGCGGCGGGATCAGAACGGGCCGGCCGGCCTCCTGTGCCAGAGCGCGGGCAAAATCGAGCCCGGCGCGATGGTTGGGGACGAGCACCGTCAGACCGGAGAGATCGGGCAGACGGTCGGCGTGCCGCTCGAGCAGGTGGCGGGCGACGGCGTGCGGCAGTGCGCGCCCGCCCAGGGTTTCCAAGCGCGTCAGCGCTCCAGATACTGGCGCTTGTCCTTGACCCCGGCCCACTCGTCAGCGTCGGGCAGCGCGTCCTTCTTCTCGATGATGACCTTCCACACCTTGGCGAGCTCGGCGTTGAGCGCGATGTAGGCGCGCTGGTCATCCGGCACGTCGTCTTCGGCAAAGATGGCCTCGACCGGGCATTCGGCCACGCACAGGGTGCAGTCGATGCACTCTTCGGGGTCGATGACGAGGAAATTGGGGCCCTCATGGAAACAGTCGACCGGACAGACATCGACACAATCGGTATATTTGCACTTCACGCAGGCGTCGGCTACAACGTATGTCATTCGTAATTACCCAGATGAGTTGAGAAATGCCCGGATGCTTGCAGGCGGCAATTTTGATGTAGCATATCGGCACAAAACCGAATTTTCCAGCATTACCACCTTCCCAAACCGTCCAGGCCATATCCGGCCACCCTACTTCTAAACTAGGAGCTTCACCGATGAGCGAACATGTTCATTACATATCCGACGACTCTTTCGAGCAGGAGGTCCTGCAGGCCGGCGTGCCCGTGCTGGTGGATTACTGGGCAGACTGGTGTGGTCCCTGCAAGATGATCTCGCCGATCCTCGATGAAGTCGCCAAAGAGTATTCCGGCAAGCTCAAGGTCTGCAAGCTCAACATCGACGAAAACCAGGCCACGCCGCCCAAGTTCGGCATCCGCGGCATCCCCACCCTGATGATCTTCAAGAACGGCAACGTCGAAGCCACCAAGGTCGGCGCCCTGTCCAAATCGCAACTCACCGCTTTCGTCGACAGCAACATCTAACCTGTTTCATCCGGACGGCGCATCGGCGCGCCGCCGCATAGCAGCACCGTCCGGCTTCGCTCCTTCCTCACGTCCGGCTCTTTCAAGCGAGCCCACTCAGGCCCATCCCATGCACCTTTCCGAACTCAAGCAAAAACCCATCACCGAGCTTCTCGAAATCGCCGCCGCCAGCGGCATCGACAACGCCAACCGTTTTCGCAAGCAGGAACTGATCTTCACCATCCTGAAGACGCTGGCCAAGCGCGGAGAAAGCATCTATGGCGATGGCGTGCTGGAAGTGCTGCCGGACGGCTTCGGGTTCCTGCGGTCGCCGGAGTCCTCGTATCTCGCCAACACCGACGACATCTACGTATCGCCCTCGCAGATCCGCCGCTTCAACCTGCACACCGGCGACAAGATCGAGGGCGAGATCCGCACGCCCAAGGACGGCGAGCGCTATTCGGCGATGACCAAGCTCGACCTGATCAACGGCGAGCCGCCCGAAGCCAGCAAGAACAAGATCCTGTTCGAGAACCTCACCCCGCTGCATCCGGACAAGCCGCTCAAACTGGAGCGCGACATCAAGGCCGAGGAGAACATCACCAGCCGCGTGATCGACATCGTCGCACCGATCGGCAAGGGTCAGCGCGGTCTGCTGGTGGCGCCGCCCAAATCCGGCAAGACGGTGATGCTGCAGCACATCGCCCACGCCATCAGTTCCAACCATCCGGAAGTCGTCCTGTTCGTGCTGCTGATCGACGAGCGCCCGGAAGAAGTCACCGAGATGAGCCGCACCGTGCGTGGCGAAGTGGTCGCCTCGACTTTCGACGAACCCGCCAGCCGCCATGTCCAGGTCGCCGAAATGGTGATCGAACGGGCCAAGCGCCTGGTCGAGCACAAGAAGGACGTGGTCATCCTGCTCGACTCCATCACCCGTCTGGCGCGTGCCTACAATACGGTGCAGCCGG